>CANQZG010000072.1 GCA_947628305.1 uncultured Muribaculaceae bacterium | reverse complement strand
TTATTCATTCAATTTGAATGTTGTAAAACAAATGAATATATCCCTTTAATTTCTCCGCACAGTTTGGGGAGTTTTAAACGGCAATATAGGTAAGCAATTGGCTGTATTTAAACTGTGCGTAAATGGAACAGTAAAAGTGCTCCAAAAATTTCTTTCCAGGAGGAAACTACTATGAAACGTAAGAAGACAATAAAACTAAACAGAATAACAAACAAATTTATATCAGTATTTCTCAGCCTGTGTATGATTACGTCTATGGTCAACGGCACAGTCTTTGCAGCCGTTACCGGTCCGACGGAGAAAATCGTGGCAGGCACCCGCGTGGCTGACCCCAACACCATGGACGATTATCAGAATCAGCTGTTGTCTATGGAAAGCGGTTCACGCTATGCAGGCAGAGTTTGGACAGATAAAAGCGTATTCGCTTATGATAAAAGTGGCAATAATACGATAAATCTGGATATGGCAACCGATGGTTATAACGGTGATGTCAGCTATAATGCGGATTTTGCTCATACATTTTCTGCGCTTGCAAGTTCGCAGGTTGTTAATGAGTATCCGCCTAGCCCTATAGACATGGTGTTGGTGCTGGATATTTCGTCGTCTATGGACCAGACTACTACCCCGGTAGAGGGGAGCATCTGGGATCAGATTTATGATGATTTGTATGCGTACTTTAATGGGGAAGGCAGAAATCGCCTTGATAATTTTCAGACTTATTTTCAAAAACATAGCGATGAGTACACGGATATAGCGGATGCCGCCGCAAAACGCGCTTTCGACTACAACCGCTTTTTAAATCTAGTTTATTCTGCCGATAACGTCATCAAACAGTTGATGGACAATAACCCGGAAAATCGTGTCAGCGTGGTGGTCTATGACCGCCGGGCAACGGTCGTTATGCCTCTTGCACACTATGAAGCCAATAAGACGGCGATTTCTCAAATTGAGCCAGCTTCTGGTTATGGTAAGAGTGACTATGTTTATGACTATCACTATTTAAATGATGCAGATGGACAGGGTCAGAGTGGCAATCATGAAGATCGTGCGACGCAGATCATCCATGATAAACTTAATAGTTTGACTTTCAGCTATCTCTGCCCGTATTTTGACGGTCATGGGGATAATAGCCAAGAAAGCTCTGTTACACATCCTTCTGACTATGTGGGAGTCTCTCAGTTTAGGGTGGTCGCAACCCCTGAGGATAAAGTAGAAACAATAGATGTTGGCGGGCAGGGGATTGAGCGTGTTGCCGGCACTAATACCCATGCTGGTCTTACCGCCGGTCTGGAACAGTTGGCCAACGCTGAGGACACTACCCTCACCGCAAAGCTCTCTAACGGCAAATCGACTACTGTTGCCCGTATTCCAGCAGCAATCGTCATGACTGACGGCGGCTCTAATACTGTGGCAAATGGTCCTTGGTATGACCCGGATTACGCCACCCCCGTCCAGCGTTCTGACCATAAGAACGATTGGTCATCGGTGGTTGTTACCCAATATCTGATGACAGCTGCCTATTTAAAGTCTGCGGTGGAAAAGAATTATTCCGCATATATGCAGCTTAACGGCGGAACTAATCAGGACTTTCCAGTATATACCGTGGGTGTGGACCTGCGGGACGATACGGATAACTGGGTTCCAGCCCGGTTGTATCCTATGATGAATCCGACCACCTTCTTCAAGTCAATGAACGAGGTTCCGGCTTACGCTGATAACCCTAGTGCGGAGGAGGGTCAAATTCCCTTGTCCGCAGACAAGGATGATGGTCAAACAGGCAAGACTGGTAGCTCAATCGGCAACGAGGGCTTGATAGGAAACGCATACGAGAACTGGCAAAATTGGCTTAAAAGTACTGAAGATATAAAAGATGAATTTGAGGTCGTCCATTGGAGCGATAGTGAAAGTACTCAAAAACCGAGATTCCAGCAATATGAAACGGAAGAACACAGCAATCAGAAACAATATGTTTATAATCCGTACCTTATCCCTTTTGAACAGGATAACGTCAATTTATCGTCAATGGGCAATAGTACTGGCAACTGGTCTGGCAAGCTCGGCGGCAAAAACTATACAAATCTCCAATATAACTTGCTCTGGCATGGTCTTACAGGCATTCCGCAAAACTTTGCCACATCTACAGACACACCCGATTTTTCTAAAGTTACAAATGAAGAAAATGCTATTTGGGGTACTGCCACTTTCTGGTCCTTTCAAAACGCTCAGAAGACCGTTGGAACTAATCCAGTTCCCTATATAGCCGGCGGAAATGAATACAAAGCAGATTATTTGTGTGACAAAACGGTTCAGTACTGGGACGAGGAAGAGCAAAACGGTAATGATAACAAAACTCGTATCGTGAAAGCTGTTACTCAGGATGACATTGAATCAAACATCAATTACGTTACTCACTTCTATGACGTATCATCAGCAGATATGGACACTATCTTTGACCAAATTCTTACCGAAGTTATAGGCAAAGTCTTTGTCCCGGTTTCAGGCGACAACGACGCAGGAGTAGGCGAATCCATCACATATCAAGACCCGATCGGGGAGTATATGGAGGTAAAGAACCAGTCTATCAAAGCCAAGACGCACAG
>CANQZG010000071.1 GCA_947628305.1 uncultured Muribaculaceae bacterium | reverse complement strand
CCTCCGAAATTCTCCGGGGGTTATATTTTTGAGACAGTTCTAGAAAGGAGAACGAGAGACGGACACTGCAACCAGACCACCTCCTTTAATTTCATACAATTCTTGACCTCGGCTTGCTCCGTCTGAGGACAAGAAACTCCACGAAAACTCTCGTTCTCCCCTCTAGAACTGTCTTATTCTGCTAGAAAGGAGAGATTACTATGCCTAAATCTGCTAAAACTGGTTCAAATGTTGGGTCAGTTAAGCGGGGTCGACCTGCTACAACTCCTCAGGGAAGAGAGAATCAGATTATTTCGGCAGCGTATGATCTCGCAGAGCAACGAATTCTGAATGGAACAGCCTCATCTCAAGAGATTGTTCATTTTTTGAGGATGGGATCTGAGAAAGAGAAGCTTGAGCGAGCAAAGTTGGTAGAAGAGAACAAGCTTTTGAAAGCCAGAACCAAAGCAATGGAAGCGAGTACCAACATTGAGCAATTGTTGAAAGATGGTCTAATGGCTTTGAGCGGTTATCGAGTTAAAGAAGACGATGGAGAGATCGTAGAAGATGAATAGATGCTATCGAGATCTTCGAAGACTTGAAACTTTCAAAGAGCGCTACGACTATCTTCGGTTAGCCGGTAAAGTTGGGGAATCGACTTTTGGATTTGAGCGATATTTGAACCAGATCTTCTACAAAACTCCGGAATGGAAACATGCAAGAGACCTTGTTGTCACTCGAGACAACGGATGTGACTTAGGAGTTCCTGGATACGAGATATTTGGTCGAGCTCCGATCATTCATCATATGAATCCAATCACTCAGCAAGACATCATAGATCGGAATCCGGATATTTGGAATCCAGACTATCTGATCTGTGTTTCTTTTGACACGCATAATGCAATTCACTTCGGAGATGAACGACTATTGCCAGAGGAATACGTTCCGAGGCGGCCCAACGATACCTGTCCGTGGAGGGAGTGATAGAATTGGAGGACAGCATCCTTGATACCCTTAAGAAGATGCTAGGGTTAGACAAGGAATTTACTGCATACGACGTGGACATCATTACTAACATCAACTCCATATTCATGACCCTTCATCAGCTTGGTGTTGGACCAACGGACGTGTTCTCTATTACTGGATCCGACGAGGTATGGTCGTCATTCCTTGCAAACGCTAGGACAACGAATGATCTCAATGCTGTCAAGAGCTACATGTATCTTCGTCTTCGTCTTCTCTTTGATCCTCCGTCGAGTTCCTACGTCTTGAACTCTATGGATTCTCAGATCAAAGAGTATGAATGGAGATTGCAAGTTCAGGCTGAAAGGGGTGAGGGAGTATGAACTATAAAGGCGAGGAACTTTATGATCCCGAAGATCTTGGCGATTACTTAGCTCACTTTGGCCGTAAAGGAATGAAGTGGTATCAGCATATTTTTGGAGAGTTTCAGTCTGCAGCGAAGTACGCAAAAGGAAAGGGAAACCCTGCCCAAAAGAAAGCTCCTGCCAAAACGGAAAAGTCCGTTTCAAAGCCAAAAGAGAAGAAGCAAAATCATAAGAAAATGTCGAACGAAGAGCTTCAGAAGCGAATCGATCGAATGAGCCTCGAAAAGCAATATTTGGATCTCAATAAAGAGACTCGGACAAATGGCAAGCGTTTCGTCGATACGTTCCTAAAGACGATGGAGAAGACTGGGTTCGATATTCTTCAGCAGTCTTTAACTCAAGTCGGAAAGAAGTATGTGTCTAATTTCTTGGATAAGAGGATCGACGACTTCCTTAAATCCCAGGAAGCTCAAGCAAAGAAAGAGCAAAGTCAGAAGGATAACAAAAAGAAGAAATAGGTGATATTTGATGTCACTTTCGAACACAGCAACTCCAAAGTATTATGGCGAGTTTCGAGAACAAGTTTTAAATGGGGAGATTCTGGTTTGCAAAGAGATCTCGATGCAAATGAACTTGATCGACGCTCGAATTCGGAACCCAGGAATCTATTACGATCCAGAGCCAGTTGAAAAGTTCATTCTCTTCTGTGAAGAAGAGCTTGTTCTTACAGATGGCACTCCATTTTTTATGCTCCCAACTTTTAAGTTGTGGGCGGAAGATCTGCTCGGTTGGTATTATTTCATCGATCGGAGTGTGTACGTTCCCAATCCAGACAATCACGGTGGACGTTATGTCAGGAAACGGGTGAAGCATCGCCTAATTAATAAGCAATATCTGATTGTCGGTCGAGGGGCGGCAAAGTCTCTTTACGACACAGCAATTCAAGCGTATTTCCTGACTGTAGATGAAAGTACCAATCAGCAGATCACTACGGCCCCAACGATGAAGTTAGCTGAAGAGGTTACTCGACCACTTGAAACAGCTATAACAAGAGCAAGAGGTCCATATTTCAAGTTCTTGACTTATGGGTCTTTGCAAAACACCACTGGCAAACGTACAGAACGTCAGAAGTTGGCCTCCACCAAACAAGGTATTCAGAACTTCTTAAACAATTCCATACTCCAGATTCGCCCAATGTCGATTAGCAAACTTCAAGGCCTTCGTTCAAAAGTGAACACTGTTGATGAATGGCTCTCGTGCGATATTCGAGAAGATCCAGTCGGTGCAATCGAGCAAGGTGCTTCGAAGATGAAAGATTGGATCATTATTTGCACGAGCTCTGAAGGAACCATACGAAATGCGGCTGGAGATGACATCAAGATCGAATTGATGAAGATTCTGAAGGGTGAATACGTCGC
>CANQZG010000070.1 GCA_947628305.1 uncultured Muribaculaceae bacterium | reverse complement strand
GCTAAACTTGTCAAAGAACTCTTTGGCTTGGCGACTGATGCCGCTTAGTCTATGATTAATTTTTTAACGAACTATTGATATGATGAAATTTCCGATGGCAAAGTTACTGACTCTGCATCAGATATACAAAGGGAAAGCGACACCCTTCAAACCATTGCCAGTGCGTCGTCAGACGGTGAGCTTCATGGAGGCATCGCTTTGTATGAGGCTATTCTAAAAATGTGCATGAGATAAACTCCGGCGGCAAAGTTACTGACTCTGCGTCAGATAAACAAGGGGAAAGGCGGAAAAAACCCATTTCAAAAGAAAGAACTCCCGGCCGGCAGTCACTTCTCGATGGGCGCAATTCCCATCAATATCCTGCCGGACGAGAGTTAGCGGCAAAGTTACATACTCTGCATTAGATATACAAGGAGTAAGTCACGAATAAAAAACTTTGCCGCGGAGTTACGCTATAAATTAGCGGCTTGAGGGACATTGAAATCCACAGAAAAAACTTATCTTTGCGGTATGGTACCAAACCCTGATTATAATTATCCCAGGAAATATCATTGAGTATGGAACTTGTTCCCGGAGTATATGAGACGTTGGTGAGCACTGCCATTGAAAGAAAACTTTCCGACTTTCCTCCCGGTCAATATCTAGTTAAAAAGGTTGATATTGACAGTGCCGAATCGTGCAAGATGTTATCTGATTATCTTGCGGAAGCTGTCTGCGCAATTCTTAAGAATTATTTTAGAGAACAGAACCCGGTTCAATCGATTTCGGCTCAGGTTGAAGTCGTAAACCGCGTGCTGAAGTTTATCGAATCGGAGTGGCAGGACGAGAATGTCGTTACTGAGGAGTATCAATTAAGCGAGGAGAGCAAGCTTAAGTTTTTGCGGGGCATCTTCAGTAAAATGGGATATACCGATGCGCAGGTTGAGGAACGCGCCAAGAACCATCCTATCTCGGGCTACAGGGTCAGCAGCCTTTTTACAGGCGGTAATGGTATCTCAATCGACGATGAAATTAAACGCGATATCCAAACAGCCGACCGGATAGACTTCGTAGTATCGTTCATCAAATTTGAAGGGCTCAGGCTTATATATCAGGATTTGAAGGAATATTTAAGCCGTCCCGGGGCGAGGCTTAGGATATTGACGACAAGGTACATGGGCGCGACCGACCCCAAGGCGATTAGAAGATTGTATGAGCTGAAGGAATTCGGAGATGTTGAAATCCGCGCTTCATTCAATAATAATCAGGAACGCCTGCACGCCAAAGCTTATATATTTTCACGAAACAACGGATTCGACACTGCTTATATCGGCTCAAGCAATTTATCCCGTTCAGCTCTGACCAAAGGGCTTGAATGGAATATGCGTATTACATCGGTAGAAAACGGCCATATAATAAACAAAACCAAGGCGACCTTTGACAGCTACTGGAATAGCGATGACTTTGAACCGATAGATTGCGAGGACAAGCTGAAAGCATTTGAATCAGCTATCCGCAACCATTCACATCGCGGCAGCAGTGATTCGGGGGACGAAACTCAATATCTGGTCCGATTTGAGCGCAAGACCCATCAGATTAAAGTGCTTGAAAAATTGCAATTTGAGCGCAATCAGGCAGGCTCGTTCCGCAATCTGATAATCGCTGCTACCGGTACAGGCAAAACGGCCATTTCGGCTTTTGATTTCAAGGACTATAACAAAGAGGTTATGCGCCGGCATGGCCGCAAGGCGCGTTTGCTTTTCATTGCTCACAGGGAAAAGATTCTTAAACAAGCCCGCTCCACGTTCAGATCAGTAATGGTCGACGCCAATTTTGGCGAAATCTGGACGGGTCGGACCTCGCCGGGCGACAACGGCAACATTGACCAGCTTTTCATTACCATACAAACGCTTAAAAACAACTGTGATCTATTTGAAAACTTTGGCAGAGAATATTATGACTATATAGTAATCGACGAGGTCCATCACAGTCAGGCGGGCTCATATCGGATAGCCTTTGACAAATTTGCGCCCAAAATCTTTTTAGGACTTACTGCAACGCCTGAGCGAATGGGACGGTAAAGAAATCAAGCCTGATTTCAACAATCGCTTTGCAGCTGAAATACGACTGCAAGAAGCACTTAATCAGCGCTTACTAACGCCGTTCGACTATTTTTGCATCACGGACGACAGTGTCGATTTATCCACAGTTCGTTGCAATGGCGATGCGTATGATAAGGTGCTGCTCACAGCCATGTATAAGGCTCATAATGTTCAGCGTTTTGACTTGATACTGCGCGCGCTGGAAAATTATGTGACCAATCCGCATGAATGTAAGGCTGTATGTTTTTGCGCCGGCATTGAACACGCCCAACTGATGGCCGAAATGTTCGTAAAAACAGGATATAAAGCCAAATCCGTAACATCGCAGAACAGCGCGGATATTGACCGCCTCGCCGGCGAGTTGGCCCGTGGCGAAATCAATTATCTGTGCGTGGCCGATATTCTCAATGAGGGTATCGACATTCCTGAAATTGACACCGTTCTGTTCCTGCGCCCTACCGAATCACTGACAATATTCCTCCAACAGTTAGGACGCGGACTCCGTCTGGCCGATGGCAAAACGTGCCTGACTGTGCTTGATTTTGTTGCTCAGGCAAACAAGAGTTATAACTACGAGCGGCGATTCCGCGCACTCATCGGGCGCTCATCCAAAAGTATCGCCCACGAAATCAAGAGCGGCTTTAAGCTCCTCCCGCCGGGATGTTCCATCACAATGGAGCGTCAGGCTCAGGAGTATATCCTGCAAAATATCAATGAAGCCATATTCAATCTTCGACGTCTCAAACAGGAAGTCAGCGGATTTGAACGCAATACCGGACAGGCACTGTTGCTGAAAAATTTCCTTGAGAATTTTGGACTCGATATCAGGAAAATTTTTAGCACTCCCGGCTCCTGGGTACGGTTAAAAGCCCTTGCGGGCAAGCCGGACCCGTCATTTAACGCGGACTCCCAATATGTTAAACTTTTAGAGGGCGGCCTATCAAGACTTTATCATACTAATA
>CANQZG010000069.1 GCA_947628305.1 uncultured Muribaculaceae bacterium | reverse complement strand
TTGGAATTTGTTTGTATTATTTTATCTGCCTGTATGTTAGGACGCGCAAAATGGTAATAAAGGTGTATACAACATTCTTACCGTTGTGCGGTAAAATGTATATATAGAGTAGTGGCGGAATAGACAGCATGTAGCTGGTAAAGCCGAAAGGCAATAGTAGACGCAAATACAAATCTATGGGGATGAACGCAGTTGACGGTTTGTGCCGCAGTGAGGGTTGAGACTACGCGCCGAAAAAGCGTTGCCAGTTGGAGAACATATACTCAAACCATAGGGAAAAAGGCATATGCGTGGTGCAAATCCACGCCTACTCTATAAATAAGCACCTGTAGTGTAAATGGAAACATGTAGAAGTAAAGCCGGAAACGGTGCGGGAACCGCTTAAAACTGCCTGCGGATTGTAGGTTCAAGTCCTACCGGGTGCAAGTTGCTTATCTATGTGCGGTAAAATAAAGGGGAAAGAGAGGTAGACGGTATGGAAGAATTGAAACCGTGTCCGTTTTGCGGTGGAGAAGCAACTACAAGCGAAAAAGAAGGATTACAAGATAATTGGCCGCCCGGATGGGGATTTGTGGGATGCCAACGTTGCAGATGTTATATGAATTGGAACCACGGAGAAAGAGGAAAGAAACTTGCGATAGAAACATGGAATACAAGAAGTGGTTTTTAAAATGAATTATTGTTATGAATACAGAGGGAAGGGAGATAGTAGTAATGACGTTTCAGGATGCAATAAAAGAAGTTAAAAATCATATTATTTGTGCGGATTACAAAGATGATGATTACATAAATTGTGTAAAAAGAGAAACCATGATAGCTTGCATGAATGCGATTGGAAAACAAATTCCTCAAAAGCCAAAAGAATACGTTGCTTTCGATGGAATTAAAAGAAAAGGTTGCCCGACTTGCGACCATAACGAGATTCTTTATGCGGGGCAGAAATATTGTTCTGTATGTGGACAGGCGATAGATTGGGGAGATTCTTATGAGTAGATGGCGTGAATACAACCCGAACCCCATTCACGGCAAGCGAGTGGGGGACTGCACTATCCGGGCGCTGTCAAAAGCACTCGGCAAGGATTGGGAAACCACTTTTGCAGAATTATCAGCGGTGGCGTTTGAGTTGTGCGATATGCCGTCAGCTAATTTCGTGTGGGGTGCGTATTTGCGTAGAAATGGGTTTAAGAGGAATATCGTTGACGACCACAATCAAGACATCTATACCGTTGACGATTTCTGCCGGGACAATCCGCATGGCGTGTATGTGCTTGCAATACCGGGGCATGTGGTGTGCGTGGTGGACGGGTTTTATTGGGATAGTTGGAACTCAGGCGGGGAAGTGCCGCAGTACTTTTGGGCGAAAGAGAGGTAATGCAAGTGAAACATTTAGTAATTTATTTTTACCAAAAAGGAACGAATACTGGATTTGGTTCGGTTGATTGTTATTTTCGCCACAATCCGCCGACAATGACGGATATTCAAGATATGCAAAAAGAAATTCAAGAGAAGTTTTCTGTGGACGGAGCTTTGGTGTTGAATTGGCTTCCGTTATCAGAAGACACGGCAAAAGACAAAGGGCAGATGTAATGCCGCAGTATTATTGGGAGAGGGAGGTATAAATATGGACGAACTGAAAACAGCGCTACATTGCATGAAAGTATTGGCAGAAATAGAAGTGTGCGAAGAATGTTCAGAATATGGAAATTGCGACCACACAAAGCAAAGCGATATTGCGGAAACGTGTATTTCGGCACTTGAAAAGCAGATACCAAAAAAGCCTTTCATAAAATCGGATAAATATACCGATGTCGTCCAACAGTATTACTGCCCTAACTGCGGACGATATTTTGGACAATCTGGAATACATAATACAATTTTGTTCAACAAAGAGAGATTCTGTCAAGGCGATGGGTGCGGACAGGCTATCGACTGGAATACGGAGGACTAACCAATGGACATCACATCAGCAATCAACACACTATTAGCCATTTGCGGCGGAATTTCCATCATCGGCGGTGCGGCGGCGGTCATCTGGAAGTGGCTTCGCCCGGCGGTCAAAATGAAAGACCGGGTAGATCAGCTTGAAAGAAACGTCGAAAAGGACTACCGCAACATCGAGGAAATCAAGAAAATGCAGGCATCAATGAGCCGGATTTTGATCGACATAATGGATCATCAAATATACGGCAACCACACGGAAAAGATGGAGCAGGACAAGCGGGAACTACTCAGCCTAATATCAGAAAGCTGATACGGCTTATAAGAGGCGTTAATTTGAAAATATCCGAGAACGTTTTACCACAACTCGAATACTATAGGGTATTCTGCAACTTTACACCACAAGAGCGAGAACTGTTTGATTATCGTGCCTCAGGCTGTACGTTGGAGGATTGTTGCGATTTGCTGAACATGGACATATCTTCCGTCAAGCGGTTAAGCCGAAAGGTAAACAAAAAGATGATTGCGGTCACAAGCGTGGTGAATATGGATAAATGGATTGCGGAGAATTATGGGTAAATGGCTATTACATATAGACAGACGAGGTTTTGGGAGAACTGCGAAAAGCGTATCTTTGATGGTGTAGGTGTGAATAATATTCCGCTGATTGAGGGCATAGCTGACGTTGGAGAAATAGAACAAAATCAGTTTGTCGGATGGAATTATGCGAGGACTTGCAAAAATCCAGAAAATAAAGTTGTTCATTTTTTCGTGGACGATTATCAGTTCAACAGACTTTGGACGAATCCTGATAAATACCTGAATATGCTACGGAAATTCAAGTATGTATTGTCTCCCGACTTTTCGCCGTATGCAGATTTTCCTAGAGCTGTGCAGGTGTTCAATCATTTTCGCAAACACTGGATAGGCGCATATTTGCAGGAAAACGGTGTAAACGTCATTCCTACAATCACATGGAGTTATGAACCGTCATGGGATTTTTGCTTTGACGGAGAGCCGGAAAACAGCGTGGTTGCAATATCTTCCGTAGGTTGTATGAACAGCAAAAAGGACAGGCAGATGTTTGTTGATGGCTATGCTGAGATGGTGCGGAGATTGCACCCGACAACGATTATATTTTACGGACAGATACCAAAAGAGTGTACGGGAAACATTATAAA
>CANQZG010000068.1 GCA_947628305.1 uncultured Muribaculaceae bacterium | reverse complement strand
CCCGCCTCAAGCCGCTTTATAATCTCGCTTGTTACGATTTCTGCTACTGTTGCCATTATAAACAACCTCCTTAAAATATTTGACTTTTGCGGCGGTATATGTTATAATGTATATATACCACCTTTATATTTGGCTGGTTAGGTGTTGCCCCTGTCAGAGTTTGCGGCTCTGACAAGGGCTTTTTTCTTTAGTTGATTCGTAACATCATGTAGGTGCTGATTTTAACGGTTTTACCGAATACGTCCGGGTACTGTGACTGGAGCTTCTTCTTGTCAACCGTCGTTCTTTCACACTGGCTGTAGGTCACATGATGGTTTGGTGTGGTTAATTCGTTGATTGCCGCCTCTGTCATGTGTTCCCTTATAAGGGACTTTAACGCGTCAACTTCTTCGCCGAGCGCGTTCTTTTCGGCTTCCTTTTCTTGCATCTCGGTAATTAATGTATCGAGATAGGTTAATTCACTTGTACTCATTGTAAAGTACCTCCTTCTAAATATGATTGATTTTTAAGTTGAAGGGCTTCGCCGCGCCGCGTTCTCTGTGTTGCCTTACCCTTAACTTGATTATATTGTACCAAAAACTATACATAAAATCAATATGCATATGTACCAAAATGTATACAATATTTTTGTTTATTGTATATAAAAGGGTACAGTTTAATATATTGACATTTTCATAATGATAATGTATACTTATATATACAAAGTATAGAAAGAAGGTGTTGATATGGTAAAATATAAATTATTTGAGTTTATGACAAAGATAGGAATAGACAAGGGACAAAAAAATTATTTAAGAAAAAACGGGTTGAATCCAAAAACAGTTGATAGCATTATAAAAGGAAAATCCGTTACTATAGATACCATTAACGCACTTTGCAAGCTGCTAAACTGTCAACCGGGCGATATTATGGAATATGTACCCGACGCGGAACAGTCCAAATCTGGCGGGACGTCAGAAGATGTACAATAGGTAATATAAAGCCCATCGGGGGCGGTGGTATGGTGTAGGGGGTATATTACATCTCAAAACGAACAGAAGATACCTGAAAAGCGTATAGCAGTTCCACTCACACATCAGGTTGGATTTTTCAGGTGTCGAACGATAAGGGGGCTATAATTTTGAAAAAGATTGTTGCGGTATTTCTTACAAGTATAATGCTTATAGCTACAACTGCTATACCCGCATTTGCAGACGAGAATATAAAAGTATTACTTAATGGGCAGGAAATGTCCTTTGATGTGCCGCCTCAGATAATCAATAACAGAACAATGATTCCTATGAGAGCTATATTTGAAGAGCTGGGATTTAGCGTAGAATGGCAGCAAGAAACACAGTCGGTAATAGTTGCTAATAATATCACACAAATGATTATGCCGTTAGGTGAACAACGTATATATATGGGTACTGAGCAAAAAGTGGAACATTTTACAGATGTTCCCGCACAAGCGGTAAACGGTCGGACATTAATTCCATTGAGAATTGTATCAGAATTATTTGGCGCTGTTGTAAATTGGAACCAAGACACACAAACAGTAACTATTGATTATAGCAAACCTGAAGAACTGACCTTTGTAGAAGGTGCGCCAAGACAATATGGAGCATCCCACGCTCTTATCGGTGAAACGATAGTCAAATTAATAAAACAACGATATGGAATTACCGCCACGTTAGTGTCTACGGGTAATACGCTTCAAACATTTGAAGGTAACGGATATTCGTTCATGGTATCGCGTTGGTATAGTCCTAAAGCAGAGGAAACAGTTTACGATATAGCGGAAATTCATGTGTCTAAATTATAACAAGTTACAATCATGTGATATAATTTGGAATAATAAAATGTTCACAATAGTTGAGTACAAGAGAAAACAAAGGGTTGGAGATAATGAATAAAGGGGGTTATGATTATGAATTATTGTCCAAAATGCGGAAGCGAGTTAAAGGAAAATGTTAAATTCTGTGCGAAATGTGGGGAAAGGGTATATCAGTCTGAACCGGAAGAGGTATGTATAAATGAGGATGTACCTATATCCGATAATGACATGGAAGTTGAAAATCAAGACAGCACTCTACTGCCCGATATGCCTTCTGACAATGTTCCATCTAAAGAAACTCCACAAAAAGTGGAAGTTACCGGCATTAACATTACTATATCGAAGCCTAAAAAACGTACACTAATTATAATCATTATATGTGTTCTTGTTGCGATTATTGCCGGTATTGTTTCATATTACACATATCAGCAAAAGAAAATAAAAGATTATGAAGGGAATTTGAGTGCTGCAACATCAACAATGCTGTTAGGTGCAACAACCGCCGAAAAAGCAGGAGGTCTTATACACGATGTATGGTATAATACAATATATAAAAAAAGCGATACAAAAACGGATAAATATACAAAAACAACAGGAACATGGGGAACATTTCACTCAGATTTCAACGATTCCTTACAAACTCTTTTTGCCGATTCTGAATTTAATAAGCAAACAGACTCAATAGAGGGAAATCAGCTCTTGGTAAAGGATTTGATGAAGAAATTACAGAATCCCCCAAAGCAGTATGAAGATGCTTATGAAAAGATAAAAGACTTTTATGATGTATACTTGGAATTTACAAACTTAGTTATCAATCCATCGGGCAATCTTCAATCCTACACGAATAAATTTAATGAATTAGACAGTGATACAGTGAATGCGTATCAGGCAATGGACTTGTATATAAAATAGCCCACATCACTCTAACCTTACACAACAACCATAAAAACACACAGCAATACCCTGCAAGGTCAAACTATATAACCAAACAGGGTATTGCTATTTTTTTACCATAGTAGGCTTAATTTGACGAGAAACAGAAAGGATAATGAACACGGTTCCGAAGCGCAACTCCGATAATCGTAAAATATTTTCACAAAACAGTTGCATTTTCGGCGCAATCGTGGTATAATAATAGTGACCGAAAGGGTTGGTGGACTGACACCTAAAAAACTCGAAATTAAAGCCGCACTTTGGGGCGGAGAGTTCGCAAGGAACAGAAAAACTTGATATTAGAGCCGCACTTCGGGGCGGAAAGTTGGCGAGCAACAGAAAAATCAGTCATTTAAGGGAGATGTTCAGCGCTGCGGTGCTGTAATCTCCCTTTAAATTTTACATGGGAGTTATACATATGAAGCGATACTCAAAGGAAGAAGCCGTTACAATCGTGACGG
>CANQZG010000067.1 GCA_947628305.1 uncultured Muribaculaceae bacterium | reverse complement strand
CAGCCGTAATTCTGCTATTTATCCTTCAAGTGGCTATGTAATGCCTCTATCATGGACAACGTGCAGCCCATAGGTACCCACACCAATGCGACTTGTTTTGCGGATTGTTCTTGCCCTCTAAGCGCCCCGCAAAGCCCCCGTATTTGATTGTAAAGGTGCAACATAACATTCCCATAATGTGGCCCTTGTAGGCCCTTATAATGGCTTGCGGAGGGCTGAAAAGTGGTCAAATCCCTTGTCATATCTGAAAGATTAGTTTACACTTATTAAATCCGCAACTTTTTAACAATTTTCTTTAGTTCTTTTTCATATTCCTTTGGGGTTAGGTTACTTTTAGCTAACTTTTGCTTTCGCCTTTCATATCGTCGAAACTTATTCATGTTCAAACTTCTTCCTTCCAGTGGGATATACCAAAGTGAACTTTCAAGCGGTTTTTATGCTTTCATGGTGCTTGACATTTTCGCTTGTGCATGGTTTTGACGGTGCATAAAACCGTTCACATCATGCACAATGTTCACAATTTAATGATAATGTGAATGATGTGCATGATGTGAATGAAAAAATATCCATTAAGAAATCATGCACATTCATTCACACCCGCTTACAGTGGCAGTTGGTCATAAGCGTCACACTCGGTTTCGGGTTCTCCATTAGGTAGACGTTGGATGGAAAATCCGTTTCCAACATCTTTCCCTTTTCTCACCCGGCAGGGATTAACAAAATATCCTTCTTCAAGCATAGCTGCTTTGATACCTTCTAACGCCCTCTTGGGCTGCCCCCCGCCAAACACTAAGTCACCAAATTTCTTTTGAAACTGATCGTAGGTAAATTTTAGCGGCTTCTCCCCGGCTACGCTTTTTAGCGCAGACATTAGTGTTGCGTTTGTATCTTGCCTGTTCTGTTCGGCCTGTATGACTTCGCCCGGTGTCCGTCTGCTACGGGCGGCAGCTTCAAGCGTGGAGCGTGTAATATCAGAAAACCCATCCCATTCAAGACCGCCACCACAAACATGATAGCGCACAGATCGGCCATAAGCAGAGTAGTTAGCCTTTGTATGTACGACAATTCGGGAGTCCTCGTCAATATCGTCGAATACTACTCTCAACGCAGATCGGGCCGCATTGATGAAATCGGTGGAGCCGGTGGCTGCGTTATTAGCGTTCTCCCCTTGCGCCCGCTTGTTAACGTGGGAAACGAGGATAAGCGCACAATCCAGTTGCTTCGCCATCCCCGCCAGCTTTTGGAACACAGGCCGCACAGCGTTCACCCGGTTAATGTTCACACTCTCTCCCAAAAAAGCGTGCCAGGGGTCTATTACGCAAAGTTTTGGTTCTGCGGCTTTCACGAGCGAGAAAAATTCCTCATAGTTATCACTAAAATTCAGGCCCAGGCTATCCGTGCGGTCGATGATATAGCACCTGTTGAGGTCAGCACCAGACAGAGCCAACCGACGTTTAAGCTGTTCGCCGCTATCCTCTGCGCTGATAAACAGGACGTTTTCTCCCTCACCGTCGAACCCCTCACCAGGAAGGGCCTTGCCACTGGACACAGCGGCGGCAATCCCACAACAAAGGATGGTTTTGCCCGTCCCGCCATCAGCCATCAGCACCGTGTAATCTCCTATGGGAAGATATGGCAACCATAGGAAAGCCGTGTTATCCTCGCCAAAGGCCGTGGCCGGTTTGATACGCTGCACCGCCTGTTCCTTTCTCTTGTCAGCCTCTAAGCCACTTCGCACTTCCGAGGCATACCGCTCAAAATCTTCCCGCATATTCGCTCAATCCCTTCCCGCTCTCTGAAAACTGCTATCTTTTGCTCCATCGTACCATGCTCCAAAATTTCCGCCAGGTATTCAACGTGGGCTTGCTCTTTCAAGGCAAGGGCTTCCGTTTCTGTTAAATCTTCCCAGCAATTTGGCTGTAAAAGGTGGGCGATACGAAAAACAGCATTGAGCCGGTCAATAGTGTTTGTACGCCATTTCTCAAAATCGCCCCAAATTTTTGTTAATTCCCGCCGCCGTTGCGCTTCTGTCCGCTCCGTCTGTGTCGGGGGCCTGTCCACCGGCAAAGCAAGGTGAAAATCCTCATTCAGCCGGCGAACTGCTCCAATGGAATCCAGGCCGTGGAGTTCTGACACAAAGTCGATAACCGAACCTCCCCGTCCGCAGCCGAAACAATGCCATCCCCTACTCCCAGGGTACAGTTTCAAAGAGGCCGATTTCTCCCTATGAAACGGACAACAAATGAAGTTCGCATGATTCGGCTTAAAACCGTAAAACCGAGCCACTTCATCCATATTGAGGCGCTCCTTAGCTTCTTCAAAAACATTCAAGGAGAGCGCCCCCTTACATCATCAGGACGATCACCAGGGCCAGCAGGGACAAGCCCAACAACCCAGCCAGGGCCGTAGCGATCTTCTGCCAGCGGGCCACTTCACCCTCCAAAATGCCCCGCATGGTGTCCACAATTACGGCCTTGAACGCCTGCCCCGCCTCGCTGCTTGGGTCAATCGTAGCGGCTTGATCTTCCAGCGTATCCAGCTTCCGTTGAAGTTCGATGTTGCGAGTGATGGACTCATTCAGACTGTCCAGGCGTTCCTTCAATTCAACCCAGCTCATCGTTTCACACCCCCCGCCGCAGCCAGAATTTCAAACAGGGCGGTCTGATTGACAATAAACTTGTTCCCTCGGTAGAATCCAGGGCACCGTCCTTCTTTCACCCACGCCCGCAAAGTGTATTCGCTGACGAGGCCGGGAAACTTCTGTGCTGTTTCCCTAATTGTTCCAGTTTCAAATACCTGCATAATTTCCTTCCTCTCTATTTTTTTGAAGTATCTTCTTGACTTCTCTCAAATTTTATCGTATAATTCTGTTAAAGTCGATTAACACTTTATAACACAATCCATTTTTTATAAAGAGGTTTGTTAATTATGCTTAACATTTATGACAGCAAAAGAATCGGAAATCGCCTCAAAGAGACAAGGAAAGCATTAAAGTTATCTCAAGAATATGTTGCAGAAAAATGTAATTGTGTTCGTCAATCATACGCAAAATGGGAAAATGGAAACTTAGATTCGCTTTCCCTTGCTGATCTTCAACATTTATGCAATCTGTTTGAGTGTGATATTGGATACCTTCTCTGTGAATACGATACAAAGCGTCATGTCGTTGCAGATATTCATACACAAACAGGTCTTTCAGAGATTGCAATAGTCAATCTAATTTCTTATAACGGAATTACGACTGATGTGTTAAGTAAATTTTTGGCATTACCTAAATTTGCTATCATGCTTGACTCTGTCTATCACCTTGCCGAGTTTTCTTTGACAAATTCAATAATCAAGACTGCTGAAACTCACGCTAAAAGCGAAGGAAATCAAGACTTGTTTACAAATGCGGTTATTGCCTCTACTTCTACCGAGCAAACTCGCAATGCACAAGAATACATGATCTCTACTCTTTTTAGCAGTATTCTCTCCGATGTCGTTAAGGCAATCAGCGATTCAGATAAAAACACTCAAACAATAGCAACTAAAATGGCAGAGAACAAACTAAAAATGGCAAACGATACCCTGGCGGACTTGGATTCATAAAAGAAAAGGGAGGAAGAAAAATGGCAAGTATTAAAGGGAACTACTCCGCAAAGACCGGCGATCTGCTATCTTTCCGGCTCCGGGCCGATCTTGGCAGGGACGCAAACGGAAAGCAGATCGTAAAGACCAAGACCATCAAGGTCAATCCCAAGTTGACCCCTGCAAAGGCCCGGAAAGCGGCTCAAAAGGAAGCCGATGAATGGGAGAGCAATCTTCGGGCCGGATTAGTACCAACAGATGAAAAGACATTTCGGCAGTTTGTTGAGCAAGATTTCTTTGAAATACACGTTCACGGTGGACAACTCAAAGCCTCAAC
>CANQZG010000066.1 GCA_947628305.1 uncultured Muribaculaceae bacterium | reverse complement strand
ATATAAATTAAGTTTTACAAACGCATTAGCCGAATGGGAATTTCTTATTTTTTTAACAAAAAACACCCATATTGCCGAACAAGCAATACCCATTGCCTGATTCGGAGCAACAGCCCAGCATTTATTTCCGATGATTTAAAGCGGAAATATTGGCAGGCGTATGATTTTAGTCGTAAAATCCTGAACTTTTAATTTATCTTATTTAGTATTAATTTGATCCATCGCAAGGCGGAAGCCGAGATTGAAGCCATAGTTGTCCGGCGGCCAACCGCAGTTCCGATACGAGACACGACAAGAGCTTCCTCTGTCGTCGTGACTGCCGTCGCGAAACACGCGCAACTCACCGGAGTCTGGGCCTTGGGGTGTGTATGACGGTGAACGGCTGTAATAGTCGTTGTCGTACCGATCCTGACACCATTCGCTGACATTGCCGCTCATGTCGTAAATGCCGAGTTCGTTTGGCGATTTCGTGCCGATAGCATGCGTCTTCCGACCGGAATTCCCGTTGTACCATGCAACAGCGCCGATGTCGTTGCTGCCGCTGTATTTGTAACCTCGGCTTTTGTTGCCGCCGCGTGCCGCGAACTCCCACTCTGCTTCGGTCGGCAGACGGTAGTGCTTGCCCGTGCGGACATTCAGCTTGCGGATAAACTCTTGAACGTCTTCCCAACTTACCATTTCAACCGGCAGATTGTTGCTTTTGGAATAGCTCGGATTAGATCCCATAACCGCCACCCACTGCTTTTGCGTAACCTCGTATTTGCCTATATAGTAGCTCGATAATGTAACGCGGTGAGCAGGTTTTTCATTGTCCTTAGCCTTCGAATCCGAATCGGGTGCACCCATTGTGAATGTTCCGCCGGCGACATACACCATCTCGATGTCTGGAATCGATGCCGGCGGCACGCGGCGAGCCGCCTCCTCTTTGGCCTTGCGGTCAGCCTCCTCCTTGGCTATGCGTTCGGCTTCATTGGATGGGTCTAACACAAGGCGGAAGCCGAAATGCATGCCGCCCTGCAAATAGGAGCTCCGATCCGAGACCCGACTCTGCATCCCTCTGTTAGCCCAGCAGCCGCCGCGCGTCACGCGGTACTTACCGGAGGGCGGGCCTTGGGGTGTGGATGACGGTGAAAGGCTGTAATAGTAGTTGTCGTACCAGTCCTGACACCATTCGTAGACATTGCCGGTCATATCGTAAATGCCGAGTTCGTTTGGCATTTTCGTGCCGACCACATGCGTCTTCCGGCCGGAATTATCCTCATACCATGCAACGGTGCCGATGTCGTTGCTGCCGCTGTATTTATAACCTCGGCTGCTGTTGCCGCCGCGTGCCGCAAACTCCCACTCCGCTTCGGTCGGCAGACGGTAGCGCTTGCCCGTGCGGGCATTCAGCTTGCGGATAAACTTTTGAACGTCTTTCCAACTTACCATTTCAACCGGCAGATTGTTGCCTTCGAACGCGCTCGGATTAGATCCCATAACCGCAACCCACTGCTCTTGTGTAACCTCGTACTTGCCTATATAGTAGCTCGACAACGTAACGCGGTGGGCCGGTTTTTCATTGCTGAGAGCTTCCGAATCCGAATCGGGTGCACCCATTGTGAATGTTCCGCCGGCGACATACACCATCTCGATGTCTGGAATCGGTGCCGGCTGCGGATTTCGGAACAGCATGATGCCGATAACGACCCCTATTATGGATGCCACCACCGCAGCGCCCACAAGCACGCCTTTGTATCGCCTCCAAAACGACGGCTGCGGCGTTGGTTGCGATTTGGGCTCCGATTGCGGTTTGGGCTCGGGCTTCGGCTGCGGCTTGTCGACGACCTCGACGACGACCGGACCCTCTTGGTCGAGATGCGTCGCCTCATCGGTCATCTCCGCGCCGGCGGACTGCAACAGTCCCAGAAATTCGGAGATGGATTGGGGTCTGTCTTTGCGCCGCGGCTGCATGGCGGCTTCGATGGCTGCCCGTGTACCCGGAGTTATATGCTCGGGCAGGGCGGGAAGACCGTCGTTCAGCACCTCGCTGGCTTTCGGAGGCCGAACACCGACCAACAGATAGAAGAATGTCGCGCCGAGTGAATAAATATCCGTCGCCGGCGAGAAGTTCCGGATACCGTTTTGTTCGTACTGCTCGGTAGGGGCATAGCCCTCGCTGATGCCTACGGGCGTGCTGCTGGTCTGCTGCCCCTCGTCGTCGTAGTGTTTCGACAGGCCGAAATCTATCAATATCGCATCGTTCGAAGCATTCAACAGAATATTTCCGGGCTTGACATCCAGATGATTCATCTGCCGGTGGTGCAGATAGTCGAGCGCTTCGGCAATCTGCGTGATATAGCGTAATGCCGGCTGTTCAGGCATCGGGCCATGTTGGGCGATGTAATCGGACAGCGAACCTCCCTCGATATACTCCATGGCATAGTATGCCGTGCCGTTTTCTTCGAAAACATCATGTATCTTCACAATATTCGGATGTTCCAGATTGGCCAGCGTCTGTGCCTCCTTGATGAATTTGCGCTTGCAACTCTCCACGAGCTCTTTTGCTCCTTGAGAACCGATGCTCACCTGCGATGTCGCAGCGTCGCGGTTGCAGTGCTCTTTCATGAAGAACTCTTTGATTGCGAACCGCTTTTTAAGCATCACATGTTCTGCCTCGTAGGTGCAGCCGAACCCTCCGCTGCCGATGAAGCGAACTATTCTATATTTTCCTCCTTGCAGAAGGGTGTTGACAGGTAAATACATAATTTATTAAGTGTTTATTCATAATCCATCGCAACATCCATCGCAAGGCGGAAGCCGCAAGAGCTGTGCCGGCTGCTCGGCTCACTGTCCAGCCGCATCGAGACACGACTCTCCCTTGTTCTGTTTCTTCTGCTACCGCCACGCAACACGCGAGATGTACCAGAGGACGGGCCTTGAGGGTTAGATGACGGTGAACGGCTGTAATAGTCGTTGTCGTACCAATCATGGCACCATTCCCAGACATTGCCGCTCATGTCGTAAATGCCGAGTTCGTTTGGCGATTTCGTGCCGATAGCATGCGTATCATGTCCGGAGTTATCGCCGTACCATGCAACGGTGCTGATGTCGTTGCTGCCGCTGTATTTGTAACCTCGGCTTTTGTTGCCGCCGCGTGCAGCGAACTCCCACTCCGCTTCGGCCGGCAGGCGGTAGCGCTTGCCCGTGCAGGCATTCAGCTTGCGGATAAACTCTTGAACGTCATTCCAACTTACATTTTCAACCGGCAGATCGTCTCCTTTAAGTTTGCTCGGATTAGATCCCATAACCGCCACCCACTGCTTTTGCGTAACCTCGTACTTGCCTATATAGTATCCCGACAACGTAACGCGGTGGGCCGGTTTTTCATTGCTGAGAGCTTCCGAATCCGAATCGGGTGCACCCATTGTGAATGTTCCGCCGGCGACATACACCATCTCGATGTCTGGAATCGGTGCCGGTGGTTGGCGGTGAGCCCACTCCTGTCTGGGCTTGCGGTCAGCCTCTTCTTTGGCTATGCGGTCGGCCTCCTCTTTGGCTATGCTTCCCTGTATTACCTGCCAATTGGGGGAGTACGTGCTCGTATTCTGACTAATCGATTCAGGCTGTGGATTTCGGAACAGCATGATGCCGATAACGACCCCTATTATGGATGCCGCCACCACCGCAGCGCCCACAAGCACGCCTTTGTATCGCCTCCATAACGACAGTAGTGGCGTTGGTTGCAATTTGGGCTCCGATTGCGGTTTGGGCTCGGGCTTCGGCTGCGGCTTGTCAACGACCTCGACGACGACCGGACCCTCTTGGTCGAGATGCGTCGCCTCATCGGTCATCTCCGCGTCGGCGGACTGCAACAGTCCCAGAAATTCGGAGATGGATTGGGGTCTGTCTTTGCGCCGCGGCTGCATGGCGGCTTCG
>CANQZG010000065.1 GCA_947628305.1 uncultured Muribaculaceae bacterium | reverse complement strand
CCGTACTCCTTTGAGAGGGACCTGGCTATCATGGCGCCCACGTTGGAGGCGTGCTCGTTCTGGGGCCTATTCTTGAGCTGCCAGACCATGTCGTCATTGACCTCATAGGCTCCGGCGGCTATGGGGGTCAGGAGGCCGCCCCGGGACACTATGCCCGTGAGGCTCTCAAGCTCCACGCCGTGCTCCTTCAGTGTCTTTACGACGAGGTCCCGGCGGAACTCGTACTGCTCCGCCACGTGCTCATAGGGCGCCAGCTCCTCCGGCGTGTGGACTATGGACTCCGTGAAGAGAGGGGTCTCGTCCTCGAACACCGAGAGTTTAGTTGAGGTGGAGCCCGGGTTCAATATGAGTAATCTCTCCATCGTCTCCTCCTCACACATTACACAGCGGCGGAGGAGATGACTATTGAGAGGTACTTCTCCTCCGGAGTGGAGCCGCGGCTCGTCATGACTATGGGGCACTTGGCTCCCACGATGAATCCCGCCATCCTGGCGCCCATGGTGACGGTGAGCATCTTGCCCATTATGTTCCCCGCGTGGATATTGGGGGCGATGAGGACGTCGCAGTCCCCGGAGACGGGGCTGTTGAAACCCTTGAACTCCGCGATCTCACGGCTCATGGCGCAGTCATAGGATATGGGGCCCTCCACGTAGCAGCCGGTTATCTCCCCGCGGCGGTTCATCTCTTTAAGCTCGTTGGCCTCCACGGTCTCGGGCATCTTGGGGTTCACCTTCTCGACGCATGCGAGGACCCCCACCTTTACCTCCTCGTAGCCCATGCTGCGAAGGGCGCCAACGGTATTCTCTATTATGCACTTCTTCTGCTCGAGGGTTGGGTATGTCACCATGCCGCCGTCCACGATCGCTATGAGCTTGTGGTAGCCCGGTATCTCAAAGAGGGTGAAGTGGCTCATGACGCCGCCCTTGCCAAGGCCCGTCTCCTTATTGACGACCGGCCGCAGCATGACGCTGGTGTCAAGCTTGCCCTTCATGAGGAAGTCCGCCTTGCCCTCCCGCACGAGGCTCACGGCGAACTTCGCCGCCTCCGCTATGTCAGGCACGTCGTATATGTCCTCATCGGGGACGCTCTCTCCGAAGTGCTGGAGTGCGGCGTCGATGGCCGCCTTGTCGCCAACAAGTACGGGGCGGACTATGCCCTCGCGCCTGGCGTTCAGCACCGCCTCTATGGTGTGCTCGTCCCCGGCGGCCGCCACGGCCATCCGCGCCGCGTGGGGCACGGCTTTCTGCCGGGCTATAAGCTCGTCAAAGCTCTTAAATACCATGCTTTATTACCTCCTTCTATCTTATTTTCTTTCTTTATCTCTGGGCGCGGCCCAGCTCCAGGCCCTTCTCGAATGCCTTCTTATTGAGGGGCAGGAGTTTCGGCTTGGAGGCCAGCTTGTGCTCTATGGTATCCCAAACTATCGCGGGCTCTATGACCTCGGTATATCCCACGTACACGCCCAGCATTATTACGTTCAGCACCTTGGAGTTGCCCATCTCCAGCGCCAGCTCCGTGACGGGGGCTTTAATGAGGGTCACGTCCTCCCGGTCTATCTTATCCGGGACTATGGAGCTATTTATGAAGAGGCGTCCGCCCTTCTTGAGGGTGGGCAGGAATTTCGCCAGCGACGGCCCGTTCATAACTATGAGGTCGTCCATAACGTCCCCCAGGGGCGCTCCGATGTCCTCGTCGGAGATCACCACAAAGCAGTTGGCGGTGCCGCCACGCTGCTCCGCGCCGTAGGAGGGGAAGAATGTCACGTTCTTGTCGGTGGAGTTGCAGGTGGCGTCCGCCAGGAACTTTCCCAGCGACATGACGCCCTGTCCGCCGAACCCGGCCACACACAGATTAGTCTCCATTGGTCATACCTCCTCTTTGCTCCGGTCCCGAATTACCCCCAGCGGATACTCCGGCAGCATCTTTTCCTCTATGAATTCAAGGCTCTTGAGCGCGTCGAGACCCCAGTTGGTGGGGCAGCCGGTGACTATCTCCACCATGGAGAATCCCTTGCCCTCCAGCTGGTTCTTGAAAGCCTTCTTTATCGCGGCCTTAGTCTTATTGACGTTCGCCGGCGTGTTGCAGCTTGTGCGCTCCAGGTAATAGGGGGCTTTTAGCTGGTTGAGTATCTCGCACATGTGCATGGGGTAGCCGTGCTCCTTGGGGTCGCGGCCCTTGGGGGCGGTGGTGGCCTTCATACCTATGAGGGTGGTGGGGGCCATCTGGCCGCCGGTCATGCCGTATATGCCGTTATTTATGAATATTACCGTTATGTTCTCGCCCCGGTTCGCGGCTGACACGGACTCCGCGAGGCCTATGGAGGCGAAGTCGCCGTCGCCCTGGTATGTGAAGACGAGGGTCTCGGGGTTCGCCCTCTTTATGCCTGTTGCCACGGCGCAGGCGCGGCCGTGGGGGGCGGTGGTATTGTCGTAGGCTATGTAATCCATGTGGAGTCCGCAGCAGCCGATGCCCAGCACGCATGCGGCCTTATCCACCACGTCCAGCTCCTCCAGCACCTCGCCGATGAGCTTTATGACCGTGGAGTGCATGCACCCGGGGCAGAAACCGGACACCTTATCCTCCTGGATGGTCTTTGTCCTGGTATATATCTTTTCCATCGTTTAGCCCTCCATTATTTTCTTTGCCGCGGCTATGACGGCGTCACGGCTCATTATGTTGCCGCCGGAGCAGAGGCACGTCTCGATCTTGCATCTATCCTTCACGGCCACGGCCACGTCCTCCACGAACAGCGCCGGGATGGACATCTCCACATCCAGTATGCCCTTGACCTTGCTGTAGTCCAGGCGGTCGTAGGCGTCATAGGGGAAGGGATAGACCGTGATGGGCCTTATGAGGCCCGCCTTTATGCCCTGGGCCCTCAGGACGTTGACGGCGGACTTGGCTATACGGCCTGAGATGCCGTAGGCCGTTAAGACCACCTCGGCGTCCTCCACCATGTACTCCTCGCTCCTGGCCTTCCAGGACTTATATAGCGCGTCGGCCTCCTCGTTTACCTCCTGCATCTTGGTGGTGGACCACTGGCCGGGCTGTATCCAGGCCCTGTGGGCGTAGTCGAGCTTATGGCCTATGCAGGCCCAGTCCCGCTTAGACGCCTTGATGGCGGCGATCTCCTCGTCGCTCTTCATCTCCGGCAGGACCACGGGCTCCATCATGGTGCCCACGACGCCGTCCGCCAGTATGAGCACCGGTGTGCGGTCCCTGTCCGCCCAGTCGAATGCCTCGTAGGTCATATCCACCGCCTCCTGGACTGTGGAGGGGGCGAAGACCGGCATACGGAACCCGCCGTTGCCGCTGGCCTTCGTGGCTTGGAGGTAGTCCTGCTGGGCCGGCTGTATGGACCCCACGCCCGGGCCGCCCCGGGCGAAGTTCGCGTAGACCATGGGGATCCTGGCCGCCGCGCAGTAGCTTATGCCCTCGCTCTTCAGCGCAACTCCGGGGGAGGATGAGGACGTCATCGCCCGCGTCCCGGCGGACGCCGCACCGTAGACCATGTTTATGGACGCCACCTCGCTCTCGCCCTGTACGAACACGCCGCCCACCTCCGGCAGCCTCCGGGCCAGGTACTCCGGCACCTCGTTCTGGGGCGTTATGGGGTACCCCGCGAAAAAGCGGCACCCGGCGCGCACCGCGGCCTCCGCCACGGCCTCCGTGCCCTTCATGAATACTCTTGCCATGTCTCTTTCCTCCTCCTTATTTGTAGACGTCGATCGCCCCGTCCGGGCAGATCCGCGCGCAGATCGCACACCCTATGCAGTCCTCGGGGTTCGCCGGGTACACGTACTCGTATCCCTTTGAGTTTACCTCCTTGCCAACTGCCAGGACGTGCTTGGGGCAGTACTTGATGCAGTATCCGCAGCTCTTGCACCGCTCCTTGATGATCTCTACCTTGCCTAATGCCATTTCCTTCGCTCCTTTGA
>CANQZG010000064.1 GCA_947628305.1 uncultured Muribaculaceae bacterium | reverse complement strand
AGAGACCCTTTGTTCATCTCGTCCGCTATTCTCTGGCGCGTCTCGTCGGTCATGTCGATGTTGTGGAACACCAGAATGTCGTCACCTGTTGCGCGTTTGAGCGGGCAAGTCTTGTCGATCATGTTTCTGTGGCCTCCTTCTTTAGCCAGTCAATCCAAATAAGCTGTGTCTTTTCACGGTCTTCTTTTGAAACCTTACTGCGAATGTGTACCAAATCAAGCACTCCGTTCACTAGTTGCTCTGAAACAACCGTAATAAGCTCCGCTATCTGCTCATCCGAACACAGGCGCAGCGCTTCCCCGTTCGTCATTCGTTTTCTAGCCTCCTATCTTATACTCAAATTCTCCGTTATAGCTTCTGTGATGAAGAATCTCGAATATCTGTTTGTTGGTTTCGTAAAAGTATGGCGTTTGAAAGCGAAAATACACAGGGTCAAAAACCACATGAATTAATTTGCGCCCCACAAAACTCTTTTTTCTGTCGACCACACCGTATGCAACAACTTCTGCAATACCTTTGTCGTCTTGAATGTAGTCTCGAAAGGAACACACAAAACATAGGACTTGTAGGGCCATTATTGCTTTATCCATCGCCTCCTTTTCGCTTTTAGCTCCGATCTTTCGCATAAAGCTTCGTATCGAAACGTCCCCGACTAAATCGGTTTCTTCGGTATTTATTAAATACACTCCGCGCTTTTTCAATTCAGAAAACGATTCACTCATTCGCTTGATAGCAAGGTCAAACAGCGCAAGCGTATATTTCTGAATTTCTTCAATCTGTTCTTCTTTAGACATGCCAGTGTTTCGCAATGTTGGCATTTCAAATTGTCTGATAACAGTTTTCACGGCTCGTCATCCTTTCCCTGATAGTCCGTCTCCAACTTCCCGCCGTCGTTCTCGCCTTGCTCGAAGTCGTGACACACGCGGCCCATCTGTTCGCAGTAGACGCAGTTCCCGGCTTGGCAGACATGGTGCTCCTTGTCGCCGTCAATCCACACGTCCAGCCGGGAGAAGTGTTTGCACTCCCGACACGGCTCTGCATAGTTCATCTCGATTCGCCTCCTCTTGTTCGGTCAGTTCGGTTCCGCCGTTTTGGTAGACGCGTTTGGATTGAGATCGAACATTGAACTCCATCCGACACTTGCGCCGTTACCATTTGCGTAGGCTTGACGCACAGTGAGCGCTTTTGGATGGCAGACGGGAAGATGCTGATACAAAGGATAACCCAAAGGATAACTCATGAACTCCCACCATTCACTCCCATCGTATTCGGCGCGTTCGAGCCAGAAACCTCGACCTAACAAAATCAAATCCGTTGCTACTTCGGGCGCTCCGTAACCATCGTCATACTCTGTGTCAGCCAATTTAATAAAGTCGCTTATAGGAAACTGAAAGTCATTCCCAACAGCAACAATCAGATCGTCAAGTGTTTTTCCGGCCGCACGAAGAATCTCCTCTGTTTCGTGAAGTAAATTTTTCATTGTCTTACCTCCTATTCTCGCTGTCACGTGATTGTTTCTACTTGGAAACTATTTTTCGGTTTGTAACCGTTTTGTAACCCTAACTAGAAAAGCGGTTCTTTCCCTTCTTCCCTCTTCCCCCCAAACCCCCTATTACCTATTAACCTATACTCCCAAAAGATACCAGCATTCTCTTTATTTCTCTCTCTAGTAATATATATATATATATACTGGGTTAGTAAAAGAAAGGGGGTCTGGGGGAAAGGAAAAGGAAGGGTTCGGTCAGTCCTTGTTCGGCAGCTTGTCCGGTTTGGATTCGTCGATGCTGTCAATCATCTTCTGCATGATCTCGTCTGTCGGTTCGACGTAGTTCCGGTTCGGCATTATCAGCATGAACAGCAAGCCGATAAACACAAGCCACCACATCTTGAACGCCAACGCAAGCGCCGTGAAGCAAAGCATAATTATACAGTTTTGAATGAATGGCCACGGGCTGAATTTCATCGGTCATACCTCCTTTGTCAGTGTTTTCTTATGGTTCGTCAACTGAAATGCAAGCTCCCGGTTTCACGCTGGGAAATAGAACGTCACTTATTCTTCCAATCACTCCTATTGTGACAGAATGCTCATCGTCTTCTGTGATAGAAAACATTCCCTCGTCAAAAATCGGTTTTGCATCCCAGAGAGCAACTCTGCGAGCACCGTATTTATTTTTACTCACCCACTTCGCCCCAACAGCCTTGCAAATAGCAATTTCGGGTTCCGTCAGTCTAGGATTGCGGATGATGCTCTCCGGGTGGTTGATGGCGTCAAAGATGTCAAACGGGTCAAGTGGACCATCGCCGCATGTGCAGACATCCCCGTCTTTGTCAATCCAAATCTCCCGTCCTCCGTATTCGCTATCAATGTGAAACCTTTCCCCCACTTCCACCCCCAGCACCTCGGCCAGTCTCGGCTTTTTCGATTCGCTCATTTTGATTTCTCCTTGTTGCTGTGTACTTGCATAAATTTTCATTCTGCATCCTCCTTGATTCTCTTGACTTTATCCATCCTCGCCGTCACGACGCTGTTTGCTTTTGTGTCTCGCAGTACCGCGATATGTACGGCCTGTCCGCTCGCGTCGAATTTCAGCTCGTAGGCTTTCGGCGCGTACCTGTCGCCCCGGTACTCGACTAGCACGTTTTCCGGCCAGTCGGGCGTGATCGACTTGCTTTTTCCAGCCTCGATTGCAGCGTCCCGGCACAGTGTGAGATATTCGGAGCGGTTCATGTTCCATCGCCTCCTTCGGATTTCGGCGGCTTCGGAAGCGGCATCCAGTGTGTAATTCCTCTTTCGTGCGCTTTGTTGAGCACTGTCCATCCATATACAACAGAAATTGATAATTCGTCCATATTATCTCGGTACACCAACACCCGCTCACCATCTCTTGGTAGCCTGTCCTCTACACTAATCCAACCATCCGATTTCGTTTGCCCGTCATTTGTCGACTGCGCCCGAAGTGCTGCAATCGCCATGTCCAGCGCTTCATTCTCCGCTCTTGCTTCTTCAGAATTTACGCACATAGAAACCACCATGTAGCGGTTATTCAGCCGTTCAATCGCTTCTTCAATCGTCATTTTTTGTTCGCCTCCTCCAAAAGCTCCGGGTTGTCTCGTTTGTAGTCATCATATCTTTGTTTCACGCAGCACCAATCAAGTCCAAGTGATTTCGAGATTTTATTGAAACTCAATCCGGCACTTCGCATTTTATAAACTTGCTCAGGTGTAATCTCCGGCTTCTTTGCTTTGTGACGGATACCCTTCCTTTTATGATTTGCAAGCGAAAGCCTTTCCCTGTGGACTTGCGAAAGCTCTCTCCCTTTATTGTGTTGGCTTGAATGAAAAGAGGAAGATACTAGGCATAAATTTTCTCTTGAAGCGTTTAACTTATTTCCGTCAAGATGATGAACAACATACCCATCAGGAATATGTCCGTTTGTCCAGTAAAGCATAAGCAATCTATGAATATGTATCTTTTCTTCCCTTATAGAAACAGCCGGGTATCTTCCACTCATAAATACTCGTTTCATTCTGCAAACAGGTTCTCTTGCATACCACAAAAGAGCCGAGGCTAATTCATTGTTGTCGTATACCGCCCCGCAATAATTTACTAATTTAATCGGTTTCTGTTCGTGAACTATCAATTTTAGACCATCCTTCCCAACAATTCCCGATGACTTCAACTTCAAAAAGCGGATTATCGTCCTGCTCGAAATTCCAAAACATTTCCCAAAGGGATATGTAATTGTCATTAAAGCAGAAATACGAGCTATTATCGAACGGAATTTTACTCTCTAGCAAATCGTAGTCGATACTTTCTGAAACAGCGATACCAAATGCCCCGCACTCCTGCACAATCTCGCCGCGCATACCGAAAAATTTAACAATATCTCCCTCGAAAATTTTCTTCCTGTGCGCGTCCGTCATCCCCGTGTACTGCCCGACGGTGGCGGGGTCAACAAGGCAATTCCATTTGCCATCATCTGTTTCGTACCAAATCTGAGC
>CANQZG010000063.1 GCA_947628305.1 uncultured Muribaculaceae bacterium | reverse complement strand
GAAAATGCTATGCTCTTGGGTGACCGTTTATTTTGAGGCATCGGGCTTCGGTGACTTTTTCTTTTGAGGCATTACGTCGCAAAATTAAATGCGACAGCTTCTTGGCACAAAAAAGGGGTGCCAAGAAGTTCAAAGTATACTATATTAACTTCGTCCAAAAAATAGAGACACTATGAACCACGACACCCAACACCATTCTATCTCCGTTGCTCGAAAATGCAGGCGCATTACCTCCCCGCGCGGCAGAAATTGAACACTGGCTCCAAAGGGAAAGCCCGCCTAGCATGATAGGATCTGTCCTTCTGTCACTCTTTTTGCTCTCCGCGCATGGTCTCAACTCCTTCTGGTGTATGGTGCACTTGTCCTTGCAATTCACGCTTTGGGAGTTACATTCATATTTTTAGGCGAATCATTTTATATAAACCTGACTTATAGGAAGTAAATTGGAACGGGAAGCATGAATGGAGCCTGTTGGTATTGCAGGTGTACTCTTTGTTTAAGCCGTCTTTTAGGACGACTATTTCAGATTTCCATGAGCCAAAAGTGTTGATGATTTCAGCGAGACTGAGGATTTCTACACTACATGGATGGGCGACGTTGATGAATTTTTCCCGTGTCGGGTTTTCAACGAAATGGTCCACAATACGACAGAGATCTTCAATATAAATGAAACTGAACCGGACATTTTGCCGGATGACAATAGGACGGCAGTGAATATAGTCCGCGATCATACTCGATGTGACCCGTGACGGATCTTCCCCGGAACCATAGACACCCCATACTCGCAAATTGAGGATATGATCATAGTCCTCCTCGATAGCTTTTGAAATACTGTATTTAGAAAAGCCGTAAGGATCTTTCGGAACGGAGCGTCCGAAATCTTCTTCGCTCACATTTACAATAGGAAGGCTTTTATCGTACTCTGCACCCGAGCCCAGAGTAATCATGCGTCTTTTTTCTGAAACAAGACATGCAAGATTGCGGAACATCTCCACATTAGCTGCACCCACTTTATCCCAATCGTCATCCGCACGGATTCGTACGCCAAGAAACGCACAGTGAAGAATGAGTTCTATGCAATTTTCCTCCACATAGTGACGCGTGGCATCTGCATCAAGTAGGTTAAGCTCATAGCTCCTCGGAGAAAATACCGTATGCTTGATGCATAGGAGATTCTTCAAATAGGAGCCAATAAAACCTCCGGAACCTGTCAACAAGATTCGCATTTTCAAATAAATCCCTTATCAATGTTTTTTACACAGAAAAGTCTCAATCTGCTTTTTGATACCAGAAAGGCCCATTTTACATTTAATGTACTCCTGACATCCTACGAAATGAGAAAACTTGTCATGCACAGCAATCGGCAATATCCTTGCACATACCCCACTTTTAGCAATAACTTCGGCTACCGAAGAATATAATCCGCCGATTATACTGTGCTCCTCAATTGTAACAATAGGAATACCTTTATGCGCCAACTCTAAAACTTTCTGATCATCGAAAGGCTTGATGGTATGAGCACTGAGGAAAAGAGGCTGCCTCCCTTCTTTGTGAAATTCCTCAACTGCGTCATAAGCATCTTTTAACATTGCCGAAGTAACAATAATGGCAAAATCATCACCTTCACACAATACCGAAAATTTACCAAAATCAACTTTGTGTTCATATCGTGGTTCACCCCTCCGGTTTAAGCGGATAAACATGGGTCCTTGATGCTTGACTGAATAGCGCACTAATTCTTCCGTTTCCGTTAAATCACCGGGAGCGACAACCGCCATATTCGGTAAAGCCCGCATAATTGCTAAATCATCTGTCGAGTGATGGGTCGCCCCCGCCGGTCCGTATGCAAATCCGCCACCAACACCAATAAGGCGAACATTTGTATTCATATAGGCGCAATCTAATTTCACCTGCTCGAAGGGGCGAGATGTGACAAAGGGCATGATGCTATACACATAAGGAATTTTCCCACTCAAAGCCAATCCAGCCGCGATTCCAACTGAAGCTTGTTCCGCGATTCCCGTGTTAATAAACCTTTCCGGAAAGGCTTCTTGAAATGGTTCCAAAACTGCATATCCCAAATCCGGAGTTATCATCCAAATTCGATCATCTTTGCGTGCTTCCTCGAGCAACGTTTTTACAAATAAATTTCTCATCTGTCTAGCTCATTTAATGCTACTTTAAGTTCCTCGTCATTTGGAGACTTATAATGCCATTCAAGCTTATTTTCCATATATGAAACCCCTTTCCCTTTAATAGTGCGGGCAATAATAGCATTTGTTTTCGAAATGTTTCTTTTTAGTGCTTGTTCTATCTGTCCGAGATTATGCCCGTCGATCTCCACACAATCTAACCCAAAGTTGTCCAACGTATTACACAGCTTTGAATATTCAGCAACTTTATCTACCACATCAAAACCCTGTAAATTATTACTATCAACAATGACAGTTAAATTAGGAAGAGGGTGTTTACCTAAAAATATGATACTTTCCCAAACAGAACCTTCCTCGGTTTCACCGTCACCCATGAGGACAATAACTTTCTTTCCTGGATTGGATAAAGCCATGCCAATGCCGATAGGCAAACCATGTCCTAAAGAACCGGCAGAGCAATCGATCCCAATAACGGAATCTTTATCCAAATGTCCGGGCAGATCGCCTCCATCAATATAGTAATGATTTAGTTTATTTTTATCTATCAGCCCAAGCTCAGCTAAAACTGCATAAAGGGCTATACTCGCGTGCCCTTTTGAGAGAATAACTTTATCTCTGTCAATTTCATCTACATTATTTTTACTGATATTTACGACACGCGTATAAATAACATACAGTAAATCAACTACTGACAGAGCACTTCCGATGTGTGAGGCATGCGAATAGTGCGCCATTCTGACAATGTCCTTTTTAATCTCTCTAAGCATTTTATCCATTTTTGCGTATAAATTCATGAATCACAGCACTCGTGCGCTTCATATCCTGCGGTGTATTGTTTTGAGCGACCCCGACCCAGAACGTATGATTCATCATGAACTCGGTGCCGGGGAGCTTGGCATAATCGGATTCCGTGAGTGCGGAGGAAAGCTTTTTCGTGTCGTTACCGATGCGTAGGGGGGTATCGGTATCAGTGAGCATAGGCTGGCGCAGAATATTGCCCGCAAAGAGCTGCCGTGTACCGATGCCGTGCGCCTCCAAGAACTCCACCATTTCCTGCTTGGTGAAGGGAGCTTCCTCCCGCACAGAGATGAGAAAACCGAACCACGAAGGCGAACAATCCGGGAGATGGGTGGGGAGGATGAGTACATGGAGCAAATCGTCCAATTCGTGGAGCAAGGTTTCTGCACTGGCAGACCAGAACAAATATTCACTGCCCCGCTTAACGGACTCTCCACGACATCGACAATGCCGCGAACGGCATCCTTGACATATATAAAATCCTTATAGTTCTTACATTCACTGACCCGAACATTGTTCCCCCGCAAACAGTCGGCAATGACTGAAGGAATCAACCTGTATGATCCCTCGTCCCCCGGACCATAACAGTTGAATGGACGTATCCACTGAAAATGTATGTCATTGAGCACACAAAAAAGGCGAGCTGATCGATAAAAAGCATTTTTACAACAACCGTACAGGGAAGAAGGATTTGTTGGCGTCTCATCCTCTCGCATAAGTCCATATTTATACTCATACTCCGCACAAGTTCCAGCGCCGAGAAAATGGGTTCCCCCATGACGAGCAAAACTCTCAAGCAAACGTAAGCTCGATGCCGACCACGTCATGTTCAAATTGTGAGCATGCGCCCCGGCACCCATATACCACGCCAAATGCAGCAGGTGCGTAAATCTCTGCTCAGACACCAATTTTTCAGCAGCTGCATTGTCAAATAAGTCTAGCAGGTGAAGCGTTACAGAGGGGTGTCCCGATACCTTCCCGCAATGCACTACGACGTGTTCATTATACCCACTTTGCAGCAGTTCCTCCAGTACATGCGAACCGATAAACCCTGAGGCCCCGGTGAGCAGAATCTTTTGATGTTTTAACGAATTCACGTCCCTCGATCCCAAGCATATCTTTCCTAATGCGATAGTC
>CANQZG010000062.1 GCA_947628305.1 uncultured Muribaculaceae bacterium | reverse complement strand
AATAGGGAATCGCATATAGCGATTAGTGGATTTGTAAGACAGCACACGCTCAATGTCCTCTTTGGATAATGCTCGCTGAAATGCTATTGTTAAATCTCTAATTTTGGAATCTGAACGATAGCACTTTTTTAATTCCGTTGGACGAACTGCAATATTCGTAACGACATCTTTATTAGCAATAGGATTCCCATATATGTTTTGTTTAACATCGCCAAAAAGCATATATTCCCCATTCTCAGCCAAAAACGAATCTTTCAATATATTCATCCAACTTCTTTTATAATCTTGGATTTCGTCAATCAATATAGCATCATAAGGTCTAATTCCATCTTTATATTTTGCAAACAAATGTTCATTAGAATAATAATTAGCATCAAGATAGAGTGAAATATCACCGCCCTTAACATCGGTGGGAACTTTTATTTCAACTCCTATATTATTCAATTCGGCATTTATAAACTGATGATAATTAATTATAATAAAATCCTGAATGATAAATTCTTGCTGTACTTGCATTAATTTATCATGAATGAAATTTCGTAAAGTTAGATTATATGTCAGAATCAATATTTTAGGTTGAGGGTTGTCTTTTTTCAGGCGAATGTATGCTTGTACAGCTCTTGCGACAAGTACGGTCGTTTTTCCTGAGCCAAAAACGCCTTTTACTCTCATCTGTTTAACAGGACGAGTGATTACTTCTATCTGACGGTCATCGTACCTAAGATGTTCACCGTCACTCATCATGTGAACAGTAGGAGTCAAGATTCTTTTAAAATTTTTATATAAATCGTCTGTGAAATATAGTGACTGCCAATTCGCATTTATGTAGAATTGTGCAAGTACCTTATCCAGTTCGCCACACTCCAAAGAATCATTACCTAACAATCCGATATTATATTGGAGAAACTTTTGGTATTTTTTATCTTCTTCAAAAGGTGTTACGATAAGTGAATCTACTTCTTCCTTGTTTGCTTTATGGAAGTAAACAGCACATCCGACTATATTAAAATTCTTTATGTTCTGAATTTTTAGATTAAGCAGAGTGTCTATATGTAAATCAAACAGATTTTCTTTGTATTTTAGAACTTGGTCTATCGGAGATTTTTCTACTGAATCTTCTCCGTTATATGGATTTACAAAATGCCACTTCTTACGTTCATCAATATAATGGTGTGATAAAATCCAATCCTTAACTTCTATAATTAACACCCCATGCCATTTGCGAAGAATCATTATATCAGGACGGTCACCATTTAGATATGGATTGAAAAACACTTCATAGCTATCATCTAAAGTCTTTTCTAAATGGCGTAATAATGTCAACTCTCCATCTGTAGGCTTAACCTTAAAACGGAGAATCGTATCAATTGAAGGTATAAATTGAGCCATGAGGAGTTGATATTAGATTTTATCTTATGCCTTGCTTAATGCAAAATTAGCTAAATTCCCTGACATAGAGGGGCGGACAGAGCACAAATCTTGCGACAGTCAACGTACTTTTTACGTTTCTGCCTTATAAAATTGATTATTCCTGAAAAATGTACGTTGTTATTCCTGACTTATAATAGAGTGTGTGGCAATGGATATTAGAGTGTCAACTATGCAGAAATCATCATTGCGAATGTCGCTGAATCTGACTGTTACATAGCCTGACTGATTGGCTCTTTCAACAACATCTACTCCTTTGTTCAGGTCAGTATAAAAATGGTCGCCGTAAGTCCATATCGGTTCTATGAGATATTTCCACTCGCCATTGTCATAAGTATAAAGGCAGTAGTTATCCCACGTTCCGGCTTCGGCTTCTCTCCTTACTCCAAATTCATCTGTTCCGTTCCCGTCTAAATCTCCCTCCTTAATCAGTCTGACAGTATAGCGTTGCGACAGTATCAGCGTATCAACTGTATTGCTCTTGCTGTAAATTCTCCAAACCCATAAACTGCGGTCAATAGTCGTATCAATAGGCTCTGCAATCAGTGTGTCAATGTTATTGCCGTCGAAGTTGCCGATTATAGTATCTCTATATTGTGCCAAGGAGTCGGATTCCCTTGAGTGGTGCTTACTCTTGCACCCAATAGCATAGAGCAAAGCCAAACTGATTAAAAAGAGTGGTAATCGTTTCATCTAAATGTATTTGCAAACATCACAAAACATCGTTACAGTAACCGCACAAGACTAATAAGCATAAGACTATTGAAATCCTGATTTAACGCTTTTTGTTACGATTGCTGTCATTGATTCCTCCGATTATCGCCCAGATAAGTATTATTGGGAGAAATATAGCCATGAAAGACATTTATATATCAGTTAATGCGTTTCTTGCGAGTGAATATTTCTGTTTCGTTTCCGGCTGTGTTGAGAGTATCGCCATTCAGCACTACTGTTGATTTGTGAACATAGACGGTCAGAGAATCAGATGTGAGTTTACGGATAGTCCATCGCTCATTTTTAGATTCAGAAGTATAGGCTTGCGGATAGAAGCCATAAAGCACTACTGAATCGTTGTCGGCGAAGTAATCATATTTGCCGGATTGCTTATTGCTGTACCCATCCTCTTTATAAAGATAATGGTATTGTCCGTTAGCTTTGAGGTCTAACGTAACATTAGGCTGTTCCCATGTCCCAATCAATAAGGAGTTATTGACTGTCGTATTGCGGTGGGGTGAGCAAGCTGACAATAAGACCGTCAGCACTGATAGGGCTACTGCGATTCGTTTCATATTGTATCTGTTATCCATTCTGTTACTTTCATCTTTGTGCCACATTGAGGACACGTTTTATCCCATTCGGACATCCTGATATTGCAATCAGGACATAGAGGATAATCCTTTGTATTGGTTGCTTTCTCTGTCAACAAGATTGAACGTATCTTTTTGCATTTAGGACATTGGAGAGTTGTGTAGCACTTATCTGAAAACAGACAGATGCCCTCACCGTGGTTCTCCGTGTGTCCGCAATGGTCGCATTGATATTTGTAATTGTCAACTGACATCGCATGTTTCAAAGCATCATAAGACAAGGTTGTACTGTTTCATAAATGCCCTTGACAATTATGTACAACGAGGTATTTCTGCCCAAGAATTGGAAGTTGGCACATTGGACAGAATTAGGAGCAGTTGCTATTTCAGTCGTCAATAGCTTTAGTTCGGAATCAATTAATATTGCCAATCTTTTTATTTCAGCAATATTACCCATTGATAAATTTCGCTCAAGAGCTGTATATAGGGGTTCAATTGTGTTTAAGCTACCATATATTTTCTTTATCGATCGCATATCTCCGAAAAATCCCATAGTAATAGTTATTAGTATCCGTTACGTGTGATTATTGCATTTGCACTTTGCAAAGCTTCGTTAAAGAACATAGCAAGTTGCATAACTCTAAACTTCTGTCCTTTGAAAGTATAAACCGAGATTTCTGCGGTTTTACTCTGTTCGACTGTTTCAAGGAAAGTCTTTACAAGTGAGGCAGCATCATTGCAATATGAACGTGCCGCAGAATAATTGCACATGTTCATGTTTGTTTGCAATCTGTCAAATGTGTACTCAAGACGTTTAAGCGTGTCATTCGCTTTTGACAAAGATTTATATGCGTTGAATAGTCCCATATTTAATATGTTTGAGGTCATCAGTTAATTTAAGAGAATATCAAGATGTCATTTCCCTTTTTCATTTTTCTCATTTTCCATTTCATCAATTAGATTTTCAAGGTCTGTTTTATATAGTCTATAGCTTTCAGCAATTTTCTTGACACTTGATTTTATGAGGATTATGCCGGCTGTTAGTCCAATTAGCAAAGGTATAGACAGAATTACAATTAGGCGTATGTAGCTTTCCGACATAACTATGTTTGCCCATTTAACATTTTCATCCGGCATTGTTGAGAGTAGAGGTATTGCACCAATTAGAATTACACCAACGCATGTTGCGGCGATTAGTGTACCTCCTAAATTGGATTGACTTTTGCGCAATTCACATTCAGTATTAATTAATTCATTCATATTGTGATGTCTTTACTATACTGTTGTGTCTCTCATCCTCCATTGAAACGGCTTGGTTATTAGACATAAAAAAGGTGTGAGGATTGTATCTTGTCTTATCCGTAATTCAGGCTCTCGCATTGCCTACGACTTGGATAAAA
>CANQZG010000061.1 GCA_947628305.1 uncultured Muribaculaceae bacterium | reverse complement strand
TGAATAGCAATCTGCTCGTCATGAAGCTGGCGATAGTTTGCATTGTCGTTATTGATGATGTCTCTTGCTGCATCCTGGACAGCTCTGGTAATCGTGCAGGTATCAGTAGCGCGGTTGTAGTTAGCATCTGCGAACATTGACTTCATGTCACAGCAGCACTGAGCAATCTGAGATGTGAGAGCGTTCTGGTTCTGCATAGCCGCAATGTTCTGCGCATTAGCTGTCTGGAGATTTGAAATGCTCATCTGATTCAGAAGATTGGATGTCTCATACTGCTGTGCACAGATGGTGCTGTTGAGATTCGCGAATCCAAGGTTTACTGTATCAGAGATGTTTCTTACTGCGGACTGAAGCTCGTTAAAGTTCATATCCATGCAGAGATCTCCTCTGGTCAGAGCACCCTGGAAGGATCCGCTGTATCCGCCTCCATTATTTCCATTGTCGCCGTAGCCGTAGCCACCTCTGCCCCAGCCTCCGAACAGAGCGAACAGGATGATCAGTACCCACCAGCCGTTGTTGCCGCCGAAGCCGTCATTGTTATTACCGTTGTTGCCTGTAACCGCTGCGATGTCTGCTAAACTAGGTGCACTTCCACCAAACATAATGATTCCTCCTTTTGAATATCAATGTGTGAAGAAATCAGCAGCCTGTCTCAGAGCTTGTTCTTTCGATACACCGTTGGAGTTGCAGAGATTCTGCGCGATCTGTGCTCCAGTATTGACGTCGCCGTTCATAATAGCATTAACCGCAGACTGTGCCCAAGGGGTGTTGGGGATTCTGTTCTGGTTAGATTGAATCATTCTCTGCGCGAAGTAGAGTAATTGGTTCTGATTCATTGATTGTTTCCTCCTTCCTTGTTAGGTTTGCGATTCTGCTGGAAATTCGGATTCTTGATGAAGTTATTCTGCATATACTGCTCCATGGCGTTAAGCTTCTCCATGATCAATCCGAATTCATTTGAGCTCTGCTGCTGATTACTCTGGTTTTCAGGGACATACTTAACAGTCTGAATATTACCGTCCTGTCCCCATGCTTTTACGAATATACACGAGAAGTCACTTGCAGGAAAGATGCTCGGAGATCCATCAGTAGGTATCTCGTTAGGTTTGATGTCCTGCATCGAAGTAATGATCTTGCCAGCAAGTGTAGGATAGTTGGGTCTATTCCATGCAGGCTGGTACTGATTTGGGAGAGTGTAATTCTGTCCGAACGTTCCAGTATTCTGCTGAAAGTTCCAAGTTGGTCCCATTCCGTTCATGTCTTATCCTCCTTATCGGTTAAAAGATTTACGAGTTACTGTCCGGTTTAGAATATCAAGAACAATGGAATCACCTCCTTTACAGAATAATTGTTTATTTGGTCTTAATGTCATCCGGTACCTCAGGAATACCTGTGATACTTGTAAGGATTGACAGAATACCCGCAAGAATTGCAGAAGACGCTGCCATTTTCCAGTTTGCATCTCCGAGATACGTTGACGTTCCCAGGATTGCAAGGGCTGTCTGTGCCATTGTCCTTATTGCTCTGATCAGAGCCGCTTTGAACCACTGTGGCCAATCGCGTTTCATTTAATCATCCTCCTTCAGTCTCAGTTTCTTTACTCGCTCGTATAACTCTGTGCCGGTGCCATTACCTCCGAGAGCATGGTAAGCCAGATACAGCGTTTCCATGTTCTTCAGTTCATCATCTGCGATTTCTTTTTGTCTGAGATGATACTTACAGCCCTGGTAAAGCCTGTCGTAGAGCATAGCCATGACACCAGCTTTAAGCGCGTCCTGTTCTGCCTTCCACTTCTTCAGTTTGGCTAATGAGGTTCTCCATAGAATCCCAAGCACCGCAGACAGGACTGCAAAAAACCATGTCAACCAGTTGGCCTGTACATACGCTAAAATATCCATTGTGTTACCTTCTTTCTTCAATACTTCCATGCGCATTAGCGGTGGTGGGTTAACGTTTTTTTTAGTTAATTTCTAGATCGTTATCTGATTCGCTTTATTTTTTTAGAATCTCATGTGTATTAATAGTGATGAGCTTGTTTCTTTGTTATAGGTTTCGGAAAGTCTGTTCTAATCATATTGCGTCACCTCAGATCATTTTTGAATCTCTGAAATTGATACGATTAGAACAAGATCTTACCGTTAAACCAAATCTATGTAAAATATTTAGATTTGATTTGCCCACACCCGCACGATTTTTACCATTTTTTCAATATTCATGTTATAGTTTCTCCTTTCTTTAATTTATATCATTTCTCCTAGACATAGATCAGTTTATTTATATTAATCAATCAAAATCCGTCACTTTATAAATAGAGACATAAACACCGGCCGCAGTATTTTTATAGATGAAATGCGTAAGAGGTGCAATGGAATCGCCTTTTTATGGTTAATATTTCATGCTATTCTAAAAAATTTTGAATAGCCTAATCCAAACTGCAGCTCCAGTACTGTTAGCGATTTTTAGTGTCTTACTATCTAAGTCCAAACTTAAATTAAACTTCCCTGTAAATAGTGGGTCTCCGATTATTTTGTATACTCCGATACCAGTGCTTACCGTTGACAAATTAATAAGTGCCATACCACAAATAGACCAAGCGCCACCTTGTCTTGCAAATAATACATATTGCCCAAAGTTAGGTAAAGTTACGTTACCAGATTCTCCGATCATTGTTTCTCCAAGATATTCTATTGGCCCTATTTTATTTTTGACCACGTTTAATTCGGTAACGTTTGCAACATCTTCCGGGCTTGGCGTCCATACCGGGTCGGTGACGTTGCCGGGTTCCAACTTAATGCGATGGATGTTTGATATTTTATTTACAGTATCTGGAGAAGAAAATATCATGAGGATTTCAGTGTTTGGCTCAATACCATTGAACCAACTGCTTTTTCTACATATTCCAGAATACACTCCATCTGAAACTTTTTTCAAGTTATCAGAAACGTCGTTTTCATCAGTTCCAACATACGCAGAAAATCCTACTTTTCCTTCTGCTAATTCGCCCCAAATTGTAATCGTATATGTTTTATTTAGCTTAAATGGTTCAGATAATGTATATTTGCTGATAAGATAATTTGCATTAGATATTTCCTGTGCACTATCCAACACCAGATTCTTCCCGCCTGCCGGTTCATACCCGAGCCCTTCCACAATAGCTTCTTTATTGAGAGCAATTGCTCCAGCGTCTACAGTGTTTTCATCAGTGAGAGTTACCTTCAGATGTTTCTGGTCATCTATAGCCAAACTGCTGACTCCAACGCCCTGCTCTCCTTGTAATCCCTGAGGACCGCGCTCGCCCTGCTCTCCTTGTAATCCCTGAGCTCCTTCTGGTCCTTGTTCTCCGGTTTCCCCTTTCAGATTATTGAAGTGGAACGCGAACGTTCTATTTGTGTCTTCTCCGCTTACTTCAACCCTAGCTGATGGTTCGCCAACTCCGTTATCGACCTCAACAGTAGCACCAGAAATGCTAGCAGCAGTACCAGTTACGCCTTTAGCTAATATCTGCCATCCGTCAGTGTTCTCACTAGGAGGTCCACTGACGCCGTCCTGAGTAGCCATATAAGTATTGGTACCGTACTGGACAAAGTCGTATTTGTCAAATGGACCTCTGTTATCTTCAGAATAAACTCCCTTATTCACCAAGCCAACTTTACCAAGTGGACTGAAACCTTCCAGTGTAGGCATGGCTAATCACTTCCTTTCTATGTTAATTGCCAATAAAGGATTCCATCAGTAAGATTAAAGCTCATACCGACTCCTTCTTTGATGTACAGTTGCATATCTTCTTCACTGAGAAAGAACTGCGGAGCCACTACAGAAGAATATTTCTCAGCTTTATCCGCAGCTATTTCAGCTTTATCAGCGGATGATTTTGATTGTTCACTCCAATATCTGCTGTTATTAGTAGATTCGTCGTCTCTTTTTCCGGTCTCTCCTTGAGCCCAGCTTTTTGACAGTTCTGAATAATTCTCACTGCTCTGATTGCTGGCCTCAGCTTCTTTAGCACTCTCAGCAGCCGCAGCAGCGGATGAAGCAGAAGCGTCTTTGTTTGCAAGAGTTTCTTCTGCATATTCTTTAGCTTTAGCCTCCGACGCAGTAGTCTTGTTCGTGTTAGCTTCTACTTCTGCTCGTTTAGTCTCGACTTCCTCAGCAGTAGCCTCAATAGAACTCTTCAT
>CANQZG010000060.1 GCA_947628305.1 uncultured Muribaculaceae bacterium | reverse complement strand
GCGCTCCAAACCGAATTGGACAGCGACAGGAGCAAGGCGGTCACTTCCGATATGTTTATGGCTTCCGTCCGCAAATACACGCGGGCAAGAAAGCTAACGCCGAGAATGCTCAACGAGCTTATAGAGAAAATCGAAGTCTGTCAAGCTGAAAAGATTGACGGTAAAACCGTACAGAAACTTACAATTTACTATAACTGTATAGGAAATATAGAAATCCCCGACCTTGAAAAGCTGCCGGAAAATAACGTATCGCTTCACACAAGGCAAGGTGTAGATGTTCACTATGCGGCATAGACGGATTTATGCGAATAAAAAACCGAGTGTCCCTTTGGATCACTCAAATCCAATGTGAACACTCGGTATGGTTGCGGGGAAAGGATTTGAACCAATGACCTTCGGGTTATGAGCGAACCTCCACAAAAAATCCCCTTAAAATAAGTGTCTAATCAATCCGAATTGCGCTTGATTAGGCACTTTATTTTTTTGTAAAAAATTCGTGTTCCCATACATGCGTAATCCAATACAATTAGGTTGGGGTCAATTTGGGGTCAATACTGAATTTATGATGAACACTTGTTTGTTTTGTTAAATTACTATAATATTATTCTTGAATATTACTTTTGACTTTCACATTGCATATTTATTATCGAAAATAATTCTTCCATGTCACAATTGGCTTCACTGGGACTCAAATAAGAATAGCGGTTTATATAACGTCGCAGTATATCAAGGTACTCTTGTTCCTGTGAGTTGAGTTTTTTTGTATCTGTACCACATTTTAGAATAAGCAAATAATAAATATGTGATAAGTCAAGAAAATAGTATTTTGACATTTGAGTAATAGAAACAAACCATTTTTGCATATCTTTTTTTAGTATATCTATCCATTTTTCAAGTTCAGCCGCCCAGTCATTTGGACCTTGTAAAAGTGTATTTAATGAATAAATAATAATATTGATATAATCAGAAATGAACAGCTTACTGTATGCCCCGGGCTCAGCCTTTTTTAACAAAACAAAGTCTGTCCAACGTCTACAAATAGTTTCCGATATTGTATTAAAGATATATTCAGTATCTTCATCTGTTAAAGTTTGCAATTGCTCTGTAAATATTTTAATTAGGTCTAATTTATATGGTAAATCGAAAGCAATGCTGTTTGCATATGTTAAAAGTGCAGACTTAGATACTTTTCTTAAAACCAAAAATATCGACTTTGACCAATTCGTATCATATTCAAATTCTTTTATCCATCGTTTCCATAAAGATTGGTCATTGTTGGCTATTTTCAATACGGCAGGAATTAAACCATCTATATAATTGCTATTTAACGCATATCTTTTCAAAAGCTGTCTCGCACATTCGTAATAAAATAAAATATTTTGAGTACCAATTTTTGCAAAAGTACAAAGCATATCTGTATTACACATTGATAACAGCGCCCAATAAAGCAACAAATCGTTCTTCGCGGCTAAGATTGAAAAAAGTCTGTTCGCATCAATAGTGTATGCTCGCCGTATAATTTCATACAACCGGGAATCGTAGGGGAATATATTGACGTTCTCCATAGCATTTATAAATTCATATAATTTGTCTATATTGTTTTCTTTCATTCCTTCCTGCATCAAACGATAAAATATTCTGTCACTCCTCGAAGCAGTGCTTTTTATGGAACTGGAATATTTCACTGTTTTGAGAGCTTTCCATATGCTTTCGTTTGTATATTCGTCCATTTTATTATTTCCTCCATATTAAACATTCGTCATAAGATAACATATCCCAAAGTTCTTCAAAGGCATCAATAATCATGCGTGGATGTTGAACCTCTTGGATAATATGGTGTTTGTTTCCTATGTTGTTTATTGATGTTCCTAACGACCATACTTTAGGTCTTTCATTGCGTCTTAATAACATAAGAAATCTATCATGAAAGGCATATCCATGTCCATTACACTGACAACGAAATTCAAGTTTAATTCCATAGTTATTGCTTCTGTTTTCTAACAAATGTGCTTCTCTTGAAATCCAGTCACGCAGGTTATCTCCTCCTGCGGCATCTTTGGAAGTAATAGCGTATAGTTTTACTCCAAAGGTTTTATTATAGTACCATGTTTCCAAAATATCCCTTGCACTCAGATATGGATCCCAAATATAAACTTTTCCGCTGTTTGCTAAGTTTATTAAATACCGGATATCATCCAATGCTTTTTGTCGTTCCGTTTTTATACCGTAACGCCTGAATTCTCTCCTGTCAAGAAGCTCTTCAATGCGTTTGTTATATTGACGATTATCAATAAACTGTTTCCGAAGACGTACAACGGGCTCTTCAGTAGAAAAAAGCGATACTGAATTGACATCTATTTCTTTAACCACATTATTATTATCGTCAAACATCAATCGCTGTTCTCCGTATACTGTACTCATTGCTGTGGATACAGTAATTTGTCTCATAAAAGTTGTTTCTTGCCTTGATAGTATTAGTTGAGATTGATTGTCTATTATTGTAGTACGACACATTTGCGAGGCATCTCCGACATCAAACTTGATATTGCTTTTGGGTAAATCGCATATTGCAGTGCCGAAACCGACTATATTATTATCATATATCAGTTCTGAAATTACTTGATATTGACTCTTGTTACACAATCTGTCATCAAATTGTATATTGTAGTTTAGCTCTAATTCGTTCTTATCCGTGGTATAATGCGCATTAACGTTTAAAGATGGAAATTGAAATATAAAGTTACCAATTCTATCTGTAATTGTAAATAAGTCTACGGGGATTATTCTGTATAATTCATCAGTTATTTTCTTTATATCTTTCTTTCTTAACATCGACTTACAATTTTTTGTCACATCAAAAAATTCAAGTGTATAGCTTCCGTTTCGGAAATTGTTTTTCAAGACCTTGTTCATCATAATGGTAATTGTACTATTCTGAGGGACAAAAACTTTTGGAATAAATTCGAGATTCCCTATAAGGAGAGGTCCATTACCAATGTCGATATAATCGCTGTTTTCTGATGCACATATATTGTTGAAAATCTTATCTATACAATTAAGGGGTAATGTTTTATGGATAATGCCCATAGAATACTCAGAAGAAATGTGGATCAGCTTATCTGTAAGGCAGTATTCAGACATTTCCGGTTCTATTTTTTCATCAAAATTAAAAATCGTAAAAAAATTATATGCGGAATTATTTTTTCTATTTGTCAGAAAAACAGAAAACATTTCACAACAATTATAAAAACCTAAGCTTTGACACCCAAGCAAGTCTTTGTATTGCGAAATTTTATATTCCTTATTCATAAGTCTTAGCCCCCATATTATCTATTATATTGTAGTTCATAAGATGATTATATCATATTCCCTTGGCATTTACAACAGAGATTAAATAAATCCTTTGTTTTATAAATATACCACTTTTTATCTATTAAAGCCTCAAATAGCAAAACATGATGTTGCGCATGGTGGATATGTTATGGATAATATCCATGGAAAGGAAAACGATATATTCAATCGCTATGATGTAATGATTACAATATAAATTGTCAACTTGTCTATAAAATATTTACAACCTTTGTAAAGTATGATAAAATAACTGTTGTGGCACACTGCTCAATGGTCGTGATGGCGCATTTTTAATATCGCAAGGAATTAACTTAATAAATCTCTTATTGGGACAAGCCGTTCGTGTCAATCAGTACGGATTGTGTATTGTGAAACACTCGCTACTCACAGACATGCTGTGGTAGAGACTATCAGCGCACCGGCGCATAAAGAGCACACATGATAATTACATCATAGAAAAATGCATACAACGGCAAAATTATTAAAAGTGATGTTACTATCGCATAGCACTATTTGACCGAAAAGGAACTATCTTTTTGTGGCAGAATACTATTCGTATTAGATTTTAACAAGTATTTGTCAGAGCTTGAATAGCGTACAAAGAGGTAGTGCGTAAAGTTTTGTGTAAAGTCCGAACATCAGGGAAAACCCAATTTACAGGGCAATGTTCACCCTATCTTCAAAATAGACCATTAAATTGTCTAAAATCATACCCCAGTTGCGGATCGGCATCGTCCATTTATCCACGATTTGCATGGTCGTTAAATACAAAAGCTTCATCAGAGCGTCATCGGAAACGAAGGCGCTCTTGGTTTTTGTCACCTTTCTCAACTGACGGTTGAAATTTTCAATGGCGTTTGTGGTATAAATCAGCTTGCGAATTTCCGGCGGGTATTTGAACATAGTGGAAAGTTCATTCCAGTTGACACGCCAGCTTTTCACACCCAACGGGTATTTTTTGCCCCATTTTTCTTCAAATTCATCTAACGCCGCAAGGGCAATTTCTTCGGTCGGCGCTTT
>CANQZG010000059.1 GCA_947628305.1 uncultured Muribaculaceae bacterium | reverse complement strand
GCTCAGATTTGGTACGAAACAGATGATGGCAAATGGAATTGCCTTGTTGACCCCGCCACCGTCGGGCAGTACACGGGATTCCAGGACCGGCGGGGAAAGAAGATTTTCGATGGGGACCTTATCAACTATGCTTATGAACCTGGAAATGGGTTTTGGAACGCAGTTCAAGATTACCTCATTGAATGGAGAGAATTCGGCTTCTACATGCAGGGCATTATTGGAACGAATAAGTATGCTTGTCTTTGCGGGTATCTTTGCTCTATTCCGTGGGCTCCTGACCTTGTGGAGGTCATCGGCAATCGCTGGGACAACCCGGAGCTTTTGGAGGAGGTAGCACATGACTGATATCGAAGTCCTGGAACGCGAGATGGAATGCGTCCGGCGAAAGGCGCAGATCAACAGAACGGAGAATATGTGATAATATGAACTACTTAGAATTTGCATTAAAGGAAGTTAAAGAACCGCCGCTGAACACAATAGTTTTCAATTTCCAAAACGGGATAATTTTCCCGTGTATTGTGAAAAGCGGTCAGTTTTATGCCGAGAACGGTAGGCTGAGCAACTTTTGGTATTGGATAAATTTACTCACATGCAAAGAAGAACACGGATATGGAACTTTTTTTGTTCGGCTTGATTGCGACGTGGCAGAACAAAACAAGGGAGGCGAGTAGAGACTATGGGTGAGCATTTAGACAGCAATCCCACGCTGTATGTAAACGCAGGGAACGGATGGCAACCGATGGGAAAGATAGAGGAAATGCCCGGATTTATCATCGAAGATGAAGAAGAACACATCGACTTTTTCAATATCTGTGACAACGACTTTACCATGACGTTCCGCATGACATGGTGGAGCAGCGTAAAACTGCGGTGTTGGATGAAATACGAAATAGCAAAGTACAGGATAAAGCGGCTGATACGGAAAATGTTGAACAGGAGGTAACGACTATGGACAACATGAGTTACAAGACTTGCCCGCTGAAACGGGCGACTGGCGAGGACTTGCTGGTGTTCCAGAACGTGGACATGACAGAAGAAACCCGTAAGGCAATAACGGAGGAAATGCAGAAAGGCGTACAAATTGCTCTTTATGTGAAGACAGATAACGGGCCGGGATATGCGGGGCCTGCAATCGGACACTGTGATCGAGAACAGTGCGGATGGTGGGACGTTGGCGGCGCATGTTGTTCTATTGTGACAATAGCGAAAGGGTGGCATTTTAAGAAAGAAAGTCCCTCTCCTTCCTATCCTCCTTAAACCCTCTTTCTATCTATTCTTCAAAGTAAAGAACCTCGCTCTTTTTATTATTTCCCTATATATGTATATATTATATATATATATATAAAATATTTAATAACTCTGGAGGTGTAATACTTGGATAATACTAAGGACATCAAAAAAGATACAGAGATAGTCAGAATATCTCCTAGAACCGGTAAACCTATGAAGAAACCTAGAGGTAAAGGCGCTAATTCTCCTGTTATTGGTTCTAATGGTGTTCATACTGAACCAGGAGATAATAGTAAATATGCTTCTATCCTACTTGAGATAAATCAATGGGGTAAAGTTGATGTATCTGATGTTGATGCTTTGGAAGATAGATTTAACCAGTTCATAAAGTTCTGCTCTGATAATGATATTAGAATCACTAATCAGCTTGCTTATTTAGCTTTGGGAATTGATAAGGATGATGTTTATGATTGGGTAAATAGAAGGAGTAGAACGCCGAGACATTCCGATTTCATCAAAAAAGTTAAGAATTTCTGCGCTTCTTATCGAGAAATGTTAGGAGCTGATGGCAAATTAAATCCCGTTACCCTGGTCTGGTGGCAGAAGAACTACGACGGCCTCAAGGACCAGCAGGAGGTAATCCTGACGCCGAACCAGCCACTCGGCGAACAGCTTCAGCCAAAGGAGCTCGCAGAACGCTATGGGGACATCCCGGAGGACTGAGTATGGGTAAGGCGCAGAAAGGGAGACTGATGTTCTGCCCATACAGATGCGGCTTTGAATGCAGAAAGGCAGAACGGGGAGAACTCTGTACGACCGACCTCGAATACACATACTGCCGCTTCTTCCTAGAGGCGCAGAAAGGAGAGATACATAATGCCTGATCTCACCAACCCCGTGAAGGCGATTCGGGCCAAGTGCCTGGATTGTTGCTGTGGTCAGCAGAACGAAGTGAAGCTGTGCCCGGCGAAAGATTGCCCTTGCTGGCCGTTCCGATTTGGGAAGAACCCGTATCGGCAGAAACGGGAATTGACCGAGGAGCAGCGGGCGGCGGCAAGGGAGCGGATGCAGAAACTAAGACTTTTGCAAAAGCCCCGTTAAATTAACAAGAGAAAATTACTTCTGATTTCAGCCGATAAGAATTACATCCGAAAGTGCAGACAGCGCATAGTTCTGTCTACCAGACTAGAAAAATCAGAAATAGACGGCAAAACGGCCACGGCGTGCAACGTGATTGCAAGTCGTGGCTGTCTATATGGCCTCCAGAGGCCAGTGGGCGGCTTCTGACGGCCTGGGCGAGGATGGATACCACCCGATGCAGAAGGGGCGCAGAACGTCCCAGAATGGCGTATATGAAACCTTACGGTTTTTCCCCGATAATTTATCAAGAAAAATTTGCGGCAACTTTCGGACGTGAATTTATATGGCTGAAAGGCTGGCGTGATTTTTTCTCGGCTGGTATAGGGCAGAAAATTGAAAGAGAGGGCTTTTAAGACGTGCGGCGAGATGCAGAACGCAGAAAGGCAAAAGAAAACCGCCCCAGAGCGGGGCGGCTGTTGTTCACCATCTGATTTTTGATACCTGGACGGGTCCGGTATACATTGCTTCGGCAATCGGGGAACAGTTGACGGTCTGAGTTTTGAATCCGTGGTTCTCGGCCTCTGCCCTCCATGCCTCCGGCCATGCCGTGGCATATTGTAGACGTGATACCAACTTGTTAGTACCGCAGTATTTGCGCGGGTAGCCGGGTTTCTTGTAGTAAATAACAAACATTTTGCAATCTCCTCTCAAACAGTCTTTTTGAACAACCGGCGCAGAAGGCCGGTTTTCTGTGGTTTTTGGTCAGTCCACCACTTGACCCGCTCCGCGATTTCCTCCGGTGGAATCATGGGAAGATTCCACTTCTCAACCGTGAATCCGGTTTTATAAAGTCCCTGGGCGCGGTGTTCAACGCGGGGGTCTGGCAGGAGCTCCGCCCCGGTTTGGTTAATGACCTGTTTGCTCTCAATAGGGGATTCACATTTCAGCGCAAGACGGGCGGTCATATTCAGGACGATATTGGCCTTGATGGTTTTTCGGTTCGGCGCTTGCGTGGCAAGAATCAAATGGACGTGGGCGGCACGGCCCATCTGGGCGATGCTCTGGATGGTGCTTTCAATGCTGGTTCTGATTCTATTCTCGGCCCGGTCGCTGTTGCGCAAAATGAGGTCTGCAAACTCATCAACGATGATATACAGGTCCCCACGGTCCCACTCTACCAGGCCACGCCGCTTCATATCGGCGTATCTGTCAAGCATGATAGAATGTCCGTATTGCAGGGCGTCCGCAATCGCAGAAAGGGAGTCGGCATAGCGCAGAACGTGGGGGAGCTGTTCATACTTGGACAGTTCGACCATTTTGGGGTCGCAGAGAATGAACTTGACGCCGCCCTTTGCATCGACGGGGGCCCGCAAAAGGGCGGTGTGTATCAGAGCGTTGATAACAACGCTCTTCCCGCTGCCGGTGCTGCCTGCTACCAGCAGATGCGATTGGTCCAGCATATCCCGGTAGAGCGTGTAATACTGCCCGCCGGGCGTATTCCAGGTCATAGAAACCACTCCTTTCAGCTCCAACCCCCGGCACAAGGCCGGGACGCTCTGCGCTTAATGGACTTTTTTAACGCCGCGCAGACGGCGGAGAAGGTTTTTACGGGCTTGTTCTGCGCCCTTCTCACTTGTCGCAAATTCTCCGGTTTTCGTTTCGATTGCAACGGCTAAATTGTTTGTGCCGCCCTTGCAGCTTTCATAAGTAATAACAATCATATTAAAACCTCCATTTTTTTGATTTCCAACCCCGCCCCGAAGGGCGGACGCTTGCGGCCTGATGGCTCTTTTACGTCGCCGGGACGACTGACGCGATCACGCCGCATTGAATCTCCGCTTCATCTCCTCGCAAATGGCCTCGTAACGGTCCAGGGCTTCGCCGTACTGCTCCGCCGGGTAAACTTCGCTGATACAGTCTCCAAGGCCATAAGCGCGGACCTCGATTGTTATGCGGCGCTCAACCTTGCTGGCGCACACATTGAAACGGGCGGACATCGTGCCGTAGTTGCAAACAGAAGACATCATTTTGTAATACCTCCAAATATTGATATTGTTTTGATTTCCAACCCCGCCCCGAAGGGCGGACGCTGGCGGCCTAATGGACTTTCCCAAACGGGCCCGCCGCCACGGGATCACATGCAGTTGTAAAGCTCCTCAAACATGGAGTTGATTTCCTCGCAGATTTCAGAGGCAACCCACGCGCACGCGCTGTCACTTCCCCAGCGGCCCTCAACATAGCCGGTCCGCGTGTCGATCCAGATGTTAGGCCCGCCCAGCGTGAGCCACACCTTGACGCCCAGAAAGTCTCCGCGGCTGCTGATGGTGTACTCGTAGTCCAGCGGGTCGGAGAAGTA
>CANQZG010000058.1 GCA_947628305.1 uncultured Muribaculaceae bacterium | reverse complement strand
GTGATCCGCCTGGGGCTCGAACCCAGGACCCCAACATTAAAAGTGTTGTCGCTCCAAGGCATTTAAAAGCCTCGCTTGCGCTCGTCTTTCAAATGCTACCAGCTGAGCTACTGAATCTTACAGTTAGATAATTGGCTTTGAGCCATTCACTTCTTTTATATTCGGTTTACAGTACGGTTTACAGTCGTGTTATTTGAGATGTGGTTAATAATCATTTTAATTCTCTCAAAAAATTATCGCTGATTGTATGGGATAGGTTACTCCACAATATCAATAGTCGGAAGTTGAGCTTTCATTGGAGATGTCGTACTATATCACAATGTGCGGACTGTTCTCATTTCTGTAACCTTAAGAGTTTTCCCTTTAAGAGCAGCCATTCCTTCTTGTATAGTATTAAACCGTTGGAAAAGCGCACACGCACTCCCATCACTGAAAACACGTTTACCTGTTGAGGTCCCGTCCTCATTATAAATTGTGCGTACTTTACGGAACACAGCAGGGTATAGATGTTTCACCAAACCTGACCATAGAGATTTTTGAAGTTCTGAGATTGTTATAATTGAGAATATATATGTGCTTCAATCTATGGAGTTGTTAATAAGTGCGATGGATCTATTTTATTGTCTTGTTTAAGCAACATGATTGCTGCTATAACATTTTCTTTTGTAATACCCAACGTAGAGTTTATTTGTACAAAATGCTTATTCAAAGATAGAGAAAATTCAGCTTCGTCATCTAATATAACATAGTCGTTGACCTCAGAATGGTTTACCAACCATTCTGTAATCTCATCGTTCTTATTATAATATGGGGGAATGTCAGGCGTAATATCAAATATATGACCAGGTAGTCTTCTCTTATTCCACAATAATTGCAACCATTCAAGAGGCTTACCTAATTTCCAAGTGGAATGGATCACAATTTTAGCTTTTGTAATAGTTAGAATTTTAGCAAGATTATTAATAGCTTCTTTATCAAAGAAAATACCGAACTCATCTTCCAATGGAAGTCTTTGAGAGAGCATGTATGCCTCCCATTTATCAGTATTGAGTACTCCATCGATATCAAGAAAAATAATTTTCATCTTCCAATGACTATTTTTAATATTAATATTTTATAAACATTTGTTTAAAATAATCGGAATTTAAGAACCGCTATATAACTGTATCTAAGCGTACAATAGATACTATGTAACTTTGAAAAAAGACTATTTAAATTTTTGTATACCGATATCGACATCTGTATCACTAAGCCCATCATATCCATCTGTCATTATGAAAAATGGTCTTTGGTAATCAAGTACAATATCTTCATCGTCGATAATAATATAAGAATGATATTGGATTGAGGATCTTAACCATTGATCAATTTCATATCCTTTCCATGCTGTTGTATTTGTGATACCGTATTCTCTGAGTAAACAATTAGGCGTTAAAGTTGGTGTTACATCAAGTATTTCTCCTGGAAGATTCCTATTCTTCCACATTTTTTTTAATATGGAGAATGCATCTTTTCGGATTCTTTTATCCTTCCATGAAGAAGATATTACTATCTTCGCCTCGGAGGTAAGTATTAGTCGATCTAATGCTCTTACGCATTTTGGATCAAAAAGAGCCCCATATTCATCGAAAGGACATTCATTATGAGATAATAAAAAATCCTCATATCTATTAGAATTTAGTACACCGTCAATATCAAGGAATATAATTTTCATTTTAGTGCTATTCTAATCAACTAATTCAGTTTGAGTATCTTCGTGCTCAAAGTTCGGAATCTGAAACTTTGATGCAGAATCTGCACACCCTACCACGTATATTATGAACAATATGACAATAATATTTACGGCTACAAGAAGAATTGTTATCCACATAAATTAATATAGTTTGTTATTTTCGTGTATATAGTTCAATTGAGTTTCCAACTGTGTTAAGTGTATCTCCGTCTAAAATCACAGTAGGTTTATGTACGTAGACCACTAAAGAATCTTTTCCATCGTCTCCGCCATGTAGTATTGGCAGTCTCAGAGATTGGTTCGGTAACTCTTAATTGGTCTTTAGATTCAATAGAATCAAGCGTCATCTGAATCCTTATCGCCCAAGACTCAAGATTATGTTCTTGCGCTAATTCATGAGCTTTCCTAAAGTTGTTGACTGCCGACACAGTATCTCCTTGCTGTAACGTCACAATTCCTAATCCGTACCATGCATTACTACTGTCAGGTGCTTTATTAAGTCCTTTGTGGAACCACTCAATCGCTTTTTGTGCGTCACCCAAGTTATTGTATGTATATCCTATCGCCCAATAGACTGGCATATTAGACGGTTCACATTTGTGTAATTTCAGCAATCGTGGCAATATGCTGTCAAGGGGGAAGGCTTCATTCATCGCATTAGCATAGACACTACTCCATGAGTTAAGAGGTGTGCCCGCATCTATCAGACTATCCATTAATGCCACAATTGAGCGGTAATCGTCGGCAATATCGAAAGCTACATATCGCTCTATCGTTGCATAATCAAGTCCATCAACATCACCAATGTAATAATCATATTCACACCCATCTTTTTCATATTGTGTTTGATATGTATTATCAGACTTTTTGCAAGCTGATAGCACTTCTACCAATGCTAACAGGAATATGGCTTTCTTCATCATATCTCTTTCTCTGTTATTTTGTCAATAATATCTTTAAAGAATCGTTTAAATCGTCTTTTGGGAGTGTTATTAGCTGTCTCAGATATGCTCTCACCTGAGTTTATTTTGGGGTGCCACATAAAATCTTTGAGACCGTAATGTGATTTAACACTGTCCAAATCCATTCTATTAAAGTCTAATATTATTACACTATCCGGCACTCCTTTTGCAATTAATGAGTGGCAGACTGACATTAACTTATCCTTGTTGTGATTCACATCAACACAGTCAGTATCTCTAATAATTATATAACTAATCTCTTTATTATTGTACAATTCAACAATTGGATCTTCAAGCCAATAACTAACGTCACTTTCCAATTCTGTTGAGTGAATATCAAGAAGATAGCCAATTCTATATTCTCTTTTATGGAGAAATATAATGTAGACAACTAAAATTAGAATAGCACTTATAATTAATCGAATTATTACCTTCATGTTATAAATAGTTAATTTATAGCAATTTTGTCAAAGATGTATTCTTTTGAGCCTTGCGCTCCTTTTGTAGTAAGCCGATAGAGTGAATCAATCAGGAACTTCATTTTGTAAAGTTCGATAACCGGATTTGAAGTCTCGCCATCATGGGTGTAACTCTCACCATTCAGCAGATGATGTAATGCTACTTTCAGTGATTCCATTTCTAATGTGTTAACTTCGCTTTTACCGTCTTTTATAAGATTATATCGGCAAGCATCAAGGTCTGAATTTAGGTTGTGCAGATAGTAGGTAAGGCTATCCATAGTCTGTTTAACCTGACCGTGGATATTTATAGGCTGATTCTTGTTCTCGGCTTGTTGGCATAATGCATAGCCAAGTTTGCCAAGAATAGAGCCTATTTCGTAGATGTATTGTCGAAATGGATTGTACATAATTAAAACATTGCGTTTAAAAGAGCGCAGATTGCAAAGAAGATTATAAGAATGACTATATAAGTTCCGCAACCATCATTTTTACTGTTTGCCATTTTATTTACGTTTAAGGGTAAGAGTCCATAGATAGTCCTGATTCTCCCAAACTTCGATTTTAAGAGAGCGGTAATATCCAACCATCTTATCTATTGTCATTTTGTATGTGTAGATGTATGGATGAGTTGGATTAATGGTAGCATCTTTCTTATATATATATGTGCCATCAGATTGCCTTTGCATGGTATAAGGCTTGCCATTTGATTTACCGCTTTTATCTAATGTTTGTATCTGAATATCCTTGTCAAACACTGTTATATGCAACTGTTGACCTAACATCTGATTCTTTTTAAGTTGAATCCGAGCCTCTGGTGTACGCTCGTTAAAAGTGATGTCCGTAACTTGGAAAGTTTGCGCATAGGATGTTATCGCTACACCAAGTAGAATAAAGAGAATTGTAATTGATCTCATTTCAGTGATTATTATGACTAACGTATTCAGCAAAATTACAATGAAAAACCGCACTCTTAGGTATGTATGATAAGCGAGGGTCACGGAACCCATTAAATGTGTCTTTTGTGAAAAAAATGTGTTTGTTCCCTATATATTCCACAAGACCTTGCAAGACTTCTCTTAATGTAATATAGGGAATAGCATTGCTTATTAATTGTGATATATATAGATTGACTGTTCCATTTGGGAAATGTCGCTTTCCATTTATGTCAATATTTGGGTGCCTAATGTCCAACGGTATAGTATCCCTTGTTGATAGTGACACTAAATTTATTCCTGTGATTAAATTTTGTTTGTTCTCAGATAATGGAATCTGAGGACTCGAATAATAGTGGTTGGCTATAATTGGTTTTCTACATATTGCATAAGGTTGCTTTGCAAGATAATATCTTTCATTGACTGAAATTGGGATAGATCCAACTTCCATGCCGTATTCTTTCTTGAATTTCGGGAATGGGATATTCCCACCTACACCCCAGAAATTTGAAAAGCATTTGGCATGATATTCATCTATTTCCTGCTGTGTATATTCAAAAATAGGCTCTAATCCGGTCATTCCATACTTTTGTGCTTCTCATCCTCCATTGAAACGGCTTGGTTATTAAACATAAAAAAGGTGTGAGGATTGTATCTTGTCTTATCCGTAATTCAGGCTCTCGCATTGCCTACGACTTGGATAAAA
>CANQZG010000057.1 GCA_947628305.1 uncultured Muribaculaceae bacterium | reverse complement strand
CCGTCAACAAAATGCACTTCTATCATTCTACATGCCCATCCAAATACAAGCGGCATTCGCCAACAATATGATGTCCAGAATCATAAATACCGCAACGCTAAGTCGTTCCTTCCGTACATCACTGTCCAATATTGCAAGCATAAAAACAACGCACAAAATCAAATCAAATGCGATCATTATTTCTCTTACTACTCGCACTCCCATTCCTCCCCGATAATCCTATCCAATATTTCTTTCGCCAATGATTCCGCGCCATGTTCCGTGTCTATTTTGAAACTTCCGTCCCCATCAAAATAATGCTCTTTCTGTTTCAGGACGCTCAAAATACTATCGCAAAAAGCGTTATACAAATCAACGTGAAGCAGTAATTCCTCACGCAATGCGCATACGCATTCCTTTATGTCCATAAACATCCCCTTTTTAGAAAATAAAGTCGTTAGTTACTCAAAGTTGGAATCATGCCAGAAAAGGCTCTTTAGTATTTCAGAAATTTTATCGAAAGTAAAATATGTTTTATATGTATTTTAATCCCTGTGTCGTTTCGTGTCAATATTTGTCAATTTAATTAAAAGGCAATTCTTCATCTATGCCATCAGGAAGATTCATAAAACTATCAGCACCATCAGGCATGGGCGGAGCGGAATTCCTATTTTCACTCTGTTCCTGTTGTGCGGCATTCCGGCTTTCGCAAAATTCATGCTCATCAACGACAATATCTGTCGTATAAACTTTCTGTCCCTCTCTATTTGTATAACTTCCAGTCTGGATACGACCTGTGACTGCAATCTTCATTCCCTTTTTCAAATACTTCTCTGCAAATTCGCCGTTCTTCCCCAGCGCAACACAGTTGATGAAATCCGTGCTCTGCTCTCCGTCACGCTTAAATCTGCGCTCAACAGCCAGCGTGTATCTTGCAATCGCTGTCGGCTTTTGCCCCTGCGAATATCTTACGTCAGGGTCCTTTGTTAATCTTCCCATCAGTTCCACCTTGTTCATATAAATCATTCCGCCTTTCTTTTATTCTGAAACCGATTCATTTCTTCCTCGATCAGTTTTCTTACTGTCCCAGGAATCCCCGTCCCAGGCTTGCATTCGTTCGCAAGGAATAAATATTCTTCCTCTGTCACTCTTACATAAATTTCTCTTGTCAGTTGATCCGGTCTGATCGTTTCATTCACCATCTTCTTTCCTGATCCTCTCCAACTGTCTGTCCAGTTTGAAACCTATTACCTCTTCTAAATCCTCATCTCTGATTTCCAGAAAATAAATCATCTGCGCAATCATGATTAAAACATCCGCCGTTTCTTCCAGAACGGGAATTATAAATCCGGCATCACAATCATTTACATCAACACTGCCGCGCTGTAAACCTTTCCTCCAAAGTTTATTTATCGCCTGAGTCAGTTCCGCCATTTCTTCAATGCACTGGCGGCTCTGTGCATCATACCCGTAATGGTCCGCAATGGTCTTGATTTTATTTTCCATATCAATCTTCATTATTCCCATCGCTTTCTGAAAAATCAAAATCATTTATCAGCCCATCTATAAACTGTATCCATTCCGCATTCACTTGATGCACCGTCCCGTCCTCATACTCAACCACGCCGAAAAGTGCCGACGACGGCCCACCGACAAGTGGCGATTTCCCAATCGTCCCAAAACTTTCGTGCCATCGATGGAACAATGCGTTATGCTTTTTCGCCTCCCGCACAACTACACTTTCGTAACCTCCACCTTTTAAGTTCTTGGGAATAGTAACTTCTGGTATCGTCACAACGCATGGTCTTAGTTGCTTTTCAATTTGAGTTACCATGTCGTTTTTAACCATTTACAAGCCTCCTTTTCTTACTCAATGATTCTATAATCTTTGTAAAATAAATTCATAATCATCGATTACTTTTTCTCCGCAAAATCTCATTTGCCATTTCATATAGTTCTGCCGAGACAAAAGTTTCATGATTCCCCTTTGACTTCTTCCCGGAATAAGTTACGATTCCAACATAAAAGTCATTTTCAATAATATTCTTCAATGCCTGTTTACTAAAATCCTTTCCGGTAGATGTCTTATATTCTGATTCATCACAATACTCTTTCAGTTTTGAAAGACTTTTCAACTCAATGTACTTTTCAAAAATATCCTTTACGACAAGATTGTTATTATAATCAATTACAATGTCGTTTCCAGACCATTTGTAGCCATACGGAGCTGTTCCGCAAGGCTTACTCCCCATATTCGCCCTTGCTTTTCTGCCCTTATATAACTTCATCGCAATAGACATCTTGTCATATTCATCAATAACCTCCATAATGGCATTAAACAAGAAATCATTTGGGTCTTTCTTGTAAATATCGTATGTGGGCTGTTCTACGCTAAAGATATTCGCCCCGGCCTTCTTAATTTCCCGCCTAATCATTACTTTAGCAGTATCTGACCGCCAAAGCCTGGACGTGTTCTGGACAATAATCACATCGCCCTTCTGTATCGTGGAAAGCAATGCAATAATTCCATCACGTTCCAAACTATCATCCATATCATCCATAGAGCCGGAAATGCCTTCATCACTAAACACCGCATCTATCTTCATGCCATGCTCAGTACAATACTGCTCAACGACATTCTTCTGCATCTCCGTACTGTTCTTCTCTGCCTGTGTTTGAGTGGAAACCCTATAATATGCGTATAACATGATATCCTCCTTTGTGTCTTTCAACTACTTTCAATTATACTACTTTCAAAATACTTTTTCAATAGATTATTGAAATAAATTGAAAGTTGTTATATAATTCCTAAAAAGGAGGAACAACATCATGACAGTAAACCGTGGGCTAAAAAACAGAACCGCCATATCCACCGCAATAGAAAAGGACCTTTACCAGCGCCTAAAGTGCTATTCAGATAAAACAAAAATCCCTTTGAGCAAACTATTTGATATGGCAATCGCTATGTTCTTGGAGTCTGTCGAAAAATGACAGGATCTTTTTTGTTTCCCGGAATTTTTTTTCGTCCTATTCTTCCAACTTTGAAGAATTTCTTTTTTCAATCGTGCGGTTGGAATAAATCATTCCGGCATTGCTTCCCCGCGAACTGTATCCGCACTGTTCTCATTACTATGGTCCAATCTAACTTCCTAAATTTTTTGCTCTGAATCAATATAAAATAAAACTCCCTCAATCCTGCTTTTCATTGCATGGTAAAGCGCAATATATTTTTCGGCAGGAAGTGCAAGTAACACTTCATGGAGCTTATCAACATCCACCTTGCATTCTTCATCTGCGAATTTCGCAGTGATTTCTGTTATTACTTTGTTCATGATTCATTTCTCCTCATAAAACGGATCATATTCTTTCGGGTCAACCTTATTCGCCCAATCAACCCACTTGACAACCTTCTCCCGCAATTCATCGTCCAACAGGAACGGCTCCCGGATGAGTATGATTTTTGGATTATTTTTCATGATCCGCATATTGCTTTCAAGTTCTTCATAATCCATCGAACCGTAGAACAGTTTTGAATAAACCTTGTCACCATTCGGACCGATTCTTCTTGTATAGTTTTCCTCTCGAAATTTAAACGGACCCGAAAGATGAGGATTTAACTTTAAATCATATTTTTGGATGTATCCGACTTTCATTTTCACGTTTTTCCGCCTCCATTTCCAACCTTTGTATTTTGGAAAATAAATCGTCCAAAGAAGGTTTCGACATTCTTCCATTGTGCATTTCCTTTACTTCTTTGCAGACTGTATTATTGAATCCGAAATGGAGCATGGCCGAATTGTTTGAAAGGAAAGTCTTCCATCTTCCCTCATACATTCCACATATTGAAAACTATTCAAGCTGCTGTGGCAGCTCATGATACCATTCCCCGCCAAGCTCGTACTCCTTGTCCAGCGCATAATGGCGGCAGGACTGTTCAAACACATCCAAATAACTTATGTAATGACCGTCTATCTCGCATTCGCAGGAAATATGACCGGATTCATCATTTATTCGCTTGTTTCTGTCGCAAGTACAGCAGCATCTGTCAATCAATGACGGATTCATTTTGTTTTCCATCAACTTTCTTCTTTCTGCCTCTGTTCGATTTCGGCGCAGCAACAGCTTCCTCAACTGTCATTCCGAGAGTTTTCATCCGGTAATTCAAAAGCGGAATCGAGATTCCATAGTAATCGCAGAGGATCTTCTTTCCGACCCTCTCGCCGTTAAACATGACATACGCCGTGTCCTTGAAATTTTTCCGCTTGCCAAACATATTTCCATATTCGTCCATTTTGTCACCTCTAAGTCATTTTACCGCATAGGCGATTCTGGAATTGGCATCCACCATTCAATGTTTTGCCCAAAAACTCTGTTATCATCTATTCTCCAACAATAACCTTTTTCATTATTACCCCATTCATCCGATGCCTTGTAAATTTCACTCCTTTTTGTCTCAAAAAATCCATCAACAGGACGCCATACATGCTCTTTTTCATCTGGTATTTCCCCTCTTTTCATCTTTTCTCGTTCTTTATTTGTTAGACCTTTTTCAAAAATCGCAATTTTCACTCTTATACCGTCATATGTCAAAATTTTTTGATTGTTTTCCGGCAATTTTTCTTTCACGTTAATCCAACTATGATTTGACATATTATTCTTCCTTCTGTTTCATGGAGTAGGCGCGGATTTGCACCACGCATAGTTGAATTCATGGGAACGCTGCGACCAAGCGAATCGCTTTGACGTATCAACCTTATCTCTCCTATAAGCGTCTACTATTGCCGCCGTATTAACTGTACGGTGCCCGCGCAAGGCTCGCTTTACCATATACAACCGCAGATGGAGCAAGCCACCATATAGGCTATATATGTCTATTCCGCCACTACTCCATTAAATTATTTCATACATTCATAAAAAATGTTACAAATCCATTGAATCATCGTATTCTTCGCCAGAATCCCCGCGCCATATAGATTCCGTAACTTCCTGAATCTTTTTCAACCGTTTTCTCTTTGTATTTATTTCCCCTTCCAGCCGTGCAAGTTGGTTCTTTGCCTCCGCTATCTTCTCCAATATATCATTTTGCTTTCGCCCTTGATTGTAACGCCGTATTCTCATCATCATAGATGGCGA
>CANQZG010000056.1 GCA_947628305.1 uncultured Muribaculaceae bacterium | reverse complement strand
CCCAGCGTGCATAGTGGCCCCGGTGGGGCAAGTCTGCCGAGCCTCCGACCTTCGGAAAAAAATTGAATCACACAGAAAAGGCCCCCATTTTGGGGGTCTTTTTTTGTTAAATTTTTCTATCTGTTAAAATTGCCATTATTTTTTATTCCTGTTATTTTCTTTCATTTTTATCTATATAAATCCATTCTTATCTATTTTATGACAAAAATTTTGTAAACTTTTTGTTAATTTTCTGCTTTTTCGGACTAAAACCGGCTAAAAAGGGGGCTTTTTTTCACCTATTTTTGTGAGAACGTTCCCAATTTAGCCCTATAGACTTATTGAATTAACCGTTTGAGCGTTGAGGCAGGCAATACGCATTATCCCAATTATAGCCTTAATCGTACCGTATTTTTGGGCTAATCGTGTCAAACAGCATTTCCGTATTAACAAACATCACCTAAAGAAAGGGATGTTTGTTCAATGTCTAAAAGTCAGGTAAAAAAAACTAACGTCAAGGAGGTAGAGAAAAGGCGGGAAGGCTATCATCTTGAAAGTCATGCTCGGTGTCATGACAAAGCGATCAAAGCGGCGCTTACTTCCTTGGAGCTGGCCGCGATTGGTAATGTGATGAAGGAGGCAAAAACTGAATTTGGAAGGATGTTGGGCAGGAATGATTTGACCTACGAGGATGCGGCCACGATGTTCAACCCCTTAATCAAACGTGCGTCCCAAGTCTGCGAACTGCTGAAAGTTCCAAGTGCTGAAAAGCGGTATCGGACAAAGGAGCTGGGTGATGGTACGGTCAAGCAGGTACGTGTTTATGATACGCGACCAATCAATTTGCAGTTGCTTGCCGCGCTTCGCATTGTGTTCGGCGTCGATCTCAACGCGCTCGTGGATAAGCAACTTCACCAACGCGACGACCCTTTCAAACCGATAAAGGAAAGTGATGGGAATTAGGGAGGCTTGCCTCCCTTTTTCCATCCGCAAATGCAGACCCGCTATTTATTCACGAATTCATGAACGACAGCGAAAACTCGGAGCGGTACAATGTTGTTGGTTCCAAAGGAATCCACCCGGCGAAGTGACGCCATGACCCCGGAATCCGGGCGAGCGCACCAAGGAGGGAAAAAATAGTAAAGGTGGTTACAAAAAATGTCAAAAATCATTGGGATCAAAAATGTCTCTTTTGCCGGCAGAAATGGTGATACCGTCACAGGAAAGTCAGTTTTTTACAGTGACCCTATCGCGGCGAACGCCGGTGAAGGCGTTGCTGCGGACCGCGTGTTCGTCTCAAGCCAAAAACTGTCAAACCTGGGCTTCACCCCTGCTCTGGGTCAGGAAGTCGAAGTTCATTTCACTCGACTGGGCCACTTCTCGACCATGAGGCTGGTCAGTGATGATGACGCTGCCATTATTTGACAGCCTGATTGCCGCCCTGGTGGAGGTGCTGAACGCCTCCACCAGGCCACCGGCCCTCCGTTGTCTGGCTCGGGTGAAGTATCCCCTGCGGGAGATACAACCCACCGTGTACCCGGATGGGACGGTGGAAATCGCCCTGTCTCGGGTGGGGCATGAGTATAAGCACCGTGGAGCGAGGCCCGCAAATGTCCCGGTCGATTTGGAGGGGGTCAAAGAGGTGCTGGAATCAGCACTCCCGAATGGGTATCACATTTTTGAGGCAAGTATCACCGAAAAGAAAATTATTTTGAAAATTAGGAGGTATTGAAATGAACGCTCTATTTTTGTTGTTTGTTTTGGCGGTCATTTTTCTGGCCGGTTTTTTGATATATTCCCTATATCACAACTATATGGGGCAAGGAAAAGCCGATGATAATTCCGCTCTGTCTCAACAGCAACTATATAGTTGTTATTTCCCGGATTACTGTGCATACGCCCAGCTTTTAGCAGATTGCGTCGCAAACAATTATAGTAGTATCGGATTGAACCGTCCCGGAAGTATGCCACAAAATCTGGCTCCAAATTTGCAAGGAATCAAAGTGCTGCCAAACGGCAGAATCGGTTTCATTTACATTTTTGACCGCTCTCCCGTGTTCACCGGCGGCGGGCTTCACAATGTCCAGTATTCGACTGTGCCGCTCAACACTATGATAAAAAAGCTCAATTCCACGTTGCCGAATTATGCAATCTCCGCTGGTTATCCTCCGTGTCAGATCATAACCGGGTCTGATTTGCGTAACGGCAGGGTTGCGCTCGTAATCACGGCTTAAAAATGGGGGGATTCGTTTGTTTGAGATGGAAAACAAGGCGGCGCTGGATTTGTTAAACTCATTTATGCTATATTTCGGTTTGAATATCCGCAGCACGTTATGGGTTCCGGGTGAGAATAAGCTATACTGTGCTGATAACCTACACACGATTTGGCGGGCTTGTGGGGAACTCCCAGAAGATATGGCGGCGGATTTGGATATTGACGCTCTTTTTATGAGGTTTGAAAAATACGTGAAAATGCACAACGCGATTCCGGGAGCTGTAGAGTTTGAACCGTACAGCTTAAATGTATACAGTTGTAGTTGCGGGTGTGGTGCAAAATTCCTGTATGCGGCAGTTTATAGATAGCGGCGGTCTGTGACCGTCGGAGCAATAAGTGGCGGTCACGGCGGAGCGCAAGCGAAGCTGGACCGCCCTTGTTGCGTTAGGGCAATGCACCTTTGAGGGCAAGCGCCAAAGTCCGCCGGTTAGTATTACCAGGCGGACTTTTGTAGTTTTTAAAAAATGTTCCCGAATTCATGATTTTTCATCCATTTTGAGAGGACTAAACTGTGGGGTGAAAGGAGGTGAACTAAATGGAACCAGAGGAACACAATGCAGAAGAAACCGCCGAGGAACTATCACAGCCGGAGAAAGATACCGCCGCCCGCAAGTATCTGTTGACGATCAATAACCCGCAAGAACATCAGGTGACCCATGAGGCAATCAAACAGATTTTGTCCAACCTCAAGTCCCTACTATACTTTTGTATGGCTGATGAAATTGGTCTTGACACCCACACGCCACACACTCACATCTTCATCGCCGCAAAATCGCCCATCAAATTCCGCCGCATGAAGAAGCTCCTCCCCATGGCCCACATAGATAACTGCTGGGGAACATCCCGGCAAAACCGGGATTACGTGGCAAAGGAAGGCAAGTGGGCAAGCGACCCAAAATCCGATACCCGGGTGGAGGGAAGTTTTGAGGAATGGGGAGAGTTGCCCCAAGAAGTGGGCCAAGGGTTTCGGACGGACATAGCGGAAATCTACGCCAAGATTGAGGCCGGTATGTCCAACGCTCAAATCATGGCCGAAAACCCGGAGGCCGCAATGCACATCGGCAAAATGGACAAAATACGGTTGGACATTTTGGAGGAAAAATACCGAGACACCTGGCGCGATTTGGACGTGACCTACATATGGGGGCCAACGGAAACAGGGAAAACCCGCTCCGTGATGGAAACGCATGGATACTCAAACGTTTTTCGGGTGACTGATTACAACCACCCCTTTGACCGCTACGGCCAGCAGCCTGTCCTTTGCCTGGACGAATTCCGTTCCAGTCTGCCAATCGGAGATATGCTGGACTACCTTGATGGCTACCCGTTAGCCCTACCAGCCCGGTACGCAAACCGGCAAGCCTGTTACGAGACGGTGTATATCATCAGCAATGTTCCGCTCAAATCTCAATTCCCGAATCTGCAGACCAGCGAGCCGGAAACATGGCGGGCTTTTTTGCGCCGCATCCACCATGTTATTGAATATCGAAAAGACGGCCCACCCATAGACCACGGAAACGCACTGGATCACATCTTCCCACCGCCATCACCAGTCCCTGACTGGGTGCGAGAAGCGGAAGAAGCCGAGCAAGAAGAACTACCACTTTAACCCCCACACGGGAAAAAAACAGGAGGAAAAACAATGAACGAAACCAACATCGAAACAAAGACCGAGGAAATCACCACTCCCAACACCACGGTAGCAACCGAAGTCATGTTGACGGCGGAGACAGCGGAAGACATTGCCCGCACAATGTGGGAAAGCGGAATCGCTGTGTCTGAAATCGCCCGGTTGCACTCTACCCTAAAAAAGTCAAACAAAAAGCGCACCCCATTTGCAAGACAGAGGGAGACGATACTTAGACTCCGACCAAAGGTCAAAACCCTGGCGTTGAAAGAGAAAAACCGGGCAATTTTGGCCACAATTTTCGACCATGCAAATCGAGCTGTGATTGACAGCGATAGTTACGACACGTTTTGTCGGGATTTTGAGATGGTCGTGGACTATATGCGTTTCTTCGCCGCAGGTGGAGCCATTGAGCAGAACTCCCCCGCAGGTGAGTAAAATCAGCGTTCCCAGACGCCACCGCTGACCCCCATTCAGATATGCGTCCGCAGACGCTACCGCTGAAAAGCGCAAAAAGTCAAGCTGGCAAAATGCCACCCCCAAGTCACCCATATTTTAAGACACCCATAGGCATCCCCCAGCATTGGAGGATGAACCTGGATGAATGAAACACCCATACAGAATAACGATGTCCCAGATTTTGAGGTTGAAACAATGGCCCGCTGTTTATACCCTGCGTTGCTTGCTTTCTATGACAGTGACGAAGGCAAAGCGGCCTTTGAAAAATGGAAAAGAGAACACCCAAATGAGCTATAATCAAAACGGCCCCCATCCATTGACGGACAGGGGCCGCTTTCTTATGTCGCTAAATCTTTCAGATAAAGAACTAATCCGAACCCGTCCCCAATGGGGATAAGATTCGGATTAGTTTCGTGTGGTGGAGGCTACAGAACTCGAAAACTATGTTGGCACTCTTAAAACGGGGCTTCCTGTATCTCCCAATACCGGCTAAACCCTTGCGGTTCAAGGGTCCCCGCACTGTTGAAGGATCAATATCGCGCCAATGCCCGAGACTACTGAAAGCACATTTTCTGATTTTTTGTTAGACATTTGTTAGACAGGATAGAACCGCTGTTACAGAAAAGAAGATAGAAATCAGGCATTCGCCTGCTGAAGGTAAAATTCGCTCTCCGCTACCCGGACTACAAAATCGTATTCCAGACGGGTAGCCTTAGAGGGAGTGATATTATACCGCTTGAACACCGTCTGCAAATACGCAAAATACGCCCGGTCTTCCTGTGTCATAGGAGCGACCCAGCCCTGCTCTGCGCCGACAGCCTCCGCCCGGAGCAATTCTTCCCTGCTCATCTCTGCCGTAAATGGCATGGCGCTTTTACGACGCGAACGCTGGGCGAATATCAGACAACGGCAGGCCCAGTCTGACCGCCCGCTCCCGTTCATAGGTCACCCGCGTGAC
>CANQZG010000055.1 GCA_947628305.1 uncultured Muribaculaceae bacterium | reverse complement strand
GGCATTATTTTATCTTTTGGATTAAGTCCTTTTGATTCTCTGATGCTGTTGATGATGTCAAGTATTTTAGTTTCCATAATTTATTTTATTATATAGTTGTTTTTAATGAATTTCAAGTAATTTCTGGGGCAAACGGACTCCTTGCTTATGCTATTAAAAGTTATGGATGATATCATAAGACGATAAATTTTCTCGCCTTTATATTGATATTCAGATATTTTTATAGCACCAAGAAACTCGGCTAATGACAATGAATTGGAATTGTCTTGTTTAACATCACCATATAAAATGTTTAATTTGAGGGCATTAAACATGAAATTATATATGTTATATACAAAATCGATTCCAAAAACAGAATGATTCTGTTTGTCGGGTCTGTAATAAAGTCCTATTTCTCCAGATTTGGATTCATAATCGATATTGTCGATGTAACAACATCCTACATCTGCATTCTGATAGGAAATTTTCCAATAAGATTTAAATATGTTGTTATTTAAACTATCAACGAATGACAAGTGCTCAGAAATACTAATTTTATTTGAGTTAAACATCCATTTTCTTATTGATGGATGATTTCTCCAAGTCAGAACCTCTTCCTTATTTTCAATAGATAATGAGGTGAAGTTTATAAATGCGTAATTATCAATTACATACCCCCCCCCCAGTCTGATTTGATTCAACATTTCATTCTCATTCAATATAAACCATATGTAATTATTTTCTTCTTTTATTGGTTTATATCCTAATTTCTCATGAAATCTAATAGAGGACAAGTTATTCTTATCAATTTCAGCAATTAGAGTGTCAATCCCTAATGATTTGATTTTAGTTATGAACTCCCGTTCAATCAAAGTAGCGAAACCTTTGTTTTGAAAGTCGGGGATTATGTAAATGCCCCGTTCCCATAAACCTCCTTTAGATTTTGTTAAATATATCGAGGCGATATATTTATTGTCTTGAAATACGGCAAAGTATTTCCGGTCGTTGTCATCTTTTAATTCATTTATGAAAGAAAGATGCTGGTCTATTGAGATTTCGGAACTATTCCTCATCCATTTGGAAATATCTTTCAAATTACGATAATGAAGTATTGTGCGGCATTGCTGTTCAGAGCAATTAATATAGTTTATAAAATCAAAATTCTTTGTTGAGAAGTTTTGTATTTCCATATTTTATAATTGCTTAAATATTGAAATATATCTTGTCCTTATCTTCTCTGTCCTCAATTTTTTAGGGAGGATAAATTGCTTAACATTATGAAAAGCATCAATGAATGTTCCATTCACATTATTGAGATTTCCTAAGGGATATATAATTTTATTCGTTTTTAGATATCTATAGAATTCTTTTTGATTATCAACGTAGTATCCGCCTAATACCTTGCAGCCACAAGCTAACGCTTCCATGCATACACCGCTTGTTGGAAGAAGCGCATATTCTGACTCTTGCATTAACGATGCCATCTGTTCAGCGGAAAGATTTTTATAAAAATTTATTTTATAAGAATCAAATATAGGCTCTTCTAATATACATCCGTCTCCTATTACTACTGATATTTTGTCGATTCCATCTATTGATGCTAATATCGGTAAATATTTACGAGTAAGGTTATTAAAATCAGCCCCGCCAAATGACAAAAACAGATTTCCCCTGATTCTTTTTATTTCCGATAATTCAAGAAATGGTTTTCTAAGGAGAGCCCAATCCAAACCTATACATAGTCGGGTGTATGGTTCGACATTTAAAAGATGTGGATTGTCTATCCCGTGATTTATGACAATATCAGCTATATAATGTTTGTCGTGCATATCGTCGATGCAAACAAGTTTACAGCCTCTATCCTTAATTGCTTTCTGGTTCTCGGTTGTAAAGAAATAATTGTCTAAAACCACAATTTCATCACCAGCGATAAAGTCTATAAAATCATCAATCCCGCTATTTTCCTTTAATGATATCGGAGCGCAAATCTTCTCAATTTCTTTTATTTGATAGTCGGTGGGATTAGTTGTAAAGAAAAAACAATCAAAATCATCTTTGAGCATATCAGCTAAGGCTAACGACCTTATAAAATGTCCATATCCAATTTGAGGACCGGCATCTGCTCTAAAAAAGATTTTTTTCATTGCTTGGATTTCAGTTTGTATTTCATTTCGGCAAGAGCCCAGTCGGTTGGAGTGTCAAGATCCTGTACTTCAAGTTCAGAAAGTATGATGCCTGCGGTGTTTTCTCCCCAGAATCCGTTGGCTTTCCGGAACGACTGAACAGTTGAGATATAGAATTGCCCCGCATCATGATAAATTGGCTCTAAATCCTGAGAACGGCTAAGTCTGTATTTAGGATGTAGCATCGTCACCATTCCATTTACCTCATGAAGTGCTCTCTGTGGCGGATAGGAATACTGAACCATTGTAAAAACGGAATCAACAGTATCATTCAATTTGCCGAATGCTTCTGCAATACGATCTGAAGTAACAAAGGGAGCTGTAGAATAAATACATGTGACAGTTTCGAAGGTCTTTCCGCCGCGTTCGTATTCGATTAACACCTCATTTATCACATCAGCTGTAGTTGCGAAGTCATTTGCAGTCTCATCACTTCGCATGAACGGAATCGATGCTCCATATTGACGGGCAATCGATGCTATTTCCTCATCATCTGTTGAAACCATCACTTCATCAAAAATTCCTGATTTAAGTGCGGCTTCAATGGAGTAAGCTATTATCGGTTTACCGAGGAAGTCTTTTATATTCTTCCTCGGTATACGTTTGCTACCTCCACGGGCAGGAATTATACAAATATTCTTCATTTGCCAACAAACTCCTTGACTTTTTCGATTACATAGTCTTGTTCCTCGTCTGTCAGTGTAGGGAACATCGGAAGGCTCAGACAGTGCTCGTAATAATCCTCTACCACAGGGAGATCTCCCGGTTTATTGCCGAACTGACGGTAGTATGGCATGAGGTGGAGAGGCACATAATGAACCTGTGCGAAGACACCGTTCTCATGCAGGAAGTCATAAAGGCCTTTGCGGTCGGGAACCTGAATAATGTATAGGTGGAAAGCGTGGTAAACATCAGCCGCACGGTATGGCGTCTTGATATTATCCATTCCGGCAAAAGCAGCGTCATATCTGCGTGCTATTTCCTGACGGTGTTCAAGACCTTTGTCGGCGCGTTCGAGCTGCGTGACTCCAAGAGCCGCCTGAAAATCGGTGAGGCGGTAATTAAAGCCTAAATCCTGCATCTCGTAGTACCATCCTCCGTCATTTTTCTGTAGCAGTGAGGAATCTTTGGTGATACCGTGGGTGCGGTAGTGACAAAGTTTCTTGTACAGTTCGGGATTATTTGTTGTCGCCATACCTCCTTCGCCTGTTGCTATATGTTTTACGGGATGAAAGGAGAATACTGAAATATCGGCAAATTCTCCGTTGCCGCTTTTTTGTCTGTTTCCATCTTTGTCGGTGAACCAAGCTCCCGGAGCATGGCAGGCATCCTCGATAAGCCATAGTCCATATTCATTGCAGATTTCCTTGAACTGGTCAAGGTTATGGGGATAACCTGCAAAGTCTACCACGATAACACCTTTAAATGTTCCTTTCGGATTCGATTCCAGGAGATTTTTAAGTTTGCCTAGGTCCATCAGATAGGTATCCGGGTCAATGTCGCAGAAAGTCACTTCGCCACCACAGTAGCGGACGCAATTGGCTGAAGCGGCAAAGGTCATGGGCGTGACAATTACTTTGTCGCCGGGCTTAACTCCAAGTACAGTCGTAGCGAGATGCAACGCTGATGTTGCGTTATTTACTGCAACGGCATATTTTGCTCCCACATACTCTGCGAATTTCTCCTCAAACTCCTTGATCTTCGGACCTTGGGTCAGGTAGTCGCTTTTTAAAGTCGCAATGACGGCGTTTATATCGTCGTCATTTATGGACTGCCGCCCGTAGGGAATAGGTTTGCGTATCATTTTACCTCGAAATTTGGGTCAACATATTTTCTGATGTTTTCGCGCATGGACTCTACGGTCTCCCACTGCTCGTTCTCGCCTGAGTTGTAGTGGAATCCATCGGGTACCGGTTTGCCGTTGTGGTGCTTTATATAATCCTCGCGCTGATGTTTATAGGACACAGAGGGAAGAATTGCATAGTATTTGCCTATGTCGATGGTGTTCAGCGCATCGGTCACAGTAATCATTTCCTCGTGGAGCTTTTCTCCCGGGCGTATCCCGACTTCCACCTGCGGAAGATTAGGGGCGATGGCTGTGGCGACATCCTTTATGTGGTAGGAAGGAATCTTGGGGATAAAAATCTCACCGCCAAGATGATGCCCTATAGCGAACATCACGAGAGCCACGCCGTCCTCAAGCGATATGTTGAAGCGTGTCATCCGCATGTCGGTGATGGGAAGCTCTTTGGCTCCGTTGTCACGCTTGTTTATAAAAAATGGGATTACAGAACCGCGTGAGCCCATTACATTGCCGTAGCGCACAACCGAGAATCGTATATTCTTTGAGCCGCTTATATTGTTGGCGGCAGTGAAAAGTTTGTCGGAAGTGAGTTTTGTGGCTCCGTATAGATTTATGGGGGCGCATGCTTTGTCGGTGGACAGCGCCACTACATCCTTTACGCTGGTAGCCAATGCCGCTTTAATCACGTTCTGCGCGCCATGCACATTGGTTTTTATGCATTCTTCGGGATTGTATTCGGCGGTGTCGACCTGCTTTATGGCGGCAGCATGTATAATCACGTCAACGCCCTCGCATGCACGGGTAAGGCGCTCAAGGTCACGCACGTCGCCTATGAAAAAACGAAGCTGGGGGTATTTGCTTTCGGGATATTTTTGTTTTAGCTCGAATTGTTTCAGCTCGTCGCGTGAATAGATGATGATTTTTTTCACGTTGGGATAATCCCTGAGAATAGTTTCCACGAACTTTTTGCCGAAAGAGCCGGTTCCACCGGTAATCAGCACAGTTTTGTTGTTTAACATAATTCTGTTATATATTTGTTTTAATTTAATATTCCGCTGATAGAGTGTGGAATAAAAGGACCTTCTTTTACCTCGAAGATTACAGTTCCGCTTTCATGCACTATCAATGAATGCCATGTCCCGGCAGGAATCTGTATGCCAAAATTCCCTTCCCGGGGACAGATGCGGTGAGATTCAGTTATATTTTTGTGGTCGTCATGATAAGTCACAGTGAGGTCGCCACGCAGGACAATGTACATTTCGTCAACCTTATGATGGTGGATGGGCATTATTGTCCCGGGCTCCATTGCGTTCAGGAGCCTTTGGCACTTGTCGTCAAGCGACTTATGGAAATTGTGGTTAATGCGCAGACGGTCAGATGCCTTGGCTTCCTCGGTCAACCTGTCCAAAAGCTTACTGTCGATGATGTCCATGTGGCAGATATGCGCTAAATTCGGGATTCTCGATTGTTGCCGGGAATCCTTCTGCTGAATATTTGCAGAATTATAGAATGATGGATTTATAATAAGAGTCTGTAATTACTCCTATGCAAACTCAACGACTATGAATCATTGAGGGATATACGGTATGTCGATGCGGAAAGAATTAACTGCGTCAGTGGGTTAATTCTATGTGAATCAGGAGAGTGGGGCGTGTGCTGTGACGGTATTGAGAAGGGAGGAGAGTAGGGGCGGGATATGTTTTATATCGGAGGATGGTCAGTGGATTGAC
>CANQZG010000054.1 GCA_947628305.1 uncultured Muribaculaceae bacterium | reverse complement strand
GTCTGGCGGTTGCCGCTCTCGCTGTGCCGGTGTTCGATCTCGATGAATCCCCGCCGCTCCAACTCTTGGAGCGCGCTGCGCGCTGTGTTCTCAGAACAGCCGCAGCACGTTGCGATCGTTCGGACTGACGGCCAACAGAACTTTTTCTGACCGGCAGTACACACGATGTAGCTGTACACTGTCAGCTGCGCCGGTGTGAGGTGGTAACTGAAGACCGCGTTGCTCATTTTGTAGTACCGTTCTCCCAGGATCATTGGTGGGCGCTCATTCCTTTCAGATTTTTTTGTACTTGCATAGTTCTCACTTGACTTTTCAGGCCCGATGTCGTAGACTTAATTTAGACCTGTCTACGATGTGTCGTCAGAGCCAGTATAACACGACCTGCCTACTCTGTCAAGACACACTGTAGAAATATTTACACTATGTCTATCGGAGGCCGCTATGCTGAGTTATGAATTCAAGACCTACATCTCCAACGACACGGAGCACTACTACCGTGTGGCGCACAGTTTGGAAGACTCCGTCGTCAGAACTGGAAGCGACATCTTTCCCTCTGCGCTGATCTCCTTTTTAGATCTGGACGTCAGCACGTTCGCGCCGGTGTTTCAGAAGATCGCCGACCTGCTTTGGTCGCTGACGCTGACGAAGGAGACTCACTTTGCGGACGAGGCGAAGGATTTACTGCTCTCTCTGGTTCCTGCTCACATCTACTTCGAGTTTGTCTGCCTGGACTGGAGCTGGCGGATCGACCGCGCGGTGATGCTTGGCAACTACTCGGAGAATGTTTTGGATCGACATGGGCTGATCCACATGGCGGAGGAACTGGAGTCCATGCAGAGACAGGTGAGCGATTTGTTTGCCGAGGTTTTGGATGCTGACAGTGAGGACTGGCAGGTGGAAGAAAAACTGACGGCCTACTACAAGGCCGCCAGCGAGGAGCCGGGGCGGATGTTTGAATTCCGGCCCCAGCCGATGAGTTATGAGCTGATGAACGACGAGGTATTCACCGAGGTGCTGTGCCCGCAGACGATCCACGACCTGGTGGACTATCATCTGCGGGAGTGCCTGAAGCGGCAGGTGAGGATGCGGCGGTGCAAGAACTGCGGACGGTGGTTCGCACTGACCGGGCACCTGGGGGTGGAGTACTGCGACCGGCCCATCGATGACAGAGGGCATACCTGCCGGAGCCTGGGTGCGGCCATCCAGTGGACGATCCGGAAGAAGGAAGACGTGGTGTTTGCCGACTACCGTAGGGAGTACAAGAAGCGCTTTGGCTGGATCAGGAAGGGAAAACTCACGAAGATGGAGTTCTACAAATGGAGCGCCGCCGCGCAGAAGAAACGGAAGGAATGCGAGGCGGGGGAGATCACCGCGGAGGAGTTCGGGAAGTGGTTGGCGGAATCGTGAGATAGAAAGAGCGCGGGGCTGACCGATTTGGCCAGCCCCGCGTTTACGATTTGTGATCCAGTTGGTGTCGATCCGCGTTGCGGGACGGGGTGGTGTGGAATTTAACCGGCTGCACTTCTTTCGTCCCCTCTGCATTGCCCTTGTTTGGTGAAAACGCCGGAGAAAATTGGGGCGAGAACGGCCTTGAAAAACGGGCGAGTTCTGGGGCGAATCGCCAGGGTGGGCACGGATGCTACCCCCCGACAGGCGGGCCTCAAATCGCTTCGACGGGGCAAACAGGGGGTGAATCAGATGAGCATTGGGTGTAGCTTTTTTATCAGCAGAGGGCAGATCACGCGGGGAGCAGATTGGCGGCGAGATTTTTTCTTTGTTCTGTTAGTATTGTTTGTCCACAACTGTGGGAGGGGGAGCCTCCACCTAATGGAAGGGAGGCAGGTAACTTTTTTTCGGCCCACGAGTTTCCATGGCAATTAAAAGGTTGTGGAGGAATCGGTTCGGTAGACGATTTATACAAGGTCTATTAAAATAGCGATGGCAGGGAGAGGTCTTTGCTGTTGTTTTTTTGGAGTTTTTCTTATTAGACAAAAATTTTGCCCGATATATTGATATTATTGGACTGACATGGTATAATTTTAAGACCAAGTGCTTGGAGGTGTTGTTGATGTCTGACTTCTTTGTTAATGATAAATACAGAGTTCTTGAATGTATGGCAAATCGACAGATTGCAGTTAATAACGAACAAGTTGTTAAACTTTCTCAGCAAGAGATTGCAGATATACTCCGTTTTACAAAAACAAAAGTGAATGCAATTATTGGCGATTTAAAAGCCAATGGCTATATTATTCAGCTCAGCACACGAGGGAAATATGCCCTTACTGATAAGGCAACAGCTGAACTTAAAATTATGGGTAGCAAGGGGGCCGAACGATGAACACTAATACGATGCCGTTAGAAGCCGAGACTAGGGTGCTTATTGACCGTAACCTTGAAAATCTCGGTTGGAAGCTGAGCGGGAAAGATCAAAATGTTTTTTACGAACAGCCTAGGTCTGAGGCAGAGAAGAAAAAGCTTGGCGGTAAACGGCCCGACTATGTGCTTTATTCCAAGGAGAGTGATAGACCATTAATTGTTATTGAGGCAAAAAAGAAGGGGTCTCGCATTGATGCCGCATTGGAACAGGGCATCAGTTATGCACGGGTCCTTGATGCTCCTCTTGTATTTGCCACAGATGGTGTTTTCTGTAAAACCTTTCATACTTTTGCAAACAAGCCACCATTGCTTAACGGTGAAGAAATAGATGAATTTATTCGGGAAACGCTCGCGCTACAATATTTGACAAAGTATGAGGTTAATACCATTAGCCCTAAAGTTCAATATGATCGTAAGGAGCTTATCCGCATTTTCGATGAAGCTAATAATATGCTTCGAGGCGAAGGCTTGCGCGCTGGCATTGAGCGTTTTGGTGAATTTGCAAATATTCTATTTCTAAAACTCATTAGTGAAAACGAACAGATTAAGAAAGAAAATGGCACGCCAACTAAATTTGATATTGCTTGCAGTTGGGATAGTATTAAGCAGGTTCCCTTTTCTGCCAGAATTGAGTATATTAATAAAACTGTCTATGATAGATTAAATGCATTTTATAAAACAGAGATATTTACGCCGCTGCAGATTCGAGATCCAAGCATATTGAAAGATATTATGGACAAGCTCGACCCTCTTATGCTTACAGACGTAGACAGCGATATTAAGGGGGATGCATTTGAGTATTTTTTAAAAGCGACAACCGCTACTAAGAATGATCTTGGCGAGTATTTTACACCGCGTCATATTGTTAAAACGATGGTTCGGTTAGCTAACCCGCAAATTGGTGAAAAAATATATGATCCCTTTTGCGGGACCGGAGGATTTTTGATTGAATCTTTCAGATACATAGAGAGAAACATGATTTCTGGGAATAAAGAATTACAGCAGATATTAAGAGAAGCAACTATTTATGGAAATGAAATAACCAACACAGCGAGAATAGCCAAAATGAACATGATTCTTGCTGGAGATGGTCACAGTAATATCTTTAAAAAAGATAGTCTTGCTAATCCAACATATGCAGATAAAATTGTATATGATAAAGACGGAAAAGAGAAACGTGACGCTGAAGGGAATATATTGTATTCATCTGAATATGCAGGCTTATATGATGTTGTTATAACAAATATGCCGTATTCTCAAAAAACTAAGCACGGAAACCTCTATGATTTGCCAAGCACTAATGGCGATAGTATCTGCGTACAACATTGCATGAAAGCCATTAAAAGTACTGCAGAAAACGGCAGAATGGCCTTGGTTGTACCAGAAGGATTTTTATTTAGAAAAGATTTGGCAAAAACCCGTGAATATTTATTGAGCAACTGTGAATTGCAAAGTATTATTTCTCTACCACAAGGCGTTTTCTTGCCATATACAGGAGTCAAGACGGACATTATTTATGCGACAAAAGTCAATCAGAAGATTAAGCCAGCTGAGAAGAAAAAGGATTTCTGGTATTTTGATGTAAAGAGTGACGGATATACACTGGACAATCATCGCCGCAAGCTTGACACCCCCAGTGATTTAAGTAAGTATGAAGAGTATCGAAAGCTTGACGGAGATCAGGGTGCCGATATGATGAAAGTGGGATTTGAGATTATCCCGCTTGATAAGGTGCGCAATAATTCGTATATTTTAGTTGGCAGTAGATACAGAGACAGGCGTAACACTGCAAAGTATGAATTGACATCTTTCTCTGATATAGCATCACTTACGAGAGGCGTAAACTATCAAAAATCTCAACAATCAACATTCCGGACAGGAAATATTGTCCTGACAGCTGACAATATTACTCTGTCTGGCGAATTGGTGATCACAAAAGAGATATATGTTGATGATACTGTGACATTACCAGATGACAAACGGCTCAAAAAAGATGATATTTTTATATGTATGTCAAGCGGCAGCAAGGAACACATAGGTAAAGTTGCGTTTGTTGATAAAGACACAAATTATTATGCCGGCGGATTTATGGGAATTATTCGGGTAAATCTCCAAAAGTGCCTTCCTAAATATCTGTATTACTATTTGCTGGCATCTCCAGAATATAGAAGTGAAATCGAGCTTTTGACACAAGGCGCAAATATCAATAACATAAGCAGTACAATTAATTCAATAAAAATACCATTACCACCCATAGAGTTGCAACAACGCATAATTGATGAGCTGGAAGGTTATCGATATATTATATCCGGAGCACAAGCAATCATATCGAATTATATTCCAAGGATTGTATGCCAAGAGAAGAGTTACAAAGCGATAGATGAAATTGCAGTGTTTAAGCCATCAAAGGATGAAGTTAGAGGGGTGTCAGAGGACACATTAGTTTCTTTTGTACCTATGGCGGACATTAATACTTTTGATGCGACTTTTGTCCCAAACAAAAACCGAAAACTTGCTGATGTGCTTTCTGGATTTACTTATTTCAAGGATAATGATATTCTTCTCGCAAAGATAACCCCTTGCTTTGAAAATGGGAAAGCTGCTATTGCCAGAAATTTGACAAATGGTATTGGTTTTGGCTCAACTGAGTATATCGTAATACGCGCGAATACGTCGATTGTATATCCGGAGTGGATTTTCTACCACATTAACAATCCAGAGTTTATTGACGGCGGGAAATCGTTTATGACAGGTACTGCTGGCCAACAGCGTGTTGATATTAATTATGTGAAAAAGTATCGCATTCCCGTCCCGCCCCTTGAAGAGCAGGAGAAGATTCTTAGACAAATTAGCTACGAGCAGTCTCTAATTGAACCGTCCAAGCAACTTATAAAAGTCTTTACGGATAAAATTGAATCTCGCATAAAAGAAGTTTGGGGGAGTAAATGTGGCGGATGAAGTTGACTATACTGAGGTTCCATATCTACAAGAAATATTAAATTATCTTCCTATTGCCCCTGTTGATGAAGAAGATATAATCAATTATATCCATAACATCACTAACCTCATTGCAGTCAACTATAAATATGGGCAATACCAATTTGCATATTTTGGTGTTCATCTTCTATACATGACATATATATATTGTACGGCATGGAAAATTGGGCAAATTGAGCCTGGCCGGTATAAAGATGCGATTACTTTTGCACGTTCATACAGTGGAAGAGACCAGGATTTCAAAATTGAGGAAACAGATTCTATTTTTGTGTATAGTTTAATGCCGGAAAAGGACATCGCAAAATTATTTAAAATTATTGAACTGGATAAGGCTCAAATATCTTTAGT
>CANQZG010000053.1 GCA_947628305.1 uncultured Muribaculaceae bacterium | reverse complement strand
CTGTATGTGTGAGGATGATGGAACTTTTATTCCGTTTAAAATCCGAAAATTATCCGGCAAGTCCAAGAACGGACGAACTTATCATACTTGCGTTCTCGAGGACTAATGTTTCACGTGAAACATCTTAGCAGGGGATTAATATCCCCTGCTATACTAAATTTAGTCAACTAAACAGGAGGGTTTAATTATGACAGTAAAGCAACTAAAGCAGGCAATAAGAAAAGCAGTTATACGCATGAATGAAACAATTGAAAAAATGTCAAAAACGGAACTATTTAAAGCAGATAATGCCGCAATTCAAGGTAAAATAACAGCCCTTCAAAAACGTTTTGGAAAAGGAAGAAAAGGATTATTCGCATTACGTTTTAACGTAGCTACAAAATCACGATTAGAATCACAATTATCCGAATTCGAATCATTTACTACATTCGTAGAAAATGCAATAGAAAACAATCCTGCTAGCATGGACGAAAAACTACGTAACCAATTTGAAGCATTTTCCAAACATTATGATAATATATTGAACTATAATGAATATAAAGATATGGTTAACATAATGGGCGCTATTGGCGATAAAATATTAAACCAATACGGAAGTCATAACATTGTAGAACTATTCGTATACACAGATAAAAACAAGCGAGGGTCGATTGGTAAAATTCTGATTGATGTTTATAAATCATCAAAAGGAAAAGGATATACGGTAGAGGAACTGTTAGACGAAGTATATGATAGAGTGGACGCACTACAATGAAATATTTTACTGAATTTAATGGTAAATTGAACAAGAGAACTGAAAAATATAAGAACGGTAAAACACATAATTTCTGTACAGATATTATTTGTTTTGATATAGAAACCGCGTCATTGTGGTTAGATAGTAATAACGAACCAATATTATTTAATGATAATGGCGTAGTTCGCACATATAAAGAGGGATATCCTGCGGAATACTGGAATGATAAAGATTCGATAGGATTGCCCTATATATGGCAATGTTCTATTAATACAATTGTGTACTATGGACGTGAATTTACTGATTTTTTGTTGTTTATTGATAAATTTCCAAAAAATATAGATATAATTATATGGGTGCACAATCTAGCATTTGAATTCCAATTTTTATGTAATCTATTTAAATGGAAAAAAATATTTGCACGCGCACCCCATAAAGTAATAACAGCAATGCCTAAGAAATATTCTAACATTACGTTTAGATGTACGTATTTCTTAACTAGACTTAGTTTAGCTTCATGGGGAAAGCAGTTAAACCTACCAAAGCTAATTGGAGATTTAGACTATAATGTATTACGTACACCATACACGGAAATGTCAGATACAGAACTAGGATACTGCGAACGTGATACGCAAGTAATGTATGCAGGAATTAAACAATTACGACAACGTTACGGTACACTAGAAAACATACCATTGACGCAAACGGGAACGGTCCGCCGTGAAGTAAAGAATAGATTAGTTCATAATTTTGATTATCTATGCCATATTAAATCGCTGATACCAAAAAGCGCAGAAGAGTATGCGCTATTACAAAAGCTATTTGCAGGCGGATATACGCACGCAAGCCGATTATATGCAGGAAATGTAATTAAAGGTTTGATACAACATTTTGATTTTGCTTCAGCGTACCCGTATCAAATGTTAGCGCAAAAATATCCAGATACGCCATGGTCATATATACGCATAAAAGAAGTACCTTCAGATTTTGAGGATTACGCATATATATTCCATGTGAAGCTAACCAACTTAGTATGTGTTACCTTTAATTCATACATACAAGCAAGTAAAATCAGCAACGCAGAAAATGCTACGTATGATAACGGTCGGATATTATCCGCTGACAGTCTTGAAATCTGGATAACTGAACAAGATTATATTATAATCAGTCGAGTATACACGTATGACATGGAAATACTTCACTGTTATAAATCGAAAAAAGCCTATTTACCAAAACCGTTTCTAGAGTACCTATTGGAATTATACAATAACAAAACTGCATTAAAAGGAATACCAGAAAAAGAAGATATTTATTTACAATCAAAGCAGTATATCAATTCCATGTTTGGAATGATGGTAACTGCAATCATGCAATCAGATGTAGAATTTAAAGATAATGTTTGGTCAACTAAATTGTTGCGTGAATCAGACATAGAATCAAAATTACGGGAACTACGTAATTTAAGTATGACCGAAAATCACTATTTTCTATCCTATTCATGGGGGATATATGTGACAGCATATTGTAGGCGTTGCCTGTGGGACTGTATAATACCATATGATGATACTGTATTATATTCCGATACAGACAGCGCGTTTATTCTAGGTGACGCTGATTTTAGCGCATATAACGAAGAAGTACATAGAAAAGTAGTAGAAAGTTGTAAGATAAATGAACTGGATATAGAAAAAACACGCCCTGCTGATAAAAAGGGAATTAAACATCCTATAGGAGTATTTGAACGGGAACATGATTGTACAGAATTTATCACATTAGGCGCAAAACGCTATTGTTATAGGGACGCTATAGATAACGAATTGCATTTGACAATTAGTGGAATAAATAAGGAAGCAGTTAAACAGTTAGATAACAATATTGCGAATTTTAAAGACGGATTTATATTTGATAAAGACCATAAAAGCACAAAAAAGAAATTATTGTTATATTCCTGCGATCAACCTACAGTAATATTTCCAGACGGTTATGAATCTGTTTTCAGTTATGGAATAGCTATGCGTAATAATGGTTATAAATTATCAATAACTAATGAATACGCTGATTTAATTCAATATATGGAAACTGGTGATAATGTTATAACCGACGCTGACTACATATCACGAAGAGGACGTTTTAAAAGGGAAAGAAAATAATCTTTCCCTTTTAGTTTAGCTGACTAAACCCCTGAATAAGCCGATTTTAAAATATTTATTAACCGTTTCAAAATCTGCACCAGTTAGATTATCACTATAGAAAACTTTCCCATATAAAAAACATCGGTTTATCAAATTTTCCGCTTTATTATCCTTCAGACAATAAGTAGTATTCGGATTACCGTTTGGAATATTTGATAACACTCGCTCGACATATCTATGTCCAGTGAACGGATAAACAAATACGCAAAAATCGCCGCTAATTTCCTCAAACAGCAATTCTAGTAAAAAATGAAAATCGTTATAGTCCACTTTTATTTCATATAGCTTTTGATAACAGTCTTGTGGTAATGGTAATTTAGGCATTTCTTTAGAATCCCATATTCCAGAAACGATGTTTTTTTCGGAACGTCCGAAAAACATTTTATTTTCGCCTTGCGAATCGGCACAATATTCCACTGCTATAGTAACCATTCCACCATTAGCAGTATGAAAATTATAAACGTCTATATCGCCTTGTTTTTGAGTCAATACGTTTTCCAGTGACCACTCATTGAAATACGGGCACACTCTGGAAATTGTGTTTCCTACTAAAAATACACGTCCAGTTCGCTCACGAAAAACAGTACTAACAAAATGTTGTAATGTATCTGGTTCATTATTCAGATAAATATTGTTAGTGATAAATTCCTCATAGATTATATTTTCATACCCATTAAATACATTACTTTTATAACGCTCTGCTTCATTTAGTGAACAAAACCGTCCGATTAACGCCCCTTTTATAATTTTATTGCTTTTTTCGTCAATATTAGCAAAATAGATAAAACCATGGTATGCCGTTACAATGGAATATTCGCCCTTAGTAATTTTGATGATATCCATATCATTAAAATACGATTCTACATTAATAGTTTTTATATCCTCTCGCCAACGTCTTAAATAGACAAATTTCCCGCGTTCTACCGCAATATGTTTATAGGCTTGTTCCAGACAATATTTTTTCACTTGGTAACTTTTTCCGTTTGCCCGTTGTCCTAGCAGTATATTATATTGTGCATCCGTTTTTAACAATCGTGATATATTATAATATTTCTTTGCCATATCCACATTCCTTTCTTTTCTACTTATATGGCGTTTAGTCGACTAAACTAAACGCCATAATATTGTTATTGAATAATAACGCCTGTTTTCAGTAGGTTTTCAATTTCATTTTTTTCCGCATTAGTTGCGTTACGAATAGAATCTACATGTACAGCCTTAACACGGACATATCCGGCTAATGAGCCTAAAGTATACGTAGCGTTTGCCGGGTATCCGTAAAATTCGTTATAGCCTAATGCAGGGGTTTCTATTGGTCGTTTTACAATGATGTACGGTTTCCGAATACCCATAGCACCCGCATTCCCTGCTAGATTTCCAGACATACGAACGTCCGCACCAACGGCCGCACCCCGTGCCGCGCCTACTATCGCCCCGCCTATACCACCAATTGCACCACCACTAACCGCGCCTGTTATTAATGATAACATCTGTTGTGCCCTAGAGCCAGATGTTAACGGATACTCTACAGAACACGAACCATTAAAGGTATATAGTACAGCGGAATAATTACCTAATGAAACGCCAATTTGTGCCAGTACCGTTCCAGTTAAAACGTCAACGGTGTACATGATACGAACTGTTTTACCTACCACGTCATAGGAATCCAACGCTACGATTCCAATGAACGGTAAATAGCAGTATACTTTAGTATAGCCAAAATCTAATGCAGAATTATATAATAATGGTATGTTTACTGTACCGCAATCAACGTTGACATATTGTTGCGATACAAATTTACTAGATACACCAGAATCTAGATATCCTACTACAATATTAGCCGACCCGCCTGTAATAGGCGTAGCGTAAATCATGTGTAGGCCAATAATACCCTCTGCCGGATTATTCGCAAACAGCTGTTTTACCATATCTACCCAACTATCTGACCATAACCATGAACCGAATTGCCGTAATTCTGTCAACGTAGGATTATAGATTTTCCATAACGCATTAGCACTTCCACCCGATATTACTGGTATATCCGGGTCTGGTTCGTCAGGGTCTTCAGGGTCAGGCGGGTCTGGTGTTTCACCACTATCACCACCCGGACCGGGTTCTGGTTTTACTCCCGGGTACGGGTCGGGTAAAATTTTATCGTCAATGGCTTTATCAGTCGTTTCATCAATTCTATCATCTGGACGTGGTTTTCCTTCCTGTGCATCTGGTTGTTTAGCATCAGGAACACTATTACCTTGTTCGGCGTTGTTATCAGTGAAATCAGGGATTTCTAACGGCAACCAGTCAATATATTTTTTATTATCATCTGATTCAGGTTGGTCAGGATTCCAATCGGGGTTTACTGTTTGAATTACTTTATCATACCAATCTGGATAATTATCTCTGAGAGACTGGTCTGGTTGGGGGTAATTGGCCTCTGGTATTAGTTGCGTATTATCTAATCGGCCTTCTGTTCTATTAGAAAAATATAAAAATAGAGCTATTATATTACCGTCGTAATTGTTTGTACTGGCTAAAGGTTCAATTTCATTTAATAATGGTGTTTGATATAAACCATAAAAATTACGTGATTCATTATTGTTTATACAAGCCTGCTGTATAGCTTCAATATTTTCACGTGACCATTGCGCGCCTATATAAGAATAAAAATATAACTCTGGATCTTGTGCAGGCGGAGCCTGTAAGTATTCTTTAAAACCAGACATTTTTGTGTTATTTACTGAATCCTTCTTGTTGCTTATTCCGATACATATTTTATAATCTAAAATAGTTTTATATAATTGATATAATCCTTTAGTGTGGAATGTGACAAAAAATCCATCATCTGTATACGTGTAGTTAAATGCCTCTAGGGTAGGTTCTTCATAGTTAGGGTTTATTATACCTCTGTTATTTATAGTAAAACCGTTAGTTGTCGCACCCCTATATCCGTATAATGTCTTTTGTGCTGCGTATGACTTACTCGTATCAAAATTCATACTATTTAGTCTATTAAGAATATTCTGCGTAAAAATGCCACTATCTCCACCGTGTATAATGATATTACTGTCATAGAAACCATTTTCCAATAAAACTTGTCGCATAGCGTCAATAACATCCGCCTGTATATAACGATTGCCGTCACCATCAACTGCAGTTGGAAATAACGTTTCTTGAAAAATATCGCTCCAACTTTCTTCGGTTGGATTATCATAGGCGAATGGTAATAGTTTTTGGCTAACCTTCGTCCAAAACTCCGGGTTATTTTCATACCAATTAACGCCTGTTAATATCCCTCCTAGCGCAGTTACTGCACCAGAAACAACTTGCGCTCCTACACTCGCGCCTATTGCCAGTCCTTTTTTAGCTACACGCCCTGCTTCATCCAGAACGTTTCCAGTCTGAACAGTTAACTGTTTTGCGGCGGCGTCATATATCACATCTGTAGGTAACTGATTTCCTGCAATAAATTCATGGACTAAACCCGCGTCACCGGTAAAATCTACATATTGCCCATTTTTACCTACGATTGATATTGTTTTGCCGGAAACGTCCTGTAGTATATTCCACTCTTTTACATCTCCTAGAAT
>CANQZG010000052.1 GCA_947628305.1 uncultured Muribaculaceae bacterium | reverse complement strand
TCATTTGTTATTGTTCCCCGCAAAGTTAGCACCCTTATCTGTATCACAAAACACCACCCTTATCGGTTACTTACGATGCTCCTGCCATTCATCAGTCCGCAGAAATATAACGATGCTATCAAGAAAATCTTTGCTGCGTGTGGCATTACCCGGATGGTGACGGTACGCAATCCGACAACGGGCAACGAAGAAAAGCGACCAATCAATGAAATTGCCAGCAGTCACCTTGCCCGACGCACATTCATCGGCAATATCTATAAGAAAGTCAAGGATCCTAACCTTGTCGGAGCATTGTCCGGCCACAAAGAGGGCAGCAAGGCTTTCGCCCGATACCGCGATATCGATGAGGAAATGAAACAAGACCTTGTTAACTTGCTCGGATAATGGCCTTGATTCCCAATAAAATTCGTAACTTTGCATTTGTCAACGGCAAACAATCGCCAGCCAACCCTTCAACATGAGCAAACTTATTAAAACCGATGCCGAATACTCCCGGTGGATACAGGAGTTAAAAGAACGCTACCGCAGCAGTCAGATTAAGGCTGCTACACGGGTAAACCAAGAGATGCTTCGCTTCTATTGGTCGCTCGGTCGTGACATAGTGGCTCGTGACGCTGAAAACAAATACGGCACGGGGTTTTACAAGCACCTTAGCCAAGACCTTAAAGATGCAATCCCCGAAGCGGAGGGCTTCTCCCGACAGAATTTGCAGTACATGAAGAAGATGTATCTTCTTTATAGTCATGCTACTGCAAATTGCCAACAACTTGTTGGCAATTCTGAAGGAGAGATGTGCCAACAATCTGTTGGCAATTTATCTGACACTCCGGCTGAAATATTGTTCTCTGTCCCGTGGGGACATCATTGCACCATTATTGACAAGTATTTTTCAAAGTCAGATTACGATGCCGCATTGTTTTATGTAAGGAAAGTAGTTGAAGATGGTTGGTCAAGAGGTGTGCTACGCTCTTTCATTGATACCAACCTGCATCTACGGCAGGGAAAGGCATTGACAAGTTTTTCTCGCTTGCTTCCTGCCCCTAATAGCGACCTTGCACAAGAGTTGACAAAAGACCCATATATTTTCGATTTTACCGAGATGAGGGAGCCATACAAAGAGCGTGAATTGAAAAAGGCTCTTATGGCCAATATATCCCGCTTTCTTCTTGAATTAGGCTCCGGCTTCGCTTACGTTGGCGAGGAATACCGATTAAAAATAGGCCATACAGAGCAATTCATTGACTTGTTGTTCTATAACGTGAAGTTACACGCTTATTGCGTGATAGAGGTCAAGACCGCAACATTCGGAGCGGGCGACATTGGCCAACTTGGAACATATATGACAGCCGTCAACCATATCCTTAAAACCGAACAGGATAATCCGACAATCGGGCTGCTGATATGCAAGGATAAAGACAATGTGCTTGCTCAATATGCCCTCGAATCATCATCACAGCCTATCGGAGTGGCCGAATTTCAGCTCACAAAATTTATTCCTGATGAGTTCAAGAGTTCATTACCCTCGATAGAGGATATTGAATCAGAACTGAAATAAGTTGCATTTTCTGCATTATCCGCATTTTAGGGGTATAGTAAGATTGCGTTTGGGTCTGTTACTTGTAAAATTTTTCTTTGCTCAGTCATACCTATTATTGGGTTTATATGGGCATATATAAAGTCCGAACCAAATTCAAATTAAGGTTCGGGAGAAGATAATATTTTCTGTGTGAACAGTCATTCTGATGCTGGATATGTAATTTTTTCAAAAAATTTTTCCATTCAGGGTTGAGTTTTGCGGATGTTATGTGTCTTATTGATGTATGACAAACAGAAACGACATAGAGCAGCTTTTCAAAGCACATTATGCGCAGATGCGCCGGTTGGCCGCGGCACTTCTGCACGATGATGATCTCGCGCGCGACATCGTCCATGATGTTTTTGCTTCGCTTCTCGATTCGCCACTTGATATTACTGTCACAGGCGGTTATCTTATTAAAGCTGTCAGGAACCGCTGTCTGAATCATATCCGTGACTGCGAGATTCATCAACGGATTGCCAACCGCTATTTTATAGACCACGAAGAATACGACAGCGAGGATTGGCCTGATGAAGAAACCATTGCACGGATATACAATCTCATCGATTCGGAAATATCACCACAGGCGAGACATATCATGGAATTGCGGTTCTCCGAGAAATTGCCGTTTTCCCACATTGCTGCGTCAATTGGCATAAGTGAGACCGCCGTTTACCGTCATCTTAGTCATGCACTTACAACCATCCGCAAAAAACTCAACGAAAATGGATAAATACGAACTTGTGCTTGACATTGTCGAGCATCCCGAGAAATATACATCCGCGAAGTTGGCAGAAATAATGTCGGACCCTGAAGCCAAGGAGATCTATAATCTACTCTGCAAAGCTGATTCTGCAATAGAAGCTGAAAAAGATATTGATGTTGACTCCGAATGGAAATACTTCTCGAAGAAACATTCTACCAGTTTCCGCCGTACATTCTTTTGGTTCGGCAGTCGTGCCGCATCTATTGCCACTATCGTCGGCACATCAATAGTAGCCGTTGCCGCCGGGATAGCAGTCACTGTGGCTGTTATCGACCATAAATCGGATCCGATTGTTGAAAACGTGGCTGTTGAGCCGACGGTTGTTGTTTCAGCAGACACGATAACGGCAAAGAGCGATACTGTCAAGGCTGGCAGAACCCCGATTATGTTTGAAGACGAACCTCTCGAAAAGATAATGAAAGAGGTGGCAGACTCTTACGGCATAGAGGTAAAGTTTAACAATAAGGAAGTAAAACTGTTGCACCTTTACTACAAGTTAGACCCATCGTTACCGCTCAACGAGGTTATGGAACAACTCAACACATTCGAGCAAATCAACATCAAGCAAGACGGCAACATCCTAACCATTGACTGAAAATGAAAACTATCATGACAATAATATTGGCTGTGATGACTTTTATTTCAGCCAATGCTTATCAATACACCTATTCGTTCAGCAATACTCCCATATCGGAAGCGATTGTAAAAATAAGCAAAGACCATCCCGATGTCAACATATCCTTTATATACAAAGAGCTCGACAACTACAAGACATCAGCAAAAATAAATACTGATGACGCTTACGATGCTTTGCGTCAGACCGTAGGACTAAACCCAATCTCCATTATTAAGAAAAATCAGAATTACTATATAGAAGCTCTACAACATGGTAAGTTCTGCTATACGGGAGGAGTTATCGGCAACGACAATGAGCCCGTGGTTGCTGCAACAGTAATGTTGCTTGCACCACAAGATTCAACAGTCATCACATACGGGATTACCGACGAAGCAGGTCATTTTTCAATCCCTTGTGACAGACAAGGGGTAATTGGGAAATTATCTTGTTTGGGTTATAAGACCACAACAATGAAATTCAACGCATTTTCAATAGGTAATATATTGATGGAGGAACAGGCTGTCGCATTAGGCACAGTCACGGTGGAGGCGGAAAATGCAAATCTTTATTCCGACAAATCGGTATATATGCCTACTGCGAGGCAAAAAAACGCTTCGCAATCCGGTTCGGAACTCCTCAACCACATGGCTATACCGCAGTTAGGTATCATATCCGACAATTCGATAACAACCAATGGAGGGAAACCGGTGGCTATATTCATCGACTATCTGCCGGCGTCTGAGAACGATCTGATGGCGATGCGTGTAAGTGATGTGAAACGAGTGGAATTTCTTGAATACCCGTCGGATCCTCGCTTGCAAGGTAATCCGTATGTGGTCAATTTTATAATGCAACAGTATGAATATGGCGGCTATGCGAAAGTATACGGGTTCGGCACATTTCTTAACGGTCATCAGGAACAACTGATAGGCAATGTGAGAATGCAATACAAGCGTATGACCTACGACCTTATGGGCTCGGCTTATAACAGCGGCTCATCTCATATCGGACAAGATATGACCGAGACTTTCCGTCTGCCTCAAGATGATGGAACTATTGAGCAATTCGAGCGCTCCTCAGAACTGAACTCATCGAAACGCCGACGCAACAATTACTATCTGATATTCAAGGCGACCTACAATTCCGACAAAGTACAAGCATCGACATTGCTCAAAAGCAATCTTGACCGGCAGCCGAACACTGTTCAGAACGGTACAGTAAGATATTCCAATAATTTTTATCCCACATCCGAATATCATTCCACTACAAAGGATTTCTCAAAATTCATATCCTATAACGGATATTACTTCTTTGTTCTCCCGGGCAGTAATTCACTTACATTCTCTCCCCAGTATAGCTTTTCGCATACCGATCAATGCAGTGATTATCTGGAATACGGTCAATCATCTATTTTGAATTCAGCAATCGATAACACCAATTATCTGTCGGGAGACCTGAAGTTCAAGCATGATTTCGGAAAATTAGGCAGTCTTTTGGGAGTTGTCAAGGGTTCATATCAATATAATCGCACATCATACCTCGGCTCGGCAACCGGATTGGATCGAGCCAGATCATCGCGTATAGGGTTTGGCGCAAATTATGAACTATCTATTAATAAAGTTAGAACACATATAGGTTTTGGTTGGGATTGGGACAGATTGCAATTCGGTTCCTCCGTTGACCGGCGCAACGCCCCATCATTTGATGTTTCAGCGCAGTATTCCCCAAACCGCAGACATTCCATCTCGGCAATCTTCCAATATGAGTCATGGCTGCCTTCGCCCAACTTCAAGAGTGCCCAAGTAATAACAGCCTCTCCATTTCTCAAATATACGGGTAATCCCAACCTATTTCCAGCAAAGAGTTATGATTTTGATTTCTCATATACTTGGATTCCCAACAATAACTACAATCTAAGTGCCTATGCTTGGGGCTGGATTGTAAAAGACCGTTATGCCTATGATTACGAAGCTGACGAAAATGGCGTGATACGAACAATCAAACAACCTATAGGTTCGTATGCACAAGGTATGTATGGCATTAAAGGAACAGCGCGTTTCTTCGACAGGTCTTTAGTCCTAACGGGAAATCTTAGCCAACTTTTTAACCATAATGGTAGTCCTTACAACGTAAACCATTTTCATATTTACTATAATCTACAGATGACATATTATCTCAAAAACTGGAACTTTGGTCTGACATACATTTCTACCATTGGAACATGGGACGGCATGATGAATGGAATCTGGCAACGTGATAAAGATGATTATTATATGAAAGTAGGATGGTCAAATTCCCATCTGAACATATCAGCATTGGTCATGAATATAGGTAGATGGAATTGGAGAAGTTCAAGACGAGTGATGAACAGCGAGTTTTACAGCACCGACGAGACCCTTATCAACGGCAATTCTCACGCACTGGTGAAAATAACGGCTACCTATACATTCGGTTTTGGCAAGAAGGTAGGACGCGACAATGAGCCTCAGATCTCAGGTTCAGCATCTTCAGGTATTCTGAAATAAAACAGTTTAATCATACATAAACAAAGACAGGCAACCCCGGTAGCGATTATTGGGGTTGCCTGTTTTCCTAATGAATGGATTATTTCTCTGATGGGTTGAAATATAGGAATGTGTCTTCTATGTGTCGGGCTTTTTCATACTGTCGTATGCAGGTTCTAATGGAATCCTGCTCCTGCTGTGTGCCGACTGCGAAGATTTTTTCTCGGCGCAGCAAATCTTCCTGTTCCTTGCCTTTCCACCACATACGCTCGTAGCGGTAGAGCCATTCGACATCTTTCAGTCTGGAGTTTTCGTTGAGTTGGTAGAAGAAGCCGTAGCCAAAGCCTCCGGCTACGAGGACAGCGATTGCAAAGACGATGTATGCCCATTTCGGTATTGCCGCCCATATTGCGCCGTGAACAAGATTATAGATGCGGTGCATCACGGTGTCAGCCATTGCATCCAGTTTCTCATAACGTTTGGATACTGCCTTGTCTGCCGCTTTATCCGCTGCTGCCTGCGCGATTCTTGCTATCTGCTCATCGCTGATTGCAGACGATGATGGCTGTGAAACGTATGATGGCTTGGGTAGAATCTCCGTGTATAGCTTGGTTATACCATTTACCATGTAGTCTGTCTGATTTTTGAGGGCTTGATTCACCGCTCCATAGACATTTTCCTTTGTGGCAATATTGTCAGGGATGTTTACGGTAACTTTCGGTGCCGGAATGTTGACAGGTGTCTGCGGCGCGGTTGCCATAGCCTTTGTTTCAAGTGTCTCGATTCGGGTGTCGTGGGCATCCACTTTCTTTTGCAGTCCGTCAAGCTGCTTGCCTTGTTTCTGAACGGTGTTGTAAAGATCTGCCATATTTTAGAATCTGATTTTTCGGGTTGGTTTCTTTTTCTTCTTTTTCATGTTGCGGATAAATTCTTCCTCCGCAGGGTCGTATCCGGGGCCGACATTGAACAGTCCTCCGATTGCCTCGGCTGTTGACTGAACCACATCTTCAATAAGTGATGGCTGCTTTACCGGGGCGTATTCAACCGTCACTTTCGGCTGATTTGTCGGGATTGATGTCTGTTGCTGCCCCTGCTTGCGGTTGGCCTCAAAGAAATTGTTGAGGCGGCGATAGGTGAAAGCCCGGTCGATTTTGGAGCCATTGAGGGTTATGTCGCCGTCAGAGAATCTCACTCCGATATGCTTGCCAGTGTCGCGGTCGTCATGGAATTTAACCTCAATTCCGGCATAGGCGAGGCGACGCGAAAACTCATCCCATGACTTGCAGCCATACATGGCCGCTGAAATCTTGGTCTTGAACTGTAAGTAACCGATAAGGGTGGTGTTTTGTGATACAGATAAGGGTGCTAACTTTGCGGGGAACAATAACAAATGAAGA
>CANQZG010000051.1 GCA_947628305.1 uncultured Muribaculaceae bacterium | reverse complement strand
GTCATTCAGCACAGAATAGTCGCTCAGGTCTTTTTTCCCGAGCCGATCAACAAGAGTCCTTGCGTCCATGAAAAAAGTGCCTCCTATCCCAATCAGGATAAAAGGCACTTGGCACTAGGCACTTGGCACTGTCTTATTCAGTTCAGGTCAATCGTCGCCCCACAGCGCGTCGTAGAACATCATCTCGCCAATGCCGAACTCTTTGTCCCGCTCCGCCCTCTTCATTTTTCGGTACGTCGCGCCGTCCACTTCGACCGTCTTTTTCCGGTACACCGTTTTCGTCCCGAGCAGGCCGTGCTTCTCGACCGGGACGAGTGCTTTGACTTTGTGTTTCATGGTTCCTCACCGCTCGCGTCAGACGCATCAACGCGAAGCTGTTGATCCAGCTTTTGTATCTGCTCAACAAGTTCTGTTTCCATTCTGGCATACCTGATAAGAGTACGGCAGGTAAAACACGCACACACTCCGCAAACAATGGCACAAAACGCTCCGCAGCATATCGACACGATACCGTTCTTGCCTGACATCTGCCGGAATATTCCGAATCCAACATTTATGCCGCCAATCGCCACAAAGCATATCTCGCCGATCATTAGCGCCCATGCCTGTTTGATATCTTTTGAAAAATTCATATTTTACTCCTCCTAGAACCAACTGGCCCGGTCGCACCACCTGTCGTCGATGTAGCTCAACCCGCCCTTTTTCTTTTTGCGGCGTTTTCTCGGCTTCGGGTCTTGGTGGATTCCCGTCGCAAGGAGCGATAACCCGCCCGTCATCGCGCCCAGGAACAGTTTACCACCGTCCGGTTTCTTCTTGCGCGGTTTACGTTTCTTCGCCATTTCAGTCACTCCTTCTTCAAAATCTCCAACATCTTATACAGTCTCGCTCAATGTAACTCTCTACCGGCATTTCACGAACAACAGCATATTCAACAACAAATACTGGAATAACGCCGTTAATCTGCTTTGCGGCAAATATCCTGTGCCTACCATCTGTCGAAAACTTGTACCTTCCATCTTCCAGCAGAACGTGTATTGGCCGCTGATAATACGCCTCGTATATGTCCTTGTGCTTCTTTCTGAACCGCCTCGCTTCTTTTTCGCCGGTAATATCTAAAATCTCCGGCAAAAGTTGTTGGAGGCGGTTTGTCACGTCAAGAAAATCCTGATATGAATGTCCGTGCCATGGAAAATCCCGTTCCGATATGGCTTCTTTCCCGCAAACGATCTCATCAGCCCTGATATAGTCCTGCCGTACCAGCACTTGTTCTTCCTCTCCGGCCTGATACTCATAGTAGACGGCCCTGTCATCACTTCCGTAACGAACCTTTAACTTTCTTAACATCAGCGCAGTGCGGATTCTTCCGAACATCAGTCCAACTCCTTCAAAATCGGCTCATGGACTCCCTTGACCCACGGCACTTCCTTTTTGTCTTTTCCGCGACCGTAACGATACATCCCTCGATATGTCGGCTCATTCTCAATGATAGCCTTGACATGACTCGCGTAAAAGCACCCACCACTCCGGCTCTTGTACCCGTTCTCGTTCAGCCATTCAGCAATCCGAATCATCGGCATTTCCCCTTTGCGGGAGAAAATCTCGCGGACAACAGCCGCCTCTTCCTCATTGATAACAAGCTGACCGTTCCGAATTGAATATCCGTAAGGAGCCCGACCGCCACTGTAACCACCAGCGGCGGATTTTATTTTCCTTCCGTTCCCGGTACGAAGCGCGATGTTCTTCCTCTCCTGCTCCGCAACAAACAAAATAAGTGCGCGATAGATATTGGCAAACTCGCCTTCCGGAAAAACCTCTTGCGTACTTAGCAACTGTATGTTCCGTTTCTTTAATACATACAGGTAGTAGAAGTACATCATCGTATCTCTTGCAACACGGTCGCTTTTGAATGCGATCACGGCTTCAAATGGCGGATTCGTTATGTTCTCGTCATTCAATATCCGCATCCATTCAGTTCCTGGATTGTCCGTCTGTGTCCCGCTGACTTCATCCTGAAACCACTCCACGATATTGTATCCCTGCTGGTTGGCATAGGATAAAATCTTCTCTTTCTGCGCCTCAATGCCAAACCTATCATCGCCAGCTTGTGCGTCAGTCGAAACCCGAATGTACCCTATCGCGTTTTTGAAGTCTTTTATCTCCATGTCGGCTACCTCCGAACCATTTACACGAACATTATACATCGTTTTCTGTAAATGTCAATAGGTTTTTGTAAATTTACTCTTTTTATTCTTTTCGGTGCTAGAAAGGCTCACTGGCCCCTGACGGTGGGCCTGGAATCCCCCGCCGGTATCCCGCCCGCGCTGGGCAGCTTGCCACGCCAGATTGACAGCTTGACAGCGAAATTACAAATAATCTTGATTTATTTTTACATTTACTATTGACAAGTAACTGTAAAAGCAGTATAATAACCATAGAAATTAAATCCACCACACCACACAGGCCAAGGCCGGAAAGGATCGTACAAATGACTATCAACCAGATGTTTGCCGCCGCTGTAATGAGCAAGCCCACACACCCCGGTTATATGGTGTATGCCGACCGGGGAAACGGGATTGAGGAAATCGGGCCCTACAGCAAAGAGATCGCGCTGGATGTAGCGAAAGACTTGCACGGCGATGTAATGGACCTCGAAACGGGCGAAATCCTTTAAATCCCGCCGGAGACCTCAGCCGGGCCGCACCGGGAAAAGCGACCCAGCCCCAGCCCGCCAGGGCAAAACAAATTATAGAACGGGAGATATTACAAAATGAAAAAAGGCGATTTGGTGCAAACAAAACGTTTCCTCGGCGTAAGGATTACAAAAATCTTCCGAGCAATGGATAACGCAATAAAAGACGGGTTTACCGAGCCGTCATACTATTGCGGCCCGGACAGTGACCGCTTCGAGGTTTTGGGGAAATCCCTTGGTAACAACTGCATGATCTTTGCCGCCTACCGCAAATAATCCCGCAAGGCCCGCCCGCAAGGGTGAACGGTGCAAGCCCGTTGCCGTGGAAACACGGCGGCGCTCATGGGCAAAACAAACCGCCCCAGCCGACGCCGCAAACATCGACCGAGGCGAGCCCCAGAAGCACACACCAAACCGAGGCAAGGCAACTATAACACACCTTGCCGGAATTATGCAAGGAGGATTATTGAAATGCGTAAGTACAAGCAGAGCGAGATTAAAGCCATAGCCCGGAGCAAATACGCCGTTGACATCACCAAAGCCCACAGCCGCGAGGCGATCCCGGAGCAGTTCGAGCAGGTCGGTTATAGCGCGGGCATGTATGGTATCAACGGCGCGCTCTTCCAGGGCACCGAGACCGGCACCATGTACGCGATCACGGCGCGGTCTACGGCGCTGTTCATCTTCTGCTAAAGGAGGCGCAACGATGAAACATAATTGCAAGTGGGCAGTTATAGCGACCTGCACCGCCAAGAATGGCGGCAAATATGAGGAATTCGAGCGGGTGACGGCGCTGTTTACTACACTTATCAATGCGGAGGACTTTATTAACAAGTGCCTTCCCAAAGAGAACCGCGCAAGTTTCCGAGTGGAACGCATCGAGAAATAACAGTCGAGGCGGCGACTATAAACAGCCATTAGGCCGCCAGCGTCCGCCCTTCGGGGCGGGGTTGGAAATAAAAACAATATCAATATTGGGAGGTATTACAATGACTACTTTGATTTGGAGCACCGTTGACGGCTATATCCCCGGAACGCGCTATAACAGGCGGAAAGAGGAACTGCGCCAAGAGGCTATCGAGTGGGCAGCCAATTTTGACGGCTGGGATTGCAGCTATGCGGATTTGGCCGAGAAGCAAGCCTATTTCGAGCGGATGGGCCGTCGTTATGGCCTTCTACGCGAGTTCCGGGAAAACTGCATCTGCTGATTTCTGCGAGTCGTTGCGGCGACTATAAAGAGTTCCATTAAGCCGCAAGCGTCCCGGCCTTGTGCCGGGGGTTGGAATACAGCCCGGACATCGGGAGGAAGAGCGGAGCAAACCGGCAAAGCATAGAATCACCAGCACAGGCAGCCGGACAGCCTGACAATGGAAAACCGGGAGATCGTGGAGCTGCCGAAGAAAACATAACCCACGGGCAAGGCCAGCCAGACAGGGCCGACAGCGAGCGCCGCAACAGTGAGAGCGGGACCAAATACAACGGAGGTTGTACTATGAAAACCAGCTACGCAGAAAAAGCAATTGAAAAGGCCCGAAAAGACTGCAACGAATTAGCAGAATCTTATAATGTCCCTCGCTCTTCCGTTTTCTGGATGGGAAACAATAAATATATCGTCATCAAAGACGGGAAAGAAATCCGCATCTAAAGGAGGCTATACACCATGCACAAATACAAAATAGTTCTTTCTGATGGTGACTATTTTTACACCCGTTTCAATGGTACACTTGACGAAGCAAAACTCTACTTTCTGGGCCATGTACTAAACATGGGGACAGAGCGTGATCACCTTGTCCTCTGCGTGAGCGTTGAAGAAGTGGAGGCCGCCAATGTCTGACAAATGGTACACGCCCGCCGGGAAGAGCTATGCTCTTTACGTCGATATGCTCTCCCAGCCGCATTTAATGATTGCGGGCAAGACCGGGAGCGGGAAAAGTGTTGTAGTCAACGCGCTGATCTATCACGCGCTGCGCAATGCGCCCCAGGACAGCAAACAGGGAGCGGAGCTTATTCTTATCGACCCGAAGCGGGTGGAGCTTGCCCGGTACAAGAATCTTCCCCACGTTCTGCGCCATGCCACGGAACCCACCGAGTTTCCCCAGGCTTTGCAGCTTGCCATGTCGATATGTGACGCACGTTACAAGGATATGGCCCGGCGCGGCCTGCTGGACTATGACGGCGGCGAAGTGTATGTGATCATTGACGAGTTCGCCGACCTGATGACCACCAGCAAAAAGACCTGTTCTGCGCTTGTGCAGCGTATCGCGCAAGTTGGCCGGGCCGCTCATGTCCACATCATTCTATGCACGCAATGCCCGCTTGCCAAGATCATACCCACGGAGATCAAGGTAAACTTTGACAGCGTTCTGGCCCTAAAGACCGCCAATGTCAAGGACAGCCGTTACATCATGGGCGCACCGGGCTGCGAGGCTCTGCCCGACCCGCGCACCGAACACAAGGCCCACGGCTATTATCGCAGTTCCAGCGACTTTGAGCGCTGGAATCTTCCGATGATCCCGCCGGAGGACATAGCGGAGCGGATCACCTGGTGGACGGACCAGACCCGGCCCACGCCGCCGCGCTTTCTGCGCCGGATATGGCCCAAACAAGAATACAAAATCAATCTGACACTGTAAAGGAGATAAGATGACGTACACAGCGTATGTTTCCAAAGATGGATGTATCATCAACAGCGAGCAAGGATATATTATCCGCTTATACCCAGCCCCGAGATACAAATGGCGCATTATCAAAAACAAATATAACACAATCACTCACTATATGGGAGATACATTATGGTATAAAGACTTTGACTGCAAAGACCGCGCATACACAGAATTTTGTAAATTCTTAGAAATTGACGGGAACAAATTCTACGAGACAATTAAAATTAAAGCAAACGCAAATAAGGAGATTTGAAAAATGAAGGACATTACCAAGTATAGCGATGAAGAATTGGAACAGGAATCCAAGGTCGCTTTTTCCGAGTATTACCGCCTCGCAACGGTCATGCGCCCCGCTCCGCCAACCGCGAAAGACCTTATCCCGTTGCAGCGGGCAACCGAAAGATACGAAGCTATCAGGGAAGAACAGCTTCGCCGTCTCAACCTCCGCAACGCCTAACAGGAACACAAAACAAGACCGCCCCGGTTCAGTCCGAGGCGGTTTTTCTATGTTCTGCGTTCTTTCTGGCTTCTTCTAATTCTTCATCAACGAAAATAATATTGATACTTCCCAGCTCGCTCAACGCTGAAAAAATGCTGTCAGGTGAAATCCTAGAACAGAAATTGACCCACGACGGCTCCTCATAGCAGTCATACACGCCGTATTTTCGCTTTATGATTCTAACCGTCATATCAATACACCTTTCTCGCGCCAAATTCGCCGTTCTGCGGGCCGTTTGTTCCCGCCGTGTGTTTACACGTCTTGACGCTAAAACGTCACCACGGGCCGTTCTGCGCGTTCTGGCGGCGTTCTGTGCGGCTCACACTGGTCTCTCTGTTAGATACCGCACATTATCGAGGATAACATCAAGTGGAACTTCTGGCCTAACATGGAACTCTGCCAGCGGTTTCCCGCCACAGTCCAGCCGCCTCCAGTAGTGAGTGTCAGTTGCAAGCGCAAAGTCGCTCCATGGACAATCCTCTAGTCCAAAGTGATGAACGATCTTCTGTATGCAACACTGTTCTGCTTGTTTAACGCGATCTTCTGGCACGTCTCGGCATCCCCTTTCTGCGACACTCTTGGCCTTTCTGCCCATCTCCATTATACCACCAACGCCATCCCTTGTAAAGCAAAAACAGAGCTTTATATTTAAATTAAAGTATAATAAAGACGCTTCGCTCGGAATAACGTAGTTATGATTATATAGGCTAGTCCCGTAGCGAGAAGATAGCCCCGGAAAGTTTGACGCTCTCCGGGGCCGTTCTGCACTGGTCAGTCCGATGCAGGCCTTTCTGGCGCTCTCGCCTCTTTCTGCAAGTCCAGTGTCAAATCGCCGTTCTCGCCCTCAAGGATTGAGAAGTATTTGCACCTGTCGCAACGGTCATCAAACTCTGCGTCGATATGTTCCGCCGCGAATGGGCAATACTGGTTGAAAACTTCCTCTCCGAAACGAGCCGGTAGGCAAATGTGGTAATGCCACCAAGAGCCGTCAGTGTTTGGATGAATCGTAAGCAACTTCATGTTCTGCACTTCCTTTCTGCTTCATTGTATCACAACTGTGTTCTGCTTTCAATCGTTTCGATTGCCTCCGTTTCTGCGGCTCCTCACGACCGCAACGATGACGGCCAGGACCACCACGGTCACTTCGCTGATGAGTGTTGCGAGAACGCCCGCAACGAATCGGTCAATATACATCGTCAGGCTCCTTTCTGATTAGTCCTCAATCAAATCTTTGTTGCGTTCCATGATCTGTTCGGCTGTCTGCTTCTCTCCGAGCGGCTCAGGTTTGCCCGGAGCGATGTCGATAACGTCCCGATATTGGAACATGTTTTTAGCCAGGAAGATGCCCGATGCGGGATTCATCTTGCCGTTCTGCATGTAATCGACCCACAATTCTTCGAGGATTGACACAGCTTTTTTAATCACGGCGGAGTG
>CANQZG010000050.1 GCA_947628305.1 uncultured Muribaculaceae bacterium | reverse complement strand
ACAATTGCAGTTCTTTACAACTGTCACCACGCATTTTAGCCGTTCTTGATAACGCTGTCAAGTATGCGTTTGTACTCTGAAATATGATCATTGATTGCAGGACGCAAAAAAGGCTGTTCCTTCTGTCCCTCTGTCCTGTGGTAGTTCCCTTTGGCATCTTGCCATGCCCAGGGCGTATCACGACCCCCAGGATAATATTTGCCCGTCCCCAGCTCTACATAAGCCGCATACTCTACGTTGGTTCCGATATATACGCTCGTTTCTGTTTTCTTTCCGTCTGCGGTCCCTTTGTACTCGCCCTTTTGCTCCCCTTCATCGTCCTCGTACTCAGATATTGCGGCGTGCTCCCCTGCCAGTGCATGGGTTATGCTGTTCCGCAGTAGGCCCGTATCAACCGGGCAAAGCCGCTTCGCATATCCCTCTGCGGTCTGCCCTATCATTTCCAGTGCTGTCCTGATTTGCTCTGCAGATGCTTTTTTTACCGCCTCTACGTTGCTAACGATTCTCACATCGCTAATTGCGTTCATTAAATCCCCCTCTTTTTATTTGTTCTTTTCTTCCTTCCATTTTACCCAATCTGCATATGTCATGCCCTCAACTATTACGTTTCTTCCCGTTTCCGGGTCTCTTGCTCTCCTGGGTGCTCTTGACGTGTCTATCCCCTCAATTTGCGTCACCATGGTGCAGCGGCAGTTATGCGCAACTGCGAAAATGCCGTTGCACTTTCTCCCTGGTTGGTTTATAATGCCCTCAGAACCGTTTACAAAATAATACCCGGTTCCAGTTTGGAGGTTATAAACATGTACTCTCCCCGCAGAAGGAACGATTTTGACGCTTACGATCTTGTCTATAGATACCTTTCCGGCGAATCCTGCAAGAAACTTGCTGAAAGCTTCGGATTCAGTCGCCAGGTCGTCTATAGAGTCCTTAGAGAGGCAGGAATCAGGCCCAGGAACAAGTCTGAATCTATGTACCTTCGCATGTCCCAGACGCCTGCAGAGGAAAGAAAAGCCCTTACCGCAGCGGCTAACAATGCCAAACGTGGCCTCGCAAATACTCCAGAGATGCTGCATAAAAGAGCTATTGCTGGCAAACGTTTTATTGGCAAGTTCGAGCAGGAATTTTTTGACGCTCTGTCCAATGCCGGAATCCCTGTCGAGCCGCAATACCCTTTTCAGAGTTACAACTTCGACATTTTCTGCGGCAATATCGCCGTGGAAATCCACACCCAGTGCGCAAGCCCTCTTACCCAGAATTATATTAAAAAACTGAAAAAGTGCGTCCAGTCTGGTGTAAATATGCTTTATGTTTGGATTCCTCCTATAATCTCCGCTGTCTCCGAACTCTGCTATGCACAGGTCGTCTCCCTGGTTAAGTCTTGCCGCAGCAACCCACCCGCCAGGTGTCAGTACTGGGTGGTTCGGTGTACAGGTGAAATTTACGCCTCTGGCAGTTTCGATTCTGACTAAATCCCCCGAATACCCGTGCTTGTAGCCTCTGACTATTTCGCTGTCAGAGGCTACAACTGTTTCCCCAATAAAACAGTTGTATACTTCCTGCGGTTCCCCTTGCGGATCTCCTGGATACATACAGCCGTTGGAGAAATACTCTTTTACCCCCACTGTCTCGCCATCAATCGCCGCATGGGAATGCCGGGTTCTGTCGTCAAGCGTTGCAAGCCAGCATTTCTGTAGCTTGATTCCCATATCTTCCGCTTCCAGATAGCCTTTTAATCTGCCTGCATTCTGCGCACCAGTTACGGCTGTCCTTGCCGAACGTATTGCGCTATTCCTGAGCATTGTTGGAATGTTGTTTTGTAGCCTATCCGCAAGTTTCGGAATACTCTCTCCCATCAAAATCCCGGTGGTTAACTGTTTCATGATTTGCCTCTTCCCGAATGCAAGGTCAAACCCTCTCATACGTGCTCTGACAGGGCTGTAATAAGGCATTATGTCTGGCTCCTCTTCAATCAGTCTGCGGACAGCTTGCTCGTTCAAAAGATCAAAGCCTATATCACGCCCGCAAGCCTTCTCAATACCGTATGCGGCAAAGTTTCGGTTAAGACTATAAATCCCAGGCGTTGTATCGTTGATATACGCTTGCGCCACTTGTGCGGCATCTGCATACCTTCCGGACAGCTTGTCCCGCATTGCCTCCATACGCTCTCCCCGCCCTATCTGGTTCAGCCGCCACTGTTGATAATACTGCGGTGTTATATCTCCTGCCTGCAGTCTTGCCTGCATTTGCGCATCTCGTGCCTGGAACTGCGCAAAGTACTTTTGCACCTCAGAATCCATTTCTGATGCCGCCTTGGAATACTCCGCAGCAATCTTCTTTTCCAGCTCCTCTAGATACTCCTGCGTTTTTCGATATGCTTCATCGTGTTTCGCCATACTTTCTCGCCTCCTTTATAGCTAACGAGCCGTAGAAAGCCCTCTAGGGCCCTCTACGGCTCTTTTAAGGCCCGCCAAGGGTTTTAGCCTATACTTTACTCGTCTTTCGCTTGCGAGTCTTCTAGGCCGCCTGAATTCGCATCAGGAGCGTTTTTGTTTATCGGCTGCTGCATCATATGGTCTGCCGCCATGCGCTTCATCACAGCCTCTGCCTGGTCTGCATCGCCGAGAATGGTTAACAGCTTCTTTGTAATGTATTCATCATCAAAATACTGCGCACCCAGTATCACGGTCTGCGTTTCTTCCTGGCGGTTAACTATCTTGTTTCTGGTAAATGTCGGCTTGTCGTCAATCCCTGCAAGCGCAAGAATGCCGCCGATAAATTTGATTATATTCATTTCCAGAAAGTCTGCTTTTAGATCCAGCGGCACATAGCTGGCCTGTATTGCAGTAGCCGTCTGCTGTCCTGCCGTTACTGCAGAGGAATCAAACGCCTGAAAGTCCTCGTAAAGCTGCCGTTTCAGGCTGTCAGCCGCCGTCTGTGTGCTTTCAATCGGTGCCTCAATACTGTGTGGCTCAGCAGTTGCCCCGCCAGCTGCATCGCCGTCAGCGTGCACTACGTGCGTAATGTGCAGCTGCTCCAAGAATCGGGCATCATCCAGGTCGTCCATACCGCCGCAGTTTGTCAGCACCCAGTAAATCAGGTTGCCCTCGTCAACGTTGTTTACCATGTTGCTCAGTACCAGGTCGTAGGCGTCCAGCGTATTGCGCTTGCCTTTCAGCTCACTGCGCATCTTGTCACCGTTCTTCAGGGGAACGATAGGAAAGCCTGGGTAATTATCGTACTGGTAAATTGTGGTTCCATGCGCCCGGTCGTATGCGCTTCCTACAGAGTGCACGATATAGGCCCGCTTTGGTACAAGTTCCTGCATTCTCTCCCCGTTCCTGCGGATATACTCTGTATAGCCGTCCATTTCGTACAGGGTTGCCCGCAGCGGCTTGCCGTCCTCCAACTGCCAGAACCGGACCCCGGCTTTTATGCTGCCGTCCTCTTCGTCCAGAAGGGCGGCAAACTCTGTTAGCCGGAAAACCTCGATGTGGTCAAGGTTCCAAAACCCATAGCAGACACCGTCCACAAGCGCATAAATAGCCATATTCATGAGATTGACATCGAACGGTTCCTGCGCAGTCTCCAGCTTTTCCTTTGTCCCGTCTTTGGAGAAAGTTACCCCGTTTCCGAGTAAATAGCTTGCCTCCTGGCGTATTGCCATACCGAAAAACTGAGATGCTATCTTGTGATTTGCCGTCCACATATTGACGTGCGCCCGGCCCTTCATATCATAGATGATTTTCTCGTACTTGTTGATGGTTGGATTTTCCCCTTCATAGTACAGCTCGGCATCTACTGCCATCTTATAGGCGGCAGTACTGCGATGGTAGTTTATCAGGCTCTCAATGAAAGCAATCTTGCTGTCTTCCCCGGCCTGTGCAGCCTCCTCAAAGTCCTGGTAGGTTTTCACTCCGTCCCCTCCTCACGTCAGCAGAGAGTCATACTTGCGCCTCTGCCTGTAAATCTGCTTTGTTTCCACGAAATATCGCATTGCGTCCATGCAGTTATGTACGATAATACCGCCGTTAACTGCAAAGTTGTGGCACCCTTCAACCTCCATGTTATACACTGGTTCTTTACCAGCGGGACGAACGTCCCTAATCTTGAAATAGCTTATTTCTGCAGCCCCTGGAACAGGTTCTTGCTTTGGAATACTTGTTTGTTGTGAACTGGTTCCCGCACACTGCGCAAATTCTTGTTTCATTGTCTACGCCGCTCCTTCTTCTTGCCGTTGCCTTGCAATTGTTGCTGCAGAATTTGCTGCCTGCTTTTGTGCTCTTGAACGGCTTACCGCATACCAAACAAATAAAATCCCGCTCTGCGTGAAATCTTTCCTCAGTCTTTTTGTACTGTAGCCTATGCCATTCCCGGCCCTGTTCGCTCTTGTGCCATTCTGCAGCCTTTGGCCTTGCTTTTTCAAGCGCTCTGTCAAATACTTCCCTGTGGTTTTTCACTCTGTCCTGCATATGGTGCAAGCTATGTTCGTTTCCACTTATGCAAGTCAAATTGTCGGACCTATTATTGTTTTTGTCTCCGTCAACATGGTGCACATGGTATCCTTCAGGAATTTCTCCGTGTTCCTTCCTCCAGATATATACATGTAATCTTTCCCTGTGCCCATGGTATGTGCTTTTGGTGCAAAGATAGTAGCCTGTTCTGGAATCAAGCCTAAACTTGAAACCATCGCAATACGCAATTTTTCTATCCTGGCTGTATGTGACTTCCATTTTCCAAACCTCCAATACAAGCGATTTCATCATCGCTGCGCAGGTCTTTTACTTGTACCCATCCACGTTTAGTTAATACTGGATGGTCTGCAGTTGCTTTTACCTTTAGGCCGTTTTCAAGCTCAATTTCAAATACTTCTGCCTCGCTCTGCGTCATTCGCACATCATGAAAAGCCGCCTTTCCTGGCCTCCCATCCTTTGCACACCAGACGCACCCTGTTTCCCCTACTAGCTCTTTTATCGGTTTCCTTCCCTCTACGGTTTCAACAAGAGTTTCCCCTGTCAGGCAATGGTCGTTCTCCTTTATGGGTGTGTCCTGAGATGTGTTGTCGTCCCAGACGTATAGTGACACCTCACGAATTAGGTTCTTGCAGCATGAATTCACCAGTATACGCCGCTCTGCAAGTGCTCCGGCAGTATGCTGGATACCTGCAAGAACCTCATTTGCTGCGCCTATCGTCTTGAACCGCTTCTTTTGCCGAACCAAAGTGATAAAAGACGCTGCACTAGGGTCTATGATTACCGCCTTGATTGGCAGATCTCCAGCAAGCGGAACAAGCCCCTGATTGTAGTACTGTTCATCCGTCTTTTGTATCCCGGTATCCCGTCCGGAATGGTAGTACTCCCGGACGGCATACCAGACTCCGTTGTAAAGCCCCCACAGAATCATTGCGGTAGCATTCAGAATGCCATAGTCCATTGAGATGTAATACTCAGTGTAATCACGTGGTTCTGCTGTCACGGTATTATCATACATCGGGTATATGAGTCCTTCCGCAACAGCCCACTTCCCCATGATGAATCTATCGTAGTATATGCCTACATACTCACGCTTGATGTTGGCCACATAGTCCTTATCAAGCTCTGTATTGTCGTCCACGGTAAATTTGACGTCCAGAAAGTCCAAATCCTCGGCACGGTCAATATAGTTGACTTTGAGCCAATGCATAGGAGTATCCGGGTTTGTAGTGGCAAAGAGTTTCGCCCCTGGCATACGCAGACGGGACAGCAGCATTGCGAAAAAGTCCTCTGGAAATTGCGTTAACTCATCGCAGTATGCGCCCTGAAGGGTTAAACCTCGGATCTTGCTTTCTGACCTTGCATCGTTCGCGCCCTCGAACAGAATCCTGCGTCCAAAAAGAAACCCCTCTTTTGCGGCAATTGAGAACTTGAAATTGCTCTCGCCCACCTGGTCCTGAAGCAGAAACAGGCAGTTCCGTTTTAGGGTTGTGAGAGACTTTGCACACATCATATAGAGTCCGTCTTGTGGCATGGTCTTCACCCAGAACGCCCACAGCACAAGGGAAATCCACGTTTTGCCGGACGAAACGGAACCCTCCAGCAGGTTCAGGCGGGAAAGCTGGTTGTGCTGCCACATCCGCATAAGCTCTTTCTGCTTTGGCGTGTATCTAACCTTCGTCGTCATCGTTTTTCAACCCGTCTATGAGGTCTGACAGCATACCCTCGTTCTTCTCCGTGCTCTCGGGAGTGTCGCGCTGCCCAAGGTACTGTTTCCCGAGCCAAATCGCCATGTTTGCGTTCTTCTTCGCCAGTTCAAACTGGTATCTTCGGAGCGATATTTTCCCAGTCCCACGCTTTTGTCTGAATACTTCGGAAAAACCGGCTTTATACGTCCGTTTGCACCACGATTCAAGCGTCTTGTCGGTCACATCAAAAAATCCGCATATTTCTTCTTTGGTGCATTGCAGGCCGCATAGCTTCTCAAAGTTGCCTTTGTCTATCTCTTTCCTTGGTCGTGCCACCTGTTTGCACCTCCCGTGTTAATTCAGCGATTCTTACCGAGCCTTTGCACAATTTCTAACTCTCGAGCACTTAGCTCCCATTTTATTGTTTTCTCTATTGCCGCTTTCTCTATTGCCGCTTTCTCTGCATTAGCTCGTTCAATCGCTGCTTGTTCGCTCAACAAAAAACCGCCGCCAAAGATTGCATCGCCACTTTCTTTTTGTTCGTCGAGCGCTGTGATTTTAACGCAGTCGCTCCGCTTGAGTGTATAGTCAACACCGTACTTGCACCACCGTGCAGCTATTGCAGCTGTCAAGACGTTATCAGGATATTCGTATTTTGGCACTTCAGTTTTGTTGGCGGCTTGCACTATTTTGTCTGCTTCGTATACTACAGCATAAAGTTCCGGTTCAGTTTTAACTACCAAATCTGAATTTTCCAGGTTGGTAACAAATGATGTAGCAACTTTTGCCCCGTTTTCGTAAGTAATGGTCGCTCCACACGGAATAAAGGTGGCGTCACAATCTGCCGCCGAAAACAGTGTCAACGTTGGTGCAAACAAAAAGAATTTTATACCACGCTCCACATAAAAATGTTTAATCTCTGCCAATATCGAAAAAGGCGGGTTGTCTACGACAATCTTTCCGCTATAGTTTTCGCGCTGATAGTCTCCGCCGGGATAAAACGGTCGAAAAAACTTCTTTTTGTTTAGGCCGTATTTCGCCGCTACCCAATTTGCAACCGCATCATATATCTCATCCGGAGTATAACAATCGTCTGTTGTCTTCTTGGCCTCAAATTTATCTAAAAAATCATTATATTCTTCATTGTCGTCTTCTCGCTCTGCACCGTCTTTTTGTTCGCGATTGAACCACTCATTATTCTTGTTATCATCAAACCCAAAATCGAACCCGTCAAAGTCCAGCCCATCTAGTTCATCCATCAACAGGTCAAAGTCCCATTCAGCAAGCTCCCCGGTCTTGTTGTC
>CANQZG010000049.1 GCA_947628305.1 uncultured Muribaculaceae bacterium | reverse complement strand
CCCATCCCGAACAGAGAAGTTAAGCCCCGCCACGCCGATGATACTGCGGAAGCGGGAAAGTAGGTAACCGCCCCTTAATTAAGACCGGACGCCCCGGCGGGAACGACCCCGCCGGGGCGTCCCATTTCTACCCCGCCGCCTGACGCCCCGCCCGGTCAAGGACCCTGACTTCCCTGATAGGGCCTTTAACGCCATTAGAGACCCTGCCCCTCCCTCTGAACCCTAAACTATAACCTTTAAACTTTTAAAACAGTCTTGTGAAATATCTATGAGAAACCTTCCGTTATACGTTAAATAGTTTAAGTTTTTAGTTATGAGGCGTATAATATTCTCATGGTTGTTTATTGTATTAGTTTCGGCGGTGTATGCTGAAGATTTGGTGACGAATAATCCCGATAATAGGGCATTTTGGGGTGTCAGAGGTTCGTTTGATATAAATATTCCCGGAGATTGGAATACCTCTAATGGAAATAATGTTAAAATCTTCCGCAACGGTTATGGTGCTTCAATCGGTGTGGTGTATAATGTGCCTATTGTCGCGAATCTGTTTTTTGAACCCGGCGTATCAATGTATTATGACACATATAAATATGATAATTTAAGAGTCGCAGTCGATGAACAATACGGAGATATTGTGGATGCGACGGTTAAAAAGTTTGGGTTTAGAATGCCATTGCATCTCGGTTATCGTTTCGATATATGGGAAAATGGCGGTATAAGTCTGTTAACCGGGCCTCAAATATCATACGGTATTGTAGGTAAGATTTCCTGCAAGGAATTTGAAAAAGAGGGTTTCCCGACTGATTTATACGGAAAAGAATATGACCGCCGTCGTCTTGATGTCCAATGGGGTGTGGGTGTTGGTTTCAACATCGGGAACTATTATGTGTCAACTGTTGGATATTTTGGACTTGTAGACCTTATAAAAGGTGAAGGCATCAGTTTTCATGAGAACCTTTGTGCGGTATCTTTCGGGTACAATTTTTGAAAACAATCTCGACATTGAGTGAGACTAAAAGGGTGGCGGATATTCCCTATATTTATTGTATAATAAATAAAAAGATGGTCTATCGTTGAGTAGACCATCTTTTGCAATTGTAGCGAATCCGGGAATCGAACCCGGGTCTCCACCGTGAGAGGGTGGCGTGCTAGGCCACTACACTAAATCGCCATAGCTTGCTATTCCGCTGAATTGCGATGCAAAGTTACGATGTTTTTTTATCTCTGCAAATTTTTGGTGGCAAAAAAAATGTTCGTGCCATGTTTTTTAACAAAAATGACATATATTTTCGGCTTATCCGTATTTTTGACTCCTCGAAGATACTTTCGTTCGGCAAAGCTAAAATAAATTTTGTTTTGCCCTCGCTTATAACTATCTTTGCATACATATCACTTTTCTGACCTTAAACCTATAAATTTTTAATTGAATGGAAAAAACATGGAGATGGTTTGGCCCGAACGATAAGATAACGCTTGAAATGTTGCGACAGATAGGCGTAGAGGGCATTGTGACGGCTTTGCACCACATCCCGAACGGTGAGGTCTGGAGTCTTGAGGAAGTGATGAAGATGAAAGATTACATCGAGTCACACGGGTTACGTTGGTCGGTCGTGGAGAGTCTGCCTGTCAGTGAGTCGATAAAGTATGCCGGGCCTGACCGTGACGAACTTATTGAGAGGTACAAAGAGAGTCTTGCCAATCTCGGTCGTGCCGGGGTAAAGACAATCTGTTATAATTTTATGCCTGTGCTTGACTGGGCGCGTACCGACCTTGAATACCCTAACGCCGACGGTACGTCCAATCTATATTTCAACCGGGCCGAATTTGCTTATTTCGATATATATATCCTTGGGCGCGAGAATGCCGCGGATGATTATGATGCGGAGACCCTGACGCGTGTCGAGGAGTTGAAACCTCGCATGGACAAAGACGCCGAGCGTCGTCTTGTCGAGAATATAATAGTCAAGACCCAGGGATTTGTCAACGGTAATATATCGGAGAATGACCTTGACCCGGTGCAAAAATTCCGTGAGTTGCTCGCCCTATATGATGGTATTGATGCCGATACGTTGCGGGGCAATATGAAATACTTCCTTGAGGCGATTATGCCTGTTTGCAATGAATATGACATCAACATGTGTGTCCATCCCGATGACCCGCCGTTGCAGATTCTCGGTCTACCGCGTATAGTGACATGCGATGCCGATATCAAGGCGTTCCTTGATGCCGTCCCCGACCCACATAACGGCCTGACGTTCTGTGCAGGTTCTTTGAGCGGTGGAGCGCATAACGATGTCCCTGAATTGGCGCGCAAGTATGCGTCACGCACGCATTTTGTGCATGCACGCATCTGTAATGTGATGCCGAACGGTGACTTCAAGGAGTCATCCCACCTTGACCCTCGGTTGATTGATGTCGTTCGCACATTTGAACGGGAGCGACCTGATGTGCCGATGCGTGTGGACCACGCGCCGCTGATGCTTGGTGATGACAAAATGGGGTATAATGCGGGTTATTCATTCCATGGACGTATGCTCGCGCTCGGTATGGTGAGTGGAATAATGGCAACAATTAATACGGAAAAGTAAAAATGAAAAATTTATTTGATATAAAGGATAACGTGGTCGTTATCACAGGTGGGACTGGAGTCCTGGGTTCTTGTATTGGTGAATATCTTGCGGAACAGGGTGCAAAAGTCGTGATATTGGGTCGCCGTAAAGAGGAAGGTGACGCGATTGTTGCCAAAATCAGTGAGAACGGTGGCGAGGCTATGTTCCTTGTTTGTGACGTATTGAACGCTGAATCAGTGCAGCAGTGTTGTGACGCTGTGTTGGCTGCCTACGGCAAGGTAGATGCGTTGCTTAATGCCGCGGGAGGCAATATGCCGGGCGCAACCATTGCCCCCACGGGGACATTCTTCGATGTCAAGGTCGATGAGTTCCAGAAAGTATTGAATCTGAACCTCACGGGAACGGTGATTCCCACGCAAATCTTCCTCAAACCAATGGTTGAGGCCGGTAAAGGCGCGATTGTCAACTTCACGTCAATGGCTGCGTTTCGTCCGCTGACCCGTGTCATGGGATATGCTGCCGCAAAGGCTGGTATAACCAATTTCACGCAGTTTCTGGCTAACGAGGTCGCCACTAAGTTTACGCCCGGCATACGTGTCAACGCGATTGCCCCCGGTTTCTTCCTGACTAATCAGAACCGCGCCCTTCTCACCAATCCCGACGGCTCATTGACTGAACGTGGGGCCGATGTCATCCGTCAGACCCCGTTCAAACGCTTCGGCCGCGCCGAGGAACTCTGTGGCACAATCCAATACCTGATTTCCGAGGCGTCATCGTTCGTCACCGGCACTGTCGCCGTCGTCGACGGTGGCTTCAACGCCTTCGCCATGTAATGAGGAATATGATTTGTTGGATGAACGTCGTTTTTCGTACTAAAGACTATAATTTTAAATGATGCCTGAAAATATTATACAGCCAAAGACCCCGATTGAACGTCTACGCGAATTTGTGAAATGGGCGCAATCTCAGTGATTGTGTAAAACTGAAGGAGATTTCGAACGCAAGAGTAAATTGTCCAACAAATATATCTCCAACAATATGCACACGGGCAAGGGAAACATAGGCACGGAGATGCTCGGACGCATCATCCGTGCCTTTCCGCAGCTCAACCTTGTATGGCTATGCACAGGAGAAGGCGCGATGACGAATCAACCGGGTGGCGACCTCAATGCCGACTACAAGCAAGCCTACGAGCTTGCCCTGCAGCAAATCAACATCCTCAATAACATAATCAAGAAACAGCAATGAAACACCTCCTAATACTCCTCCTTGCCCTACCGATGGTGTTGGCAGGATGTTCGTCTAAAAGCCAATGGCAAACCAATGCCGAAAACCATATTCACGATTGGTTAGACAAAATGGCTGTTCCTGACGGCAAACTGGAAATCAAATCCTACTCCAACATAAAGAAGATATACTCATCCAAGGCAGACTCTATTTTAATTTATTCCATTGATATTGTGGCTAACAATGGGAAAACGGATGTCGCTATGCCAATAGAGTTTTACTATCTTGTGTTACCTGAAAATGGTGGAGAGATAGCCGGAATTAATTTATTGTATGAAACAGGCTCTATCCTAAAGGTCGCAGATGATATGGTTGATGTTATTCCTAAAGAACAACGAAAATCTGATATAAGAGAGCAGATGGTTAATCTCTGCGTGTACGGCGCTTTCCAAAGTGATAAAGTAATAAAACATAGTGTAAAATGAAACTAAAATTAAAAACTGCAACGCTTATAGCGATGATTGCAACAGGGCTTTATTCTATTTTGCAAATTATATTCGTTTTTACGAAATTTCTCTATTGGTTTGATGGCCAAAGCGCGTTATACACACTCATACAAATATTTGTTTCAATTGCACTGTTCCTGTTCTTTTATTCACTCTATCAAAATCAAAAGAAATGAGCAAGGAAGATGTAAACAAGGCATTAGGGATTGAAGATGATGCCACTCCATACGTTTTCAATCAGGATGGCTCTTGGGATTACAAAGAGGGTATGAACGAGGAGAAAGTTGCAAAACTGAATGCAATGCATGAAAAACGTATAGAAGAAAATTCAACAGCGGAACATCAACTTATAAAGGCTGGCAAGATAATCAATGTTGTAGGCTTAATATTGGCAATAGGTGGATTTATCGCTTCTTGCGTTGCGTCAGAACATGACCCCTATTTCCTATTTGGCATAGTTGGAGGATTGATTGTATATCTCCTTGCATATGCAATATCTGCATATTTCAAGGTTGTTGCCAATACGTCAAACACCCTCAAAGAAATAAAGGACAAGATTGACAAATGATGAAATGATGAAATGATGAAATGATGAAATGATGAAACACCTACTTATATTCCTCTTTGCCCTGCCGATGATGCTGGTGGGATGCTCGTCCTCTGAACAAAATGCAAGAAATAAAATTTCATCAAGATTAGATGCCAACAAGAAAGAAAATGTGACTTATTCCATCGGCAAATGTATATATTCAGAAGATAATGACTCTTGTTTTATTTTTCAGGGAAACATTGCCAATTCTAACGGGAATAAACAAAATACAGAATACATATATAAGCAACGGGAAGATGGACTATTTATTTGCATTAAGTTTGTTGATGCTAATGGTAGCTTACTAAGAAATATCAATAAAAAATCCAATACGGGTAATGCAACAGTTGATGATGCTGTGAACTCAGCTATGGAGTCGTCGAAATTAGGACTTTCACTAACAATATACAATGATTTGTTAAACGGTTCGTTGGTTGGCATCCCGGAGTCAAAATAGTGCAGTCTTTGCAATTTAACATAAAATAGCAGTCTTTGCAGTAGGTTTACATAAGAGCCTAAACAAAGTCATTCAGAGCCTATCTCTAGCAATCGGGGTAGGCTCTTTTTAATTTCTGCAAAGAATGGCGAATTTGGGTACGCTCTTTTGTTGTATCGTGATAAATTTGTATAAGTCGTGGAAAATCAATAATTTTGCATTAAGAACAAGCATGTTATATAGAATGTTGTATTAAAAAATGAATAGTTATGGCATATAAAGCTCTTGATATCGCTAATGAATTGCTTCGACTTGCTGATGAGGGAGAGGGCGACCTTATGACAAATATGAAACTTCAAAAAATGCTGTATTATCAGCAAGGTTTCCATCTCGCTTATTTTGGGACTCCATTGTTTAATGAAGATATAGAGGCTTGGATGTATGGGCCTGTTGTGCCAGTTGTATATGATGCTTATGAATGTAACGGTCGCATGGGGATTGTACCAGACCCTGACCGTTCGATTGAGTTCGAAAATGATGAAGAATGGAGACTTTTTCTTAAAGTCTATGATATATATGGGCAATATTCTGCAATTGGATTGATGAATATGACACATGGGGAAGCTCCATGGGTGAATTCGTCTCATGGGCATGGAAAGGTTATCACGCATGAAAGTATGAAGACTTTCTTTAAAACGCGCCTCAGTTGATTATGTATGGTGGCGAAACGGAATACTTCAACGGACGTGATATTTGAGCCGATAAAACGTTTGGTTCTGGATAATAAAATTTCTCATCAAGAAATAGCAGATTTTTCAAATATTGATTATCCGTTATTTTCGTTTAAGTATTTACGGCCTAACTCAATAAAAGATTGTAAAAATGCAAGTTTCTTTTATGAGTTTTTGATGCGTCTGCATGAGTTGTCTGTACAGGGTTGGGAAAAGATACGACAATCTCATATACGGGCATGAAAACGAAGCGAGCATCGGTGTGATTGGTTGATGTGCTCGTAACTCGCTGATATTATTGGAGATGAACGGTGTTGGGTGTGGTCGGCCTGACAAAACGAAGCGTGCAAAAAGTTGAATTTAGTTGAATTTGAGTTTAATTTTTTAATGGCGGTGTTTAATTGTCGTTTAACGCAGGTTTAATCGGGCTTTAATTGGCTTTAATTTTGGGTGGCTGCATGGCCGGTTTTCGCCGGCTGTGTAGCCGCTTTCGCTGTGTAGCTGCATCAACGCCGGCAGAGGAGCAGAGGGCGCGAAATACAGGCGTTTACGGCCTTGGAGGACATTGTGTAGTTCGGTCGGCGGAGTATGGGAGCGGCGCATGATGCGCGTTCATCGGTGCGAATGATTCGGCTGTAGTGAGGGTAGAGGCAAGGTGTTAAATTGGCTGTTAAATGGCGGAGGCGGCGCGATGCTTCGAGGGGTCAAAACAGGGGGGTAGAGCAGGGGGCGAAAATGTGCACGTTTCGTTTTGAAAATGGGGTTGGATGTACAGTTGGATATACAGTTGGGTGTACTTCCGCACATAGGTATACACCCCCATACGGACAAAATCGGCAATCAAAACCGCGTTTTTTAGCGTTTAACACCCCCTTTAATGCCAAAATTCGCCCCATTAAAATAGCCTTTGAAAATTGGTTAAGTATCTGATATTATGTGTTTAATGCGTTTAACGGCTGAAAAAGCAGAGAAAAAACGCTGAAAACCCCTATTTAGGGGGTATATATGGGGTTTGTGCTATAGTATAAATGTTGTTGATTGTTTCAATGTCTGAGGGTGTAAGTTTATGGGGGCATTTGCCAATAGCATTTTCAACTTGACAAAAGCGTATGGCTGTTTTAATGTCTTTGCTCGTGGGGTTATACTCCAACACATAATCTTTGGCACTTTCAAGATTTTGAAACATTCTTTTTGTTGGTCGACCGTTTTTCATGCGTTCCTCAATCTCATAAAATGAGTTTACAAGGAATAGCACTGACCAGATTCGGCGATGACGGTCTAAGCGTGCACCACGAACCATTAATTTTTTATGCCGTTTCTCTGCTCTCTGCGCAGCCGCATGGTTTATTGTGGTCATATTTGACTGTGCGGCTTTGCATTTCTTGAAATCCTTGCGTATGCTCCAAGCGACAAAGAAAATGACGATGATAATAAGAATTGCTATCATTTTAGTCTTGTAGGCAAGTGGGACAACGAAATTTATAACATAGGGATATTAAGGGGCAATCTTGATAGGGGTTGGGGCATGGTGGTGTATAGGCTCGTTTTTTCCAGTTTTATAGGCTTCAATTTCGCGCTGTGCTTGTGCAAGCTGTTCTCGAAGCTGCCCAAGCTCTACAGCCTGCTCTAGGGTTTTATTGTAAAAAAATTCGGACATGTCTGCTGGACATCTTTTATCGGCGGTATCTGGGGTTGCGAACATCTCCCCTATTCCCGAAATAAGCCACGCAAGATTGATGTCAGGAATTGCGTCAAGAATTTTTGCCAATTTGTCAGAGCCGATAGCTCCACCTGGTAGGATATTGCTGATATTACCACGCGTTAGACCGCAAAATTCTTCAAATCCACGCATTGAGAACCCTTTGCTATTAGCCAACTGTTTAAGGCGAGATTTTATATCACTCATAGAATTGTCAAAAATTAATGTCAAATATTTTTGTAGTGTCAAAAATACATGTTATATTTGCAGCGTGTTACTGGGGTAAACGCGTCCAAAGATACAAAAAAAGACGCGGGCAGCCAAAGGAAGCACAGAGTTAAACACATTAAAAACCAAAGTAAAAGGTCAATGGAAGCAATCAAGCTAAGTATCGGATTCCGGGAGTGGTCTAAACTGCCCGATTTCGTGGAGGCGATGAATGGCGAAGATGAAATTTTCGCCTACAGGATAGACAACACCAGCGCGCTTATCGTCACTCCGGGTCCGTGCGCAAGCGCATGGGTTGAAGCGCATGCGGCGCAGTGGTTTGAGGACCAGTACACAGTAAGTAACCGATAAGGGAGGTGCTTAAGGAAATAGGTCAGGGGTATCCAATTGGGATTAATGTCCCCGCCGCCGAT
>CANQZG010000048.1 GCA_947628305.1 uncultured Muribaculaceae bacterium | reverse complement strand
TTGCCGGAGGGTGCAGGGAGAGGGTCACTCCCTGCTCAGGGGTGCCGGGGGCTGAAAGCCCTTGGCCGAGGGTCCGGGAAGGGTCATCCCGGCGGTAGGGTTCAAAGGGGAGAGGCCACTCCTCTTGCGGGGGTTGTAGGGGGCGGAGCCTCATGCCTTAATAGGGCAAGATATAGCATCCCAACGGAGTGGATGCGGTGGCGTAGCCAATATTTTGCCCTATTAAGCTATGGCAAATTTTTCAAATTTGCTCTCTCGCGCAAGCGATGGCACTGCTCCTATAACACCGGTACACCGAGATTTGTTTGGCTAAATACAACAAACATTGTCCTGTCATTCTTCATTGTCTGAAGATACAGCCTTTGATTCATCCCACCAGCGGTGGACTGTCGGCCTTGTCAGTCCGGTCTCACGGGCGCACAATGACTTGTTCTTGCAACCGGGATGCTGTTCCTGCCATTCACTTACAATCGTAGCAAAGTCACTGTTTTCTCTCGTTGACTTCTTTCTTCCTCTATTGTCATCCCACTTGGTCATTCCTCTCACCTTACATTGATAATCTCTACTTGCACGAGCAATTCCTAAATGGAAATCTTGTTTTCTTCCATTCCTCTTATTCCTCTCAATACGGATTCCGGTTGTAGTCTCGATGACCCTTAGCGGCCACTTGCAATACTGCTCGTCATACGCTCTCATGGCGTCCTTCACATCGTCCTCCGAGAACGGGTTGTCAACCGTCTCCGTCTTGCGGTCAAAAGCCGGAACCAAGGCAAGCGCATCGTTCAGAACCTCTTCCCGTGGTATGCCACATTTGACGGCATACACAACCAATGTCAGCACACACCAATAACGGTGATGAACCGTCACCTCACTACCCTCCTTCAACTTTGCAAGCCACCAGTCGTAAAGACCACGGCTGATGTTCCATTTCTTTCCGACACGATTTCGACCGATCACACGTGAGGCATACCACTCCGGCCACAGCTTCTTAGCCTCCTCCAGCGTCACCCTTGCCGGATTATGCGGATGCTTCTCCTTGAGTTGCCCAATCTCATCGTCAGAGAGCTTGTAGATGCCAAGGAAACTGTTCAACTCATCCAACGTATGTAATGGTGCCTTACGGTTCCAGAACGCCCTTATAGGCTTACCAAACTTCGTATTCGTACCCGGCAGACGGAATCCCTGCACGACACTCTGCACCTGCGGACTACTGAGCTTCGACACAAGCCACACAATCCTCGTAAGCCCTGCCTTCATCTTGTTCAGCAGCTTCAGCCGGGTCTCATACATCGCAACAGGGATCTCCAGCAGATAATACACATGAACGCCATGACCCGAATTAACAATTATATTGGCGACAGGATAGACCCCCGTAGTCATACCCCTCAACAACGCCCTAACCTCATGAATGCTCACACCATCCAAATCAATGGCAAAAGCATAAAGATAACGGGCGTTCCTGTAGGAATTAGTCCTACCCACATAGGTGACAGGAGACATAATCGCAAACTCCCGATTCTTCAAGAACGTCAACGTCTCCTCATCATCCAAGAGCATCAACCGATGTCTTGCCTTACCACCATCCTTATAAAATATAATCGGATTGTACCGCCACATCCTGTAACCACTATAATCTATCTGAGAGGAAAACTCCTGAGGGAGGGCTTCGCCCTCTCGGACCATTCTCTTATTCCTCATCTTCTGACTGAGCCAAAGCCGATACTCCCGACTCTGAATCTCCTCAAACGGGACAACGTCCTCACCGCTCCCCAGAGCCTTCCTCTCAAACACGGTATCGACAAACTCACCTACCTCCAACTCCGCCAACTCGTAATGCTCGTTCTCCAACAAATATAAACTCTTCCCCTCAAACTCCCGCTCAAGCTCCTCCACGGACACACGGTTCAACGTAGCCTTCAGGGCATCCAAAGACCATATAAAATTATTGAACTGCTCGTCAGTCAACGAGTCAAAATCAAATCCGTCTATACCCATAATCTAAAAATTTTTGAACAGGAAGGCGCTCGTTCCTCGCGCCACCTCAGGGGGGCGTATATTATCAATATGTTTTCTTTTACACTTTTGACAAATTTAGTACCTTTTTTCGAGACCACCAAATAATCCGTAAACAAGGGGTCGGAAGAACAAACCTCCCGACCCCTTGTTATATTGTTTAATTGTAATATTTATTTATTGTCGGACTTGCCGGTAAGGTATTCCCTTAACGCGGCAATCACGATCTCCTTCTGTGTGGTGCGCTCAACGACCGCAAGCATCCTCACCTCCTGAATCAGCGAATCCGGGAGTCTGAAAGTGACGTTTACCTCAACTTCCTCTCCCCCTACCTTGGGTCTGCCCGGTTTACGCTTGTCAATGACTTCCGTACCGGGGTTCAACCCTCCATGGGATTTATCTGCGGACTTAGAAGCTGTGGAAACTTCCGTCTCTCCCTCCTTGCTCAATCCGGTCACTGTTCCAAGCAACCCGGATGTCAGTGTCTTTTTTGCCATAAATATTTCTTTATTGTAATATTTATATATTTTATTATTCTAATGTTTTTATATTGTTTGGCTATCTATCTCCATTGCCAAAGCCATGTAATCGGCTGCGGCGTTTGAGTCCGGAGCATAGTCCAGAACACTCTGACGATAGGTCGGAGCTTCAGCAGCGGCCACACAGGTTCTCACGAAGGTCTTGAAAATCTTGTCCCCGTACTTTTCCCGGATAGCCTCAATCACGGCATTGTCGAGCTTGCGGCGGGTGTATTTGGCTATGATGATGCCGGACACATGGAGTCCACGGTTTATGCTCCGCGCAATGTCTCCGATCATCTCATCGAGCATGACCAGACCACGCAGCGGTAGGGTCTCGGCACAGATGGAGATAATGACGCTCTGCGCCGCTGTAAGAGCATTAATCGTCACAAGTCCGAGTGCCGGAGGCGTATCTATGATTATATAGTCATAGGAATCCTTAAGCCCATCGAGGATGTCACGGAGAATCTGCTCCCGGGCAATCCTGTTACTGAATACCATGTCCGCCCCGGCAAGGTCTATATGGGAGGGTATCAGGTCAAGGTTGTCGCCTATATGCATTATAGGGGCAGGTGCGCCCTTCATGGCGTCATATATGGAAACCTCAATCTTGCTCTCGTCGGTGAAGCTGCTCGTGAGGTTTGCCTGTGGATCAACATCAACAAGCAGGACTCTGCGTCCCATTTTGGAAAGAGCCGCCGCCACATTGACGCAGCTTGTTGTCTTCGCGACACCACCCTTGTGGTTCGCTACCGCTATTATTCTCGCCATGTCCCGTCAGTCAGTCTGTCAAGTTCCTCCACTGCCTCCGACCGGGCAATAACCTTACGGAGTATCATACACACGCTGTCTTCGAGGGTTGCCCCAAGCCTCTGCAACTGGCGAAGGTGGTGATCAAGCGCCTCCCTCGCCTCCTTTGAGCGAATTTCGTTCTCTTCGATTCGTATTTTCAAATCGGATATTCTATTGTCTCCCATAATTATTGTTTTATTTATCTGATGTTTTATTTTTATATTGTTTTATTGTTACAAAGTTAGTATTTTTTTGTAATCAAAAAAAATAAATCGTTATTGATCTCTATCCAAGAGACGAACTTGCAATACAATTGTTTTGTTATTATAAAAATAACTCTTTAGACTCATGATAAATAATATCTTCACTCGATTACTCAAAGTTCTCGATGTTCCACATACAGAAAAATATGCCAATGAGTTATTCCGTCAACAGCCGTATAAGAATACAATGTTCGGATTAAAGTTATTACTTGATAAATACAAAATTACTAATGACTGTGTAAAATTTGTGGACACGTCCATTATAATGGATCGGATCTCACCGATGATTGTTGTCCTAAAAGGGAAATTTGTCATCGTAAAAGAAATTACTAAAACAACAGTATTGCTGATAAACATTTCTGGTTCAGAGACAGAATTATCAAGAGCATCGTTTCTTTCACAATGGGATGGTGTTGCACTTCTCGTTAATCCGAATTTAGAATCTTCGGAACCTGATATAGAGTCTCATCATACCATGAAGAATAAAGCAATTTTTAAGAATGGCTCAATTCTGGTTAGCTTTTTATTTATAATTTTTATTGGAATAGAATTGAATCCATACAACCATGATTGGTTCTGGTATATTTTACTTTTATTAAATGCTCTTGGAATTTATGTAACCGGACTATTACTTCAAAAGCAATTAAATATCCATAATAGGATAGCTGATAAAATGTGTTCATTTATTAAAGAAAGTAAATGTGAGGATGTTACAAACTCTACGGGTGGAAGCCTTTTGGGACTTGTGAAGCTAAGCGAAGTTGGCTTTGCATTTTTCTTCGTTAATTTTTTAGCTTTACTATTCTTACCTAATTTTCTGTTTTTTTGTGCTCTATCCTCCATTATAGTGTTACCTTTCTCTTTTTGGAGTGTTTGGTATCAAAAGTATAAGGCAAAATCATGGTGTGCTCTTTGTCTTTTATCTTTATTAATAATGTGGATACAAGCCTTTATTTATGTGTTGTCAGACAGATTAAAATTTGACTGGGATTGGATTGCAGCCCTAACCCTATGTCTTTTGTATATTGTTTCAACCCTGATACTAAATAAACTCATGAGTTTATTTAGTATCAGGCAGGATGCGAGTTATTGGAAACAGGAATTTGAAAATTTGAAAGTTCAGGATGAAGTCATACAATCATTTCAACAAAAAATGCCTTGCTATGACACTAGTGTCCTAAACTGTTCCTGTATGGTTTTTGGAAATCCTTTAGCACCAAGAAATATTACTGTTTTTAGTAATCCATACTGTAATCCATGTGCTAAAATGCATAAAAGAATAAAAAACCTACCCGATGCGAATGTAAGTATTACATATGTTATGACTGCTTTTTCCGAAGAACTCACTAACATAAATCGGTTATTCATAGCTGCATACTTACAATTAGGTGCAGCTGCAACTTGGAATTTGATGACAGAATGGTATGATACCGGCAGATCACAAGGTGTTGACTTTTTCAAACCATACAATTTAAATATTAATGATCTAAATGTGGATATAGAATTATCTAAACAACTAAACTGGAGAAAGGACAAGCCTTTTCATGGTACTCCTACCGTATTGGTAAATGGTAAAGAGCTTAATGGACCATATGAGGTTGAAGATTATATCTATATGCCAATATAAAGCTTGTTAAATATTTATGGCATATCCACATTCTACGAACAATGATAATATAATAGCTGTTCTATATTAGAACAAACTTTCAAAAACTGAAATTTATGAAAGACGACAAGAAACCCGATTTATCAAACGCTAAGCGTTTGGATGAATCCCAAGCAAAAGGCATTTCTGCCGAAGGTGAAGAAGATTTCAACTCTCTTCCAGAAGAAAAGAGGGCTCCTAAATTGGAGGCCTGTGACGGAAAAGCTTTCCATGATTCCTGCTCATGGCAGAATAACGGAGTTACCTATTACGGTCGCTGTGTCTACAATCAGCTTGCCTTCCAAAAGGAGCTCTACTGTTCAGACGTCTTCAAAAAGAATGAAGAAAAATAGTCGCTTCATCGCCTAAAAAATAAAAACTCCTTGATTACTTTCGGGTAATCAAGGAGTTTTTATTTTTTTATATTATCTTTGTAGCTAATTAAATTATATTTATATGAAATCAATTTCCAATACGATAATAACGCTGATCAGTATATTTATATTAATTATACCGATTCCACTAATATGTCACGCCCAAGAAAAAATTTTCATAAATAGCTACGGTGATATAACGATTGAGTTCATCGACTCAATTATTCCTGAAGACTTGCAAATTACAGCTATAACATCATCTATATTTGATGAACCGTTCGAGAATACAGAACATAAATTCATTCAAAATAGAAATATCTTTAGTTGTCGAGTTCCATTAGAAACAAAGGATAATTTTATAGGACTAATTGTTGGAACTCCTGAACAAAAGTATTCCATTGGCTTTGTTGAAATCAAACCTGGCATGACATTAAAAATGAAAGGGTCATTTGATTCTGATGGAACGCTCAGATATAAAAAATCGGATTATAGCGGATTCAATCTATTCCCCTTGGATTCAAGTGAGGATAATAAAAGTTTAACGGTCATAGACATCATAACCAGATTTACATCATATCATTTAGGGTTATCAGAAAAAGAACCACAAATAACAGCTGATGATTATAAATCATGGAATGATTTCAATGAGAAAATGGATTCATTATACTCAGTACAATTAAATTATGCTCTCAACGGTCGTTCCATTCCTGAAGCGGCCTCTGGATGGCTCGAAAATAATCTTCGATATTTTTTTGATGCAAACTGGAGAATGAATTATAGGGAACGTGCCAGCAGAACTTTTAATATCACTGAAGCCATAGATACTTTTCCTATGGAATACTATTCTTTCTTAGACAAGATAGATTTTTCAAATTCATTTTTAAATCATTCTATATATTTTGGACCTTATTACTTACTTAGAAAAATTCTGATGATACCAAACTTCTTAAATGCCATTGGAGATCAATCAATCGAGGAATGGCAATCGGAAGCTAAAATCAATCTAAGCACAATCATTAACAATCCTCCGGATCTTCTACTTGATCTATTGTCTACAACCTCTTATATAATGCAACTGAATGACAATAATCAGTTTTTATCGCCCCAACAAATTATAAATATTAAAACTAATCTTAATAAGGACTTAGGAGAATTTGTTTTAGAGCGCAACGCCCTCCTTCATAAGCAACTAAATAAAAAAACTGAAATTTTTGATCTGAATAGCTCCTGTTTCTTATTAAAGGAATTCATTGATGAACACTATCCAGGATATCCAATTGTTGTTGATTTATGGAATACATGGTGTGGTCCTTGCCTAAAAGCTCATAAAGAAACAGAAAACATAATCAGTGAAACAACAGATACCATCTTTCTATATATTTCAGATACATCTTCTACATTTGAGGATTGGAATAATCTTGCAAGACAGATTGGAGGGATACAAGTTCGTATTAGTCAAAACAATATGGAACAGTTGTGCCATATTTACAGTCTAAATGGATTCCCTTCTTATATCATATTTAATAAAAAACATGATATTATTTATAAGCAAACCGGATATCCGGGCCTAAGCGAATACATCAAATGGTTGAATCTTAATAAGCAATAGAGTATTATTAAATTTTCAGGGCTGACGCATCTTAAATTTTTACAACATCAAAACTTTTTAATGCATAAAGCAAATAGTCGTTATCCCAACCGGCTTTCTTCCTATGCCCTTTGACACCCATTGAAGATACCTTTTCGTTCTTGATTATGTTCAGTCCTATTCTATTCAGCAATGAAAAATTTTGGGCGGCATTGTCTTTCTGCTTACGCAAGGCATCATCACCAAAGGCCACGTCAAGAGTCCAATATAGTTGGTTCTCAACGCTCCAATGCGTTCTGATGGAGTGGTTAATGTATTGGGCATCAGCTTCAAGGCTCGACAGATAATATCGTGTTTCATTATGGACTGCGCCGGTCTTGGTGGTCTCTGGAGCGTGATTCGATTCTGACGATGCTTTTCAATCCGGTCCACCGGTCTTTGTCAATGATGTTCTCAAGATTCGTAATCACCGAACATATACGGGTCTCGTCCCTGCCGTGAGATTTACCCTCCATGACATGGACTGATGAAGGCTTAATATATCTGAAAGAACCGCTTACTCTGTCGAGCATTTCGGGCTGATTGCCTTTCTATGCAAGGATATAGTCGGTGCCCCGCCCGATAACCGTCTTTGCAATCTCCCTCTGACAGCCCATGGCGTCAATGGCGACAACTTCCCCATCGGTCAGTTCGGCAATGCTTTTCGTCCATGCCACGAATGAATCGTTCAATTCTTTGGGATCTAACATGCTGATTACCCGGTTGAACGTGTCGTGTGAAGATATGCCGTTGGGAAGGTGCAGGAACTTCTTAAGCCAGTTTATCTTGGCGTTGCCGTAGTCCTCGATTTCATTCCAACCATCCGCCCCGCATATGACGGCGCAAAGAGATATGAACAGGATGGAATCAAGACTGTGTTTTTGTGTGCGGAGGACTCTCGGATCGTTAACAGAAGAGAAAAAAATCTATACTGGGTGGATGCTGTGTCATATGACGATTAACGGCTAAAGACACATTTATATTGGGCTACAGCTGTTAAGTTTATTTAAGATGCGTCAGCCCTGATTAAATTTTTCATAATATTTTCATTTGCTATCTCTTTTACGACCGTTTTTGAGATTGTCCGGCAACCGGGCTTCAAACTGCCTCAAGCAAGGAAATATCCGTCTCAAAATCCATATCTAAATCAACTTCTCTTTTTAAGGGCAATAACCGGTTTTTGAGATATTTTCAACCGATCTATTGCCAAAAGTAACTTTTTCGACTCACTTTTGGCAATAGGTCGGTCATTTTCACTTACTATCCGTCTAACACAACTCGACATCCTGCCAAAAGTGGTAAAAATTTACCACTTTTGGCAGGATGTCGATTCTTTTTATTATCTTTGCGAAAAAATTATTCTTATGATCATAGGACGTACAGAAGAAATCGACAAACTCAAACGGGCATATGCCTCTGAATACTCTGAATTTGTAGCTGTTTATGGCAGAAGACGCATCGGAAAGACATTCCTCATTAGAGAAACTTTCCGAGATAAGTTCACATTCCAATATACCGGCATAATAAACATCTCAAACAAGGA
>CANQZG010000047.1 GCA_947628305.1 uncultured Muribaculaceae bacterium | reverse complement strand
GGATATATTAAATCCAGTGTTGATTTGATAGGTTTTTTCTTTCTCTCTCGGATAGGAAGTGGAGTGGCTGTCATCCCGTGATGACGGCCACTCCTTCTTTTGTCCGAAAAAGAAAATTATGTGGTTGATGTTGGTGTGTCGGCGGGCTACAATAATAGTAGGAGGTGTTAGTGATGGGAAGGCGGAAAGGGCTTGCTATTTTCGACCGAGCAATCGCACGGCTGGACATCGATTACACCGAAAGGCAACTGAAAATCCTGTGCGATGAAGTCCCACTCGATGATGTAGCCACGAAAGAACTGGCCGCCATCAAGAAGAAGGCGGAGGCGCGGATGGACACCTACAATTACGAAATCGCAGCGCTCATGTATGAGGTGAAAAAGAATCCATACCAATACAAACCGAACCTGACGGTAGACGAGGCCAAAGCGATATTGCAGACGCTCACTCCGTGGAAAATCGATTGGACATGAAAACGCAGCCTATAACACAGGCTGCGTTTTCTTTTGGGGTTATTCGGTTTCGTCATCCGGGAAATCGTAATACAAAGCATCGTTATCCACGTAATCGAGGACGGACAGCCTGCGTTTTGTGGCCGGCTGTTCCTCAACTTCGATTGAGCTGACCGTTTCATAGCCGATGATTTTCGGCGAGAGCGGAAATCCGGAAGTAATCGTCGTCATCATATGAGTAGTGGTCTCGTAGATTGGCTTTTTCGATGTATCAAGACGATAGATTTGACGGGCTCCACTTCTGTATCGGTAGAGCGCTTTCGCCCGCAGATGATTAAATCCATATCCGCTGCCCTTGCTGTTGATTTGCTGAATGAGATTGTTGGTTCCCTCAGCGGTAGCATTCGTATATGCGCAGTCTTCATCAAAATAAGAAAAGATTTCCTCGTGCCATTTCTTGGTGGTCCTGTAGAAGCTGGCTATCTCTTTAAAGAACGAGGCTTTTACCGAATGCTTCTTTTCCCAGACGGCGATTTGTTGTTTCCCTGTAGGGGGTATCAGCTCCTCCCACTCGGCGTACAGTTGCTCGGCTTGTTCCCGGTTCTTGCTTTCGTCATATATCCGCTCAAACCCATCCTTGATGAGGCGAAGGTGGTTGAGCTCGGGGAATGTCCTGCACGCGTCGGTCATCGCTATAATCCGCTCGGGTCTCTTTATCAGTTCTTTTCGGCTGAATTTAAATAGGTAGGCGTTACGAACGATTAGGTTCCGCACGTCAGCCAGCCGGTCAGCGGTCTCTTTGTTTGGTTCGTTCTTGATTTGGGCGTTGATGTCTTTCATAATCGCGGTTTTCGCGCTCGCTAATTTTGCTCCCAAATCATGATAAAGGTGAAATTTATCGACGACGATTTTTGCGTTCGGAAGGCAGAGTTGAACAGCGGATTTGTAACCGTTTGCCATATCCATTGTGACGACACGGATATTCGTATCGTAGTCCACCATGCTCTCGATTGTTTCTATTATCTCATGCGTATTATTTGACGGGAGCATTTCAAGTAAAAGCCCAGTCTTGTTATCCACGAATATCGCCCGCATCTTATGGACGATGTGCTTTTCATCAATGCCAAGAACCTCAGGCGCAACGATTGGCGGCCTGTCCGCGTCCAGTTCAGCAATGTATTCGTCAAAAATGTTGCTAATCGTCGGAATAGTATAGCCTGTTTCAGCCGATATCTCGCTGAATGGTCGGGAAAAACAGTCTCGACGTATTTTATCGATGAGACGTTTGGTACACTGTCTCCCCTCCACCACGGAGTCAAAGGGGTGAGCAAAAATCCCACCACAATCACGGCATACGTACCTGGGGACCTGCAAATATAGGTCAACGGTCATTATTCCAACCGGAACATCGTGAACATGTCTCGGCTGCTTCAAATACCCGTTGCTCTTGAATTCCCTACCGTAGCACCCACACAAAGGACAGGGGCCATCATATTTTAGCGCCGGCCTGCAGTAAAGGAGCATATATGGTTCGCCACCCTTAGGCTGGAACGCTTTTTCTGTGACGATGTCCGGGAGATTCACATCTGGTGCTGGCTTGACTTCAACGAGGTCATCCGCCGATATCAGCTGTACATTCTTGGCATCACCCATTCTCATCCCTCCTTCTCATCAGAATCCATCACGAACTCAACGATATCCCCTATGTTACAACCCAGCAAGGAGCAGACCTTCCATAGGACCTCCATCGAGACCGGTTCTCCTTGTCTCATTTTTGTCATAGACCCCGAGGATAGCCCAGTGACTTTTCGTAGCTCTGCCTGCGTCATATCCTTGTCGATAAGGATTTTCCATAGCTTTTTGTATGATACTTTCATAATTGCCTCCGAATTTACAAATATAGAATTTTTGTTCTAATAACGATATCATATCACATGACCGCGACAATTTCAACGCAAATTTTAAATTTTATCTTTCGTTCTTGACAGAGAGTCACGCCTTTGATATAATACATATTGTTACTTATTATTATGTATTTATCGGAGGGGTATATATGCGCAGCCAGGTAAAAACGAAAGAGCGTGTCCGTCAGCATGGGGAAGTCTTTACCGCTGACCGAGAAGTGAATGCCATGCTTGACCTTGTAAAACAGGAGGCGTCCAATATCGATAGCACATTTTTAGAACCGTCCTGTGGTGATGGAAACTTCCTCGCCGAAATCCTGAGCCGTAAACTGAAGAGCGTGTTCAAGTCCGCCGGTAAGAATGACGCTGATTGCGAATACCTGGCGACACGGGCATTCTCCTCGATTTATGGCATCGACATCATGGAGGACAACGTGGAGGAGGCAAGGAACCGGTTGTTCGACAAGTTTTTCGTTCGCTTTGTGAACCGCTATAAGCGGCAGCCCTCGAAAATCTGCCAGGATAGTATCCGGTTCATCCTATCTCAGAATATCCAGTGTGGCGATGCCTTGGCCTGCCAGACGGTGGACGGCAATCCGCTCGTGATTACCAAGTGGACCTTCGATGATAGCGACGGTCTGACCATCAGCCTTTTCGACTACGCCAAGATGGTGGCGTCGGGATGTACTTGCCGACCCATGAAGGTCCTGCCGAGAATCCCTTACATCTTACTGCCTGCCATCATTCGAAAATAATGGTAGACAGAGTATCGTTAATATGTTATAATACATATTGTTGCATATAAATGCACGTTGCAGAGAGAAGGGATACTATGGCTCAGGTAAAATCGAAAAAGCGTGTGGCTGACCATGGCGAGGTCTTCACGGCCGAGCGTGAGGTCAATGCTATGTGCGACCTGGTAAAACAGGAATGCCTTCGTATCGACTCTCGCTTCCTTGAACCCGCCTGTGGCGATGGAAACTTCCTGGCCGAAATCCTCTCCCGCAAGTTGGTCGTCGTGAAGGAGAAATATCGGCGGAGCCCATATGACTGGGAGCGCAATTCCTTACTGGCCCTGGGTAGCTTATACGGCGTGGATATCCTTGAAGATAACTGCGAAGCCTGTCGGATAAGGCTCTACGATATGTGGAGCAAGGAATACAAGGCCATCTGTAAGAAGGAATGTAACGACGATACCCGTCGGGCTGCCCGCTATATCCTGCATCAGAACATCGTGTGCGGCAACGCGCTGAGCCTTCGCCGCGTCGATTGCTCGCAGCAGGATACGTCGGTCCCCATCATCTTTTCTGAGTGGACCTTTCCTCAGAACAACGCCTTTATCCACCGGAAGGACTACACGTTCGAAGAGCTTCTGAATGGGCCGAAGAAAGAAGAATCGGACCAGCAGACGATGTTCGGGGAAAATGAGCCCAGCGCGGATGGAGGCGGAGGCACTTTCATCCAGGAATATGTCTGCCACTATCGGAAACTGGGGCTGGAGAACGAAGACCAGCAGCTGGAATTCGAAATATAAGGAGGGCTAACCATGGCCGAAGGTCTATTTGAGAATATTTATAATCCGGACGTCCTGTCCTGCCTTGCGAACCTTTCAAACGACGAGGTGTTCACCCCGCCGGATGTCGTCAATCAGATGCTGGATATGCTTCCCCAGGAGTTGTTCACGGACCCCAACACGAAGTTCCTGGACCCGGCCTGTAAGAGCGGCGTCTTTCTCCGGGAAATCGCCAAGCGGCTGATTGCTGGGTTGGAGCCCATCTTCCCTGATTTACAGGAGCGTGTAGACCACATCCTCCACAATCAGCTTTTCGGCATTGCCATCACAGAGCTGACCAGCTTGATGTCCCGGCGGAGTCTTTACTGCTCCAAGTATCCGAACAGCGAGTTCTCCGTAAGCCAGTTCGATGACGTTGAGGGAAACATCCGCTACCGCATCGTCAAGCATACTTGGGACAAAGATGGAAAATGTGTCTTCTGTGGGGCAGCGAAGAGCGAATACTCTCGGGATGAAGAGTTAGAATCCCATGCTTATGAGTGGATACATGTTGCCAAACCTGAGGAGATTTTTAGAATGAATTTTGATGTAATAATTGGAAATCCACCTTATCAACTGAGTACAGCAAGCGAAAATATCGGTTCCCAAGCTAAGCCAATTTACGATAAATTCGTTCTACAATCAATTAAGCTCAATCCTCGTTTCGTTGTAATGATTACGCCTTCGAGGTGGTTTGCCGCGGGCTGGGGATTAGACGAGTTTAGAGAAAAAATGATTAACAGTAACCATGTGAAAGAAATACATGATTACAATATCTCGTCTGATTGTTTCGCCGGAGTTGAGATTAAGGGAGGTGTTTCTTATTTCCTCTATGCTCGCGATTACAACGGAAAATGCAAATTCTCAACTCACATTGGCGATACTGTTTCTTCTGTTTCTACTCGCTATTTGAAAGAAAAAAACTGCGATGGACTGATTCGCTTTAATGAGTTAGTGCCTATTTACCATAAAATGCTGGCTGTTGAAGGAGATAATTTTCGCTCTTTTAGTGAAATGGTCACAGGCAGAAGCCCGTTTGGATTTAATACAAATCATCACGGAAGCAAGGAGAAGACACAGGAGAACGACGTCCCATATCTTGAACGTTCTGGTTATACATATATGCCCCGCGCTTCTATCACAAGGAATGAATCCGCCATTGGCAAGTATAAAGTATATATTTCAAATGCTTATGGCGCAGGAGAAGGTTATCCGCATCAAATTATTAACAAACCAATTCTTGGCCCTGCAGGCACAATCTGTAGTGGTACTTTCTTGATGGTTGGACCATTTGCCAATCGCACAGAAGCAGAGAATGTTAAGTCTTATATGTCTACAAAATTCTTTAGGGCATTAGTGATGATAAACAAGGTGTCACAACATGCATCTTACCTCGTTTATAAGGCTGTCCCAATGCAGGACTTTTCCATGCCGTGGACTGACGAGGCACTCTACAAGAAATACGGTCTGACCAACGACGAAATCGACTTCATCGAATCCATGATTAGGCCAATGGACCTGGGAGGTGACGACGATGCCTGACCAGCTTGACCTTTATACACATGAACGGCCAGACTCCCACCCTACGATTTACGCTTACTGCATTCCCGGTCTGAAGACCCACGAGGGCTACATCAAGGTTGGCTATACAACAGAGAAGGACGTGAACGTCCGTATCCGGCAGCAGACCCATACTGCTGGTATCCAGTACAAACTGCTGCTCACGGAATCTGCTCTGCGCAACGATGGCACTCAGTTCACCGACCATGATGTCCATGCCGTGCTTCGCCGGAAGAGTTATAAGCAGCTCAACGCCGGCGATGATAAGAACGAGTGGTACAAGTGCAGCCTGGAGGCTGTGAAGGCTGCCATCATCGCCGTACGGGACCGCATCGACAACATCGAGGAGCGCACAGAAACATTCCCCATGCGCCCGGAACAGGCCCGCGCGGTCCAAATGACGATGGACTACTATAAGAAGACTAACGCTGACGAGCCAGGGGTCATCCCGAAGTTCTTGTGGAACGCGAAGATGAGGTTCGGCAAGACCTTCGCCTCCTATCAGCTTGCAAAGAAGATGGGGCTCAAGCGCGTGTTGGTACTTACCTTTAAGCCCGCGGTCGAGTCATCTTGGCGCAACGACCTGATGACTCATGTGGATTTCACTGGCTGGCAGTTCGTATCCAACAAAGACGCGCACAACAACAATATTAACATCGACGAGCAGTACGCCCGGGCAGATAAGACCCGGCCCATCGTTGTATTCGGCTCCTTCCAGGACTTGCTCGGAACCAACGAGAATGGCGGAATCAAGGCCAAGAATGAGTTTATCCATACTGATAACTGGGACCTGGTCATTTTTGATGAGTACCACTTCGGTGCTTGGCGTGAAAACGCCGCGAAGTTGTTTGAACAGCCCGACGAAGAAAAAGATGTGGACTTTGACTTGGAGGCATATAGCGAGAATGAGGCGGGCAACGCCTACAACGAATCTTTCCTTCCCATCACTACCAGATACTACTTGTTCCTGTCTGGGACCCCGTTCCGGGCCCTGAATTCCGGAGAATTCATTGAGGAGCAGATTTTCCCATGGACATATTCTGATGAGCAACGTGCTAAAACGACCTGGAAAGGTTCAGACAATCCCTATCTCACTCTTCCTCAAATGGTCATGCTGACCTATAGGATTCCGGACAGCATTCGGCAAATCGCCATGCAAGGGGAGTTTGATGAGTTTGATTTGAATGTGTTTTTCTCCGCAAAGGTGGCTGAAAAAGGTAAATATGAGACCGCACAGTTCGTCTATGAAAATGAGGTTCAGAAGTGGTTGGACCTTATCAGGGGTGCATATCTACCATCCAATGTTGACGACTTGAAAATAGGTCGGAATAAACGACCTTCCATGCCCTTCTCCGATGCCCGCTTACGGAGTCTTCTGAACCATACACTATGGTTCCTACCGAATGTGGCCTCTTGTTACGCAATGGCTAACTTGCTGGCTGAGCCGCAGAACGCATTTTACAAAGATTATCAGGTCGTCGTCTGCGCTGGGCCTAAAGCAGGTATTGGGTTGGACGCCTTGAAACCTGTAGAGGATGCTATGGGCAATCCGTTGGAGACTAAGACTATCACTCTCTCCTGCGGTAAGCTCACCACGGGCGTCACAATCCGGCCGTGGACGGGCGTGTTTATGCTGCGCAACTTGAAAAGCCCGGAAACCTATTTCCAGACCGCCTTCCGGGTCCAGTCGCCTTGGTTCATCAAAGACGACCATGGCAATCAGCAAATCATTAAAGAAGAATGCTATGTTTTCGATTTTGCCTTGGACCGTGCTTTACGTGAGATTTCTCAATATAGTTGTAGCCTCGATGCCCATGAACCGGACCCTGAGAAAAAGGTAGGCGAGTTCATTAAGTTTTTGCCCGTTCTGGCCTATGATGGAGCCACAATGAAACCGGTAAGCGCCCAGGATATTCTGGACATCACTATGGCTGGTACCTCGGCAACATTGCTGGCAAGGCGCTGGAAGTCTGCCCTGTTGGTAAACGTCGACAACGCGACTCTCCTGCGGCTGATGAACAATCCGGAAGCTATGGCGGCCTTGTCTCGTATCGAGGCGTTCCGCAGCTTGGGGACAGATATTCAGACCATCATCAATAAGTCGGAGTCTGTCAAGAAGGCCAAGGAAAAGGGCGAAAAGCTGACTCCAAAGGAAAAGAAGGAACTCACGGAAGAGGAGAAGGAATTCAAATCCAAGCGCAAGGAAATCCAAGAACAATTGATAAAGTTCGCAACCCGTGTTCCTATTTTTATGTTCCTTACGGACTACAGAGAACGGTCGCTGAAAGACGTTATTACCCAACTGGAACCCGGGCTGTTCAAGAAGGTCACCGGCCTTGACACCAAGGAGTTTGACTTACTGTGTTCTCTTGGGGTATTCAATGCGAACAGCATGAATGCGGCAATTTTCGGGTTTAAGCGCTATGAAGACGCATCCTTGTCCTATACGGGCATCGATAAGAATGCGGACAAGGCAGTCGGTGGTTGGGATACGGTCCTTCGTCGGGAGGAGTATGAAAAGCTATATACAAAACAGCAAGCAGCTATGGCAAAGGCCCCTGCCACGCCTGGTATTCCGCAAACGCCTGCTACTACTTCTGCTCAGCCCATAAGGCCCTCTGTGAGCACCGCTCCCGTGACCAAACCCGTTACCCCTCTGAAACCCAAAACTGCCGCTCCTGCCCCCGGAAAGCCCAAAGAAAGCGGCCCCGCGCTCAACGTGTCGGACGGGACGAAAGTATCCCACAAGACGTTTGGGCCCGGGGTCGTGACGAAGCTGGACGTGGCTACCAAACATATCACCGTTACCTTTGATAAGGGCGGCACGAAGATGTTCATCTATCCGGACGCCTTTAAACAAGGCTTCCTCGCCGTCGCAAAGGAGGGTTGAGCCATGCCGAAGCCGAAGAAGGATGGACAGCGGTTTAACATGATAATGGACCGCAATTTACACGAGCGCCTTACGTACTACGCGAACGAGAAGGGCCAAACGATGACGGTTGCAATCGAACGGATTCTGAAACAGCATCTTGATGCCGAGGGGATTCCAGACCCTGTACCCACATCAGAAGAATAACGAAGAAGAGCGGCGTCTGAAAAGACGTCGCTCTTTCTTGTGGGGCTGCCATCCACACCAAATTTAATATGCGGAGGGATATGGTTTTCTCCACTTCCACCTCACTCCGTCAACACCAGATTTAAGAGGAAGAGGGATATAGGTTTACGGCTCTATCAACACCAAATTTAAAATAACCTACCTACAGCCAAATATTGTTTAAAACTGGTTCTCTAAAAAGGCGCCTTCGAAATTTATACGTAACCCAACTCTTGG
>CANQZG010000046.1 GCA_947628305.1 uncultured Muribaculaceae bacterium | reverse complement strand
GTCGAATGTAACAACGGCTTCGAGGAGAAGTCCTATTTGGACGACTTGGACGATGAGGACGAGGAAGGAGAGGACGACGAATGAGCAACGAACAGGAAATAGCGGCAATCGAAAAGTTGCTCGCAAGAGCAGGACTGTTGAGCGAGCATTATAACAAGTCGGTCGCAAGGGTGCTCGTAGAGGCGGGATACTGCAAAGATGGCACGTCGTTTGAGCGGTACTTGCTTGACAAACTTTTGAAAAGCGGCTGTGACTGTTGCTCAATCTGCGCACATACTCCCCCGAACGAGCTTTGCGAATCGGAGAACGTGGAAGATTGCTACTGCGGCATTCGAGAATTTTACGAGAGATTCATGGAGGAAAAATGAAAGATTTTCACTATGTGATAGAGAAGGGCGAGGTCGGCGCGGCGGACTACTACGAGAAGAAGCGCGAAACCGTCTTGGAGACGATCAAGCCGATTGGCGAGGTGTTCGAGATTACCGACTACGGCTATGAGGTCAAAGACAACGGTCAGTTGGAAATCCTTTGGGTCGAAGGTACAGGCATTGATTGCACCCGCAACTCAATCGCGGCGACCGTGCGCACCCTCGTTAGACACATTTATGAGCGGCTATAAGGCATTACACGAGCTTCCCGTCGAGGAACTTCACATCGTCTACAAGTCGCCCGAGTGGTATGCGCTTCGGCGGCAGGGGATAGGCGGGAGCGACGCGGCGGCTATCCTCGGGCTGAACCCGTGGAAGTCGAACCTCGAATTATGGCAGGAGAAGGTCGGCGAGATTGAACCGTCCACCGAATCGAACGAACTCATGCTCCTCGGGACGGAAGCGGAAGAGCCGATTGTGCGCCTCTTCGCCCTCGAACACCCGCAGCACGAGGTCATCGACTTCAAGGAAAGCGTTTTTAGGCGCGGGTTTCAAATCGCCTCGATCGACGCGGGACTTGTCGAGAAAGAGACGGGGCGCAAAGGCGGGCTTGAAATCAAGTACACCACGCCGATGAGCCGTATGGCATGGGACGAGTGGGACGGGAAGATCCCGGACCACTACTATCCGCAGGTGATCCACTACCTCTCCACGACGGGTTGGGACTTTTGGATATTGCGTGTCCGCTTCCGCAGCTTCGGCGCGGAAGGGGAGATCATTACATCGGAGAAGGAATACCGCTTCGAGCGGGAACAGGTCAGGGATGACATAGAGATTCTCGAATATCATGAGGAAATCTTTTGGAAGTCGGTCGAGGAGCGTAAGCGCCCCGGGGCAAAACTTCCATTGGTATAGAAATCGGAGGAAAACATGGCAGAAAACGAAGAAAAACAGCAGTTGGAGCTTGTCGTCGCCGAAGGCTTCGAGGCGCAGCTCCCCAAGGAGATCCCGTGCAACATCGAGGAGATCATCAAGGCACTCGACGAGGACATCCTGCCGAAGTATCTCTCCCGCGTATACACGGACGACCAGCTCTCGGAAGCGCGCGCAGACCACGCCACGTTGAAGAGGTGGATCGACGCGGTGGATGCGGCGAGGAAGCAGTACGAGAAGATCTACATGAAGCCATTCACGGAGTTCAAGTGCAAGCTCAAGCTCGCCACCGACCGCGTACAAGAAGCAGTCTCATGGGTCAATGAGCAGATCACGGCGATCGAGGGCAAGACGAAGAGCAGGAACAAGGACTTCTGCGAGGCATACTTCGAGAGCATTATCGGTGACCTCAAAGGGCTGGTCGAGTACGAGCAGATCGAGGACACGAAGTGGTACAACCTCTCCGTAAAGGAAACCGAGCGCAAGAAGGCAATCGACGAGAAACTCGCCAAGATAAGGAGCGATCTCAACCTCATCGACTATTACGCAAAGCAAGATGAAAACATGGAACTCGTGCGCGTTTTCTACCTGCGCGACTTCGACTTGTCGGGCGCAGTCGCGGCCGTAAACGAGATCAACGACGACAAAGACCGAATCGCGGCTGTTTTGCGGGCAAATTGCCCCGCAGAGACGAACCAAGAGCAAGGTCGTTCGGAAACCCGTGCCGAGGATGAAACGGCTCTCAAGCCAAATGACGAGGCGATTTTCACCATTCGCTTCGAGGTGGACGGGACGAAGAAAGAGCTCAAAGCCTTGAGCAGGTTCCTCAAAAAGAACGGCATTGAATACAGGCAAATCAAATAAAGGAGATAAAAAATCATGGCAGGAAATTCATTACAGCCGTATAGCGGCAACAAACCGCAGGGGCAGTCGGAGGACAATCTCAAATTCTCGCAATGGATCTCGCAGGAACACGTTCAAAACATGATTTCTGCGACCCTCACCGACAAGAAAGTGGCACGGAACTTTGTTTCGAGCATCTGCGCCGCCGTTGCGACCAATCCCGAATTGCAGACGTGCGTGAAGTCCACGATTTTAAGCGCAGGACTTCTCGCAACCTCTTTGGGGCTGTCGCTCTCGCCCTCAATCGGACATTGCTACATTGTGCCATTCAACGACAAGAAGAAGGGGAAGGTCGCAACGTTCATTCTCGGGTGGCGTGGCTATATCCAGCTCGCTACGCGGACGGGCTACTACGACAGGATCCATGTCGTTGCGATCAAAGAGGGGGAAGTCGTCAGCATAGATCCCGTCAACGATGAGTATGTCTTTGCGCCGATACAGGATCCCGAAAAGAGAGAAATGGCAAAGACGGTCGGCTACTACGCGTTCTTCAAGTACAATGAGCGCTCCGGCGGCTTCCGCAAGCATCTCTACTGGTCGAGAGAGAAAATGCTCCATCATGCTGACCGCTATTCTCAGGCATTCCATCTCGAAGCAGTCAAGAGCAATGACCCGAGTCGGGCACGCGTTTCCTTTGCGGACTACGAGGCTGGCAAATATCCCAAGGAAGATGAGTGGAAGTACAGTTCCTTCTGGTACAAGGACTTCGACGCCATGGCGATGAAGACCATGGTGCGCCAGCTCATCGGCAAGTGGGGCATCATGAACTCCGACTTCCTGCAAGCATACGAGGCGGATGGAAATTACCTCGAAACCTCGGACGGCGTGACGACAGTGCAGTCCATCTCTGAAGAGAATGCGGAGCCCGTCGAGCTTCCGAACCCGATAGGGGGAACGAACGAGGAAAATGACAGGGCCTATGAAGGGGGTGTCACAGTAGACGAGGACGGCGTTGTTTCCGATGTCAAGCCTGACGAGAGGCGGCGTAGGAGAAAGCCTGCGGCATCGGCAGCAGACAGTGCCTCGGTGCAGGAAGACTTCTTTGGGGCGGACTGACGGGCACGAGAGGTGCGATCGCTCCCCCGATCTCATAGGGGAAAGGGGGAGCAAACAAAGCGGGAGAGAAAAATGGCACAACGGAGAATGTTTTCACCTCAAATTACAGAGAGCGACGCCTTTATCGAGATGCCGTTGAGCACGCAAGCTCTGTATTTTCACCTGTGCATGAATGCAGACGATGACGGGTTCGTCAAGAACCCGAAGAGCATTCAAAGGCTCGTGGGCGCAAAAGACAAAGACTACACAACGCTTGTAAACAAACGTTTTATTTTCTGCTTCCCGTCAGGCGTGATCGTCATTAAACATTGGCGCATGCACAATCTCCTGAGGAAAGACAGATATAAGGAAACCGTCTATGTCGAGGAAAAGGCAACACTCTATCTCAAACCGGACGGGGCGTATACATTGGATGAAACGCAAGGGATACCCGTCCCGAGGTTCGCAGAAGATGAAGCCGAAAATGTAGGGAAAGATGGCAACATACCGACAACCGACCGACAACCAAATGGCAACCAAATGGCAACCACGGAACCCATGGCAACCAAGCGGCAACCAAATGGCAACCAAATGGCAACCCAGTATAGGTTAGGTAAAGAAAGAGTAGGTTTCTTAGAAGAAAGAAAGAAAGAAAATGCAGAGAATAATCAAACAAGCGCGGGTGCGCGTACGCGCGAGGAGACGGACTTCTCCGCGATGACGGATGAGGAGCTTATGGCTTGGGGCGAGACGGCATCTGTCGATTTGAACGGAGACGAGACAGGCAATCCCTTCTGGGACTACTACGAGGAATGCAGGCGGCGCGGATGCGTGAAGAGATGGACGGGGAAGATCATCAAGGGAAATGGGACATTCGAGCGCCTTCGCTCGCACGATGAGATCCTGAAAGAGTACGGTGTATCCGAGAGGCTTCGGGATGTCTATTTCAGATTCCTCAGGAACTGCTATCTGAACGGACATCTGATCTCCAACGATAAACTCGAAAGGATCATCGTCTGCCTCGATGAGCGGTATGGGAACGACCCCGATTCCGATGAGCCAAAGATCGCGGAGCTCGAAAAGGCGATAAGCGGCGGATACTTCGATGTGAGGCATTGGTAGGTCGAGCGGAAAGGTGAGAAGATGAGACAGACAAAGATCTACCGTCCGACGGAAGACGAAGTGCAGGAGACCGTGATCGAATTTTGTGACCGTCTGCGCATCCTCTGTGTACATATCCCGAACGAAGGGAAGCGGAATCTTGCGTATGGCGCAAAGATGAAGCGTATGGGCTTGCGCAAGGGCTTCCCCGATATATTTATTCCGACGGCACGGCAGGGCTTCCACGGCTTATTTATCGAGCTCAAGCGGGACAGGAATTCGCACCCGACGCATGAACAGATGGAATGGATCTCCTGTTTGAACCAAGAGGGCTATCGCGCAGTCGTATGTTTCGGCGTCGATGAGGCAATTTCAGAAATTAAAGATTACATGGGGATACGATGATGGAATCGATCGATAAACAAAAATTTTATGATTACGAGACCGCTCGTGCATCGGCACTGGATGGCAGAGTTGTCCATGACATCCATCGCGGCGAGATTTACTTTTATCAATTCACAGGGAAGGAAGTCGGTTGCGAGATGAGAGGGGAGAGCGGGGTAGACCGCCGTCCGTGCGTTATCGTCTCCAACGAAAAGGCAAATACACTCACGGGGCTTGTGACGGTCGTCCCGATGACATCCAAGGACAAGCCTCCCATCCCGACGAGAGTGCCTTTTTCCGGGAAGATCGTTCACGGGACATTCCTCTGCGAGCAGGTCATCACGATCTCCAACGAGCGGCTTTTGAACTTCTGCGGGGAAGTAGACGCGGGGACGATGAAGAAGATCGACGCTGCGCTCCGCGTCCAGCTCGACCTGATGGCGCCGAGTAGTGCCACCCCCCCCGCGTTGCCCGCCGTGACAGACACCTGTGCATTGCAAGCAGAGCTGGATTTTTACAAGCGGAGTTACTTCGAACTCGTTGACAGGCTGGCAGGTAAAAAATCATGAGCGAATACAAGAGACTGACATGGAAGGACGAGAAAGGGCGGTGGGTCGCCGAAGCGGGTTTTTACGGGATCTATCTCGACAACGTTCAACCCAAGAGAAAGGATATGATTTATGGCGACGTCGTCAATCGCCTTGCAGAGCTGGAAAACAAAATCGAGAGCGGCGAGCTCGTCGAATTTCCGAGGAAAGTACTTCGCGGAAAGGACGAAATCGGCGAAAACGCATACGAGGTCATAACCACAACGTCTCATCTTTTTTACGGCGAACGGCAAGCGGACAACTTTCTCGAAAGAGAGAAAGCGCGACTGCACAAAGGAGCAAGTCGATGAGCAGTTATATCCAATTCAACGAGCGGGAGATCTGCCTGAACTGTCCGAGGAATCGCTGTGTGTTTGAGAGAGGAAACGTGGCAGTTTGTTACATCATCAAGGCGCGGCGCGAGGAGCTTCGTCACAAGCAGGAAGAGAAGAGGAGAATTGCATGCAAAAATTTATATTCATCGGAAACCTGACAAGAGACCCCGATCTTTCGGAGAACAACAACGGCGTGAAGGTGTGTCGTTTCACGGTCGCCGTGAATCGTCCTTATGCTGAAAGCAACGGCGAGCGGCAGGCAGACTTCTTCAATTGCACGGCATGGAAGGGGCTTGCAAACAGCATTGCGAGGTATTGCAGAAAGGGTAGCAAGATCTTCGTGGCGGGAAGCATTCAGCATCGCACCTATGAAGACAACAGGGGAAACAAGCGGGACACGATCGATGTCATCGTGCAGGAAGCGGAGTTTTTGGATCCGCCCAAGAAAGACGACGGCGGAGAGGTCCCGATGAGCAATCCTCAGACCCGTACCCCGCAGGCACGTCAGCTCGGGATCGACGGAATCGGTGCCCCCGATATTGACGATGTGCTTTGAGCTGGAAGATTATCATATGCGGAAATTCAAGGATGAAGGAGGTGATGCCGAATGAAACAACTTAATGTCAATCAAATGAGCTTTTTCGATGGGACAAGTCCGTTGAAAATCACAAACCCGATAAGACTTATTGAGTTGTTTTCTTGACCGGCATCGGCGCACAGGCGAAGGCGCTCGAGCGGCTCGGCGTCCCTTTCGAGCATTACCGCATCTGCGAGCTCGACAAGTATGCCGTGATGAGCTACAACGCCATCCACGGGACGAACTTTATGCCGAGCGACATCCGCGATCTCAAAGGCGCCGACCTCGGCGTCGTGGAGACGGACAAGTTCACCTACATAATGACCTACTCTTTCCCTTGCACAGATCTTTCGGTGGCGGGAAAACAGAAGGGTATGAAACGCGGTGGGGACACTCGTAGTGGACTTTTATGGGAAGTCGAAAGGCTCCTCTCGGAGATGTCGGGATATTCGCCGCACCGTCACAAGCCGAACGGCAAAATTTTTTCGATGACACCGTATGTCGATTGGTACTCACCCGCCGACCAAACGAAACTGCCGCAGATCCTGCTCATGGAAAACGTGCCGCAGGTCATCGGGAAGAAGAACATCAAGGACTTCGCGGAGTGGATCGCCTTCCTCGATGCGCTCGGTTACACGAGCAAATGGGCACTTTTGAATGCGAAGGACTTCAATGTCCCGCAGAACCGCGAGCGGTGCTTCATGGTGAGTTGGCTCGGTGACCACAGCTACTACTTCCCGCAGGGGACGGGTTGCAAGCGGGTTCTCAAAGACGTGTTGGAGACAAACGTGGACGAGAAGTACTATCTCTCAGACAAGGGCCTGAGGTACATCTCTTCGTCAAAGAGGCACAATGCCACCCCCCCCGAATTCAGCAAAGCAGTCCGCGCAAGCGGACGACAGAGTTTTGACAGGCATAGCTGGGATATTGTTGTCGAACTACGACAGGACAGCGGAGAAGGAGTTGACGGTGGCGACACCGTGCATGGCGAGGGACTACAAGGGTTTCGGCAATCAGGCACAAACGGGAGTAATTGAGGTATGGCAGAAAAAATCATAGTGGCGGGGACGATCGAGGGCGAAGGGTATGACACCAACCTCGAATACAATCGCCGCGTCTACGGAACGGATGGCATTGCTCCCGCCTGCAAGGGCATGGGCGGCGGCGGACATGAAACTAAAATAATTGAATTCGGGGGGGGCGGCGTTATTGTGAAAGAGGCGACGAAGAAGGGATATTCTGTTGCGAAGCCGGGAGATGCGATAAACTTGGCTTTCCCTAACTCCGAGACGAGACGCGGACGCGTGGGGAAAGGCTGTGCGCATACGCTCCAAGCAGGAGATCCCGAACAGGCGGTCGTGGAGCCAAATCGGAAGTATGACTTCCGAATCCGCAAGCTCACGCCGAGAGAATGTTTTCGCCTCATGGACTTCGACGACGCAGACTTTGTAAAGGCGAAATGCAAGCTCATCAACAATGATGAAACAGCTCAGTGGTTTTTGGAGCAGGAGAAAAATGTCCATGCTCGGACCATGAAGCGGGAAGAGTGGAAAAGGTTCTACGTTTATTTGCGGAAAAGGCATGAGCGCGTGAGCGACAGCCAGCTCTACAAACAAGCGGGCAACAGCATTGTGGTTGCGGTGCTCGAGGCGATATTCAAAGAAATGCTTTAAGGGAGAAAAAATGAAAACGGTATTAACTTCAATTCAACCCTACTACGTTTTCCTCATCATCGCCCGCGCTATGGGGTGGAAGGTCGAGCAGGAAAAGACGGTGGAAGTCCGCAAGAACTTCCCGCGTGCCCAAGATTGGGACAAAAAGTCCCTCATCTATTGCAGTCGGGACAGGCGGTCATTCAACCGCATACTGAAAGAATATCAGCCACTTATGGCACCGCTTCTCGGAAAGGTCATCGGCGAGTTCGTATGCGACGAGATTTGGAAAATCTCCGTTGATTTGCGAAGAGCACGGCCGACAGCAAAGTATGCTTGTTTGACGACGAAAGAGCTCGAAACGTACCGTGGCTACAAAGACGCCTACGGTTGGAACATCTCCGATCTCAAAATCTACGACAAGCCGAGAGAACTGCGAGAGTTCATTCCCGCCTGTCCGAGCAAAAACGATGAAAAGGGTAGCTGCCGTGGCTGTAAGTACGAGGGGCGATTTTGCAGAAGGGAGCGCATCACCCGCCCGCCGCAGTCATGGATGTATGTGGAGGAATTCGAATGAGCGAAGAGAGTGTCTGCAAATACCAAGAGATAACAATGATCGCACGGGACGGCGCCACCGCTTGGACGTGCTCTGCATGCGGCGAGACGTGGTTTTTACCCAACGGAACAACGCCGCAGGAGAACAACATGAACTACTGTCCGAACTGCGGCAGGAAAATCGGGAAATACATTCCCTTGCGGATCGACACAGAGGAGAACGTGGAATGACACCACTCGAACAAGCACGGCAACCGCAAAAGAAAGGGTGCGATAGCTGCGGAAAGCGTGTTGTGGTGCGCGGCGTGTCCTACTGCGAAGTAAGCGGAAAGGTGCTTTTGCCATCTCTTTTGGACTGCGGGCAATGTATGCACATCCAAAGTGACTACGAACCGAAACCATAAGGAGAACAAATGAAAACGAGAGAAAACGAACTGCACGATCCGAAGATTGAAGCGTTTGAAATTCCCTTTGCGGAGTACTCCGTCCATCCCGTCGGAGAGAACTTATATCAGGTTGG
>CANQZG010000045.1 GCA_947628305.1 uncultured Muribaculaceae bacterium | reverse complement strand
ATGACTTTCATGCAATACGTCAATTTCGTTAATCATCGTCCGATTGGACAGATAAAATATGCACTAATTTAATTCAACCAACAGGTTATATAAAGTAATTCTTTAGGCCAAGATTACAGATCCCGCCAGTAGTATGGCGAAGGGTATTCCTCACGGATTTGCTTTTGGGATACGGTGAAAGCACGATGAACATCCATACCGCTGATCCTGTTGTCGTAAATCGCCATATTATCTTATTGCTGATATAATTCTCATGATTTTATGTCTTCATAATAAGTTTCAATGAGTGCATAGATAAAAAATTGAATTAGAAGGTTATAGCCACCACCATACCAGGGTATTGCCGTCCAGTATGGTGGGGACAAATGCCGTATAACCTTTTCCATTTGCACGCTGGTGTACAACAATCCGACGTGCTCCGGGAGCGACAATCGCATCGATCAAGTTGTAAACATACAATGCAGCAACTGCTCCGATACAAATGTTACGACCTGTCGCAAAATGGTCTCGTTTGGTTGCGTAGGCTCTCTTAATTTTTGCATCGTGCGTTTTTGCGATTTTGCCGACATAATCCGTACGCTGATTCTTAGTAAAGATGATGCCGCCGACCAGCGCGACCGTACCGCCGAGAATCAAACCTCCTTTGAGATTCGAACCTTTGTAGAACTGTCCCCAGCCTGGCACGATTGCCGAACGCCAAAGTCCGTGTGCGCCGTATTTGGTGGTAAGTTCCACGTCGTCGAAATTCGGAGTTCCGTTCAACGATTTTGCATACAAAATCGTGAGATTGATAGTGCCGTTTATATCGCGCGTCCAGTATTCTGCAACCGATTTGACGTGCAGTTGTACTTTATTGCCTTTCACTTGGCTGTTTGCCTCGAATGCGTCTGCCTGATAGTCCGATAACTTGCCGTCGGAGTAGACTTTGGAATCGACCGTTCGGGATTTGTAGTCGGACAATACAACAACTCCGCTTTCAAATCCCGAAGCCGCAATCAAACCGTTCAACGATTTCGTGCGGGCATCATCTAGTGAGTTGCCTACGGCATAGTCCGTTTCGTAGACAAAAGTCGAGTTTGTCGGCTTCGGCTGTTTGTGTAGCCATTGCGGTTTGATTTTCTCCGACTTCGCATATTGCGCTGATACTTTCCCCGAAAAGCTCAGGGAAAGTATCAGCAGTAATATATAACGATATTTCATTATCGTAACGAATTATTGATTGAAACCCTGCTTGATGAAGTCCGAAATATCCTGTCCGTAGTCGTATGCCAGTTTTGCTTCGTCGGCAGCCTCTTTGATAGCCTCTTTTTGCTTCTTTTCGAGACGATCTTCATCAATAAGGAAAAAACCGCGAACATCGTACTTGCCGTTTTCGACCTCCTTATAAATGTAATACGACGGTCTTATCTCACCTTCGAGTTTCTGTGCCAATATGCGCTCGTAGCCCGACACCATATTGTCGGCCTGTACCTCATTTACATCGTGCAAATCCGAAGTAATACGCGCACGCAACATACCGCTGCAATACTCGGCATATTCGTTAATCGCATTGTTGCGGGATTTGGCTTTGCTGAGGTTGGTGGTCTTCACCTGATTTGCAGTACCCGAAATCTCGTACAGATTCGGATTATTGCGTCTCTTTGCATTGTGCTCGGCGATAATTATCGCCAAACCGTCGCTGTTAAGCGACTGCCATCCCTGTGCCCGCAACTCTTTTACACGGGCTGCTACTGCTTTTTTGTCCGATTTGAACTGTTTGGCTGTCGATTGAGCCGAAACGGTTACATTGGTCATTGCGAATGCGCAAAGCATTGCCGCTACAAAAATCTTTTTCATAATTGTTTGAGTTTTGAAATGTTGATATTTAAGATTATTTTATTGTTCGGACACAATGGGCTCTAAAATTGTATGTTTTAACATCTCTGTAATATTTTGCATATAGGTCAGATCCCTCATTTGAACCATATGACCCGATGTAATATGATGATGTGCATCTTGACTATTGTTATATTGTTTTATTTCTGCTGTCGTAAAACTTATCATAAAATAATTGCTTCAATGCCGGTATCTGTTATGATGATATTTGGTCCTTTATGTGTCGTTACTGATGTTTGTAGCACATGAGTCGGCAACATAAACTATCACAAGGGATAATATCAGTTTTAGCGTTACTGTCATATCTGCAATTTCATACTTGTTTGTGTTATTATGGCGTTTTAATATGTCCTGAAAGTTAAGACTTCGCCGTATGTATAGCCAAGTTGAGTTTTGGCATAAGTTCTTACATAATAATTTTTACCCGCAGTCAACCCTGATGATACAGCAACTCCGTAAACATAGTAATCATCCTGTTTCTCAATCTTGGTGTAAGATACGGATATTGAAGATCCGTCACCGACAGTGGGATTATTGTTTAATCCATAAACAAAACCCAATCCCGTGGCGGCTGGCTGACCTAATGATCCTGCGACTCCAACAAATGCTACGGCCCAACCTACATTATTTACATACACACATTGTGTGGAATATGTCCTAATAGTCGGTGCAATAACGGCAGGCGTAAATTCTATTGGCTCTCCATAAATATAACCAAGAGGAGTCTTGGCTACAGCTCTAATATAATAATGTGTTCCTGTTGTTAGTCCGGATACTACAATAGAGAATATTCGAGCATTCCCGGACCAATCATATTGGCTCGTTGATGTGTATGTTGAATAGCCGTCGTTAACTGTTGGCTGTCCTTTTGTTCCATACACAAATCCGAATTCTGTATATGGAGGATTTCCGATATCATTCAATCCTCCATATAATGTGGCAGACCAATTAAGATTGCTTTCGTTGGAACCGGTGCAGGTAATATTAATGACTCCTCCTGTTGTAACATTCGGGGCATGACCGGTTGTAAACGAAATTATCTGCCCAAGAATAGGTTCTGTTTCTCCGGGTTGGAGCAGGAATGCTCTGTAATAATATGTTGTTGTCTCTTTAAGTTCAGCAATGTTTTTTGAATAAGCACCAAACGAACTGTTTTCTTCTACCACGGTAGTACTATTAGCGGAGGTCGGATTGGCGGATGTCCCATAATAAAATCCTCGGCGATTATATGCAGGGTCTCCGACACTTGAGACAGTTGCGTTTAATGTTGCAGAAGTATACATTACATTTGACGCAGCATTAGTGGTTACTACCGGGACTTGTTTTGAAGTTTTGAATGATACCTCAGATCCATAATAAGTGTTACCATTCTGTACGGCATAGGCCCTTACATAATATGTGGTATTTGACTGTAAGTTACTCATTCTGGATGAAAATTGTCCGGCACCATATCCGTTAGCTAGTACTTTCCCGATATTATTTATATCAGGATTTCCTTGTGTATTATAAACAAACCCTTTTTCTGTATATTCTGGGTCTCCGGCGGAAATAATAGAAGATGTTAATTTTGCAGAGTTTACATTTGCTTCAGAAACAGATGTGCCACCAACAGATGCAGCTACGGGCTGTAATGTGAAGTCTATTTCTTTCCCGCTATAAAAATATTTGCCATCTTGTTCGGTAAATACACGTGCAAAATACTTCTGACCGGTTATTAGGTCTAAAACATTGATCGAGAACTCATCTACGCCATTTCCCGTAACAACGGCCGAACGATCATTCTCTATTGTTGGATTGCTGTTAAAACCATAAACAAAACCACGTTTTGTGTAAGCTGGTTTTCCTGCATCGGTAATTCTTCCAGTAAACTTTGCTCGTCTTGCCGAATAACTGACGTCTGTTATGCTAACCATCTCTGACGCAGGAGCCTCTGTCGCAAGTATAAAATTTACCGTTTCTGTACTATAATATGTAGTATCGCTTTTTATATAGGCTCTTACATAAAAAATCTTATTCAATTCGATATTGTTTATCGGTGCGCTATATATCCCGCCGGCATGACCTTCCACTTCGATTTTATTATCATATATAGATGGCGAAGGTGAGACAAATCCTTTTTCTGTGTAAACTGGATCCCCGACATATGAGACTGTACCATTAAGAGTGGCTGACCTTCTTGAAACATTAAGGTCTGATACCTGTTGAATCGAGACAGATGGTATTGTTTCGGATGGGGTAAACGACACTTCATTCGTACTGATCACCCGACAGTCTCTATTTATGGCATATGCACGGGCATAATATGTTTGACCCATTTTTAAGTTAACAATAGAATCCGAAAAGTTAGCATCATCTGTAACCGGACATGATACTTTTGTAATATTGGGTTCGTTGTCAACGTTATTAACATTGATTTTGGCAATACTGTAAAAAAATCCGCGCTCTGTATATGACGGCATACCCGGGTTGGTAATTATTCCATTCAATGTCGCAGTAGACGATGTCACATTCGTAACAGGTATAACATTAAGTTCCGGAGCATAGCGTTCCGCTCCAATAGCGGCAACTCTTAAATCAGAGCTGCCGTTTGACGAACGGACAACAATAACAGCTTCATTTGGACCTGACCCCAATAGTTCGCGGTCAATGACAACAACGATTGCCTCCGTTTTGCCATATTTCAGTGTCCCTTTTGCCGGTTTTACCTCTGTAACCCAATCGCAACGCTCCTCAATTTCCCACTCCAAATCCACATAACTGGGATTGACAATATTGAATGACAGCGTGTTGGTACTGGCATTGCCGCCGAAATCCAACATCTCGCGGTCGGCAGTAACGACGGCAGGTATTCGCTCGATAAGCAGATGTGCCGAGGTCGGTTCACCGACGCGGACAGAAATGGTGCTGCTGTCCTGTTTGTAACCCTCTTTGGTGATGGTCAGCGTGTATATGCCTTCATCGAGATTGCGGAATGTGAATGTTCCGTCGTTGCCTGTAACTGTCGAGCTGCTACAGGGATTGATGGATACGTTTACCGTAGCGACCGGTTCGCCCGTGGTGCGGTCCGAGACACTGCCGGCGATACAACCCGTGATTGGCTCTTCAGGGATGTCCGATGAACAAGCACAGAACAATGCTGCTGTCAGCAAGGGCAATAGGAATAAAATCCGTTTCATATATTTCATTTTATTTAGTTTGCTATTGCTGTATGACTGTCAGCTGGATATCGACCTGTTGAGTTTCGCCACTCACGGCATTAATAATCTTGCGGTTGGGTTGATAACCGGATTTCTGTACTATAATCGTATATTGCTGAGCGTCGAGTTCTTCGAATATGTAATATCCGTTGGCATCGGTTTGACGGGTCAGCCCCGACGGTGACAGCGCGACGCGGGCATTTTCAAGCGGTGTTCCGTTCTGATAGTCCGTAACCAAACCGTGAATCTTGGCGAAAACTTCGTAATCGGCTGAGCCGGAACACCCTGAAAAACAGAGTAGTAAACCAATCGCAAATGTAATTCCGAGTAACTTGGTCAATAAAGAAAACATGTTGCTGAAAATCGAGTTGTAGTTCATTGTTTTTAATTATTTTCTGTTGCATCAGACCTACTCTTTGGTAGAGTTAATCCAATTTGGTAAATAATTGTTATGTTGTTAATTATCATTATGAATAGCACAAAATATCCAAACAAAAACAGACCGATACATGAAAAAAGTAAGACAAAAAAAATTTTTTTATCTAAATGAACGAATATGAAATTAAAATCGTACATTTGACCCCGAAGACTAACTCTACCAAAGAGTTAGCGCAATTTTCCAAACAGATTTTTCTTCTATAATTCTTTCAAAATTCGATTATTGGCGTCGTCTATTTGATTGGTTTGAATGGAGGCGAGATAGATGCGAGTGGATTCTTCGTTGTCGTGTCCCATGCCCTCGCTGATGACGCTTAACGGGACATTTTTCGACTTGGCAATGCTTGCCCAACTATGACGGCTGACATACATCGTCAGCGGCGTGGCAATTTTCGCCATTCGCGCAATCTGTTTCAATTTTCGATTTACACACAGAATCTTATTGAGGTATTGTTTGCGTTCCATACCGTCCTGCCTTGTAATGATTGGCAGCAGATACTGTGTCGGATTTTCGGGGTATTTGTCGATAATCTCCTGCATCGACCGCTCCCAGCGAATCGTAAGCTGCTGTCCGGTCTTTTTGCGGATATAGGTGATGTAGCCGTTCGCAAGGTCTTTCTTGCGCAGATAGGCCAGATCGATGAATGACATGCCCGCGAAGGTAAAACGAGAATAGAAACATATCCCGTGCATAATCAAGGTCGGGTTTGTTGGTAAGGTCTAATTCTTTGATTCGCCGTACCTCTTTAAGTGTAATCGCTCGCTTGGCAGTCTTATCCACGCCGGTATATACCCGTCGGAAAGGGAGGATTTGCTGTGCCAGTCCTTCTTCGACCGCGCGGTTGTAGATACACCGCAGAATCCGCATATAAAAGGAGGTCGTATTACGGCTAAGGTTGTTTGCCCTCATATAACTTTCGTACTGCCCGACCATATCGGCATCGAGCATATCGAAGTATAAATCAATGCCGTTGCGGAACCGCATAAAACTGCGTAATGTTTGCCGATAGGTTTCGCCGGTGCGCACTCTGCCGAGTTTTTTCATGCGCTCCGACTGACGACGCATATACTCAAAGACGGTCGTTTTGTCCGATGCGGATTCCTTGTAACGGAGGATAATGTCATCGGCTGTGTATGGCTTGCCGATATTCTCAAAAGATTTGACAATTTGTTCCAATTTCCTTTGCTCCAACAAAACCTTGTCGCGGAGAATCCTCAACGCTTCTTTTCGTGCCGCCGATAGCGGAAACTCTTTAACAATGTCGCCGCGTCGCTTATCCCATTCATATTCATAGATACGGTAGTCTGTCTTGACTTGCTTAACAACACGGTCGTGAATAACCTGAAAATAGAGTACACCCGTTTTTGTGTTATCCGCATGCGCTCTGAATTTTAATTTGATTGATGCCATATTGCTTTTTCATTTTTAATTACCCTTTAATTTATCTGCGTAATCCATATTTCGGTTGTTTGCCGAGTTTTTGTGTGGCGGTTTTTGCGTAGCGGCGTGCCCAACGGAGGTCGTCTTCGTCCTTGTCGCACCCCCGATTGTTGTCGGTCGAACTACCGCCACTCCGTTATCCACACCCGACAATGCCGATAAGACAAGAACACACCTTAATCGGGAGCGTATAACTTTTCCTGCCGGAGTGCACAGCCGTACCGAGGCTGTCCAATACCGCATCGACCATGCCGGTCTTCACCGCAAGGTAGGCAAGAACCAGACGAAGGTCATTCGCATTATCCTGACCGGCTCCCACGAACATCCTGACCGGCTCCCACGAACAGATGATGAAGATTGAACAAAGCGGTAGGCTGGATAAGTGGACGTCTGCCAATCTGAAATGGCTGCGCGACACCTTCGGCGAAGAGAATGTCGTTTCGTGCGTGCTGCACATGGACGAGAAGACTTCGCACCTTCACGCGACGGTTGTACCAATCGTTATGGGCGAGCGCAAACGCAAGTCCCGCGAGGGCGAGAAAAAATATCGGACACAGACGGGGTCAAGATTGTCCGCTGATGATGTTATGGGACGGGCACGGCTGTCCATTTACCAGAACACTTATGCCGAGGCAATGCGTGAGTTCGGTTTGCAGCGTGGTGTTGTAGGCTCGACCGCCAGGCACCAGTCCAACGGCGAATACTACCGGCAGCAGATGCTGCAATACGAGAACGACATTGTCCGGTTGAGTGCCGAAGTGGAGAAAGCCCACGAAGAACGCAGTGCCATTCTATCGCTGTTCGGCAAAGGCGACCTTGCCAAAGCGAAGAAAGAACTCACTGCCAAAGACGAACAGATAACCCAACTCAAAGAGCAGATAAAAGCCTTGCAAACCGAAAAAGCCAATTTGCAGGAACACCACAAAAAGGAAATAGCAAAACTCCGGAACGGCTATCAAGCCGAAATAAACGAAGCAATCAAGGAGGCGGAGTCGCTGCGCAAGACCATACAGGCAAAAGATACGCAGATAAAACAGCAATCGAAACGCATTGACGAGCTCGACCGCAAGGTCAATCCGCAGCGTTATCGGCTTTCGTCGGGAGCGGAACTCGTCAAAGTCAATATCCCGAACTACAACAACCCGTCGCTGCATATCTGGACGCGGGTCGGCAAAGAACTGTTCAATGATGTCAAGTTTCAGATCGGCTACAACCTCGCGCAACAGCACTTCAATCATGAAATAACGGACGAGGAGTTGGTCAATGCCGTTTTCGAGCCGCAGGAACAGGTAAGCGAGGCGCAAGCCGACCTGTTAGGCGCAGCACTTATCCTCGCCACCGGCGGCCCTGCACAAGTTCATGCTGGTACCGGTGCCGGCGGCTTAAACTCCGACCTGTCTTGGAATGGGAAGAAGAATACCGGAAGGAGACGGTAAAAAGCGTCCAGTACTCAATTCAATATTTCTCTTTATAGCAGGCACTATCTAACAATGATGAATGTTTGTTAGATAGTGCCTGCTTTTTACCATGTTATAATCTTGTCAACTATAGCCTGCTGTTCGGAGGCTGTACGTCGAAGATATATTCGCGTCGTTTCGATGCTCTCATGTCCCATCAAGTCCGCGAGTAAAGAAATGTCGTTAAATCTTTCCAGAAAATTTTTGGCATAGCGATGACGGAAAGAGTGCGGATAAACGACTTTCGGGTTCAACCCATACTTTATAGCAAAGTGTTTTAGTTGCTGCGCAATACCACGAGGTGTAATCCGTTCTCCAAAACGATTGAGAAACAGATATCCACTGTCCTTATTGCTAACAGCGAGCCATGCTTGTGCTTCATCTTTCAACTTCTTGGGAATAAAAAGACGACGAACCTTACCCCCTTTTGTATAGATGTCGTAGTAACCAATTCTTACATGCTCCACTTTTATCTGGATCAGTTCGCTGACTCTTGCTCCTGTAGCAGCAAGAAAGCGGACAACAAAGTACCATTCCAAATTATCCTCTTTCTTCAATTTGTTTTTCAAGAAGGTATAGTCAGCATTGCTGATAACATTTTCCAAATAGGTGCGTTGCTGCACGTTCACGGATTTAAGGCGTAAGCGGGGCTTGTGCAGATAATCCAGATACTTATTCAAAGCCTGAATCCGCAGATTTACGGTTTTAGGCTTGAATGTCTCGATGAGATACGCTTTGTAAAGCAGCAAGTTTTTCTTTGACAATTCCTTGTGTCTGGAATTGAAGTTGTTTACTGCATAGATGTATGCAGAAACGGTGTTCTTCGCCATGTTTGACTGGGTCAGATACTCTTTGAATTTTTCTACCATGATAAAATAGTTATGTTTAATATTGTGGGAGAGTTCCCATTGTAATATATCATGGTACACATGAAAGATTAGTTCCTATTATGAGAAGTTTCTTGCAACCGGTGAGGTGAAATGTATCGATGAGGAGATTCCGTTTGAAATTCCAAAGGGGTGGAGCGTTTGTAGATTAAATGATTTAGCAGTATATCGTAAAGGGCCTTTTGGTAGTAGCCTCACGAAGTCGATGTTTGTACCCAAAAGTAATACATCAATAAAAGTTTATGAACAAAAAAATGCAATTCAAAAGAACTATGAATTAGGAGAATATTATATCTCAAAGGGAAAATATAAGATGATGCAAAGCTTTATTGTTGAGCCATCGGATATAATTGTTAGTTGTGCTGGAACCATAGGAGAAACGTATCAGTTGCCATCAACAGCTCCAATAGGAATTATAAATCAGGCTCTAATGAGAGTCAAACTTTATAACTTAGAAATGGCAAAATATTGGGAACTGTACTTTCGCTATATTCTTATCAATGAGGCTGAAATGAAAGGGGCGGGTTCCGCAATTAAAAATATACCACCATTTGAGTACCTCAAAGCAATTATTGTTGCTATTCCACCAATTACAGAACAAAAGAGAATTATTAATAGATATTATCAATTATCTACTCTTTCAGACAGGTTTGATAAACTACAAAAAGAACTTAATAGCTTAAACAATGACATTATCCCTTCTATAAAAAAATCCATCCTCCAAGAAGCTATTCAAGGTAAACTCGTGCCACAAATAGCAGAGGAAAGTACAGCGCAAAAGTTGCTTGAACAGATACGCACAGAGAAGAAACGGCTTGTAAAAGAGGGCAAGCTAAAAAAGTCTGC
>CANQZG010000044.1 GCA_947628305.1 uncultured Muribaculaceae bacterium | reverse complement strand
ATTCTGGTGTTCCACAACATCGACATGACCGACGAGACGCGCCAGAGAATAGCGGACGAGATGAACAAAGGGTCTCTTGCTATTTCTGCGGCGACATCAAGCGGAGACCAGTACATAGGTCCGGCAATCGGACGATGCGACGAGGAAAAGTGCGGATGGTGGAGTAATATTGGCGGGTGTTGCTCCATGACGCACCTTGCCGACATAGCCGATTATCTGCGGCATCTTTGATGCGGATGGAGGTGACACATTACGGCGGCACATGTGGTAGCGTATATATCCGAAACGGGAAACGGCGATTGGGAGGAACTGCCAGGCGTTACATATATTCCTGGGCTTGAACAACACGGATTCCATTGTCGTGAGTTTGTAAGTACAGAGCCAGAAAAGTTTGAAGAAATCTGGAACAGATACGCAGAAAAGACATCTTGCCACGCATGGTTCATGTATGAAGAGCGCGAAGGACTCCGCAAGAATGAAGATGGCAGGCTTGTTCGACAGGATTTTCCGATAGTCAAGTTTTCTGCTAGGCTATGGCCTACAAGAATAACCAGATACGCCTCAAATCAAGTTGACGAGTTAAACGAAAAGATTTCTCACATAAGTGACGTTTATTTCTATTCGATAGAGGAGGACAACAATATTGCCGAAGAATGATAAAGAAACCGCGCTGACCGTGGCCGACGGCGAAAACGCCCGGCAGATAGTCCGAAGAAAGAGGAACCGGCCAGATCTGGAGAAGTTTGGCGAGGAAAACACCGAACCGGGCGACAATGCCCGTTATCTCCGCTATGCTATGGCGTCACTGAATCTGCCGCCCATCGACATCTCCGACCCGAAACAGGTGGAGCAGCGGATCAACGACTACTTCATGTTCTGCATTGACAACGACAGGAAACCCAACATGGTCGGTATGGCAAATTGGCTTGGCGTGGACAGAGATACCGTCAAGACATGGAAAACAGGTGAGTACCGAAGCGATACACACTCCGCCGTGATCAAAAAAGCTGTGTCAATCCTGGAAGAATTGTGGGTCGATTATATGCAGAACGGCAAGATGAACCCGGCGTCGGGAATCTTCCTTGCGAAGAATATGTTCCAGTACAGGGACGTTATCGACATCGCTCCCGCCGCTCCAGCTCCGCTCGGTGAAAGCGTTGACGCAGATACGCTGAAAACCTACGCCGCCGAACTGCCCGACGACACGTCCGACGAGTGACGCAGAAAGGAGGTTGACAGCATGGAAGAGTTTAGAACGCCGATGAAAGCGATCAGGGCGAAGTGTCTGGACTGCTGCTGCGATCAGCGCGAGGAAGTCAAGCTGTGCACGGCGCAGAACTGCCCGCTGCACCCGTTCCGAATGGGAAAGAACCCGTACAAAGTCAAACGCGAACTGACCGCAGAACAGAAAGCAGAACTGACCGAGAGATTGCGGAAAGCGAGAATGTGATTTTTTCCTGTATAAAACAGGGCAGAAAATCAGATTGATACCCTAGGGCATGAAATTATACTACCGAGACAGTTCTCTCGAAAAACTCCCTGTAAAATAGGCACGTTTTTTGAAAAGAATGGCATTCCCGCAGATTTCTCCAAACCGTACACAACAGAAACGCCGCTTTGCAGGTCGCAGAACGGCGCTTTTGTTTGCTTCGGGGACGAAAAAACCGCCCTCCGGAATGGAGAGCGGCTAGGTGTGTGTCTGGTTAAACAATGCGGTTTTCGTCCAGCTTGTAGCTTCCCTGGTTGAATGCTCCGCCGTATGGCAGAACTTCGTCTGGGCTGTCCCAGTCGATTTCCACAGATGCGTCGAACGTGTCCGGGTCGATGTCGTACGGGATTTCGTACAGGAGAGACCACGCGGGGACGGTGTTGTATTCGTCCGGGGTGTCGTCGGTGCTGATTGCAACCGCTTCGTACACAGCGCGATCTTGGTAGTTGGTGAGATATGCGTCAATTACGATTTTGTAAGATGTCCCGTTGACAGTGATGATTTCCTCCATGATGTTTTCCTTTCTCCCGTCTCTCCGGGCGTCATTCGATTGTTTAAATTGTACCATTGTGCGGGGTGAGTGTCAAGCCGATTTTTTGAACAACCGTCGCAGAAAGCCGGTCTTTGTGGGCTTCTGGCTCGTCCACCATTGGACGCGATCCTCGATTTGTTCGTCCGTGAAAAGAGGGATTCCTTCGACGCGCACGATGTCGGAGCCGGGCTTGATGTAGTACGCGCTGCCAATCGGGAGATGCTCGCACCCACCCACGTCGAGAATGTTCCGGCTTTGCTGCCTGTTCGCCGTGTGAAGTCCGACGATTGAATCAAAATTGCACTTGATTTCCGACGGGATGATCTTCACAATGGGATTCTGCGTACAAAGAAAGACGTGGATTCTCGCAGAACGGCCACGCTGCGCCAATCGTTGAATGAGCGGGCAAACTTGCTTTTTTGCCATATTCATAAGGTCGGCAAACTCATCGATCAGGATGTAAACATCCGCGCCGTCATACATTCGCAGATGCTTTTGATTCATTTCCCGGTCGCGTGCCAGCATGAGATTGACGGCGTATTCGAGCGCAGAAACGGCTTCCTCCGGCTCGACCGCGTATCTCAGCGTATGCGGAAGCGGCGCGTATCTGTCCAGCTCGTGCCCTTTCAGGTCGATCAAGATGAAGTATTTCCCGCCGGGAATGTTACTCGGCGCAGAAAACAGCGCATTGTAAATAATGCCGTTGAGCAGGACGGATTTACCAGAACCAGCAGCGCCCGCGATCATCAGGTGCTTTTGCTCTAGCAGCTCCATGTGCCAGAAATTATATTTGCCTCCCGGCGTTCTCCAAATCATAGCTGAGAGCCTCCTTTGACGGCCACCGTCATTTTATCCGGGCGCAAACACACGTCAACGGCCAAATTTGGGTTGACGGTATCCAATGAGACGCAGAAAGGGCAATCCCCGTGGTGTTCGCAGAAGATAGAACATCCTGCTAATTTGCGTTCGATTTCTTTCAGCGCAACGGGCGCAGAAAGAGGCTTGTATTTGTAGGTCATAAAATCACGCTCCTTTTGATGGTTCCGCTCTCACTGTTGCGGTGCTCGCTGTCTCCCTGTCTGGCCGGGTTCCGCCTGCGCTAATCTGTTTTTCCTCTCGGAGTGTTCGCTTTCCTCCGAGCGGCGTCTTGTGCTGGGTTCCGGTTCCCGTCGCGCCGTGTCCGCTGCTTTTGCCGGTTTCGCGTTTCTTCCTCCCGATCTCCGGGCCGTGTTCCAACCCCCGGCACAAGGCCGGGACGCTCCAGACATCATAATTTTTTACCTCCATAATGCCGCAGAAAGCGGTTGATTTATCGGCTTGCCATCATCGGCGGACAAGTTGCCATCTTGCCCGGACGCCCGGAAACGGGCGTTTCGGCTGTTAGGCTAATACAATGTCAAACTCTTCTTCGATTCCGTCTTGTGTGTATCCTGTTTCCTCAAACAAAAGCTGCCACATTCCCGCGTACAGCTCGCTATATCTGGCCGTATAGGTCCCGTCGGCTTGCTTGATAATGTCCCAGCGCGTGCCACGCATATTATTGATGATGCTCCTAACTATCATGATGTTTCTTTCTCACCTTTTCCCTGGTGGCAAGGATTTTAGTACCCATAAGCGCCGACGTGTTGCCACGTCAACGGGCTTGCACCGTTCACCCTTGCGGGCGGGCCTTGCGGGCGGTTACGCCTTAACAACTACTCGGACGTATCGAACGCCGTTTTTGCTTTGCTTTACCTCTGCTTTAATGACTTCCATGTTGTCAAGACTGCTTTCTTTCGTCTCTCCGTAGTCACCGCATACCTTCCGGCCGTCCTGGCCAAAGATGCGCCACTGTAATCGGCTGATGTGGTCATACGCGCTCATATATGTTGCATAGAGATTCGCCATGCTTTTCCTTCCTGCCCTTCACCCTAGGCGGCGGGTCATTTTGATTTTTTGGGCTGTGCCCATGAGCGCCCGCCCTGTTGGGCGGCTGGACTTGCACCAGCGGCGGCGGATGCCGTCGGCCTTGCGGGCTGTTAGACGCGGGCGACGGTCTCCCATCCATGCAGCGCGGCGGTGGTGTCAAGGTAATTTAGCGGTAGACGCTCAATTACGCCGTATTGCTCCGTCAGCGTGTACACGGCACGGACAATGTAACGATACTTGCGGGTGTCAACAGAGCCCTCACGGATAATGCGATCGACAAAACTCTTTTTCATTTTTCTGTTTCCTTTCTTTCCCCGCCGCGCTGGGCGGGTTTCTTTTTGTCTCGGTTATCATGTTTTCCCTTGACTGTCTATAGTATATCATGTTTTCTCTTGATTGTCAACCCCTTTTTTCAATTTTTTTCATGTTTTTTCTTGACGCTTATTCCGCGCGCTGGCGTGTTTATTTTGGTACACCTTTTTGCACACGGTTCGCGCGTCCCGGCAGCGTATACCCGAGGGGGATATGTTAGCGTTGACTAACAAACGGTGAATCCCGTCTGCACCGCCGAAAAGAAAAAGACCGATTTTCTTCGAGAAAAGCCTTGACATGATATATCTTGACGTGGTATAATGTACTCAGACCAAGAAATGGAGGAAAAATAAGATGGCTGAACCTAAAGGAGCGGTAGAGGTTGTTGTCGATCTCATGGAGAAGAATGGGTACACACCGGCAGTTCTCGGAAAGCGAATTGGCGTCAAGAACACGGCGATTTGGGACAGACTTTACAACTCCGAAAAGAAAAAGCGTAATAGCACGGATTTGAAAGTTAGCAACCTTGCCGCTATGCTTCGGGGTATGGATTACAAGGTTATTGCCGTTCCGCATGACAAAAAACTTTCTGCTGGGGAGTATGAGCTAAAATGACGTACTCATATATCCGAAAAAGCACACGAGGGCAAAATTTAGCCCGTCAAAGAAGCGCTATGGAACGCAGCGGGTTTCAATTCGACAAAACGTTTGAAGACGCAGAGAGCGGACGCACGTTTGACCGAAAAGGTTATCAAGAACTGTTAGGAATTTTGAAGCGCGGCGATTTGTTGGTAGTTAAGCATCCAGACCGTTTGGGAAGAAACTACGAAGAAATCAAGGAACAATGGCGGCACATAACCAAAGAAATTGGAGCGGATATTTTCATACTGGACTATCCGATGCTGGACACTCGGAAATATCACGAAGATGTTCTTCAAACTTTCATTGGTGATATTGTGCTACAAGTCCTGTGCTTCAAAGCGGATATGGAATACACGGACAGCAAGCAGAGGCAAGCGGAAGGAATAGCGGCTATGCCGATTGTAAACGGAAAGCGCATTTCATCGAAAACCGGAAAGCCTACTGGACGCCCGAAGCACGAATGTCCAGAGTTTCAAAACTTTCTAAAAATGAAAAAAGACGGTTTAATCACCGTCAAGGAAGGATGTGAAAAGCTAGGAATCAGTAGAAGTCAATGGTATGTGATGAAAAAAAAGAAAGACCGCTGCCCCGGACAAGGAAACAGCGATCTTGCACATCAGGCGTAAGATACGGCACTGATACAGATATTGTACCATGTGCCTCCGAAAAATGCAAGGAGGAAAATAATGTCAAAAGTCATTTTCGGCCAAGAAGAAAAGTACAGTCTTATAAAGGACCATCACTGCTTTTATGTTTATCCTCGGATAATCGAGCGGTTCGGAGTAAATACGGCGGTAGTCCTTTGCTACCTACACCAACTGATTGAAGAATGTGGCGAATCCTGCGAGGACGGATATGAGTGGGTTCGGATAAGCGTCGGCGAGATAGGTAAATTTCTTTGCTTTCTGAGCAAGAGTACAATATCTAAGATCATATCGGATTTACGGAACGACGGTATCGTTGTGACCGAGAACAAGAACGAAAGCCCTTACGACCGTACAAACTGGTACAGGATTAACTATGAGCGTCTTGATTCCCTGCTTTTGGAAGACGGAGGTGAATAAGAGTGCGTCCTCTGATTAGCGAAGATTTCCCGATTTCCCTCTATCCGAAGATTGCTACGGCTATTGGCCTGAATGAAGCTATCGTCTTGCAACAGGTTCACTACTGGACAGAGAAAAGTCGAGAAGCTGGCCTCAACAAGAAAGAGGGCTATTTCTGGGTTTACAACTCTTATGAACAGTGGGCTAAACAGTTCCCGTGGTGGTCGATAGACACGATCAAGCGCACGTTCCGATCTCTGGAAAAGCTGGGAGTTTTGGTAACTGGAAAGTTCAACCTCGCTCGGTTCGACAAAACGAAGTGGTATAGGGTAAACTACGAAAAATTAGCTGCTATTCTCGTCGATGCAAATTGCACCGAAACAGAATGCAAAATCAACCAACCTATACCAGAGACTACTACAGAGACTATCAATGGTTATTCTCCTAAACGGAGAATAACTCAGAACTCTTCTTCAAATTCTTTTCAAAATTTTTCAAATAAAGAGATAAAGAACTTTATTATATGGTACTATAATTATTATGAGAGCACGTTTTCCGAACCGCATCCTAGAATCAGAGCGGACAAGCAGGCGAAGGTTCAGGAGAGTTTGGAGATGTTCTGCGGAGAACACGATTTGAGCCTAGACGATCTCAAGAAGATGACCGACGCATTTTTCAAGGTCGAAGGTTCCGACCATCATATCAGCCACTTTGCGACCGAAGGTATTCTAACGAACCGATATTTCGAGTGCGTCAAGAATTGCGGGTTCTAAAAAAAATTTCCCAAAACAAAAAAAGCCCTGCTCGAAAACAGGGTCTTGCGAAAAGGAGGCCGACAAATGGACAACTTCAAGGTGATCTACAAGATACTGAAATACCTCGACCGAAACAAGGGCGACGAGGAGTGCGATTACCGGGAAATCTCGCCGGAATCCCTTCATATCGCCGAGGCACAGTGGGAACAGATTTTGATTTCCATGCAGGAGGACGGGTACATAAAGGGACTGTCGTACTCACAAAAGCTGGACGAGAAGTTTCCGCATCTGGCCTATCCGATTGCACCGCGCATAACGCTGAAAGGGATGGAGTATCTTGCCGACAACGCGCTTATGAGAAAAGCCGCGAACCTGTTTAAGGGCGTTGTGGACGTTGTAAAGTGATAAAAAAGCCCCATCATTTTCCGCTCGGTTCGCGCCGGGCGGAATTTTTTTGGAAAACTTCAAAAAGGGTATTGACTTGTTACGCGCAACGCGCTATAATGTTACCTGTAACGGGAGGTGATAGGTTGTTGCCCAAGAGCAGGGCCGATTATTTCAAAGATCGCAGAGCTAAATTCAAAATGTTTACCGTAGAAATTGAACGAAAAAAAATGGAGCAATTTGAAAGGGCCTTGGAGCAAAGAAAGCAAACAAAGTCCGAATGGCTCAACCAAAAAATCGATGAAGAAATCGGCAAATAGAAAGAGCGCCCACTCTCCAGCCAAGAAGTCGTGAACGCTCGAAACCACCCTCCCGCAGGAAGGTTAAATCCATTATAACCTTCTGGGGAGAGAAAGTCAATGGTAATTTTAAGGAGGTTATAATGTTGACAGTACGAGAAGCCCTGAAATCGATCAGGACGGAAGGAGAAATCAGTCTTCGGTGGGACAGTTGCCTGCACGCAGTAGACCCGAGCGATCAGGTGACGATGTGCGCGTTCGGCGATTATGTTGTGGAAAACATTTCGTTCTTCGCGGAGACGAACAGTGTTGAAATCCTCATCAAGATCAAGCCGGTCAAGGTTGGGGAGGTGGAATGATGAACGACATTCAGATTTTCATCTTCAACGAAACTCCGATTCGGACGATGGAGGAAAACGGCGAACTTTGGTGGGTGCTGAAAGATGTTTGCCAACTGTTCGGAGTGGTCAATCACAGACGGGTCGCCGAACGATTGGATGACGATGAAAAGGGGGTACGCGCCGCGGACACCCCCTCCGGCACACAAAATATGGTGGTCGTGAATGAGGCTGGGCTTTACGAAGCACTATTTTCCATGCAGCCGGAACAGGCTCGTGGTGTTTCAAAGGAAGTTATCGTTGAACGGCAGAGGCAGTTAAAAGACTTCAAGCGCTGGGTGACACACGAAGTGCTGCCGCAAATCCGTCAGACAGGTTCGTACACGATGCAGCCGAAAAGTCCCGCCGAACTTCTCGCCGCACAGGCGCAACTGCTGGTGGACATGGAGAAGCGGATGGACACGATGCAGAGGCACACGAACGCGCTGGAAGCGAAGGTGGACAAGGCGATCACGGTGTTCTCGCGCCCCTCGGAAGATCACTGGAAAGAGGACACGGACAACGCGATCAAGAAGCTGTGCGCGGAACAGCATCGGAGCATTCTGCAGACGAAGGGACAGATGTACGATGAACTGGAACGGACTGCGGGATGTTCGATCAACAGCCGGTTGTCGAGACTGCGGGCGCGGAAACGGAAAGCCGGGATGCGCCGCAAAGACGCGATGGCGCTGAACAAGCTGGATGCAATCGCCGTAGACAAGCAGCTTCGCGTCATTTTCGAGGGAATCGTTCGGAAGTATCAGGCCAAAGCCGAGATGGAGGTACTGTAATGAAACTGTTCAATCTTAACATAGGCGAGGAAGGTATTGCTCTCTGGACGGAAAACGACCGGGAGCACATGACTGCAAATCAGAAGTTCTTCCTGATTCTCGTCGCGATCGTCCTCGTTGGATTCTTGTATCTGGCGCACATTTCCGTGTGGATGGCGTTCTTGACGGTGCTGATGGTTGTGTTCTTTTGGGTGTTCATGAGAATCATTAGCCACAGCGAAGACGAATAATTCAACATTCACAATCAAACAACCTGTGCCAAGTGCCTAGTGCCAAGTGCCTTTCATCAAACAGATGGGAGGCACTGTTTTTATGTCCGAAATTCAGGAAACGATAGCGAAGATCAGGCGGCGAAACATGAGCGACCCGGAAGCGCTGAAATACCTGTTCGAGGCGATCCGGCTGTTGGAGAAGGAGGACTTCGCCGAAGCGCACCGGCAAAATATGGACGTTCGCAGACTGTCCGCGCAGAATTTGAAACAGACGGGGAATTACAAGTTTTTAGAGTTGAACAAGCGAAGTTTGCTGTTCGATGCGCCGTATGACTTCGATGCGTATTGCCGGTACATTGAGTGGAATCGCCCGCGAGAGAAAAAGTTTTACGAACCGCGAAGAAGCGTTCTGAAAGTCGTCGTGAACGATCTTCAAGACCTAGCGGACGGCAAACTTGATTTTCTAGGCGTATCTCTCCCGCCTCGTGTGGGAAAGTCGACTTTGTGTATTTTCTTTATGACGTGGATAATGGGGAAGCGCCCGGATGTGGCAAGCGTGATGTCTGGACACTCCGATAAGCTGACCGATGGATTTTATCGAGAGTTGTTGTCGATCATTACGGACAAAGAAACGTATCTGTGGAATGATGTCTTTCCGGGCGTGAAGTTGACAGACACGTCCGCGAAGAATGAAACAATCGACCTAAACAAGAAGAAGCGATTCCCGACAATGACGTGCAGATCAATTTCAGGTACGTTGACCGGCGCTGTGGAAATCGGTTCTGGCGGTGTGCTCTATGTCGATGACATTATCGAGGATTTGGAAGAAAGTCTAAATCCTGCTAGACTGCAAGCCAAATACGACGCATATCTGAATCAGCTTAAAGACCGCAAGAAGCTCGGCGCGGTCGAACTGATGGTGGGTACGCGGTGGAACGTTGCCGATGTTCTGGGCAGAGTACACGAACAGTACGACGATAACGAAAGATACAGATTCCGTGTAATCCCCGCGCTGGACGAAAACGGGGAAAGCAATTTCAACTACAAGTACAATTTGGGATTCACAACGGCCTATTATCAGGACATGAAGGAAAGTATTGACGATGCAACGTGGAACGCTAAGTACATGGGTACTCCGTATGTCCGCGATGGGCTGCTGTTCCCGGAAGATGAGTTATTGACTTATAACGGAGTGCTTCCTGACGGCGATCCTGAGAAGATTGCGGTATGCGATGTTGCATGGGGAGGCGGTGACAGTTTGGCTATGCCTTTCGCGTACAAATACGGGGACGCAATCTACATTCACGACGTGATTTTTAATCAGGGAGATAAGACTGTCACATATCCTGTTGTCATTGGCCGGACAAAACAGCACATGCCGCACCACGAACGCTTTGAAGCTAACAATGGTGGTGCTGAATATGCAGATCATGTAGACGATGAATTGAGAAAAACTGGGTATCACATCAATATCACAAGCCGAAAAGCGCCGAATAATCAGTCAAAACTTGCTCGTATCATTCAGTTCGCGCCAGATATAAAGAAGTTTTATTTTCTGGATGAGAAGCATCGCAACAAAGAATACCGTGCTTTCATGCGTGAAGTTACAACCTTTGTCCAGACAGGAAAAAATTTACACGATGATGCGCCGGACAGCCTTGCGATGTTGGCGGACGAGATTTTTCATGGCAGGCCGGAAGTTACAGTATTCCGCCGTCCGTTCTAAATGTAAACTTTATGTGAATTTTTTTCGTTTTGCAAGATGTTGCGTAAGCTAACTTGACATAAAGCTAGATATAGATATAATGAGAATAAGGAGTAGAATATGAGATCGGTCTGTGAAGCAAGCAGGCCGTGAATAAATGGCTTTCATGTTACATTCCCGCTCTACCTCGCAAGGGCGTCGGGGTCGTAAAACGCCCGCACACATCCCTCCATTGGACTAGCCACGGGGCGGTCATCGCACACCGTCCCGAGGCTGGGGGAGGAATACGGTGGGAAAGCATTGCGGAGATGCAGATGCCTTATAAGCGTCGGAGGAAGGTTCAACTCCTTCTCCCACAACCAAAAGCTGGTGGACGCACCATCCGTGAAAGCCGGACGCATCAGAAGCGATAGAGCCGCCTTATTTGCGACGTGGAGCGCAAGATGGGGAAGCGGCAGTCTGTGAACCCATTACTCCACATGACAGGAAATAATGTGCGGTGGCGGAATAAGACGCTTATCGGTGAGGGTAAGGCCATTGTATCAAAGCGGCCACTTGACCGCAGTACCCCTCTAAGAATATGGCCATCAGTATATTGAAAACCAGAAGAACGTGTAAGGAGTTGAGAAAATGGAGTACAGCTACAAGTTTCGGCTCTATCCGACACGAGAGCAGGAGAATCTGATGCAGCGGACGTTTGGCTGTTGCAGGTACGTGTACAACTATTTTCTCTCCGAACGGAAAACAAGCTATGAGCAGACGGGAAAAT
>CANQZG010000043.1 GCA_947628305.1 uncultured Muribaculaceae bacterium | reverse complement strand
TATCGTTGAATAGCTCCTCCCCGTCCCGTTATCGAACCGGTAGTGTAGCTCATCAGTCTCGTTGAATAACTCCTCCCTGTCCTGTTATCGAACGAGCTCGTTCGATTGTTATTGTTCGGCATAAAAAGGATGGGATGCCCGGAAGTTCTTCTTGGTAAAGATTCGGTAATCCCATCCTAATTTTGGGCAGCCGTGAATTTAATTATTTATTAGGGAGCATCTTTTCACGGTATATATCACCCCTGTTGAATTTCCAAGGCAGAAATGAGTGTAGCACCTTGGAACGGCTGCCCTCTTGGGCGCACATCTCGCTCAAAAATAAAAAACAATAGTTAATTACCCGGCGGTCTATGCGCCCAAGAAAGTTTTCATGGTAAGTATAGCTTATATTTTTGGTTATCAGTTTCCATGTTGATTTGGTTATTATTTTTAATTTGCTCCAAATTTAAATATAAGTTTTTAAACGTGCAAACGACATTATTCCATTTAACCTAATTTAACTAAAGACATGTAATTCTCGTGCATCGTGGGAAGAGTTTAAAGCCCTCCGGGCATGACTCTACATAGTGTTGGGTGTAAACCCAATGAAATTGGTTGGGCGCAAGTCCAAATGTAATGGGATGACCGGAATAAATCTACGGTCATCCCATCGGGGATGGTACAGTATTGTCTAACATTGTAATAAATGAGTGTCGACATGTTGACAATTCCTGCACCGTCAAAAGCACCACATAACATTCAGTTGAGTTAGGGTCCTGTGGTGGAAAAGGGATTATATGGTGCTTATATAATATTTCTATTTATTGTTCTTGGTGTTATTTTGTTTATATTTGTTAAACGAATCCAAAGCTACGGATAATAATTCTATTCTCCAAACAAATTTATAATTATTTTATTAAATAGGAATAAAAGTATGATTTTGGGGTATAATAATATTAATTTTAAGTCCCAGACACAAAAATAGCAGCAAGCGACCCTAAAACTCCAGTCACTTACTGCCAACAAATTTAACATTCTTGTGTTAGTCTCTACCTCAATTCATTTTGATTAGTTGCTTTACTGGGAGATGTGTTTTCTTAGATTGTCGATGCATTGACGGTTTTTGCGTTTGCGGTAAGAATCGAAAATCCATCCCCATTTATTGAAGTACTTTATGATGGAGGTTATGTGGTATTTCAGAAGTTTACGGTTCTTATAGGAGCCTTTTTCATATTCATGCACAACTTTCACCCACGGGTTGAAAACGGTCCGAGCCACCTCTCCTATCCTGCGGCATAGGTCCAAATCCTCGGCATACATAAAATAACGTTCGTCGAAACCTCCCACCTCCTTCAGCACTGAACAACGCATGAACATGAAGCATCCCGACAACGACGGCACTTCCATCTCGCGGTCATAGCCGGTCCAATGAAGTTCATAGTTATAGTCATGCCTTTTCTGATAGGACTTAAATGGCAAGAATCGCCGCCCTATCAAGTCCATCGGCGTAGGCAGAAGTTTGCACAGATATTGAGTGTCGCCCGAAGGATAGATAATCTTTGGCATCACCTGCCCCACATCGGGGTTGGAGTCCATATAGCGGGCAAGCTCCCCTATCACGTCGCCGTCCCAATAGATGTCGGGGTTGAGCACTACATGGTAATCGGCTCCGTCCTCAATCGCTTTTCGTATCGCCACGTTGTGCCCCGCCCCGTAGCCGAGGTTAAGGCTGTGGATGTAACGGATGCGCCGGTTGCCGTCCACAAAGTCACGGAGTTCGTCATTGGTCGAGTTGTCTATCACATACAACATCTCCACCGGCGAACCCATCACGCAGTCAATCAACCGGCGCAGTTCACCACGCTTGGTGTGAAATGCCACTATCGACGCTGTTATAACAGGATTATTCATAAAATATACTTAAAATTCGCCATAATATTGCGGCTAATTTTTGTTATGATTAATAAAATAGCTATTTTTGCATTAAAATTTAATCGTAGTTAAAATATGGGAAAGCTGATTAATCGTCCAATATACACTTCAAGAATTGCTCCTTTTGTTAACAAGCAGATAATAAAAGTGCTGACAGGTCAACGTCGAGTAGGAAAAAGTTGTATAATGAAGCAGATAATGAATCATATTGGGCAAAACCAACCAAATGCCAACATCATTTATATAAATAAAGAATTCGAGGCATTCAATCAACTGCAGTCTTACTCAGACTTATCAGAGTATGTACATAGTCGACTATCAATCGATGCATTGAACTACCTCTTTATAGATGAGATTCAAGATATTCCCGGATTTGAACACACTTTGCGGAGTCTACTTGCTCAGAACTCCTGCGATATATTTATTACCGGCAGCAATGCAACCATGCTTTCCGGCGAACTTGCCACTTTCCTTTCGGGGCGTTACATAGAGTTCCACATCCATAGCCTAAGTCTTCTTGAATTCCTTGAATTTCACAATTTACCATTAGGTGTTGACGCTCTTCGTTCTTACCTAAGCTATGGCGGTATGCCTTATTTAGCAAATCTACCACTGGAAAAAGATATCGTGTTTGAATATCTGAGCAATGTGTACTCCACCATTTTACTTAAAGATGTAGTGAAACGGGAAGGGATTCGTAATGTGGACTTTCTTGAGACATTGGCTGTTTATATCGCCGATAATGTCGGCAATATTTTCTCGGCAAACAATATCAGTAAGTATTTGAAGTCACAACGAATAAATATATCCCCGTTACAAGTGAATAATTACATCAAATCGCTTCGCAACGCCTACCTCATAAACAGGGTGCAGCGACTGGATCTCAACGGACTACGGAAATTTGAAATCCATGATAAATTCTTTTTTGAGGACTTGGGACTAAGAAACTGTCACGTAGGATTCAGCTTACAGAAAGACATCCATAAATTAATGGAAAATGCAGTATATAATCATCTTCGGCTACTGAACTACGAAGTATTTACAGGTAGTCAGAATTCCGGACATGAGATTGATTTCATTGCAATGAAAAACGACTGGCGTGCATATGTACAGGTAGCCTACCGTATAGACTCCGAAATGACTCGCTCACGAGAATTCGGAAATCTACTTGCAATTCCCGACAATTATCCAAAATATGTGGTAAGTATGGACGAATGGACATCCGGGTCTAATGTTGACGGCATCATTCACATACATCTTTTGGATTTTCTCTCCAAAATAGAGTTATAGCTAACGCCCTTCGCATCGACTTCACTCCCGTATATCGGTGATCCGCATTCTGTGTGAAATGCCACTATCGACGCTGTTATTCTACTTTTTCCCATTTTTTAATTTCATTGTTCCATCGTTTAATTATTCTTGCAGGGGAGCCAACAGCAATACAATTTGCTGGAATATCTTTATTCACAACAGAATGTGCCCCTATTATAGCACCGTCACCGATAGTCACTCCTGGCATAACAATCACCCCTTCACCAATCCACACCCGATTGCCAATTGCTACCGGTGCCACATAATAGGGTCGTTTTGTGGGTATAATATCGGGAGATGTGTCATTTTCGTCACCTTTATAGCTTCCGTGGCTATTGTCGGAGATGTACACATGCGATGCCATCAACACGTCATCGCCTATTTTCACCGATTGTATAGCTGATATATGGACATAATCGTTTATTTGGACTCGATCGCCAAACACAATCTTTTTCTTATAATCATCTCCTGAAAGGAATGCCTCAATCCGGCAATTACAGCCCGTAGTCAACGAGGTCCCAAGGTCAACCATCCTCTTACCCCGAAGGATAAACCCATTACGTATCATCCTTGCCTTGCACCATATCCACTTGGTGATAAGCAATCTAAACGCAAGCCTATATTTATCCCACAGAGAATATTTATTTGAGATATGGTTAATTTGTATCATCAATAAGAATATTAAATAATTCATTATAAGAAGATGCATATGGCATTTCCTGAGCCTTTTGAGGAACAGCTTTAAAGCTTTTGAAATTTCCAGAGAGGGCATCTGTCATCAAGAGAGCTAATTGTTGTGCATCATCTATATGGAAGAAAGAGACCATATTAGCTCCTTGTGATGTCTCGTGGGCATATGGCAAATCTGCCACTATCATAGGCTTATTAAAAGGAATAAATTCCGATATCGGCAGTCCCCACGTTTCAAGCCGGGATGGGAATATTAAACAATCCGCTTCTTCATAATATTTCATCATTCTATCTGGAGGAATCAGCCCCACGAATTCAATCTGAGAAATATCATGATACTTCCTTACAATATCCCGAGCATAAGAATTTAAACCGGAATCAAGCGTCAAAACAATTTTGAAGTCCCTCAATCCACGGTTTACGAGTAATCTTGCCGCTTCGCACACGGTTTCAAAATTCTTAAATGGTCGAGGGAACGAGGGGAAAAAGAAACTTCTACATTTTTTCATGTCAGGATCCAAATTCAAATAATCAAGGTTGACATGAGGTCTCGCCACAACAAATCTCCTCTGAGGAATTGAAAACAAGCGGCAGCATTCATCTTTAAACCAGTTCTGCTGTACTATACAATAATTGTTCTTACGGATATTGATTCTATATAAATATTTGTATAAAGCTGAGAATGCAATATATTTTTTGTCATATTTGAAATCCCTGAATCTAATCTTATTTACGATTGAAGGATTGTGCATATAAACCGCCTGCCTGACAGAATATACATTAGGGGTTATATCATGGAGCGACAGCCATAGATAAGGTTTTAGACGCTTAGATAACTTCTTGAAATAGAAGTATTCATAATAGAGCCTTTTTAACCAACTGTTTATACTATCAGGGAACTCTATATATTCAATTTTTGGGAAATTGCATAATTCCCGTTTATGAACCAAAGCTACAATATGGTATTTTTCGCTTAATGGACTCTGACTAAGGAAATATAAACAATCCCTCAAAATAGTCAAAGGTCCTCCACTTCTAAGATTAATTGCTGAGATCACAACGGTATCTTTCATCAGCTTAATATTATAATAATTATCTATAGATTTCTAAATAAGCTAATAAATGCTTTTCTTACAGCTTCATCGGAATATTTAAGGAGAAAGCATTGTCTATTTATCAGAGAAAAGGATGACTTAAACTTATAATTTAGAATTGAATTAATAAATTCCTCCTTAGTATTACAAATGGCAACTCCATCTGATGGCATTTGGTATCCTTCCACCCCTTCAGGTGAAGATATTATATATTTTCCATACATTAAGGCTTCTGCGGTTTTTACTTTCATACCACTTCCAGAGAATATCGGCATTATTACAAACTTGGCTCTATTATAGAAAGTCGAAATGTCATCAACATTGGAGTATATATCAATCTTATCTGATTTCAAATAATTTAATCGTGACATTCCATTGCCAACAATCCATAGTTTATATGGAATCTCAGGCAATACATTAGAGATAAACCATTTAATTCCATCTATATTGGGACGGAAATAGCTGCCTACAAATAAAATAGCATTTTCTGATTCCTCATTGTGATATACATATTTATCACATAACGATACCGGGATTTCAAAATCAGCCTCTCTGTTATATTCTTTAAATATACATTTCTTATCTCGATTATTAAGACATATAATATGTGAAGAATAATTACAAGCTAATTTCTCATTAAGTCCGGATAATATAATATATAACACTTTCTTTATCCCTGAATAGGTCTGATTTATAAGAGCTTTTTCACAGTTATGAAAGAATGTCAAAATCTTGATGTCAGATCTTCTCTTTCTTATAATTTTAGATAGAATTCCAAGATTTGAACTGTCAATGAAACAATATTTGATATTCTTATCATTAACAATATTCAAGATTATTGTAATATCATCTTGAGTTAATCCTGTAAAATATCCTTTAAAGAATCCTCCTAAAAATTCAATTTTCTTTATACCACTCTTATTGCTTATAGAATATTGAATATAATTACTTTTGAAAATATCTTTAAGAATTTTGGCATTTCTTAACATAACCGCATTTCCACCATTATTTATTCCAAAATCCCTAACAATATGTAGTATTTTTTCTTTCATTGACATCTTAATTTATCTGTTATAATTTGAATAAGACCGACAAATACTAGCACCATCAATAATCCTAATATTGCTGAACTAAATTCATTAAAACTTCCAATTCCAACTAAACCATACAGCGATAATGATGCTAATTCATTATTCAGTTCAAATTTTATCAATCTGTATAATTTAAATATTATAATAATAAAAAGAGGAAACATAAGAAAAACAATCATCAAGGATATTGGTGATTTATAGAAAGCAAGTATATAGGCACCCGGAAACCCCGTCAAATAAGTTGTTTTTTCATTTCTCCCATAGTATTCAACCATTACTTTTTCAGGGAAATATGTCGGACAAAATTTTGCGCCCAATACTGTACCTATAATCTGTTCATAACCATATATTATGTGCATCTTCTGAGCAGATTTATAAAAATAGTCAGATTCTTGTATCAGCACACATAGATTAGAATATGAAGACATTCTACCCACAAATTTTCCAAAAAGTAAATCCTCAACAGGCATTGTTGATGCTTGAACATAATTTTCAGGATCTCGTCTTATATCTCTTATTTCATATAGAAGCCCAACAATTGTTGGAAATAATAAGATGAATCCTATTGATATTATTTTATGTTTTTTCACCCAATGGGTTATCTGATTTGAATATACAAGATATATTGTTATTGCCATATGCATAAAGCTCCCCAAACTATTACGAAGAATACTTAGCCCCAATATAGCTCCAACAATTAATAATACGAATCTACTCCTATTGTACATGCAAATTAAAATGCGACCAATGGTATTCAAAGGAATTCTGTTTGTTACTACAATAATCATCGTAAATATCATAGGTGCTGAATAGACCTCATTAGCCATTTTGCCTACTCCAAATATTATTGTGACAAAAAAATTCCAAATACAAAGTAAAATAAAAGCTAATTTGAACGACGATTCTGTAAAATTCAAATATCGTTTTGGCTTGAATCTTCTAAAATACAAATAGATTTGGTATACAATCCAATAAGGCAATATAGATAACCACAATAAAAATATCAAAACAAATATCGGTAATTTTGCTTGAGTTACAATATAATCTCCGTTATAATGTCCCGTAGTTATTATATAAGCAAAACTTAATACATTAAATATAGAATAAATCCATCCGATATATTTTATAGTTTTGCCTCCCGTCATGTGATTGTGGTTTAATTATGCCTACAAGGCTTTGATTTGACGATTTTAAGTGTTTGGGTTAATTAAATGTACAATATAAAGTTGTCACAGAGCAATGAAGGTAATTATTAAGATAAAGGATTATGTCCCAGCAACATCCTATTCTCTATAATATAGGGATAATTGATAAATACAGAAGAATTCTTTATTTACCGACACGACCTTGCAGCAACCACTTTAGACGAGTTTTATACATCTTTCGAGAGTTAGGAATAGAAGCTAACACTGAGCGAGATAACAGGAAGATGAAATAAATAGCATTGCAACAGACTCTACTTATTTTGTTCATGTTTCTATTCATGTATATTCTGCGACCGGTCTCAATCATTGAGATACGTCGAAGATTTTGGTCGCTATTAAAACTTTTACCTTCAAGATGTTGGATATGAGCATTAGGGACAGAAAAAATAGATAGATTTAAGCGAGACAGTCTTTCACATAAATCTGTTTCTTCGTAATACATAAAATACTCCATACTAAAACCATCTATTTTTTGAAAATTATTTTTTGATACCATAAAGTCAGCTCCAGTGATATAACCAACTCTTAGAGGCTTCTCACCATAATTAAAAACGATATTACGACCATATTTAATCCTATCAGGCAGTCCACAGAATAAATCATTTAATTCTTGTCTTATGCCAGGGCGCGATAATCTAAATGAATGAGCAGGATTGATGTTTTCATCATAAAGATTGCCGCCGCAAGCTCCCATATCTTGGTGAGCCTCGGCAAAATCATATAATATTTTGACAGCATTGTTCATTAGAACAGTATCAGGGTTTAGAAGAAAGAGGTATTTCCCTATAGCGATTTCGGCACCGGCATTGTTTGCTAAACCAAAGCCGACATTATTAGGTAGTTGCAATAGTTTAATACGTGAATCATCGGCAGCTCTGATGACTCTGGAAAGTTCTTCGGTATTGTTGTCAACTATAATAATTTCATACTTTATACCGATGACTTTGTCAAAAATCGAACTAATGCATTTATTAATAAGTTCGGAGGTAAAATAGTTAACTATTATTATACTGACATCCATATTATTCAGATCAAAATTACTTCCAAATCATATCAAAAAATATAACACGCGAATACTTTTCACTTCCCAGTACAAAACAAGTCAATATCAACGTCATTCGGTAAAATAAATTGAGTTTCTCCTTTCTCAAAATATTTACTGAGTTCTGCTTCACTATTCAAATTTTGCACACGTCTTATATTTTTCACTAACTCTTTTGCCGGAGACCCTGCTATTAAAGTATATGGGTCAATGAGCTTACAATAATCTTTCCCAATCATTGAATACGGTCCTGCCAGTATGGTTCCTTTAGGTGTTTGTGTGCCTTTTTTAATCACGCACCATGCGCCAATCCAATTATTTTCCCCGATAATGATTGGTTTGGTATTCTTCTTTATTACCCTTGATTGCGTATTGATGATATAATGAAAATCAGTATCCATCCATTGAGTGTTATTGCCACAACGTGTGTATGGAGATATAGTTATCGAATCAGCACATATTATGGTATTGTTGTCTCCTATAAAAGTTGCGCTACCCATATTTAGACACGCACCACGAAAAATACTCAAATTTATGCCTCTTCTGAGTGTTACTTTATCCCCGACGACTAATGTTCCGGCAATATTTATGAAACTTTTATTAAAACAGCTTCTAACAGGATCAGACTCTCCAATTATTAGCATCCCTCGATGAATAGATTCATTAAAAATAATTTTTCCAGATAATACCGGCATAATTCTACATGGTCCAAATACTAAAATCGGGAAATGCACTGCCTGTCTTAACGGAAGATAGAAAAAGTTGATGAGGATAGTCTTAATAAGATTGAATTTTATTAAGAATAGCCTATTGTAAAGTCCATAAAGAATCTTTTTCATATAATTGATAATTTTATCAGGATATTTTTAATTTATTTTTGATTTTCTGCAGGATGAACATTCTCTCTCCTATTGTACATCCCACAAAATATACAGTAATGATAACCGATATAAGACATATAATGGATTGCCATAGAAGTTGAATGAAGTTATAAGCCGAATGATATGTATATGTCAAGAATAGTGGTAATGACAACGATAAAATTACGACCACAATGTCCCGTAAAATTACATTAACAATAAATCCCCTTTTATTAAATGCAATTAGCCTATTAAGCATAATAACTCTTGCAATCAAACATAATATAGAAAATGTAATTGAGACCAACAGTACATAATAAGCAGGAGAACCTAACTTGAGGACCAAATATGCAACAGGCAAATTAATAATTCTCAACCCTCCTACAACCAATTGATTATTTCTTATTTTACCGGTTGCCTGCATTACGGTTATAAGTGGACTTGATACAGACTCAATTAAGCCCATAACTAAAATCAATTTCACAAATATAACGGTATCGGTTGGAACATCAACTAACCATAGATTTATGATATATGAGGTATTGATTAATATAAATGAAGTGACTATCCAAGTTAAGAAAAAGGACATACGAGAACTTCTAAACATGAGATCTATACATTGGTCTTTTTCTCCCTGCGCATAGTATTTTATTATCTGAGGATTAACTGATGTCATAAAATTATTTGCCAATTGAGTAACTGCATTGTTGACTTGCATACATATGCCATAAGCAGCATTTACTACAGTACCAAAGAATAAGTTTAATAGGACATTTAATCCTTGATTGCGTAGCACAAAAGACGAATTACCTATAAAATCCCATCCTGCATATCCACCAATCTCTTTTAATAATGATTTATCATATTTTAATCGTGTTTTACACTCATCAAAATGACGTGTACAATACCACATATAGCATAGCTGAATAATCAAGGAAGCGAAAAATAATAAGGCTGCATATATTATTAACCTATGCTCGTTGAAAATCATTATTAAAAATGAAATAGCAAGTTTTATCGAAACCTCTATAATACTTACTGCTGAGAAAACAGACATTTTCTCGTGAGATATTATGGCAGCATTATAAGGCACACTTAAAAGATTGACACAAAATGTGGCTACAGAAAATGCTAAAACACAATATGCAGGCATGAGCATTTTCTGTTCAATATTCATCTTGTCGGCTATAAACCAAACAGCAATAGGCACTAAAAAAATGAGAATAATACCTATTAAGATTAACTGAATGAGAAGCGCAACTGAAAATATATTCTTAAGTTTTTTTGCATCTCCTTTTCCCAAACCATAAGTTAGGAACCGGCTTATAGCAGCTGATAAAGAACCCGTTACAACAGTGAACAAAGCAACAAGGCCTCCAACGACACTATAAAGACCAAAGTCATCAGCTCCTAAAGCTTTAAGGATAACTCGGGAGGTATAAAGCCCAACTCCCATCACCAGAATCATCCTGAAATAGAGGAAAAGGGTGTTGCGGGCGATGCGGCGGTTGTTGTCGGAAACTGTGGCGGTCATTTGCGGTTGAGGAGGCGGTACCAGGGATGGGTGGATTCTTGGACGGGGTCGCAGCCTTGGAAGTAGTTGGCGAGGTTACGGTGGATGTAGGCAGCGGTCTCGTTATCCGAGAAGGCATCTGAGCAAACTGAACGACCTGAGTTGGCAGAGAAGCCTGAGTCGGCTGAGTTGGCGGAGGGGGCTGAAGTTGTGGCTTCCCATTGGGTGACAAGGCGTTCTATTTCGGCAAGGCAGCGTGTGTAGCGTTGCGCCGGCATGGCGACAAGCGGCAGGTCGTTGACCATGCGGTAGATGCTCAACAGCAGGCGCGCCCTGCTCCGAAGCGGAAGCCCACGGCGGTAGAGCGACGTGGCACGGCGGTACAGAAGTTCCACACAGTGTTTTATGTCGTCAAGCCGGGTCGAGGAGCTTTCGCCTATGAAATAGCGGTCAATAAGCTCCTCCGTTAAGTCAAGCTCGGTCTCTATCGCCTCTATTGCCGAGACGGATTCCGCATCATGAGTGGAATCTACACGGGTGACATGTCCCATGGTTCCGGCGTTTTCTGCCATTCTACAGGGGTTGAATAAAATCGGGGTTCACCTCAACGGCGGCGGTGAGGATGCCGGGTAGCTCCACGAGCACCCTTCGCTTTCGGGTGCCGCGCACTTTAAGCAGGATGGCTTCGTAGCCGTTGAGCGGTCCGTCGCCGATGATGCGGATGCGTGCGCCCCACATGGAATGCGGTATCTC
>CANQZG010000042.1 GCA_947628305.1 uncultured Muribaculaceae bacterium | reverse complement strand
CGAGAAATATACGAATTTACGTGAAGTTGGAATGTACGATATGACGATTAGTTGATATTAAATATTCGTTCAAAAAAAATGTAAAAGATTGTTGACAATAATTTACAGGAATGATAATATAGAGACAAACAGGAAAGCAAATAAAGGAGAAAACAAAATGAGCTGACCCATCGGCAAGACGGGGAGAAAGAGGACACATGAAAATAAAAGGACTTAAAAACGTTTGTAGCGAAAGTAAGAAATACCTACGCTCAGGACATCAAATGATGCGGTTATATTTGCGCGAGATAGACGGGGAGTTATACCTTGTCAGTGAATTAACGATTTACACAGGATCGTTGTCGCTTACAACCCCAGAAGGATATATCGTAGTAGGGACGATAGAAAGACCGCATACCATGAGAGAGCTTAAAGAGATGTGTATAGCTGCTATACACGAGCGGAACGCCAGAATGGAGGGTGTTATATGATGAGATTAAGAGATATATACACGAGCGAACACTTATACGATTACATTGTCGTATTAACGCTCATAGAAGAGAAAAGAGTAGAGATTGGGAAGTACCACGATGCGAACATATATATACATAGGAACGATGTGCTACAAATAGTAACGATTGACAGCAGGACGGAAACCATCCTGTGTCATATATAAAACATTAAGTGCTGTCCTATCGGCGAAACGGGGAGAAAAGGAGATAAAAATGAAAGTCACAGTGTTTGCGAAAAAGAGGGAAAGTAGCGATGGCAGGAAATTTACTACATACATCGCGAAACTCGAGAAAAAAGACGGAACGGAAGTTACAACTGCCGTCAAGTTTAGAGAAGAAGCAGGATCGCCCGATCCTAAAGGATGTCCTTGCATTATCGATGTGGATAAAAAAGACTGCAACTTTGTTGTAAAAAATGTTACAGCAAAAAACGGAGATCCTGCCGTGAGTAACACCCTCTGGGTAAGTAAATGGGTGAAAGCAAAGGAAGAATACAGGGACACGTCTATGGACGATTTTGTCTGAGAACGGGGCAACACGGGAGGGGAAACAATCCCCTCCCATTAACAAAAGGAGGAAAACAAGACAATGACAATAAACACGGCATGTAGACTACTCAGGCTATCCAATAAGATAACGCAGGAGAACTTTGCAAAAATGAGCGGTCTGGGAAGAGGGACGATTGCCATGTTTGAAACAGGCAGGTCCAATTCCATTGACGTAGCAAAAATTTATTTACAATTTTTTGGAGATATAAACTTAACCAGCAACATTAAGTTGAGCGAGTACATCTCTATACAGAGGGCAGAAGTATGAAAATAGCAGATATATTAAACTGGGACATGAGCGAGTTTATCTCTGCCGATAGAAGATCTTTAGCCCAAGCAACATCCTTATTGGCCCGCGCGGCGAATAAGAGAGTACAAAGGTTGCAAAGATTGGAGATAGAATCTCCAGCATTAAAAGCACTAAAAAAAACAGGGAGTATAAGATTTACAACGGCTAGGAAAAATCTAAACCAATTAAGAGAAGAATTTACTAGAGCAAAACACTTTTTAGAATCTAAGACATCTACAGTAACTAAGTTTCGCGAGATCGAACGAGATACATATAAAAGATTAGGGTTTGAGGGGACCCCCTCCGCAGAGATAAGAAACAGCATATGGGATGTTTATCACGAATTAGAAAACACAGAAAGCACATTGTTAAAAGAGTATGGGTCGGGCGAAACACAAAAACTTGTGGCAGATATTGTAAAAGGTGGAAAAGACTTTACAACGGCTTTGAACGAGACAAAAGCAGTATTGCAAAAATCATATGAAGAAAAACAGATAGAAGATTTTGATGGTGAGGATGTGTTTACCTTTGGTGGATATAACCCGTTTAATTAAAAACTGGACCTATGAAACAGCAAAAACGAAAAAAGGAACAGAATACTTAAACGTTGCGTCGGCTTTTGATATAGAAACAACATCTTTTTCCGATGCTAAAACCGGAGAGAAACGGGCTACAATGTATATGTGGGGGTTTGGGTTAGATGAAGAAATTGTGATAGGACGAACATGGAACGAGTTTTTATCCGGATTAGAAACTTTGATAAAAGAATACAATTTATCTTTAGAAAAACGAATGATAATTTACGTCCACAATTTATCCTATGAATTTCAGTTTTTTCGCAAACTATTTAAATGGGAAAAAGTATTTGCAATAGATGACAGGAAAGTAGCTTACGCATTAACTAAAAACGGGATAGAGTTTAGATGTAGCTATTTATTAAGCGGATACAGTCTAAAAAAAGTAGGCGAAAACCTTAAACATCACAAAGCAAAAAAGATGGTAGGAGATTTAGACTATAAAAAATTAAGAAACAATTTAACAAAAATAACGCAAAAAGAAAAAGGTTATCAATATGGAGATATAGAAGTAGTATTATACTACATAAAAGAAGAAATAGAGAGGAACGGAAATATAACAAAAATACCTTTAACAAAAACCGGATATGTAAGGAGATTTTGCCGTAACAATTGCCATAAAGGTTTTGAAAAAAGAAATAAAGCAAACAATACTTACAAAAAATACAGAAAACTAATGAAAGAATTAGTGTTATCAGAATCCGATTATAAACAATTAAAAAGGGCATTTGCCGGGGGATACACTCATGCAAACGCATTTAACAGTTGTAAAGTTTTTAACGATGTAACATCAATGGACTTTACGTCCTCTTATCCGTTTGTAATGGTTTCAGAAAAGTTTCCCATGAGTGAAGCGGAAGAAGTAGTTATAAAAAGCAATGAAGAATTTGAAAAGAACCTTAGAAGTTACTGTTGCATTTTTGACGCAGAATTTATAAATATTTCGCAAGTGAATTGGACAGATAGCTACATATCATCATCAAAATGTGATATACTGGAGAAAGGCATATTAAACAACGGAAGAGTTGTTAAAGCGGACAAATTAACCATAACAATTACAGAACAGGACTTTTTTATCATAAAACAAATTTACAAGTGGGACAATCTAAATATAAAAAATTTTAATCGTTATAAAAAGGACTATTTGCCTAGAAATCTTATATTATCGATATTATCATTATATAAAGATAAAACAGAGTTAAAAGGTGTGAGGGGAAAAGAAGAAGAATATTTGAACGGAAAAGAAATGTTAAATGCTACTTACGGAATGATGGTTACGGATATAGTAAGAGAAGAATACATCTACACGAACGCAGACTTGTGGGAAAAAGAAAGTCCTGATAATTTTAAAAGTATACAAGATTATAATCAAAATGGGAACAGATTTTTATACTATCCGTGGGGGGTTTGGGTTACTGCTTACGCGCGCAGGAATTTATGGAGTGGTATATTAGCGTTGGGGAATGATTATATTTATAGCGATACGGATAGTGTGAAATTTTTGAATTATGAAAAACACAAAAATTATTTTGAAAATTACAATAATTTTGCAATAAAAAAATTAGAGAAAATGTGTAAAGAATTAGAGATAGATTTTAAATTAACAAACCCCAAAACAATGAAAGGGGAAGAAAAGCAATTAGGAGTGTGGGATTTTGACGGGAAGTATAAGCGGTTTAAAACATTAGGCGCAAAAAGATATATGGTAGAGTATGAAAACGGAGATATAAATATCACTGTATCTGGCGTAAATAAATATACCGCCATCCCATATCTTATAAACACATATGGGAAAGATAACGTATTTAACGCTTTTACAGACGGACTATATATCCCAAAAGGATATGCAGGAAAAAATATACTAACGTATATTGACGAGGAAACGGAGGGGACAATAAAGGACTATCAGGGGAATGTGGCATATTATCACGAGGGCAGCTGTATCCACATGGAAGAGGGAGATTATACTTTAACCATTGGGAAAGAATACATCGAATATATGAAAGGAGTAAGGAATAGGAAATGAAATATTACTCGACAAAGAGAATCGACAAAAGGGACGCGCATTACAATCTCATTTTTGGCGAAAGATCGAATGGAAAGACAACTGCTTTACTTTTAAAGGGGCTGCAAAATTGGTGGGATACGGGGGAAGAAATGGCATATGTGCGCAGGTATGACGTTGAAATACGCGGAAAACAGGGGGATGCGTTATATAATGCTATCAGGGTATTGGGATCTCTCAGCAAAATTACAAACGGGGAGTGGAACGATATTTACTATTATAATCGTAAATGGTGGGCGCGGCTAATGGACAACGGAAAAGAGATAAAGAGATGCGAAACCCCAATTGCATACGCTTTCTCCCTATCCGGGAGTATGCACGATAAAAGTACCTCATTCCCGAAAGTGACGACAATAGTATTCGACGAATTTTTGTCAAGAGATGGTTACCTTACCGATGAATTCGTACTTTTTATGAATTTGATTTCCACGATAGTTCGCGAAAGAAAAAACGTTAAAATATATATGTTGGGAAATACCGTAAACAAATATTGTCCATATTTTAAAGAAATGGGACTAACGCATATAAAGGATATGGAACAGGGGGCAATAGATCTATATACTTACGGAAACAGCGAATTAAAAGTAGCTGTGGAGTATTGCGGCAATCTAAACAAAGACAAGCCGTCAGATGTATATTTTGCGTTTAATAATCCTCACTTGCAAATGATAAAGACTGGATCGTGGGAAATGGATATATACCCCCATTGTCCCACAAGCATTGCACCCAAAGATATTATTTACAAATTTTACATTGATTTCGAGGGAGAGTTATTGGAGGGAGATATTGTACGGAAAAGCGATAACACATTTTTGTTTTTTCATCGAAAAACAACCCCTCTAAAAGAATCTTACGGCGATCTCATTTATACACAAAAATACGATATGCGTCAGAATTACAGGCGAAAAATAACAAAACCTGTAACGCGTCTCGAGCAAAAAATTGTGGAGTTATTTGCGAAAGATAAAGTATTTTATCAGGACAATGAAGTGGGAGAAATTGTTAGAAACTATCTGCAATGGTGTAAGTAAAGGAGGACAACAAAATGATAGAAAAATACGGAGTAGACGTATCGCACTGGAATAACCCTGATTTTAAACGGCTCAAAGACGAGTTTGGAATTGACTTTGCGATCTTAAAATTAGGGACGTTCGGATCGAATATGTTTTTTCCAGACGTATCTTTTAACAATTTTGCCAACCAGTGTGAGAAGCACAAGATCCCTTATGGCGCGTACGTATACCTTAATAAAAGCATGTTAGACAACGCAATAGATCCGACACACGCATGTATGCAAAGTTTACGCGCATTATGGGGACGTAAATTAGATTATCCTTTATATCTGGATGTGGAAGAAAACAACATAAAAACGTCAATTGCCGGGAGAACTATGCAGATCCTACAGATACTAAAATTTTGGGAAGATTTTGGCTTTTACGCAGGAATATATGCGTCCGAAAAAAGCGGCTTCAGAAATATTTTAGAACTATCCAAAAGCACTCAACATTATACTTTTTGGGTAGCAAACTGGACGGAAAAACCCAAGATACCTTGTGGGATGTGGCAATGCGTCAACGGGAAAGATAGTAATATTATGGGGCTAGATTATAACGTTTGCTACGTAGATTTTCCGGCAGCGGTTAAGAGGGAGGGTTTAAATGGATACTGGAAATAATGTTATAATAGATATAACAGATCGTTATGTAGGCATGATAGAATCCTTTCAGTGCGACTTTTCGCTCAATATGTCCGATCCTGTTAAGTATCCTTTGTGCACCATTAAACAGAGCGAAAGACTTGTAAAGGATGTTAAACTGTTGGAAGAACTAAGTTATGGACTACGAAACGGAATGTTTAAGCTGATAATGGCAGAGTAAAAGAAAGTAGCCGGATTGTTTAACGTGAAACATCCGGCTACTGCTTTATTTACTATATTCAATTTTATCGCACAGTTTTGTGAGGGCCACAGTATTGTTATTTATCGTCTTAGTCAATTCCTGCGTTTCCTCCCGATGTTGATCCAGAATTGAATCCATTCTAGCGTCCATGCGTTTGTTGCTGGTATATACATACCACCCCATGGCACAGCACGCCACGATGGGAAATCCCACACTAGTAATCGCATTGATGATATCCTGATACATATCGTTTCCTCCTTTTTAATTGCCAGCAACCGCCAATACAAATTCCTGCGTCGTAAACCCCGATGGAAAAGGCACAGTAACGATAGTAGGCTTGTTAGTCACCTTAAATGTCAGACCGTCGTTAAGATACAGATTCCACAGGTTTTGCTGTCTCTCGACTACGGCCGCTTGTTGTAATATCTGCGCGGAATAACTCTCCAACACGTCCACATGAGCGGTAACCTGTATAATACCGGCACGGACGATCTCTATCTCACGGATAAAATACGCCCTGTTAAACGTGGGTATCTTAATGTAGTTACATCCTGCGATCTGTGAGATATTTCCTCCATTGTTTACGGTCAAGACAGGATCGATAATGGACGATGGTGCTTTTAGATCTCCCGTTAACGTTACAACATCCGTGATGTTTTTGCCTATTTTGTCCTCATTGCTGTTATTGACGCAAAATGTAATAGCAAATGCCATTATATCATCACTCCCCTCTTTAACAGGCTTTCAATCTCATCCAATTCCGGCTTTGTAGCCGGAATGTTTACAAGATGCACTTCCGCGCATTTTGTGTATCCCGTACAGTTGCTTAATAGTAACGTCATGTTTGAGGGGTAACCCTGATATTCATTTTGATTTTCCGGGACGGATTGAGTTGGCAACGTAAATATTATGTATGGTGTCTGTATACCTAGCAGCCCGTTTGTTGCCTGTACAGATCCTGAGTGTTGCACCGTGGGTTTCATTCCTCCAGATCCTGCTGCAGTCAACGCACCATCTCCTGCACCTATCGCCGCTCCGATCATACTCCCGCCAGACGCTACAAACGATCCTACCCCTGCGGCAAGTTGTACTGCCGTAGATATTATCGCGTTAAAGTTTTGCCCGGTTACGGGGATGCTGGACGCACATGATCCGTTAAACGTATATAACGTACTCTCCCCGCACTGTAGACACGCCACACACGATCCTGACAGGATGTCGATGTTGTAAATAAGATGGATCGTTTTGCCCATAATCTCATCCACGTCTAACTGGTGAGTGCCGATATATGGCAAGTAGATCTGCACTTGCGTATACGGGGAGTAGTCTAAGCATGATCCCCAAAACTCTTTTACATCTATCGTACCGCAGTCTACTTGTGCGTATTGGGACGATACGACTGGCATAGAGACGCCTGTAGAGATAAAACCTGCAGTAACTTCCGCCGATCCCGATGTGGCCGGCTTTACGGGGACAATGTTTAATCCTAAGATAACATCCATAGGATCCCCAAAAAGCTTTACAATGTTAGTAACAAAATCATCCGACCACATAAACCGCGCAAGGGCGTTAAGTTGGGATGCCGTGGGATTAAACAGACCGCAAAAACCAGAGCCGATACCAGATAAAGAGGGAAGTCCCGGCAAAGGGATCGCGGTTGATTGTCCGTCAAACGTCCCTCCACCACCTATGCCCCCAGTTGCGCCGGGATTTAAACCCGATCCACTGCCCGGCTGGTTATAACCGCCAGGAGAATATGGATCGTCGGATAGGATAAGAGGAGGGGTATAATTCTCATATTTTGTAAGCAGATTATTACTAATTGTTTGGAATAGATACACATAGGCGGAATAGCTTTCCGGTCTGCTGGTTGATACAGATATTGAAAAATTTACAGCCAGTGCCAATCCCGTGTTTTTGCCTATAACAACTTGTTTTCCATCCCAGCATTCTTCCGGCAGAACGATCGCTGGAATGCTTATAGATGCTATGACGCCCTTTGTACGGTTTCCGTAACTGCGAGTTTCAAAAGGTGAAGACGCTGGAATAGGAGTATAGTCAACATATGCACCTGTTTCAGAGTAAACCGCGTATTGATATCCGCCTACTGCTTCTACGCCTTGGGACAATGTTAAATTATAATTATATCGGGAAAGTGTCTTTTTTTCCGGTATCTGGGGAGTCTCGATCGACTTCAATTCCAAAAATTTATCTATCAAATTTTTATATGTCTCTGGAGCTTCTGTAAACAGGTCGGAGGGGAAATATCCGGTCGTGGATAATAACAAATCAAAATTTTGGCCAAATCTTTCTGTTAGTGTTTCAAATATGTAATTTTGGGCCGTCTCCAATGTAGCAAAATCCTTACTCGGAATTAAAGGCGAACTTGATGTCCCCTGGGATGCTATAAGGTCATCGTCAAAAATCATAAGACCCAGACTGTATTGGCTAGGAAACCCTCCGTCATTTTCGGCTCTAACTAAAAAGTTTAATTTCATTTGACGCCTCCTTAATAGGGGGTATAACATTGTTACACCCCCTATAGCCGCATTTTTATGCTACAAAAAAGATTACAAAGTTTTCGTTCAGATCGTTAAAATATCCGGCATCAAATTTGTACCAGTAATTGTAAAACTCGCCTTTAGGGTTGTAATTGCTGGTAACCCTGCGTTCGATATTGGATACCCCCAGGGCGTCCCGGTCAAACATTACGCCCAGCACCCCACTAATGGTAACGTCATTGCCGGATGCCGTTTTGATGTTGACGCTGGAAATCGAATTAAAATCGTACGTTTCCCCCGATCCCTGCCAGTAGGGAACAGTATCGGCGTTGGGGAGGGCGGTGTACTGATCATGAAACGTATCGGACTGCAAATAGGTATCCGCGCCGCGCACGAAATCGGACAGCAACACAACGTGCAACATATCCTCGGGCGTGAATCTGTCCTGACCGCCTACATTAAATAGGGATGACATTACCTTTAAGCGGTCGATCTGGACGGTCATTCGGTTGACCGCAAACCGCAGGAAATCCGCATCTTTTACCGCTTCTTCCGCCGTCATTTCCGTTGCATTGGTATTCGCCTGTTTATACTCGTATAAAAGGTTGATTGCCCGTACACCGCTCTTCGTAGACAGCGCCGCGTCCTGATAGTCCGCATATACTGTCTCGCCGGCCATATTGTTAATCGTACGCATGACTAGACCGTCGATTTTAATCGTCATACTCCGATCCACGGAGTTATACAGCATGGAGTAAAAAGCGTTTAACTGCGTCGCGTTGCTAAACGCGGATAAAACTTGTTTACGCGTGATAGACAGCGGGACCTCAAATGTAACACGCTTGTTAAAAAACTTCTGCTGCACTTGCGGTTTGGTAAAGATGTTAGGATCGTAGGAAGCACCGTCTATCAACTCCCAACTTTCATTTTCTTCAGCTTCCGGCAAGGAGGCCGAAACTTTTTGCAAAATACTGCCAAATTCCCACCCATCCATAAGCACAGACGGAGCACTACCACGATAGACCCTGTCAACAAAGATCATCTTACCGATGTGATCGGACAGAGTACGCACGTAGTTATCAACCGCATTTTGATTGACAAATGCTTCGCCGATATCTACTACGTTGGAGAGATCTTCCGCAACTACGGGAGATTCCCCTAAAATTTCCTGCGTTACCGTATTAAGTAACGCATATACCTGTGTGACCTGCATATCTTTTTCTCCTTTCTTATGCTTCCGCGGCGGTTACTGTATCCGCAGATGTAATAGTAACCGTATAGCCGTACACCGTAAATGTAATGTTGCTGGATACAGTTGCTGTGATTGGTACATCTGGCAACACCGTACCTGTAAAGTTAAGGCCTGACGCCAGCAGCATTTTGTCGTAGTTGCCATCAATCGTTTCGTAAATTCCCGGTATGGTGGTTTCCGATGTGGACAACTTTAGACCCTTAAAATCTACAATCTGGTATCCTCCTTTTCTTGCCATTGTCTTTCCTCCTTTCTTAAATGTGGTATACATCTATTGTCAAAATTTTATCGAGATCCGCGTAAACGATCTCCATAAAATTCCACAGCCATAAGTTGCGTTCTGATTCGATCATTTGTTGAGATGTAGTTACTCCGATATTACCGCTCCTTGTCAAAGTCCGGTTTTTGGTACTCTTAAGATCGTCTGTGCGCGTCCCGGTAAAATCGTCCGTTCCGCTTTCAGCGTCTGACAGATCGTCTGTACGTGTTCTCGATGCGGTGTCTGTACCAGTAGTAGCGTCCGTTACGCTTTCCGTTTCATTAGTCCCTACAGTATCTTTACCGCCATTTTCTGCTGTTTTTTGTGTGGTCAGTGTAATATCTTCACTTCCGCTTTCGGAAACTGTTCCTGACTGCTCCTGCGTTTGATGATCGGCGTTTTCCCATGACGCGCTGTCAAAAGCATAAACCTGCCCGGTGGTATCCGTTGTGGTGTCAGGTGTGGTTGTCTTACTATCTGTCTTTTGAGTCGTGTCTGTTCCGGATACGTTTTCCGTTTTGCCGTAGTCTGTCTGTGTTTTAGTATCCGTATTGCGATCCGTTTTTACGGTTTTACCGTATGTCGTTTCGTCATTGTCTGTCTGTGTTCCCGTGTGGGTTATCTTCTTCCCATAGGTGGTTGCGTTATCCGTACTTACTGTCCCGGTGTTCGTCCCTAACTCTTCCTCAGTCTCTTCCATTTCATAGTTATTGATCGGATTATACTCGAGAGACAAAGTATCGTACAACCTTTCCCAGTTTTTCCCATATTTTGCCATGGCTAACTGGGCCAGCTGTCTCTGATTCTGAGCGGTTAGTGTCAGACTATCCTCTGTTAAAAGGCTTTCCACCAGAGGAGATATTATTTTTCGCCCGGAGTGGTTGCCGTAGTACTCCAGATTGAGTAACGTGCCGTCTATGTCTGCGCTCCATGGTGCGGATAGGGACGATAAGTCAACAAATATGCCGCCTGTATATGCGTTACTCGTTGTTTCCATTAAGGTTTGTTTTCGCATTTCCCTCTCCCATTCTGTCCATTATTTCTTCCGCAATCTGCCAGCTGCTATAAAAGTCTACCTTAATGTTAGTTCCGTACATCCGATTGACACGCTCATAGGCTTCTATTCTTGTGCGCTTCATATCGTCTACAAAGGGCAACAGGGCTTCTCTGTTTACATCTACTTCCCCCTCAGACAGTTGAGCACGCTTCATGTTAAAGTTGGCGTTTAGTCCTAACTCGTTGTACAGTGTCGCTCTGAGGTACTGCTGATATTCCAATAGTTGTGTTACTGCGTTGCTTCTCCCACTGGATGCGTAAGGCAAGGACTTTAACCCCTCACTAAACATATCAGACATTAACACACCTAAGTTGCCGTCTTTTATATCGTGTAAAAATTGTTTTGCGGACGATTCTTCTCGATCTGTGTTTGCGGTTATTGCGGCAACGATCCTACTGTTTATGTCATTGATGTATAGAGACAAGTCGTTTTCCGCTCTAAGATAACTACTTTTGCATATAATGGGTAGTAATCCCATATAAACACTATCATTGGGTACTATTTCACAGTCTACTCCAATTTTAAGGCTTGCGCTATAGTTTAGAGCGGGGTTACTCACCGTAAATATAGTAGGCATATAATACGGGTTAGGTTCTCCACCTAATCCCCCCCAAAGAGCGTACAACCCACCCTCTACTTTTGTAATGGCGCAACATCCGGCAGACATGATAAGCATTTCCAAGTCGCGTCTAGGTATCGTGTCGGGGAGATTTTGATAATCAAACATTGATTGACAACGTGCTAACGCGATCAATGACATTACAAGAGCGTTATTCTCTTTTTGTTTAGGATCGTAGTCATACAGTACGCTAGACTGCGGATGCCATAAATTTTTATGTATCATAATTTGTCTCCTTTCTTCTAATTTATCCCGTTCCTGTAATGTTGTCAACCTTTGTCAACAATCTTTTACATTTTTTGAACGAATATTTAATATCAACTAATCGTCATATCGTACATTCCAACTTCACGTAAATTCGTATATTTCTCG
>CANQZG010000041.1 GCA_947628305.1 uncultured Muribaculaceae bacterium | reverse complement strand
CCCATATAAGCTTATACAGCACTTTGAAATCATGGGACGGTGATGATATGGCTAAGCGACAAAAGATGATAGCCCATGTCAAATATCACTACAAGAAAAAAAGTGGCGATAATATCATCGAACTGGACGTTGATTTGAGCCGGTTTAACAAACAGTATGGCCGGGCGCAGTATCTTTTGGACAGTCAGGTCATGACGGACATGGTGCCATTTATGCCGATGCAAACCGGTACGTTTATTAACGTCACGCGTGGCATGTCAGCCGCCATTGCTGGTAGCGGAAAGGTCTATGCGGCGGCTCCACCGTTTGGACGCTTTCTCTATGAGGGAAAAACAATGGTGGACGAAGCAACAGGTTCTCCTTGGGCTCGTCCCGGCGCAAGAAAAGTATTGGTAAGCCAATATTCCGGCCTTACAGCCGCAAGAGAAAATCTGGATTATTCAAAAGCCGCACATCCCGGTGTTACAGATCACTGGTTCGATGCGGCAAAGAAGGCATACGGTAAAAAGTGGGTACTGAAAGCGCGGCAGACGGCGGGAGGTGGTTAAATGGAAGATGCTCCAAAGCCTATAGGGCTTGATTCGACCGGCTATGAAGTGCTGACAAAAGCTGTGCTTGCGCTGTTGATGGAATACGGTGAGTTAGTCGGGAAAGAAATCTACTTTGAGGATATATCCGCAAGTGGGATTGCTTTTTCCGCTGATGATGGAGCGTTGATTATGTCAGAAACACCGGATATTCTCGGCGGCTACACACAGACCTGTCAATATCCGTTTTATGTTGTTTACAGGACGGCAAGCACGCAAGAAAGCCAAAAATTGAACGTTCAGACGTTCCTTGATAGCCTCGGTAAATGGCTGTGCGGCGAACCGGCGAAGGTAAACGGCAAAACGCAGATTCTGGACAAGTACCCGGAACTGACAGACGGTAGAAAGATAACAAGAGTAACACGGCTCAATTCTTATGGATTGGAGCCAAATGCAGACGGCGTGCAGGACTGGTTGCTACCTGTTACCGTCCAGTATACAAACGAAATAGCACCTAAATGGTAACTAACACCGGCTTGCAAATTGGAAGCAAGTCGCTAACCCAAATCCCTTTTAAAAGTTATGGGTAGAAAGGACTTTTTTATGCTTGAAAGAAAGTATTTAGCGCATTACATCGATGCGGCGTTTGACACAACTGCTGACCATGAATCAGCAGAATATGTACGTATTGGTAAAAATTTGGAAGAATATTCCGAAGAGCTGAACCCGGACGTTGAGGTCACAAAGAACATCCTCGGCGAGCAGTCTGTGCAGCATAGCGGGTATGAGGTACAGGCGGATGTAGACCCATTTTACTACGAGTCTGAAGACGATAAGCTGTCTAAGAAGCTTATGGAGATCGCCAACACAAGGGCTACAGGTGACGCCTGTAAAACTACTATGGTTGACGTGCTGATGAAGCCGGGTGCTCTTGACGGCGACCCGAAAGTAGTGTGGGCATATCGTGAGGATGTATACGTTATTCCGAATAGTGTCGGCGGTGACACTTCTGGCATTCAGACTCCTTTTACTGTGTATAAGGCTGGAAACCGTGTTAAAGGTGACTTTAATCTAGAAACAAAGAAATTTACATATCCCTCAGAAGCTGTATAAGGAGGCCATGTATGGAAGCAACAAGACAGTTTAACACTGGTCTAATCAAATTTACTTTCACTGATGAGAACGGAGATGTATTTTCTTCCTTTCGGATGAACCCCACGGACGTCAATCTGCTTGCCCGTGCCGAAGAGGTATCGGAATACTTTGAGAATCGCAAGGACGACATGCCAGAGAATGCAGATGGCGCGGTGCTGAAAGCCTTTAACGACGAGATTGAGGAAAAGATCAACTATCTGTTGGGCTATGAGGCGAGCAAGGATATTTTCGGCGTGATTACTGCGACCACAGTTAACCCGGATGGCGAAATCTTTGCGTGGGTGGTACTAGATTTCATTGCTGAAAAATTGAAGCCGGAAATGGAGAAGCGGGCAAAGAAGATGCAGGAAAACGTATCTAAGTATACCGCAAAATACCATTCATGACCGGATATGATCTCCCAACATCCGTCTGTGTAGGTGGGACGGAATATCCCATCCGCACAGACTTCCGGGCGGTTTTGGATGTGTTATGCGCCATGAATGACCCGGAGCTGGACGGGCGGGCTAAATCTATCGTATTGATACAGATTATGTTCCCGAACTGGCAAAACATACCGGTCGAACACTTGGAGGAATGTTGTAAGCAGGCGTGTGAATTTATTGACTGTGGTCAAAAAGACGACGGTCGGCCGCATCCCAAGATGATCGACTGGGAGCAGGATGCGTCGATTATTGTTCCGGCGGTAAACAGCGTGGCACACACAGAAATTCGGTCAATGCCATATCTGCATTGGTGGACATTCTGGGGATATTTCATGGAGGTGGGGGAAAGTTTGCTTTCCTCCGTCCTTAATATCCGGGATAAAAAAGCACGGCACAAGAAGCTGGAGAAGTGGGAGCAGGAATTCTACCGCGAGAACAAAGCGTTGATTGACTTCAAGCGAAAAGAGACTGAAGAAGAAAAAGCGGCGCGTGAAAGCATCGAAAAGTGGCTATAAAGAGGTGAGGGCATGGCTAAATCGGATGGTAGCGTAATTATTGATACTCGCATGAATACAGACGGCTTCCAGAGCGGTGTAACTAACATGAAAAAAGGCTTTGATGGCATCGGTTCGGCACTTGGCAAGATCGCTAAAGTCATGGTCGGTGTATTTGCGGTCAAGCAGCTTGTCCAGTTTGGGAAAGAAGCGGTTGCTCTTGGCTCCGATCTGTCAGAAGTACAGAACGTTGTCGATGTAACGTTCGAGGATTTGAACGGTGAAATCAATGATTTTGCGAAAAATGCCATCACGCAATTTGGACTGTCAGAAACAGCCGCAAAACAGTATACGTCAACCATGGGCGCAATGTTAAAATCTATGGGATTTACTACGCGCGAAGCGGCCGACATGGGCAAAACTATGACCGGCCTTGCGGCTGATATGGCCTCTTTCTACAACCTCAACGCAGAGGATGCTTTTTATAAAATCCGTGCCGGTATTTCCGGGGAAACGGAGCCGCTGAAACAGTTGGGAATTAACCTCAACGTGGCAAATTTAGAGCAGTACGCGCTCACACAGGGCATCACAAAGTCTTACAACGCAATGACTCAGCAAGAGCAAGCGTTGCTTCGTTACAACTATCTTCTGAGCGTTACAGCAGACGCACAGGGCGATTTTGCGCGTACATCTAACAGTTGGGCTAATCAGACACGTATACTGGCAGAACAGTTTAACGCCCTTAAGGCAACGATTGGACAGGGGCTGATAAATGTATTCACGCCCGTTCTAAAGCTGCTCAACGCCCTTCTGGCGCGAATACAGACGGTCGCAAATGCGTTTAAGGCGTTTACGGAATTGATAACCGGCAACAAGGCATCATCCGGTGGTGGTGGCGGTGTAGCTGCTATTCCGGCTGATGATTATTCTGCGGCAACGGACGGGGCGGAAAACTATGCGGCTGCACAGGAAGATGCGGCAGATGCTACAAAGGACGCGCGTAAAGAGACAAACAAATACTTGTCCGGCCTTGATGAGGTTAGAACGTTCCAAGAAGATACGCCTACTGCTTCTGGTGGCGGTTCTGGCGGCGGTGGCGGCGGTGTAGGTTCTGGCGGCCTTGCTGTTGATTACGGAAATCTTGCAGAAGGCCAGACGGTGGTAGATAAGATCACGGAATCATTTGACAAACTGCTAAATCTGTTTAAGCCTATGCGTGAGGCGTGGGCTGAGTATGGGGATTCTATTAAATCTACGCTTGGCAAGATCGGGCAGGATTTTGCGGATTTTGGTGCTCAGATTGCCAAAAGTACCTACGACTGGTTCTCCGGTCTTGACTGGTCTCCACTTCTTAAATCAGTAGATTTCTTGCTTCAAAAACTGGAACCTTTGATTGACCTTATCCTTGATGGATTGGCATGGGCTTACGAGAATGTGCTATTGCCCTTTGGCAAGTGGACTATCGAAAAAGCGTTGCCAGTAATCATAGAAGATTTAGGAAAAGCATTTGATTTTGTTGTCACTGTACTCGAAAAATTAAAACCTCTTTTTAAGTGGATTTACGAAAAAATCCTCAAGCCGATTGGTGATGTGGTTGGCGATGTGGTAGTTGATATTCTAGAAGCTTTAGGCGGCTTGCTAGATTTTTTGACTGGAGTATTTTCTGGTGATTGGAAAAAAGCGTTTCGCGGCGTGCAAAAAATAACCGAAAATGTGTTCTCTGCCATAGATAAAATCGTATCTGGTGGAGTCGATATTTTATTTAACATCATTTCTGCAGGCTGGAAATTGATACAAAATATCACATTGACCGTCTGGAACGCCATTTCAAAATTTTTGCAAAATATTTGGGCTGGAATACGTGGATGGGCGACTACTTTTGCGCAAATTCTGCAAACTTTATTTTCGACTGCTTGGAATGCCATTAAAAATATAGCTATATCTGTATGGAATTCCATTAAAAATACACTATCTTCCCTTTGGAATTCCATTAAATCGACCGCTATTAATATTTGGAACGGAATTAAATCTAGTTTGTCCAATATTTGGAATGGAATTAAATCTACTGCATATTCTGCATTTAATTCTATCAAAAGTAATATACAGTCAGTTTGGAACAGCATAAAAAGTAGTGCATCTTCAATTTGGAATTCCATAAAAAATACGATAGTCAACATAGTCAGCAGCATAGGAAGCTCGATTTCCAATACGGGCAGTAAAATAAAAACGTCATTTATTAATGCGTTCAGTGGAATAAAAAATGCCTTGAAGCAACCGATCAACGGAATTATTTCGTTTATAAATAGCATGATAAGTGGCGTGGTCAGCGGCATAAATACAATACTTAAAGCATTTAATAAACTTAATATAAAAATCCCGGATTGGGTACCCGTTTATGGTGGGAAAAAGATAGGGTTTAACTTTAGTACCATCACAGCGCCAAAAATACCGTATCTTGCACAGGGTGCCGTTATCCCGCCGAATGCACCATTTGCCGCCGTATTAGGTGACCAGAAGCGCGGGAATAACATCGAAGCACCGGAAGATTTACTGCGGAAGATCGTGCGCGAGGAAACAGGCGGCAGAAGCACCGGAAACAATACCTATGAATTTATCGCCCAGCTTAACCGCAGAACCATATTTGATGAGATTGTGGCAGAAGCAAAACTGCGGCAGAGTAAGACTGGCAGAAATCCGTTTGAACTTGCGTAAGGGGTGATGGAATGGCACAGGAAAAGTACAAGTTTAATAATGTGGAGATATTTCAGCCGGATCAAGATTTGGCGTGGAACTTTGAAACTACATACACCCCGGACAGTACACGAACGACAAGCGGTGACGGGCATTTTACGGAGATGTTTACCACGGAATCTTTCGGGTATCAGGCTTCACACGTTCCGGTAGCTGAATGGACGAAAATGTCGCAGATGATTGTCGGGCGCAAGTTTGACTTGTGGGCGTGGAATCCTCATTTTGGAAAGTGGAGAACGCACCGTGTTTATGTCGGGCAGGGCAGTTTGAACATTGGCACGTTGGAAGAAAACCACGAGCGGTATTCGAGTATATCTTTCAACATGATAGACATTAATCCATTGGAGAAACAGTCATGATAAATGTGAGTAATGATTTTAAGAAAAGAATGGAAGAAAGTAGGAATTTCAAGGATTATGCGCAGGTGACGTTTGCGGACGGTTCTGAAATGACACTTGATTCCGACCAGTTTGTGCCGACCAACAGTGCGCTGTCTGATGGTGATGATGATGGATTTCCGATTGGTGTAGCAGTACAGAAAAACGTACAGTTGGAAATCATCAACGACGACCAACAGTACGCCACCAAAGATTTCCTCGGCGCAAAAATCCGCCTGTACACAGATTTTCAGCTGGATGAGGTTGACCCGTGGGTGGGGAGGAATTTGCTTGAAAAAAGTAAATGTGTTGGGAAAAACTATTATTCTGAAATGCCAAACACAGATAGTAAGTGGGGAGTTGTTTTACCTACAACAGTAAGTCAGCCTGCATTTCAATCCGCAAATCTTTGGGAAAACAATAAATTTGCTTTGGGCGATAAATATACTATTTCGTTTATGGCGGAAGCAGACGGAGATACCTTGTTAAATTTTGATTTTTTCCCAGATAATTTTGGCGGTGTATTTGGAAATCCGAAAAAATCAGTTTCTACGATTCCGAAAAGATATTCATTGAGTGGAGAATTGGTTTGGGTTGAAAGCGCAATTCCAACAACAATGAGCCTTAGATTTTGGAGAATGGCAAGAGATTCCAATTATGAAATCCGTGTGTGGGATATAAAGGTTGAAAATGGAGATGTTGCGACAGATTACACTATCGCCCCCGAAGACATCCGCACCGAGCGCATAGAGAAAGGCACATACACGGTCATAACGCCGGAAACCTACGGCGAGACGGTCATAATCACCGCCTATGATGATATGTATAAAGCGGACAAGGATTATACCACCGCCCTTACATTCCCCCAAACAGCGGGCGCAGTCTTGCGTGATATTTGCGATACGTGCGGTATATCGCTTGGAAGTACGTCATTTTTGCATGATGATTTCCAAATCCAGACCAAGCCCACAGGTAAATTCCGTGAAGTTATCGGGCAGATAGCCATGATAGCTTGCGGAAACGCACGTATTGACCGACAGAACCGATTGCAGATAATGCCCTATAACTTAGAGTGGGAATATAACGCTAATGTGGTGGCGGGGGAGAATTTACTCACAAATACAAAAAGTGTTCTTGAATACAATGCGAGCAAACAAAACTGGAATTTTGGTTATCAAAACAATGTATCTGTAAATGAAACGGATAAAGAAACCGATTCTCGCCATTTTGTTACTATCGGAAACGGAAATTCAAACAATGGTATTGGTTCTACTATAACAGGAATCCAATTCAAAAAGGGAGAAGTTTATACTTTCTCTTGTGATATAAAGGGAACGTATAATGATTCGTATGAATTTGGCGGACAAATCTTTTTCACTGATACAAACGGATCAGCTTGGGCCAATGTTGGAAAAACATCGTGGAAAGAATTTGTGACGGAAAATGAGTTTAGTCGTTGTTCGTTTACGTTTACAATTCCAGATTCTTACGATGAGAGTGTAAACAGATTGGTTATAAATATCCGTTGTCAAGAGATGGATATTTACGTTAAGAGGTTTAAGCTTGAAAAAGGCTCCACCGCCACCCCGTGGACACCCGCCCCATCAGATAACCTTACTCCGTACATACTGCTTGACGAATTTACCGCCCCGAAAATCGAGTATAACGATACGGTTATCACGGGATTTAAGACGGTGATTAAGGGCGAAACATCGGAGGAAGATACGGAAATTCTGCAAGGCACGGACACCTATTGCATTACCGTTGAAAACCCTCTTATCAGCGGGCATGAAGAAACGGTGTTATCGTGGCTGTTGGAGCGCGTTGGCAACGTGCCTTTCCGTCCATTCAGCGGGGACGCTATCAGCAATCCGCTTGTTGAATTTATGGACTTAGCCAAAGTGCAGGACAGGCGGGGAAATCAGTACAACACGTTCATCACAGACGTTAATTTCCTCATGCCCGGCTACACAACCTTAAAGAACTCCACCCCGTCAGCCACACGCTCTGCTATCGCTTATACGTCCAATTCTGCCCGTGTTGAACAAAGGGCAAGGCAGTTGGTAGAGATTGAGAAGAACGCACGGGAATTGGCGGTTGAGCGGTTACAAGAGGCATTGGCGCAGGGGAGCGGACTGTACCCGACAGAGGAACGACAGCCGGACGGTTCGACCATCTATTATCTGCATGACAAGCCGACAAAAGCGGAGTCAAAGGTTGTAATCAAGCTGACAAGTGAGGGCATAGGGATTTCGCAGAATGGCGGTAGTGATTACCCGTGGGGTATTACGTTCACGGGAGAAGCTATTCTCAAGCTGATTTACGCCGTGGGGATTGACTGCGACTATCTGACAACGGGCGCAATCACGGTTAAGGACAACAGCGGCAATATTATCTTTCAGGTTGACATGGATACTAAATCCGTGACTATTTCGGGCGACCATGTTCGCATTGGTGGGAAATCAGCGACAACTGCACTTTCTGACAATTTGAAAGAAAGTAAGGACTATACAGACGGAAAGCTGGTAGACTACGCAAAAACGGTCACATCGAGCATTGACAATTTGCAGGCGCAGATAGATGGTGCGATTGAATCGCATTATTACAACTATGCGCCGTCGCTTGAGAATATTCCCGCTTCGGAGTGGAAAACCGATGAAGAACGGCTTAAACACGAGGGCGATTTATTCTACGACAAATCGACCGGCTATGCCTACCGCTTTTTCAAGGATGAGGATGGCACGTGGAAATGGCAACCAATACAGGATACGGATATTGTCAAGGCGTTGGCGACGGCGAAAAATGCGAAAGACACGGCAGACGGAAAACGCCGCAATTTTGTTGTGAAGCCTACGCCGCCTTATGATGAGGGCGACCAATGGACGGACGGAGACGATATCAAGACGTGCGTGACTGCAAAATCAAAAGGTGAAGCATTTGCCGAAAGCGATTGGCAAAAGCTGAATAAATATACCGATGATACTGTTGCGAACCAAGCGTTAGACGAAGCACGGAAATCCACCAACTTAACCATTATCCTTGACAACGAATACCAAGGCATACCGACAGATTCAACAGGGAAATATAGCGGCACTCTGTCTGTGTCAACCATTGTTCAGACATATTATGGGCATCAAAACGTATCGTCTACCTGCACTTACACCTTTCAGAAATCGGATGGCGTGACGTACACGTGGGACGGTGCAACAAGGAAATGTACCATAACTGCACTCACTACAGACACAGGGTGGGTGGATATTACCGCAAGCTATATGTCGCTGTTTACTGTGACTAAGCGGTTTAACGTGGCGAAAGTACGGGCGGGGGCGGTTGGCGCTACGGGTGATTCCTATGTGCCGAATATCGCACAGAAAACCAATCAAGGCGTGACGGGTTGGGTGTGGAATTTGAATAAAGGAGATTTTACAACGGCAGAAGTTGTTGAGGACGGAATACGCTGTTGCAAATTGACCCTTAATGCAATACCTTCCGGCTCATGGAGCGTAATTGAATATACGCAGATTGGAAGAAGTTACTTCCAAGCGGGAAAGAAATATACCGTTTCTTTTGAAGTAAAAGGAAGTGTTTCGACAGGTATAGCGGCATCATTCAGAGAAAAAGGCGGAATTAATCAAATGGAAGCAAGCGTTGTCACAAAGAAAAACACGGTGACAGCAAACACATGGACAAAGTGTGTGTATGTTTTCACAATGAAAAATCCGCTTCCAACATCAACAACGCAATTATTATATTTAACAGGCATGACTTCCACGGCTGGCGTTTCGTACACTTTCCGCAACGTCATGATTTCCGAAGGCGAGATTACCAACCCCGTCTGGACACCCGCACCACAGGATTTGGTCGGGCCGCAGGGGCCGCAGGGTGCGACAGGGGCGCAGGGGCCTAAAGGTGACAAAGGCGCTACGGGTGATAAAGGTGCGAAAGGCGATAAAGGCGACACGGGGACAGCTGGAAGAATGTATTTTATCGAACCGTCGACGCTGGTCGTCAAACGGTCCGCGAACAACACGATGGCACCGAACTATATCGTCTTCTCAGCGTACTACCGGGACGGGGCCAATACAGCCAGGACAGCATACTCGGGACGCTTTAAGATCGAGGAGTCGCTGGACGGGGACAAATGGACCGCCGTGTATACGTCGGCGGCAAACGAGTCCAGCATCACGCACAGCCTGTATGGTGCCCTCGCCACATCGGCCGGAGGGGCGATCTCTTCAGCGAGCAATAAGACGATCGGCGTGCCGCGCGACGTCGTGGCGATCCGCTGCACGCTCTACGCAGCCGGCGGGACGACGCAGGTCCTGGATATGCAGACCGCGGCGGTTGTGATCGATGTGGCTGCTCTCACTCATGAAGAGATCTTCAATTTGCTCACCAACAATGGCGCGATGAAGGGTATCTACCAAGAGGGGAATCAGCTGTACATATCATTTACATATGCCAAAGGCGGAATCCTTACTCTCGGCGGGACAAATGATGGGAACGGGCAGATAAATGTGCTTGACGGTAACGGTAATGTGGTTGGATGGTGGAATAAAGATGGGTTATTTATAAATAACAAAATACAAACATCTGGGCCAAGTGTACTATCAGAGACGATGTATATGATATTAACACAAGGAGCTTTAAACGGGTGGGCGAATAACCATGTACAATCTTTTCGTTTATCATGCAGACAAATTTCAAATAATGTTGATTTAAAAGGAGCTGGTATCCTCATTAAAGATTTTTATGAGTTAGGTTTTTTAGCAAATAATGGAATCTGTTATAGACTCTCATCAGATAATTGTATTCAAACAGCCCAAAATACAGACGTAAAACGCATTCATACATTTTGGGGTGATACGCGGCACCATGGATCGTCCTATTTAAGTAATGTATATTTGGGTTCTGATGACGGAAATGATATAAAGCTTAATCGGGTAAATTATGGAGGGGCCGCACTTGCAGTCCAAGGCGGCATGTATGCGTATGGCGATATTGGATGTAGCGGAAAGAAAAATAGAGTAATTGATACAGAAGATTATGCTACACGTTTGCAGTATTCCTATGAAATGTCAGCCCCGCTCTTTGGCGATATTGGACAAGCGCAGACTGATGAGAATGGTGAATGCTATATCTATTTGAATGATATTTTCGCGGAAACGGTATCCACTCAAATAGAATATCAAGTATTTTTACAAAAGGAGGGCAAGGGCGATGTTTGGGTAGAAGAAAAAACGTGGCAATATTTTGTTGTAAAAGGAACCGAAAATCTGAAATTCGCTTGGGAAATCAAGGCCAAACAGAAACAATATGAATACGATTACCTTGAAAAATGCGAAATAAGCGAAGAGTCAGAAGCAACTATCAATTATGAAGAAGAGTACATAAGAGAAATCAACATCTTGATTATGAAAAGGGAGGAACAGCTTTATGAGACAGCTTAGCAGTTTTATGGTATTAAATATTGACGGAGGCGACCGTGTATCGTTTACGTACAACGAAGTAAACGCTGATACGGGCGAACTTATCAGCCAGAATAACAAGAAAAATTTTATCGCCGTTGACAGAGAGCTTCTGGAACATATCAACGCAATCCGCGATTTCATTCGCACAAACAAATTGGAGGGATAAGACATGGCTGTAAACGTACCTCTTGTACACATCTCTGACCTTACGGAGCAGACTACAGCCGCAGATACCGACTTAATGGTCATAGGCGGCATAGACGCAAAAAAAATCAAATGGTCTACGATCATCAGTCTGATCAAGACAAAGCTAAATATCGGTTCAAGTGCAATATCTGGCATCGGAGACGGCACGATCACCGGAGCAATTAGTTCATTAAACTCCGCTTCATTCAATCCTTATGCTGGCCAGGACTTGTACGGTGTTACGAACCGTCAAAAGTTAAAGTCGAATCCACTCACAATAAAAATTATTCAAACAGGATTACTTCTAATTTCCTGTGCTGGAACAGGTGCCATAACGGTAGATAATGTAATAATATCTGTAAATGGTGGAGAAAATTTTGCAATATTCCAAGTAAACAGCGGGCAGAATTTTATTCGAACATCTACATCCATTTTAGTAAAAAAAGATACAACAATCACATTTACCTCCACAGAGTCTGATACTGTATATCTCACTTTACGTCAATAATGTCTGTTTAACTCCGCTTACACATTGGACACAGATGTATCTAAAACATACTTTGAATTCGATGGAGCCATCACATATTCGATCAATGTATTCTCTACGGATGGGCATATTGGAAGATTGAATATGAGCGACACTTACTTCAGTTATCAATATTACGACGGTAAATCGTGGACTGAAAAGTGGAGTACCAAGCCTTAATTTTTGTTTGCTAAACTGAGGTTTTGTTTACAACCAAATAGCGTGATTTACTTTTATTATCAACGAAAGGATAAAAATATGACAAACAAAGAAAAAAGAGAAAAAGTAGTATCGTTGGTTAAGTCCCGCGAGGGCAAGAATCAGTACACACAGGGAGATCGGCGCGATCAGGTGGCGTCTGGGTGGTCTGACTGCTCCAGTTTACAGCACTGGGCATACAAGCAGATAGGCATGGAGATCGGTACATATACCGGTGCTCAGATAGAAAAGGGCGATTGGGTGACCAAGGGCGGCAGTACGCCGGATGAGTCTAAGATGCTTCCGGGTGATCTTATCTTTTTTGCTACCAATTACGACAATGGCCGTCAGTACCATGTAGGCCATGTTGAGATGTATGTTGGAAATGGTCAAATCAGCGGCCACGGCTCCGGCATCGGCCCTGTGCGGAAAAGTCTTTCTTCCTATATTAAACAGCGCAACGATTCCGGCAAGCCCTATATCGGCGTTAAACGGTACATCCCAAAGGATTCCTCGGACACGCCTGCTCCGTCTAA
>CANQZG010000040.1 GCA_947628305.1 uncultured Muribaculaceae bacterium | reverse complement strand
AAAAAGTATTTACATATATTTTAAATTATGTTACAATAGATATAGAAAAGAAAGGTTAAAAGGTGATAAATAATGGCAAAGGACTACAAAAAAATCGCGGAGAGAATGAACAGCGATTTTGAAAAAATGGAAGAACAGGGGAGCGAAAAGATTTCCTGGGCTTATTCATATTTCAAAAATATAGCTGGTTTTGAAGACGAGTTAGGACGACCTAGAATTCCAACATCAGGCAAGGCCCTGGAGCAGTCAGAGAAGTATATCGATTTCTATTCAAATAATATTCTTGTCAATCAGGAACAGGAAGAAGAAAAATATAATAGAATATATGAAGGAATAACGGAATCAAGAAAAGTATCTTTTACGCGTGATCAATGGAAGGAATTCATTGAGAGCGGTGGAGGTGATATTTTAAATTCAACTAGAAAATATGTACCTTCAGACACTATTATTGAATTATTTGATGAATGGAATGAAGAAGATCAGAACTTTCAAATTGATGAAGCTGTAAAAGCATTAGAAAAAACAATTTCATCAAATAATTCTAGGTATTTCAGGCAGGAAGCAGAAAGACAATATAGAAAGAGTCAAGGATCATTCCTTGACAGATTTTTCAAAAGATCATCACGAAGACAAAAAGAAGAAACGCATGAAGGAATTTTTTCAGGATTGATACGTCGTGGAAAGTATGCTTTTCAGAAATTCAGATCATTCTTTAGTAAGAAGTAATGCTTACAATACTGATGATCTTGAATTGATAAAAGGTAAACTGATTAAAAAACTGATAAAGAAAGACCAGTTAGATAAATTCATCAATGTCATATGCACATTTGACATTGAAACATCAACAATAAAGATAGGAGAAAAACATGAAGGTTTCATGTATTGCTTTCAATTTTGCATAGATGGCTATGTTATTTTTGGTAGAACGTGGGAAGAATATTTGAAAGTATTAGAGTTCTTCAAGGAAATATATGAACTTAACTGGAAGAAAAGACTGATCATATATGTACATAACTTATCTTATGAATTTCAGTTCATTTATAGATTTCACAAATTTAAAAAAGTATTTTCTTTGCAACCTCATAAAGTTTTATATGCTCAAGATGATTTTTTTCAATTTAGATGTTCGTATTTATTAAGCAATATGAACTTAGAGAAATTTCTAGAAAATGAAAAGACTTATACGCGAAAAGGTGTTGACGATCTTGACTATTCTGTTGTAAGAACACCGTCAACAAGACTAACAGAAATAGAAAACGGCTATCGATATAGTGATGTGAGAGGACTGTATGAAGCAATATATAATCTGCTGAAAGAAAATGAAGATGATCTTTCTACTATTCCATTAACGTCAACAGGATATGTTAGACGTGATTGCAGAAATTCATATTATGCTGATGGAATCAAAAAGAAGAATAGGAAACTTTTTAAAAAATTAAGGATAGATAAAGAAAAATATAAACTTCTTAAAAATGCTTTTCGAGGTGGTGACACTGGAAGTAATCGTTTTTATACAAATCAAGTAATTAAAAATGTGAAATCATTTGATATAACTTCTTCATATCCTTATCAGATGACATTAAGAGCTTTTCCAATGTCACCATTTGAATGGGTAAGGATTGATGATATAAAGCAGTTATATGATTATGTCAATGATTACTGCTTTCTAGGATATTTCACATTTCTTGATATAAGAATAAAAAGAGATGTGGCTGACCCATACATATCATTTTCAAAGTGCGTAGAGATAAATTCTTCTATGTGTTGGAATGGTCGCGTATTAAAAGCTGAATCATTAACAATTGCATTGACTGAAATTGATCTTTCAATCATATGTGATCATTATGATTTTAAATTTCTATACACAAAAGAAGTGATGGTTTCAAAGCGTGGATTTCTACCAAAAGAAATAGTCAATGTCATGTATGATTATTATAGGAAGAAAACAGAATTGAAAGGTATTGAAAAATATGAATATGAGTATTTCAAGAGCAAGAACAAAATCAACTCTATATATGGAATGTGTGCAACTAATATTTTAAGAAATAAAATAACATTTAACAATGAAACAGGTGAATTTACAGTAAATGATGGTGATCAGAAATCTTTAGATAAATATTATAAAAGTCCTAGAAATTTTCTTCAGTATCAATGGGGAGTGTACGTTACTTCCTTAGCACGCTATCAGCTTTCTTTAATGATTGATCTTTTCAATGATAGAGTTATTTACTGGGATACGGACAGTGTGAAAGTCAAAGATCTTTCATCTGCTGATATAGAAAAAATAGAGGATATCAATAGAATGATTGCAAAGCCCGTCAACACATTCTTTGATATAAATAAGAAATCTCACACATTGGGCATGTGGGAAAATGATGGAACATATAGTGAATTTAAAACACTAGGAGCTAAAAAGTATTGCTATAAAAAGGAAGGAGATGATAAATTTTTTATCACTGTAGCTGGACTTTCAAAAAAAGGGGGTGATGAAATTGAGAGCATGGAAGATTTCAGAATAGGAAAGATCTTTTATAATTCAGGTCGGCAGACTGCTGAATATAACAATGATCATATTCACATTCTTGAAATTAATGATGAGAAAATTCTAACAGCGTCTAATATTGGATTGTATCAGAACACTTATACACTTGGTATGACTGATACGATGATAGAAATTTTAGACAGTATTTTCATAAAGAGAAAGGAAAGAAAGAAATGATAAGTTTGAAAAAAATAAGCGAAATTATTGGGGTTTCATTAAAGACTGTTTATGATCGTCTAAAATTCAGATCATGGACGCTTGAAGAAATGCTAAAAATTAAAGATTATTATGGATTAAAGACTTTCAATGATGTCATTGAACTCATTGAATTTCTTGAAAAGAAGACAAGGAAAAACAACACAAAGAAATATTAAAAGGAGAAAAAGAAAAATGAAAAATGTAAAAATTAATATTGAAAAAACAAATATTGAAACGGCTAAAATTTTAAACGCTTTTAAATTTAATGAAAGACATGCTAGTTATCTTTCAAAAGTTGATCCAAACAATGAAATAGAAATTGCTTACTATGCTAAGGAGAATTTTTCTTATCAGGATGATGAAACAGATGAATGGAATGAAATGAAAAGATATGTGATTGCTGATAAGTCTTTATCTCATATGTATATAATTACACAATCTTCACTTATTTCTTCACTTGAAGAAATCATTTCAACCTTTGAAACTGATTTTGCTACAATGAAGTATAATGTTGTGAAAGGAAAATCTAAAAAAGGATTTATCTATTATAATCTAGTTCCAATTTTTAATATTACGGATGAAGATGAATTACAATTTTAATCATCTTGAAATCCTTAGTGATAAATATTTCACTAAGGATTTCTACTTTTGTTTTGATAAAGTTGTTAGAGATTATAAAGATAAATATAACTGGATTATAGCTATAGGTGGTAGGAGAATGGGAAAAACATACAGTATTCTGAAATTTCTTATTGAAGAAGCTGATAAAGGTAGAAATTTTCTTTACATGAGAAGAACGCAGAAAGAAATTGATCTTTCAGTTACAGAAATTGGAAATCCTTTCAGATCTATTAACATGGATATGAAAAGAAATATATATCCAACTGGAAAGAAGAACGGAATAGGATTCTTTTCAGATGGCAATGATGAAAATGTTATAGGATATGCATGTGGACTTTCTACGATATCATCACTAAGGGGCTATGATATGAGTGATGTTTATTATATATTTCTTGATGAATTTATTAATATGAATGGTGTGGATAGCTTAAAAGGAAAAACATTTCTTAATTTAATGAACGTATGGCAGACAGTTGATAACAACAGAGAAATGCGTGGGAAACAGGCAGTTAAAGTTATTTTAGCCAGTAACTCAAATCATTTAAATGATGATATTATTTTCAATTTAAAACTAGCCGAAGTGATCAGGAAGATCAAGACAGCAGAAAGAAAAGAATGCTATGCTTATTTCAATGATGAAAAAAGATATGTCTATATAGATGTATATAATAAGGGATTCAGAGACAAGGCAGATGAAACAGCAATTTCAGCAATGTCAAAAGGTACATCATATTATGAAATGGCATTTGAAAATTCATTTGCTGATGATTATATGAATGACGTAAAGAAATTCAATCTTCATGAATTTGATCATCTTGTCTCTTTTGAAAATGTCTATTTTTATAAGCATAAATCAAGAAACTTTATTTACTGTTCAAGATCAAGATTTAATGATGTACCCCGCTTTTATCGAAACACTGTTGAAGATTTCAAAAGAAATTACGGACTTTTGTTATACCGATTCATCACATCCGGACGCTGTTTCTATCAGGACTATGATTTAAAGATTGAATGTGAAAACATATGGTGATATAATTAAATAAAGGAGATGATAAAAATGAAAGCTGATAATTTTGTAAGTGAAGCGTTAAGACTTGAAAAACTGTCTACAATTTACGGATGGGGCAATTATTTCAATAAGAAATCAGGAAAATACTATAAATGCGATTGTAGCGGACTTATCAAGGCTATTTTTTGGGGATATCCAAATGGTAAAAAGAAATATGCTGATGGATTCCCTGATCATAATGCGAACACGATTATCAAAAGCGACTGTTCAGAAAGTTCAACAGATTTCAGAAAGATAGTAAAAGGCGCAGTTGTCTGGATGGATGGACATATCGGAATTTATGCAGGCAATAACAAAGTTGTTGAAAGTTCTCCAATATGGGAAAACGGAGTTCAGATAACTAACATTTCACAACGTAAATGGAAAAAATGGGGAAAACTGAAAAATGTTGACTATTCAAAAGCAACTGTTTCTTCAAGTTCTTCAGGCAATAGCAAGAAGACATATTTCAAGAAGTATACAGGCAAGAGCAATAGCATTGTTGACGCATTGAAAAGTATTGGAGCAGAAAGTTCTTACAGCTACAGAGAGAAGATTGCCAAAGTCAATTCAATTTTAGGATATAAAGGAACAGCGGATCAGAATATTAAAATACTTGATAAATTAAAGAAAGGAAAACTTATTAAACCATGAATGAATTAATTGAATATATATTAGTTAATAACTCTGAGAATTTCAGAGATTTCCATGTTCTGATAATCGTAACAATCGGATTTATGGTTATGGACATTTTTACAGGAATTCTAAAAAGCCTTTATAACAAGGAATATGCAAGCAGTATTTCAAAAAAAGGACTGATCAAAAAAATAGGATGGCTTTCAATCATCATTGCATTTTCTCTTTTATCATTTATAATTGATGTAAAAGAAATGATGATCTTTTCTAGCATTTCTTCAATGCTTGTTGAATTGACTTCAATTATTGAAAATCTTTCTGCAATTGGTATTGATTTGAAAGTGATTACTAGATTTTTCAAAAAAGAATGATATAATGAATATAGATGGAATATGTTGACCTTTATTAATGATCACGTCTCAGAAGGACGCGGTCAGGCTGATCACCTCTTTGAACATATTCCATTTTCTAGAATTTTAACGCCTTAGTAGAATGAACATTATAAGAACAGGAAGGTGAACAGATGATGGATGAAGAAAATAACAAACTGGAACAGAACGAAAATGAAGAACATGAGGGAGAAGAAGAAACGACTGAAACGGAAGAACATGAAGAAGGAAAAGAAGAAAATCAGATAAAGATGTCGGACGTCTTTGACCTCGTGAATGAACTGACTAAATCTATAAAGTCAATGAGTGATGAAATTCTTGCTATGAAACAGGAGAATGCTGAAGCGTTGAAGAAAATTTCTTTAGGTGATCAGGAAAAGCAGGAAGAATTTTCATCAGTTAATTTCTTGAACAAGTATGCTAATGAAGAATAGGAGATGATATTATGGCATATGAAGTAAATCAAATTTATCAGATTGTAAATGATGTTTCTAAGATGGCATTAGGCAATGAAGCAATTAAAGTTGTTGACAACCAGGGACTTATTGCAATGGGTGATACTGTATTATCATCTGAAACGCATAAAGAAAAATGGTTAAATACTTTAGCCATGGTGTTCACTAAAAATATTTATGTGAACCGCGCTTACAGAACAGCTTACAATGACATTACAGTTGATAACTATACCTGGGGCAACGCTGTAAGAAAGATGAGGGCTAAACTCATTGAAGCAGAAAAAGATGATATTTATAACGTTGAAGATGGTCAGTCAATTGATCATTATCAAGTCAAAAAGCCTCAAGTGATGCAACAGATTTTTACATCCATTACTCCATGGAGTTATCACATGTCTTTCCAGGATGTGCAGTTAACGGACGCATTTCAGAATGCTGGTCAAATGGCTAGTTTTATGTCAATGATCTATAATCAGATTCAGAACAGTATTGAAATAGGATTACAGGGGCTAGGACAGGACTGTGTTAATAATTTTATGGCTGAAATCATTAATAAACACCCTGAAAGAGTTATCAAACTGGGAACGCTTTATAAATCTGCTAAGAAAAGTGCAGAAAGTTCAACAACATCAAATAGTGGAACAAACAGTATTACAGGCACAGTAGGTGAACAGGATGTTAATTTATCAATTGCAGTCAATGAGAATGGAACGAATTCTATTGATGAAGATGTTCCATCAAAAGAGCAGTTACTGAATGATAGAGACTTCTTAAAGTTTGCAAGTTCAACGATCGCATATTACAGTGATAGAATGACAGATTTGACATCACTGTATAACAGTAATGCAGAATATCCTACGCATACTCCAAAGGCTTATCAAAAATTGTTTGTGAACTCATATTTTGAAAATAAGTTTGCTTTCAATCTGTATTCAGACACTTGGCATGATGAGTATGTAAAAATGCAAGGTTACAGAAAGTTCAATTTCTGGCAGTCTTCAAAACCAGGCGAAGAAATGAAAATTCATGTCAAGCTGGGATCAGATGGAACGGACGTTGAAGCAGATAACATTGTGGCAGTATTATTTGACCGTGACGCGCTAGGAATATTTAAAGAATTTGAAAGAACAGCAACTACACCATTGAATGCACGCGGATTGTATTATAATGTTTATTGGCATTTCAAAAAGCAGTATTTTAATGATCTGTATGAAAATGGACTTGTCTTTACACTAGATTAAAAAGAAAGGGGAAAATAAGAAAATGAAAATGACATTATTTTCCTCTTTTTCTAAAAGAGTAAACAGCACGAAGCGCCCGACCGGTGGAACTGAATTTGACAATATCTACATAAAAAATGACACTTCAATTGTTAATCCTGTCATTGTGTGGCAGTTTTCTGCACGCGAACCGTTTGAACTTTCAAGATACACTTATTTAATGATCAATGATCTTTATTATTATGTTGATGATATTGTTTCAGTAAGAAACAATCAATATGAACTTCATTGCTCCCTTGATGTTCTAGCTACGTACAAAACAGAGATTTCAAACAGTCAGGCATTCATCTTATATTCAACAAGCGGATATGATGTTGGACTAGTTGACAACAGATTGTCAAGCAATCCTAATGTTATCAGAAAAACGTTTGAGACTTCTCCAATCAGAAATCTTTTTCCATCAAGAGCGGGCTATCTTATTTCTTATGTTGGAGACCAGCACGCCGATGAAGGAACTGTTTTTCTAACAGAAGACGGATTGAACACAATCATTGATAAAATGACAGATAATGCTTTTGCTGAATTATTCACGGACCCATCAAATGCGATTTCAAAAATGCTGGGGAGCACTTCAGATGTGATTACGGACGCGCGTTATACTCCTATATGTGTAACTGCTGGTAGCACTGACATTGTTTTTGCAGGTGGATATGATACGGGTGTAAGTGGTCAGATTCCTTTGAGATCTGCTCAAACTTTAAGTATTTTAGAAATTCCATGGAATTTTTTAGATGAACAAACAGGCGGTCACTATGATTTTAGAAACAGATCACAATTTTCAACAATGATTTTATATTTACCTGGATATGGCTGTATGCAACTGAATCCTGATAATTACATAGGACACAATCAAATGTTCATAAATGTTGAACTTGACAGTGTAGCGGGTGAAATTACATATTATATTGAGGGATTGACTAAAGCAACTTGTTCAATATCTTTTCCTGTTAAAATTTCAACATCACAATCAGGTAATTTATTAGGAACAGTTGCAAGCGCAATTGGTGTAGGCGCGTCAATTGCAACGGGAAATGTTGCAACAGGAATTGCTTCAGGATTTGGGGCAGTAACTTCATTATTAAGTGTTAATCCTGGATCAATTGGTGGAATAGGTGGCGCTTCTACAATTTATGTAAATGACAAGATTGTACTGACAATGATATCTCATAATACACATGTTTCACCTGGAAGCGTTGCCAATAATTATGGAAGGCCGACATCGAAAGTTGGCAGAATTGGAGACTTTGGAGGATTTGTTCAGACAGTCAATGCGTCAGTATCAGTTAATGCAGGTCAGGATATTATACAGTCAATTAATAATTTCTTGAATGGAGGTGTTTATATTGAGTAGAAATGACTCACACGGTGTTTTTCAGTGGGATCTTTTTATGCAGGAACCTACAACAGTTAAAACGCTCACAAACTCATCTTTTCATTATCACTATTACAATCTGTTCAACTATATCTATTCAATTTTTCAGTTTGAAAATTTTCCTGATGAATGGGATGAGAATTATTTTAAAAACGTTCTCTTCAATCGTGGATTTATCATTGCGGGCGACTGCGGACGTTATGGCGTACTGGCTCTTTCAGGAAGTTATAACGGGGTCAATGTCTATGGAGATCCTACAAATTGGAGCATTTCAAATGCTGCTTTTCATAAGACATATAGAGGTAAATTGAATGAAAATGGAGTAATTATATATTTCAATCATTTTGATCATCACTATTATAATTTCATTCCTCTTGTTTATCGTTATGCTGAAATGCTTGCGAATGTTGAAGGGTCATTGAATGTAACTGTGATGAACTCAAGGGTAAGTTACATTTTTCATGCAAAAAATAAGGCGCAGGCAAAAACATATGAAAAGATCTATGATGATGTGTCTAAGGGAAAGCCTTTTGTAGTGCTGAATGAAAACAAGGATCTTGATAACATAACTCCAGCAGAATTCTTTGATGTTAAAAATTCATTTGTAGGAAAGGAACTCATTGAAGTGAGAAGAAATATAGTCAATATGTTCCTGACTGAAATTGGAATAAACACGAATGCGACTGAAAAAAGAGAAAGAATGATCATTGATGAAGTCAATGCGAATAATGCTGAGACAAAAGCAAATATTTCCTTATATCTAAAGAATATCAATCATTGTCTTGAGAAACTTTATATCTTTGGTGAAAAATATTCAAATATACGTTGCGTGTTCAATCCTGATCTTGAATTTTCATATGATGAAAATAATGAAAGCGGTGATATGAATGAGTAGAAACAAATTCATGAATCTGTATGATGTCATACAGTATTTTGACATTGAACATGATCAGAATTATTTGTTTCAGGATATCCGACTTCCTGAAGGAATTGAGAAAGCAACGCTTACTGATCATATCATTATGGAATATGGAGAGTATTCTTTCATGTCTTTCAATCCTACCATGATCAGACATCAGATCAATAACTTCTTTGAAATGCATTTTGACGATTTCGCGCGATTGGTGAAAACGTATCAATTTGATTATGAACCACTTCATAATTATGACAGAAATGAAGATATTGACCGCGATTACACGCATACAGGGACAGTGTCAAATAATGATCATGATGTTGATACAATGAAAAACAATGACACGATAACAAATGAAGTAAGTGCATATAATTCTTCAAGTTATCAGCCTGAAGGACAAGAAAAAAGAATTTACAATGACAGTATTGACAGGGAAAGAACAGATCAGGAAACAAGAAATCTATTAGATACGGATGATCAGCATAATCATCTGTATGGAAATGTCGGAGTGACTACCACACAGCAGATGTTTAAAGAAGAAATTGATCTTAGAATGAATTACAATTTATATAGAATCATTGGATATATGTTCTATGATGAACTGATGATACATTACAATTAGAAAGAGGTGATATATATGAGTTATTTAAATGACTTTCCACATACGATCAATTATGATGGTGATCTACATGAGATCATTCACCGCCTGAAATGGCTTTATGAACAGTTCAAACTGCTTGAAAAGGAATGGGAAGACTATAAGAAGGAAATTGAAGAATGGAAAAAAGACCTTGAAAAACATTGGAATGATTTCAAAATTGAAATTGAAAATAGATTGGATCTTTTTGAACAGAAAATAACGCAGTTGCAGAATGATTTTCTCACTTTGAAGACTGATCTTTATCAGAAATTCAATGAACTGAATGAGAATGTAACTTCTTACTTGAATACTTTCAATGATAAACTTGAAAACCTTGAAACGCAGGTCAATAACAAGTTTAAACAGATCGAACAGCATTTCACAGATGTTGAAAATAAGATAGAAAATATTGAAAGCAATATTACGAATGTAAGCAATAATGTCTCATCACTCAAGGACATTATAAATCAGATTCTTCAAAAGATAGGCGGATCATCATTGAAAAAGGATGGAGACAGCTATTCTATTACATGGAATATTGGAACGAATGACAGTGTTCTGTATGGAAATATGAATGTATATGGAAATGACGCTTTGACATCATATATAAAAAGTCATGCGAATCCAAAAGAGAATGATGTGAAGGTGAAATAATGGCTATCTATATAAGAGAAAAGAAGCATACAGTCACATTTACATCAACATTAACGGAGGGTATTACTTATATAACTACTAGGATTACTTTCAATGTCAGATCAGAAATCAACACAGCAACGAAGACCGTTAAAGTTACATTGACAGTTGACAGCATTCAGAACAGCGGAAAAGTTGGAGATGATTCAGGCCTTGGATTCTGGAATTCAGTTGGTTTTGCGTGGAGCATTTCAAGAACACGAACGGAAAGCGGAATATACAGACAGCCTATATTAATGAGTGATGATGGTGAAAGAATTCTTGAATATTCAACACACACAAGATATCACGCTGGCACAAAGTTTGATAATGAAATAAATGAACCATGGCCCGAATGGCCTTATCATAAAGAAGATAGTTCAATACCTTCAAAAATTTTAATACCTAAATTATATGAATTTGCGCCTGATGTAAAAGGCAATCTCATTATTTTGACTTCAAGACAGTGGAGACCAAACAATACATATAGCGTTGTCAATTTTGGACTTAAAACAGGACAAAGTGCAACAAGAACATTTACATTTGACTACTTATATAAAAATGGAGTAATTGGTAATGGTATTATCATAAGAAATATATTTAGAGCAGAGGACTCAAAAGGAACATTACACAGATTTACTAAATTAATAGGCTACTCAATCAATCAATATAAATCATTAAGCGATTATGATTTAAAAGTGACTGATCTAATAGATTTATTTAATTATGTTCCTTTTGCAAGCAGAAGACAAAATGAATGGTATAGCTGCAATAGGAAACTAGGAGCAGTACAGTCATATAAAAATGGTGAATGGAAAGACATTCACAATGTATTTGTGAATGATATTTCAGTTCAGCATGCTTTTAATTTTTCAGGCAGGTGGCAGACGGCCCCGCTTATCGGAAAGGATAGTGATGTAATTTGAGTTATTTGAATGATTTTCCGCATACAACATTGTATGATGGTGATTTAAGAATGCTTATTCATATGATGAAAAAATTAAAACATCAGATGGATGAATTAAAGGAAGATTATGAAAAGTTCAAAAATGAAATGATAAAGGAAAATGAAGAATTCAAGAATGAAGTTACTCAATTGCTTGATGAAAAGATAAAGGAAATTGACGAAAAAATTCATGAACTGGATTTGCTTGTTAGCAATTTACAATTGCAGTGGAATTCATTCAGAGATTTCATTAATCAGAATATTACTGCTCAGAATGAAAAAATAGATCAGTTGCATGAACTAATCAAAGTGATTCAGAATGATCTTGAATTGATTCATAATGTAATAGACAAATTGGATAAATTCATGAAGGATTATGAAAATCTTCTTTCAAGAGTTGATATGATTGAATCAGATGTTATTGAAGCAAAAAATAATCTTGAACTTCATATAAAGGATTTCAATGACTTCAAGGCGAGTGATGAAGAATTTCATAATGAGACAAATTTAAATTTTAATGATATACAATCTCAAATCACTGTTATAAATGATACAATTTCAAATATTGATATCAATTCAATTACTGAAAAACTCACCGAAATTGAAAATACTGTTAATGATCTTTCTAACAAAGTCAACTCAATTGATGATCTGTTAAGTCAGGTTGAAGAAATCGAAAATGAGATTACTTTACTAACTGAAAAAACAAATAAGATTGATGATCTTGAGGGGCATTTGACAACCGTTGAAAATGAAATAGGTGATATTTCACAGATAGATCCTTATACAAATATTGTTGATAACCTTATCAATCTCAATAATTCATCAGGTGTTTCACCATTTGAAGGAATTCCAAATAATGAATTTTTAAGGTTAACAAAAAAAATATATATAAATACGGGTAGCTTGTTAGATGGTGTTTTATCTTATGTTGACCTAACTATTTCAGGAAGTTTTCCAGATGGGCAATTTTTACGAGGTGGCGTAATTTTAAAAGAAGATAATCAATTAATAGAATATTTAAATGATAACTATGTTTATTTATCATCTTCAGTTATGTATCTAGGATCAGCTACAGATCCGTATCACAATCTAAAAGCATGTTCATTTATAACAGATTATAACGGAACTGAACCGGCTATAGCATGGATTGTTACAAAAGGAAATGAAACAATATCACAATATAATTTCATGGTAAGATTAGTTTTTGTTGCAAAAAATTTATATGTTAAACCAATAGGAACATTAAGCAATAGATAACCACTCTTTGAGTGGTTTTTTTTATAACAAATTACAATACCAAAA
>CANQZG010000039.1 GCA_947628305.1 uncultured Muribaculaceae bacterium | reverse complement strand
GAAAATATGATAATGCACACGGTAGCGCATTTTGCACACGGAAAAATTGTTTGTATCAACGAGAGAGTTTACATAGATCCGCCGTACAACACCGGGAACGACTTTGTGTATGAAGACGATTTTGCGCAGAGTACAGACGAATACCTTGCCAACAGTGGTCAGTTTGATGACGAGGGCAACCGCCTTTTTACCAACACGGAATCGAACGGCCGCTTCCACACCGACTGGCTGAATATGATTTACCCGAGGCTGAAGCTTGCAAAGGATTTGCTCAGCGACGACGGGGTTATATTTATCAGCATTGATGATAATGAAGTTTCCAATCTGAGAAAAATATGCGATGATGTATTTGGAAAGGCAAATTTCATAGGTCAAATGACTCTTATAAGTAATCCCAGAGGGTCGCAAAACAGTAAATTTCTCTCAAATATTCACGAATACATACTAATGTACACTAAAAATACATTATTGCTCAAATTAAAAGGTGTTTCAAAAGATGAAGATAGCTTGGGTGAATTTAAGGAAATTGACAAAGACGGAAGAAAATACCGACTACTTGGATTAAGAAAGCGTGGAGGTGCTTGGAAAAAAGAAGATAGGCCAAACATGTATTATCCTATTTATGTAAATCCGATAAACGGTGACTGTTCGCTCTCGTTTTCAGATACATATAGTGTTGAAGTAATCCCCAAAAGGCCAACAGGCGAATTATCTCGTTGGACTTGGGGCAAAGACAAATTTGAATCTGAAAAAATTAATTTAGTCGGAAAGAAGATTAATAGAAGAGGAGAGACTGAAACTTGGGATATTTTTAGAAAAGACTATATTGACAATGATTTAGGCGAAGAAAAAACTACAAAGCTTAAAACCGTTTGGACTGAGAAAGATACAAATTATCAGAATGCAAGGAACGAAATAAAGGCTCTATTCGGTAATTCTGAGTTGTTTGACTATCCAAAACCGACCTATATAATTAAAAAATTAATTTCAATAATATTTTCAGACGATCAAGATATAATCCTCGACTTCTTCTCCGGCTCTGCAACTACCGCCCACGCGGTTATGCAGTTAAACGCAGAGGACGGAGGACACCGCAAATTTATTATGGTGCAACTGCCTGAACCCTGCGATGAAAAGAGCGAGGCATATAAAGCAGGTTATAAGAACATCTGTGAAATCGGCAAGGAGCGCATCCGTCGTGCCGGTAAGAAAATTAAAGAGGGAAGTCCTATGACAACACAGTACCTTGATACCGGCTTCCGTGTCCTGAAGTGCGATACTTCCAATATGAAAGACGTTTACTATAATCCCGCAGATTTTGAGGCGTCGCTATTTGAAACCGCCGCCGACAATATTAAAGAGGACAGAACACCGGAAGATTTGCTGTTCCAAGTTATGCTGGATTTAGGGGTGCTGCTCTCTTCCAAAATCGAGGAAGCGGAGATTGCCAGGAAGAAGGTTTTCGATGTTGCCGACGGCTTCCTCGTTGCCTGCTTTGATGAAAATGTCACGGAAGAAACAATAAAGGAAATAGCGAAACAAAAACCGTACTATTTTGTAATGCGAGACAGCTCTATGGCAAACGACAGCGTCGCCACTAACTTCGAGCAGATTTTCGCTACATACAGTCCCGATACGGTAAGGAAGGTGTTGTGATGGAGAACAAGATGATACCACAAGGCGAAATTATCATTTATCAGACCGAAAGCGGAAACACGAAAATCAATGTTCGCATGGAGAATGATACAGTTTGGCTGACGCTTGACCAAATGTCCGCTTTGTTTCAAAGAGATAAGTCCACCATATCAAGGCATATCAAAAACATTTATGCCGAGGGTGAACTTCTTAGAGAGGCAACTGTTGTAAAATTTGCAACAGTTCAAAATGAGGGCGGTAGGCAGGTCGAAAGAATCCGATGTATATGAAAGATTACATAGAGCATCTGGACTCTATCCTATCTGCGACCGGCGAAAAGCTTTTGCTTGACGCAGGAAAGGTCAGCCACCAGGAGGCGATAGACAAAGTGACGGTGGAATACAGAAAATATCAGGTGCAGACATTGTCCCCCGTGGAAGAAGCGTATCTGGAAACGATTAAAGAGACGGAAAAAGCGGTCAAAAAACTTGCGCGGCAAAACGGCAAAGGATGACAAAAATGAAATTCAATTTTAAGATACAGCAGTATCAGACCGACGCTGTGGAAGCGGCCGTCAAGGTATTTGCCGGTCAGGGGTTCAGCGAAAAGACAAGTTATATCCGTAATGTTGGAAAAACGACTTCTGCCGCACAGCAGCAAATGCAGCTTATGCTTGACAATGCCGAGGATTACGACTGGTATGACCCATTGAGCGATACCGGCTATAAAAATGCGCCTTTGGAGCTTTCTGACGAGCAGCTTTTACATAACATTCAGAAGCTGCAAAACGAGAACAATATCAAACAGTCAGCTTCCCTGAATAGAGATTTAGGACGCTGCTCTCTTGATATAGAGATGGAGACCGGCACAGGCAAGACCTATGTGTATATCAAGACGATGTTTGAGCTGAACAAGCGTTACGGTTGGAGCAAGTTTATCGTCGTCGTGCCGTCTATCGCTATCCGTGAAGGTGTGAAAAAGTCCTTTGAGATTACGACAGACCACTTTATGGAGTATTACGGCAAAAAGGCTCGTTTTTTCATCTATAACAGCAGCAACTTAAATCAACTGGACAACTTTTCTCAAAGCTCCGGCATCAATGTTATGATAATCAATACGCAGGCTTTTGCTTCCTCTCTGAAAGAGGACGGAAAGAGCAAAGAAGCCCGTATTATCTACTCCAAGCGTGACGAGTTTGGCTCACGCCGCCCGATTGACGTTATCAAAGCAAACAGACCGATTATCATTCTTGATGAGCCGCAAAAAATGGGCGGCGACGTTACGCAGAAGGCGTTGAAAAACTTTAACCCGCTGTTCTCTCTCAACTACTCCGCAACCCACGCTAAGCAGCACAACCCCGTCTATGTGCTTGACGCTCTTGACGCTTTCAATAAACGCCTTGTCAAGAAAATCGAGGTCAAAGGCTTTGAAGTGAAAAACTTTCGTGGCACGGACAGCTATCTCTATTTGGAACAAATTGTCCTTTCCTCGAAAAAGCCACCAATGGCAAAGATTGAACTTGAAATCGGATATAATAAGTCTATAAACCGTGAGACGAGACTGCTTGGTGTTGGTGATGATCTCTATTTCGTTTCACAGGAGATGGAACAGTATAAAGGGTACACCATTTCCGAAGTAGACCCGCTGCTCGGAACCGTTACATTCACGAACGGCAATATCATAACTGTCGGCGAAGTCGTGGGCGACGTTTCCGAAAAGGATATGCGCCGTATTCAGATAAGAGAGACGATACTTTCACATTTTGAAAAAGAAGAAAAGCTTTTCAATATGGGGATTAAGTCACTGTCGCTGTTCTTTATAGATGAGGTGGCTAAATACCGCCAATATGACGAGTACGGAAACGAGGTACTGGGCGAATACGGGCAGATGTTTGAGCAGGAATACGTGAGTGTCCTCAACGATTACCTTACCTTGTTTGACACACCCTATCAGGAATATCTTCGCTCCACTTGCAGTGACGTGTCCGATGTGCATAAGGGCTATTTCAGTATAGATAAAAAGACCGGCAGAAGCATTGACAGCAAGTTCAAACGCGGCAGTGAGTTTTCTGACGACATTTCCGCTTACGATCTGATACTCAAAAACAAAGAAAGACTGCTGTCCTTTGAGGAACCCACAAGGTTTATTTTCTCGCACTCGGCGCTGCGCGAAGGTTGGGATAATCCGAATGTATTTCAGATTTGCACGCTGAAGCATTCTGACAGCAACACCGCAAAGCGGCAGGAAGTGGGCAGAGGGCTTCGCCTGTGCATCAATCAGTCCGGCAACAGAATGGATGTGGAAACGCTCGGAGGCAGCGTTCATGATGTGAATATACTCACTGTCATTGCCAGCGAGAGCTATAAGACCTTTGTTTCTGACTTGCAGAGTGACATTAAGACGGTTCTTTACGACAGACCGACTGTTGCAACAAGCGAGTATTTCTCCGGCAAGTATGTAAAAGTGGGCGATATTCCCACGCTCATTGACGATAATACTGCCAACAGTATTGAGTTTTATCTCATTGCCAACGGTTATGTGGATATGAAGCGTAAGGTAACGGATAAATACCGCAGCGATGTGGCAAACGGAACGGTAGCTCCGCTGCCGGAGGAACTTGCGCCAATGGCAGAGGGTATCCATACCCTTATCCAGTCCGTCTATGACGACAGCTTACTTGAGAGTATGTTCACAGACGGTCACGAGTCCAAAGTTAAGGACAATCCGCTGAACGAAAACTTTGCCAAGAAAGAGTTTCAGGCGCTTTGGAATGAAATCAACCGCAAGTACGCCTATGCGGTCAGCTTTGACAGCGAGGAACTGATAAGAAAGGCAATCGACCATATTAACGAAAAGCTTTTTGTCTCCGAGCTTCAGTACACAACGACTGTCGGAAGGCAAAAGGCCAAGATGGACGAGTATGAAGTTGAAAGAGGTGCTTCCTTCAGCGGTGAAAAAACGAGAACACAAACCCTTAAACACGCCGAGACAAGTCAGATAAAATATGACCTTATCGGAAAAGTAGCGGTAGGTACTGTTCTTACAAGGAGGACTGCGGCAAGGATACTGAAGGGGCTTCGTCCTGACAAGCTTGCGATGTTCCGCTACAATCCTGAAGAATTTATCTCAAAAGTAATCAGGCTTATCAAAGAGCAGAAAGCCACAATGATTGTTGAACATATCTCCTATGACCGAATTGAGGGAGCATACGACAGCACAATTTTTACCGCTGAAAAAAACACGCAGAGCTTCGACAAGGCGTTTCTTGCAAAGAAAGCGATTCAGGACTATGTGTTTACGGACGGCTCTGCGGAAAAAAGCATTGAAAGACGCTTTGCCGAAGATTTGGATAAAGCCGATGAAGTTTGCGTCTATGCCAAGCTGCCGAGAACATTCCAAATTCCTACACCGGTGGGCAATTATTCTCCCGACTGGGCGATAGCTTTCTATGAGGGGACGGTAAAGCATATCTTCTTTGTCGCTGAGACGAAGGGCACAATGGAAAGCCTGAATCTGCGGCCTATTGAGCAAGCCAAGATTTCCTGCGCCAAGAAGCTGTTCAACGAGATGTCTACAAGCAAAGTAAAGTATCACGATGTAGACAGCTATCAAAGTCTGCTTAATGTGATGAAATCGCTTTAATATTTAAATATTTATGGGTCTTAGAGCGCAACCCTAACGAGGTATTTGTATGATGGATATACAAATACACTGCTCGCTAAGATTGTGCAACGAAAAAAGGCGGGAGCGTTTTTGCTCCCGCCATCGTCATTTTGTCACTCGCTTTTTCAGTAAAGAAAGTAGAAACGGTAACTCCCATCGCCATTCGGCTCTGCGAAAATATAGAAATATTTTATCTCTTTTCTACCGTATGCCGTTATCAGTTCGGGCATTGAGCGGACATAATCTTTCAAAGCTCTTTCGAGATTTTTGTCCTGAAAATCCTTCGACGCAGTCACCGGATTGCCCCAAGACGAGCCGGACGGAGTGAGGCTGTCGTCAAATTTAAGATCCATTCCTGTGCCGATTGCAGAAAAACGGGCATCGACCTAATAAGCCGATACCCGTTTTGTGTCTTGCAATGCCGTTCTCACTGTGTGTTTTGAATTACATCCTTATGAACACTCAGCATTACGGCGCTCTTTTTACATTATTCATTATCTTCTGTATTTGTTAAATAATTTTTTTCTGTTAAGTACAATATATGCGGTCGCACAGGAAATCAGCAAAGCTCCTATAATGCAGAAAATCAAGATTCCCATGCCGCCTGCCTCCGGCAGAAATACCGCGGGAACATTCACAAAGGTCATGGCAGCTTCTGCTTTTTCTATCTTTCCGGATGCGATTTTGCCATGAACGCTTACGTTGCCGGACTTAGTTTCAATGTCCTTCAGGGTGTAACCGTTGCGATTTGTTTCATCTACGGTATATGTCGTGTCAAGCGGAATTCCATTAATAACGACCTTTTCGCCGTGTTTCAGCATGACTTCGGCTTTTTGGCTGTCGCCTTCCTTGTTCCAGCTGATCGTAAATTCAGAAGCGTCGTATACCGTGCCGTCCGCCTTGTATTTCGTGGCTTCGAGGTCTTCCGGCTTTAACTCTGTTCCGGGCGCAGGGGTCAGCGTTACAGTAAAACCGAACTCCTTCTCCGTGTCCGGGTCGTTGTCCCGAATTTCCTTCTCCACGGAGAGGATGCCGGAAGGAAGCTGATTGATAAAGTCGGCTCTGTTTTGGGACTCTGCCGGCGCAACTACCGCTGATTTTTGCTCTATTGTGCCGGCCTGCGTATAATAATCTCCTGTTTGCGTAGGATCTTCAGTATCAACAACAGGATATTTATCATCCTTTGTCTCTGTAACGGTGTAGTCCGTGCCTGCAATAAGCCCGTAAAGCACCACAGCTTCTTTTGCCTTAAGTTTGATTGTTGCGGTGTACGCTTCTTCTCCATCGACTTTATTCAGCTGCAAAGTATCTGGTAGAGCATTGATTTCATCGTAGCTGTTGCGGTCAGGCGCTTTCGACAGGTCGCTGATATTGCCTTTCCAGTAATGCAATGTATCAGACGCGGTTATTGTGCCGTTTTCGGGCGATGTTAATTTTAGGGTAAATGTAAATTCTTTGTCAGGCGGAACGGCGACCTCTTTGCCGCTCATATCCACCATATTTTTGGTGATAACCAAAACCTCGGGTTCAACGGTGTTCGTGTAGTTCGCCTGTTCCTCAAACCAGCCGGTATTGCCGTAAACGGAATACACACCGCTGTAATCGTAATAGTCGTTTTCGGGATTCGTCGCGGGAACGGTATTCGTACCATCCTGCGTTTCGCCGTTCACACCAAAGCGAACCGTCGGGCTGACGCCGTAGCGAGCCATATTCCGCAAGTAGGTCGATGCCTCGCCCTCGTAATGCGGGTCGATCAACTTGCCCTTGTAGTACATATAGTGGAGAATCGTGCCGTCGGCCTGTGTTACATCGCATTTGCCGAGTTCAAGCCCGTCGACAGTACCTGCGTCTTTGCAACTTGGGTTGACTTTCACATCATGCTGCTCTTTTACATTATCATAAGTGTTTTTACCGCTCTGATTCCAAATAGACATGCTTTCTTCTAATTCAGCTTTGTCGCCTTCCCGATGGTGGTGGTTGCCGGAATCGCCGTCTGCCATGGTAGCGTAATATTCCCACATAATAGCATTGGTGTGGGCAAACGGCTCGTTACTTATGGTCGCGCCCGCGTTCAGTTCGCCCTCCTTCGTATACATCCACGTGAGGTCGTTTTCGATATTTTTGTTCTGTGCGGTTGTTCCATACTCCGAGCCGTACTTAGAGCCGTCCTGCGTATAGATTGGAATGTTCTGCACACCGGGGCGGTAGATACTTTCAGAGCCTCGCTGTTGAATGTGGCTTATTTCTTTTATCTTATACCCGCTTTTCAGCTGCGCGTTCGTCAGTTTCTCGGTGAAACGGTAGGCAATTCGGTTATCAAGCCCCGACAGCAGCAACCCCTCGCCGTGCTTCAGAGTAAATTCCGCCGTGTTCTTCGCAATTTCTTCATTTTCCAGATTCTTATTGGCATTATTAAACAGATCCGGTCGGTCGGCTGACGGAACGATATTGTCGTAGAGGTCATCTGCCGTAAGATTAGACCCTGAACCATTCGAGCCGCCGTCGTTATTGGCGTTCTTTCCGAATTCAAGCTCCACGGTCATATACTGAGAACGGGTCATAAACGGTGACTCGAACGCTGTCTCGCTCGTCTCATTGTTAGGTTTTCTTATAACAAAGGTGTAATATTGGAGCTTTTCGTGCCCCTCTGCACAACTTCCGCCGTGCGTCCACATACCGCTGCTCACGCTTTCCAGAGCGAAGGTGGAGGGGCCGCCGGGCAAAGCCTCGTCGCTGGCATTTTCCACTGCCTGCACTTCTGTAACAGGGATAAGCTCCGCATCCTGCGCCCAATATGTTTTTGTTCCGGCGGGACGGTTATCGAATTGCGTTGCGTCACGGTAGCTGTCACGGCTTTCTGCGCCGGGGTCTTTGCCCGTTATTTCGTGGTCGCCGGGATTAACAAAGGTGGTAGTGCCGTTTCCTTTGAACATGTTGTTATATTCTGTTTCATTTTCATCATAAGTGCCAACATACCCGTCCACAGTACCCTCGTATTCCTTATTCTGATACAGTCTGCGGGTGTGTTGAGCGTCCGTGCCGGTACCGTTGGACGGCAGATAGAGGTAATAGAGATCGGCGCCGCTACTGACTACTTTCGCATTGATTGTTTCATCCACGCTGCCGTCATCAAGGAAGGTCAGCGTGCCGTCCTCGCTTGCGTAGTAGTAAATCGGATTTCCGTTTTCCTCTCCGTTCGCGATAACCTGCTTGGCAACCATGCTACTGCCCTCTTGTTCTTCATAGACGAACACCGCACGGCGGCTGTTGTTGTCCACGATAAGATTGCTGTTGTCGGTCAGCACGTCGATGTAGGCAAGCTCTCGCTCCCAAGCTTTCGCATACTTGTTATATTGGGTGCGGATGGCGCTGTGGGTGCCGGTTACGCCCTGCACATAGATTTGATAATTAAACTCCTCGTTCATCTGACCCTCCGTCAGGGTTAGGTCTTCGGGGATCTCTATCATCTTAGTCACATGGAGCATCTGATTGGCTATTTCAAGGTAGCCGTTGTTGCCCAGATAGGTGTTTAAAATCACGCCGTTGTCGGTTGCGGAGTTGTCGGACACCGTCGGAACGTAGTAGTTCTGAGCGGTGTTGGTGACGTTTTCCTCCTTAGCGTGGCGGTTGTTGGACATATCGCCGGAGCGGATGCCGCCGGGACGCGCCGACACTGCGAACGTAAAGTATTTGTTGAATTCGTCTTGGGTCAGTTCGCCGTCGCCATTCTCGGCTTTTTCCAGCGCAGCCTGAACCTTCTCGTTCGCCCGAACCGCTTTCCAATACTTCACCTGCTGATCCAGCACGCTGATTTGCTTTTCAGGATCGTCCGGATCGGGCACCATGATGCTTTCCGAGATTTTGCAAGTATCTCTCAGATACGTGCGCAGTTCGGGTTCATTATATGTCAGTTTCTGAAACGTCGGCTCACCACGGGTCAGGTCGCCGGTGTCGCTCTTGGACAGATAGTCCAGTTCCAGCGTGATTTTGCCGTTCATATCCGTCCAGCAGAGCATATCGCCGTTGTTGATGTCATCGGAGGCAAAGCCGGAACCGAACTCGCTGCCACGGCGGGCCACGGCACGCTGAACCATCCGGCCGCCAAAGGAACCGGGAATTTTTTCGCCCTTATCGTCAACGCCTACCGTGTTTTTATCGGGCAGATAGTACTCCACCAGCAGGAAGAAATAGTCGCTGGAGTTGAAAGAAACGGAGCCGTCGGTATAGCCGCCGCCATCGGCTTCGGACGTGACGTGATCCATCAGATCCTGCTCCAAGAACACGATGCCGTCGTCTTGGTACAAATACATGACGCCCTTGTCGTCTTTGATGTATTTGTCGTCTTTCAGGCTATTCTTCGCTTCCTTGAATGTCTCTGCGCTCGTATACGTTCCCATATACTCGCCGCCGACCCACGAACCGGGCTGCTGTTGGACGCCATCGACAGACTCCCATTTCTTACTGCCGTTGCCGCCCTTTTGATTGTCCTCCTTACTCCAAGACTGATCGTCGTTTCGGTCAACGGCTTTCAAGCCTTCATCGGTATTTCGATACGCGTGGGCATAGAGGGGCAGGGGCTTCTGGAAGACATAGTAGCGGTTCTCGATGCTAGGAGAGAATGACACCGTTGGGTCACCACGTGTGCGTGATGTCGCCGTATCGGTCACATACTCGGTATAGGAGGTATTGGAGTAGTAATTGGAGATGAACCAAACATAATCCTGACCTTCGACCGTGTGTGCAGAAATGTATTCGGGGGAGATTTTGCTGAAATTCACGCCGGTCTGATTACCGTCTTTATCCCTGAGGATCAGATCTTCCTCCAAACCTACGGAGTAGAACAGCCGCAGGGGGGTGGACTGGGCATAGTAATCGTCTTGTGTGAGCGACTTGCCGTTCATCGTTCCGTCGGAGGGGTGGTCTTTGCCGAGGTTCGTCTCGTAGGACATCACGCCGTCCTTTCCCAGCGTAATCGTGGCAAGCTGGGTGGGAACTGCGGCGGCCGGAATATTCATATAAAGTGAGCGGTCGTAGCCGGTGTTGGGGACGATTACGCCGGTGCTGTCGGTATAGTCGCCCAGTTCCTCCACCCATACACGGATATCCGACAGCCGATAGACGCCGGGAACATCAGCGTAATCCTCGTTGCCCACGGGATAATTGCTGCCGTGAGCCTCCCATGTTTTCTTCAAATCCTCCGGTACATCGCCGAAAATGGGGTTGCGATGAAGCGCATTGCGGTCTTCCTTCGAACCTGCGAAGCGGTAACAGGTGTAGACGGTGTTCTTGACCTGATCGGGGAGGTTGGACGGATGGACGTCCGACGAACTGACGCCCGTGATGGGGACAAACTGGAGCAGAGTTGAGAAATTGAATCGGTAGACCCAGCCGTCCGCCCACGCCTGCTCGGCGGAATCATAACCTTTGGGGTATGTTCCGCTTTCATTACCGCCCAATTCCGTTGGCGTTTCCGGATTTTCCGGGTTACCCTTATACCAGCCCATGGGAAAAGCGGTTTCACCTTTATCGCCTACTTCGGGATGAGCCTCCATGTAGTCGTCGTTCCACTGCCAGTCGTACACGCCCGCGCGAACAAGGCCGTGCATCTTGCCGAATAGAAGCAGAGACATATCGTAAGTTCCTTTTCCAAGGTGGGTATTCGCATCGATCGCCTGATTCTTGATTTCCATGTAATCGCCCAGCGGGTCCTGATAGGTGATCGAATCGCCCACACCGGCATCATTGGAGCCGGACAGCGGGACGAAAATCTGGCCTTCAATCTCTGTCAGGATTTGCTCGAAGATGTTTTCCATCTGCGAGGAGGTGACGTTGTGGAACTCGGTGACGTAGTTAATGTTGGAAATCATGTCTGCCTGGGTCACCGCATACACCGAGCGGGTCTTGGAATCCCCGGTGGCGTTGTCTGTGTATTCGACCGAGCGCTCCTGCGTGTATTTGGCGGCGCTGTCCGGGTTGGCGTCCGCTGCCCTGACCGCATCTGAAAACGACCAGTAGGTCGCGGTGGCGAAAAGTTCTTTGCCGTCGTCGTTTACGCCCAGTTTATCCCAAACCGCCTGATCACCGACGCCTTTGGCGCTCGCCGCTACCGCATTCGCCCAGCCGTGCCAGCTGAGGTTGTAGAGTTCGCCGTTGATTTCCTGCCGGTCGTAGTCCACCGGGTTGTTCGGATTGGCGCTTTTGGCGTTGACCTCGTCCTGCTCAAAGGGGATAAGGTACTGGTTGTTAGCCGCATCGTCCTGTTGAAAGGTGGCTTTGCCGCCTTTGTTTGTTCCGCTGTAACGCACCACCCAAAAATCCCGCTTGGCAGTCTGATCCGGCTCGGTCTGCCACTTCATATAGTCCTCGTAGGCGTTGCCGATGAGCTGTCTGGTTTTTGGGGTCAATGTAATGTCGCCGGTGTCGGTGTTGGGGTGATCCACCTTATCGGGCAGGTCTTTCTCGGCCATAAAGTATTCTTTCGGGTTGAGCATGGGGTACAACCGAGAGGGTACCCAAGGGTCGCTGTCGTCGCGCAAATCGACGCCGACCGTATAGACCGGGAAATCCTGCGCTCCGCCATTGAGGTCCATGTATTCAACGTAATTTCGCTCCACGGCGGATTTGAGGTACGCTGCGGTGAGCAGATACTGGGTGTCTACCACGCTGGACCAATCGTCCTCACGGTCGCTGCGCTGCACCGGTTTTTCCCATTCGGGGTCGTACCACGAGCCGTCGGAAATGGTGTTGGAGCCGCCGTCGGTCATCACAATAGCCGCCGGAATTCGGGGCACCGTTGAAATTTCGCCGGTGGACAGCTTGGCTGAAAAGGTGGTGTCGGTCGCGTTGGCCAGCTGCTCTAACCCGGCAGTCAGTCCGGCGTGGGTGTTGGTACCGGAAATACGCTCGATTTGATTGTCGCTGCCGTCTTTCACACCTCGGGTCGTAACCGTTTCTACCGGTTCGGCCACCACCTGAATTTTGTCGTTGATATTCATATAACAGGTCGGGTGGCTGCTGCCATCTGCTTTGTGTCCATCAAAATAGGGACAGAGATAACCGAAGGTCAAATCTTTCACACAGTTGCTGATAATGGTTTCTGTAACATAGTCGCCGCTATCCGGTTCTTTCCCCGGGTGCCCGGACAGATAATGATAATCGTAAAAAGCGTTCGAGTCTGACGTGCCGTCCTTTTTCTTCATTTGCGAAATGGGCGTTGTGTTGGGCGTATAGTGGGCCAGCGGCATTACAACGGAAGCGCGCCTGTCGTACACAATGACCGCCACGCGGTTTTCCTTGTTGTTATTCATCAAAGCGGTGATGACTCTGTCAGCCGAATAAATCAGGTTGGTGTAGCGGGTAAATTCCAGCGCGCGCACTGCCGCTGCTTCTTCTATCGTTTTATCTCCGAATTTGCTTTGGTTTGCCTTATAATAGCTTTCAAAATTGTTGGATTCTAGCGCCGCCCGTCCGTCATTCGAACGAAAATACTCCGTCAGCGCCGTTCTGGCCTGCCCAAAGGGAGAATTGGGATCGGGGTCTACTGCACCTGCCATAGAAGATGAAATATCCAGCACCAGCACCATGTCAATCGGGCTCGGCGGGTATTCGTTGACGATCTGCGAGCTCGCAAGCGCACTAAACACATGGGCAAAATCGGCGTTAAAGCCCACACTGCCGTTATAGCCGTCGGTTTTCATATCCAGCGGAATGGAATTTTCGCCCTTTGCGTCGAAGGCAAACACGCTCTTATCCGTCCAGATACGGCCCGCATATCGGGAGCCCCACTCCGTTGACAGAAGCTGGTTCAGATAATCGTCCATCGTATTCGGATCGGCTTTGCGATCGGTCACATAATCCGTTGCCTCCGCTGCGAACGACAGCACGAGCCCGCCCAAATTGCACAGTAACGTCGCCGATATACAAATGCACAGCAAAAAGGAAACAATACGGCGTAATGCCGTTTTGTTGTTTGTTTTTAGATGCTGAAGTTTGAATAAAAGGGTTTTCATATGCATTAAATATACTCCTTCTTACGCTTAACAATTTGTTAATTTATGGTAATAATTGTC
>CANQZG010000038.1 GCA_947628305.1 uncultured Muribaculaceae bacterium | reverse complement strand
CGACACCCCGACACCTCCAACACCACTTCAATTTACACCGCTTTTCCAAAAATCAACACTGTGGTAGGACAGAGCCTTAATTTTTCTCCCCTCGGATTGACATTGCAGAAGCGGCGCGCAGCCCCCACAATGGGAGGCGTCAATAACCCCCTCATATCATCATGGCGCTAAACACCACCAATCCATGGGTACCCCAGAAAATCAGCCCGAAGTCCGCAATCTACGTCATCCCGCAGGACGGCACCTTCTACCCCGAAAGCACCGAAGCCACCGCCGACCTCACCAAGGTGGAAGAGGGCAAATGGAAGAACATCGCCGCCATTAAGACCGTTACCTACAACCAGGAGACCGAGGACGACGAGAGCCAATTCTTCGACGCCGGCACGCATCTCTGGGTCAAGGAGAAAAACACGCAAATTTCCGGCCGCACGTGGGAAGTCGAGGTAGAGCGCTACACGCTCTTTTACGAAGCCCTGCTGCACGGCGTGGCGGATCCTCTCGCCGACGAGACGATCGCGAAAATGTCCGCCGGCGAGGGCGAAGGGCTGCCCATCTTCCAGAGCAACGATCCGAACGTCCCCGTCGGCGTCAAAATGGAAATCTGGGACGGCTCGCAGCACAAACTGCTCACCCGTTACTTCTACGCCTACCTGAAAGCGAGCGGCGAGCTTGCGCAGGACGGCTCCAAGATCCTGCGCCCGAAGCTCACCCTCGAGCTGCAAGCCTCCAAGTGGTCCGTTGAAAAGACCGAGCAAATCTTCACCAAACAGACCGAACAAGAATAACCCCCAAAAGCACGTACGAGTTACGAGTTGCGAATTACGAATTGGAAATTCGTAATTCGTACTTGTTCAGCGCGGCGAATGAAAATTGAAGTCAAACTGCCCGGCTACCCTCTGCTTGAGCCTGCGGCAAAAATGCGCCGCGCCATGAAAGTGACGGCCACGGGCACGCAGCGCGCCCTCTCGGCGTGGTACGCCTCCCTGCCGGCCGATTACTTCGACAGCAGCAACGCCGCTTTCCCGGACGGCACAAGCAAGCGCAACCGGGCGCGCAGTTTCATGGCGGCCCTCTCCAGCTCCTGGCGGGCGGAGGAGGTGAACGACTCGGGCTTCACGCTGGCCTTTCGCCACTCGCGCGACAACGGATCCCCCTGGGGCCTTCGGCTGCACCAGTACGGCGGCGCCATTCGCCCGAAGCAGGCGCGCGCCCTCACCATCCCGATGACGGCGGAGGCGCGCGGCATGCGCGTGGCGGAGTTCGTGACGCACCGCGCGCTGTTCAAAATCGGCCGGAAAGGCGACGCCACGCAGGGCATCCTCGCCTACCGGGAAGCGGACGGCACACCGCACGCCGCCTACGCCCTGCGCCGCTCCGCCTACGTGGCCCCTCTGCGCCAACGGCGCGGGCATGACGCCATACCGAACAAAGCGCAGCTGGCCGCCATGGCACGCCCCTATTTCCTCGCGGCGCTCTGAGCAGTTGCGAGTTCGCAACTCGCAACTCGCAACTCGTAATTCGTAATTCGTAAATGCCTTATGCCTGATTCAGAAATAGCAATCAAATTCAGCGCCGATGACAGCGAAGTCGAGGCGCAAATGCAGAACGTCAACGGCCTGTTGACGGATCTTATCGACGCCTCAGCCAGGGCCAATGAGGAGCTCAAAAACCTGGAAGCAGGCGCAGGCAGCGCCTCTTCTCGCGTGCTGGAAATGCGCGCGCGGCTCAACAGCCTCAACGAGCAATCGCCCGTTGCGCAGGATTGGAGCGCGCGGATGAGCCAATTTTCAACCCTCGATCAGCGCGTGGACTATTTCGCCTCCGCCTTCGGGAAGCTCGAGGAGCAAGCCGGCGAGCTGGCGGAGCAGTTCGAGCGCGGCGAGCTCAGCCTGGACGGCTACGAGCAAGCGCTCCAAAAGCTCGCCCGTGGGGCAACCGCCAACACGAGCGGCATCGCTCGCCTCAAAGCGGAGGTGGCCGCCGCCAACACCCTGCTCTCCGGCGACGGGCACATCGGCGCGGCGGCGGACCTCTACGCGCGCCTGACCGAGCGCGTGAATGAGGCCGGCAGCCGCGTGGAGGGGCTGGTGATGACCTTCGCCCGGGAGGCGGAAACGCTGCGCGCGCAAGCGGCGGCTGCCGACTCCTCAACGGTCGCCGGCGCCAAACAGGCCGCCGCATGGACGAAAGCGGCCGAGCAAGCCGAAAAATACGCTGACCGGGGCCGACAGCTCACCCGGCAACTCACGGACCTCTCCGCCAAAATCGACACCGTCGGCGCCGGCTTCGGCAAGGGCAAAGATTCCTATGCCCGAGCCGGGGAAGAGTTGGAAAAATACGCCTCGCGCGTGGACGCGCTGAGCGAGCGCACGGAAGCCATGGCGCGCCACGAGCAGAACTTGGGCGCCGTGCGCGAGAACGTCGCGCAGAAAAGCGCAGCCGCCGCTGCCGCCGAAGAAGCGGCGGAGCAGAAAACGGCGGCGAGCATGCAATACGGCGCCATGACCCGGCGGCAGCTCATCGCCGCCACGCGCGAGCTCATCGAGCAGCGGCAGAAGGCAGCGGCGGCGGGCGATGCGCAGGCCGTGCAGAACTACTCCATGCGCCTGAGCGCGGCGCGCTCGCAACTGCGCGCCATGAATCAGGAGCTTTCCCTCTCGCGCATCCAGCTCATGCAGCAGGCGCAAATGGGCATGCAGGCCGCCCTCTCCTTGCAGAACATCGGGCAACAGGCCGCCTCCGGCTCGCCGGATGTCGCCTCCATGGCCAACTCCATGCTCAGCCTCGGCATGGCCATGAAAGCAGGCCTCGGGCCCGTCGGCGCCGTCATGGCCGCCGTTCAGGGCCTCTCCGCCGCCATGCAATGGCTCAATAAAACCACCGAGGAGAACAAGCAGAAAGCCGCCGAAGCCCGCAAAACGCAGCAGGACCTCACGCTCAGCCTGCGGGCGGCCAACCGAGCGCAGGCTGACGAGGCGCGCAAAGCGTACTATCAGCAAGAGCTCTCCTCCATCCAAGAGGTCATCAAAGCGCGCGCCCGGATGGCCGAGGAGAAGAAAGAGGAGAATGACGCCTCCGCGCAGCAACGCTTGCAGCAAAGCAAACAGGCCATCGAGGAGCAGCGCAAACTCGAGCAGGAGCAATTCGCACGCCTTGCCTCCCTGGCGCAAACGCGCCTTGCCCTCGGCGACCGATCGGCGCAGCAGGAAGCGCAGCAAGAGACCCGCCGCCACGAGCAGAAAATGCGCAATCTTGAGCTCGAGCAGGCGCAAGCCGACGTCACCTTCGCCGAGGACAAACTGCGCAACGCCCGCGAGCAGGCGCGCCTGCTGCGCGAAGCCGCCGATACGAAGTTTGACAAAGCTCTCTCCTTCGACACCTCGGGCATGCAGCGGGAGCTGGAGCGCCTTGAGAACGTCATCGGGCGCATGACAGGCAAGGCGGATCTCGACCACACGCGCGAACAAGCCGTGGCGCAACGCAACGCCATCCTCGACGCCGCGCAGCCGATTGTTGACGCCCTGCAGGCCATCGACCCCAACCTCCGCCTCGGGGGGAGGGAGGCCATTGCCTTTGTGGAGTCTCTGCGCAAGAGCCGGCAGAGCGCGCAGGAGATGGCCGGCCGGCTCGAAAGCCTCAAAATCCCGGAGCTGGAAAACAACCTTGCCGCCGCCGGACAAAATTACGAAAAAGTCAAGCAGCAGACGGCCCGCGTAGCTCTTGCCATGCAGGCGCAAGCCGTGCAGCTCGAGGGCAGCTACCGGCAGGACGACACGCGCACGCAGCAGGAAATTGCGCGCGCCGACCTCCAACGCCTCAACGCCAAAAAACAGCAGCTTACCGCCGCCCTCGCCTCCCTTGCGGCCGACTCGCAGGGGGCCGCCCTCGTCCGGGCCTCCCTCGCCACGCTGCAAACGCAGATCCGCGCCGTGCGCGACACCGGCGCGCGCAACGCCCGCGAAAAAGGCTGGCAAGAAGCTCAGGCCGGCACCCTGCGCGAGCAGAGAGGCTACCTTGAGCGCATGCTGGCCTCCACGCGCGAAGGCTCCAAAGAGTGGGAGCGCTGGGCGCAGGAATCCAACTCCCTTGCCGGCAAAGAGCTCGAGCGCATCCGCCGCATGAGCGACGGCGTGAGCGAGGATTCCGGCTCCGCCGCGCGCCGCAGCCTCCTGCGCCTCCAGCAGCAGCAGCTCTCACAGCTCGCCGAGCGCACGGGCCTCTCCGCCGCCACTGCCGCCGCCATCACGCAGGAGCTCGCCGCCGTGCAGCGCAACGCCGCCTCCTGGCGCGCCGCCATGCAAAAGAACGCCGCCGAGGGGCAGAAAAAGCTCCTTACCGCGCAAGCCCCGCAGGCGGCCCCCGTCAACAAAAACACGGGCGGCAACCTCTCGCTGCTGGGCAAAAGCTGGGAAAAAACCGCCCGCGCCATGGAAACGGCCGCGCGCAACGGCAACGACGCCCAACTCTCCCGCCTGGTGGACCACCTGCGCCGCAACGCCAAAACCTCGGAGCGCCTCACCGGCGACACGGGAAAATACGCCGCCGCCTTTCAGCAACTTGTCAAAGCGGCGGCTGCCCTGCGCCTCTCCGGCGATGGCCTTACGCAAAAACAGCGCGCCCGCAAAGAGACCGACCGCCAACTTGCCGACCCCCTCGAGCGGCGCAGGCAGCGGGAGCTCGAGCTGCAGGAGCGTCAACTGCGCCGCTCCCCGCGCAGCCGCCTCGCCGCCGGGGCCGAGGAGCCGGCGGATGCTCGCCGGGGCCAACGCCCCGCCGCCGCTGCCAACCGCCCCGCCGCCGCCGGGGCCGCCCAAGGCGCCGCCGCCGGGGGCATGCAGCAGCAGCCCAACGCCGACCTCTCCCCCGCCCAAAAAGCCGCCGAGCAGACCGCCCAAGCCGTCCAGCAAATCAACGAGCAGGCCCGCCAGCTGGGCAGCACTCTTCAGGGCGTGGCCAGCGCCGCCTCACAGGCCGCCGCCTCCTTTGAGCAGCTTCAGCGCACTGTGCAGCAAATCCAATCCGAACTCTCCCGCATCCGCGCAAGACTGTAACCAAGTACGATGTGCGATGTACGATTCAGGAAGAAGGCGCGGTTGTGCGCGTGGCTTTGGCGGCAGCCGCTATAATGCAGGCAAGCTCATGAGCTTCTGCGCGCAAGTTTCTCACCTTAACCTCGCTTACCAGATCAGCCTGCACCAGCAACTCCAGCCAGTATTCGCACTCATCCGCTTCTTGCTCGCAAATTTTGAGCTTTGCCAAAAAATCCGCCCGGTTCCCGGCATGGCAAGCTGCGCGATAATTCGCCCCGATGGACGTTGCACAGCGCAACAACTGCTTGCCGAGCACCCTCGCCGACATGCTGCCTTCCTGTTCCAAAGCCAGGCAAAGATTCACAACGCGCAGGCCGAAATGCGCCGTTCTTTTCATCATCTCCTCTTTATCCATGCGGCCATTTTACCCGCTTATCTCTCTCACGGCGAGCAAATTTTTCACATCGTCCATCCTCCATCCTACATCGTCCATGCTTTCTCCCCGCGCTTCTCTCTTGCGCCGTCCGCGCGGGCGCGGGTAAAATCCCGGCCATGATCAAACTAACCGAAAGCGGCCGTGCCCCGCAAGCCGTCTGCTACATGCCGCCGGGCGAAAGCTTCATTGCCGCCTCCGTCAACGGCGAGCCGGCAGAACGCCGCGTCCTCGCCGATGAGGCCGCCGCCGCGCGCTTGCAGGCGGATCTGGCGGCCATGCTGAACGCTGCCGCCCTCCGGCGCCGCGCGCGCCCCTGCCTCTTCTTCGACCACCGGCGCGGCGAGGCGGCCGCCTACCCCCGCCGCTTCTACTGGGACGCGCAGCAGGGCATCATGCTCGAAATTGCCGAGTGGAGCTCCGCCGGGCGCGCCGCCGTCGAGGGCAAAACCTACGGCTACATCTCCCCCGCGTTTCGCCTCTCGCGCGCCGATGGCCAAGTGCTGGGCCTCAACCCCGACGGGGTAGAAGTCGCCTCGCTCGTCAACGACCCCGCCTTCGTCACGCAGCCGCCGATCGTGAGCGTTGCGGCCGCGCGCTCTCCCCTGCCGGAGGGCGTGGACTGCATCAACGCCGACTCCGGCGCCGCGCCGCAAAAAAATTTCTCCCCGCGAAATGACGTTGCCCCGGGCGCCCCTGCGCCGTATCATGACAAGCGAACATCACCCCCCGTTATGGACATCGAAAAACTTAAGCAACTGCTGGGACTGCCCGCCGAGGCAGACGAAACCGCCGTCGAGCAGGCCCTCTTCGCCCTCATCGCCGCCAAAGAAGACGCCGCCAGAAAAGCGGACGAACTGCAAGCCGCCTGCGATGAAAAAGACGAGAACCTCAAGAAGCGCGACGAAGACCTCAGCAAAAAAGACGAAGAACTGCAAGCCGCCCGCGCCGCCGCTGCCGAAGCCTTCACCGACGGCCTCATCCGCGCCGGCGTCCTCGCCCCCAAAGACGAGGAGCGCATCAACGCCTGCCGCTCCCTCTACCTCGCCAACCCGCAGCAGGCGCGCCTCGCCTTCGCCGGCGAAGCAACGCTTGCCGTCGGTGAATCCGTACTGGCAAACAAGCCGCAAGCCGCGCCGCAAGACCTCTCACTCGCCGAAATGCTCGCCCCCGACTTCCAATAACTCCCGCGCGCAAACGCGCCCACTTCCCGAATCGCACCCCCCTCACCCCCCCCATCTCACTATGGCCAAACCCAACAACCCCACCCTCGCCGACGTGCTGCAAACCACGCCGATGAACGTAGAGCGCAAAACCCTCGAAGGCGTCGCCTTTGAGGCCCCGCTGCTTGAAAAACTTCCCGCCAAAATCATTCCCGGCATCAACTACATCCAGAAGGTGCGCACCTCCGTGCCCCTCTTCGGCCCCGTGCCGTACAACACCGGCACCGTCCCCGTCAAAGCCTCCTACGAGACGCGCGGCGGCCAGTGCTTCCACTACTCCGGCCGCTTCCAGATCGACCAGGCCCTCACCCTTGCCGACCCCGACAACGCCGCCGCTTACATGGCCGATGAAATGCTCGCCGGCACGCGCGGCCTTCTCATCTCGCTTGAACTTTCCGTCATCTACGGCAAAGCCTACCACAAGCAAGGCGCCTTCGGCCTGGTGGACACCATCGGCGACTACATGACCATCTCCGCCACCGGCGACAACAGCGAGCGCCAGCACGGCGGCGCCTCCGTCTGGGCCATCTGCGCCAACGCCGACATGCTGCACACCGTCTGGGGCACCTCCAAAGTCGTTTCCTTCGGCGAACAGCGCAAAGAAACCGTCTCGCGCCTCACGGCCACCGGCCAGCAGGGCGACATGGACGCCATCACCCGCAGCTTCCACTGCCACTTCGGCTTTGCCCAGCTCGATGAGTTCGCCACCGCGCGCATCGTCAACGAATCCGACAAAAACAAACTCACCGACAAACTGCTCGCCCAGCTCGTCAACAACTTCCCCGCCGGCCACACGCCCTCCATGCTTGTCATGAGCCGCGCCACGCGCGCACGCCTCCAGCAAAGCCGCGCGGAAGCCTTCGTGTACCCCAAAAATTCTGCGGGCAAGACGCCGTATGCCGAACTGCCGACCGAGTTTGAAGGCATCCCCATCATCGTCACTGACGCCCTCCTCGCCGACGAGACCGAGGAGAACATCGCCGCCCTCGCCACCATGTCGAGCATCACGGCCATCAAAAACACCTCCAACCTCAAGCGCTAACCCCTGACCCCACCACACAAGACCATGTTTATCCATGACTCTTACGACCGCCTGCTGATGGGCACCGTGGAATGCTCCAAAGAAGCTTCCGCAAAAACCACGGCGGACGTCATCGACATCGCCGAAACCGGCGGCTCCGACCACGCCGAACTCATCGTCACCGCCGGCGCTGCCGACCAGCCCCTCACCCTCACCATCGAGGGCTCCGGCTCCGAAGACGGCGAGTTCGCGCCCGTCAAGACATTCACCACCGAAGCGAGCGCCGCTTTTGAAAGCCGCGATCGCTTGCCCAAGTTCTGCCCGCGCTTCATTCGCCTCACCGTCGCCACCGGCGAAACCCCGCCCACCAAGCCCGTGACGGCTACCCTGCGCGTGGCCCTGTAACCTTTCCTTGTACATCATAAGCCACACACATACCCGGGGCGGCGGAGAGTCTTGTTTCCCTCTCTGCCGCCCTGTCCATTTACGAAATTCGTAACTCGTAATTCGTAATTCGTAACTCGTAACTCGTAACTCGTAACTCGTAACTCGTAATTCGTAACTCGTAATTCGTAACTCGTAATTCGTAACTCGTAATTCGTAATTCGTAACTCGTACATGAATGCTCTTATTCCCCTCACCGTCTCCGACCTGAAGCGCTCCTTCTCCGCCGCCGAACTCGCCGCCCTTCCGGAAGCCGTCGGCGATGTCGAGGTTGATGACTGGCTCGCCTCCCTGCTCGCTGCTGCCTGCGATCGCGTCGTGGGCGCCATCAACGCCTGCCCGGCCAACCCGCCCATCGCCACCGGCCTCTCGCGCCTCCCGGCCGAGTGCAAACGCACCGCCCTCGTCCTCGCCCGCCATGCCGCCATCTCCGCCGTCCCGGCCATGCACCAGGCGCTGGAGGGCGAAACCCGCCACGACGAATACACGCGCGCCACCGCCGACCTGGACGCCCTCGCCTCCTGCGACCTGCTCCCCCTCTACACCCTGGAGCCGGAAGAAAGCGCCCTCGCGGCCGACTCCTCCCCCGGCATCAGCATCCTCGGCAAACCCTCAACAACATGGAACATTTAGAGGTGCGAATCTCGTAATTCGTAATTCGTAATTCGTAATTCGTAACTCGTAACTCGCAACTCGTAATTCGTAACTCCCATGCCTCGCCTCATCCCCACCGCCACCACCATCACCTACGCCACGCGCATCCTCATCGCCCCCAACAGCGGCGCCTCCCTCGAGGACTCCGAGCTCTCCCTCTCCTCCTCCCTCAACGCTGACCTGCTCCCCACCGTCGCAGGCACCCCCTACGCCGCCGCCAATCGCAACGTCACCGGCTCCGTCACCCTCTCCGTCGTGCGCGACTACGCCTCCCAATTCGAAGCCATGAGCGCCAAAAAAGACGAAGAAGCCTTCGCCGCCGCCAACCCCACCGGCGCCCTCACCCTCGCCACCGCCGACCCCGCCTCCGGCGGCGTCTCCATGACCGCCTACACGGCCGCCCTCGCCTCCCTCACGCACACCCTCACCTCCGCCGGCAGCTCCAAAGTGCGCCTCATCTCCGAGTGGGACCTCACCTACGCCGACCTCTCCCTGCCCGCCCCCGCCGACTGGGACGGCTACGGCGTCAACCAGCTCCTCAACGTCCTCACCGAAATGCGCAAAACGGCGGGCCCTCCCGGCGCCACTTTCACGCCGCACATGAGCGCGCAGGGCGTGCTCTCCTGGACCAACGACGGCAACCTGTCCAACCCCGCCCCCGTCTCCCTGCGCGGGCCTCAGGGCAACTCCGGCCTCGTGGACTACCGCCCCCTGCTTGAGACCATCTTCAACCCCAAGCTGCAGCTCACCGACGAACCGGCCGCCTCCACCGCGCGCCAGACCGTGCTGTGGACGGAGCTGCGCGCCCACGCCTCGCACTTCAGCACGCCCATCCTGCTGCGCTCCCTTCGCCTCTACGCCGCCGCCACCCCGGCGAAAAACCCGCTCGTGCTCACCCTCTGGGAGGAGCTGCGCGAGGAGTGGACCTGGCGCGCCTGCTCGCTGCCCGCCACCGTCTCCGGCGGCACCGTCACGGAGTTCACCTTCGACCCGCCCGTGCCCGTCAACGGCTCCGCCCTGCGCTTCGGCTGCCTCGCCGCCGCCTCCTCCGCCTGGCCGGCGGACAACTCCGGCTTTGTCCCCGTCTCATGCTACGTACTCGATGCGGACGCCGATGACGAAAGCTTCGTGCAGACCGCCGATGCGCAGTACTGCCAGTACCCGCGCTGCCAGCTCGTGTACTCCACCCCGCGCGCCGCTGCCGCCTCCTCCGGCGGCTCAGATACCGGCGGCACCGGCGGCCTCAACCCCTTGCCGCGCCTGCAAAGCCTCGACCTCTCGCCGGATCCCGCCTGCTTCGCCATAAGCGGCGTCTTCCCCGTCACCTCCATCTACCTCTCGCGCGAGGCCGCGCGCGGCGCGGACGAGCTCATCATCCGCGCCCCCTCCTCGCTCGGCTGCTTCGTGGGCCGCAGCGGCGAAAAAGCCTCGCGCCTCACCGAGGTCAAAGTCGGCTGGCTCTACAGCCCCATTAACCTCAGCAGCGGGCCCAACCCTTCGGCAGCCAGACCTTCATTCCCCTCATACGAGTTTGCCTGCCTCACCGAGGCGGAAATCAAGCTGTTTCTCGCCGGGGCTCTCGCCGACTCGGCCTCGGGCACAGCGGCCAGCTCCGGAGCCATCGCCACGCGCACCTACCCCGTGCTCAACGACGACGTGGGCGACTACCTGCGCCTCCCTCTGCTCTGGCAGCATCCCTCGGTCACAGGCGACCTTAAATGGACGGGCCTCTACTTCTGCTCCACGAACTCGGCCTACTGGGTCTACATGGACGTCGCCGTGTACGACTTTTGGTGGCAGGCCGGCTCCATAGCGGGCGCCTCATTGCGAGACATCAACCTGGGCATGGCCATCGGCTCCCCGGGCTCCAACGGCGGCATCAACGACACCAACTCCTCCGGCGACTACCGCTCCTGCCTCTCCCGCGCCCTCATCCCCAACGCCTACGTGCCCGCATGAACCTGCTTTTCCTGCTCATCACCAGCTGCCACGGCCATGCCGCCGCTCGCGCCGCATGCCGCAGCACCTGGCTTGCTGACGCGCCGCCGGGCGTCCTCTGGCGCTTCCTGCTCGGCGAGCCGGCGCCGGGAGAGCCGGGCGATGACCCCGCCGAGCCGGACGCCCTGCGCCTGCAAGCCCCCGACGACTACCCCTCCCTCATCTTCAAAGTGCTCGCCGGCATGCGCCACGCCCTCTCCGTCCCCGACTGGGAGTGGCTCGGCAAATGCGATGACGACACCTACCTGCACCTCCCGCGCCTCGCCGCCCTGCTGGCGGATCAGCCGCCCGGCGTGGCGGCCATCGGCCTCTCCCTCGCGCGGCCCGGCTACCCCATGTGGGCGCTGGGCGGGGCGGGCTACTTCATGCGCCGCGGCGCCGCGGCCGCCATCATCGCGCGCGCCGACGCCGGCCTCTCCCGCTTCTGCGCCTTCATCGGCGAGGACTACGCCATCTCAGCCGCCGTGCGCGAGGCGGGCTACGCCTGGCGCTCCTGCGACCTGCTCTCCCAAACCTCCCACCCCTCCCGCCGCCCCTCACCGGCCAACGCCTGCATCTCCGCCCACTCCCTCACCCCCGCCGACATGCAAGCCATCAAACGTTCATTTACGAATTTTTCCAATTCGTAACTCGTAACTCGTAATTCGTAACTCCCATGGGCCTTATAGCTGACATCGCGCGCTACCATCTGCTCGTCGCCCTCCAGCGATGGGCGGGGCCCATGCTCGCCATCCTCTGCGCGCACGAAGGCCTGCGCGCCGGGGCCCTTGCCCTTCCCGCGCCGCCGATATACCCCTCCTGGGCGCCGCCGCTCACCGAAGAGCGCGACCGCACCCGCCGCCTGCGCCTCGCCGCCATGAAAGTCATCGCGCAAGCCTCCCGGGCAGACCTGCTCTCCCTCGTGGCCCTCGTGGACGCGCGCCGCATCACCGTACCGGCCGCCGAGCGGCGCCTGCTTGCCACCCTGCCGCCGGCGCAAGACCTCGCCCCGGGATTTGTCGCCATCCTCGAAGCCCAAATTGCCGCCGCCCAAAAAGAAAACATCCGGGCCTCCCGCTGCAACCAGCACGAGCACGCGCCGGACTGCGAAAAAAACACTGGCGCATCATCAAAAAATCAGCTACAATCACACCATGACCGAGAACGAACAGAGATTACCGAAAGAAGGAGAAAACCTGCCGGGAGTCCCCCTGCTTCTCGGCCCGGGCGGCAAAGTGATACGAGCGCTGACCCCGGAGGAGTACGAACGCGGCCACAAGAACTTCGACGAAGAGTTCATGTGCGACAAGTTCGCCGCATCCTTTCTCCGAAAGTGGAGGGAGCAGCACAAGAAGAAGTCGAACGCGTAGCGTGTATTACCTCTGCCCAGCTCAACGCCGTTTTTGATGGGAAAAAGCCGGCTTTTCTCGAAACGGTGCCGGAGTTTACCTCTTGCTTCTCAAAGGACCTGCCGCCCGGCGTTCGCTTCATCGAAGCCGGGGGGCTGGAGTGCATCTACCACGAAGCCGCCGTTGCCAAAGAGCTGAACCTGCCGGAGGGCGCGGACGTTGACGCCGTCGTCCGGCAGAAGCTGGAAGCCGGAACCTACGGCCGCCTCCTGGGCTACGGGGCGGACACCATGCTGGATCGCCCCTGCCATTACGTCTCTATTCAGCGCAATGGTGAAGACTTTTTCGGCTTCATCTCCTCCCCCTGCAGAGACCGGGCGGCCCAATACGCCGAAGCACGCATGCAGGATTTCGCCGAGCAATTCCCCGGCGAGCAATGGCAAACCATTATCAAATACCTGCCGGGCGACGAAGTGAAGGGGGCCCACTGCAACCAGCACGAACACGCACCGGATTGCGAAAAAAACACTGGCGCATCATCAAAAAATCAGCTACACTTACACCATGACCGAGAACGAACAGAGATTACCGAAAGAAGGAGAAAACCTGCCGGGAGTCCCCCTGCTTCTCGGCCCGGGCGGCAAAGTGATACGAGCGCTGACCCCGGAGGAGTACGAACGCGGCCACAAGAACTTCGACGAAGAGTTCATGTGCGACAAGTTCGCCGCATCCTTTCTCCGAAAGTGGAGGGAGCAGCACAAGAAGAAGTCGAACGCGTAGCGTGTATTACCTCTGCCCAGCTCAACGCCGTTTTTGATGGGAAAAAGCCGGCTTTTCTCGAAACGGTGCCGGAGTTTACCTCTTGCTTCTCAAAGGACCTGCCGCCCGGCGTTCGCTTCATCGAAGCCGGGGGGCTGGAGTGCATCTACCACGAAGCCGCCGTTGCCAAAGAGCTGAACCTGCCGGAGGGCGCGGACGTTGACGCCGTCGTCCGGCAGAAGCTGGAAGCGGGAACCTATGGCCGCCTCCTGGGCTACGGGGCGGACACCATGCTGGATCGCCCCTGCCATTACGTCTCTATTCGGCGCAATGGTGAAGACTTTTTCGGCTTCATCTCCTCCCCCTGCAGAGACCGGGCGGCCCAATACGCCGAAGCGCGCATGCAGGATTTCGCCGAGCAATTCCCCGGCGAACAATGGCAAATTTTTATCAAATACCTGCCGGGCGACGAAGTGAAGGGGGCCCGCTGCAACCAGCACGAGCACGCACCGGATTGCGAAAAAAACACTGGCGCATCATCAAAAAATCAGCTACAATCACACCATGACCGAGAACGAACAAGAAGAAGAGGAGCCCCGGACGGGAGCCCTGCTCTACGACTCGACAGGCAAGATGATAAGCAAGATGAGCGAAGAGGAATACTCCGAAATGATGAAGGACTGGGACGACGAATACATGTGCCCGAAATCTACCGCCGATTGGAAGAGGAGTATGGGGATTCCCCCCCTGTGGAAAAAGAAAGACTTGCCGCAACAGCAGCGGCGCAAATCAACGCCACCCTTGCCGGCGCCAAGCCTGCATTCCTCGAAACCGTCCCCGGTTTAACCGCCGCCCTTGCCAAAGACCTGCCGCCCGGCGTGCGCTTCATCGAAGCCGGAGGGCTGGAGTGCATCTACCACGAAGCCGCCGTTGCCAAAGAGCTGAACCTGCCGGAGGGTGCGGACGTTGACGCCGTCGTCCGGCAGAAGCTGGAAGCGGGCGCCTATGGCCGCCTCCTGGGCTACGGAGCGGACACCATGCTGGAGCGCCCCTGCCATCGCGTCATTATTCGGCGCAACGGAGAAAATTTTTTCGGCTTCATGTCCTCCCCCTCCAAAGCGAAAGCGGAAAAATACGCCGAAGCGCGCATGCAGGATTTCACCGAGCAATTCCCAGGCGAGCAATGGCAAACCATTATCAAATACCTGCCGGGCGACGAAGTGAAGGGGGCCCACTGCAACCAGCACGAACACGCGCCGGATTGCGAAAAAAACACTGGCGCATCATCAAAAAATCAGCTACACTCACACCATGACCGAGAACGAACAGGAAGAAGAGGAGCCCCAACCGGGCGTGAGATACCTCTACGACTCGACCGGCAAGATGATCGGCGTGCTCAGCCGGGAGGAATACGAACGAGGCCACAAGAACTTCGACGACGAATACATGTGCCCGAAGTGCGTCGCCGATTGGAAAAGGAGTATGGGGATTCCCCCCCTGTTTTCAAAGAAAATCTTGCCGCAACAGTAGCGGCGCAAATCAACGCCACCCTTGCCGGCGCCAAGCCTGCATTCCTCGAAACAGTCCCAAACAAAGCACAATAAAGACGCACGGCGTTGGAATCCTCCTCCAACCCTGGATCTCTTTCGAGTCTCGCCGTGCAGAGACATTCAACCACACCCCACCCCCAAAGTCAACCCCAAAAACCAAACCATTACGAAGTCAACTATAATAATTAGGTGGGAGAATTTTTATTTTACGCTAAGGAAGATCAGCGTAGCTCCGCTTATG
>CANQZG010000037.1 GCA_947628305.1 uncultured Muribaculaceae bacterium | reverse complement strand
CCTGCTGATTATATTAACGCTTTTCTTTCTACCGGTGAAGTTTTCTAATTTTGTAACACATCATTGACAAACCTACAGGATTTTGCAGGAATATTAAAAAAATGTATTGACAACTAATATAGGTTATGATATAATATCACTCGTTGAGTTGAGAAATCAACAAAATCATATTAGTTATGCGAGTGTGCTGGAATAGGCAGACAGGCACGTTTGAGGGGCGTGTGTTTCACGACGTACGGGTTCAAGTCCCGTCACTCGCACCATCGAGTGTTCATAACGGATTTGAGTTATGGACACTCGATTTTTTTGTTTTATGCCGATTTTGTTGGCAGATACGAAATTGCGACGCCCTGCCGTGTTTCGGCTGTGTAGGTCGGCTCCTGCGGCAGTTCAAGATAGCCGACAAAGCGATAATAGATGACAATGCGCTGTGTGCGATCCGTTCCTGTTCCCTGGGTTTCGTAAACGTCAATGTGGTCGATGAGTTCCCGCAGAATTGGCGCGGTCAGGCACTCCATTCTCATAAAACGGCGAATGGTGGACACAAACATTTCTCTGTCTTTCCTTTGTTCATTCATCTCCGAAAGTCTTTTGCGGCAGTCGGATATCTTGGTTTTAAGCTCCATTCTCTCCGTCTCATACTTGTGAGATAACTGCATAAACCATTCATCGCTTACCTTACCACAGGCGTTATCTTCATAAAGTCTTTGATAAAGCTCCGATACCGTTTCGCTTCTTGTCATTGCTTTTTTCAGCTCGCCTTCAATGAATTTCTGCTGTGTAAGCAAGTCTTTGTTTGCCTTTTGGGCAAGAAGTTCGGCGAAGGCTTCCTCATCATCTTTCAGAAATTCCGCCATTTTACGAAGCTCCAGCTTTACAACCTGTTCCAGCGCGTCCTCTCGGACGTAGTGCCGTCCCTTGCAGTTTCCGCGATAATCTTTTTCGTTGTCTGAACACACAAAGAAATGAATATCTCGATTGATAGTGTTCGTCCGATACCACATCTTTCTGTGACAGTCTCCGCAGTAGAGCAAATCCGCAAAGATGCTCTTTTTGCCGTTTTTCTCTTTTGGTGCACGACGTTTTGTCTTAGAAATTCGTTCCTGCACCTGTTCAAAAGTTTCGCGGTCAATGATCGGCTCATGTACGTCTTTGAAGATTACCCAATTTTCCTTCGGATTTTCCAATCGCGTCTTGTGCTTGAAATTTTTGGAGTAGGTTGTGAAGTTTACCACATCTCCGCAGTATGCCTGTTGAGATAAAATCCTCTGTACGGTACTGTTGCACCATTTGCAGGGATTGGCTTGCTCCTTCTTCCCGCCTCTTGTAATTCCTTTGCTGCGCCAGTATGCTGTCGGGTTCAAAACTTTATCTTCCTGCAAGATTCGAGAGATCGTTTCGTTCCCTTTGCCTTCCATGCTCATTTTGAAGATTCGCCGCACAACGCTTGCCGCTTCCGAGTCGATAATCCACTTCTTTTTGTTTTCCGGGGATTTCATATATCCATACGGCGGCTGTGAAAGCGGTTCGCCCAAATTGCCTCGCAGACGGAGAGACGAGCGTACCTTTTTTGAAATATCCCTTGCATACATTTCGTTGAGAATATTTTTGAAAGGCGCGATTTCACTTTCACCTTCATCGCTGTCAATGGCGTCATTGACGGCAATGAATCTTACGTTATGGTCGGGGAAATAGCTGTCGGTGTAATGTCCCACCGAAACGTAATCTCTGCCTAACCGAGATAGGTCTTTTACCATAACCGTACCGATATATCCCGCTTCCATATCTTCAAGCATTTGCAGAAAGCCGGGGCGCTGAAAATTTGTTCCCGTATAACCGTCATCCACATAATATTTGATGTTGGACAATCCGATCTCCTTCGCCTTTTGCGAGAGCAGCTTCTTTTGGTTCGCCACGGAATTGCTGTCTCCGTCCATTCCATCGTCACGGGAAAGACGGCAATAAAGAGCGGTAATACCTTGATTGATCGTTTTCTTTTTCGACTGCATTTAGTCCTCCTTCCCGGCAGCCGAATACACATATTCTTCTGCCATTGTATCACCCGGAAGGAGATTCGTCAAGTTTGTCATATCGCTTGCAAAAAGATGTGCAAAACGAGTGCGTATAGATTGTCCTGTTTCTTCAAATTTCACTCCTACAAGATATGTCATATTGTTGATTTTGTATCGGCTTTCGCCGGACGGAAAACATACAACGTGTTTCAAAACGATCCCACCTTCGCGGTTTTTTTGCGAAGGGTCAAAACGCACCCCTCTACCTATATGGAAAAAAAGAGGGGTTTTGTGGTGGTGTTTCAGAAAGAAAATTTAATTTTCTACGCTTGTGTGAAGAAAACAAGATTTTAGTGAACGCGTTTTATGCAAAATAACAATAAAAACGGTTTGAAAAAGCGAGCTTTTAAGCCATACATTCTTTTGCAAGCAGTGCATCTGTGTACACAAATGCGAAAAAACGGAAAATCCTGCTCTCGGCAGATTTTCCGTTTTTGCTTGTTGAGGCGACCGTCCCAAACCCTGAGAACAGAAATTTCATTTCTGAACCGCGCCCCGAACCGGGGCTTTTTTAACTTCTGTCCAAGTTGGACTAAAGTTAAAAAGAAAAATTTTTGTGTAGTGCGATTCTTGTATTTTACTTTTGCTCAATTTGAGAAAAGTGCGGAAAATAGTCAGCAGCGAGTTTTATTTTCCGATATTTTGTTGGAAAACTCGGCAATTCAACTTCTTGCCAAAATGGCAAAAAGTTAAAAACGATTTTTCAATTGCGTCGCTTTCGCCCTAACAAGGATAATGTACAGAATCGAATGATTGAGCCATAGAGGCATGTACCTAAAATGTCCCATCGTTTGCGATATACTAATCGTAGATGATGAGACATTTTCTGTTTCGGCCACGCAAAATTATTTGAGGAGGATTTTATCATGAAAAAAATAGTATCGCTTTTATTGGCAATCGCAATGCTTTTTAGTGTTAGAGCTGTTGTATGTGCGGCAGATGTACCGCAACAAGATTTCCCGCAGCGGTTTTGGGATGTTCCCAAAAATCATTGGGCATTTTCTTGCATTGCGGAACTGGTAAACAAAGGGGTATTAGCAGGTTATGAGGACGGAAGTTTTCAGCCTGATCGTACAGTAACAAGGGCAGAATGGGCAAAAATAATGGTATTAGCGGCAGGACTCACGGCAAATGATACCCAAGTGTATTTTACAGATATGGGCAATCACTGGGCAAATATTTATGTAAATACAGCCAAAGAGTATTTAGCCGCATACACAGACGGTACATTTAAGCCGGATCAAGCGGCAGTACGGGAAGACGTAACGGTAAGTATGGTAAAATTAAAAGGGTATGATGTAGGCAATGTTGATTACTCTTACTTAAGCCAATTTACAGATACAAGCTCCATATCCAACAGGTTAAAAGCATATGTAGCTGTGGCAGTCCAAAAAGGACTGATCAGCGGCTTTGAAGATGGCACATTTAGAGGACAAAATACTTTAACAAGAGCAGAAGCGGCAACATTATTATGGCGCGCTTTCCGGTATGGGAATGATAACAAGATAGTAGATATGCCTGATACACCGATTACAACATCTCCTGTTACAACTATTACAGAAGAACCAACGCTTACAGAAGAACCAAAATCTACAGAAAAGCCTAAACCAGAGAAAGAGAATCCCGCAAAAAATGAAAATTCAGATTCGGAAGAGACAAATAAAGCTTATTCTGAAAGAGAAGAAAAAACCGATAAACCGTATAAGATTGAAACATTAAGCAAAGTTATCATTTCTTCTTCATTGCTTTACACAAAAGACAAGCATGATGACATTTACTACGCAGATGGTGACAAAATTAAAGGAATCAACTTTGAATCGAGAGAAATTTCAGATTTCTTCGATGCAGAAGATTTGAATATTGACAACGAGAGATGTTCTTTAGAAGATTTCACACTGAAAAGTATTGCCTATGACAACACAAAGAACCGCATTATATTTACAGGAAATTATAAGACTGTAAATCCGGCAGACTGTTCAGATAACAAAATCATTGGATGGTGTGACGGTGATGATTTTGAAGTTTTGTCGGATAACTTCGATCCGGATGTTGTAAGTATTTTGGATAATGGAGATTATGTTACGTCTACAGGCGATATTTATGACAATTTGTCATTGGAATACAAAGACCATTGCTTGAGCTCTTATCATCTTAACGGCAGAGAAACATCTTTTGTGAATGAAGTGGTTCAGTCTAACGGGAAGATTTACGGCGTAGCTTCCCTTGGATATGATGCTGACAGCGCATGGGGCATGATAGCATCGGGATTGTCTGAGTATAGCTTTACAGGTGAATCAAAAATGATTTTAGATTTCACAAGGTTGTACGGAAGCGCGATAACAGAAGATTCCGTTGCAGCTAATTTCGGAGACTGCATAACTTGTATAAACTTCTATGGGAAAGAGCTTTACACAATCCGTCCGGAAGATATTCAGATCGAAGATTCGCTGATACTGAAATTCTCTGATGTTGGCGCTGTTTATCATAAGAACGCCTCGGAAGATACGAAGATTTTTAGGAAAATGATGATCGCTTCCGATAATAGCATCATATTATATGACGGCCTGAATAAAGCATTGAGAATCATTAGCAAAAATAAATAAATACAACATATTGACAGAAGGAGCTTGTTTTATAGTGAATTCCTTCTGCCACGCCGAATAAAAAATATAGTATTCATGAAATGTACAATAGGAAGCCATGTGTCCGAGTAGAGATGGATGCGGTATTTGACACTATGTACACAAAATAGCTCATCCTTTGTGCTATACTCATGATAGATGATGAGACCACTTCTGCTTAAGAAAGATCAAGACACAAGGAGGTGTGCCAAAATGGCAGAGAAGATACTATGCGTTCCGGGTCACAGTCTTGCTGTGGAAGCAAGGCAAAAAATTGTGGAACAAAGCCACGCATTGATGGAACTGACTTCGGAAAATCAAAGAAGGATTTCTTCTGCTGCTTGGGAAAGCGGTCATGTTAAGATCATATGGCACGTAGCCTCCTGCCCGCACTGCGGAAACGAGACGCCGGCCTATGCCGAATATATCGGCAAAGGCGCGTCCGATTTTGAGGCAAAGCCGCAAGCTGAAATTAGCGCATGGGTATTAAGACAGATTACGGTGTTTGGCGAGCAGCCGGAAGTTATGCAATTCAATACGCCCGTTAGCGCACCCGACAGATATATTTGTCCCATGTGTGGAACCTCCCTTTGCTTCCATGATGAACCCGCAGATATTTTGATAAAAACGACCGGAAAAACAGTCATCGTGTCAAAAAAGCTGAAATTGACCGATCTGTTTCACATCAAGTGGATCAAGGCGCGGATTACCGTCACCAACCTTGATATCAGCGAGTTGATAACCTTCGATTTTAAAAAGGGGCGGGTGTTTTTGTCGCTGAAAAACAGCAATGCGGAAACGCTCGGAAGTTTCGATATTTCTAATGTCAAATGCGATGCGTATGCGGAGGATCCGATATTCGAGACAATCGGTTTTTATAACGAAGTTCAAAAAGAGCTGAAAAGGCTTTTTTCGGAAATGGCAAAATGCCCATTGCCTTTTGCTGCGGGCTTGCTGACGGTAGAAAAATTGATTCTGCTCACAAGGTTTGTCGGCTATTCATCCGGATTTTATGATGCGCTGCCGTATGCCGAAAAGGATTGGCTCATTGACAGAAGCTTTGATGCGGCGGCAAAAAGCCTGCACTATGCAGCAAAAGTTCCGGCATTGTATGAAAAAAGCGGGCTTCCCAACACAAAAAGTATAAGAAAAATATTTTTTGAAAGTGCTGCGCTGCTGTTTTACATTCCGGAACTACACGGGCTGTGGAAGATCATCAACGATGTCAATCTGTTTCGGAGCCTTATCACCGCAGCGGATATTTTTACAGAGCTGATGTGTCTGCACAAACGTCCCGGTTTGCTTGCATTTTACAGTGAATATCATGCGGTGTTCGGCGGCGCCTCTCTGGTGAAAATGCTATCACAGCACAGTTATGAGTGGCACAATTACGCCGTACACTATCTTGTACTCAATGATTATGAAAAAAAGATCGAACGTAAAAAGTGGAAAGATAATTTTCTGCGTCATATGCGCATGGGTTATTTGTATGGATGCGATCTTCCCGGATCGCGGTTCTCGGTTCCTGTTCCGGAAAATCCCGCAGATTCAGACAGATATGCCGGGCTTGAATGCTGCATCTGCGGGTATTCGTTTATACGTCTTAAAAACTCCGCAGAATACATAAAGGCGGGAAAGATGCTTCACAATTGTCTGACCGATTGGCAAGGGTTTGACGGAGCTGTTTATGCGGTTATGAAAAACGACCGATATTTGGCGGCCATTGAAATCAAAGATGATAAAATTGTCCAAGCATACGCCGCCTGTAATAAGGAAATCTGCAATGACAAAAATCTTTATGATGTTTATCATATCTGGAAAGACAAAAATAAAGTGACCGAGGAAGCTGATGAATAGGAATCGTATTATTTTGGCAGATGATGAGACAGTCTCTGCTTCTGTTATCAAATTTATAGTTTGGAGTGATGAAAATGAGCAGTTTGGATCAGATACGGGGTTCCCTTTTGGGTGGTGCGATAGGAGACGCCCTGGGGTACCCAGTTGAATTTTTAACGGACGAACAAATTTTTGAACGGTACGGGGAAGAAGGAATTACCGAATATTCCCTGACGGACGGGATCGCGCAAATATCGGACGACACGCAAATGGCCTTATTTACAGTGAACGGGATTCTCGTCTACGAAACAAGGCTCGCGATGGGCGCGGCGGACGGAAAGCTGAGCGCGTATGTAGGCCGCGCCTATCAGGATTGGCTTTTCACGCAGGAGGTGCCGTATGAACTGGGGAAAGCAATCAGAAGGCGCGGCGGCGGAAGCGCCTGGCTTTTGGACGTGCCGGCACTTTATGCAAGCCGCGCGCCCGGAGGCACCTGCCTGTCCGCGCTGCGCGCAAGATGCAACGGATACAGCGAGGATTTCTTAAAGCATCCAATCAACGACAGCAAGGGCTGCGGAGCCATTATGCGCATTGCGCCGCTCGGCCTCTGCTACAACCCGACCCCGAAAAGCGGGTCGGAAGCATTGCAGAGAACGGCGGCGGAAATATCAGCCATCACGCACGGGCATTCTTTGGGCTATATGCCGTCGGCGGTTTTGGCGCATATCCTCAATCAAATTGTTGATCCGCCTGAGGATCAGACCTTAAAAGAAATGATCGTGCAGGCAAGAGATACGGCGTGCAGGCTCTTTTGTGAGGATCCGCATATTGACGAATTGAAAAATTTAATTGATTACGCGATTTTCTTGTCTGAAAATGATTCAGATGATTTGGAAAATATTCGCAGACTTGGCGAAGGCTGGGTTGCCGAGGAAACGCTGGCAATCGCGCTCTATTGTAGCTTGAGACATCAAAACGATTTTTCAAAGGGCGTATGCGCGGCGGTCAATCACAGCGGAGACAGCGATTCGACCGGCGTGGTTACGGGCAATATTTTGGGTGCTTTACTCGGCTATGAAAAGATAGAAGAGAAATGGAAAAACAAGCTTGAATTGAAAGATGTGCTCCTTGAAATGGCGGATGATTTGTGTCGCCGGGACACTGACCGCATCCTGCACGATCCGCAATGGGTACGAAAGTACGCGAAGAACCAATGGTAAAGCCTATGCGCCAGAGAGGCTGGCGAAAAATGATGGTATATTTTGTCAAATTGTTCTCGTCGGCGTACATAGGTACGGTAGAGAGCAATTTGGCAAAAAGCGCGTAGCCGTGAGCTTTACTCGATGTGAAGCTCGCGGCTGAAAGAATTGACCGATGTTTTCAGATGATTTCTTTTTGGATTGTTTCTCTTTTTCCGCGTGGTAGACCGAGTTTTTCGACGGCCTGTTCTAAGGCTTGCAGGGTGAGGGCAAAGACCCTTTTGTTGGGATAATACCGTGCGTCCGCAAAGATTTTTATCCCGTTTTTCTCAAAATGCTCCGCAATCGCCGCCGCCACCGCCGCGCTGCGCGACTGTCCGTATTCGCATTGACAGAGAATAAGCGCCGCCTCCTCTTTATGCCGGTACACAAATTCCGCAATTTTTTCCGCCATAGCGCGGTCAAACAAGATATATTTTTTAGTGGCTTCTTCCATTTCATCCAAATAAATATCGTCAAATCTCAGGCGCAGGATCCACGCAGGCCGATGCGCAAGACGCGGCGGCGGTGCGTCTGGGTCTCCGATGCTGATGAGCGCGGTGTGCGGCGGGAACGGTTCTTTTGCCAGCTCTTCTATGGATTCAAAGCTGTGAATTTGCAGGTTCATAGGTTCCCCCCTTTGTACGAATGTCTGTGCTTAGGGAGAGTCGAACGCACGCGGGTTCGGCACTCCTCTCCCCATCTTACAGCAGTTCTCCGTTTTCGTCATAGTTATCTATATAATCATTTTGATAATACAACTGAGAAAGCCAGGCAAAGACAGAATCAAAATCGTTGATATGAATCGTCCTGAAATGATGTATGCCCACTTCTACCGAAATATATCCGTCCGCAAAGCTGTCGTGCTTTCCGCCGAGCGGTCTTTCCAAGGATTGAAGGAGACCTTCCAGAAATCGATAATACGCTTCCGTCTCCCACGGTTTTGCATTTTTCAGCTCTGCGCCGCTGTATAACAGCACATACATACCGCCGACGATGGGAAGGGATGCGTTGTCGAAGCCGAAGCAATCCGCCGTATCAATCAAATACTGCCAGGTTTCTTTCAGCAGCGCGATGAGCGCGGGGAGGTCAAATTCGTCCTCCTGACTGCCGCACACAAAAAGCTCCCGCACGTCCTCCCAGCGATCCTTCAGAATTTCGCAGCGTCTGTCGTCCTCCTCGGCTTTTTGAAACGGATTTTTGAAAAAATGCCGGATGACATCCATCATTTCCTGTTCTTCCAATTCGTAGGTACTTTGTCTCGATCTGTCCGATGCTTTGTTTAAACCAACGAGAATCTGCGAAAAACGCATTTTGGGCGCGTGTTCCGTCCATAGATCGGCCAGTTCGTTACAAAAATCATGAATATGCTTATAATAGACGTATTTCACCATTTTATCCTTTTTGCTCATTTGGAACGCCCTCCTGTTTGTATGCCCGCAAAGAATCTTCCAGGCTTTCTTTTACCTTTTCCGCTAAAGTCTGCGGCTCCAGCACGACGACGTCCGGCGCATAGCTTTTGGCAAACTGAACCATGGCCATTTCATTCACGTTGACCGAAACGGTAACGTGTGTGTCCGTCTCGTCCGAAAACCGCACATCTTTTCCGAACATATCAATCACGTCGCTGACCATTGCCTTTACAACACGGAATTTTGCACGGACATTTTCGCTGGAATACATATAGACATGCTCCGTCATATACCGGTACAAGTCCAAGGGCTGATTGTCCGCCCCCTTTAAGGACGCGAAAGGCTTGGCGGGCGCATCCAGAATTTTCAAATCCGTAATTCTGTCCAGCCGATAATTGGAGATGTTGTCATATTTGTCATAATTGCAGATCAAGTAATACTTTCCCTCTTTGGCGGCCATCTGGTAGGGATTGATGATATAAAGCCGCGGACTGCCGTCCGGAGTTCTGCGAGGATACATTTTCTTATCAAGCCCATATTCTAAATACCGGAAGCTGACCTGCCGTTTTTTGCTGATGGCTTCGTCCAAAAGCTCGATATTCAAAAACAGTTGCTTGTTATTCGCCTGATTTTCCGGAAAGGTCATAATATGCTTGACCCTTGATTTGAAATAAATATTGGAAAGCCCCTCCAATTTCCGAATCAGCTCCTTACATTGACTGTAAGGGATGTGCTTGGAAAACAGCAGACTGTCGATCAAAAGGCGCAGCTCCCCGTCCGTAAAGTCGCGGCTTAAATAAAAATCCGATAAAAGAGTTGTCTCTTCCTCCGTTCCGTCCGGGTTCTTTACCATGCGGATGGATTCGCTGTATTCAATGTCGTAGCCGAATTCGATCAGATTCATCAGGTTCCGTTTCACTGCCCGCCGATCCGCCTTCATGGAATACTCCTTTGCCAAAATGTCCGCGATTTCCTTTTGGCTGAGACGGTGGTCGGCGTCCGTGTACCGTTTTAGGATATCTAAAATATTGATAATCATCAGCTTTTTGGGTGGTACCGTGTACATCATCATCCCCCGCTTTTCTTCAAATTACTTTTGCTCCTTATGCCGCTGCGCCAACCACTCAGCAAATTCCCAGTGGAGCGGGCTTTCATAATTTTTTTCTTTGCATTTCTCCCGTATTTCCTTTTGGCAGCGGAGGTAGGAGTCATAGTCTTGGATTTGGCTCCAGGCATAATCCTTTTTGTGGGCGTCAAAGTCAGACCATTTCTCTTTCGGCGGCATATGAAATTTATCATATTCCGGGAGCGCAATACCAAGATCACGGACAATCGGGGTAGCAATAATGCGATCAATCGGCACATGAAATTCACCAATATGATTTGCCAAGTTGCCCTGATACTCATAACAATACAGACAGGCGTATTTAATCGCCATATTCAGCCATTTCTGCGCTTTGCCGACTGTGAACTCTTTATACCCGCCTGTATCATACTCGTCAATGAGCAGGTCACACATTTCTTTGTGCCATTCGTCAAAGGGCTTTGACGAAGCCGGGTTCAGAAACTTCACAAATTCCGGAATCAAATCTTTTTCGATCAGTATATCTCGAAAGTCTGTGGGTTCCATGCCCAAAGCGTCTTTTGCCCCACGCAATGTCCTTTTTGCCATATCTGCATATCCGCATTCAAAGGCCGTTTTGAGGTCTGTGCCCTTATTCGCATCAATTTTCTTTGACGCATCATAAGCAAACACCTTCCGCTGTTCTTTCGTAAAAATTTCTTTCATGTTTTTCACGCGCCATTTCTGTTTTTAATATTTTTTATTTATTGTACCATAGTTCTCTTTATTTTGCAAGAGCAGCGTGCGCCTTTTTTAGCGCATCCGGCGCAGCGCCTCTCTGACCTGCATCAAGGCAAATCCCAATAAATTTTTTCCTCTCCACTTTGTGGGATCTGCGGCGTCCGGGTCGTTTTTGCCAAAGCCGATTCCCCAAACCCGATCGGTCGGGCTGGCTTCCACCAGCACCTTGTCCCCGGTGGACAGCAGGAACTGTTTCAGCGAATCATTTTGTGCAAATTTCGCCTTGTTTCCTTCGGTCACGATCCGAAACTCATTTTCCTCCCAAACCTCTGGATCAAAGCCCTTTACCTTTCTCCCCAGAGCTTTGCACCTGCGCGGATCGGAGGTATTCAGAATCTCAGCCCTGATTTCTTCATCCCCGAAAAGCTTTGCCTTTTCCGCCATCATGTACTGTTCGGCGGAGGTATAGACTGCGCCCTCTATTTCAAATTTGCAGGGATACCATTGACTGAGACAGGTTTCGGTCACAGACTTAGTGACCCTGTGCCCATAAAACAGCAGCAGCTCGGGACGGTTTTCTCCCAGACGCAAAAGGAACTCCACATTCCAACGTTCAAAATCTTGTTCAGAAAAACTGACAGTCATTTTTCAAACCTCGTTTCATTTTTTTATTGTAGCTTTATGATACCATATCGCATAGGGCTTTTTTGGTACATACTTTGTTGTATCATTATGTCGTAAGATACGCCAGAGCAAAAAAGGAGAAGAATTATGCTGTATTATGAGATAACGGCGGAAACGAAAAATAACCCAATGGACGCTATCCTCCAAAGCGCGCAAAAAGAAGTTGCCGAAAAGAGTAAAGACGCACAGGCAATTCACTACCTGAACATGTTTACCGATATGAAAACGGCGGTAGACGAGCACGCCTATTTGCTGTTTACGGAAATAACAGATACCGGTATTTCCGCCATTTCCGTTATCCCGCCGGATCGTCGTTTCTACGCCGCTCTTTTGGACGCTGTGGAGCAGATATTCAATAAGGTTCATCTGTCCGACAGCAAGCTAAGGGCCACAGAAATTACCTTAAAAGAATTTGAAAACAAAATAAACCGGGCAAGAGACGCGGGATACACCAAAGGCCCGCTGCGGGCAATTTTGTCCGATTTAAGGCTGGACTATTCCGCAAACAGAACTTTTACGCTGAAACAAAGCTTAATCGCCGAAGAAAAGCTTTCCTATAATGATGCGGTGAAACAAGCCGGCACACTCATGAGCAGTCCTGCGTTTATGGCGGAGCTGGAACGTATTTACGCGCCGGAACATCCCAAAGATTTTTTCGGGCACCCGGTACATTATAAAATTCAGGCGGCGGAACCGGAAGCGGCGTATGCGATGGCGGAGCTTTTAACCCGGAGCTTGTATTCATGCGGAAGGCTGCAAGGACGCAGGATTGAGAAAATCAGTAAAATATCGGACAACTGTTATGATGAAGAAGATATGCGGAATTTATTTTACCATGCGCAAGGCGGCACAGTCATCATGGAGCTTGTGGGAAATGCGGAAGAGTACCCCAACTACGCCTCGCACTATGAGCAGGTCATTTCGTTTTTTGACGAGTTGGTCAAAAAATACAACCGTGATGTTCTTTTCATTTTGATCGAACTTTCTTCCAAGCTGGGGTTTGCGAAAAAGTTTACCGCCAGATTTTTGGAAAGCATGGATCTCATTCCCATTGAAGAAGGAAAAGGGGATAAAGATACGGCAAAAGCATATCTTACGCATTTAATCGAGCAATCGGAGCTTGCGGAATATCAGGACACCGACAGCGAAGAACTGAACCTGGATGAGAAAGCGTACACCGTTTCCGACGTTTACCGCATTTTCAATCAATGGAGTAGGAACAGCTTGAAACGCAGGGTATATACCGCCTATTACCACTGCCCGACAGCGGAAAAAGAAACGAAAGAGACAGGAACCGCCTATGAAAAATTGCAGAAATTAGTGGGTCTTTCCGATGTCAAAGCGCTTGTCGATCAAATCATCGCCGCATACCAAATGCAGAAAATAAAAAGCGGATATTTTTCGGAAAAGCAGCACGCCGCAAAGCATATGATATTCACTGGCAATCCCGGAAGCGCCAAAACAACGGTGGCAAGGCTGCTGGCGCAAATTCTGAAAGAAAACGGCGTGCTGGAAACGGGTGAATATGTGGAGTGCGGCAGAGCCGATCTGGTGGAACGGTATGTGGGCTGGACGGCAAAAGCGGTACGGGCAAAATTCCGTCAGGCACAGGGCGGCGTGCTGTTTATCGACGAAGCATATTCCCTGGTAGATGACGCGGGATCGTTCGGAGACGAAGCGATTAACACCATTGTGCAGGAGATGGAAAACCGCAGGGATGACGTCATTGTGATTTTTGCCGGCTATCCCGATAAAATGAAGGCGTTTTTGGCGAAAAACGAAGGCCTGCGCAGCAGGATTGCCTTGCATGTGGATTTTCCTGATTATACGAAGCAGGAGCTCATGGAAATTATGGACGTTATGCTGGAAGATATGGGGTATTCTGTCAGCTGCTCCGCAAGGGAAAAAGCCTCCGGGATTTTTGAAAAAGCAGTCCGGATTCCAGACTTCGGCAATGGCAGATTCGTGAGAAATGTGCTGGAACAGGCAACCATGAAGCAGGCATGCAGGCTGTACCAAGCCGGTTTTGACGACGCAAACAATCAGCAAGCGCTGTTTTCGCTTGACGAAACAGACTTTGACCTGCCCCTCCTTCCGGAATCGGAGGGAAAAACGCACATTGGCTTCTGTGTGGATTGAAAAGATACGAAAAAAATCCAGACATTTTCCGAATGTCAAGGGGTCATATAATAGAAAAGAGGGATAGGATGAAATACATTCATACAGAACAATATGATGACGCTGTAAGAGATGTGATTTCCAAACTGGTGGAATCCGAAACCATGCGGAACTATTTGCTTGAAAATGCACAAAATCTGCAAGATCGTCAGATTCTTGACCTTATTTGCGGCAGCCGTACCGCCCTAAAGCGAAAGATCAGGCTTTTGAAAAAATTGGCGGCGGAGTCGGGGGAAGAGGAAAACGAGCCGGGCGGCTTTCGGGAAAGTGCGGACTATGGACGCTGGGCACTCCGACAACTAAAAGCAGGACCCGGAGAGGTGTTTTTGGGCATAGAGTACGGCGCGGAGCCGGACGGACGCACTGAGCAATACGGCAGCGAACCCTTCTTCCGCCTGCGGGATTTTTGGGAAGCCATGAAACTGGATGGAGAAGATGGGTGGTCGGACACCGCATGGTGTTCCATAGAAAAGTATGTGCCGGAAGAAAGCGGCAGACTTGCGAGAACGCTGCGCTATATCGTCTCTCCGGCCGTGGGCGAAATTTGGTTTTTTGATGAGCCTTATCCAAAGAAGCACGGATCTATCGACATCATACCTTTTTCGGACAGCAGACATTTGAATCTGCCCGTCCCCTTCTGCCTCGGCGATATCATCACGGTGGATTGCCGCCCCTTTGCTCCGGTTCGGCACGGGGTGATTTTGGAGGTCGGCGACAACATTGACTGCTGCTGTGTGCAGTGCCTATATCAGACAAAGAGCGGTCTTTTGAAAACAGGCGCGCTCAAGCACAGCTCGCTGTTTTCGGATACCCAGTGGCAGCCGGAGGTTTCCCCGCTGTACCGTGCCGAACTTGTGCGAAGACCGCTGCCGAAGGAGGAACGCGCACTGGAAAGGATCAGCGATTTTGTTGGCGGCGGCGAGAAGCGCAGCGCCGCCCTTTGGCAGTTTCTATATGAAACCGATAAAACTGGAAGGGGTATCCCGCTGTCCGTCATTGAAAACGAGTTTTTTGTGTGAAAAAATGCGCTTCCTATGCCAAAGCGGGGTGTCAAGTTTAATTACTCGACAGCCCCGTTTTTTCATTATTTATTGAGTTCGTTGTGTTGCCACAAGGCGTTTCCATTTTAGAAGTGACTTTCATTATGGGGCCATGTTTTGCCACCTCATACCAAACCTCGTCTATTAAAACGGTGCATCAGGTTGAAAGCATACCGTTTCGGTACGCATATTCCCGCAGAGCATTAACCCCGGATTGTGCTGTTTTAGATAATTCTCGTACATCTCCCCGTACTTGCCGTATGTGGGTTTTGTCGTGGGATAGGTCAGGTTTGGAAGATAGTAGTCCCGTGTTTTGTGTAAGTAAGTTCTTTCATAATTTCCCATCCTTTCTGCGAGCTTTGTTCGCTGTCGTTTTTATTAGCATATCACTTATTGAGGTTATTTGCAATGATGTAAAATCACGTTGCTCCAAAGGTCGGTTTTTCCGACCTTTCAAGTCGTTGAAGGGGTTGTGTTCCACCCCTGCTTTTGGTAAATGCGAAGTGTTGCCTATCTAATTGCTCAAAGGTTCTATTTAGGAACCTTTGAGCAATGATTAACGTGAAAATGATTAACACGAAAGCTACCGTTGTATTGCCACAAGGTGCAGCCGTTTTGACAACATCTTTCATTATGGAGTCGCATTTTGCTACCTCATACCAAACCTCGTCTATTAAAACGGTGCATCCGATTGACAGCATACTGTTTCGATACGTATATTGACAATTCTTGCTGTTATTGTGCGGTGTTCATCATTTCAAATACCTGCCCCTTTCACAGCTGCAACAGCTTCAAATAAACCTCTCTGATTAGCTTCAAGATTTCCGCCTGCTTTTTCTTGATGTCCATTATGTCTGAGCTGTAAATGTCCTTATCCTCGTTTAGCAGTTTTGCAATTTGGTTTATATTATTGCCGTTATGCCGAAGCAAACGCAGTATTTCTTTCATTTCCGGCATATCAAGTTTTACGATTAAGCCGTCGATTGCCATTTTACGCAGATAGGCGCTCATATTGATACAGCCGCACTGTACCATCTTTTGTTTGATAAGGTCGTATTCTTCCTGTGAAACTCTGAGATGTATCTGTTGCTTGCGCATAATCATTTTCTCCCCTAAGTACTCTCGATTAAAGCCTGTTATTTTGCCAATCAATCTATCATCAATGACCGAATTCCCATTTTGGGATTTCGCTTATTTTTGTATGCCTTATGATTGATAGATAGATATTTAATAAAATCTTTATTTTGTTATTTAGTAATTAGTTTATTCTT
>CANQZG010000036.1 GCA_947628305.1 uncultured Muribaculaceae bacterium | reverse complement strand
CAAAGAACATACTGAAAGAAGGACTACGTCTTTTGGCGTAGCATAAAACCCATGGTAGGGCGGGGCACGCCCGAACCAAACGCTTGTGGAGACTATGTAAGACCCGCGTCAGCGGGCAACGGTCGGCGAAGCAAGAATCCCCCGGCTTTAGGCGTGGGGAGTGTCAAACAATTCAGTCGTGAGGTAAACGAATGCGAATTGAAATTTTCTGTCCGAGCTGTCAAGCTGCCGGAATCAAACGAAAGCTGATGGAGGTTGACAGCAGCGCCAGCGGGAAGATTTACCCGTGGTGTAAGGCGTGTAAGCGAAACGTCGAGATCGTCTTGAAAGGCGAGAATCGAAAAGAACCGAATCATTAAGTGCCAAGTGCTTAATTGCCAAGTGCCAGTTACCGAGTAAAAATCGGTAGCTGGCATTTTTGTTTTCCTGCAATCGGGAGGTGATACGGTGTCCGAAAACGAGATTGTGAATTTGCTGCCGGAGGACGGGCTTCACGGGCGAAGGAAGATTTTCACAGATGCCTCGGCAATCACGGCGGAAAACGTCGTGGATGTGCTCGGCAAGGCTATGGCGGTGCATCGTATCAATCGCGGCGAGATTGAGTATCTGTACAACTATTACAAGGGCAAACAGGACATCCGATGCCGTGAAAAGACCGTTCGACCGGAGATCAACAACAAGGTTACGGTCAACCGTGCAAATGAGATCGTCGTATTCAAGACGAGCTATCTGCTTTCGGAGCCGTTGCAGTACATTTCTCGCGGCGGGGACGAAAACATTTCCAAGAAGATCGACCTCTTGAACGATTGTATGTATGCCGAAGACAAGGCCGCGAAGGACAAAGAAGTCGCGGAGTGGGCGCACATTTGCGGCGTTGGGTGCCGAATGGTGATGCCGGATGAGGTCGGCGAAGAAGATGGCAGCGGGATTCACATTTACACGCTCGACCCGCGAGACGCTTTCGTAATCTATTCCAGCGATTTAGGGAACAGACCGCTTGCCGGGGTGGTAGAGCGCAAAGACGAAGAAGGAAATAGCTTTTCGTGCGTCTACACCGCTTCGGAGTATTTCGAGATCAAAGACGGCGAGATCACGAATCGCCTTGTTCGGACAGTGCCGTTTGTTCCGATCATCGAATATCTCCACAACGAAGCTCGCATGGGCGCGTTTGAAGCGGTACTGCCGCTGTTAAATGCTCTTAACACGCTTGAAAGCAACCGCGTGGATGACATCGAACAGTTTGTGCAGTCGATTCTCGTCTTTGAAAACTGCGAGATCGACAAGGAGAAGATGGAGCAGCTTCGGCAGCAACTCGGTTTGATGATTAAGAGCAACGATAATCAAACCGCTCGCGTGTACCGCGTCGAAGGGGAACTTTCGCAGAGTGGAGCGCAAACGCTGGTCGATGACATTTACGACACGGTTCTCACCATTACGGGTATGCCGAACCGAAACGGCGGTTCCAGCACGAGCGACACGGGCGCGGCAACGATCATGCGCGACGGGTGGCAAGCGGCAGAGGCGCGGGCGAAAGATACGGAACTGCTTTTTAGTCGCTCCGAAAGAGCGTTCTTGAAAATCGCGCTTTACACGCTCCGTGAGAGCGACAAAGTGGATTTGAAACTGTCCGATATTGGATTCAAGTTTACGCGCCGGAACTATGCAGACATTCAGAGCAAGGTGCAAGTGCTTTGCGAAATGTTGAATAACTCGAAAATTCATCCGAAGCTGGCGTTTCAGGCTTGCGGTCTGTTTACGGATTCCGAGGAAGCGTACCAGATCAGCAAGGCATACGCCGAGGAACAGCAAGCGCAGATGGAACGGACATTGAGGGAAGAAGTCAATGCCAACGGAAACGGTGGAACAGAATCCTTACGAACTGGCGGACAAGGCGATAGAACTGCTGAATAAGAAAGCGGTTCGGCGGTTCAATGAAGCGCAAAGCAAAGCCGCTCTTGCAAAGTTCGACGAACTGACGATCATCGGTCTGACCAAGGAGCTTTACGAATCGCTTGCGCAGGACAATCAGGACACCATGCTCGAACTTGCGCAGATGGTTTACAGGCAGACAAAGCCGCATGGCTCGCAGATTCCTGTTGTTGGATGGCTGTTAGATTTCTTCATGGCGTATAACCCCGTGATGAAGTATGTGTATCAGCACGAGATCGACCGGAAACGGCAGTACACAGCCGAGGGAATCAATTCCGCGAAGGACAAGCCGAAAGAGTTTCAACGTGGGCTGATGTACTGGTCGCGCATGACAGACCAGATGTGCATTGAGGTTACGGATGCGGCACGGCTGAAAGCGTTTGAGGATGCGGGCGTGAAATGGGTTGTATGGCACACGGAGCATGACGAAAAAGTCTGCGAGGAATGTGAGCCAAGGGACGGTAAAGTATATCCGATTGACAACATACCGAGTAAGACACATTGGGGTTGCCGTTGCTGGTTCACCATAAAGGAATAATTGATATTTACGGCTTTCGCCGATAAATAGCCGCCAGAGACGGCGGGATATAAGTTTCGCAAACAGAGAGAACTGTAAACGCAAAAAATAGGTCGGAGATGACCTGACAAAAAGCGCAAAGGAGTAAAACATGGCGAACATTGACACCACTGCAATCGAAGGTTTTGAGGTTATGACCCCGGAACAGAAAGTCGAAGCGCTGCTCAAACTCGATATTCCCGAAAAGGTTGACCTGACCGGGTATATCTCAAAGGCGCAGTTCGACAAGGTGACTTCTGAGCTTGCTGACACGAAGAAGCAACTCAAAGGCAAGATGACTGAGGACGAGGCCAAGAAAGCCGAGGAGGACAAGGCCAGATCGGAACTTGAAAACAAGTATCAGGAGCTCTTGAAGAAGTCCACCATCGCGGAACATACGTCAAAGTACCTTGCACTCGGCTACGACGAAAAGCTCGCAAGATCGACGGCGGAAGCGCTGTTTGATGGGGACATGGACAAGGTTTTCCAGAATCAGCAAACTTTCAACGCTGCGTATGAAAAGAAGCTCCGGGCTGACCTTGTGAAAAGCGACCCAAGACCGGGCGGCGCTGGTGGTGGCAACGACGAAAAAACCGCTGGTGAAAAAATCGCCGAAAGAATTGGCAAGAACAGAGCAGAGGCAAACACCGCGGCGAACGAAATCTTAAAACATTTTACAGGAGGTAATTAACTTTGGAAGTTAAGTCTTTTACCGTGTATCGCGGGACTGAAATTCTTAACCGTCCGAACGGTTGGGAAGGTATTGGCATTACGCTTGACTTTTCCGAAGTCGAGGACACGGTTGACGGTGTGAAGATCGTCAAGGCCGGTACTCCCATCGGAAGCGACAAGAAGAAGGCTACGGCAGATGCCATTGGTGTGCTTCTGTCTGATGTGTTTGAGAGCCGCCCCATCGGCACGATTCTCAAGAAGGGCTATCTCAACAAGAAGCGCATTACCGAGCATTACGGTTCTGACATTAGCGCTGCGATCAGCACGCTGCCGATGATCGTGCTCGAAGATAACGGCGAGGGGGAATAATTTATGATTCTTAGCAATGATCTTTTCAATGCCAACAGCGTTGCCACGGCCTATGTGAAAACGCAGGACGTGAACAATGACCTGTCTATGGTAGGCCCGGCTTTCTTCCCGCCTCGGAAGAAGATGGGGCTTGATCTGAATACGATTAAGACCCACAAGGGCAAGTATGTCCAGCTTGCGGCTTCCAACTTTGACGCGATGCCGACGCTCAGAGTGCGCGGCTCGTTCAAGGGCGAAAGCAAGGAAATGGCGTTCTTCCGCGAATCCATGCTCGTCCGTGAGCATGATCTGATTGAACTTATGCGGATTGAAGATCAGAACAGCCCGTTCTTGGATGACATCATGGCGAGCATCTATGATGACACGAACGAGCTTGTCAGAGGCGCGGAAATCGTGCCTGAGATCATGCGGATGCAGCTTCTTTTCCCGAAGGACGGTTCTCCGAAAATCTACATCGACGACAACGGTATTCTTTATGAGTACAACTACGATGTGGACGAGGATCACAAGACCAGCAACTTCAAGAAGTTGGATGGCACGAATGTCTGGACGGACACGGAGAACGCGAAGCCGTTTGAAAACTTCCGCGAAGTGAAACGTGCGCTTGCGCTGCGCGGTACTGCGCCGCGTTATGCGCTGATGAATCAGAAAACCTTTGATATGCTCGGCCAGATTGCCTCGGTGCGCAACGCTGTTCTGGCGCAGAATCTTACCGCGACGATTGACATGGACGATGAGACCGTCAAGCGTATTTGGGAGGCCAAGACGCAGACCACCATCATCATCTATGACAAGGTGTATGTGGATAAGAAGACCAATACTGCCGCTCCGTTTGTGCCGGATGGCTATGTGACATTCCTGCCCGCTGGTGCGCTGGGTAACACTTGGTACGGGACTACGCCGGAGGAACGGACGCTGATGGGCGACGCGAATGTTGACGTTACGATTGTCAATACTGGTGTCGCTGTTGCGGTGAAGCGTGACTACGGCCCGCCCGTGCAGATCACTACGACCGCTTCCATGATTGTGCTGCCCTCGTTCGAGCGCATGGATGAGGTTTACACCCTGCAAGTATCGGGGGAATGAGTGGGTCTGTTCCCGCCCAAAAACAGACCCTAAGTGATTTGGGCAAATCGGTTTCTGATCTGATTTCCCCGGACACGTCCATTGATTTTCTCGGCGCTGTGACCGGCACGTTGAAATATATCAGTGGATGGGAAGCATTCAGCGACAACCACGACGAACAGAACGGTCATTTCTTCCCGGTACATATCGACGACCAGTACAAGGGCAAAGAAATTACTTGCAAGGGCGTGACGACCAAAACGGCGAACGATCTTGATTGGGTTCTGCTCGTGAAGGATAGAACTTCAACGTTCACGTTCGAGTGTGAGGAAAAAACGATTTTGAAACTCAGCTTCCAAGACGCGACGTTTTCACCGAACCCGGTGAGCTATGCGGCTACGGCGGTAAAACGACGTGTCGGGCGGAAGAAAGCAGAATGATGAAAGGAGCCACGGGATATGACTGCGATGGAAAAGCTGCAAAAGGTTACAAATGAGCCAGACGAGGACGTTCTGCAAATTTGTCTGGACACGGCGTTTTCGGCGATTATGTCCCGTCGGTTTCCCTATCAGGAGTGGCCGGAGCAGATCGAGAAACAGTACGAGGATTTGCAATACCGATGCGCTCTTGACCTGTACAACAAAAGAGGGGCAGAGGGCGAGCTTGTGCATACCGAGAACGGTACATCTCGTTCGTATGAATCCTCGTGGATTTCCGAGCAGCTTCTCAGAGAAGTCGTGCCTTTCGTGGGGGTGCTGGGGTGAGAAACCTTGCTAGAAACCAGCAGCCTATCTTCTATCGCCTGTACGAGGGCGAGGAAGAAATCATTGACGAATACGGGAATCCGAGCGGTGAGTATGCGCCTAAGTATGGCCCGTTACAATCCGCGATGCTGTGCGTTTCCCCGAACAAGGGCACATCCGAAACGGAACAGTTTGGGTCGATCGAGAACTACGACCGAACCGTAACGACTGCGGACACGTCGCTCGAAATCGACGAGAACACGATCCTGTGGGTAGACGGCGCCGACACCGATGGGCCGTGGAATTACGAAGTCAAGGCGGTTGCGCGGTGGTTCAATTCCCTGCAATACGCGATTGCACAGGTCAATGTGCGCGTGTACGAATCCACAAAGAAAAAGATGGAGGCAGCGGAAAAGGCGAAAGCCCGCATCGCGCAGCAACAGACGGAGGCGGCACATGGCGAAGATTCCAGTGAACCCACTGAGTGCGGCATCAATCGAGGAAGCGATTCAGAGGGTGAAAGCGTACAAGGAGAAGGTCAAGGAACTTCCTCCGAAGCTGACGCGGGAGATGTCTGAGCGCGGAAAAGAGATTGCGCAGGAGACGGCGATCTTCATGGATGCCTACGATTCCGGGGAACTGGTACGAGGCATCATTTCCGAACAGCGAGACGATAAAGGGTATGTGGTATCGACGGCTTACCATTCCGCGTTTGTGGAAATGGGCACGGGCGTTCGCGGACAGGAAAATCCGAACCCATACGATTATCTTCCGGGTTGGCAATACGACGTGAACGAACACGGAGAATCCGGTTGGGTTTATCCGGGCGATGACGGGAAGTTACACTGGACAGCCGGTATGCCGCACAGGCCGTTTATGTACGAAACGGGTCAACGGTTACGGGAAATCGCGCCGGAAGTAGCACGGGAACTGATGCAGGAAGGGGAAGGTAAGAAATGATCTCACCGGACAGCTTTGTATTTGCAGAAGTTTCCAAAACACTCCGGGAACGATTTGACGGTATTTTCGTCGCCGGTGAATATGTCGAAGTCCCGTCAAAGTTTCCAGCCGTCACGGTCGCCGAAGCGAGCAACAATGTTGTGACGCGGATGCGCACAGCGGACAGGCTCGAAAACGCCGTGACGCTGATGTACGAAACAAACGTGTTCTCGAATCTGAGCAGCGGCAAGAAAGCGGAGGCGCGGGAGATTCAGGAAGTCGTCGATGAAGTGTTTGAATCGCTCGGCTTTACGCGAATCTACTGCTCGCCGCAACCGAACTTGCAGGATTCCAAAATTTACCGTATCTTCGCACGGTATCAAGGGGTAGACCGCCCGGAGTATACCGTGGACGAAGTGATTCATCGAATCTACACGAACTAATGTAGAAACAGCAACACAGAGCGAACAGTGCCAAGTGGTTAGTCCCAAGTGCCTCTCTTGAAATTGACAAGGAGGTACTTTTTTATGGCAGCTATCAGAATGAGCACTGCGGGCATCAAGATGTATTACGCAGTCGAAGCGCAGAAGGGCGAACAGCCGACCGAAGGTTTCCAGCAGATTCCTGAGATCACCGAAATTCCGGAAATGTCCTCTGCGCCTGAAACACTGGATGCAACTCCGCTCGAATCGGAGATGTACCGCATTTACGTTCCGGCGCTGATCGATCTCGGCGGTGCCCTTTCCTTCACCGCGAATATGTCTCAGTCGCTTCTCACGCTGTGGAACGAGACGATCTACACGGCGTACACCACGGGCATCGCGGGCGAGAAGGAGATGTGGTTCTGCGTCGTGATTCCGGGCTTCGAAAAGTGCATGATGTTTACCGGCCAGCCCACGAAAATCGGTATGCCGGGCGCATCTGTCGGTGAAGTCTTTCAGGTCACGCTCCCGATCACGCCGACGAACGAGCCTGACTGGTACGACGTGCCCACGGAGTTGAAGCCGATGGGCGTTTAATCGAGCCTTTCCCAAAATCTCATACACAATCCGAATAAGGAGGCAAATGCAAGATGGCAGAAAAGAAGCAGGTGAATCAGACGGTTAGCCCGGCGTTTATCACGGACACCGAAACCGGCAAGCGCTATGAGCTGGATTTCAACCGGGATGCCGTCAAGTTCATGGAACGGCAGGGATTCAATCTCAACAACATTGATTCTCAGACAATGACGGTTGTGGAAGACCTGTTCTACTATTCGTTCCGTATGCACCACAAGAACGAGGTTTCCCGCGAAAAGGCGGACAAGCTCCGTGAGAAGTGGGGCGGGCTTCCGAACAAGCTGGTCACGCGGCTTGTCGAACTGTTCCTGCAAGCGCAGCAGTCCAACACCATCCAGACGGGTGACGAGGACAACGAAAAAAACGCGCTGGTCACTCTGGAACTGCCCGACTGATTGAAACGCCAAGCTCCTACTCGGAAATCTTTGACCGTGACGCGCCGTACTATCTCTCTATCGGCATGACTTATGAGCAGTATTGGTACGGCGATGTCACAATGATCTATCAATTCCGGGAAGCGGAGCGGCTGCGAATCAAGCGGCAAAACGAATTTGCGCATTTGCAAGGGATGTATTTCAACGACGCACTGTACACGAATCTTGCCAATTTCTTCCGTGGGAAAGGCAAGCCCGCGACGGCGAAATACCCCGAAGAACCGTATGACATTTTGGGCGAAAAGAAAACTGCCGAATACATCGAGCAGGATAACGAGAAAGAGCGGCAGAGAGCGTATGACTATTTCGACGCGATAATCAAGGAATCCAAGCGAAGAAAAGCCGAACGGGAAAGGAAAAGCGATCCGCCGACATTGCCAAGTGTTTAATTACCAAGTGCGCACATGAAGAAAGAGGGTGGCACTTTGTCGGAACCGATTGACAGACTTGAATTGGAAATCAGCGCATCTTCCGGACAAGCGGAACAGGGGCTTGACGGGCTTATCAATGCGCTCGGCAGATTGAAGTCTGGTTCGAGAGGGGCGAACGACGAGGTTGCCGCCCTTTCTTCCGGTCTGCGTTCCTTTGTGGAGCAGACTGCGAAGCTGAAATCCATTGGGGAGAGTTTCAAGGTGCTTTCCAACGACGGGAAAGCGCTGTCCAACTTAAAGAACATCAAGCTCCCGACGAAGTTTGCGGAGCAGTTAGAACAGATCAAAAAGGCCGTACAAGGGTATCAAACTGTACATGAAGGTCTGGAATCTATCAGCGCGTCTTTGGAGCGAATCGGCAGGCTGGGTGAAGTCAAGCTGCCGAGTACGATTGCAAAGCGTATTACGGAGATCGGAAACGCCGTCAAGAGCGTGAGCGACGAATCCATTTCAAGGCTGGATTCCATGACGGCATCCTTGCAGAGGCTTGCGAGCGTAGACTTTCGCGGAATTGCCTCTGCGGTTCGCGAACTTAATAACTCCAAAAAAATCACCAATCAGAACACTACGACCGCGCCGGAGGAAACTCAACAATTATTACGAGCCGGAGATACTGGAAATTATTCCGTAGGTATCAGGGACGATGGCGATGTATCTGATCGTGCGGATAAAATTAAAGAAACCGGGAACGCTGCGGCTGACGCAACGAAGAAGATTAAAGAGTACAAGTTTACTCTGCGTGATCTCGGCAAGGCCGCTTCGGACGCCGTTGACAAAGGCATTAACAAACTGACAAGCGGCATCAAAAAATTTGCAAAAAGCGCGGTAAAGGACTTCGTATCTCCTGTTACGAGGTCTATTGCCGCATTCAATAAATGGAAGTCCGCCATTGGGCGTGTGGCGTTCTACCGGGCTGTCCGCACTGCGATCAAGATGGTAACGGACGGGCTGAAAGAGGGCGTAAATAACCTTTATTATTATAGCCAGTTGGCTGGCACTGCTTTTGCTCCGGCTATGGACCAACTTGCCACAAGCGCACTTTATCTGAAAAACAGCTTCGGTGCTATGGCTTCACCGTTGATCGAGGCATTGGCTCCTGCAATCGACTTTATCATCGACAAATTTGTTGAACTGCTCAATGTCGTCAACATGGTCTTCGCGGCGATCACGGGCAAGAGCACCTACACAAAAGCGCTGAAAAAGTCCGTGCAGTACGGGGACGATCTCGAAAAGTCCATGGGCGGCGCGGCTGATGCGGCGAAGGAGTTCAAGCGGTATCTCATCGGCATTGACGAACTGACCATTATCCCCGACCAAGCCGACAAAGGCAGCGGCGGCGGTGGAGGTGGAGGACTGGCTGACGAATACGGCACGATGTTCGAGGAAGCGGAACTGCCGCAGCGGTTTACAGATTGGGCGAAAGAAATCCGGGATGCTATAGATTCCGGAGACTGGTACGGCGCGGGTGAAATCCTTGCCGAAAAGCTCAATGGCCTCATGGACAGCGTGAACTACGAACAGTGGGGAAACAAGCTGGGCGAGACGATTCAAAAAGGCATCAGTTTTGGGCTGGGATTCATCCGCAAATTTAATTGGCAAGGCGCAGGCGAAAATGTTGCTGACTTTTTCAACGGCCTGTTTGACAGCATTGTGCCGGAGGATGTCGGCGCACTTCTCGCCTCCAAAATTCGTGTTGCGGTAGATTTCGCATACGGATTTGTCACGAAGTTCAAGTGGAACGATTTCGGAGAATGGCTTGGCGGCGTTGTCAACGGGTGGTTCGATGAGATTGACTGGAAAAAGACCGGTGAGACTATCGGTAAAACAATTATCGGCGTATTAGACACAGCGATCAATTTCTTAGAGACCACTGACTGGAAAAACATCGGCGAGAGTATTGCCAACTTAATGAACGGCGTTGACTGGAACGAATTATTAGGAAAAGGATTACAAGCGTTCGGGAATGCTGTTGGCGCACTTGCTGATACAGTAAGCTCATTCCTTGGGAACCTCGACGGGATGTCTTCTGCTGTCGTTTCGATTGGTACTGGACTATCTTCATGGAGGCTATCTACTTCCATGATGAATTGGTTTGATAAAGTTTCTTCCGGATCGTTAAATTCTAGGCTGTCCGAAATGAATACGAGCATTGCCAAAATTAGCGCTGGGCTGGCTGTGTCCGTTACTGGATTGACCATCGAGTGGGGAGGAATGTTCGACGTAGGCTACAATGGGCCAAAATTTGAAAACATAATGCAATCTGCTATTGGCGCTGCGTTGGGAATTGCTGGGGCAACTGTGGCGTTTGGTCCTGCTGGATTAGCGATTGGGATTCTTGCAAGCATTGTATTAGGTATCTCAGCTTTCAAAATGGGTTATGACAAGAAAGCTGTTGAAGAAGAATTGAAAGCCCGTCTCGGCGAAGTAGAAATCACGGTAGAGCAAGCAAAAAAAATGGCGGAATCCAGAATGTCCGGGCCATTGTACACGCAACTCGACGTTTACATTACCGCGAAAAACAATGTACAAAGTGCGTTTGATGATTTTGTACGTGCTAACCGTGATCTTGATAGCCTAGTATACAAGGCTTCAATCGGAATTATTCCAAGCGAAGTTACGATTTCAGATGCAACGGATACCTACATAAACTCTGCGCTTGCAGCTTATTCCGCTAGAGGCGAGGAATTTACTCTTGCAATTAATCTCGGATTAAAACCCGGTGATGTGCAGAGCGAACTGTCTGGGTTCATTTCTGAATACTTCTCTCAAGGGCAGCAGAAACTTACCGAACTTGGTGAAAGGCTGAGAGAGAAAGTAAATATTGCTTTTGCGGATGGCATATTGTCAGAAAAAGAATATGAGACAATTTACAATCTGCAAAAAGAAATGAACGAAATTACGCAAAAGGTCGCGGATGCAGAGTACAAAGCGAAAATCTCGATGACGGTTGAGGAAGCAGATATTGATGTAGAAAACTTGTCATCCGAAAGCATTATGAAGTTGCAAGACGAGCTGCTTAAAATTGCACAGGATAGAATTGACCAAAACAAAGAAGCAAGTCTTACCCTGCGTGCAGGTATAGAACTGGCTTATGAAGAAGGTGCGCTGAACGAGCAAGAGTATTTGCGTGCAATAAAAGAAGCAAACAGAAATTTTGAACTTCAAAACGCTAGTATCATTGCGGACGCATTCGCTCCTATTGGTGAAGCACTGGCAGACGGCTGGTCTGATTCCTTGCAGGAAGCTCAAAAATTAATGAGTGCAGATTCAAAGGATTTTATGTCTTCTATCTTACAAGAAAGCATGAATTACGATTCTAGCACTGGATACTTGGTCAAGGAGCAGATTGGTTATTTTACGGAGGACGTAAGTAATAATCTCCGTAATTCCTTTGTGCAAATCACTGGGAAAGCAGGCCCACAAGCAGCAAAGGCAATTTCTGAGGTAATTGAAAAACTTTCTCCATCTACGACGCAACTTGAGAATCAAGCAAAAGTTTTCAGAGAGGCCGGAGAGAAATTACCAAAGAGTTTGTCTGAAGGTCTGCATGACGTTAATACGATGAAAGCATTAACAGGGGACATGGACGCGATCAACTATCTGATTGGCGAAAAGCTGTCAACTGACAAAACTTTTATAGAATCTCTATCAAAAGCGGAAGATGCTGGAAAGATATTAACGAGCAAGATCGGAGAAGGTCTGTTGAGCAATGCAGAGCTTGTGAAAAATCTCGACGGGACGATTTCTCTTGTTACAGACACAATCACAAAGAACTTTGGTAAGTTATCTCCCGAGATTGAAAAGGCGCTTTCAGAGGCTGGTATTTCAATCGGGACGCTCCATACTGACGTTGAAGTCAATGCCAAAGAAGGAACTGTAACGAAAGATGCGAGGGACATTCTCAATATGGCCACGCTCGGGAAAGTTGCGACTACGGTATTTGCTGATCTCAAAAAGGGATGGAGCGGAACGGCAGAGCATCAGCTTGATTTGGAAAGTTTGACTGCGAACATTTCAGATTATACGACGAACGGAATGCAAACTCCTGTAATTGAATCTGTTTCCGATCTCCAACAATACTGGAATAATCTTGGATTTCCTGAGATTCAAAGCATTGCAGAATTGAAATCGTATCTGAATGAGCTTGGAGCGCCAGAAATTCAGACTATTGCAGAGTTTAGCACTTATCTAAACGAACTGGGCATACCGGGAATCTCCACGGTTGCTGAGTTTGACAAATATCTAAATCGTCTGGGGATTCCGGCCATGAGTACGATTGCAGAGTTTAATACTTGGGCAAACAAGCTAGGACTACCCGAAATTTCTTCCGAGGCTGACCTCGTGTCGTTCAAGTATAGTATGTTGCCGTATGTTTCTGTTATCGCACAGATGGCAAAGCTCGATCAAAGATATACGCCCACGATTGATGTTATTGGTAATGTGGTTGGTACGACACAATCCGGAGGAGGCGGAGGCAAGAATACGACGGCAGCCTTCAATGCTGCTGGTGGCATCTTCTACGGAGGCAGATGGCATCCGATTGAAGGATATGCCGGAGGCGGCGCTGTCAAAAGCGCTCGGCTGTTCTACGCGAACGAGAACGGCATCCCGGAACTCGTCGGAAGAATCGGCGGGAACACGGCGGTTATGAACAACGGACAGATCGTTTCGTCCGTTGCAAGCGGTGTGTATCAGGCGGTATCGGCGGCGTTCGGGCAGCTCGGGAATTACTTCGGGACGATTGCGTCTGGTATGTCAAGAATCCCGGAGGCGATTTCGAGCCTGTCCTTGGAAGATGATCGGAAGTATATGTTCTTCCCCTCGCACGACGACGTGAATCTGAGCGCGGCGCGTACTCCCCAAAACAGAGACGCCTGGAACGAGGGCGCTTTCGCCGGAGGAATGCGTTCTGCGAACGAGGACGTTATCAGCGTGATCTTCGCGGCGGCCACGCGCATCGTGACGGCAATTCAGGAGAACGGCGGAGACGTGTACATGGATTCCGACAAAGTTGGTCAAAAGACGACACAGGTCCAGAACCGCAACAGTCGAATTTTCGGCCATTCGGTACAGGTGGGGTAAAGGAGGCGCGAGATGTTTTTTGAAGTGAACGGCGTGAACTTTATCCCTTACATAGCCTACAACGGGCTTTCCCTGACGCGCGAGGATGTGGACGCATCCGACGCCGGGCGCGACCTTGCCGCAGACTTGCACCGAAGCCGTGTCGCGTCGAAGTACCGCTGGGACGTGTCCTGCCGTCCTTTGTACAGCCACGAGCTGGCAATCGTTCTCCGTGCGATCAAGCCGGAGTTCGTGACAGTTCGGTACTACGACCCAGAGCAAGAGCGAATCGTAACGCACACGATGTACTCCAACAATCCGAAAGTTTCGTATCAACAAAGGTACGAAAACGGCAGGGAGTTGTGGAGCGGTATCAGTTTCCCGTTGATCGACAAATAAGAAAGGCGGTTGGAAATGTCTTACGTTTACAAAGTGGATATAGCCGGTGAAACATACGGCATGAACGACATTGAAAGCGCGAGCATTTACCAACCGCTTTTTGAGAATGTCTCTATCGGAAATGCGTCTGCGGCAGAGTTGACGATCTCTTTTTGGCCGAAGTCCGAAATCCCGACCATGGCAGAGATTCGCCCGTATGTCAGAGAGGAAAGCGAAAGCGAATGGAAGCCGCTGGGAATCTTCTACATAGACACGCGGACGATCAGAAACTCCCACATGGAGATCGTCGCGTATGACGCGATGCTGAAATCCGGCGTGGTATGGAAACCCGATCAGTCTCTTGAGTTTCCAATGACGATGAAATCTGCCGCAGAGGTTATCGCGCAGACAATGGGTGTAACCATCGACCCGAGAACGAAACTCACTGTTACGCAGGAACAGGTCGATTATCCAGACGATACCACGACCATGCGGAAAGTCTTGCAAGACATCGCGGCGGCACACCACGGAAACTGGATTATGACGGACAAAGGACAGTTGCTTTTGATTCCTCTGTTCGACAGCGTTCCGCCGGAGACTTTCTATTTGATAGAAGAACATGGAGATGCAATCACATTCGGAGGTGATCGGATTCTCGTATGAACCAGAAACAGTATATCGGAGCGAAAGCGTCCTCTTTTGAAAAATATAACGAGATCGGGCCGATCACTGGAATCTCTCTGCTCATTGATGACGAGAACGAGGTCTTTGCAGGGGATGACAGCGGGTATGTTCTGACTTCTCCTTGCGCATATGGCACACAGCGTTTGGCGAATGAAATCCTAACCGCGCTTCGTGGAAAAGTTTACAAAGGGTACATGGCTTCCAACGTGCTTATGGCTCCGGGCGCGGAACTTGGAGACGGCGTGACCATACAGGATTTCTATTCAATGCTTGCTTCACGCAAGATTACGTTTGGAGCAAGCCACGCAGCCGAAATCTCCGCTCCGGGTGAGAATGAGGTCAACCACGAATACCCGTATATAGGCGAGACGGCCACGCAGATCAAGAGCAATTCCCGCAAAATCTCAGACACCAACTCCCGCCTGACGAAGACGGCGGACGAGATCAGGGCGGATGTAAGCAGCGAGATGCAGGGGCTTTCGTCCTCGATAGACGTAAAGCTCGACGGAATTACTTCACGGGTCGAAGCGGTCGCGACAGGCGCAAAGGAAGATTTGGACAACTACGCCGCGAGCGTGACGAAGTCGCTGAGCAACTTGCAGACGCAGATCGACGGGCAGATCGAGACGTGGTATTACGACTACGAGCCGAAGCTGACCAATGCTCCCGCGTCGGGCTGGTCTTCGGAACTTGACAAGGCGAAACACGAAGGCGACCTGTTCTACTGGAAGTCGAAAGGCTACGCGTACCGGTTCTTCAAGGACGGGACCACGTGGAAGTGGCAGATGGTGCAGGACACGGACATTTCGCTTGCTCTCGGTAATGCCAAAAACGCGCAAGACACAGCCGACAACAAGCGCAGGGTGTTTTTGACACAGCCGAAGCCACCGTATGACGCGGGGGATTTGTGGTCGCAAGGTCCGAACGGAGAACTGTACAGGTGCAATCAGTCTCGCGCGACCGGCGAGTACAACTCCGCAGATTGGGGTAAAGCGAGCAAGTACACCGATGATACCAGAGCAAATAGCGCGTATAGCGTAGCAGAACAAGCGGCTGACCACTTCTCTTGGCTGGTAAGCAGTGGGACTAGTTCGTCTGATTTTACAATCACAGATCGCTTAGCTAGTCTTACGGCTACACATATTGACTTGTCCGGTTATGTTACTTTCAATAGTTTGAAAGGAAATGGCACGACCGAGATCAACGGCTCCAACATCACGACCGGTACGATTGCAGCCGAACGTGTCAATTTGTCCGCGTACAGTACGACAGCCGCCACAAATAGCAAAATTTCTTCTGAAATTAAATCGCTTAAAGACGGGCTAAAACTCTCTGTTAGTAACGGGGATAGTAGCAGTACATTAACGCTTACATCCGGAGGGGCTTCACTTTCCAGTGCAAGTATCACGTTCACAGGCCTTGTCAATTTTGTCAACAAAAGTGACATCTATTCCAGCGGCAAGACGACCATCGATGGCGGGAAGATCACGGCGGGGAGTATCAGCGCGGACAAGCTATCCGTTGCTGATTTAAACGCATTTGGAGCAACGATTGGCGGGTGGTCGATTGATAACACATCGATATATACAGGATCAGTTGGCCAAACAAACGGGATAAAGTTATCAACAAAAAACTTTTCTGGGACGATAGCTGGAACACCTTCTGACTATTGGAGATTTGTTCTTGGAGGAAACTTCGGTGTGCTTCATGATGGCCAATTATATGCTAATAATGTACATATAAAGGGAGCTGTCACTGCCACAAGTGGGAGTTTTACTGGAACAGTTACTGCTGGAAGCGGTTCAATAGGAGGATTTACGATTGGGACAAGCTCGATTTACAACGGCTTGTCATCGCTTTCCGGCTCTGCTGACGGTGTATACCTTGGAACAGATGGAATCTCGTTAGGCGGCGGTAAGTTTAAGGTTACAAAAGCTGGTGCGTTGACTGCAACAAGCGTCACAATCAGTGGTAATTCGTCTTTCAATGGCACGGTGACGACAGCTAAAGGAACGATTGGTGGATGGAATGTTACTGGTAATAGTTTGTATGTTGGA
>CANQZG010000035.1 GCA_947628305.1 uncultured Muribaculaceae bacterium | reverse complement strand
GGAAGCAACGCCTTCCCAAATGCAGCCTTTAATAAACTCGTTCAGTGTTTCATGCTTTGACTGTGCGGCAATAGTTGCCTGCCTGTGAAGCTCCGGATCAAGTCGTATGCTGATTGCGCCCTTGTAGTATTTTTCGGGTTCCACACCGTCTGCTTCACACATTTCGAGATAACTGTCAACTGCTTCTTCAAAATCCGCTTTCAGCTCATCAATGCTCCTGCCCTCGTATGAAATAAGTCCTCTTACGCCGATAACCGAGCCAAATAAAATATTGTCCTCAGCAGAATAATCTACCGAACCGTAATAACCCTTATGTTCTATGATGTTGTTTTTCATATCAATCCCTCCTTGGATAGGGTATTTACAATTTGCTTCACCTGATAATCCAAAAGCTCTTTGCGTGGGTGGGGTTTGTGCAGAATAATCGGAATGCCATCTTTGCGGAACATTACTCTTGAGCCGCTTGTTTTGCCTTTGTTAAAGCGAGCAAAGCCAAGTGCGGTAAGTAATGTTTCCATTTCCTCAAAGGTAAAATCTTTCGGATTTAATTTTAACCTTTCAATCAGTTTTTCTTTCTTTCCCATTATTTTATCCTAACCTGTTTTATATATACAATATACTGTCACTGTTTTTCGGTGACAATTATATTGTACGATTTTATTTTGATTTTGTCAAGTGTTTTCATAGAAGTATTTAGTCAAATAATTTTTAGCCAATAAGATACATTTGCTCTCCATGATTAAGATTCAAACGGACTGTGCTACATCGTTTTTTGTGATATTTGGTGCTTGTTATACCTATCTGGTTATTATTTAAATAAACTATATTTACTCAATTCTTTTTATTCCGCATGAGATTAAATATTCATAAATATCATCATAATATTTTTTGTTTCTTGTTGGATCTTCTTCCGGATCAACACCTTTGGGAACGAAGAGAATCATCCCTTGGCGCGCTCTTGTAAGTAATACTCTATACGCATTTTTCAGATAGCGCTTGTTGTTTTCACTTTGAATTCTGCACCAATTCGGAGGTTTTTTCCGGTTGCTCATAGAATAGTATTCAAAGTGCCCGTTTTCTATTCTGAAATCAGCATCCCAGCCAACAATTACGAAGTCTAGTTCAAGGCCCTGTATTTCAAATTCACTGGCTACAACCTCGAGAAAAAAACTCGAACGTATATCGTCTTTTCCGCTCAAGAACCAATTCACAGGCGATATAATGCTGCGATCTCTCGCGTAATATATTCCATCTGGTTTTAGTCTTGCAGCGTTACTGCTGGCCAAAATACCATATCTTTCATTACCTCTTGCTTTTTCCTTTACCCAGTCCTTTGCTTTTTCAAGATCCCTAGTAACATATATTGGATATTTATCTGCAATTTCGGAATATGTCGTTCTGGCCGACGCAATGTCACAATCAAGTAATTGCTTAACAAAAAGTGATACTTTTTCTGCTCTGAAAGAGCGCATTGACGACTCAAGATGAAGCCGATTATCAATAATCGGATAAAGAGAATCTGTAACATCTTCCCAAGCTCTGCCGCGAAGGTATTCATCATCTTTCAATCTGTCTGATGTATATATTGTCCAATCAGGGAAAGAACGTTTCAACGAGTCAAACCATTCAGGCAGACCAGCTTCACCTTTGTTTATTTCCTGGCCTCCACCTACCAGACATACAACGACACCCCAGTCCGAACGGCGATTTACTGTACTTATTAAGAATTCTGGTTCGCTATAATCAAAATTCTTTATTCCTTTTTTACGTGCCATAAACGAGGATATCTCATCTTTTGTCCATGCACGCTGAGCTTCATCAAAAATTACTAAACCATCTACAGGAACACGGTAATTCCCAATGTACTCATCCCTGTACTTATGAATGATTTGAATAAAGCTGAATACTTCTCGCAAGGCAGTATCTTTATTCATTCTATGATCAAGCATATGTTCTCGGGCAACTTTATCTCTCGCAAGCGCTTCCTGCAGAACTGTTACCAGAGGCAGATTCCCAGACAAGAAAACGGCATGTTCATCTGCTTTTGAATCATGCATCTTGCTTGCAAGATCAAGACCGACAAGCGTCTTTCCAGCCCCAGGGACCCCTGTTACAAAAACTATGGATTTCCCATGATATTTCTTACTTTTATGAACAATCTCCTGAATCGCCTGAACTGTATCCGTCAGGTTTTTTGCTTCGGCATCATGTCTTGTGATTTCCTCAACATTATGTTTGCTGTATAAAGCCTGTGCTGCTTCTACAATGGTAGGAGTAGGCATATAATCGGAAACTTCCCAGTTCTCGTAGTCAAAATCTGGCATATCATATTTTGATATCACTATATCAACGACATTTCTGATTCCTTTTGCATTAGTCCTTATGGGAACTGCGATATTGTCTTCATACAAAGAAATATCAATGTCATGTATAGGTGCATTTGTTGCAACAGATACAGGTACTATTATTTTATCATGACAACTTTTTTGAAAATTTTTCAGGTCAAGAGCATAGTCCAGCACTTGATCATCAGTTGACTTTCGATATTCATTGTCTCCAATCTTAAATTCTATTGCAAATATAATTCCTTTACACAATAGAACACAGTCTACCCGTTTTCCCATTCTCGGAATAGTATATTCGAGTAAAATTCTTCCGCCTGTCATATCTATAAGGTTTTCTTTCAATATATCTATTTCTTTGTACCATGAAGCCTTTGTAAGGTCGGTTAGCGGGAAGAGAAAGAATTTTGCAACTTTTGCAAAAATCTCATCTGGTGATTCCCTTAAGAAGTCTTCTATTTTGGCCGAATAATATGCTCTGTTTGTCATGCCTGAACCTCATTTATTTCATTTTTTTGATCCTGAATCTCTTTGATCAAATTATCCATCCGCCGAAAAAATATGTCCTTTTTTAATTCACATTCCCACACGACTATTACCTTCCAGTCAGATTCTACAAGCTGTCTTTCTGTCAGTTTGTCTCTTTGTACATTTTTATTTATTTTTGAATACCAGAAATCAACATTGGTTTTTGGCCATGCAAAATATCTACACCCTTCATGTTTATGCCAGAAACAACCATTAACAAAAATCACGGTGTGATATTTAGGCAATACAATATCTGGCTTTCCAGGAAGATGCCTGTCATTTTTCCGGTATCTAAACCCCTGTGAAAACAAGTATTTCCGCACTTTGTCCTCCGCCTTTGTATCTTTTCCGTGTATTTTTGACATGTTATAGCTTCTTATCTCTGGGGAATGAACATCAGCCATAATTAATACCACCTTCTTATCTTTCACCAAATCACTTTAAGACGTGTTTAACATTTGATTTATTGTTATCACTTTATCTCCAAAGCAGCCATATTGTGGGGAACAAGGCAATGCTTTTGGTTTAGATACAGCAGCAAAAATAACCAATTTCAATCAGCGCTTTAATCCGACACCAATTTGCTTTGAGATAAAACTACACATTTTTACTCCTAGTATCAGAACAGCTCATTAAAATACCCAGTTTGAGGATTATCTAACTCGCCAACTACCAATCCTCTGTCAAGTAGTCTGTTTCCGCATTCACAACATGTTTCTGGTAAAAGGGTACAATTATGGCACGCCGCTCTGTTAAGTGATTCCGGACCTTGTCCAATAGATGTTATGCAAATAGGATCTGAAGAACACCACTTTGCATTTTCAAAGGCTGAAATAATTGTATCTTCAAGTTTTCCTGGCTCTCCTCGTCTAACTAACCCTCCGAGTGATCCTTCGGAATCTCCCGATGCTGTATATATTAGTACTCCAAACATTCCCAAATCATCAGAACATTTTTCACAGTATATTCTTTCCTTAATTGATGAACTTCCATATCCGCACTCATAGCTAAGCTGATTAATAATCAAATGCGCAAATGTGTGAAGCATAACATACTCTGCTCGAACATTTCCCGGATTTGATTTTGCAAAAGAAGATTTTTGATAAGCCGCATTAAGAGGCGATATGCGTTTTTTTACTTCGTCTTTTTCCGCCCATTTCTTCAATTCTTCTGACGCAAACTCAAAAAAGATTCCTTCACCATATACTTCAATTGCCGGCAACCAATCTCCATTCCCCAATCTAACCATTGATTTTGAATCTTCAATACTGGCAGCATTATTGGGCTCAAGTCGTGAAAACCCAATGAACGCTCTGGTCTCTCTTAGTTTTTTCACCAATGAAACGCTTTTAAAAAACTTCCTGATCTTTGAGTGATAATTACATATCAGATAATTAATAGAATGAAAATCTAACGCATCACCTCCAGAATTCTTTATTAACATCTTGTATTCCGCCAGGCGATACTCATCTTCTGTCATTTCTTTAGAGACTTCCGGAAGCCCCTCAATATTATCAATCTTTTTCTTGAAAGCATCATACAATATTTTGGCATCGACTTGTTCTGTTGCGGCAATACTTTCTACTAAATCAAATGGAATATCTCCATTCAATCGTGTATGTGCTATTAAATCAAAAAACTTATTTGCCACTTCTATGATTCTCCTGGATTGCGTTTCGTCTTCGGTAGGTATATATATCGAACTTCGTGTATCTGCAAACCAAACGTTACTGGCACCACGCTGCAACACTCTAAGTTTTGAAGGATCGCATTGACATGGATGTTCCTTATCTTCTTCCATTCCAAACCACGGTTTTGCACCCTTGCATTTATATCCAATAGCTTGCAATGCACCCGGGCGCAAAGCACTTGCAATAGTTTTTGTCGCACCACAAGAACACTCGTATCTTACACCAGTCAATGCCGCAGATGTTCCGCCGGTACTTCTCCTAATGCGACATGTGTTCTCATTGTAAACGTGTCCGCTATCTGCATGTATCCACTCTGCAATGGGGAAATCATCAATATGTCCTTCTGGGCATACAACAACAAATCTTTCCGGAATTAGGTTTCGGCGAAAACGTTTTGTTGCATCGCACTTCCTTCCATGTTCCCACTGATATGCATCACATTTTGGTTGTTTGGTGAAAAAGCCCACTTTTTGCATTGTACCACAAAACGGGCAATAATTCCAACGCGGAAATCGCACAGCAGGTATTTTTAAATTGCAATTTTCGGCATCCGATTCATAATCCCTGAAATCCGGAGGCCATCGCAACTCCTTTACACCCAGTCTCTTTTGTAATCTTTCATCTTTTATAACAAACGCTTCGGGTGATTTATATCTCCACATATCAAGTCCTGCAATCATTAATGATTCGTCATTGATAAATGGAACTATTGAACCTACACCCCAAGGGCTTATTAATGCGCTGCGACGCATAGGTCTTATTTGTTTTGCGGACATATTAATCATCCTCCCCGCTGTATCCATTTTCCAATACCATCGCTTCACACGATGCATCTACATTTCTCATAGAAGTCGGCGTTGCAAATCCCCTGTCTCCCCAGGTTGCATTCTTCATTGTTCCTGCAGGAAACATCAAGGGCAAAACATCACCGGCAGAAAAATCCTGAAATTTACTTGGTTCTTGAATTCGCCATTTTTGCATAATACTGTCAATGTGGTCAAGAGTTTTATCAAGTTCATCTTTATCTATTTCTTCTATCCTTTCAGATATAACTCTTTTAATCTCCTCAATTTTATCAGCACCAGGGAATTTAGGCGGGTCTTGATTAAATTCGTTATCTCCTTTAAGGCGCAAAAGACCAAATACAATCGCGTGTAATGCACGTTCACGAAGTTGAGAAGAAAACGGGGTAACGCTTGTTGGTTCAACATTACAGTATACTCGTGAATGGTAAGTTTCGAAGTGCTCGTAATGAGATCTATCCCTAGGCTTTCCGGGATTATATATTGTAAATACCAATCCAGGTGCCTTATTACTTCTTCCAACACGGCTCGTCGCTTGAATATATTCTGACGTAGTTTTGGGCTGCCCCGATACGGTCATCAATCCCAAACGAGGGACATCCACACCGACAGAAATCATATTTGTTGCAAGACAAATGTCAACAGGCCGTTTATCTTCAGAACTCATTGGATATTTATATCCTAGATTTTGAAGGCTAAACGGAATTCTATCACTACTTATACGACTGGTTAATTCTTCGTCTTTGTAGATATACCGTCTTTTTTCTTTATAGCCTTCTTCCTTGTCTTCATACCGTCTTTTATAAATGACATGTAAGTATTCGTCTATATCCGCTTTTATCCATGTTTCCGTTTGTCCCAATTCCCGAATACTATTGAAATACCCTACATTGGTCCAATAACCGTCTCTTTCAGATTCATCACTGACAGAAATCGCCTTTGCTGCATATAGTAGCGAAGCATACAATCGTATAGTGGTAGTTGCAATAGAAGATGAGGCTGCCGCAAACACTCCGACATACATTCGTCCAACTGCATCCTTATCTTCTTTTGCAAAGAAAGAATCTCCCGCATCAAGTCCTGATGGCGGAAACTGCATAACATTTTTCAATTTACAGCCGTAAAGTGCTCTACACTGTTCGCCCGCACGGCTAATAGTTGCTGTTGACGCTATTATTTTAGGTGATATACGCATACCATCGCTTTTGTATGAGCACAACTCATTAATCATCGTTTCATAATGCCCTACCATCGAACCAAGAGGACCAGAGATAAGATGCAACTCATCCTGAATAATCAGGTCAGGTGCAGTAACTCGCTCTCCATCCTTAATTCCAAATATTGTTTGAGCTTCCGGACGATACGGTAGCATCGCAAATTTATCAACAGTTCCCAATAGGAGCGTTGGAGGATTTGTATAGATTTCATCATCTACTATTTGCAGCGGAAGTTCAAAGCCGTTTTTAGAAAATTCACACCCATATTTGTCATTGGCACATTGTAATATTAACTTTTCTTTTCTTCCGCTGGGGACTTTTTTATATCCTGGTGTAGCAAAGGTTTTTCCTGTGCGAACAACACCCATTTGCGCACCGCACCAAGGGCATTTCAAAATCACAATCGGGCTATTTTCGCTTACAGAACCATCTCGGTAAATCTTTTTATATGCATCAACAGCTTTTTTCATAGTATTGGGTGTTGTTGCCTCGCCTACCCAAAGTCCTATCGAAATGCGTCCTGTTCCTAACGTGTCTTCAAATTCTTTTCGAATAACGTCACATGCACAAATCATTGCTGCTGCACGTTCATATTGCTGCGATGTAAGAAGTCTTAGTGTATATCTCATTAAGATAGAAGTACCAGTATTGTTTTTATCTTTAATTCTTCTAATGAAAATGGTATATGCAGACAATCCAAGATATGCTTCGGTTTTACCACCACCTGTTGGAAACCATATCAAATCCACAATGGATCTCTCATCAGAGTCCTTCTTAGCCATCGATTTAAGATTCAGCAAAATAAAAGCAAGCTGGAACGGTCTCCATTTTCCATATACTTTATTTGTTCTGTCATACCAAGTCTCCTTGTTGTTAATGTCCGGCAATATTTTTACAGGATCCTCAAGGTTAATTGTCTTTCCATCTTCACATATCCATTTTTGAAGTGGCATATTATAGTGTAATTGTTGTAAAAGCATAGCGCGGTTCATCAATTGAAAAGCAAGTAAAATATCTGCATTATTTTTTAAAAGTTCTACACCCTTGCGCATACGTTCTAAGCAGCATTTACAGTTTTCAATATGTCTATTAGCAGTTCTCTTATCATTAATAGTCTGAACCTTTTCAATCAATTCATTAATCCAAAGCTCATATTTTTCACACATAGATGTCAATTCGTTAATAGTCTCTTCTTTACTGCCAAGATCCGACATCTTATACATTTCAAGAGAAACACCTTCAATTTGACTGGGTACAATAGGCTTCATTTCATATACAGGAAAAATGGATGTTGAAATCGTTTTTACCGAGAATACATTTTCATCCCATTTTGCCGCACATCCATGACCAATGGCATAGGTTTTAATATTTCTGTAAAGCATTTGGTTTGATAAATAATCATTATCATTTGTTAATTTTTCAGTCTCAGGCATAGCAGGAAAACCTTGTTCTGAAACAAGGTTGAATTGAACTTGAAAATAACAATCTTCGTCTTTTATAGATGATTCACAAATCAAATCATTTTGTAATGTAAATGTATACAGCGTGCAGTTACTATACTTATATCTATATGTAATTGCAAACACCAACCGCGTTTCTTTATCTTCATGAAAAACGCGATACTTTTTAACGCCTTCTTCTTCATTGGGTAATTCAATATATTTATCATTATTATCCCACGTCAACGGAATTCGAGGATATTTTACTCTATCTGCTTCAGAAAGCGGATCCTTAACTTTCATAGAATAATACATACCAGCAGAAACAGAAACTTTTATTTTATCGCCAGTTGCTACTGCTGCAGTCATGCTAATTGCAGATTGTTGATATGCATTTGACAAATTAATCAGTTCCTCTGCGTCCGCAAGATACTCTCTCGTACCGCCGCTTTTAATATTTTCACTATTTTTAAGCAAATCAGGTGTGTCATTTTCAATAATTTCACTATTTTCATTTGCAATATTATCGTCTATGGATGCCTTTTGAGGGAATAGTATTCCTGCAGTATATCTGATACGTGGAGGATCGGAAGAAAGGATTTCTTCACCATTATCCTGAATCATACCAGGTTTTTTGATTGGATCAGGACCTATAAATTCTCGTGTAATAATATCTATAATTTGCTCACGCCTTGTGTCCATCTTCAAGAAGCCTCCTTTTTTGAATGTTTAAATATTCTTTTCTTGCTTTGCTTGATTCAAAAATAAATAGTGCACTTCTCGCTCGACTTAATCCTACATACATTAGTTGTTCATTTTCAAAAGACTCTATATCGGACAAGATAACTACCATGTTTTCCAAACCCTTGTATGCTTGAATCGTGCTAAACGAAACAGAAGCTTCGTTCTTTGGGTTATATTCTCGTATTTTTACACCGGAAACTTCAGATATAATAGAGTTTTCTCTTTTATATGGAGAAAGTATCGTAATATTTTTCGCGCTGACCCCTTCAGCAAGCAATTTTTCAATGAGGTTCTCAATTTGATGTTTTTGTTCTTCATCCGAATTAAAGACCCTATGCTCCACAGGAACACCTTCTACTTTTGTCCAGATATAGGAACTACTGTCAAAGCCTGTGATACATTTAATTTCATCACCAATATATTTAGTGTTGCGACAGTTTATTTTAAGTTTAAATCTAATAAATGATGTTCTGGAATCCAAATCTTCAATCATCCTGTCAGCATGTTTAGTTTCCTGGTATATAGCCTGTCTTGTAAAGTCACCAAACATTGCCCACCTTCCGCGCTCAATACCGCCTTTTAGAGAAGCATCCAACACTTCAAATGCATCTGTCCCTAAAATGTCCTGAGCTTCATCTATAACAATTTTGTCGTACATTACAATATTTTGATCCATTGCATCTAAAGCAATCAATGGCAATTCTGTTTTATAAAATTCCGTAAGTTCACCTTGACACGGTCTTATTTGTGCGCCTGTTTTGTTTGCAATTTGAAGAAGCCATGCATCTATGGTTCCTACATATTCTGGATGCATTGCAGGAATCATACATTCAAAAGATTGTTTTAACCAATTAGCAAGCATTGAATTATAGCAAAAAAACGCAACTTTTTGTCCTTGTAACACGGAACGCTTAACTTCTTCTACGGCAAGCAAAGTCTTTCCTGTGCCGGCCGCACCTAAAATCAAGCACCTTGGATTGTCTTCTAACTGATCCAAGCAACGGAACTGCTCCTCTGTTAGTGTAACAAACGCTTCTTCAGTATAGTATATTTTTTTGCCAAGTGTCATAATTTTATCAAAATTGCCTCTCAGCATCGTTGACAATTCTTTAACATCTTTGGAATCCGGTATCTTATCATGCGGGAAAAAACCAAACTGTTCCTCCCATTTTTGCTTAGTATTTTTGGCAAGCTTACGTATATAATCGCCAACAGAACAGTGATTACGCACATCAAACACCTGCCATTGCTCACCCTCTGTTCCGGTTACTTGAAATTCAATGTCAGGAAACATTACACCTGTACCATATAATAAATTACTTAATTTATGATTTGGTCCGTATTTTTGCTTCACAGCATCAATCAAGCTGAACATACCTTCATTTGCTTGTGCAAATGGGCCCCTGCTTTTTGATGTTGTTATGCCGTATTTGTTTGTAAAAGACCACACTCCATCATTACAACTGACGCGACCACCTTTTACCTCTAATGCAAAAACACCAAGTCTAGGAGCTATAACAAAAAAATCTAATTCTCCGTAGAGTACTGTTCTGTGATTTGCTATCCCAAGTGAATGTAAAACAACCCAGCCCTCTGTAGTTGGATCATCTCTAAACCATTCAAATATTTTCCGTTCTGCATTGCTCTTTACTTCTGGTGAAATTACCGAAGGAATCATTCTTGCCATAATAATACTTCCTTATTCAGATAATAGTCTATTAGTGTTTCCATAATCTATTTTTATAGGCTTGTTTATATCTATAATTTTCAAAATAATAGCCTTTCCGATCTTCTCTAAATTTAAAATCATAGGATCCCATATATTAAACGCATCTATGTCGTCATATTCAGATATTTTTTCTGCAATCTGCGCTTTAAGCCTCTGCGATAAATATTTTCCTGCTTTTACATGTGCTTGTTTCACATTAATACCTGCCCCAAAAACATCATCAACAGACTCCGACAATAAATCATCGTTTAATGCTTTTGCAATACATATGAGGTCATCTTTGCTTGATACCGAAAACTGGTCCTCATCTTCTATCCAGTTTTTTACAGTTGGATAACCACGTTTGCACCCATTCTCCTGTAATTTTTGATATATCTCTTCTGTTGTTGAAAACATAGTTTCTACGCTTAATGCTTCTTTCCATCGAATAGCAATATTTCTGTCATTACTCATTCCTTTATTTTCAAGAATTTTATCCGCTATTTCTTTTATAATGTCACGCTGTGATTCTCGAACTACAACAAAATCGCCTATGGATAATTCTTCCGGCTTTTTTGAAACTACATTTTCTTTACCAGAGATTATAATATCAGTTACCGTTGTTATTTTGTGACCTGTTCTATAAAATGCCAGGTAACCGCCAACAAAGCTAATTGGATATGCATCAACAACTTGGGTTGAATTGTCAGAATTCACCCCGTATTGACGATAAGTAGTTCTTTGAATCAGATTCTCAATATCAGAGAGCTCGTCAAATGAATTTTCAGACGCTATATATCCCCTTGGGGCAGAATGATTTTCCACAATTTCATCCTTGGCTTTTTTGCTAAAAGAATTTTTTACAATTCTATGATTGTGATTATTGGACAAAGCTTTTGTCCAATAATGAGTATGTGCTTTACGCCATTTATCTTCGCAAGGATATGTGAGTATAATATAATCCGCTGTTCCGTAACTGTAAATTATATTCCGCATATTCTTACTGTTCAGCCAACCCACAACAATTGTAACATCATATCTGATGCTGTTTAAATTAGCATATTCCTGAGGATAGAAAACTCTTACAATCGTTGGAATACGTTTGCGTACTGTGAAATTTCGCCAATAATTTTCACATTTTGTTTTATCAAGCTTATCTGCAATAATGATACAAGCTGAAGAGTATGCTCTTGACTCAAGTATTTCGGTAATTTTATCTACTTTTGGGTTTTTAAAAGCAGCATCAAAAACCTCAGAAAAATTATCTGTTACAACGGATAAATCGTTGTACAACTCAGGGTTCATAAAACGCTTTTCATTTTTTAAAGCAGTTTTACACTCATCTAAAGCGCTTTTTGCACAATACACCTCATCATTTGTAAAAGGTATTGCTATTCTCAATGCGGTAAATAGCAAAGAAAACAATTTATTGTATGTTACTATAACATCTGTACCCTGGTCTTCTATTTCTGCCTTATGTAAATATAATAATTGCAACGATTGATTTATTAATTCACATGCGATACTTTCATACATTATTTTTTGATCAGTACAATTTTTAATCCGCTGTTCTGCAACCTTTAGTCCGGAAGTGTTTACTGAACTAACTAAACTGGTTTCGTCCCATCGCCAAATATTGTAATCACGATTGGAAAGCAAACTCAAATCAAAAGAATTACTTGTATCTGTTAAGCATAGTATAGGAAACCCTTCACGTGTCAAAGCATCGAAACTATCTAATTGATTCTCAATAAGGGAGCCATGTGATGCATTTACAATAATAGATTGCACCTTTGCACCGCTACGAATGGCTTCGTAAACAGAGTAGAAGTCGGATGCCAGAACAATTGCCGGATTTCCGGATAATTGTCCTGGGAAACAACTTTCTATATTACCCCCTTGATGCGTTCTCCCAATCAGCAAAACATCTCGCAATGGTGTTCCATTTATCTTTATTTTGTCTAAATATTCTTTTGCCGCTTTAACACTGGTTATTAAGAAAATCGAACCGTCAAGATGAGTTTTATAATCAGTTAAAACTTCAATAATATTTTTGTTTGATGGTAGTTGCTTTAGCTCTTCAAGTGCTTTTGGTGCAGAATATATTTTATAAAAAACCTCTGATTTTGTGAATTTTTTCGCATCCGTTTCTGCTATTTGGAAAATAGGAGCTATATCACTTGGAACGCCATAAACTGCCCCATCCGCAAAGCTTATATGTAACCGTTCTACTCCGTCAGAATCAACGCCAAATTTTTCAAACTTGACAATACAGTTTTTATATTTTAATTTCTGTCCTTTCCTGAAAGTACTGGGATCATATGTAATATTTATTTTTCCTGCGCCAATGTTATATACTATTTTAGCTATAACTAACTCATATAACATTTCTTTTATTTCAGGAAATACAAATACATTATGAGGACCTTCTGTTGCAATCATACTTTCAAGCATCTGAATGCTAGCCTTTACAATGGGAGATATAGTTGTAAAATTATCACCATATTGCAAAGACATATTATCTAATACTGTTGGAGTCGCCAACAAATTCTCTATGTATTCATTCCATGAAAGCATAATTTATCTCCTTTATATATTATTAAAGCCCTTTTGTATAGCTTCTTCGTATGTTTTTAATGCTTGTACTGCCTGCTTGTATGAAGGTTTGCGTCCTCGTGCCACCAATTGTCCGACAGAAAACATGATACTCCTTTGCCAACCCTGAAAATTATTCGTGTCTTTTGCCCATTTGGAAAGAGAAAACCATTCAGCTGCAGATATAGCAAACGCTTTTTCAATAATCTCAAGCTCATCATCAGTTGTTACATTTAAAGAAGATGTTACAGCTTTAATTGAGGAAGAAACGACAGCACTCTGATTCGCAACATCTACTAACTCTTTGCGCAAAGATTCGGTTATTGTATAATTATATTCTTTAATAGCATTCCAGCATTGTTGCTTTTTACACCATTCTCCGATATTAGCGCCGCCCAGAGGATTAACAATCATGTGTTGAACAAATTTTGAAACTTCCACAATATTTTCTTCCAGGGCAGGAGTTAATGCCTGATTTTTCCATATAGCTTCTAAATTGATTCTCTGTCCGGTTGTATAAGAAAGATAGGCAATCGTATATGTAACGATATTAGCACGATACCCTCCATATTGTTGCTGCTGAACTAATTTTTCAGTACTGCGAAACAAAATTGCCTTGGCTATTAACCGCTCATAATACTTTATGTCTGGAACAAAATTTCCTCGGTCTGCCAAACGAACAGTATATTTTTTAAAATTTTTTTGTGCTCCTTCACTAACATAAAATGGTAGTTGATCCCACGTATTTTCATATTTTGCTAAATCTGTTTTTGTGAATAACGGATGTGCATCCTTAAAAGCTTTTCTTCTAAGAGTGGTGCTTTCTTTTGAAAGCATATCAGCGTATTGTCCGCGTGCGCGTTCATAAAACCAGTTTTTCGGCTTTTGCCCATCTTGCGCAGGTGCCCAGATTGTACGAGAAAGTTCCTCGATTTTTCTGTGAAACGGATCATTAGCCGAAAAATCTGCCATTTGAATCTTGTTTTGTGTGTTCGCATATGCCGAAATTTTAGGAACGATTTCATCCATATTCTCGGCTGAGCTTATTACTGATAGCTTCATTTGTACGAAAACTTTAGAAAGATCTGCATTAATCTTTTTATCTTTGCGTGCATTGTATATTGACGCAGTTGTTTGACCGCCATTTACAATTTGCATATCCCGAATCTTTTTAATTGATGGCTTCCCATTTTCGTCCCTGATTATCTCAACACTTTCTGCGGTAACCGAAATACCGTTATTATACGCCAAAAACATATCAGGTTCATCTCGTAATGAATCACGAATTCCTTTATTTACCTGACCTTTTACTTGTAAAAAAGAACGAACGTTGCGTTCAAGTAAACGGGGTCCGTATTCTTCATAAATATCAGCCAAAAGCTCGCCGCTTAGTATTGCTAAATATACGCTATACTTGTCAGATGTCTTGTTTTCAATACATGGAATAGTAACACCAAACAATTCCTCAAAGTCAATTTCGATTGTTTCTCGCATTTTCCCAGATGTAACACACCGAAAAAGCCTATCTATATCCCAAACAGAAAAAGAGATTTCTGCACCAGCTAAATTTGTTTTTTCAAATGGAATAGATTTTACGGTCCCATTAGTTAATGCTATAATTTTAACTTTCCTTATTTTTATCTTTTCATTGTGCAATGTTATTGCAAATTCGTATGTATCGCTATCTTTTTCAAAAGAAGTATATAAATCACTTGTTGCCCGCCGATATAGCTGAATTCCTCTTTTTATTGCTGCATCAATATCATTTCTTGAAACAGAGACCAACGATGAGTTTTCATTATACACACTTACAAATATTTCAACTTCTTCATATGAATCAGAAATATGATATGCATTCAATTGTAAACCATATCCTCTAAACGGACATATTATTGGATCCTCAATTTCTCCGGCTTCTTCTAAATAATCCAGCATTACAGCAGTGAAAAAATCCTGGGGTTCCCATCCATATGATTCATTGTCACTTGCCAATGCTATTTCTTCTATGAATTCATTATAAAACGTGGCAATAGATATGTCTCTTTTCATGATAATCCCTCTAAAATAGTTTTTATTTTTCTTGCTATACCGTATGCCATAAGTGGCGGCACAGCATTGCCAATTTGTGTGAACGCAGCAGTTCTTGAACCTTCAAAATAGAAATCATCAGGAAATGACTGGATTCTTGCAGCTTCGCGAACTGTAATAGAGCGTAGTTGTTTTATATCCGGATGAATAAAATAATGTCCGTCTTTCGCAATATGTGCCATCATCGTATGACAATAAGGCAAATCATCTGCAACGACTTTAAACCTATCTAAGAATGCTGTTCTGTTTTTATGTGTACAAAGTTCCTCCGGCAAATCGGTATATTTTAATCTATAATGATTATTTTCCCACGCTTCTATAGCCTTTTTATATATTTTTTTATCCCTTTCGATGTGCGGTCTGGCAATGTGCCAGGTCAAAACATCAGTTTCTTTTCGGATTCCCGTTTTCCTTAAATATTCACTGTAAGTGCCATCAGGATAAGTGTTATTTCCTTGACCAGCTAAGACAGGAGGCAAATCAGATAAAATGCTTTTAACGTTATATTTATTTTTTATTATATCAAACTCTGGATATTGGACTTTTAAACCTTTTTTCCATCCAATTAGTATGACACGCCGTCTGTTTTGCAGCACTCCAAAGTCTATAGCATTTAAAACTCTATAATCTATTTTGTATCCTGCTTTTTTAAATTCTCCCTGCATATCGGAAAAATACTTTCCTCCATTAGCTGTCAGCAACCCCGGAACATTCTCAAAAACAAATATTCTGGGTTTGTATTGTTGCAAGACCTTTATATATAGTTTATACAGGTAATTTCTCGGATCTCCAATCATATTGTCTTCTTTTACTGCTCTTCCAACCAACGAATAAGCCTGACATGGTGGTCCTCCCACAATTAAATCGACTTTTTTTATTTTTCGTTCTAGTAATAAGGAATCCATTTTTTTAAATACGTTTTCCATGTTTTCTTTACTCATTGTCTCGTTAATAACTGAATTTATCAGTTCTTCAGGGACGTATGAATATAGCTTGTCACGGCTTATTTCGTTATTCAAATATTTTTGATATATATCTATCTTGTTATTTTTTTTTAAATAGTAATAGCATATGCGAGTTTTCAACGTAAAACACGCATCCTGATTCATTTCAACATGTGCCACTGCATTGTATCCATTTGCAGTAAAGCCTTCAGACAACCCTCCTGCACCAGCAAATAAATCAATATAGTAAAACATTTTTCAATTCCTGCTCTTTCAACAGATTTGTTTGTTTGATTATAAACATCCGATTTTACATTAAAACAAACATTACTTCTTGTCAGGTGTAGCTTCCATAATATCATTGGGTTCTACCCCCCCCCCCC
>CANQZG010000034.1 GCA_947628305.1 uncultured Muribaculaceae bacterium | reverse complement strand
GAAGGAACCATACGAAATGCGGCTGGAGATGACATCAAGATCGAATTGATGAAGATTCTGAAGGGTGAATACGTCGCCCCTCACACTTCGATTTGGTGGTATAAGCTGGATGATATCAAAGAGCTGCGAGATCCAAGTCGTTGGATTAAAGCAAATCCAAATCTTGGTAAGACTGTGACATATGAAACTTACCAATTGGATCTTGAGCGAGCAGAGCAAGCTCCTGCAGCCAGAAACGATATTTTGGCCAAGCGATTTGGACTCCCAATGGAAGGGTATACTTACTTCTTCTCTTATGGAGAAACTTTGCATGGACCGCCACGCGAGTTCTGGGGGATGAAGTGCGCATTAGGTGCAGACCTTTCACAGGGCGATGACTTCTGTGCGTTTACTTTCTTGTTTCCTCTTAGAGGAGGAGAGTTCGGAATAAAGTCGAGATGCTATATTTCCGAGCAAACTTTGAAACGGCTTTCCGTTTCCATGCGTCGTAAGTATGAGGACTTTCTCAACGAGGGAAGTCTGATTGTGATGCCTGGTACAATGCTGGACATGATGGATATTTACGAAGATCTTGACGTTTTTATCACTCAAAGTGAGTACGATGTGAATGCATTCGGATATGATCCATACAATGCAAAAGCCTTTGTAGAACGTTGGGAACGAGAGAATGGGGGAATGGGAATTGAGAAAGTGATTCAAGGATCTAAAACAGAATCTGTTCCTCTTGGGGAGATTAAGAAATTAGCTGAGGATCGAATGCTGATATTTGATCAAGAGATCCTAACTTTCACAATGGGGAACTGCATGGTCGTCGAGGATACCAATGGCAATCGCAAGCTTTTGAAGATGCGATATGATCGAAAGATTGATGCTGTTGCAGCTTTGATGGATGCGTTGGTTGCCTACAAAGTGAATAAAGATATGTTCGATTGAGGGGGATTTTATGGTTATTAATGAAGACGATTACTTAGCTCACTACGGCCGTAAAGGCATGAAGTGGTACCAGCATATTTATGGTGAAGAAACACCTGTAAATCGAAAAGGTTATCGATACGCGAAGAAAGCTGCCAAGATTAGTAAGTATGCTGCGAAAAGAGATAAGGCCTTTAAAAAAGGGAAGAAGTATAAGATATTCTTTTCAAATACTCGGTATAAAATGGCAACAGCTAAAGCAGCTAGGATGATTACAAAGATTAGCCGAAAAGGCTATAAAATGACAAAGAATGATCTTGGACGTCAAGCTTTGGACGCTGTTCTTAAGGCCGATGGCGGCTATAAGTATGTCGATTATATTCGGAATCGTAACATGTATGAGGACGTAATGCGTAAAGTTAAGCGTTAGTTCGTTCTTAGCAGATTAAAGTAGGGAGGTGAACAAATGGCGGTTGCTTTTGGTGACCGGCTCAAACACGCCTGGAATGCGTTCACTGGCCGTGATATTCATCAATACGTCCGAGATCTTGGAACGAGCTATTCATATCGCCCCGATTTACATCGATTCAATCTAGGCATTGAACGGTCGATCGTCGCCTCCATCTATACCAAGCTTGCTATGGATGTCGCCGCTGTTAGAGTCTTTCACGCGAGAATGGACGAGAACGGACGATATTTGGAAGAGATTCCATCGAGTTTGGACAAATGCCTTACGCTTGAAGCAAACATTGACCAAAGTGGTCGAGCATTTATTCAGGACGTTGCCGCTTCTATGTTTGACGAAGGATGCGTGGCAATTGTTCCAGTTGAAGCAGATGTTGACATTCGATACACAGATTCCTACAAGATCTTAAAACTTCGAGTGGGAAAGATTATGGAATGGTATCCGAAATATGTTCGGGTTTCGGTTTACGATGAGCACAAGGGAGAGAAGCAAGACTTGGTTCTTCCAAAGAGAGTATGCGCCATTGTCGAGAATCCTTTCTATTCGATCATGAATGAGCCAAACTCGATTCTTCAGAGACTCGTTCATAAGATGAATCAGTTAGATAGCATCGATGATCGACTCGCTTCGAACAAATTGGATCTGATCATCCAGCTTCCTTATGTGGTTCGAAACAAGTTGAAGGAAGATCAGGCGGAAACTCGTCGTAAGCAGATTGAAATGCAGCTTGTCGATTCAAAGTATGGTATTGCTTACATCGATGGTACGGAACGGATCACACAGTTGAATCGTCCTGTCGAGAACACATTGACTAGTCAAGTTGAATACCTGACGAGCATGTTATTTAACCAGTTGGGTATGACTCAGGCAGTCTTTGATGGGACAGCAGACGAAGCAGCTATGTTGAACTATTACAATCGTAGTATTGAGCCTTGTTTGGCAGCAATCACCGATGCGATGAATCGAACTTTCCTTACGCAAACTGCTCGAACTCAAGGGCAGAAGATCATCTATCTTCGTGATCCTTTTAAGCTTGTTCCGGTGAACCAGATTGCAGACATTGCTGATAAGTTTACTCGAAACGAGATTCTAAGTTCGAATGAATTGAGAGCAATCGTTGGCTACAAACCGGTGGATACTCCGGAGGCCAATGAACTCCGCAATAAGAATCTAAACAAGGAAGACAGTGGGGAAGCTGCTGTCACGAAAGTCATTGAGAAAGGAGAAGAGGATCAAAATGGGAGAACAGTATGACTTTAGTGGTTATGCGACTAAAGCGAATCTGATGTGCAGTGATGGTCGTAGAATCATGAAGGATTGCTTTAAGAATGACAGTGGTCGAACCGTTCCGTTGGTATGGCAGCATATGCACAATAGTCCGGAAAACGTCCTTGGCCATTGTCTTCTGGAGAATGTTGACGATGGGGTCATTGCCTATGGTAAGTTTAATGACTCAGAAATGGGCAAAAAGGCTAAGCTTTTGGTCGAGCATGGGGACATTAATGCCATGTCAATTTGGGCGAATCAGTTGAAGCAGATTGGTCCTGATGTGATGCATGGTGTCATTAAGGAAGTTAGTCTTGTTTTGGCTGGCGCAAATCCTGGTGCTTTGATTGACACGGTTAGCATTGCTCATGCGGATGGTTCTGTAACCGAGTCTGAAGAGGACGCAATTATCTATTCGGGGGAGGAGTTTTCTATGGCGGATTACATTAATCATGCTGATCAGGATCCCAATGAAACAATTGAAGACATCTTTAATACGCTTACGCCGAAGCAGAAAGATGCTGTTTATGCGATTGTCGGTGCCATTGTCGATGATGAGGGTGGCGATGATGAAGCTGAGCAAGGTGACGAAGAAGGCGAATATTTTGACGATGGAGGTCAGACTATGAAAGTAAATGTTTTCGACCAGGCTGGGGGTCGTCCTGCCAGCGCCAACTACTTGAGCCATTCTGACTTTGAGAAGATCAATGAGGAAGCGAAGCGTTGTGGCTCTTTCCGTCAGGCCTATCGTGATTACATCGAGGCGAATCACATTGCCCACGGTGCTGATAATCGTCCGGCGGAGGCTCCTGGCACTGCTGGCACCGATTACGGTATCTCGAATCTGGACGTTCTGTTCCCCGAGTATCGGAACATCAGTGAGACCCCTGAGGTTATCAAGCGCGATGATGCTTGGGTAGCTAGCGTTATTGGAAGTGCTCGTAAGGTTCCCTTCGCGAAGATTCGTACGATGACCTTTGACATCACTGAGGATGCTGCGAGGGCTAGGGGCTATAAGAAGGGTCACCTGAAGAAGGAAGAAGTCATCAAAATGGCAAAGCGTACCACTGGTCCGTGCACCATTTACAAGAAGCAGCGTCTTGATCGTGATGATATTATTGACATTACGAGCTTCGATGTTGTCTCTTTCCTGAAGCGGGAGATGCAGGGTATGCTTCGTGAGGAAATTGCCCGTCAGATTCTGATCTCCGACCAGCGTGCTGGTGGTGCTGAGGATAAGATCGATGATGAGTGCCTCCGCCCGATCTACAAGGAGGTGGAACTCTATGCCTATCACACTGAGGTTACGATTCCTGAGGAGACTCCGAATGACACCAACGCGAATGATTGGGTTGCTCTGATCGACTCTATTCGTCTGGCAATGGTGGATTACAATGGCTCTGGTTCTCCGACTCTGTTCATGACCAAGGAGAATCACACCAAGCTGCGTATGATTCGTGACCGTCTTGGCCGCAAGCTGTACGATTCGGATGCTGCTCTGGCGGATGCGATGGATGTCGCTCGGATCGTTGACGTTCCGGTCATGAAGGACGTGAAGTCGGAAGATGGTAAGAAGCTGTTCGGTATTATCGTCGACATGCGCGACTACACCATCGGTACGAACCGTGGCGGTGAGACGACCTTCTTCGATGATTTCGATATCGATTACAACCAGTACAAGTATCTGTACGAGACTCGTCTGTCTGGCGCTCTGACTCGTACCGATTCTGCTGTGATCTTGGAGACGAAGGCAAACCCTTAATGGACCTCGTCGTGGATCCTGCACCTGACGGGGTCAAACTCCCGGGTACAGGCTATACCAGTGGGAGTTTGCAGGATAATGTGACTATATCCAATGATAAGGGCTTGATTGGCGGTCATCTGAAGTATACGACTGGTATGGTTACTATGTATCCGGATGATCGTCTGAAGCAGGAAGGTAACTTCATTGCCCTTTGGCTGCATGAGATTGGGGATCCCTATGTGAATTACGACAAGATCGAAGCCAAGGTTGTCAACGGCGCAGAGGAGAAGGAACTTGAAGTTTCTGATGAAGGTTATATTTGCTTCCGAGTTGATGATCGCGCTACCACCAAGCTGGTTGTGACCGTCACGATTGGTGAGCAGACCTACGAGAAGGAATTCAAGCTGACGGCTCTGACCATTGACGAGTATGGCTGGAATATTCTCAAAGAGACGAATCTTTCTTCTGAGAAATTTTATTCTTTGCTAGGTGATGATCCAACTTATAAACCTGCTGAAGATATTTATTCTGCGGAAGAGAAGAATTGGAGACCCTTCACTGATTACCGAAACCTCAGTCTTATTCAGCAGGCAATAGATTACGGTTGGAATTGTGAATTCGTCTCGATTGATGGAGAACTTCCGAATGAATGGATAAAAACTGCTATTAAAATGAGTCTGAACAAAAAGAGTGAGGAAATTCAACCTCTACAATGGAACATTACAAGTAGGTTCTTGGATCTTAAAATGAATACAACTTACACTGTTTCTTTCTATGCTAGGCATGAAATTGGCAATGACGAGCCTTCTGTTATTACCGTTCAGGTTCATGAGACAAATGACAAAGGAGAAGACGCTTACGTTTCCGGCACCGAACCTATCGCTCGATTCGATGATGTAATAGTCCGTGGCGATGATAGTTGGAAGTATTATTCTCATACTTTCACTACTCCTAAAGAGTTCTCGGATCCGAAGTATAATCGTCTTTTCTTAAATGTAGGAAATGGATCTAGGGATGTAAGTAACGGTGTTCTTATTGCCGGTCTTAAACTCGAAGAGGGCGATCATGCTACAGGCTGGGACGATTATTACAGTGGAGATAATGCTTTACTGGATACAGATCAGCCGACTTTTACCAATGTAAATGAGAATCTTTCTCTTCCGAGCTATTATAACTATAGACGTTCTGATGCTATGTCTGAGCAAGGAAGAGCCGAGATTCAATTTATCAGTAATGAGGATCTTCCTAGTCCGGATCTACTAATAAACAATAAATATGTTATTGAGAAAACTCAATCCTATCCTTATAATTATGTTGGGCTAGAGTTCAGAATGGACTATATTAAAGATGTAATCCGACAACAGTATGGTGTTAAAGATGGAGATCCTGTAACGGTTAGTGCATATATAAAAATGTCACAATCGAACGTATTTACCATTGGTACGCATAATCCTGACCTGGTACGTAATGAAAATTTATATATAACTTATGATCTTGTTCCGAATGAATGGAATAGAGTAGTTTATACCTTTATTCAAAATTCTGAAACTTTTGCCAATCTTTATAATCGCTGGTTATTTTCTTGCACAGATCTTCAAAATAAAATCGGATTTACTCTAGAGATTTGTGGCATTAAAATTGAGAAGGGCGCTCATGTGACACCCTATCGGCCCGCACCCAGTGACTTTAATATCAATTATTTGTTGAACAGCAACCTAGAAAAAACTACTGAAGATTATGGCTTTGGTAATGTATATGGAATTTCTTCAATTAAAGATATTTCTTATAATATTCCTGTTACATTAACTGTAGATGGAGATGTTGGAGAAGGTAAATATGGTTTCACAGCATATAATGTTATTTATACGCAATCTAAACAAGAATTACAGAGTGGAATAATTGGGTTTTGTGGAGCCGATAACTCTTCTCCTCCGCCATCAACAATTATAAATGGAAGACCTTTTATAAAAAATAACATATTTGGGTATGTTGGAACATACACACTTACGGATCCTATATCGTATAATACTCATTATCCCGAAATGTTTGACGAGAGTAGTAAAGTTGTAGGAACCAGTATTTATGTTTCTCCCAAAACGGTGAGTGGTGTTTCCTCAACGCTGCATAAACTTAAACTTGAAGTCGGTCGCTATCCGACAAAATGGGTAGATGGAACTGGAGATCCTGCTTATGTAGCTTCTGACGAAGACGACAGGGATCTCGAAGTGACCTGAGATGTCTAAATTCTATGGTGTGGTCGGCTATATTGAACAGCAAGAAGTATCCACTGGCGTCTTTGCCGATGTCGAAACCGAGTACAAATACTACGGAGACGTCGAACGTAATCGAAGCCACTGGGACACGAATAGCGAGCATTTGAACGATGATTTAAATGTCAGCAATGTGATCAACATCATGGCCGACCAGTACGCATATGATCACTTCTTCGCTATTCGCTACATAGAATGGATGGGGGTTCGTTGGAAAGTCACCAAGGTGGAGGTCCAACGCCCCCGCCTCATTCTAACAATAGGAGGTGTCTATAATGGAGTGGGAAACGGACCCGAGACGCCTTGAACTAGATGCTCTACTGCAAACAACATCTGAGACCGAAAATGTATATTTTCAGCCGCCTGCTTCAGCTCGCATGAAGTACCCTGCTGTGACGTACAAAATGGATTCCGCGGATACTCAGTTTGCCGATAACATTCCTTATATTTACCGAAAGAGATATGCAATCACTGTTATCGACCGCAATCCTGATTCGAAGATTCCGGACAAGATTGCCCACCTTCCGATGTGTGTGTTCGATCGAGCATACCAGGCGGATGGACTGAATCATTGGATATTCATTATGTATTATTAAGGAGGGAATTTCTATGCCGAAGATCACTTGGGACGAGTCTGGTAAGAGATATTACGAGACTGGTGTAGATCACGGTGTGCTATATTTGAACGATCAGAGTACTTATGATAAGGCGGTTGCCTGGAATGGCCTGACCGCTGTCACGGAGAGCCCTGGCGGTGCTGAAGCGACGGATCTTTGGGCGGATAATATTAAGTATGCTTCGATTCGTTCCGCCGAGACCTTCGGTGGTACCATCGAGGCCTATACTTATCCGGATGAGTTTGCAGAGTGTGATGGTTCCAAGTCCACTGATGCAAAGGGTGTCACCATTGGTCAGCAGTCTCGTAAGTCCTTTGGTCTGTCCTATCGTACCAAGGTCATGGACGACCAGGGCAAGGAATACTACAAGATTCACCTGGTTTATGGCTGTACTGCTTCTCCTTCTGAGAAGGCTTACAGCACTGTCAACGACTCGCCTGAAGCGATTACCTTTAGCTGGGAGTTTGAGACTACTCCTGTGAACACGACTGCTGGTCAGCCGACTGCGCATGTTATTATTGACACTCGTACGGTTGATCCTAGCAAGCTTACGCAATTTGAGACGACGCTCTATGGCGAATCTGCGAACCTGCCGCTTCCCGATGCGGTCATTACTGCTCTGACTGCTGATGGCTAATCTATAAGCTTAAAAAGAGGGGTCTTCTTCGGAAGGCTCCTCTTCAATTCATAAGGAGGGAAAACTATGCTTAAGAAAACCATGACCTATGAAGACTTTGACGGAAACAAGAGGACTGAGGACTTCTATTTCAATCTGACGAAAGCGGAATGCCTCGAATTCTCTGAGTACGACTACGGTGGCGAAGGCGGTCTCATGTCGATGCTGAATGAGATCATCACCAGCAACAATCAGTTCCGCATTCTTGAAATCATCAAGAAGATCATTCGCAAGGCGTATGGTAAGAAGTCTCCGGATGGTCGTCGTTTCATTAAGTCCGAGGAGATCACCAATGAGTTCATGCAGACCAATGCCTACTCAGATCTCTACATGGAACTGATGAGTGAAGCGGACAAGTGCGTCGAATTCATGAAGGGCGTTTGTTCCTTTGTGAAGGATGAAGAATTCCAGGCGGCACAGAAGGAACTCGAGGCTCAGTATCCCCAGATTTCTTCGGTCACCTAAGGAGTGCTTAGAATGCTCTACATTACAATTCCGAAATCGGAGTTATTTGACGAGAGAACTAGCTCATTTGTCACGATTAAGGAAACCAAATTGCAATTAGAGCATTCTCTTGTTTCACTGTCAAAATGGGAGCAAAAGTACAAAAAGTCATTCTTATCCACTGGGCAGATGACAGTTGACGAGACACTTTACTACATTCAGTGCATGACAATCACGCAGAATGTAGATCCTCTTGTCTACAAAGCCATCTCCAATGACATCATTCATCAAGTCGATGAGTATATTGGAGATCCAATGACCGCAACGACCTTCCGAAAGAAGGATCCAAGACCATCCAGAGAAATCATTACGTCCGAGATCATATATTACTGGATGTTTGAGCTTAAGATTCCAAAGGAATGTGAGAAGTGGCACCTGAATCGGCTTTTGACAATGATTCGTGTCTCCAGTGAAAAGAATGGACCCAAACGGAAGATGACCAAAACGGAAATCTACGAACGAAACCGTGCTCTAAATGAATCCAGGAAAGCTGCATTACACACTAAGGGGTGACTTATATGAAAACCAAAGTAAAGGGTATTGACATCTCCAAATGGCAGGGAGACATCGATTTCGCAAAAGTTCGAAATGACGGAATCGAGTTTGCAATCCTTCGGTCGAGCTTCCGTCATACGACGGATTCGAAGTTCTTCGACTACGTGAAGGGCTGCAACGAAGTGGGAATTCCGGTTGTCGGCGTCTATCACTTCAGCTACGCACTGAGTGTAGCCCAGGCAACCTCTGAGGCAAAGTATTGCATTGAGCAGATCGAAGCGGCTGGTCTTGACAAGAACACGATCATCTTCTTCGATTTCGAGTATGACACGGTTAAGAAGGCCAAGGAGTCTGGTGTGACTCTGAAGCCGGCGGATTGTGTTGCCCATGCAATGGCTTTCTGCGAGTATGTGGAGAAGCAGGGCTATCCCGCTGGTATTTACCTGAATCTCGACTACTACAAGAATTGGTATACAAAGGATCTCTTGAAGAAGTACATCATTTGGCTCGCAGATTACTCTGGCGATCCGGATTACGACTGCCATGTCCATCAGTACACTTCCACGGGTAAGGTGGATGGCATCAGTGGAAACGTTGACCTCGACTATTTGGAAGTGGAGCTCGAAGAGGATCAAAATAGGAGTGATTCTGATAAGCCAGTTTACTCAAGAGCGGCGGTCGTTGAGAAAGCTCGGAGCTGGCTTGGCAAGAAGGAATCCGATGGCTCTTTCAAGGAGATCATTGACACATACAATACGTATCTTCCGCATCCTAGAGGTGTGAAGATGAACTACACGACCGCTTGGTGCGCTTGCTTCTGGTCTGCAGTGGCAATTGCTCTAGGGTATACGGACATTATCCCGGTTGAAATCTCTTGCGGTCAGTTGATCACTCTCGCCAAGAAGATGGGGATTTGGCAGGAGAAGGACGACTATGTTCCGAGTCCTGGTGACGCCATTCTCTTTGACTGGGATGACTCTGGCAAGGGGGATAATACGAGCTGGCCGGATCACATCGGCATTGTCGAATCGGTCAGTGAGGGCTACATTCGAACGATTGAGGGTAATTACAATGATTCCGTCAAGCGTCGTTCGATTTCTTTGAATGGCCGTTACATTCGCGGGTTCATTACTCCGAAGTATACAGACAACGAAGCTCCTGAAAAGGAACCGGAAACCGGAACGAAGACTGTTCATGAAGTTGCTATGGAAGTCATCCTTGGCGATTGGGGGAATGGCGAAGAGCGGAAGCGTCGTTTGACCGAAGCTGGCTACAATTACGAAGAAGTTCAGGCCGAAGTTAATATGATTCTGAATGGTAATGTAACTCTTGTCGATCCTGATACGAATCAGAATCAGCCGACAAATCATAAGGTCACAGCGACTTGTTCGGCCAAGAAGTTCAATAAGAATCTGGCCGGTATCTACAAGACCACTGCCAACTTGTACATGCGGAATGACGCCGGTTCGAACAAGAAAGCACTTCTGTTGATTCCGAAGGACACCGAAGTCCGTTGTTACGGGTATTACAATACTTGCAATGGAACGAAGTGGCTTTACATTCAGGTTGCCATTAACAAAGTCCTCTATACGGGCTTTAGTTGTAGCCGTTACCTTAAGAAGAAGTGAGAGGGTCAAAATGGGAGTAGTTTTCAAGCATAAAGGGGATTTGAAGAAATCCAGAAAGTTTCTAGAATCGATGTCTAGGAGAGAGGAATTCAAAAATCTCGATGCGCTTGCAAAAGAGGGTGTTCGAGCACTTTCCTCTGCTACTCCCTTTGACACTGGACTAACTGCAAGCTCCTGGGGGTATGAGATTCATGCCTCCGGGGGTACTTATAAGATTATTTGGACAAACTCGAACATTAATAAAGGTATTCCGATAGCGATTATCCTCCAATACGGCCATGGAACAGGAACTGGCGGTTACGTCGAAGGCCGTGACTACATCAATCCGGCAATTCGGCCGGTTTTCGATAGGATTGCCGAAGACGTATGGAAGGAGGTAACCAAGTCGTGAGTAGCATTGATCAGAGAGTTGTCCAAATGGAATTCGACAACAAACAGTTTGAAAAGGGAATTCAAACAACTCTCAAATCCCTGGAAGAACTCCAGAAAGGTCTGGACCTAAAAGGTGCCACGGACGGAATCAAGAACATTGAGAAGTCTGTGAACAACATGGACGTCTCTGGAATTCAGAAGACAGTTGAATCTATAGCTGGTCACTTCACTTGGCTTGGAAGAACTGTTGATCGAATTATTGATAACCTAACCACAAGAATCATCAGTCTTGGATCCAACTTTGTCGAAAGCATGAGCATCAATCAGGTTTATGCTGGTTGGGACAAGTATGGCGAAAAAGTTAAATCTGTTGCTACAATCATGAATGCAACAGGTTTGACCGTGGATCAGGTAAATCAATCTTTGGAGAAGCTGAACTGGTTTACGGATGAAACCAGTTACAACTTCACTGACATGGTAAACAATATTGGTAAGTTTACTGCTGTTGATGTCCCTCTCGAAGACGCTGTAACGGCAATGCAGGGTATTGCGAATGCTGCTGCTTTGTCTGGTCAGGGCGTGAACGAAGCCAGTCGTGCAATGTATAATTTCTCACAGGCGATGGGGACTGGGGCTTTGCTCCTGCAGGACTGGAAATCAATCGAGCTTGCAAACATGGCGACCACTGAATTTAAGAACCAGTTGATTCAGAGTGGTCTTGCCGTTGGAACCCTTGTTAAAGAGGGCGATAAATTTGTAACGACTACCAAAAACGGCACAGGTTCGATTTTGTCCTTCACAAGTGCAAGCGAAGGATTCAGAGATTCGTTGTCTGCTCGCTGGATTAATACGGAAGTTATGATGGACACTTTCAAGAAGTATGGCGAGTATGCAGACGAAATTTACAAAATTACTCAGCGTGAAGGAATTACGGCTGCACAAGCAATGGAACGAATGGGAAAGTCCGAAATGGATCTTGGCGAGCGTGCGTTCAAAGCAGCTCAGGAGTACCGAACCTTCACAGATGCCATCGAAGCTACTAAGGACGCAGTCAGTACTGGCTGGATGCAGAGCTTCGAGATTATATTTGGCAACTACGAAAAAGCCAAATCCATTTGGACCAGTTTGGGCAACACGTTGTGGGATATTTTCGCAAGTGGAACGGAAGCCCGCAATCAGATGCTTGAAGATGTCTTCGAGAATCAGGGTGCAACACTTGGTCGTAAGGATTGGCTCAATCTCGTTAAACAAGGAATTGCAGATGAGGCATTCGAAAAGGCTCTTACCGATGCGGCACGAGTTCATGGCGTAGCAATCGATGAGATGATTGAGAAGAATGGCTCATTTTACGATAGCTTGAAAGAGAACTGGCTCACTGCCGATATTTTAAGTGAAGCCTTAGATACAACGAAGAAATCTGCTGATGGACTTACCGATGGGGTTCAGAATACTACTGAACGTCTGAAGGAGCTCGAAGGGGTTGCCAAACGCGTTATTCAGGGTGACTTTGGCAATGGGGAAGATCGTGTAAAAGCTCTTACCGAAGCTGGCTACGATTACGCAGAAGTTCAGGGCCTTGTCAACAAAATTCTCAAAGGTGGAGAAGTAACTCTCGAAGATCTTTCAGATGCCGAATTGAAGCAAATTGGCTATACTCAGGAAGAGATCGATCAGCTTAACAAGCTTAAGAAGCAAGCGGAAGAAACGGGAACTCCTTTGAACGAGTTGATCGAACGTATGACGAAGCCGACCGGACGCGATTTGATGATCCAGTCGGCATCCAATGCTTTCGAAGCTCTGATGCGAGTGATCCGAGCTGTTAAGTACGCTTGGAAGGATATCTTCCCTCCAATGACTTCCGACAGACTATATTCTGTTCTGGAAGGAATTCGAGATTTCACGGCAAATCTGATTCTGAGCAGCGATAATGCACAGCGATTTCGTCGGATATTTCGAGGAGTCTTCTCGATCTTTGACGTCTTTGGTCAGGTTATTTCCGCTGTTGCGAAGATGTTTGGGTCGGTTGGACAAATGTTCTTACCGATTGGCGAATCGATTCTCGAAGGAGCTGCAAAGATTGGCGATTCGATCCGAGCTTTCTCAAGTGGATTGAGAGAATCCAAAGTTCTAGATACGATTGTTCGAAATGTAACCAAGACAGTAACCGTATTTTCTTCCAAAGTTAGAAGTGTTATTCAGGCGATTAAAGAAACGTTTGACTTTGGTAGTATATTTGATCCCTTTAAGAAGATTTGGTCGAATTTCGGGAAGTGGATCGACTCTAAGGGCGGAATTTCCTGGATCATAACCAGATTCTTTAATCGAATTCAGAATTTCATTCGGCAAATCAATGCAAATAAAATTGCTTCCGCTGTTCAAAAGTTTGTAAACAAAATTCGAAAAGCTTTCGACGGTATTAAAAGCGTAAAAGACTTCATTGAAAAGCCTTTTGAAATGCTCGTTTCTTTCATAAAGTCGATTGGAACCAAAGTTTCTGGTTCTTTGGACGAAACTGACAAAACATTTACAGATAGACTGGCCGATGTTATAGGAGCTCCGTTTGATTTAATCAGTAAACTCGGAACAAAAGTGAGTCCAATACTGAGCAAATTTGGTGGAATTGTAAAAAGCGGATTTTCTGCATTGGGAAGAGCTCTTGAGTGGAACGTTGATTTTTTAGGCAAAATTGCTGATAAGATTACCCCTCTTTTGAGAACTTTCTCACTTGTAAGTACAATTGGTTCTATCGATTATGCAATTATTCGAATTGCGAACACAACTAAATCTTTGAGAGATTTGACGAAGGCTGTTAAAAACTATGCTTCTGGAAAGAAATGGGACGACGTTGGATCTGGAATTATTAAGATCGCAGGTGCTATAGCGATTCTTGTTGGTTCGGTCTTCGTTATGCAGAAGATGATTCAGAACGATCCGAAAGCTTTGGGAGCAGCCATGGGCGCAATAGCTGTTCTTTTCGTTGAATTGGCGGCTGGTCTGTGGTTATTTAACAAAGCTTTGGGGACGGATGCTGAAGGAAAGACCAAAAAGATAAGCGGATTCCTTGCATTGGCTTTGGGCATAATGGTCTTCGTAAATGTCATGCAGAAACTTCTCGGAATGAAGATCAGTGACATAGCTGTTGCACTTACAGAGCTGATTGTGATTTTAGGAATTTTAGCTATATTTACAAATGTTGCCTCTGGAAGCTTTAAAGCTACTACCGGTGCTGGCCTTCTTTTAACCGCTCTTGCACTGCAGGGTTTCCTACTTGCGATGATTGAGCTTGCGAACATGAAGCCTGAAACTGCGGCAAAAGGTCTCATCGGCCTTCGTTTCTTGTTGCTCGAGATGGCTGCATTTGTAAGGATTGCTGGTGGAAACTTCAAATTTACGAATGGGGCTGCTTTGATCTTAACTGCTCTTGCTCTTCAGGGGTTTATTCAGGCGGTTTATGATATTGGCAGTATGGACCCAGAGAAAGCAGTTGTTGGAATTCTTGGGCTTGGGGTTCTTTTAGCTCAGATTGCTTTATTTTTGAAGCTTGCTGAGAACAACATAAAGATATCGCAGGCTGTTTCTCTAATTGCTGTCGGCGGGTCTCTTCTCGTATTTACTCAAGTCATTGAAAAGATTGGAAACATCAAATTCGGAACTCTTGTAAAAGGTCTAATTGGAATGGGCCTTATGTTTGCCGAGATTGGATATTTGATGAAGTCAACTCAAGGTATGACTCTCGGGGGAGGACTTGGTTTTGCTGTTATCATGGCCTCTTTGTTGACTTTGGTTCCTATTTTTAATCTTCTAGCTAAAATTCCAAACGTTGAAAAAGTTGGAATTAGTTTCGGCGCGGCTGTCCTGGGAATAGGTGTAGCTATTAAAGCTTTAAGCGGAACTGGGTTCGCAGGTGGATTATCCGCTGGAGCTGGATTGGCGAGCTTTACACTTATTGTTGGGGCAATTATCGCAGTTGTCGAGACAATTGCTGGACTTTTGGCAAAAATTGATGGAATTGAAGGATTCTTATCTGGAGCTACAGGTGTCCTTACTCAAGTTGGAGAAGCAATCGGTGGGTTTATTGGCGGAATTGGCGGTGGAATTCTATCGGGAGTAAGTTCTGGATTAACAGATCTTGGAACCGGATTGTCTGAATTCTGGACAAACGCGTCTGGATTTGTTGAAGGAGTAAAAAGTATAACTCCGGAAACTGTCGAAGGAATTGGAAATCTAGCCGCTGCAATTCTTAAACTTACTGCTGGCGAATTGCTCGATGCTCTTACTGGTTGGATTAGTGGTGGAGAAGCAAGTCTTTCCACATTCGGAATGGAATTAGCGAAAGCTGCTCCTTGGATCGCTATATTTGCAAACATCGTTGGATCCGTTGACAAAGATAAGATGCAGACTGCCGTTGATGCTTTAACAGCCCTTGTTGGAATTGATATTCCTAGATCCGGCGGTTGGCTGCAGAGTGTCATTGGTGAAAAAGACTTTGGAACTTTCGGAACCAAACTAGCTGAAATGGCACCCGGTCTTGCTGAATTTTCGTCCAAAGCTGCGAATGTTGACGCAGCAAGTTGTAAGAATGCTGCTGAAGCTCTTAGTGCTCTTGCCGGTGTTGACATTGACCTTACCGGTGGCTGGTTACAGGATATTATCGGTGAGAAAGACTACAAGGGATTCGGTAAGAGTCTGAAGCAGCTTGGGACAGGGCTGAAAAACTTTGACGAAGCTACAGTCGGTGTTGACGCAGCAAGTTGTAAGAATGCTGCCGAAGCTTTGAGTGCTCTTGCTGGGGTTGATATTGATCTTACTGGTGGTTGGCTCCAGAACATTATTGGCGAGAAAGACTATGCCGGTTTCGGTAAAAATCTGAAACAGCTCGGTAGCGGTCTTGCTGAATTTGTAAAAGGAACTACCGGAATAACAGAAGATCAGGTCGCTTCAATTCCGAATCTAGCAAATGCTCTAAGTACATTAAGCGGGCTTGACATTGAGAAGACGAATGGATTTATTAATGCTTTCAAGGGTGTTAAGAATCTTGAACAATTCGGAACCCAGTTGGGAAGTCTTGGTGCTGGACTGTCGACGTTTGCTGATTCGACCAAAAATGTAGACACTGAAAAGCTTGCGCCGGTTATTTCTCAGCTTGTTCGACTGTCCGCTTTCGCAAACACGATTAGTGGAACGGTTGTTGATGATGTTCTAAACTTCTCAGAAGCGATGACAACTCTTGGAGGAATCGATTTGTCTCCGATCTTAACAGCTTTTGAGAATTCTTACGATGACTTTACCGCTGCTGGCCAGACTCTATCGACATATTTGATCAATGGCCTCAGTCAAGCGCTTTACAATGCTACGTCCCCGGCAAATTCAATGAATGTGGTCCTGAATTCTATCAATGGAATGAGATCCAAGTTTAAGACGTCAGGTCAAAGCCTTGCCGCTGGCATCGTCGAAGGTATGAAGAGCAAAGTCAACGATGTGACGAACGCTGCTAAGATGCTTGCACATGCTGCGAACCAAGCTTTCCGAAATGC
>CANQZG010000033.1 GCA_947628305.1 uncultured Muribaculaceae bacterium | reverse complement strand
TGGGCGCTGAGGGATTCGAACCCCCGACCCTCTGCTTGTAAGGCAGACGCTCTGAACCAGCTGAGCTAAGCGCCCTCGTCATATGCGAGGAAAATGGTTTCGGGCAACGAGTCATGATCTCTTGGGGTGGGCGCTGAGGGATTCGAACCCCCGACCCTCTGCTTGTAAGGCAGACGCTCTGAACCAGCTGAGCTAAGCGCCCTTTCTTGTCGAAAGCGATGCAAAGGTAGAGACTATTTTTGTAACAGCCAAACATTTTCTCAAAAAAATTCTTCCGCATTCAACCCACGGTTCATAGTGCCTTGATTTACAGCACATTTCTATAGTCCCTATTTATTCCCATGATTATTGACCTAAAATATGACAAAAGATTAGTAATTTTGCAGTCTAAACGGTTCAACATTACACAATAACAATGAAACTTACCAGTCTTACCGCCATTTCGCCGATTGACGGCCGCTATCGTTCCAAATGCGAATCACTTGACGAATACTTCTCGGAATACGCGCTCATCCGTTACCGCGTCCTCGTAGAAGTAGAGTACTTTATCGCGCTATCCAAGACCCTGCCCAGCCTTGGGGAGGTGACCGACGAGCAACGATTCAAACTCCGTAAAATCTATAAAGATTTCCACGTCGAGGACGCCGCAAGAATAAAGGAAATCGAGGGAATAACCAACCACGATGTCAAGGCCGTCGAATATTTTCTCAAGGAACGGTTTGATGCTCTCGGCCTCGAGAAGTTCAAAGAGTTCATCCACTTCGGCCTGACATCCCAGGACATCAACAACACATCGATACCGATGCTGATAAAGGATGCCATCCTAAACGTATATTGGCCTCTGCTCACACGTCTGATAGAGCATTTGGAGAACCGCGCCAAGGAATGGGCCGACATCCCAATGCTCGCCAAGACCCACGGACAACCGGCGTCCCCCACAAGCCTGGGCAAGGAAATTGGAGTGTTCGCCTATCGTCTGCATCAACAGCTATCATTGCTCAACGCGACACCGATTACTGGTAAATTCGGTGGCGCGACAGGCAATTTCAACGCCCACCGCACAGCCTACCCCGACATCGACTGGCGACTTTTTGCCGACAAATTCCTTAAACAGTCGCTCGGAATAGGCCGCGAGGAACTGACCACCCAGATTTCCAACTACGACAATCTCGCCGCGCTTTTCGATGCGCTGCGACGCATCAACACCATCATCATCGACCTCGACCGTGACTTCTGGCAGTATATCTCGATGGAGTATTTCAAACAAAAAATCAAGGCCGGGGAGGTGGGTTCATCGGCCATGCCACACAAGGTCAACCCCATAGATTTCGAGAACTCCGAAGGCAACCTCGGGATGTCAAACGCCATCCTCTCCCATTTGGCACAGAAACTGCCCGTGTCACGTCTCCAGCGCGACCTGACCGACTCGACCGTTCTTCGCAATGTTGGCGTCCCCATGGCTCATTCAATCATCGCGATTGAAAGCACCCTCAAGGGACTCAACAAACTAATCCTACACCGCGAGTCAATAGACAACGACCTGAACTCGATGTGGAACGTCGTGGCCGAAGGAATCCAGACAATATTGCGACGCGAAGGCTACCCTCATCCCTACGAGACCCTGAAAGAACTGACACGCGTAAACTCGACCGTGACCGCCGAGAGCATCGCACAGTTCATCGACACGCTGAATGTCAGCGAAAGCGTCCGCGAGGAACTTCACCGTCTGTCTCCTTCCACATACACGGGATATAAAGATTTAACTTTATTTCATAGATTTTAGATGCCTAAATTTGTTATCTTTGCATCGATTAAAAGATTGTCTAAAGACACATCAGTTTCCAAAGTCTACATTATTTAATTTTTCAATATTAAATTATCAAACATATATCTAAATCTCTTCCACTGAAAATTTCATTTTTATCTTAGCCGCGAGGCAATTAAGTTTCAACTCACTTATCAGTAAAAAGTCAGCTAAATTATGGACAGCATCAACAGCAACAACGAAAAGAAAGGGAAACGCCCCCGCATAGGTGAAAGCCGACCTATATCAACCGGGGAGCAAGACAACGCCAATACAGGCACTTACAACCAGAATCCAGAGTACAAGAGTGACCGTCAGCAAGGCGAATACACCCCTCGCCCCTATCAGCAGAACCGTCCCTATAACCGTCAGGGCGGCTATAACCGATATGGGAACAACGACTCATTCCAGCGTCAGGGCAACGGTTACAATCGCTACAACAACGATTACCAACCACGTCAACGCCGTGACTACAACACGCCGGCATCCGCATCCGAGGCAACCGAAGGCGCGGAACAAACAGCCTCGACCGAACAAAACGGATATCAGCCACGTCACCAAGGAGGATATCAGCCACGCCAACAGGGCGGGTACAACAACCGTCAGCAAGGAGGATATCAGCCGCGTCAGCAGGGCGGGTACAACAACCGTCAGCAAGGAGGGTATCAGCCACGCCAGCAGGGCGGGTACAACAACCGTCAGCAAGGAGGGTATCAGCCGCGTCAGCAGGGCGGGTACAACAACCATCAGCAAGGAGGGTATCAGCCGCGTCAGCAGGGCGGGTATAACAACCGTCAGCAAGGAGGGTATCAGCCACGTCAGCAGGGCGGGTACAATAACCGTCAGCAAGGAGGGTATCAGCCGCGTCAGCAGGGCGGGTACAATAACCGTCAGCAAGGAGGGTACAACAACCGCAACCGCCAAGGCATGCAGGGACAGCGTCATAACCAGTTCGGAATGCCGCACGGAGGCAAAAGTTTCATTCCGCGACCCAAGCGCATAGAATATGAAATCACCCTACCCGACCCCAACGAACAGATTCGCCTGAATAAATTCATGGCCAATGCCGGTATATGCTCACGCCGTGAGGCCGATGAATTCATCCAGCAAGGACTTGTAAAAGTGAACGGGAATGTCGTGACAGAATTGGGCACCAAAATCTCCCACTCCGACACAGTAGAATATGATGACAAGCTCGTCGCACTGGAGAGCAAGTGTTATATCCTGCTCAACAAACCCAAGGACTGCGTGACTACAAGCGATGACCCCAACGGTCGCCTGACCGTCATGGACCTTGTCAAGGGTGCATGCGACGAACGCATCTACCCGGTGGGCCGTCTTGACCGCAATACCACCGGCGTGCTCTTGCTCACCAACGACGGCGACCTTGCATCGAAACTGACCCACCCCAAGTATGTCAAGAAAAAAATCTACCACGTGTGGTGCGACAAGGACATATCGGAGGACGACATGCAGCGCATCGCCGACGGCATCGAACTTGAGGACGGCCCGATTCACGCCGACGCGATTTCCTACGCGACCGAGACCGACCGCAACCAGGCCGGCATAGAAATCCATTCGGGTCGCAACCGCATCGTGCGCCGTATCTTCGAGAGCCTCGGATACCACGTCACCAAACTCGACCGCGTCTATTTCGCAGGTCTCACCAAGAAGAACCTGCCGCGCGGACGCTGGCGTTATCTCACCCAGGAGGAAGTGAATTTCCTCAAGATGGGTTCATTTGAATAATGAAACCGAAGTCGTCTTGGCTTCGCTGTTAAAAACTACATTTTCACATTACAATGTCTTTAAAGAGAACAAAAATAGCTGACATCTTCGACCCGTCACTCATCGGGTCGGAGGTCAGCGTCAAAGGCTGGGTGCGCACCCGCCGAGGCAACAAACACGTACAGTTTGTCGCCCTTAACGACGGCTCGACTATCAAGAACATCCAGATAGTATTTGACATGGAGAAGTTCAACGACGAGCAGCTCAAATCAGTCACGACAGGTTCGAGCCTGCATGTGACAGGGCGTCTCGTCGAATCGATGGGCAAAGGGCAGACAGCCGAAATACAGGCCGAGACACTTGAGGTGTACGGAACCGCCGACCCCGAAAGCTATCCGTTGCAGAAGAAAGGTCATACACTTGAGTTCCTGCGCGAGAAAGCACATCTGCGCCCGCGTACCAACACATTCGGCGCAATACTGCGCGTCCGCAGCACGCTCGCCTTCGCCATCCACAAGTTCTTCAACGAACGTGGCTTCTTCTACCTCAACACACCCCTCATCACGGCAAGTGACTGCGAAGGTGCCGGCGCGATGTTCCAGGTCACCACACTTGACCTGAACAACCTGCCTCGCACAGAGGAGGGCAAGGTCGACTTCTCGGCCGACTTCTTCGGCAAACCCACCGCACTGACTGTCAGCGGTCAGCTTGAAGGCGAACTTGGCGCGACAGCACTCGGCGCAATCTACACGTTCGGCCCGACATTCCGCGCCGAGAACTCCAACACTCCGCGCCACCTGTCGGAATTCTGGATGATAGAACCCGAAATGGCGTTCTACGACATCAGCGATAACATGGACCTCGCCGAGGAGTTCATCAAATACTGCATAAAGTATGCGCTTGAAAACTCCCGCGATGACATCGATTTCCTCGCCAAAATGTATGACGAAGACCTTGTCGAGCGTCTCAAATTTGTCATCGACAACGACTTTGTCCGCCTCACCTATACCGAGGGTGTCAAAATTCTTGAAGAATCAGGTAAGAAGTTTGAGTTCCCTGTGCACTGGGGCACCGACCTCCAGAGCGAGCATGAACGTTATCTCGTCGAGGAGCACTTCAAGAAGCCGGTGATTCTAACTGACTACCCCAAGGAAATCAAGGCATTCTACATGAAACAGAATGCCGACGGCAAGACCGTCCGTGCCATGGATGTCCTGTTCCCCAAAATCGGCGAAATCATCGGAGGCTCCGAACGTGAGGAAAACTACGACAAACTGCTCACCCGCATCGAGGAACTCGACATTCCGATGAAAGACATGTGGTGGTATCTCGACACGCGCCGTTTCGGGACTGTGCCACATTCGGGATTCGGACTCGGGTTCGAGCGACTCGTGCTGTTCGTCACAGGCATGACCAACATCCGCGATGTCATCCCGTTCCCACGCACGCCCAACAACGCTGAATTCTAAACACTTACGGGCGCGAAAAATTCGCGCCCGTTTTTTTTTACAAAAGCCAACCCAATTCCTAATCCCTAATTCCTAATTATGAAAAAACTACTGTTCCTCATCACGGGTATAACCGTTATATCTTATATAGCCAACGCACAGAGCCTTGAACCAAAACTCAAGAAATCAGTCGAGGTGAAAACCGCCGATGCGACATTCGAGGACGGATATGCCGACGGATATCAACGCAGGACGGTGTACCTTGACGCAGGAAACACACTGCCGTCCTACCCCAATTTCCAGTCCTACCTGACCGACCTGTACAGTCATATATACAAGGATGTCCCCGTTGACAAGGCTGTCGAGTCATTCCTGATGCAACCGATGGGATATGACGAACCCAATCAGCCGGTGACCGTCTGCAAGATTCCCGAAGATGCGCACATGGGGGTATCGGAACAGGATGTAACAATCTACCAAGCGTGCGCCAACAACCGTCTTGTCGAGTTCAACGTTTTCCAAGGATATGACACGGGGGCCGGCACAGGCGCGGGAATCTCATGCTCCGAGGAACATCCAATCTATCTCAAAACCCCGACCAAATGGTGTCCCGACGGCATTGTAAAATTCGACATGATGTTCAAGACCACACCCGCCGCCCTCAAAGGTATACTCGCCCTGCTCAAGTTAAAGGTGTGCGCACTGTCAAAGGATGCCGACGCATGTTTCCAATCCCACCCCGAACGCGTACCCGAGACCGTGCTTCTTGACAAGACAGGGGTCAACTTCATCTTTCCGAAATATGAAATCGCATGCGGTGCCGCCGGAAACGTTTATCTGCATATAACCTACACTAAACTACGCCCTTACATGAAACCTGTATTCTATAATTTCATCACTTCATGCACGGGGTGGAAATATGGTTCCGAACCATCCGACATGTATGATTAAAATTTAACACTCAAATCGGCTATTAACGAAATTTTTCATTAATTTTGCAATCAGGAACAAATCTATAAATCATTCAACCCAACAGAAAACAAAACACTATGTCAAAAGTAACAGTCGTAGGCGCCGGCAATGTAGGCGCAACATGTGCTAACGTGTTAGTTTGCAACAGCGTAGCTGACGAAGTAGTATTAATCGACATCAAGGAAGGCCTCGCCGAAGGCAAAGCCATGGATATCATGCAGACAGCTAATATCCAAGGTCTTAGCACCCGTCTCACAGGCGTAACCAACGATTATTCAAAAACTGCCGGCTCTGACGTTGTCGTAATCACTTCAGGCATCCCCCGCAAGCCGGGCATGACCCGCGAGGAACTCATCGGCGTCAATGCCGGTATTGTCAAGATGGTTACTGACAACGTGTTGAAATACTCCCCCGATGCAATCATCCTGTGCGTATCCAACCCGATGGACACCATGACCTACCTCATCCACAAGACAAGCGGTCTTCCAAAGAACCGTATAATCGGGATGGGCGGTGCACTCGACAGCGCACGTTTCAAATATTTCCTCAGCCTCGCGCTCGGCGCAAACGCAACCGAAGTGGAAGGTATCGTAATCGGCGGACACGGTGACACCACAATGATTCCCCTCACCCGTTATGCAGCCTACCGCGGCATACCCGCATCGACATTGCTCGACGGCGACACTCTCGCCAAGGTTGCGGCCGACACAATGGTAGGTGGCGCGACACTCACCAAACTGCTCGGCACCTCGGCATGGTATGCCCCTGGCGCCGCCGCAGCACAGGTTGTAGCCGCTGTCCTCCACGACCAGAAGCGTCTCATCAGCTGCTCGGCACTTCTTGACGGCGAATACGGTGAAAAAGACCTTTGCATCGGCGTACCCTGTATCCTCGGTCGCAACGGTATCGAGAAAATCGTTGAATTTGACCTCAATGCCGAAGAAAAAGAACTTTTTGCCAAGAGTGCGGCTGCCGTACACAAAACCAACGAAGCTCTTGCTCAGGCTCTCTAACAACTGCTTGACAAAGCCATGACAAGACTTTACAAAGCACGGGAATAAACTATTCCGTGCTTTGTTTGTAATTAAACTATAACACATTAATAAACTTTTATATGAAAATCATCAAGACATTGTTCATTGCAGGTGCAGTCGCCCTGATGACATCATGTGGTTCATCCACAGGAAAAGCCGTCGGTAACCTGACCGACTCTATCGCCGATGACGTAAATGACGCCAAAACGACAGTCGAGAATACGGTATCGCAAGTCAAAGCCGCCACCAATGGCATCATCGAGTGGAATAAGGATTCTGAAATAAAGGCTGATGCCTCGATGCCCACAATCATCGACTTCTCCGCGACATGGTGTGGCCCGTGCCAACAATTCAAACCTGTGTTCCACAAAGTCGCCGAGAAATATGCCGGCAAGGCACGTTTCATCACCGTAGATGTTGACGCATGCCCTGCTGTGGCACAGCAGTATGGCGTACAGTCGATTCCACAAATCACCGTATTGAAAAGCGACGGCACTGTCGACTCCCACGTAGGGATGATGCCTGAAGCCGAGTTTGAGACCCTGGTAAAAAACGCACTCTAAGAATATCTCAAATTTGGTTTAAACCAGGTAGGGTGCGGCCATGGCCGCACCGCAACATACCGGGAATCAGAAACAATCCACATTCACGGTGCTGCAAAACTCACAATAAACATCGTAGGGACGCGCCAACGTGCGCGTCCCTATATTACAAATAGCTGACAATCTGCAATTTCCTCGGACGCGTCCGTTGACGCGTCCCTACGATTTCTCATAAAACGTCAATTTTGAAACACCCTCTTTACTGCTGTAACGCCCTTATTCGAACCTAACCAACATCATGATTGTTTATAAAGGGAAATCACCATCTATTTTATAAACAATCATGGAAAAAAGCATCAAAGGGACCCGGACAGAACAGAATCTACTGAAATCTTTTGCCGGGGAGTCACAGGCACGCGGCCGTTACACCATTTTCGCCGAAAAGGCACGTGAGGAAGGTTACGAGCAAATCGCAGCCATTTTTCTTGAAACCGCCGAACAGGAATATGCCCATGCCAAACGTTTTTTCAGTTTCCTTGACGAGGGTATGCTTGAAATAACCGCCTCCTATCCGGCAGGCCCGATAGGTGACACAGCCACCAACCTACGCGAAGCGGCCGCAGGCGAGCACGAGGAATGGTCCGACATGTATCTCGGATTTGCCGAGGTAGCCCAGGAGGAAGGATTCCCGGTTATCGCCGCCCTGTACCGCAATGTGGCAAAGGTCGAGGAAGGTCACGAGGCACGTTATCTCAAACTCCTTGAACGCGTTGAATCAGGGACTGTCTTTTCAGATAACGAGGAAGAGGTGTGGCAATGCCGTTACTGCGGATACATCCACCGTGGCAAGTCAGCCCCCAAGCAATGTCCGTCATGTGGCAAACCCCAAGGATTCTTTGAGCGCAAAGCCGAGAACTATTGACAATAAACAAGGGCCTGTTTAAATTTTAAACAGGCCCTTTGATAATTCAGTAAAATAGACTACCTTTGAAGTGATGTCACAACCGACCGACAATGAGATTCTGCGACGCATGAGCAACGGAGATTCCGGGGCATTAGGGTTGCTGTATATGCGTTATGCGGCAACGGTCAATGACTTCGCGTTCCGCTTTATCCGCGACAAACAGGACGCCGATGACATCACCCACAATATTTTCTGCAAACTTTGGGAACAACGAGAGGAGATAACCGACATCAACTCGTTGAAGTCCTATCTTTTCAAGATGACACGTAACGCCATTTTCAAGGTGTTCCGCCATAGGCGCATAGTAGACCAATATCAGGCTGAAGTCCTCGCCAATGAGTTACCGCCGTTGACCGATGGCGAAAGCGCAATAAACACAGCCGACCTTATCGAGATGATTGACCTGTCGATTCAGAACATGCCTGAACTCCGACGAAAAATCTTCTGTATGAGCCGATATGACAACATGACCTACGCCGAAATAGCCACGAAACTTGACATCAGCCCCAAGACAGTGCAATACCACATTGGGGTCGCGCTCGCCGAACTAAGGAAACTGATACAAATACTTGTCCTTTTCATCTGATAACAAAAAGGGTGTTGCAAAAAAATTCCGCAACTCCCTTTTTCAAGTCTTTATACCGCAAATTATTCCTCGTCGGTGACTTTCTTCCTGTTAAACAACGGTAGAATGAACGACAGCACCGAAGCCGACAGCCAGAATATCGTCACCGGCCCGAAGTCATAATGGCGTACGCCGTCAACAACAGTGATATTTGAGTTAATAAGCCACCCCGAGACTAAATCCTGTATACCTGCGGCTACGTATGAAGCGATTCCCACCACTCCAAGCGCGGCACCGGTAGCACGACGCGGCACGATGTCAATCGCCATGAGACCGCCAAGGAAACATATCAGAACACCGATTGCGATACCGAACAGCACCATGGCGAGGACATTCACCCAGTAGGCATCCCCACCAAAGAAAAACAGAGCCAACGCCACTGAATTCAATATGCCGAATATAAGTGCCGGGATTTTTCTATCGCCCTTGAATAACTTGTCAGAGAACCAACCCGACAACACAGTCCCAAGGATACCGAGCAATGCGTTGATTGAGATAATTGACATTGCATCGACATCAGAGAATCCCTTTGTCTCCTGAAGGAACAACATCCCCCAACCGTTGATTGCGTAACGCGACATATACATGAAAGCACTCGCCCCGGCGAGAACCCATACTGCCGGGGTGCGCAACACCATCTTCTGAATCTCGCGGGTGGACATCGAGTCAGCCTTTTTATTGACCTTTTCATGGGAAAGAGCCTCTACACTCGGTAAGCCATGCGCCTGGGGATGGTCATGCAGAAAGAACAATATCAAAGCACACCCTATAAGGCCTGCGACAGCCGAACCAAAGAAACCGGCCTGCCACCCGGCAAACGCAACGATTGAGCCGACAAACAGGAACGAGAAAAACTCACCGAGGTTATGACTCGCCGAGAAAATCCCGTAATAGGTTCCACGCTCCTTTAACGAGAACCATCTTGACAACGAGATAATCGCAGGGGGCGCGCCCATCGACTGCGCCCATCCGTTAAATCCCCACATAACAGCAAAGGCCATGCTGACAACCGCTCCCGATAAGAAGCCGGCGGTCAACCCCATGAATCCCATGATTGCATTGGCGAGCGTCGAGACCGCCAACCCTGTAATCATGAAACGCTTGATATTGCAGTAATCGGCGATGAAACCGTTCACAAACTTACCGATGGCGTAAGTAAACAGCAACGCCGAACTGATGACTCCCAACTGTGTCGCATCAAGAAACCCACTGTCGATGATAGGTTTCTTCATCACATTGAGACTCGTGCGACACACATAGTAAAGGCTGTAACCAAACGTGGCCGCTATAAAAGCCTGTAGTCTCAGCTTTTTATAAAACTTGTCCCTTGAGGCCTCGTCGGAGAACTGCCGAGGTTCCGATGCCTCACTTATACCGTAAAACTGTCTTACTCGTGCAAACATTCTCATTCCTCCTATTTGTGACGACCTATGCTCCTAAGGTAATCGAGCAACAACTGCGGACGGTCGGTCTGAATCATAGTCGCTCCTGTCTCCTCAAGAAGGCGTCCGTAAATCTTTGCCGGGTCTCCGTCAAACGCTGCGTCATCACACAATCCGCAATTGAACGAAGGCCATAGGGTGTTAACCCACACTTTAGAGCCTGAAGCGATAACCTGTTTCATCGCATCCTGCACCGTAGGAGAGAAATCCTTCCATACGAACTCGTAGGCGACCGGCTGCTTCTTCGCCTTTATATAGCTGTCAAACAGGCTCTCGGCGTCCTTCTTGTAATAACTGATGATGGGCATATAAAGCATCTTGTGGGGATAGGCCGATAGCTTCTTCCTCACTTGCTTGCGGGGTTTGTTCCCCTTTATAAGCATCTGGTCGGTGACACCGAGCTCATCGGTCAATTTTATCACGAGGTCATAGTACTGATAACCCTTGTCAATATTGACTACAATGCGGTCCTTGCACAGTAATAAAGCCTCACGCAATGTCGGCATATTGTGACTTGTCGCCACGTTATGCCCTGTTTTCAGGAAACAGCGAGCAATCGAGTCGGCCGTGATATTCTTAATCAACCCTTTCCCTGTGGTGGTGCGGTCGATTGTCCTGTCATGGCACACAACGAGGACACTGTCCTTTGTAAGAGCCAGGTCGAGTTCAAGGATGTCAACCCCCATTTTGATAACAGACTCCATGGCAGCCAACGAATTTTCGGGATAATTGCGCCAATCGCCCCTGTGGCTGGCGACAAGAACGGTCTTGGATTTAGGATTCTTAATCTCCGCCACGATTTCCTTCGCGTGATTACGCGCCGACAGCGATGAAACCGACAATAAAGCCACCGCCAAGAAGATAAATACTTTTTTCATTCCAATGGTATTGTTAGAAGCTTTTAATATGTTTTATAGACACTGAACCGCGCCTATCTTACTATCAGTTTAGACACATGCACATTTCCTGAAACACCGATACCCCTGACGAAGTACAATCCCGGCTGCGAAGGCGATTTCACCTTACCCTCCTTAGAGACAATATCCGTCCGTGAGACAAGCCGCCCCTCGACATTGACAAATTCGACAACGCGACAGTCAACATCTCCCAATGACAATGTTTCTCCCGGTCCTACACAACCCGGTATCGGTAACGCTGCATCCGATTCCATCTCCTCGATTCCCGAAGAACCGCCCCCGACAGTCACAGCCTTGCTGACTGATATATCGCCCAATGTCGCGGTCAGCACTCCAGATGCCGGCTTGGAAGCTGCCGTGAAACTATTTCCGTTACATGTGCCTATGCCACCGGTGCATGATAACGTGAAACCGCTGACATTCTTGTCCACAAGATTCTCATACTTGTCATACCCGAGGATTATCGGTGAAAAAGACGCCCCTAACGGCAAGTCTATGACAGGGTGGTCAAACTCCAGTGAGGCAACCGTCCTGTCATCCTCCGGGGCGGTAGAGAACACCATCCATCCGTTGGCTACATTGCGAGGAGAAGTCTCGGTGGTCTTGTTCACAATCGCGCCGTCCACCATGAGTTCCGCCGAGCCACCGGCATCAAAGTTTGACAGATTCCAGCATCCGAAATGGCGGGCGATTTCACTCATTACAGCCGTGGAGCATCCTGCCGATTTTCCATAGACCGGGTCGGTTGACTTATCAATCACAATGATGTACAGGGTCTTCCCATCGGCCGAGCATCCATATCCGGTCCGCGAATATATCTGACTGTTGTAGGTCTCGTTATTGTTATGCTCGGTCAGTTCACCGTGACGCATCACCATCGCATTCCCCCCTATCGCCTGCTCGACTACAGGTCTCTTATTCTCGCCTGAAGGGTCAAAGGTCCAGTTATAATTAAGTATGACCTCGTCACCGGCCTTGAAATTCAATCGTTTGGCAGGAATCGCACCACGTCCTACAATCGCGAGGTCATGGTTGCCGAGAGTCCCGTGTCCGGCATCGGTGCGGACTTCTTTCACTATAAATCGTATATCGTTGCCACCACTCCATGTCGCGCCCGGCTTGAGGTCGAGAAGAACCTCGGTGGCGTCGTTGGCATCATCGTGTTGGTATTTACCGTCAGCGTCAATCTTAATAGGCATGAACGCACGCGATGAACCGTAGAAACTGTTGTATATACAATATTCACCGGTCCGCATGCCCTTGTTGCATTGATGCACTGTGTAGGCCACCCCTCCTGCCTTTTTAAATGTAATTGTCGATGTGCAATAGTCAATGTTAAGTGTCTTGTCGTAGGATACTGTCACGACACCGGTGCGTGTGGTGCCTTTGTCCCATTTTTCCTGATGTTGATTAGACTCTGTGACCATCTTGCCGTTACGCACACTCGCATTACGTGTGATGCCGGAGTACACAGTGTTCTCATTTTGCGGAGGCACAACCCAGAAATTGGCGTTGGCCGCTGCCAACGGTCTGTGTGAGACACCGTCAAGGCGCTTAGCCGCCTTGACAAGGCTCTCGGTGCCTCGCGACGACTCATTTGCGACAGTCGTCTCTATACGGTTGTATTGATTGTTCAGGTCGACCGTGACGATATTGACGTTAAGCGGATAGTCGGGCAGACGCAGACGCGTATACACTGTCCCCGGGCCGATTTTACGTTCTATAATGCGCTCGCAATGATATGATTTAGTGCCTATTGCAATTTCCTCGGCCTTGATTGCAGTCGCCGATAAGGCTAACAATGACAAGATAAATGTGATTCGGTATAATGACATTATGGTATATGTAAGGTTAAAACGGCAGGAAACCGATTTTATATAAAAATGGTTTCCTGCCACAAATTTAACTATTTTTCAATGAACACCAATAAAAAATATTTCATTTAACAAAAACCTTTGTCACTGAATGGCCGGCGCGACGAATATATATCCCCGGAGTCAACGCCCGGACGTCGCATCTGACACCTGACAAATTATAGTACTCCGCAACCGTCTCACTATTATCGATGACAATATCGCCGATGGCGGCAGTCGCCTCAAACGACACCTTGACATTGACAATCATCTGAGTTCCGGCATCACCGGGAATCGTGTAAAGGACTTCATTCACATCAGTGGCGTCATCAGCCATCCACAGGTTGGCCGTCCCTTCTATTATCTGCTCTCCACCACCGGTGGTCACAGGGGTATCCTTGCAATTGTTACTTGCATTCTTCCCTGTCAGTTCAATCTCTGTTATACGGTTTCCTGCCGGGACTTTGACAGTGATTTTCGCGCCCGCATAGTAACGTAAGTCACAGTCGTAGTCAGCCTCGGTGGGATTGTCAGGAACGTTATTTTTGTCTTTCCCAGCCCAAAACAGGCGAGGCTCGCTCTTTGTACCCTTGGTGACAGAGATTTCAACGCCGTCCTTTTCAATAGTCTCGCCCGTTATAAGCATTATCCAGTTATTTTTGCTCCCGTCCTGCTTGAATTTCCCTGACGTTTCTTTCAGTTCACCTATTGATTTAGGTTTCATTGTAAGCGTAGTAGGGTGCAGGATATCAAATTCAGCCGTGGTGACCTGGGCCGATGCACCCGACATTGTAAATGTGGCCAACGCCAGTAAGAGTAAATGTTTCTTTTTCATACAAATAGATTTTTATAATGTATTTTAAAGGGTGTTTCAAAATTGACGTTTTATGAGAAATCGTAGGGACGCGTCAACGGACGCGTCCGAGGGAATTGCTGGCTGTCAACTATTTGTAATAATAGAGGACGCGCACGTTGGCGCGTCCCAATGTTGTCTGTATGCGTGTTTTGCAACACCTCTACCCGGTTCTGCAACGCCCTCATTCTGTTCTAATTCACAACGACCTTGAAATTATCAAGGAACATGCGGGAATTGTGAGAATTGGGATTCTTGTACAATGATTCAAGCGAGCTCGGTCCTGCGACAAACACCACTCGCGATGAACCGTCCATCCCCTCGACATCAATCGAGAACAACGAGGTGTGGTACTGCCATATTTCAAGTCCCGTGGAATCAATGGCCGGAATCATCCATGCCATTTCACCGAACTCAAACCTCACGGCCTTCAAGGTCACATCCCGGCCCGAATCGTCTTTATAAGGCATCGTGAATCCAAGAGTGCCTGCTTCGCTGCATCCCGTGATTGTACCCGGGCCGAGAATCGCCACATAGTATATCCCCTCGTTATCCTTGACACTTGACGCCGTCCCGTATCCAAGGGCGTTCCAAGAGACAGTCACATTGCTCGGTGCCGTGATTTCCTTTACACAAGGGGAAGCAAGGTCTCCACCATATCCGCCTTTACCGAACTTCACAAAACCGGTGCGGGAATAAACCCATGTCGACAATGAAGTCCAGCCATGTTCCTTTTCCTCGGCAGTCCATTGGTCGATGCGGATTTCTTTCTTTCCTGTCGCAACTTTCCAGCCAAGGACTCCGGCCTCACTTTTCAGCCATGAGAAATTTTCAAAAAATGTCGCATCAAGCTGAACAAGCGATATTTCATGACGCAGATTGGCGAATTCCCCTTTGCCCGAGACAATCAATGTCGCCTTGATGTCTGCGCCACTCGTGTTGGTATTGGCACACACCACCTTCAACTCCGACTGCGATACAGCCTCACATGTGAAATTAGCCGCGTTCTCACCTTCGACTGAAAAATCCCAATCCACGTTGGCATCAATCGCGACTGACACCTCACCACCTCCGCGTTTTAGCGTCAACTGCGCGGCCGAGACTTCAAGGAAAGGTTCACTGTTGTTTTGCCTGACAGTCAACAATTCAGGTTGCTCCACCCCGTCCAATATGACACGATAGGAAGCAACACGCTGAACCGGCGACAAGTTCTGCTCGGCATAAATGCGGATATACCCGTCATCATCACCCTCCATGGGATAAACCTTGGCCCAAGACGATGCCTCCTCGTCTACAGGCACAAACTCCCAGTGACCGTTGGAACGCACGACAAACTTCTTGCCGTTGCCGTAGGCCGAACTTGAAATCCCCTTTGTCGGGACTACATAATCGGCATACCCCTCGATATTGAAATATAGGTCGCCGACAGGGGCATCGTCATCATCCTTGCATGATGACACCAATGATGCCATTGCGCATAATACCGTCAATGCCAATAACGACCCCGATTTCTTTAAAATATATGTTGTTTTCATTGCTTTATCAGTTTTTAGGTTGGTTTGCAGTGGGGAATGAGCCGGTTATCGCTTTCACGCTCCACCACACGGGTGTTCGCATGTTGTTCTCCCCTCCCATTCGTTCCAAAGCTGCTTTGGTGTTATCGGGATTAGCACCCATGGTAGTCGAGGAATAGGCCATTCGCTGCGGGAACTGGAAATCGTTATAATGAGTGCCGTCGCCTATTACGAGACGGGGATAGCCTGTGCGACGTATCTCGTGAAACGCCTCCATCCCGACCCAGAACAGCGAGAGGAATTTCTGCTCGGCAATCAAACGTTCCTTGTCGGGATTGTTGTCCCACCCGGCAAGTCGTCCCGATAACAGTTTTCCGACATTCACATCGTCAATCGGTGCTTTAACAAGCGAATATTGCTCATAGACCGCCCATTTCTTGCACGATGCCGTGACAGCTTTCTCATAGTAGTCGCGTGCGACGCTCTCACCCCCGGAAATATATCCCTTGGCTGCCGCCTCGGCGAGAATGAACATCACCTCGGAATAATCCATGATGAACGCCGGAGCGTCATCACGCACAAGCACCTCATAATTGAGATAGGCCGTCCCCTCGCTCACAACGCCGGCATCCTCGGGACTGCACCCCGAGACCGTACCTTTCCAATCCTTGCTGTCGCTGTAACGTGTGGCCCATGTCGTCAGGCGCGGGTCCTGCTCGTTGTAAGAGCCATCGGTCAGGACTGTCATCTTCAAGAATTGTTCAGTGACCTTATAGGAGTTTTTACTGAACTTCTCCTTGTTGATTTCAATCGGACGGAAATAATTATAGTAAGGGTCAACACCTGTGTTGTTCACCATGGCGTTATCGGCATTGGACGCGAACACCGGGTATTTTGTCGTGTTATTCACCATTCCCTGCATTTTCTCGCCGACATTCATCTCGGGACGACCGCTGACACGACAGAGCAGACGCAGATACAGCGAATTATTGAACTTACGCCACTGCGCCATGTCTCCGTTATACATCAAGTCCATCGTAGGACGCGAGAACGTCGGTTTCGCCGCATAGAGGTCGTTAGCCAGCTCAAGTTCGGCGAACATCTGCTCATAAACCTCCTTCTGTGAATCAAACACGGGGCGGTCGATTCCTTCATCCCCCTTGAATGCTTCACGATAGGGAATGTCTCCGAAAAGGTCGGTGAGATTGGACATCGCATAGACCTTCAAGGTCAATGCCACGGCACGACAGGCGTTATCGTCATACTTGTCGGCGAGGTCATACATGTGGGTGGCGTTAGCCCCCTTGTTGGCATAGTTACTCCACAGCGAGTTCCACTGATTATCGGTGATTTTGTAACGATGCCTCTCCTGCGCGGTCATAGGGGTACATGCGGTGAACTGCACCAACTCATCGTTCCAGTAATAGGAATAATAATTCTGTGTCGAGGCCATGCCATAGAACAGTTGCTCAAACATCCCGTAAGGCTGCAACTCACCGACGTTCATCTTGTTGGGGTCAGTGTTGATTTCCTCAAAATCATTGGTACAACCCGTGACTCCACCGCCGATTACAACGGAGAGCGACATGGCATATATTATAGATTTCAGTTTCATAATTCTTAGAGTATGTTTACTTTTAGAATGATAGTTTAAGATTCATGCCGTAGGTACGTGTCAACGGGAGCGCGCCGGCCTCGATTCCGCTGTAGACATTAGTCCCTACCAAAGCACCGGCCTCGGGGTCATATTGCGGGAAATTCGTTATACAGAACACATTGGTCGCATATACGCCAAACGATGCACCTTGGATAGCCTTGGTCTTACGACAGATTTTAGCCGGAAGGGTATAGTCAAGGCGTATCTCCTTTAGTTTCAGGAAATCAGTCTTGAAGATATTTTCCTCGGCATTGTCACGTGGCCACACGTATGATGTATAATATTTGTTTATACTCTCGGTCACAGTCTTGTTGACCTGGTAAGTCTTTGAGCCGTCGGCACCGATGATGACGTTGACACCTTCGACTACAAGGCCGTCATTACGACCGGCGAGAGAGTTTTTCAGCTTACCCTGATAGGAAAGTATGGCATTCGTGACCGAATAGGAATGGCCACCCATCTGCGCCGCGAAATTCATACCGAGGTTGAAGTCCTTGTATCGCACGGCCAATGAAAGGCCTCCGCGCCATGTCGGATTGATTTTACCCAGACGACGGTCGGCACTCTCGTCAAGAAGCGGATAACCCGTCGTGGCATCCACTATTTTCATTCCGGCACAGCTGACCTCGTTGCCATTGGCATCGATATAGGTCGCACCCTCGGGGGCACGCTGATACCCACGACCATAGAGCCAGTTCATCTCCTCCCCGATGTAGGAATATATGTGGGCATAGTTGCCGACAATGTTCTTGGCGAGCTGATAAGGGGTGCGCGGGTATGAACTGACCCCTAAAAGTTAGACAAATAACTTTTAGGGGTCTTTTATGAGACGTAGTTTTGAAGAACGCCTGAA
>CANQZG010000032.1 GCA_947628305.1 uncultured Muribaculaceae bacterium | reverse complement strand
AAAAAGGCTAACGAGTTCAAAAACACGATTATCAAAATTCTCTGCGGAATTATTGCGTTGCTTATCGCAGCTATGACTGCACTCCATTTCTATCATATTCACAAGTGGAGCGAATATGAAACGATTGTAGTGGACAGCGCTGATGGTGGTAATGCAAACTACGTCGGCGGAGAAAATACAGGAGGTATCTTTAATGGCGAGGGTTATAGTACGCCGCAAGAAGAAGGGAACGTCCAAGGCGAAGGGAGTTCGGATTAAGCGCGTCACAAGGCGGTGATTCCCTACTTTGTTGAAGGAGTTTACCGAAATCGAATGTGAGCGGTTTCGCCGTGACTGCAATTTCACAGATGAAGAACGCAAAGTGTTCGATCTTCGAGTGAAAGGTGTGCAGATCGTCGCCATACAAGACAAGCTCAATATGTCTGAATCCACGGTGAACCGCAGAATCAAGAGCATCAAGAAGAAAATCTATAAGGTCATTTAACGTGACAGTTTTATGACAGAAAAGAGAGAGGAACCTGATAGGTGGCCTCTCTTTTTTCATGCTAAAATGAAATTGTGAAAGGGAGCGGACGGCTCGGTACACGTCGCTGGGTCTGTCCGCACCCGATCACAAAACGAAACAAAGGACGTGCTTTTACTTTGGAAGAACGGCTTCTGATCCTGTATGGATGGCCTGTAAACGACGCTATCAGTATGTGCCATTCGCTCCGCAGACAAGGGATGCTGCCGGAGTTCATGGAGCAAGAGCGTGAAAACTATCTCAAGCGTTTAGGCAGATGTCCGGAAATTTCGGACAACAGCGAAGAAGAAAGGTCGTGAAGTGAGTATGCCTTATCCGTCCTCCAATTACCCGCAGTACCAGTACACTCCGAATCCGAATCCGGGGTATTCTGTTCCCGGCGCGCCGCGTAACGACGTACCGGCAAATCCGAATCCGTATGGACAGAACTTTGTCCCGAATTATAGCAATGTTGTTCCTGTACCGATTCAGACAGGATTCTCATGCCGTCCAGTTACCTCTAAAGAGGAAGCTGTCGCATTTCAAATCCCGTTTGACGGCTCTACTACTTATTTTGTGAACACTTCAACTGGTGAAATCTATTCAAAGGCGTACAATTTCACAAATGGTAGTGCTCCGATTGAGACTTATGTAAAAAAGCCACCTGTTGAACAGGCATCTCAAAGTGCTCCGTCTATTCCAGATTATTCTCCAATGTTTAACGCATTGGGAGAAAGACTTGATTATGTTGTTGGACAGGTAAATGAAATTGTTGGCAAGCTTGATTCTAAACCTATTCAACAGTCTCAGCGCCAGATGCAAAACGCGAAAGCAAAGGGGAATGAGAAATGAATCCGATTAGTCAAATGATGGGCGGAGCTATGCAAAATATGATGGGCGGGATTATGCAGCAAGCTATGGCACAGCTTATGCAGCATTTCGGCGTGAATATGCCCAGCAATGGGAACTACCAGCAAATGACCAATGCTCTTTTGCAGAATGAAGAAATTCAGAAACAAGCTGGGCCGTTTATCAATGGTAAAAACCCGGAACAATTAAATGAAACTTTCCGAAATCTTTGCAATGAGCGCGGAATTGACCCAGATAAATTTGCGCAGAGAATGGGCGTAACACTACCAAAATAAAAACTTAATATTGATTTTGAATCTTCTTTTCAGTTTGGCGGGTACTTGACGAAAAACCGCTCCTCATGGCATTTACCGAGGAGCGCGCGGCCTCGGCTTGCAAATAATTGAAAAAGGAGATTTTATTATGTCTGAAAGTCCCGTGGTATATAATCTGGACGGCGGCTCTAGCGGCAGCGGTGGCTGTGGTAACGGCGGTATGTTTGGAAATGGCGATGGCTCTTGGCTATTTGCTTTCCTTATTATCGCCTTGATCTTCGGTGATCGCCTTGGCCTTGGCAATAACGGCAACAACGGAGGTGCTAGTGCTATGCCTACCTATATTCCTATGCCGATGTCGAGCTTTGGCGGCTTTAATGCGTCCGGTGCGCTTACGCGGGCCGATCTCTGCTCCGAATTTGCGTTCAATGACCTGAATCGGGCGGTCGAAGGTCTGAATAGCGGTCTGTGCAACGGCTTCTACACGACCAGTTCTCAGCTTTCCAACGGCTTTGCGGGTGTCAACAACGCGATCTGCTCGCTCGGCTACAACAACGCGCAGCTTGCAAATGGTATCAATACCACTCTGATGCAGGGCTTCAATTCCGCGAATGTTGTTGCGCTCCAGAATCAGAACGCGCTCCAGACGCAGCTTGCGGATTGCTGCTGCAAAAATCAGATTGGACAGATGCAGATCGGTACTCAGGTAGAACGCGGTTTCTGTGACAGCGCCTATGCCGCTGCAACCAACACTACCGCTATTATCCAGAACGCCCATAATGACACCGACCGTGTGATTGCCAGACTGGACGCTATGGAGAACGCACGCAAGGACGAACTGATTGCTGAACTTCGCTCGAAGCTGGCCGCTTGCGGCGACCAGACTACGGCGCAGTACATTATCAATCAGCTCACAAGCGTTATCAGTCCCCGTGCTGTGCCTGCTTATCCTGCCGCTTCTCCCTGCGGTCTGGGCAACTGGGCTCCGCAAGTTCTTGCCAACGGCTACTACGGTTACAACAACGGCGGTTGTGGTTGCAACGCAGGGTGTGGTTGCTGACAGACCATTTTCGTGAGGTCACGAAAATGATACCTTCCCCGCAAGGGTGACTACTTCGGGCGGCGGGGATATATGCCTCGCCGCCCTGATTTTTTAGGAGGAATTTACTATGGCTTGTAAACCTGTATGCCAGCTTTGCAAAAATCTGGTTCTGTCTAATGCGATTTCGTATAACGGAACAAATCTCGTTGTTAATATCCCAGCGGGTAGTTATTCTAACGGGCAAAAGATTTGTCTTGTTCTCGCCCAAGCTATTCCTACCACAGCTACGATTAACGCACCTGTTGTTATCACTATTGGCGACGGCGATCAGCTCTACCCGCTTACGACTTCGTGTTGCACTCAGGTCACGGCTTGCGGCATCCGCACCAGAACTCGATACAGCACCGTCGTGTCCACCAGTGCTACCGGCGGCACGTTCAAGATGATTGGTAAACCGTGTTGTATGCCTAACAATTCGCTGACCAGCATCGACGGCACCGCTCCGGCGGCATAAGGAGGTAACTATGGGACGCAAATTGATTATCTTCCCGCCCATGAAGCGCGACGACGATATGGAAATGCGCTACGGCGGCAGAGATGTTCGCTACGATAGCAGAGATCGCACGGACGGCATGGGCTGGAACTACACGGACGGTCGAGAAGACGATACAATGCGAATGGGTGGACGCCGTAGAGGCAGCGATGGCAGATATATGTCCATGTCTGACACGCGCCGGTATGACGATTCACCGCGCATGGGTGTCTACTATCCTCCGTACATGGGCGGCGATGATTATGGCTCTTATGAGATGCGGTATAACGAACCGCGCTACCCCGAAATGCGTTATCCGTATCATCGAGAAATGCCGCGATATGACAGCCGCGAAAGAGAAGACACGGCTCCGCGCATGACGCACAAAATCGGTTTTTCCGTCGATGGAGAAATGGAACGGATTCCCGGCGAAGTCCGGCACGATCAGCGCATGGATGTCGGTTATCAGCCCATGATGAACGAAATGGATAGCAGGAGGTCTACTATGCAGAAAGGCTACTCAAGTTCCGACGCTGTTTCTCCGTTTAACCGCCAGACGGCCAAACAGTGGCTTGATCAGATGCAGAATGAGGACGGCACGCACGGTCCTCACTGGTCGTTCGATCAGGTCAAGACTGTCATGGCGCAAAAGGGTATTCAGTGCGACCCTGCTGAGTTCTGGGCGGCGCTGAACATGGTCTACTCGGACTACTGCGGGGTGGCAAAAAAGCACGGCCTCAGTTCCAATCTCGACTTCTATGTTGACATGGCAAAGGCGTTTCTCGACGATTCTGATGCGCAACCGGACAAAATTGCTCGGTATTATGAATATGTAGTCCAGTGACAAAAAAAGCGCAAGTCTTAAAATGGCTTGCGCTCTTTTTGCTAACAAAAACGCTAACACAGAGTAAAACGCAGTAATTACGCTGGATTTTACGTTCTGTATTCGAGTTCAAGTCTCGTCTCGCGCACCAAAACCCGGAGTTTCGGAAAAGGCCGAAATTCCGGGTTTTCACGTCATTACGCCATTTTTTAGGATTACAAGTTGTTCGCAAAACGCGAACAAAGTTTCCAAAAACGATATTTTTGCGAAAAAACGCTAACTGAAAATGCTAACTAAAAGTGCTAACTAAGATTTATGAAATGTTGTTTTTCTCTTTTTCAAAAAATTCTCTTAATTTCTCAGAGCTATAATTCGAGTGAGATTGCGATAAATGCGTGTACCTTTGAATCATAGTCATTTTATCTGACCACCCGCCTATTTCCATCGTTGCCAATGCAGGGATTCCCAAGTAGTATGCCAATGAAGCAAAGCTATGGCGTAATCCGTGTACTCCTATTTCCGGAAGATCGTTTTTCCTGCAAATGCGATTGATCTGTGAGTATATCGTATTAGGATTGCAATTTACGACTTTACCGGTTGGCTTCCGTGCAGCTTTCAAAGCATCGTACAGTTCAGAGATAAAAATTTCAACGTTTCTAGTAGACCCATTCGTCTTATTTTGCTTTCTATCTACAAGATTTCCTTCTTTATCAAGTACGGAAGCTCCGCGAATCTTTATAATGCGCTTTTTAAGGTCGATGTTTTCCCATGTCAAAGATAGAATTTCTGACCGTCTCAATGAAGAAAGCGCTAACAATGCAGGAATTTCAACGGGAGTATCATGTACGGCATTAATAAAGGTTGGAATTTGATCTGGATCTAAAAACTTTTTCTCATGTATTGGAACCTGGGGAAGTCGTACTTTTGGAGCATCTTCACCTGTTGCATCTCTTAACACGGAAGCTATGAATCCCCATGCACATTTTACAGTTTTTGGAGAAACTAACTTTGCTTCCTCGTTACAAGCAATCTGCCATTCGTTTGCACTGATTTTGTTAATAGGTCTATTCATCAAAGATTGGAATCGTGTCCTTTTGATCGTCTCATAACCTCGAATTGAAGAAGGAGACAACACAGCGTCGCGCTTTCCGATGTAGGCATCAACGGCCTCGGAGAGTGTCGGCGCTTTTTTTGCATTGATGAGCTTTTCCTGCTTTACACCAGCTTGATACTCAGCTTTCCGAAGTTGTGCCATGCGGACGCACTCTTTTTCAGAAGGAGCCGTAACGGAAATGCTTTGCCCGTTCAACCGAAGCTGGATAAACCAAGTTCCGCTTTTCAGTTTCCTAGCCTTTGGGACTTTCATAGTGCAACTTCCTTTCTTGGATTCCTAACATTCATCCAGATTTCCGTTTTTGTACAGACACATCGCTTTGCGCATGAAGTCCTCCGGCACGTTGAAATACTCTGCAAGGCTCCATACTTCATTGATTCCGTTATAAATTGCATCCTCGTAATCCTCTTTTGAAATCAGACGTTGAATAGCCCACTTGTCCGCCTTGACCTCGTGCTTCTCTCGGATGTCGAGCGGAGAGTATAGCGAATAGAATCCGCCGTTCAGACAGTGACCGAGTTCATGGGTTAGGTGCGCTCGAAGTTCTCTTTCGCAGACGCAAACGGAAGGGTCAATTCCTATCACGCATTGATTACCGATTTGCACGCTCGCAGAACCATTCAGTCTTAGATCGCCAGTTACGACGGGAATGTTGTTCCGTGCCGCTTCTTCATAAAGTTCCAAGGTTTCCAACTCATGCGTTCCTCCCGTTTTTCTTATCTGCTTCAACCCGAAGCTGGACCATTCTTGCGAATTGCTTCACTTCCTCCCACATTTCTGGGGTAACTTCGCTACCGCCTCCGAATAAGGCAACCTTCGCAAGTTCTTCAATGTTATCGCCCTCGCTCTTCGGAGCGGGGGCTTTTTCTATTCCAAGGAGAAAATCAGATGTGACATCGAAATATTTTGCAACGGCAGCAATCGTATCTCCGTCGGGAGTTGCGCCAGTCTTTTTCCATTTTGTTGTTGTGGAATTGCTAAACTCCATATCTTTAGCCGCTCGATAAACGCTGACGCCTTTTTGCTCGCAGAGCTGCTTAAATATGTCATAAAACACAAAAACAACCTCCAAATTTGTGCAACAAGGAGAACCTAACCAAATTCAGAGAATTGCCTTGACATTCTAACTTAAATCAGTTACAATAATGACAAGGAAGATAACTTTGGTTAGATTCCATAGGATATGGTAAGAAACGAACTTTGGTGACTGTGGCAAGTCATATTTTAACGCGTTTTCTTACCAAAGTCAAGTTTTTGCTAAAGGAGGGTTAAATATTTGTATGCCTGCACAATGGACGGGTGAGCTTATTGGCAAAATGCACATTAACGGAATTACTTCAAAGCAGCTTGCGGAAGAAGCCGGGCTGAATCCAAAGTATCTTAGCGGTGTCCTGAACGGCCGTTACACTTCCAGCAAGGCTGAGAAGAAGCTTGCTGATGCTTTCCAGAGAATCGTGCAAAAGAAAAATTCGGAGGTGACTGAATGAGAAAATATCTGCGGCGTGTTGCACACGCACGGATGAAGAAAGCAGGAATTGCGAAGCCGAACCGTCGGTACAACGGCGAAAAGAGCTACTTCGCGAAATACTGGCGGGACTATGTAAATTGAGGTGGGGTGGATGCCGAAGATCAAAACCGCGCAGATGCGGTATGAATCCGCGCTGATCGGAGCGATTGCACGGGCGATGAACGACTGCGGGATGCGGCACGACTGCGAACTTGCGGAAAAGATCGGGCTTTCTCGCTCAACGGTTTGCAAGTACCGCGAGAAGAAGTTCCAGTCGATGCGGCTCAAGGATTTCGCTTCAATGGCTCGGGCGATTGGACTGACAGGTAAAGAGGTTTGCGCTGCGGTCGGCGTGCCGTATGAGGAATCGTAAAGACTTTTGAGAAGGAGTTGAAAACCTTGCTTTGCAGAAATTGCGGTGCACGTCTCTTTGTAATTGGACATTTTGAACTTGGAAAGTATGCCGTAGGGCGGCGTTTGAAATGTAAGAAGTGCGGAATGTACTACTACACCGAAGAACGCATCGTAAGCGAGAGACAAGGCAAGATTGGAGAATACAAGGGCAGGCATCCCGTGAAAGGAGGTGAGACAGAATGATAATGCCGAACAGAGTGTATGACATCCTGAAATGGGTGGCGCAGATCATCCTTCCGGCGCTTGGGACGCTGTACTCGGCGCTGGCGGGGATTTGGGGGTTCCCGTATGGGGAGCAGATCGTCGGGACGATTGTCGCGGTAGATGCGTTCCTCGGGGCGCTCCTACAAATCAGCACGAGTAAGTACAAGAAGGCAGTCGAGCCGAAGGAGTGACACCGACACGGGAGAAAAGGAGGTGGTTTTCACGGAAAAGGAAGACGTAAGGAAAACACTCGAAAAGCAGTTACAGCTACTTTCCGAGTGCTCCGAAAAAGCTAGATTTTCTTCAGAAATTGCAGAACTCACCGAGGCGATGGTTCAAGTTTCGGACAGGCTTTGTAACGGCCTCGAACATTATGAAACCTGTGATTTGGTAAATGAGCTGGTGAAGCGCGAAGGAGTAACCGAACGCACTCTCGCTCCGAACGAGAGCATTACGCTCACGGTGGAAGGTCCTGCGCGATTGCTCAACGTGTTCGACTAGACGACAGGTGTTCCGTGATATTGCTTTCGGATGTTGGCATGAAAATACTTCCCTTTTGACGGCGCGTTCATTAGTCCGGCATAGACGGAGTATGGGACGTTCTTGTAAGCGTAAAGGCCACCTTTATGGAATGAGATGAACAAAGTCCCGTTTTCATATCCAACGCTGGCAATGTCAGATGAAAATACCGCAGTCATCTTCATGAAATCACCTCCTTTCGGCTTTATTTTACCAGAAACCGAAGGAAATCACAACAGAAGGGAGATAAAAATGGGCTACACAAATTCGCCGCTGGTAAGTCACACACACATCTCGCCGAACAGGAACAGCCCGCGAAATCACGCGATTGATACTATTACGATTCATTGCATTGTCGGGCAGTGCGGTGTTGAATCGCTCGGAAATGAGTTCGCGCGTCCTACAAAATACGCATCATCCAATTACGGCGTTGGCTACGACGGCAAAATCGGAATGTATGTTGAGGAGCGAGACAGGTCGTGGTGCTCGTCGAGTGAGGAGAATGACAATCGGGCCGTCACCATTGAGACTGCTAGCGACATGGATAAGCCGTATGCGGTCAAACCGGCAGCTTACGAAGCACTCATCAAGCTGTGCGCGGACATTTGCAAGCGGAATGGCAAAACTCGCATGACGTGGATTCCCGACAAGGCAAAGGCGCTTGCGTACAATCCTGCGCCGGATGAGATGCGCATGACAGTTCATCGGTGGTTCGATGCTGGAAAGGAGTGTCCGGGCACATATCTCATGGAGCGGCAGGGCGAGATCGCGCGGCGCGTGACGGAGCTGCTTGGCGGCGAACCGGCTAAAGAGCCAGAGCCGGAGCCCGCACAGCCCGAGCCGAAGCCGCAGGAACAGGCAAACCACCTGTACAGAGTTCGCAAAAGCTGGGCGGATAAAGTTTCGCAGGTCGGAGCGTTTGGACAGTTGGAAAACGCGAAGAAGTGCGCAGACGAGCATCCGGGCTATTCGGTGTTCGATGAAACCGGCGCGGCGGTCTACAAACCGAGCGAAGGGTTCAAGGAATACCGCGTAAGGCGGAACTGCGTCGATCCGCTGAACATCCGGCTGAAACCCACGGTGCAGAGTAAAGTTGTCGGCCAGATTGCGGACCGCAACATTTACACCATCGTGGACGAGATACCCGGAGACGGGTCGAAGAAAGGATGGGGCAAGCTCAAGAGCGGTCTTGGCTGGATCGCGCTCGACTGGGTAAATCGGGTCGGATAATAAACACGCGGGGCGGGACAAAAAAACAGGGCTGACAATCGGGTACACACCCGCCCCGCACATCCGCCGTGAAGCCGTGTGGTAGAAAGAACCGCCCCGGAAGTTGGTGTTCCGAGACGGCTCTATCAAGGGTTATCTGGGCTTATGCCGCAGATGGCGCTTAACGGTTTTCCCGTTGCGCTTGTAGCTGCTTACTCGGACAGTCATGGGCGACCGCCTTTTCGGCTTACAAGTACAAGCCATAGCATCACCTCCTTTCGTACACCCTCCAATGAGGCACGAAAAAAGGCAAAGCCAAACCCTCGCCCCCTATTCTACCACACCGCTTTGCGGCGGTCAACAAAAGCAAGGAGGACAGACAATGAAAATTTTAAAGCGCGGTAAGATCGAAAATTATCTTTTCAAGTGTCCTGTATGCGGGACGGAGTTCGCGGCTGGCGGGTATGAAGTCAAGCCGGAACGCGACCCGATTGAACCGACGGTCAACTACTGGTCCACTTGTCCGCTGTGCGGCGTGTCCGTAATGGCCGAAGAAAAGTACAATGGCGAGCTGAAATGAACGAGCCTTTCGACTATCAGGCGTGGGCGCAGGAGTATCTGCGACAGGCTGAAAAGATCGACCGCATTATTGCAAGGATGCGCGAGGAGGACAAATCCGGCGGAACCGCGAGAGAGTTCAAACGCCGCGTGTGTATCTATCGGGACATCCAATACGACCTGCGCCGCACAGCCCGCGATCTTATGGAGAAAGCAAAGAAGGAGTGAAAGCCGTGAACGGGTCGAATCAGCGCAAGACCGGCGGCGCGTACAGGAGGACGGAACAGCTCGTCTCCTTGTATGCGAAAAGCGGGAAGGACCGGAGCCGCGCGAGACAGCCGAAAAACCGGAAAAGGAAGTGCGAGAAATGAATAAGTGCGGTAATTGTGGTTTTTACACACACGCTTTTTATGATGACCACGAAGGGATGTGTAAAGCAACAGGTTGGTTTACCCTTGCAGACGCCGATTGTAGTTTGCCTGTTGTTCACGGAAGCTGTGGCGCGACTTCCATGGACGAGGCAGTAAAGAACATTTTCGGAATCACTGACAACAAGTCCGATGCTGTCAATCACCCGGAACACTACACGCAAGGCGGAATCGAGTGCATTGACGCGATCAAAGCCGCGACCGTTGGGCTGGAAGGAATCGAGGCTTTCTGTACAGGAAACGCGATCAAGTACCTTTGGAGATGGAAACGCAAGGACGGAGCACAGGACATTCGGAAAGCAATCCGGTACTGCGAACGCCTGCTCAAAGAAATCGAAAATGAAAGTGAGGAAAAAGAATCATGAACGGATGGGACGGGAATACGGTGGAGGCCGGAGCGGGAAGCTACCCGGAGCCGCCAATGGAAGTCCGGGACGAGCCGTATGCTGTGTGCGACAGATGTGGTTATCCGGACGAAGAACTGAAAGAGTTCGGCGGGCAAAAGTTGTGCTGGGAGTGCTATGACGAAGCCGTCCGCGCGACCGCGAGAACCGCAAGTTTTGACGATCTGCTAGCGTATGTGACCGAGGACAAGTATACGGAAGACCCGATGAGTTCGCGATGGGGAGACTTCTTCCGGAATTGGTGCTATGAAGCTATGTCTCCTTTCGCTCAAGCGGAATTGATCGAGATGTTTTTCAAGAATCCGAATCTCAAGTCGGAGTTTTACCGTGAGATGAAAGACTACATCTTGCAGGATGACGAGATGATTATGAACTTCGCCGCATGGATGGACGAGGCAGGGAGGCAAACAGCATGAAAGCAAGGAAGTTATTTAGCGCAACGCTCGCGGCGACGTTTATCACGGTAGTCCCGATTCCGGCGCAGGCAGCGGTGTACTGCAAGACGGCTTGTGTGGAAGATGGAGGCGGTGCTCCGATTTACGGAAATCCGCTGGCCGCGCTTCAACCAGTCGAACCGGCGCCGGAAGTCGTGACGGTATATACGTCGGAACAGTCCTACATGACAAGCCAGTGGAAGGAAGCGCTCGGGCGGTTGCTCTACTGCGAAGCGGGCGGAACGAGCTGGGATTGCCAAGTCTGGACTTGCAGCGCGATTTTGAATCTGCTCGACTATTTTGGAGAAGACCTGTACACGGCGATGCACGACCCGTGCCGGTACGATGTGCAGGACAGGATCGACAGCGTGACACCGACGCAGACGCAGTACGATGTAATTGAGTATGTGCTCGGAGGTGGGCGCGTCGCGGGCGTCGCGGCGTTTCGCACCGGTCATTACCACGACTTCGGAACGCCGATGTGCGAGATCGACGGCGTGTATTTTTCGGAGATGTGAGGGGTTAGACATAATGGAACAATGGATTAGCGTAAAAGATAAATTGCCAGATTCCGAACAAGATGTCCTGATGCTTGTAGAAGAAGTTGAAGTGTACGGAAAGCATGATGAAAGAAAGCACAAATGGCATAACATATTTGTTGGATATTGCGACGACGGCAGTTGGCTTACAAGTTATTGTTACGGTTGCGAGTTTATTTCAAAGGTAAATGATGATTTTGAAGCGCGTCACGATAAATCGAGGGTTAAAGTGACCCACTGGATGCCTCTTCCAAATTTTCCGAAGGAGGACTGAAATGCGCTGGAAATTCGTAGAGAAAGAACTTCCTGAACCGTTCGAGCCTGTTCTGTTGTGGGTGGAATGGTCGCCCATGGCAGACCCGAAGCGGAAGAATCAGGAATGCGTGACTGGACACAGAACGCGGGACGGGTATTGGGTAACGACCGTACTTCATCCAGACAGGGTGATTGCATGGATGCCGATTCCAGAACCGCCAAAGGAGAAAAAGAAGCGATGACGAACGCTGAATACAGAGCGCACCCGGCGATCAGCCGCTCCGATCTTTTCAAGCTGACGAAATCGCCGCAGCATTTTAGGTACGAGATGGATCACCCATCACCGAAAACGCCGTCGCTGATTTTTGGAGCAGCGCTGCACAAATGGGTTTTGGAGCCGGACGATTTCGAGAGCGAGTTTGTGGTCGCGCCAAACGTCAACCGCAGAACGAAAGAGGGCCGCGCCTATTGGGAAATGTTTCTCGCGGACAATGAAGGAAAAGAAATCATCTCCGAAGAAGATGCTGCGATGATCGACGAAATGAAGAAGTCCATTCTCGCAGACCCGACAGCAAAAGCGCTTCTCCGTGGCGAGCATGAGCAGCCGTATTTCTGGCGGGACGAGATGACCGGCGAGGAATGTAAGTGCCGGGTGGATTCGATCAACCACGCGCACAGGATCATAACGGACATCAAAACCGCAGCGGACGCGAGCACAGAGGCGTTTATGCGGGATTCGATCAAGTACGGGTACGACCTGCAAGCCTATATGTACTCCGACGGGGTACAGGTCAACACGGGCAAGACGTATGACTTCTATTTCGTAGTGATCGAAAAAACGCCGCCGTATGCGATCAACATTCTCCGGGCGGACGAGTATTTCAAAATGAGAGGGGGCGACCTGTTCCGGCATTTGATCGGTATGTACCATATCTGCAAGGAAAGCAACGACTGGTACGGACTGACCGGCTTCTCCAAACAGCCGAACATACTGACGCTGCCGCCGCATTTACTTAAAGACTACAAAAAAGGGAATGAAAGCCAAAAGGAGGAAAATCAATGAGCAAGGAAATGGCAACCGTAGAAAGCACGTCGAGACAGCTTTCCGAAGTTGGAAATCTGTTGGACGTGAACTCCTACAATCAGATGGTACGCGTGGCGACGAACCTTTCCAAATCGTCGCTTGTGCCGCAGAACTACCAGAATCATCCGGAAGACTGCCTGATTGCGGTCGATATGGCGAACCGCATGGCGATCAATCCACTGTTTGTGATGCAAAACCTTTACGTCGTGAAGGGCAAGCCCGCATGGAGCGGACAGGCTTGTATGGCGCTCATCAATGCGTCGGGACGGTTCAAGAACGTCCGACACAACTATTTCGGTAAAGAGGGCACAGACACGCGGGGCTGCTTTGTGAGTGCGGATAGAACAGACACCGGAGAGCACATCGAGGGCGTGAAAGTCACGATGCAGATGGCAAAGTCCGAGGGCTGGACTAGCAACTCTAAGTGGCGGAATATGCCGGAACTCATGCTGGCATACCGTTCGGCGGCGTTCTTTGCCCGTGTATATTGCCCGGATATGCTGATGGGATGTCACACGGACGACGAAATTCAGGACATCTCCCCTGAAACAGCAAAAGAAGAATCCGACGAAAATCTCCGGCTACTGGTGGAGGAAGACAGCGCACCAACGGAACAGTATCAGGACGATTTATTTGTCTGCGAGGACTGTGGCGCGATGATCCAGCCGCTTGGAAACCACAGCGCGGAATACCTTGCGAAGTACACGGAGCAGAAATACGGCAGACCGCTTTGTTCGGAATGCGCGTCGAAAGCGAAGAATGGAGGAACCGAATGAACAGTATCACACTGACCGGGCGTCTGGTACGCGACCCGGAATTGAGGCAGACACAGAGCGGCGTTTCGGTTTGCAATTTCACGATTGCGGTTGACCGTTCCTACTCGAAAGAAGAAAAGCAGACCGATTTCATGGACTGCGTTGCGTGGCGCGGCATCGGAGAGTTCGTCTCGAAGTATTTCCAAAAAGGCAAGATGATTGCGGTTCGCGGCGAGATGCAAAGCCGGAAGTACGTTGACAAGAACGGCAACAATCGCGTCGCATGGGAAGTGATGGTAGACCGCGCCGAGTTCTGCGGCTCGAAACAGGACAACCAAACCGCGCCGGTTCCGTCGCTGGTCGAATCGGCGAAAGTGGCGGCACAGTCCGAACAGGCTGCACGAGCGGCGGCAAACGCGGCTACAGCGATGGATGCAGTAGTTGACGACGGGGATCTCCCGTTCTGACGAGGAGGCAAAAAATGACACAGTGCGAGAAAATTTTGCGACACTTAGAGGATCACGGTTCGATTACAACGTATGAAGCGTTCGTTGAATACGGAATTACAAGGCTTTCCGGCAGAATCTACGATCTAAGAGATCAAGGTGTTCGCATCAAATCGTCCGATACGACCGGGAAAAATCGGCACGGCGAAACGACACACTTCACGACGTACAGATTGGAGGTACAGTAATGGAACTCATTGATAGGAGCTTATTAAAAGCAATGATTTGCAATCTGCATTGCGCCTTGGGTGAAACAAATCGGCTCTATCTAGCACTTAATGAGGTTCTTCGTTGTGTTGACACTATTCCTACAATCGACCCGGTGAAGCACGGGAGGTGGATTGCGACCAAAGCTTTAACGGGAATCGACCCGGTTACGTTGGACGTGAATCTGGTTGATGCAGATAGATGTTCGATTTGTTCAACGGATTTTGTTTCTGTGCTTGTGAAGTACAAATATTGCCCGAACTGCGGCGCTCGTATGGATTTACCGTCGGAACGTGAGGTGTCGGAATGAATGTAGTCTACAACATGGACTGCATGGAAGCGATGCGGAAAATGCCGGACAAGGCGTTTGATCTCGCCGTAGTCGACCCGCCATACGGAAACGCATCGGATTTCTCGGGGGGGTATACTGGGAACGCTTTGGAGGCTTGTTTGACAGATACCGTCACCCGGACGGGCGGGAAGTGGGCGGCAAAGTTCGGAAAAAAATCATCGCGTGGGACATAGCCCCGGGGAAAGCGTATTTCGACGAGCTTTTCCGTGTCTCACGCAACCAAATTATATGGGGCGGCAATTATTTCCGGCTCCCGCCTACGCGCTGCTTTTTGATATGGCACAAGCCGAACATTCCAGAAAAATTCACCATGGCGATGTGCGAATATGCGTGGACATCGTTCTCCGGCAACGCGAAGCTGATCTCGATGCAGAGCAGCGGGATCGAGGGGCGGTTTCACCCGACGCAGAAGCCGGTCGCGCTGTACAAGTGGATCTTTCGGCAGTTTGCAAAGCCGGGCGACAAGATCCTCGACACGCACCTCGGCAGCGGGTCGAGCCGGATCGCGGCGTATGACGCGGGGCTCGACTTCGTGGGATTCGAGATCGACAAGGACTATTTTCGCAAGGAGGAGGAGCGTTTTCAGGCGCACACAGCGCAACAGAGTTTGTTCGTAAATGGAGGGAACACAGAATAATGTCCGACGAGATCACAAAACTTGAAACCAAACACGCGAAGTACGGCGTGCGGGGAATCGAGAGCGAAGCGAAAGGCTTGCACTACCTGATCGACAACGACAAGCGCGGTATCATGATTTCTGGCACGCGCGGTATGACGCTCCTGTCAATCAGGCAGGCGCGAGCGCTGCAAAACGAGATCGGCGGGATTCTTGACGACCTCGACTACTACACGGGGAAGGAGCCGAGACGGTGAGCCGAATCTATGTAGACACCCGCGAGCACCCGTCGGCGATCCGAAACATCCTTGCGGCGTTCGACCGGCAGGGAATCGAACATGAGCTGCGCAAGCTGGACGTTGGAGATTATCGGCTCGACACGAATCCGGCGCTTGCAATCGACCGGAAACAGTCGCTCGGCGAGGTCTGTACCAATCTGTGCAGCCCCGGCGACAAAGGCCGGTTCTGGCGCGAGGTGCAGCGGGCACGGGAACAGCGAATCAAGCTGATCGTTCTGTGCGAGCACGGCAAGGGCGTCCGATCAATCGAGGACGTTGCGAAGTGGCGGAACACATACGGTCTGGTGTCAGGGCGCGATCTTATGGAAGCGATCTACAAGTGCCACATATCGTATGGCGTGGAGTTTCTGTTTTGCGACAAACGCGAGACGGGCGAACGAATCATCGAACTGTTGGGGGCTGGAAGCTCCGGAAATGAAAATTGAATTACAGGAGGACATAATTATGATGACATTACTTGAACTGCAAGGAGTTTTGGGGGATAGAATTAAGATGCTGAGTGATACCAACCTGTCTGCGGAGGAACGCAAAAAGGAGGTAGAAATGTCTCAGGTCATTTCCAGTCTGGCAAAGCAGATGATTAACAACGCAGACGTTGTGCTTCGCACGGACAAGCTGATTGCCGAAGGTAAACTTCCTGATTCTGTGATCCAGCGGTTTATCAAAAATGAGTAGGACATATCTCAGGTATACCGATGAGCAAAAAAGGTTCCTGCGAGACAACATAGAATCAAACTCCTATCAAGTCCTCACGGAAAAGTTCAATGCAAGATTTGGCACTGATGTGTCAATCGAAAGCATAAAAGACTTATGTATCAAGCGCATGAAAATCCACAGAGGAAAGAACACGGGATTGTTTTATGCGGGGCAAAAACGCACTTCCTTAGATGTCGGTGCAACAGTAATTCGTGACGGGTACACATTTATCAAAACAAACGATATTCGCCACGACGGAACAGTTTTTTATGCCGACATGAAAGAGAACTGGATGCCATATCAAAAGTACATATACGAGCAACGATACGGAAAAGTTCCAGATGGGTGCATGGTGGTCTTTCTTGACGGTAACAAAAACAACTTCGACAGTGAAAACCTATACTGCATCAGTCGGAAAATTAACTGTGTAATGAACAAAAATAGGTGGTTTTCCGAAAACAGAGACTTGACGCTTGCGGCGATCAAATGGTGCGAACTGTTTTATGCCATGAAGTCGAACTACCAAGAGAAGGAGGGGTGATATGTGCCGGAAGAAAAAGAAAGATCGTATGTGAAACTGTGGACGAGCTATTCAGCGTACTTCAAAATGCTTAGTGCCGCCGAGGTAGGGAGGCTTACAATGGCGATGATAGATTACAAGTCGTCTGGGGAAGAACCAGAACTCAGCGGAAATGAGCGGTTTGTATGGCCTGCAATACAGCAGGATATAGACGAAGCACAGCGGTCTGCGGAAGCATACAAGAAAAAACAGGCAGAAAACGGAGCAAAAGGGGGACGACCGAGAAAACCCACCGCTTTTTCAGAAAACCCAAAAAACCCAAGCCTTTTTTCAGAAACCCAAAAAAGCCAAGGAAAAAGGACTAAGGACTATGGACAAAGGACTAAGGACAATACAGAGGCTAACGCCTCTACGTCGGAGCCGCCGGACGAATCTCTCCGTCAAAACATCCAGCGCGTGGTCGAAGCATGGAACGGCATCGCCGGGATTGCGAAAATCGAGCGGATCAACAGCGGGTCGAAGCGGTATCAGTGTCTCAAGGCACGGCTAGACGAGTACGGCGTGGACAAGGTGCTCGCGGCGATTGAGAAGGTCAAGACCAGCGACTTCCTGCTCGGGAAAAACCGCAAAGGGTGGGCGATTGTGTTTGACTGGTTTGTGCTACCGAACAACTTCCCGAAGGTCTTAGAGGGCAATTACGACAACCGAGGAGGTGATAGCGATGGAACGGATAGCAGACCTGATTCCAGAAAGAGCAAGTGGGAAAACTTGCCCGGAATCATCGACCTGTGAGGGCGAGACATGGCTCGAAAAACAGGCGCGGTGGGAGAACGAGATGGACGGCAAGCTGACCGGGCCGCACTGCGAACACTGCCACGACAAAGGCTACATAGCGGTCGTGCAGGACGGATGCATCGTTCACCGTGACTGCGAGTGCATGGCCGGGCGGCGCAGTATGCAGCGCATCGAGAAAAGCGGCCTGAAATCCCTGCTCGACCGGTACACGTTTGACGCCTACGAGACGCCGGAACCGTGGCAGCAAAACGCGAAAGAGCTTGCCATGCGGTTTCTGGACGATCACGAACGAAAATGGTTCGTCGCGTCGGGCGTTCCGGGAAGCGGAAAGACGCACATTTGCACGGCGATCTGCGGCGCTTTTATGGAGCGAGGCATGGAAACGCGCTATATGCTGTGGCGGTCGGATTCGACCCGGCTCAAGGCGGTTATCAACGACCCGGACGAATACGGCGCTCTGATCGACCCGCTCAAGGCCGTGAAGGTGCTGTACATCGACGACTTCTGGAAAGCCGGGCGAGACGAGAAAGGCAAGCTGAAAATCACGGCGGCGGACGTGAACCTCGCGTTCGACCTGCTCAACGACCGATACAACGACCCGAAAAAGGTGACGATCATCTCGACCGAACTGCTCATCCCGGACATTTTGGACGTGGACGTTGCCGTCGGGAGCCGCATCTACGAACGCGGCAAAGAATACTGTCTCCGAATCCGTGGAGACGAGAAGAATTGGAGACTTCGAGCGTGAATGCCCGTCTTTTGCGCTAGAATGGCCTGTGAGCGATTTTTCGGTTTTTGGAATGAAACTACACGCCTAAACTGGAAAACGCGACACAGGCGAAAATAGAGGCACTTTTGAATGTGCGAGAATGGAGGAAGAAATGAAATGTTTTTGTTGCCCGTTGTTTGATAGCTGGAACAACGAGAACGGGAGCGGAGCAAGCTGTGCTATTTTCGGTGACGATTGGGGAAACCGATTTCAGTACGAAGATAAGCACGGAACGATTATTGGGTGTTATATCGAGAAAGCCTATATAAATCGCATAGAACGAGAAATTGAAAGTGCGCATGAGCAATATGTAAAGGCTTTTTTGAAAGAAGAACAAAATCGAAAGGATGGTACATACTTTGAAGATTTGTTTAGATGAAAACGCGATACAGGGCAAAATAAAGGCACTTTTGAATGTGCGAGAATGGAGGAAAACAATGAAACATGTAATTGCAATCGCTTTATTGATATTGTTTTATTTATTTGCTTACGCACTGTCATGGATTTCCACTGTCGGAATTATAAAGCTCATTACGCTTTGTTTCGGATGGAGCTTTTCGTGGGCGATTGCTACGGGAATCTGGTTAGTCCTTGTACTTGCGACACCCGTTTTTAAATCTGCAAGAAATAATAGGGAGGGTAAATGAAAGCAATGCTAAAAAAGTACAGTGCAAGCGTAGGAATCCGTCTGAGTTATGATATTGGTCTATATGACAGCGATTTCATCGAGGCAGAAGATGAAGAAGAAGCTAGAGAACTAGCCAAAGAGCGCGCTATGGAAGATGTAGATGTCAACGGAGCAACGTTCGATTACAATGATATTGACGTTTATTCAGTTTGGGAGGCAGACAACGATGAAGATTAAGCTGGACTACGGAGCTTTCATGCCGACAAGAGCGCACGACACCGATAGGAGGGAACGAAAATGAGCCAATATGACCTCATTCCATACAGAGGAAAAAGCCTGATGCAGTGGGCAATACTTTGGTTTACAACGAGCAACGATGCGTTCTGCGACTGCTATGGGTTTAATTTCAATCCACATGACTATCCGGGGCTATACGAAGAGGCAAGGGAACGTGTATATCCAAACGAACCGCAAATTAGAAATGACGGGTTGATGTGGGTGAAGGGAGATAGGATATGAAAATCAAACTGGAAGATGGAGCCATTTTACCAACAAGAGCCCACGACACCGACGCGGGACTTGACCTGTACGCAAGGGAGGACAAGGTGGTCCCGGCGGGAGGGGAGGCGGTGTTTGATACGGGCGTACATTGTACACTTCCAAAAGTGTATATGGCCGTTGTGGACTTAAATGATGATGAATGGGATGGAAAATGGGTGGATTGCGTATCGGCCGGTTTCCTCAAATCCAAGTCCGGCCTGATGGTCAACCACGACATTACAAGCGATGGCTTGCTGGACTATGGCTACACGGGCAGCATCCACGTCAAGATGTTCAACCACGGGACAGAGGATTACCACGTCAGGCGGGGCGACAAGATCAGCCAGCTTGTGATTGTGCCGGTGCTGACGCCGACGATCGAAGTGGTGAAGGAGTTGGAGGACACAGAAAGAGGTGACAGAGGATTTGGAAGTACAGGAAGGTAAGAAGATACTTGATGTGACATGCGGAGCCCGCACGATCTGGTTTGATAAGCATAATCCAGCTGCTATCTATTGCGACAAACGGCGCGAGGCATATCACAACCTATGGAAGAACGCAGGGAATTGTACGCTTGACATTGACCCTGATGTGCTATGCGACTTCACTGACCTACCGTTCCCGGATGATTCTTTCCCATTGGTCGTATGGGACCCTCCGCACCTGACTGGCGCAAAAGAAACTGCGTGGCTCGTAAAGAAATACGGGAAACTTGATGAGAACTGGCCAGAAATGCTGCATGACGGATTTCAAGAGTGTATGCGCGTTCTGAAACCAGACGGCGTTTTGATTTTCAAGTGGAGCGAGTGCGACATACCGGCGGATAAGGTCTGGAAAGCTATCGGGCAGAAACCATTGTTTGGACATCACAGCGGCAAACGGTCAGGGACGTTTTGGGGATGTTACATGAAACTGGATGACACAGAACGCGGCAACAACGGCTTCGGGAGCAGCGGGAGGTAAGCATGATCGAGACAAAGAACCGCCTGCACCCGTTCTGCTCCGGCTGTCCGCACATGAAGCGAACGACCGAAATCGACACGGACAATCTCATTTTGACCGTTTCGTGCGAGCGGTACAATGTGTGCGCGTGGGTGGCGGACAGAGTGAAATATGCTAAAGAAATGGAGGAAAACAGCGATGCGTGAGATACTTTTCCGGGGCAAGAGCATTGACAGCGGTGCGTGGGTTTATGGGGACCTGCTTCGATATGCAGAAACGGCTCAGATTTGGTACGAAACAGATGATGGCAAATGGAATTGCCTTGTTGACCCCGCCACCGTCGGGCAGTACACGGG
>CANQZG010000031.1 GCA_947628305.1 uncultured Muribaculaceae bacterium | reverse complement strand
GATATGGCAGATTGTAAGAGCGTTTCATGATCCGAAAAATCTTCCATCCTGCAATATTCCTTCAGCGACTTTTCCTCGCTCTTCTCGAACCCATAATCGCTATATCCTTTTTCTCTTGTTTTCATAACATTACCCATATTCTATTTTGACATCATCAAAAAATGGTTTATGCGACAAATAAAACAAAAAAGCTAATATTTTAGATTTAAATTTAACTTTTTTTACAATCCATACAACATCGCATACCATATCATAATTTAGCAGGTAAACTATAACCACAATTTTGCAAAATCCTTTCTTCGTTTTGTTTTTTTAAACTTTCTATGTTTGTTTGATCGCATTTCTCTGGTTCGAATTTAGCATTTCCATCATACCGTAATTTAACAGGTTCCCAATTGTTTTTATTTTTGTTAAGCAATTGGTTTTCCAACGCATCAAAATCATATTCGCGTTGTGGAAAATTGTTAAATCTGTTTTGCGATTTTGCTTTCTGCATTTGCTGTGTAGGTTTCTGCTCCGAAGGAACAAAATTCTCGTCGAGATAGTCAACATATCCGCTATTGAAAAAGGTGCTTCCGTTCTGCGGCTTCCTCCAGCCGGCGTCCTTCTGCAATTCCGAGCTGTAGCGTTCAATCGCCTTAACTAGCTCGGCTTCTCCGATTGCGAGTAGCCGCTTCTTTTGGGTGTCGCTTACTTGGCCTTTGCCTTTTTTGCAGGGATACAATCGCCATAGGCGCTCAAACAAATCCCTGGCGTCAGCCAGTATATTTTTTTTATCCTTTACATCCTCCTTATCCTTGACATTAACATTATCATTTGCATTAACATTATCATTTACATTATCATTTACATTTACATTAGCTTCGGCTTTGGTTTTTGTTTGGTTTTCGTTTGGTTCTTCTCTGGTTTTCGGTCTTCCGCCTTTTATACCGTTTTGATAACGCGTATTATTCTTATCAACCAGAGGTTTTGCCATGAGAAATATTGCCGAAGCCACACCCGAAACATCCGGCTCAATATCATCCAGGCCATAATCTATTATCGCTGTAATGGCTGATAGCCTGTCCTCTGCCGGAAGCTTTTTTAATGCCTCCCAAAAGCTGCGGTATATCAAAACGCTATCCCTCAATTGACATACCCCCTTTCCCGGTAAGTCCATCACAGTATTCTTTCATCAAAGTACCCTCGTTCCAACCGCTCTTTCAAATCGCGGTATAATATCTCTTTTATCAGTCTCCCGGAAGTTTCTTCCTTGCAGAAAATCACATTGGCGTTATATCTGACCATCCACGCGATCTGTGAAGCCGCGAAAGCGTTTTCGTTAAACAAACTGCGGTATCTGCCGTTCAGTAAATTCTCCCAGTTCGAATTTTCGCAGATCAGGTATATCCGGCATCCGTTCGCCTGCGCCCGCTCAAATTCCCGCCGGAACCGCTGGCGGCTTCGTGTGTAACAGCCTGCCAGCTCGTCCAGGTTCATCTTGCGCTCAACGGCACATAAGGGCTTGATTGTCTGCGATATGTCGTGTAGGTACGCCCTGCCGGGCAACACCGCATTGTAAGTATAGTCCCCATAATCCAGCGTTGCCCTTTGGTACGGTACTCCAAACGATTCATAGCGTTTCTGTGCCCGCTTGGATGGCTGTTCTCTTGTGTCTACAAGGATTTCAAAGCTTCTCAGGACTTCTCTTTGCTCAAAAATGTCCATATTAATTTAATTAAATGGCAACTCATCATCCGCACCATCAGGAATTTGCATAAAACCATCTTTGTCTGTCGTAGGCATTGACTGTTTGCTTTCCAAAAGTTTATCTTCTGGGATTTTATAGTTACCAGAGCGGATTTTTTCGACCGAACAAAGCTGTGCAAGGTTGGTTGCACGTCTGATTTCTCCGTTGTTCGCCTCGTATTCTCGCTCATTGAACAGCCCGCCTATCAGCTTGCCCTTGAATTTGCGTTCATCCCAGTCGAAATGATAGCCAGGATTAGACTCTTCCAACGCCTCCGTAACCGTCTTGAATCTCCGTTTTGTCCAGCCGTCTTTTTCGGAGCCATCATCCTTCGGCGTATTCAACAGGTAGTTACACCTCCACTTACGATCTCCCTTTTTCTGCCCAAGATAATCATTCATAAAGAAATCTTTGTAATCGCCCTCCGCAATATCGCACATGATTTTTGTGTACTGACCGAAGCTATTCTCGCAAAGCTCCGCGCCCTTGATAATCAGCACATAACCACCGCGCGGGAGCTGTTCAAAATCTTTATATGACTTGGTCTGCTCATAATCACTGAATCTCCTGATTGCCATTGTTATCCTCCTTCTTAATTCCGTAGTAATCCCGGATTGCATTGTCTACCAGAAGCAAGTCATTTTCGATTGTCAAATCTTCAAACATCCCCTCCGGGGATTTGCTGACCGCCCCATCCGCTGACTGTGTAACGAATAAGTGTTTATTGTTTTCAACAACGCACCGCAGAACGATGGTGAACATACCTTCGACACACACTTTTTCATCAAGCACTTTACCGATGGTTTTCGGCTTTATCTCCCCGGATTCCTCCTGTTCTTCGTGCATCATCAGGTAAACAATTACATCCTCTGGCAGAACGTTGATAATGAACTGAATCAGATTCCAGAAGCTGTCTCCGATCTTGTTGTAAAAAGAGAAAATCGCGTTTCCGGCTCCATACGATGAATGCCCAGACATAAACATGTTTGTAATCAGGTATCCTGCGTCATCAATCACAATGGATTTTGCTTTTGACTGTCTCAGGCATTTCTGCACGATCTCATAATTATCTGTAAACCATCCGTTTATCTTACCCCGGAAGGGAAGCGGCTTGTTCAAAACACGGATAAGGTTAAAATCCTTGTCCACACAGTTTTTCATGCTTCGGCTCTTTCCTGTGCCGGACTTGCCAATGATTAAAACAGGAATTGCGATAAGTCATTCCTCCTTTCGATATACCCAAATAAATCCTCCGGCAGTTTTTCTTCTTCCGTTTGCCACATCACAAATATGCGCGTGATTAACTCCGGTAAAAATGCTTGCTTGTTTTGCACTTTCAAAACAATTAATAACTTCCCCGTTTATCATTTGCAAAACTGGGCGGCTTACTGCCTTTCCGTTTTTTCTTGCAATGTTTTTCCGAATTTCAGTAGAATAGTCTATGTTTTTGTGGCGTAATTTAGCCGCTTGTCCATAGTTCATGTTATATTTAGCACTGCACCATTCCAAATTACAAACCGAATTATCTCCCTTGTTTTCGTTGATATGATTAACCTGAGGAAGATTTTGCGGATTTGGTATATATGCCTGCGCAACAAGACGATGCACCAGCAAGCGCTTTGAACCATGCTTGTTAAATAATTCCACAGTATGATACCCAGTTTTCATAATATTGTGTTTTAATACACAATTGTTCTTTCTACTGAACACTTCGCCTTTTTCGTTGATTGTGTAATCTGGATAATTTAAGATGGTAACTTCCGTTTTTTCCACCCCCTACCTTATCCGCAGGCTTTCTGTCTGCACCAACTCGGCGTAGTCCTGCGCACCATTTTCTTTCAGATAGTTTTTCAGCGCCGTTTTGTCCAAAACCGGCTCCGGCTGTTTGTAAAACTGCGACGGTACTTCCGCACCCTCTTTGAGCTGTACGGATGCCGGATTCTTCTGGATGCCAAAGCTAAACAACTGCGTCTTGAATTTGGTCTTTCCGGTCGCAATCATGGACGTCTGCAAGCTCTCTTTAATTCTCCTGATGTTGTTCTCCATCGCCTGTTTCTTCGCCGTCAGCCGGTCAATCTCAGACTTTACGCTCTGAACGTCTCCTTCAATCGTCCGAATGACCTTTGCATAGTTGTCAGCCTTGTCCTCAATTTCACCGCCAATGGCCTCGAGTGTATCCGCAAGCGTCTCGGCATCAACGTCCTCTGCCATGTTCAGAAGTTCCAGATACTGTCCTGTTAATTCGTAAAGTGTCATTTCTTATATCCATCCTTTCAACGCAATCATAGTTAAATTGCTTTTTCTGATACATATTCCGGTGCTTTCCCTGACAATCGCACTGTTCGCCAGGGTCTAAATATGCACCGCACATAGGGCAAATATACTGGTGCATCAATCTTCCTCCTTATACTCAATACCCAAAATTGTACAAATCATTTTAATTAATGGATATTCAGTATTTTTGATATATTCTTTTACAATACTTATCCGTGTCTGCAGTTCAATTAATTCCGCGCTTTCTTTCATGATGTTTTCTACCTCCTTAATTTCGATCATTTTTTACCTCTCTTTCAGGTTGTAAATCTGTAATTTACGATTAACCTTATTATTTTTTGATTTTTTGTGATGATACTTTTCGGCTATAATTCCCAAAATGGACATAGCAGAAAGGGTTATCCATATGGATACAAAAATCAATCTCAGGAATTCCATATCCGTAAATTGCCATAACATTATTATTGATAATAGTTCCACTAACGATCCTGTGATTGACATTGCATAGTATTTAATAAACAATTTTATCTCCCCTTTCTGCTATTTCTTCTTACGTTTCCTTTTAACCCCTTTACTTTTACCGTTCTTTTTCCTCTTCACCAGTTGTGACATTATTTATATCTCCGTCTACATTATTGTTATAATTGTTCTGACCGGAGCCATCCTGATAGACATACTCGTAGGAGTTCAGCGTATAAATCCAGTACGCATTTGTCAATATCAGGGTTATCAGCGTTATCACAAAGGCGATAAACCACCGTTTTGCATTGGTTCGGGCTTGCTCAATCAGCTCATTGAACCATTGTGAAACCTGGCTCCATCCAGTATCATCGAGTTTCTTATCTTCCATAAAATTTCCTCCATTTCCGAACATTTGTTCTTGCATCATGCAGGAAATTATGGTAAGATATTCCTGCAATCAGCTAGGCGTGTTAGTTGGTTGCTTGTCCCGGCGGTGTTCCCAGCACTTCCGGGACTTTATTCTTCTCCGTTATCGTCGTGATCGTCGTTTTTGTTGACAATCAACGCAATAGTACAAAGCACTGTAAGACAGACTATTGCGCCTAATATAAATCCGCAAACAAATTTACTTATGTACACTTTTCTGCCTCCTTTCCCAGGTGTCTATTTAATAAATGCCTATAAATATGATATTCCCAATTATTTTTCCCCGTGTTTTTCGGGGAGTAACAGTAACCAATCTGCCACAGACCGCGCTTCATATGTTCTCTGACAGCCTGTGGCGTTACGCCTAATTCTTTTGCTGCCTGTGTAACACTTACCCGCTCTGATTTTAAATCGTTGTTTATATCCTCCACTACACCACCTCCTTTTCTGTATTCAAAAAATACTCAATCAGATCATACCGACACAGTTCGTCTGGAATCCTCAAACTTTTTGATATCTTCCTCGCTGATACGGTAAGATTTCCCGATCTTCATCGCCGGGAGTTTCTTCTTGCGGATCCAGTCCCACACGGTAATGACCTGTACGTCATACCTTTCTGCGATTTCTTCACAGTTGTAAAGTTTTGACAAATAATCACTTCCTTTCTCATAGTTTTGTTTTAAGGTGTATACAACTTTTTTCGCTTGCCTATGTATAATGAGGCTACAGGGTAAAACCGAGTAAAACGAAAGGAGAATCAAATGCCGGAATTTCCAAATCGTAAGCCCTTTATGGCAAGCGGAAGTGTTATTCCCTACGGAATCCTTGAACAGCAACTCCGAGAAGCAAAAGAGAAATCAGCTTTGCGCCAACAAAGGAAACATGACTTTCTCATTGCAATCCTTGGAATTGTCGGTGGCTTTCTTTCGGGAATAGCTTCATCCCTCATCGTCCTATACATACAAGGATTGTTGTAATAATGGACGATATGAAACCGGATGTTATTGAAAGAATCAGCACTAAGATTCTGAATAATGTCCGGTTTTTCATTTCCTACCTCCTTCCCAAAATAATACTTGCGTTTACTTCGGTTTAGTGATATAATGCGTTTACCAGACGAGATACAACACTAAACCGATACCACTTTTAAATTACTGTGTTTCACCGTGGTATGTGCATACTATACCACACTGTTTCGCAGTAGTCAATACTTTTATTGCGTTTTTTCGTGGTATTTTTTCAGACGGGAGGTATGTATGTACGAAATATTTGAAAAACTACTTAATTCTAGGGGGATAACCATTTACAAGTTCTGTAAGGATACAGGGATTTCTGAATCAACCATTTACACATGGAGAAAAAAGAAAACCACATGCGGAGCCAAAATTCAGAAGGCAGTATGCGAATATTTTGACGTGTCAGCAGATTTCCTTATGAACGGAGAAGAAAAGGAAGAAGGGCGCGCTTACTATTTGAATGATGAAACAGCCGCCATAGCGCAGAAAATTTTTGAAAACAAAGAACTGCGGATGTTGTTTGACGCATCTCGCAACGCTACACCGGAGGATTTATTGACCGTCCGGGATATGATGTTGGCTCTAAAGCGAAAGGAACGAGGTGAGGATGATTGACTGTAAACACTATTTTGATAAATATGCCTGTACAAATAAAAGGTTACACAATAAAAAATGAAGATGATTCCTACAGTATTTTTCTCAATGCTCGTATGGCATCAAACCAAATAGAAAAAACTTTTGAACATGAAATTGAACATATTAAAAATGAAGATTTTGAAAAAGAACAAGTACAAAGAATCGAAGCATATACTCACGGATTAAAATGCTGTGATAAAACAACGTAAATTTAAGATTAAATCGCTTAAGCGTTTTAATACAAAGAAAGGAGAAAAATATGGAAAATCAAAAGTATTGCAAATATTGTGGAGAACTAATTGATATTGATTGCGTAATATGCCCAAAATGCGGAAAGCAAGTTGAAGATCTGAAGAAAAATGATAGTGTAGTGATAAATAACAACGTATCCGCTTCGGCTAACGCAACAGTTGTTGGCTTTGGCCGTCCTAAAAACAAATGGATATCGTTATTGCTGTGCATTTTTACGATATGTGGTCATAAATTTTATGAGGGAAAAATTGGAATGGGGTTATTGTATCTTTTCACATTTGGATTGTTTGGAATTGGCTGGATTGTTGACATCATATCAATAGCTTGCAAACCAAATCCGTATTATGTTTAAATCAAAAAATAAAACCGCCCCAGCGTTACCAGCACCGGAGCGGCCATGACATATCCCGAATGTGATACGCCAACCTACACAGTAATAGTATCATCTTCGGGGCACCCGGTCAACCAGAACGTATGTTTTTGGTCGGGTGTTATTTTTATACCTATTTTGCACCAAACTTAGACACAACTTGCACCAGAAAGGATGATACTATGCCAAGACGTAAAAAACATCCAAAATTACCAAATGGATATGGAACCATTAGATATTTAGGCGGAAAACGGCGAAATCCGTATGCCGTTCAGCCACCTACACAAGAATTTAGAAAAAACGGTAGCCCGATCACACCGAAAGCCATATGCTATGTTGATGATTGGTACGTGGGATTCGCCGTACTCAACGCCTACCACGCTGGAACTTACACGCCAGGAGATGAGATCAAGTTTAAGCAGATCAGGCCAATGGATGACCGTGCGGTTGATGATTTCTGCCGCCGATTGTTAGCCGATCATAATGCACAAGCATTTGTAAAGGCAGAGGAAAAGGGAAAGACATTCGCGGAAGTGTACGAACTGTTTTATGATTGGAAATATGGAGACAATGCGAAAAAGAAACTGTCCGATCAATCAAAACGATCAACGCAGGCCGCCTATAAGAACTGTGCCACATTACATAATAAAGTGTTTAAAGACTTGAGACACCGTGATTTGCAAACGTGTATTGACGGATGCAAACTGAAAAGCGCAAGTATTGAATTAATGGTATCACTGATAAAGCAGATGTACAGATATGCTGTTTTGTACGAAATTTGCGACCGGGACTATTCTGGAAACCTATCTGCTCCTGAACAAGACGATGAGCACGGCATACCGTTTTCGGATGACGAGATGAAAATTCTATGGGAGAATCAGGATGACCCGATAATAGAGTTTTTGCTGATTATGTGTTACTCCGGTTATCGTATTACTGCATACAAAACATTGGAAGTCAATACAGATGAATGGTATTTTCGGGGCGGTATCAAAACCGCCGCAAGCAAAAATAGAATTGTGCCAATACATAGTGCCATACAGAGCATTGTAAAACGCCGTATAAGCCGCTATGGGTGTTTGTTGGAAGAATCTACGTATGAATTCAGAAAGTCGATGTATGAGTCTCTTAGGCGGCTTAAAATTGAAAATCATACGCCGCACGACTGCCGCCATACGTTTTCTCGGCTCTGTGAGAAATATGGAGTCAACGAAAACGACCGCAAGCGCATGATGGGTCACAGTTTTGGTAGCGACATAACCAACGGTATCTATGGGCATCGAACACTTGATGAACTACGAACCGAAATTGAGAAGATAAAAATTTGTGATTAATTTGTGACTAACGATACCAAATTTAATAGATTTTTCCACGATAAAATAGAACAAAAAATAGGCGGGAAAAGCAATGATTATCAATGCTTCCCGCCATTTTTACCAGAATAAAGGGGATTTGATTTTTTTAACACATCTTTAATGTTAAAAATATAAAATATGCAAGAAATATAATGATTTTGTATGATTTTGTGCCTAACGTGTTACTAACCAGATAATTTAAATTAATACTTATTACAACTTAATTAGTTAAAAAGTGCGTACCATGTATCACCTCCCACCTGTCCATCAACTGTTAATCCGCGATCACGCTGGAATGATTTTACTGCATTTTCTGTTTCCTGGCCAAAATCGGCATCCATTGACCCAAAATAATATTTTCGGCCAGCCAATACAAATTGTACCAGATATGCCAGTGTGCCATTACTGCCGCGCTGAGTAAGTGCTTTCGCCGAAGCCGTCTTACAGGAATCCAAAAAGTTACTGTTGGACGGCGTAAGATGGAAGCTGTACTTGCGGTTGACCACATCCTTCCAGACAGCAATAGTGGCCGCACGGGACTTAGCACCGTAGTCATTGTCAACCTCCAACAGAGCACCACAGCTGGACTTGAGTAGCGTCCCGTAGTTGCTATTTAACCACTTTTGCCCTTTGGCCACATTGCCGGTATTGCTGGCATTGTCTGATTTGTCAGTGGTATCTGACGTATTGTCTGCGCCAGAATTACGGCCATTAGTCAGGTTTGTAGCTGTATGGTGGCCATCATACAAAAGTATATCACCGCGCAACAGGTATGCGTCACTGGTCAGATATTTACTAGCTGTCAGTACGGTAAATCCAGCCGCCTTTAGGATGGAGCGCTCATTTCCTGTGTAGCCATCCTGATTGACATTTTTGAGCGCCGAAACATTGAGCCGATACCCGACCGCCTTAACGATTGCTAACACGCCGGAACTGCAATCCGCTTCACAGGCAATCGTAATCTGCGCTGGATCGTAGTTGGATGCCTTGAGATGTTGCCAAAATGTATGACGCTGGCTCTGGTCATAGCCGATCAGGTTGTTTTTGGCCGCCCTCTCAGCTAATATGGCAATTTCTTCCCTAACAAGTCTGTCAGGGTGACGCAAGACACACATCCATGGGCGGTTATACCATGGGATAATATTCCATTCTCCACCTGTTTGGTCGCCTGCTTGTCCGCCAGAATATTTGTTTCTTTCATCGCTTCCGCAATTTGATAACATATCATCATCCTTTCTAAATCATTATACTCTTGCAATATCTTTTTATTTATTCCTCTGCAAGTTCCGGGTGTCCCATCTCGATCAGCGTCTGTTTAACCTGCTCCAAAATATCGGGCGGAACATCTGCTATTGTCTTTTTACCTTTAATGATCAGATTCGCGTATATTTTTGCCATTTTACTTACTCCTTTCCTTCGTAAAGCTCGCAGATCGCCATTTCGGTATCCGTCACTTCCTGCGACAATGCCTCATATCTCAGCTCTTCCTCGCTCCGCTCCAACAGGCCAAACGTTACCTCGATGCCATTGGTAGTCTCGTTAATCCTAAATCTCGGGCTGGATGCCATTTTCATATTTGCATAGATTCCGGTCGGCTCATCATCCGTGGTAAACTGTACCTCTTTCAGGTTTTCGGTTGTCAGTTTTTTCGATAACCATTCCAGATCAGCATACCCCTTGAGATCGGTAGTAATGGCCGACAGGGATGCGCCCTCACGGATTTCGATTTCCGATTTGTCTTTTAATATCATTTTTTTCATTTTTAATCATCCTTTCTTTATATCACTAGATGTTATACTATACTCCGCTTTTGACAAATTGAATGGTACTGTAGGCGTTCATCAGTTAAAAGAGCTTTATTGGTCTTGGAGCTTAACAATAAATGGAACAAATAATGTTATAGATTTAAGCCCTATTGTTACACTTGGACTAACCTACGATTTACTTATATTTATAAACCAGTGCGGAAGTAGTAATGTATATGGGGTCTGCTATATGTCCTTAAATGCTTATACCCCAGCTAACAACGGATACAATGTTATTGCTGGATCACAATATTTCAAAGATAATGTTATACTCACGCTTAACAATTCTAACGGAATTATAATGACAGGCAAATTTGCAGAGTCAAGGAATGTTCGGGTTTCTGTTTTCGGATTTGCTTATTAAGTAATCGATAACTGTTTAGAGACTTAATTTTTCCCACGAGCTCACTACTCCATTTGCGTTTCTTCGAATATAGATTCCATTTTCTTTGTATGCAGAAAAAAGGTATTGAAACCCCCAAGTAGAACTTGCAACAATGGTAATTGTTATCGACATAGTGGCTAAAACTTCTGTTGGAACATCATTACAATTTTGAGTGTAAGAAATGTATATTCCAATATCTCTATTAAATACTTCTGAAACATTGCCATTTAGAGATACAAGAGGAAATACGCCGTTTCCAAAAGCGGAGTTTAGTCCATCAATCTCGCTCTTCAGCACCTTACCCTGATAGGCATCCAGCACACCGTTGCCAGCGGAAGCTGTTGTTAAATTATTGACGACATTTTTCGTTGCGGCAGTTCCAAGCCCCAATTTGGCTTTGATAAGATTAAATATCGTCCCATACTTAATCTTTTTGGCATCCGTGCCGCCGATGACCATATAATCAGTATCGGCGGCGGTAGTCTGCTCTGCGAGGTCGGATATGTGGATAAGCGGTACATTTACTGCCATGTCTTATCCCTCCAATTTGTTCGTCCGGATAAAGTCCCGGATTGCGTTGATGTGGCCAAGGAGCCCACTGTCAACCGCAATAAAATTCTTCTTGTTGTTCTGACTGATAAGTTCGCCCGTATCAGCGTTTACTTCATTGTACGTAAACGATACACGGTCGCCTCCGTCAATATTTAATACCATAAAACTGCTAAGCTGTCTCATAAAGCTGTTCCTCCCTTTTCATAATCAAGATGTTGATTTCTCTTATGTACTCTTCTTCATAATTGATAGTTGCTTCTGACTCTTCGCTTATTTCGCATTTTTCAAGGTAATCGTATTCATATTGTTTCTGTTTGGCCTTGATTTCCCAAGCGAATTTCAGATTTTCGGTTCCTTTTACAACAAAATATTGCCACGTTTTTTCTTCTACCCAAACATCGCCCTTGCCCTCCTTTTGTAAAAATACTTGATATTCTATTTGAGTTGATACCGTTTCGGAAAAAATATCGTTCAAATAGATATAACATTCACCATTCTCATCAGTCTGCGCTTGTCCAATATCACCAAATAGCGGGGCAGACATTTCATAGGAATACTGCAATCGAGTAGCATAATCTTCTGTATCAATTACTCTATTTTTCTTCCCGCTACATCCAATATCACCATACGCATACATTCCGCCTTGGACTGCAAGTGCGGCCCCTCCATAATTTACCCAATTAAGCTTTATATCATTTCCGTCATCAGAACCTAAATATACATTACTTAAATAAGAGTTACCTTTATGCCTTTCAGTACCCCAAAATGTATGTCTGCGTTTTACGTTTGTATTTCCGCTTGTGTTAATATAATCATCTGATGAGAATCTATAAAAGTTTTCATTAAAAAAACCTAACTTATAAAAATCTTTAACATATATTCCAAGTCCTAACAAATTATTATTTGTTTGATTATGCTCACACTTTAAAACGAATGATTCTATCTTTTCGTTGTACCATCCAGCCAATGTGAATTGCGATAAAATCATATACATTGTATTTGATAAACTACCTGGCCCAGATGTTTGTATGTGGCTATTAATAAATAACCCATCTTTGTTCCACCAGCCAACAACATTACCGTTGCCATCTAATACATTTATCTGCCCATTTCCATCATTTGGCCCGCCAAGAGTAAGGATTCCGCCCTTCGCATAAGTAAACGATATGTAAAGCTGATTCCCTTCTTGGTAGATACCCTTCATCGCGCCATTGTTTGTCAGCAGGTTAAATATCTCTTCATGGGTGAGCGCGTCTACATCAATCACGACTGCAACCGTCTGCATGTCCAACATTTGAGTAGTCCCGCCCGCCGCATAGAGAGTACACCGGATAGCGACCACGTCACGCGGAATACCGATACTCTTATTTGCCGCGGAACTGATGGCTCCACCTGCCGAGGTAGCAAGCGCGCCATAAAGGCTGTGGGTAATGGTGGATTCGTTGGCGGCAGAGGTATAAACGGTTGTCCATTTGTCCCCGTCCAAAGATTCCTCGATTTTGAATCGCCCGGCATAGGCTGTCCGCGCCGTAGCTGTACCGTCCCGGTAGTAGGCTGACAAAGTGATGTAATTGGGAGCCATCGCGTTATTGGCAGAGCGCTTAACGATGAGCGTGGAAGGTTCCATGAAGTAGGTTCTGCCCGCCGCTCCAGTATCGCCCTTATCACCCTTATCCCCTTTGCCACCAGTCGCCCCAGTGTTACCAAAAGCGCCGATAATCCGCTTGTCGCTCGTGTACGTTGTGTTATCGGTATAGGTGATAACCTCATAATTCCACAAGTATTTGTCAGTTGCAGTCATGGCCGGTGGTGTTGTGCCAGTCTTAAATGCAGTGTCGGCTGGTGCCGTTGTGCTTGATGACACCGCGTAATACTCTGCAATCCCCTTGATGCCCTTACCAGCCGCACCCGTTGCACCAGTTCCACCAGTGGCGCCCTTGTCGCCATACACGCCGATGATATGCGGGGCGATCGTGTTGCTGCTCCCGTCTGTGTATGCCGTTACTTCATAATTCCACAAATACTTATTTGTCGCCGTTAGGGTCTGCGTTGCCGGATTGGTATTCCATCCAGTAGTGCCAGTGGTAACGTTACTGCCGGCTGATGTCGCAAGGTAATAGTTTGTAATGGCCGAGATACCCTTGCCCGCCGCGCCTGCCGCACCGTTGTTGCCATTACGACTGACTGCATACATCGTTGTGGTAGAGTTGTCGGTGTAGGTTATAACTGTCTTAGTCCATAAAAACTGACCTGCGCTTGTAGGAGGAACACTTGCCTGCCAGTTGCCGCTAGGAACCGTTGTGCCGCTTGAAGATGCAAGATAAGTCACGGCGGTGGAGGATACGCCTTTGCCGTCTTTTCCTGCTGGGCCTTGGGGCCCGACCAAATCCTGCGGTGCGGGTGTCCACACTGGGTCGGAGACAGAGCCTTTCTCAAGTTTGAGCGAACCTTTCTTTATTTCAACCCATTTTCCCTTAGATGTTGCAACAGCAATACCGTAAAACAGCAAAACAGAATAACATTTTCTCACGTTCGCTTGACTTGATGAAAATGTATGTTTGTACGTTTTCCATTCCGTTTCCGAAACAACGGGTGTGGGGAAACCGCCTAATGATACATTCGGTGCTGTTCTCTGAATGAAATAGAATGTTCCAAAACTTGTTACAGTTCCCCTATATTTGAATGATAGCGTAACAGTATCGTTATTCTCAACAGCGCCATCAAACGCCAACGGTATTTGAAAACAATCGTTCGTATTTGTTCCCGAAAAGGTTAATTTCAAGCCATCGCCCGTGTCTGTGAACAAAGTATTTGAACCGCCATAAGGCCATGTCCAAATGCCACTTTCATTATTTTGTATCGGTAGTTTTTCGGTAAGTCGCAGTAAGTTTATTCCTTGACTCCCCGTAGCACCAACCGCCCCCGCCCGGACTTTCGCCACGTTAAAACGCTTTGTCACAGTAAACAGCGACATATAGCTTGCGGTGATGTCTACCCATCCAGTATCTGTAGTGAGCGCAGTTATGGTACATTTCCTTGTCGCACCGTCCCACGTGTACGTCACGCCATCCGATTTTTGGAAAGTGTAAGTGCAGCTCGCAGAAACATTCTGATGCCCATAATATGTTTGTACAATGGTTGATACAGACAGAGTACCGCTATATTTCCCTGTTGAATCAGTCAGTATGCCTTGATATTCGTTGTCAAGGATAATCGTTAAGTTCGTGCTTTTGCGTGCTTCGTCTAAGGCTTGATTGGCAACGGTATCATCGGTATATTTGTTCAGCTTTTGCCAATCGGTCGATGTGTAAGGCGTTCCCTTCGCCCTTGTGCTCATTGAGGTTAATATATCCGTTCCGTTTACCCATAAATCCCCTATGTCATACGGCGTAGTCGGAGTGGACACGAATACGCGCCTTTTGTGGTCTGCGGTGTCCTGCGCGTCCTCGGCGGTCTGCATAGCCTTTGTAATGTCGGTATCTTGTATGAGTTGCCATTTCCACGTTGTACCGTCCTTAAAAAACCGATAAGCATACCCCGTCTTTTTGTTGTAGAAAAGGTCGCCTTGATGTTTCTGTTTCTCTGTTTCGTCCTTCCACCCGTTTGCGGGAACATTATCCAATGTCGGCACATAATCGTAGTAGAACGTCTCAATCTGCCCGTCAATCTGTTCCTGCAAACCCGTAATGGACTTTGAAACGGTGTTCGCATAGTCTGACAGCTTACCGTCAGAATAATTCTTCGCTTCGGTCAAATTGTCTGCAAGTGCGGTTGTGGCTGATTTCCCGCCAATGCGCACATGGTCGCCGGAAATAATCACGGACTTTGTGTCCATATCCACTTGGAAGATAATATCGCCGTTGTCGTCACGGACAGTGATTGCGCCCGTTGTCAGATAGTCGCAGTCAATCCCCACGGCGTAAATCAGTTTAAGGATAGCCTCTCCCGTGAACGTAATCCCCCATGGGTAATCATTACCGCCATTCTGCGAAATCCCTATGCCCTCGCTTGTCAGCTTGATAACAACTTTTGATTCTGCTTTTGTGGGCTTGTCATGCAGATAATAAATGGTCGAACCGTCCGGCTGTCGTTCCTCTGTCGGGTACAGTCCACTCCCCTGCGCTAATGCCTCTTGTAACCTCTCAACTGCCAATTCACGGGCATTTTTCTCCAACTCTACCAACTGCCTTGCCCTTTGCTCAACACGGGCAGAATTGGACGTATAGGCGATTGCAGAGCGTGTGGCTGACGGAGTAGAATTTTTCAGCGTGGTATATCCGGGCATAAGGAAATTAACGTCAGTCACAAACGTGTTGTACTGATTCCCCCGCCTGTCCTGCACTTTGGCTAAGTCCATAAATTCCACAAGCGGATTGCTGATAGCGTCCCCGCCGAATGGACGGAAAGGCACGTTGCCAATTTTTTCAAGCAACCATGAAAGAACCGTCTGTTCCTGTCCGCTGATAAGAGGGTTTTCAACCGTAATGCAATAGGTGTCAGTGCCTTGCAGGATTTCCGTATCTTCTTCGGAAGTTTCGCCCTTGATAATGGTTTTAAATCCCGTGATAACCGTATCGTTATACTCGATTTTCGGGGCTGTAAATTCGTCCAAAAGATAGTACGGGTCAGCAGTTTCGCCTTGTGCAGGTATCCACGAAGTAACTTCTTTTCCTCTTTCAAGTTTGATACATTTATATTCTTCTGCTGTTATTCCGGTATGAGTAGTTTGCGTTAGATTTACATCAATGCACAATCTCAACCTATCATATCCGGCTCTTACATATCCCGTTACGATAAGTGTTCCATCTGAATTTTCCACATATTCAGAACTGATGTCTGATGTTCTTTGTGCTTCTGATGTGTAATATTCAATTCTTGCTCTTAATTTTTTTCCAGAATTTGAGCGAACTTGAATAGAATATGTGATAGGCTCACTATCCGATAAACCAAAATCTTTATATGTGCCGGACAGAACTTCAGAATAGTTAGCACCTACACTAACCGTTTTCCATTTATCCGATGTTCCTTTTGCGAGATTCTCCCCCGCCACCACATTAACGTTATATCCCCAATCAAAGTTATAACTGATAATCTGCAAGCGGTTCTGTCGGTCAATCCGTGCGTTTCCGCAAGCAATCATGGCTATCTGCCCGATAACTTCACGGAATTTTCCCGTTGGCTTATTCTGAATGATAAAATCATCATGTAAAAACGTACTACTCCCCAACGATATACCGCACGTTGCGCATATATCACGCAGGACTGCGCCCGCTGTTTGGGGGAATGTAAGGGCGGTGGTATAGTCTTTGTCCGCTTTGTACATATCATCGTATGCCGTGATGATTACAGTTTCGCCATACGTCTCCGGCGTTATGACCGTGTATGTGCCTTTCTCTATGCGCTCGGTGCGGATGTCTTCGGGGGCGAGGGAATAAACGGGGTTGTCAACTGCACCTTGCTCAATTTTAAATTTTGTCTCTCTATCTGTCGGTCTGAAAAATGCGCAAAAGTATGCCGTGTTTGCGGGAGAGGTGACGATTTTTGAATCGTGAATTTCTCCCGCCTTCGTTGAAATTTGATTATATACACCGACTGGATTTTTATCCGCATCATAAAACTGGATAGCGCACAGCACACTCCAATTTGGTTTTGTTTCAAAAAATCCGCTGATGCTTATTGTATATGCGCAATTCTCTTCTGCCGTATGGTACTCTACAAGTTTTCCACCATACGAATCTCCATGCGCCGGTTTTTGACTGGAACCAGAAAGCGTGCCATCTATCGCCTTTGAAAGAGCAAACAGATTCCTGCTTGCAAACGGGTCAACCTCATCCAACTGAAAATCTGTGTACAGGCGGATTTTTGCGCCGAGGAAATCTTTGTCCGCATATTGTTGGTCGTCGTTGATGATTTCCAACTGTGCAATCTTCTCTACAGCTTCACCGATAGGAAAAGACGATATGTCCGCCCCATCGGAAAGGCTGTTGTTGCTTGCGGTGAACTGCGAAGCATCAAGCGTGGTCTTTGTGCCGTCCGCAAAGGTAATCTCCGCATAGTTGCGAAAATCCCTGTTCTCTTTCATTCTCTGCTTATAATCATTGCTTACATTTATCATTGATAACTCTCCAATGTGTTTACATCAACCATGCTGAAAGAAATACTCGAATACCGTTCTTGCCCCGCTTCAAGGCTTTTGATGTTCAGTGTTCCTTTGCCAACATAACAACGGTGCGACATCCATCTCCCAAAATGAGGATTGAAGCAGTACAAATCAAACTTACGCCCAATTATCATCTGCGACATTTTAGCCCACTCCGCAACGGGAACATGAGAAGCGGTATAGCCAAAGGACTGCACCGTAAACATTTCCGTGAAATGCCCGATGCCGTTTTGCGCTCGATTGCTATCCGGCGTGTATGTCGTTTCAAAGTCCCATGACAAATCTTCGTCCGGCTGAAATATCTCCACGCCGTTTATCTTTATTTTTTTCTGTGCCATTTTTACACCACCTCATACGGGCTTCTACCGCTTTTTGCACGGACAATATCAGCAATCCGCATTACTTCTTGATATATCTGCTGACCGCTCAGATAAACCTTTAATTCGATATTGCCGTTAATCGACTGTCCGCCTGTTTCCTCGCGAACGATCTTCCGCAGTAAATCTTCCGGTGCTTCGATGTTGTTACCACGCTTTTGGTCTCCCAATACCGCCGCAAATGGAGCATTTGGTGGGATTACTGCACCCTTCGCCAAATACGGAATCTGAGGTGCTGTAATAGTGCTAAAATTAAAACCTATTTTTCTACCACCATATAATGGCACCCAATCCGGGATTTTGATATTAAGCTTGTTAAATGCTTTAAGTATTGCATTAATGCCGCTCACAACACCGCTTATCATTCTGTTTATAAAAGCTATGATGCCATTGATCGGTTGCTTCAGTGCATTTTTTATTCCGTTAAACGCATTAATAAATGACGTTTTTATTTTTCCGACTGTGTTGGAAATCGAATTCCCGATACTACTGACTATGTTAACAATCGAATTTTTTATTGAATTCCAAATGGAAGATGCACTACTTTTTATGCTGTTCCAAACTGACTGTATATTACTTTTGATAGAATTAAATGCAGAATATGCAGTAGATTTAATTCCATTCCAAATATTGGACAAACTAGATTTAATTCCGTTCCATACCGTGCTTGCCCCTGTTTTAACAGCGTTCCAGACGTTTGAAATAATAGTTTTTATACCATTAAACACATTTGAAACCGTATTTTTAATTCCAGTCCAAATATTTGACAGTGAATTTTTAATGGAATTCCAAATATTATTCGCTCCATTTTTAACGTTATTCCATATATTTGAAATGCTTGTTTTTATTCCGTTAAAAATATTTGAAGCAGTATTTTTAATTCCAGTCCAGATATTTGATAGTGTAGTTTTGATATTGTTTGTAATATTAGTAACTTTTTCTTTTATTTCCGTGAATTTTTCTACTATCCAATCCTTTACCGATTGAACGATATTTCCGACTTTATCTTTTATTTCCGTAAATTTTTCAACAAGCCAATCTTTTAGTTTTCCTGCCGCTTCTTTGATTTTGTCCCAATTTTTGTAGAGCAAAACGCCGATAGCGATTAAGGAACCAATTATTACAATCGCTATGCCTATTGGAGATGTTAAAAATGCAACCGCCGCTCCAAATGCTGTTGTAACGGCAGTAGCTACAGCTCCAATTACATTCCAAATTGTAATTGCACCGTTAAGCAGCAACCATGCTGCCGCGAAAGAACCAATCAAAATTGCCAAATTCTGGACAATTTCCTGATGCTCGGAAACCCAATCACCAAATTTTGTAAGAAGGTTGGTAATCGAAGTTAAAGCATCAATTATTTTTTCTCCTGCCCATTCTCCTATTGGCTGAAGAAAATTTTCCCACAACCAATTTCCAAGTGGCTTCAAAGCTTCAATAATTTCATTTAATGCACTAAGAGCCGCAGAAAACAAATCAATCGTTGCAGGAAGTGCTTCTTCTATCGTCCATTGCCCTAAAGGCAAAAGAACGTTTTCGTAAGCCCACGCCAATCCGTCAAGAATAAGATCAACCAAAGGTTCCAGTTTTTGAAGCAAGAAATCTACAGATTTAAGTAACGGAGACCAGTCAAGACCGGAGAACCAATCGTAGGTACTTTTGGCAATCTGAGCACCAAAATCCGCAAAATCCTGCCCGATCTTGCCAAGCGTAGATTTAATAGAATCCCCATACTCAGCCCACGCTTTACGCATAGGCTTGAACAATTTGAAAAGATCGTCAAATGATTTCGTGATCTTGTCTACTACTGTCTGACCTTCCGCTAAGTTTCCATAATCAACAGAAAGACCTCCACCACCGTAATTTACGCCACTACCACCACCGCCAGAACCACTAGCACCACTACCGGAGCCGCTAGTGGATTCAGAAAAATCTTCCTGGAACGTCTTAACCTCATCTAATCCTGACAAATATTTATTTGTTTCTTTTCTTGCGTCTTTTATAGCATCAGTAGCATTTTCCTGTGCATCCGCATAGTTTTCTGCACCATCTGTAGCCGCAGAATAATCGTCAGCCGGAATAGCCGTAGCTACACCGCCACCACTACCAGCTGATGCTTTATTCCCGGTGATTAGTTCTGTGAATGCCTTAAACGCATTTGCCACAGTCTGTAGACGCGCCAGAAGGGCGTTGAGCAGCTTTAGAACGGGCGTGAATACATTTATCAGTCCCTGTCCAATCGTGGCCTTAAGAGCGTTAAATTGCTCCGAAAGAATACGGGTCTGGTTAGCCCAGGAATCAGAAGTACGGGCAAAATCTCCTTGGGCATCTGCCGTAACGCTCAAGAGGTAGTTGTACCGCAACAATGCCTGTTCCTGTTGGGTCATGGCGTTATAGGATTTTGTGATTCCTTGAGTCAGTGCGTATTGCTCAAGGTTTGCAACATTGAGATTAATTCCAAGCTGTTTGAGCGGCTCTGTTTCGCCAGAAATACCAGAACGGATTTTATAAAAAGCATCCTCGGCGCTTAGGTTATAAAAAGATGCCATGTCTGCCGCAAGGCCGGTCATAGTCATGGACATGTCTGCCGCTTCACGGGTGGTAAATCCCATTGACTTGAGCATCGCTCCCATAGTTGAGGTGTACTGCTTTGCCGCAGTCTCGGACAGGCCAAACTGCTCAATGGCGTTTTTTGCAAAATCATTAATTTCGCCGTTTAAATTTTCAAATGTAACATCGACAACATTCTGGACTTCTGACAAATCTGAGCCAAGTTCTATGGCTTCTTTTCCAAACTGTACAAGTTGTTTGACAGCAAAAACCCCAGCCATGACTTTTGCAAGCTTTCCAAGAGCAGAGCCAAGCCCATCAAAGCCTTTTTTCATATTAGCCATACCAGTTTGAAATCCACTGGTATTAAATCTGCTGTCTATAATAACAGAGCCATCCGCTTTTCCTGCCACAGTCTTCACCTCTCCCTAATGGTCTGGCTCTGTGTCATGCATCTGGCTCTACAACCATTTCTCTATGCTCTCACGTGCCGCCTTTTCCTCTGCGGTCTCTTTGCGCTTAAAATCAATGATCTCCTTATTTTCCCGGTAAAACTCTTGCTCCCACTTTTCCAGTTTCTTGTGCTTCGCTTTTTTATCCCGGATATTAAGCACGGAGGAAAGCAAGCTTTCCCCCACCTCCATGAAATATCCCCAGAATGTCCACCAATGCAGATATGGCACCGACCGAACCTCCGCATGAGCCACACTGTTGACCGCCGGAACGATAATCGGCGCATCCTGCTCCCAATCAATCATCTTTGGATGAGGTTTTCCATCGTCCCTGTTTCCGCAGTCTATAAACTCACACGCCTTTTTGCAACATTCCTGCAAATGTTCAAACGGAATGTTCTGCCAATCAGGAAACATGATCTGCACAAGCACGATAGACTTTTCCCTTTCGCCAAGTTCCGGGTCATTCATTGCGCACAGCACGTCCAGAACCGCCCGGAAGTCTGTGCGGATGGGATATTCAACCCCGCCCACACAGACGGACGTTGGAAGAGAATATCCGGTCATGACTGATATTTTGCCGTGTACTTTGACACGTTGGCCTGCATCTTCTTCGCTCGTTTTTCCATTTCCGGTTTTAATTTCTCAGCGATAAAGTCCAGTACCACCCATGCGAATATTTCACCGTCAGGATTGACCGTGGTTGCGGTAATTACGCCGAAAATATCCTTGCTTGCCTCGTAGCCTAACAGGTAGTTGATTTTCTCCTCGATCTCGTCGTTAAAGGCTTTCAGAGCGGCACCATCGGCATTCTCTGGCATATCGTCTTTGCGGTGCTCAAAGTATTCCGATACCTCTTCTGCGCGGGCAAGCAGATTTACGTCTGTTGGATTCATGCGGAATGAAGAAAAAACTTCGCCGTTTTCGTCCGTGAATGTGAATTTGATTAATCCAGTGTTAAACTGTCTGTTTGCTTCCATTCGGCATCTCCTTATTCATCAACTGTAAATTTCTTCGTCGCCATTTCCCATGTTCCCTTTACTCTGTTTCCCGCCTTATAAATAGTAAAGGGGCTTTGAACACCTGTAGTATCGCCACCGACACTATTCGGAATCAGAACCACATCTTCTCTGTACGCCCAAACAACTGTAGGCTGTCCGTCAAGCGCTCCGGGTTTCAACAGCACATCTACCATAGTTGTTCTGCAAGCGTCGCCGGTCGCCCGAGCATTTGCCAGTTCCATAACTTTTTGGGATAATTCATCAGTTTCGTCGTAATAGAACGGGTCTACATCTGCTTGCACTTCGTATCCGCTGTGCTGTACGGACTGTTCTCCGAGAATGTTCTTTGTAACCTCGACGTCCGGATTCAGTTCTTCGGAATACTCTTCCAGATTTTTGCCGATACGCACATAATTTGTTTCCGCATATTTCGTGTCAAAAGCCGCATCAATGTAATGCGCTAAATATTTTCTTTCAAGCATTGTCTTATTTCCTTTCTCACCATTTCGGTGCAATTTCGTTTGTGTACTGGACAGTCACCGGAAGCAACCAATCCTGTACACCGTCTGCATTTGGCTCTAATCCGTAAGAATTAAGCCGTGTTACTCGTGTTATTTTCCGTCCGTCTGTCAGTTCTGGATACTTGTCCAGAATCTCAGTCTTGCCATTTACCTTCGCAGGCTCCATGCAGAGCCATTTACCGAGACTGTCTAAAAACGTCTGCACGTTCAGCTTTTGGCTCTCCTGTGTACTTGCGGTACGATAAACCACATAAAACGGATACTGACATATTTGTGTGTATCCGCCTAAAATATCCGGTACTTCGGACATTATCAGCGCTCCGTCGTCCGCAGAGAAGGCTATTCCGCTTTGGGATATATCCTCAAAATAGATTTCTTTTCCTACCAACTCACCGTATTCCATCAGCAGTGCAAGCACAGCTTTTGTCAGGACTTCATACCCGGTTGAATCAAGTCCTATTGGTTTCGGTTCTTCCATTTTAACCACCTCCCGCTTCACGTCTGGCCTTCAACACCCATTTCTTTCCATATGCCTTTTTAGCCGCATCGAACCAA
>CANQZG010000030.1 GCA_947628305.1 uncultured Muribaculaceae bacterium | reverse complement strand
TTTTCTTTTACCAAAGACAATATTGTCGGTGACATATTGCAGTATCTTCCACACAAGACCATGCGCAAACGGTCGCAGACCGTGAGCGTTCCCCTTACCACAAAGGCCATGGAGATACTGAAACGTTACGATGGCAAGCAAGAAAAGCTTCTGCCGACAAAGCAAGTGTATCAATACAACGAGGGCATCCGTGCCGTACTTCGAGAATGTGGCATCAACAGAATGGTTACTATCCTTGACACCGTCACCGGAAAGGAGGTTCAGAAGCCAATATGTGATGTCGCTACAAGCCACATGGCAAGACGCAACTTTATCGGCAACCTATACAAGAAAGTGAAAGACCCCGAGCTTGTGAGTTCCATGACAGGACATGTAAACGGAAGCAGAGCTTTCGCCAGATACAGAGAGATTGACGAGGAAACGAAAGTAAATCTTGTCAACCTCATCAACTAACATTTATACAATCTACCAGTTATACATCATTATATATAGAGTAGCATGAAAGTAACAGCATTCATCCGAGAAACCTCGGCAAAGAACAACATAACCGACCAGGCGCACGTTTATTTCCGTGTGCGTGACGGCAAGACTGACATCAAGGCTGTCAGCGAGTTATCCATCAATCCTAATCATTGGAGCGCGGAACGGCAGGGTTACAAGACACGTGTGGCTCTTGTAGCGGAGGCAAAGCGCACGGCATTCGACAAAGCCGTGCAGGACTTGACGGCACTTATATCCGCACAATATTATCATGGAGCGGACAGCCGTTGGCTAAAAGGTGTTATTGAGGAGTTTCATCATCCAAACATCAACATCCGCCAAGGCAGAAAAGGTGACGAATACAGCCTTGTGTACCAATGCCAACAGTATGCCGAGAACCACCCAATGGAAAAGGAATCTATAAGGCATCATGAGCATAACGTACGTAAGTTGCAGCACTTCGAGCGTTTCCAAAGGGAAATTATGCGTAGACGAGGTTACACCATGCGACTTGATGCCATAACAGCCGGTGACTTGCGTGAGTTTCATAAATATCTGGTAAACGAGGCTGGATATTATGAGCATTACCCTCAAATCTTCGATGACATAGAGGAGCGTTTCAAACCACGCCAACTAACGGAAAATTCCATCAATACTATATTCAGAAGAATACGCACGGTTGTGAACTGGTGTTTGAAGCATAATATCACGACAAACGACCCTTTCGCCACCTTTGAGATGCCTAAGGTGCTGGACAGCCCTCCATTCTATCTGACACTTGAAGAGCGTGACAAAGTCTACTATGCCGACCTCAGTAACGAAACACCATCCACACAAGTATATCGTGACATATTCATGTTTCATTGTCTCATCGGTTGCCGTGTGGGAGACCTTGAAAAGATGACACGTGCCAACATCGTTGATGGTGCTGTGGAATACATTGCTGAAAAGACAAAGAACCACAAGCCACGCACCATCCGAGTACCGCTCAATGATAAGGCGAAAGCGATTCTCGCTAAATATGCAGACCTTGAAATGAGGTTGTTGCCAAAGATAAATCAGAACATATACAACCGTCAGATTAAGAAAATTCTTAAACTGCTCGGCATTGACCGCATGGTGACTGTTATTGACAACAAGACGCGTGAGCCTATACAGAAACCAATCTGCGATATTGCGACAAGCCACACTGCAAGAAAGACGTTCATCGGCAACCTGTACAAGAAGGTAAAAGATCCAAATCTTGTTGCATCTCTTTCGGGACACACAGATGGCAGTCGAGCTTTTGCACGTTACAGAGAAATCGACAACGAGATGAAACGCGAGCTGGTGAAATTGATAGACTGACCTATTGCGAATTTGCCAAAATTGCGTTTCAAAAACGGATATTAAATAAAAACGTTGGCGTTTAGAAGAAAATACTATACCTTTGCAGACAAACAAGAACCAAAAATACAATAAAAAGGTTTCAAAAATATGGTACAGACATCAAGCCAAAGCACTGTAAATAAGATAGAAATGAGGCTTAGAGGAAAAGGACGTGGTTCGATAGTCTTTCAACAAGACTATGCAGACTGCGGAACACCATCAGCCGTGAAGTCAACATTCCATCGAATGTACACCGACGGACTGTTGGTGCGGCTGGCTCATGGTATCTATTATTACCCCAAAGAGGACAAGGAATATGGACTTGGCATTATCTATCCGTCTGTTGAAGACATTGCCCAGGCTATAGCCAAACGAGACAAGGCGAAGATTGTACCGATGGGAGCATATGCCTTGAATCGTCTCGGATTGTCCACGCAGATGCCCATGAATGTCGTGTTCCTGACCAACGGCGCACCACGTAGGATAAAGATCGGAAACGGGCGTGGCATCCTGTTCAAGCATTCTTCTTCGGGCAAGAACTTTGCCTATAAATCAGAGCTGATGATGCTTGTTGTAACAGCCATGCGCACCATAGGCGAAGAAAAAATAACCGACGAGGAACGCAACGTGCTTGTCGAGCACGCAAAGAATGTAAACGACAACGATTTCAACCATGATATAAAACTTGCCCCTGCATGGGTGCGCAAAATACTGATTACGAGATGAAATTTATAGATATACCAGAAGACAGCCAGAGGCAAGCCATTAACACCGTGGCTTTGAAGACAGGACTGCCACCATCAAGCATTGAAAAGGACTGGTGGGTAACGCAAGTGCTGAAAGCCTTGCACGCCTTACCGTATGCAGAACATATTGCTTTCAAAGGAGGTACAAGTCTCAGCAAATGCTGGAACTTGATAGCCAGATTCTCCGAAGACGTGGATATTGCACTCAGCAGAGAATTCCTTGGCTTTAGCGGTGAATTGTCGAAGACTCAAATCAGCGACAGACTGCGTCGCGCCGCCTGTTCTTTTGTAAGGGAGAAGATGCAGCATGATGTAAGGAAAGCTTTAGTGGATTTGGGCATACGGGCAGATGCCTTTAGTGTGGATGTTGTAATCACACCAGTCACGACAACAGACCCAGAAGTGATAACAATAACCTATCATAGTTTGTATGAAGTATCACCATATATCAAGAATACGGTAAAGATAGAAATCAGCGGCAGATCGATGATGGAGCCTATTGAGAAAAAAGCAATCAACGCTGCTATTGACGCCCATTTCAGCAAAGCTCCATTTGCAGAAAAGCCATTTGAGGTGAACGCTGTCATCCCCGAGCGTACTTTCCTTGAAAAGGTTTTCCTGCTGCATGAAGAGTTCAGGAAGAGCGAGGTCAGAGTGGAGCGTATGTCTCGCCATATATATGATTTGGCAATGATGATGGATTCTGAAAACAAAATTGCTGACCGTGCAATCCACAACGAAGCCCTGTATAAGGCGGTACTTGAACATCGCAGAAAGTTCATCGGACTTAAAGGATTCAACTATGATGAGCTTTATCCTGCCACATTATGTATCGTGCCCAACGAGGAAATTGCAAGACTATGGCAAGATGACTACAAGTTCATGTGTGAGCACATGATTTTCGGGCAGGTGCCTTCTTTTAAGGAACTGATAAGCAAGTTGTCAACGCTCAACGAGCAAATTAGACAGTTAAATTACCGAAAGGAATGAACATAAACGAACTCGGCGAGGATCTTGAACAGCAGTTCGGCAAACCTCGCAACATAACAGAAGAGAACATTAGGTTCATGCTTTCGCTCATAAAGGAAGAGTTTGATGGAACGAAAGTGAACGAGAATGTCGAAAAGCCAAGTCTTGAAGCCTTCGGCATGACCATTCTTGCTGTTATGTCATACCAAACTACACCTTGGGAAGAATTGGCAAAGAAACCTTCAATCCGCAAGACACTCAAATATATTGCCATTAGAGGAAACTGCCATTATGACGAGATGGAGGCATTGACCAAGGAACTGATACGGAAGCACTTTGATGGCATTACCCAAAAGATGGTATTAGGGTTCTTGAAGATTATTCGTGGGGTGTCGAATGAAGAACGTCCGACCAAGCTTATTGAATATACTCCATTCGCAGCCCAATACTATGCTATCCATTACGGACTTCACCAGCTTATCAGAGGTGAACATCCAGATGATGCAGCCGTCATTATCCATTGTGCAATAGAGGATGGCATATTGTTCCCAACAATTCCTCGCAATCTGCTGGTCGATGAGTTCAACCTGAAGAAAAGTAGTTTCGACAAGTATTTCAGCAAGTATCATATAAACCTGAAATACGAGTCCGATTCCGTCAAGAAACAGGTTGAGGAGAAAATCAAGTATCACAGAAGGTCTTTACGAAATGCCATAGGCTACAATGTCACCAATGAAAATAAGGTGCATTTCTACGACCGCAAATTAGGACGCAAGAACTTCCTTTCTATGATTATTGCATATTGTCGCAGCATATTTCGTTTCTGACAATCTGCTACCATTTACAATCCTTAGTCAAACGTAAAACAGCATTTGACTAAGGATTTTTGATGTTGTCACGTTAATTCCATTAACAAAGAGTAGTCAATAGTAGTCGCATCCTACCGCCTATTCAAATCTCATCGAGAGCTGTCAAAAGCCATATACCTTTGCACCGTCAATCCGACAAACCAGCGGATTGGCGGTGTTTCTTTTTTATCACGCTGCGAGAAAGAGCATCCTGGTTTACGAGCAAGACAGCGTATGTATAACGAATATCAACAGAAAAAATATGGTTGACATCATGTCATTGACAAAGATGGGAGGACAGGTAGCACTAACCGTTACTCCCGAAGACCTTCACCATTTTGCAAATGCTCTCTTGGCGCAGTCACGCAAGGAATGGGAGGAACAAGCTGCGTCTGCTCGCAAGGAAGAATCTGAAGAAACCTTTCTTACAACAGAGGACGTTTGCAAAATTTTCAATGTATGTCCTGCTACCCTATGGCAGTGGCATCGCACTGGCTACTTGCAACACATCAAGTTTGGCAACAAGAACATGTACCCAGCTTCGGCTGTCAAAACCATTACACACGCTCGCTCTATGAACGAAACTGTTGCTGGCTATTGCAAACGGAAGAGTAAAGTGGACAAGAACTTGCCTAATGCTTATGACAACGATAGTAAAGAGAGCGTATGACGTATATCGAATACATGAACCAGCTTTGGCGTTCTGCTTTGTTGTCGCCATTGCCAGCGAGTGAGATAGCCTTGTTTGCCTACCTTGTGAACGAGAGCAACAAGCGGTATTGGAAAATGCCGTTTGCGTGCTCCACAACAAGGATATGTGAAGACTTGCGCCTATCAAGGCAAACTGTCATCACGGCACGGAAGCATCTATCCGAGCGCAAACTTATCGCTTTTACAGAAGGCAAGTCCCGCCATCTACCGTCCAATTACACACTGCTTGAATGGACAGATAACTTGACAGTAGGCTTGACGGATAACTTGACGCATGGTTTGACACAGGACTTGACACATATTAAAGATAAAGACAAATACCAAAGCAAAGATTCTTTTATAAAGGGTAGGTGTGAGATTTTTGACAGTAAAAACGGAGGTGTATATGGAAATAGCAAACGAAAAGAAAATCGCAGGACTTGTCCAGTTCCTGCGGAAGGGACGGACTATGACGGGGCGTTTTAGACTGCCTATGTTGGAGGAGCAGGCATACGAATATCTTCTGGCAGCATATATCATGGAAGTACAGCTCCGCTATCGCAGGTTTATCAATAATGGTTTTGTTGAAGAGCAACTCAAACAGGTAGCCAATTGTCTGACTGCAAACACTGCAAAGTTCGGAATCGTTCTATGTGGCGGATGCGGCAACGGCAAGACCACTATGCTCAAGGCATTGCAGAACCTTGTCAGACGATTGGAAATCCTCAAACCGAACCTATCGCCTAATGCTGGACATAGTTCTGATAACTACTATAGTTTTACCATTGTCAATGCCATGCAGATTGTGCAAATCCGCAAGACGGACTATAATAAGTTTTGCAAATTGGCGGAAGCTGATATATTAGGTATAGACGATATTGGCACTGAACCTGCTGAAGTGCAGGACTACGGCAATTTCATTTATCCCATCAAGGAACTCTTGGCTATGCGGTATGACGACCAACTGTTCACGGTCTTCACCACAAACCTTGAGCCCAAGGAAATCCGTCAGCGATATGGTGACCGAATTGCCGACCGACTCAACGAGATGATGACAAAGGTGGTCTATCGTAATCCAACCTACCGGACGGAAAACGCACAGATGGCGGACAGTCAAGGATAGAGGCAGTCTTTCGTGAGGGAGCCGACTTTTTGCAAAAGTCCATGAACATAATAGGGACTTTTAGATTCACCTGCTGACGCTGTTCACTTAAAAAGTCCTTCTATTATGCTCAGGCTTCGCCCGAGACCTGCTGCCATTATACCGAGTTACGCCTTTTACAATGTACAACAAGACAGAAATACAATATGCAAAGCAACATACCACGTGCCGCTATCCATGTCGGCAAAGACAAGAAATCATTCTCCGCCCAAGTGGGCAACGAGGCGGAACGCAGAGGCTGGGACGAGAATGTTTATCGTCTGAAGAATGCCGACAAGGAGAAGAACAATCATTACAACTTCTCTCGCAAGAATCTCAACTTTGAGATAGTCAAGGATGGAAAGATTGTCCCTCTTGGTTCCAATCCCATTCCACTCCACGAGCGCATTCAGATGCGTCTTGATGAATTGGGCTTCAAGCCATACATGGATGCCAAGCATCCCGACCAAGTATCAAAGAACAGTCCGAACTGCACTGTCGGCATGATATTCAGTGGCGACCACGACGTGCTGTACAACCTCGCTTTTGGCAACCAAAGGATAGACACTGCCAATCCTGATGCAGATCATAGCCACATCGTATTGCAACAAGGCATTTATAAATGGGCAAAGGACACCTACGACTTTGCCTGTCGAAAATGGGGCGAGGAGAATATTATCAGTTTCGCAGTCCATTGTGACGAAACAAGTATCCATGTCCATGTGCAGACTATTCCTGTGGAGAATGTCAAGAAACGTGGACGCATCGGCAGTAAGTATGTCAACAAGAACAATCCCGACATAGTGCTTTCAACTAAGGAATGGAGAGCATTACCCAAAGAGGAGCGAGACAACTACACCAAGCAGACTGCCTCAAAGGATTATGTTGAGTGTGTGTCTTATGCCAAGGTGTGGGGAGAGACGAGAAAAGCAAAGTCGGAATATCTCTCGCAACTTCATACAGACTATCACAATGAGGTTGGCCGCAAGTATGGTCTTGCACGCGGCATCCCTTACAATGAATTGTCCGAGGAGGAAAAGCGAGGACGAAGGCATAAGAACAAAGTCGTTCTTGAAGCCGAGCGACAGGCGAAAGCTGCTCTTGACAAGGTGGAGAAATACGCTGTTCTTGCCACTATTGACAAGCAAGAGCTTACCTTCCCTCTTCTCAATATCAAGACACCTGTTCAAGAGGCAATGGATGCCGTTAAGAAAGAACTTGCCATTCCTATTCCTGCACTTATCGGACAAAAGACTTGGCGAGAGGAACGGACAACAAACATCAATGATGCTATCAAGGCTCTTGTAACCGCCATCAATGTTGAACGTAACAAGCAGAATAATGGTATACGAGCATCTGTCAACAAAACTTACACTTACTATATGCAGCAACTCAACAAACTGATTATTGAGAATAAGGCATTGCAGAATGAAAATGAAGCTCTAAAGGCTGAAAATGCAAAAGTGAAGCAACACATATCGCAACTTGACGAGAACGCAGTCAGACGAGTAACCACTCAAAAGGATGCCGTTATTGAAAGGCTCAATACCCAATTAGCTTCAAAAAACGAGGACATTACAAAACTCAAGACTAATTACAATACTCTATGGGAGAAATACAAAATCTTGGTTATTCAATGGAACGACTTGACAAAGCAGCCAGAAATAATTGAAGCTGTTAAACGTGTGGAAGAACGCAAAGAACAAGAAGCGGAGGCAAAACGTGAGGAACAGGCAAGACAAGACAGATTCCAAGATGTACTTGATCGATTTATTAGTGAAGGTCATGAACAGCTCAAAGCCTTTTCGCAATCAAGCAGAATAGATTTCTATGAGAAAGAAGCCAAAGCAATCTATTATGGTATTATGGCTACTGCCACAAAATCCAACATTGCGCTTCGCTCTCCACAAGGAGCAAAATTTGCCGTTGAAAGATTTCTCGCGAGTATGGATTGGAATGGTTGTGGCAACTATCGGAGAGAATGTGTCGCACATTGGACAAAACTCTTTGCTACCGATGAGGTTGTTTATACCGAACCCATCATTCAGAACTTCCTTTCGTTCGTTGATCTCATGTCGTGCAGCGCAGATACATACGTTTCACTTAGCGGCTCCAATGGTTGTGCTGACCAACTCACTAATTGGGACGGAACACAGAAGTTGGGGTTAGGGACACCATCAAAAAAGAAGTCACAAGGTTTATCCAGATAATGAATTGGGTAGGAGGTAAATGCTAATCATAAAAGGCATTTGCCTCCTATTTTCACATTTACCGACCTCCCACACCACCGTACGTGCGGTTCCGCATACGGCGGTTTCGTGCTTTCTCATCTCACGATGTGTGGCAAGTTGTTTTCAGCCATCCCTTCGAGATACGTCACTTCTATTCTATTGTCGGATTCCGTCCTATCGTGTGAATAGAGAGTTCCTTTTCGGACATCTGACTACAAAAGACTCTCAAGGTAGCAGTCATTTACTGTTGCACTGCACGATTCAGTCCTTCCCTATAGACAACCCGTGTCTTGGGTACTATGACCTCTGCTGACTTCTCACGACAAGCTTTACTCCGTCATGGTACATCGAATACCTCATCTTCACCATGCGTTCGTGAGACCTCCTCGGATAAGGGCTTATTCTTTCCATCTTATACCCACTTCATTTACACCAACAATTCCGAATAGCTATAGGACTTTGATTTGTTTGGCAATTTCATCCATGGTCATATGCCTTATATGAAGTTTCTGTACGTTAGGCCAAATGTTTGCCGCCTGCTTCTTTCAGATTCCACCTCGCAGTGGACACCCTTGCTATTGGCTATACAATTCCCGCTATTAGGGCTTGTTAGGGACTTGCACCCATTAGAATAAGCTCATGCCGAGCATACCAACGAGAGGCGATTTGTAGCGTTGGTTACTGCAAATCGCCTCAAATTACAGAAATGTGATGCTAGAAGTAAAGATTTCCAATTATTTATTCTTTCGTCTGAATAAGATTTCCTACTTTTGTGGTCAATAATTGACAATTCTATCAAAAGAAAGTCTATTGGTTTAATCTAACCTCTGAGCAATAACATTGGAAGATAATACCAAACAGCCATTGATGGCTGACGCTTCATTGTATAATGGGCAGCCTACCGACACAGGCCCATCGTGTCCAAGTGCAAGACTTACCTCTTGTACGCCCTCCATTTCTGATGATGTCAAAGATGGGGTGTCGGTAGAAAATGTGCCTACCCAAAGTACGCAATGGTTTGTTCTTCGTGTATCGTATGGTCGCATTCTCAAGGCTCAGACCTATATTGAAGGCAAAGGCATTGATTGTTATGTGCCTTTACGATATAAGCAAATAACCAAGCAAGGTAAGAAACGTATTGTGACAGAACCTTTGCTTCCTTCATTTATCTTTGTTCATGCATCTTGCAGCCAAGTAGAAGCCTTGTGTCGCAATGTCAATGCGTCTGACAGTAGAGCATTGCTTAGTTTCTACTACGATCACACTTCCTTCCGTGAGGATGCTCCAGACAAGAATCCTCCGCTAATAATTTCTGATTCTGCCATGGATAATTTCATCCGCTTGACATCGATGAAGAATCCACACGTCATCCCTGTTACTTCTGAAAATATCAAGTATAAGTTGGGAGATGAAGTGGTGATAACTGAAGGTGAATTCAAGGGCATCCATGGTAGGGTGGTAAGGATTGCCGGACAACAGAGGGTAGTCGTGGAATCGTTTGATGGTTGTTTGGTGGCAACAGCGTATGTACCAAAGAATGCGATGAAACCGTATGTAGAACATTAAATCAACATAATATATATGACCGAAAAAACGAAAAATATACTTAGTCTTAATCATACAGAGGCAATGGATTTCTTTTTGAAATCAGAACAATATCATGGATTCGAGTTACCTGAATACTTTGTATTCGACGATTTGCTCCAAAATGTCAAGAACGCAGTTGGCAAAACGCCCTATGAGGAGTGTTTGCAAGAGGGTATGTCACCAGAGCTATTATCAGATGTAAACCTTGATATTTTGCTAAACAAGGATGGTCGCTATGCAGTTCGTCCTATTATTCTTGCAAATCCATTCCTCTATTATTTCCTTGTCAGGGAAATTTGTAATGAGCAATCATGGACGGTTATAAAGTTACTCTTTGAGAAGTTTAATGTGCCACATATTACATCTTGCGCATTGCCTGTCATACCTAAGGAAAAAGAGCCGTTTCATAAATCCACAACTATACTCAATTGGTGGAGTACTATGGAACAACGGAGCATAGAACTTTCTTTGGAATACCGTTATATGTTCGTCACAGACATCACCAACTGTTATGGTTCGGTAAATCCACAAGCATTTGATTGGGCATTTTCATTCAAAGATACAGAGTACGAACAGAAAGCAAAAAATCCGATAGCTAAGAACATTCAAAAGTTTCTTCGTGCCTTCCAGCAAGGGCGCAACATAGGTATCCCCCAGGGAAGCGCCATATTTGATTTTATAGGTGAGATAATCCTTGGCTATTCTGACCTGTTACTTCATGAAGCGATAAGAAAAGAAGGCATCACCACTTCATATGAGATAATCCGTTATCGTGACGATTATCGTATTTTTTGTAATGACAAGGACGTATTAGAGAAAATATCATATATTTTGCAACATATATTGGAAAGCCTTAATTTCCGCATGAACAGCAAGAAAACCAAGATTAGCGAAAGTATTGTTACAGATTCTATTAAGGCTGATAAACTTGCATACATCTACAACACACCGATATTCAACAAGAAAGGTGTTGATTTCGACAGCTTCGAGAAACATCTGCTATATATTCTAATGTTTGCTCGCCAATATCCCGATAGTGGTTCCATTAAGACCATGCTATCCGACATAGACAAACGAATAGAAGAATGGCTGAAGCCTCAAACAAGAGAAGTTTCAACTATCAATTTAGAGGACACAAACAATGCTATTGAAAAAAGATTAGAAACTTATCAGCGTAAACTTATCGGAGGTAGTGTACGAGCCATGTCGGCAGTATGTGTTCAAATAGCGTTAGAGAATGTAGGCTGTAGCCACTATGCTCTTCGGGTCCTCAGTCGTATGGTTGATTCACTCGAAGAAGAACAAGAGAAAAGGGATATCATAGACAAAGTGTATACAAAACTTTGTAATCAACCTAATTCTGATTACAATCAATTATGGTTGCAAAACATTACATATCAGAATGATAAGAAGAAAGGCGTATCACCATATAATATCAGATTATGCAAAGTTGTGATGGGTGAGAATGTTGAACTTTGGAATAATTCTTGGTTGAAAAAAGACCTAACTAAGAATTACAAACAAACAAGCGTTGTTTGCAATGAAGTCCTTAAAAAAGTAACCCTGATCATTACATTCCGAGAGACGCGTGCATATCTTGAAACGACAGAAGATTCTTTTGAAATACCATACATTGCAGAATATTAAATTAAATCAAAACATACATATTTTATAATGAAGACTGGCGATGCCGTAAAGGCAGAAATAGTAAATGTAAAAGATTTTGGAGCCTTCGCTGAATTTGACGGAGGTTCTGGACTTATATATTTTACACAAATAGTACCACGTGTGGAGTATGGTGCCATAGGAGAGGTTTTGCACGTAGGCGATACTGTGAATTGTGTCATCTCCGAGATTAAATCCGATGGAAAAATTAGCCTTACAATGAAATTGAAACGCAAAGAAGTGCGTAAGGCTAAAATAGAGGAGGTCAAACAAGATATCCAAAACATGTCTGAAGAAGACACGAATATCCGTTCTATATGGATGGCTCTTACTGATATTCAGCACTTCATGTTAAAATATATGCAGATGCCTATTCCTATCAAACATGGAAGCACGAAAATAGACAGCAAAGGAGAAAAACTGACTGCAGAAATTGACCAAGAAGTCCATTTTAATGCATTTCAAAACGAGGTTCGACGTGTTTTTAGTGCAGATGTATTCAAACACGAGACATTGTCTGGCTTTTGGTATTTCGAAACAGATGCAGAGTTATACAATCCAGAGGTTAGACAATTATTTGCAGACGAGTGTAGCAATATGTATGTTCGTATGCAGGCAAATCCTGTTATTGAGATATCAATATCACATGTGGATGATAAGTCTAAGAGCATTCTCCTATCAAGACTTCAAAACTATTATGCTCAGATAGATGTACTAAGCGACAAAGAGGATTCTTTGTTCCTTACTCTACCCTATCATACCCACACAGAACAAAATGACTATAGAGATGAACTTGAATATGCATTGGATGGCATTAGTAATGGTGTTCCTGACATAGGAGACAATGAGGAGTGTATTGAATACGAACCTGCCTATTTCAATTGGCAAATCAAGGAGATAAGAGAAGGATGTGATCGTTTCTTGCTCACGCTCAATGAAGAAGCTCTTCTTGACAGAGAGGGATTGCGTTTTGGTAGTTTACGAGGTCAAAGTTTTGTCATTCACAATGGGGACAATGATATTCCATTTGGAAAGTTAAGCAAAATAGATTATCCCAAGGTCGTATTTTCTTTATTTCAGGATGCCATAGGAATAGTAAGACAACTGGTTGAAAAAGACGGAATGCGAATTATTGCACCTGACGCAGGCGACTTGACAGGTGAGATAGAGAAAGTGAATCGTCTAAGAGATTCATTCGACAGAATTACGGAGCATCCTGAATTATTGGCAAACCCTAAATTAGCTTCATATCTGTTTGATGCATCAAATGCCACACCTTTGGAGAAAGAGATTGTTGAAGCTCGCATTGAGAAGATCAAAAGCACACAACTCAATGCGAATCTCAACTCATCGCAGATTTCTGCAATAGCCAAAGCTGTCGAAGCAAAAGACCTTGCGCTTATTCAGGGTCCTCCTGGTACTGGAAAATCAACTGCTATTGCTGAATTAATATGGCAACTTGCTCTTCAAAATCCCAAAGCAAAAATACTACTCACTTCCGAGGCTAACCTAGCCGTTGATAATGCCCTTGATAAACTTAAGTCGTCAATTCATAACATTGTCAAGCCCATACGTATTGCTGCTGGTGACAAATTTTCAGCAGAAGGCTTGTCATATGCTCAAACAGAACTGAAGAAATGGGCTGGTATAGAACTTTCAAAAATCGAAATCGAAGATGACAAACTTGCCAAAGAAACAGACGAGTATAAGTCGTTTGATATAAAAGAAATCGTTCTGAACAGATGGCTAAGAAACATTTATTCGCGTTCACATGACAGAATAGAAAATCCAGAACTGCGTAAACTATGGTACGATATATTGACAGACTTGCCTCTTTCGTGGAAGAAGAGAGTATACGAGGAATACATCAGCCATTGCAATGTAATTGGAGCGACATGTAGTGCTATTTCAGATACGAACTATTCTGCGACAGAAGAAAAAGGCAGACATAGAGCCTCAAGGTTCATTAAGAAATTCAGAAGCATCTATGGCGAAACCGATAAAGAGGGTAATGTAACAAAACTTTGTTTTAAAACCGTTATCCAAGATGAAGCAAGTAAGGCAACTCCTGCAGAATTGTCCCTGCCTTTGGCTTATGGAGAAAAGGCAGTGATTATAGGGGATCATAGACAGTTGCCTCCTAATTTGGACAAAGAAGACATTCTGTTTAAGCTCCATATGCAGCGGATTAAATCCTCAAACAGAGAAGAACATGACCAAATATTAAAACTAGAGAAGTATGTTCGCAAGAACTTCGACCTCTTAGAAAAATCACATTTTGAACGGCTCTTCCGTCAAATAGATGCATCGCTCAAGGGAACATTTGACACTCAGTACAGAATGCACAAAGATATCAATGATGTCATTGAGCAATTCTATGTAGAGGATAACGGCTTACGCTGCGGTGTCAAAGATGATGAACGTCAACACAATATAGATATTCCAGAATTATTGTCACCAGAGAACCACGTCATTTGGATAGACACCAATTCTCCTGAAGTGCGCGATGGCACATCTCGTGCAAACAAAGGAGAAGTTGAAGCTATAGGTTGGGTACTCGAAAAGTTTGCCGAATCAGATAGCTTTAAACAATACCTGCAGTCGTTATCTACTGATGAAGAAAGAGAGATAGGACTTATTACATTCTACGGCAGCCAAATGAAAAGACTGCGTCCATTGGTTGAGCAATCGACCAAGAAAGGGTTACGCATTAAGATGAGTTCCGTTGACCGTTTTCAAGGAATGGAAAGAAACATTATTATCGTGTCGCTCGTTAGAAGTAATAGTATTGCTCAAAAATGGAATCAACGGCCAGACTTTCGGCTATTCCCAGACATAGGATTCCCCAAGCAGAATGACTATGGCTTTGCCAAATCACCAAATCGATTGAATGTGGCACTTTCTAGGGCAAAATGCCTCCTGATAGTCGTTGGCAATAGCGTGCATTTCTGCAATTATATCAATTCAGAGGGTCAAGCCATCTACAGAAACGTTTTTGAAAAAATTAAAAATAATCCAAAAGGACGAGTCATTGACTGGAAAACAACTTCACCAGTTAAGGATCATACATTCAAAATTATACGCGTACCTATGCCAAGAAACAGATCCATCAATCTCAACACGAGAGATATCAACAAAGACACCGACAAAAATTTACGCATAACGGAGACATGGTTGACAAGAGACTGTCAACCAGTACAGAACCCGCATTTTGCCGTTTTAGAGTTATCAACTAAAGCTGTGAAACTGCTTATTGGACAAGATGAAACTACAATTATGACCTCTACTGAATTCAGTTTCAAAAATTTCATTAGGGATGCAGCGAAAACCGAAACAGGTAGAGGACTTGATGAACAGAACATAATGAATATGGACTTCTTTCGTGGCAGAGTCCTTCCTGTTATCAGAAGGATGAAATCAAAAATGCGTAAGGAAGAGGTTGATGTGGTTTATTCTGTTGCGACGGCAGCATATCGAACAGCAAAGAACCGCGACGAAATCATTGAGTGTATCCGCAAAGAGGCAGGTATCAATGTCAGAATACTATCGAAGAAAGAAGAATCTGTTGCAACGATGTTTGCATACGGCATTTCCTCACGATACAAAGCAGACATTTTGAAATCACGTCATACCGTGATGGTTGACCAGGGTGGCGGTTCTACAGAGGTGAGCGTTTTCAACCAAGGAGAATTGGAAGGATCATATAGTATCAACCTTGGAACAACAGCCCTTAGAAACATTCTAACCAAAGAAGTATCTCCAAACACTTCCATGCGCGATGCCTTGCGAAAGAGTGACCAAATGCTGAGAGAGCGAATGGTAGCCTTTATGAAAAATATGGGTATCACGATGTTGAGCGACGAAGAAACTTTCTGTGTTAGTGTAGGAACTGCCATAACCTCCGCTACAGGAAAAAGTGGAAACGCCAAACAACATGACTCCGTTTTGGAATATGACAAGATTAGTCAGAAGGTTGAAAATCTGACATCTACGATTTTAGAACGATTCGATACCGTTGACGATTTAGTTAGATGGGAACAGCGCATTGGCGACGATACTATGGACAGAATACTTACTATGCGCATGGGATTGCCAATGTACTTGTTGCTTATGGATAAGTTTAACATCAAGTCAATCCATGTATGTGGTACCGGCTTATGGTATGGAATTTATTTACAACACCTTTTTAACGTAGCCGACTGAATATGACATACGAAGATATTATAGCAAAGGGAAAATTGGTTTATCATTCTCAAAAGGATGATGAAGAACTAAGATCTTTACCTATAAAGGCGCATCCGTGCAAAGTGTCTTACTATACACAGGAGAAACTGACACGCTTTGATGAGTTGTTATGCAAACTCCTGCTTGAAGAAGAATCACATAGCATAGGTTATTATGACCTCGGAACAAAGTTGGGCTTTGACATCGTGAATAAGCCCAATGAAGGGCTGTTCTTCGATGAGGCCGAGTTGCATCTATACGACACGATGATAGAAGAGTCGGTGACGTGGGGATTAATAGAAAAGCAGGGTGAATCTATTACACTCTCGAAGCTTGGTGAACTTTCTTTAGAACGAAACACTAAGTACCGTTTTATGGAAGGTTCGTTGTCATGTTGCGTGTTCGATGTAGAAGACAAATTATTTACAGCCCTTTCAAACGTCGATGGAACAAAGATTGAAAATTTCCCATTTTTAAAAGAATTGGGAATAAAAGAAACGATCATTGATTCTCAGGATATTGGATATCCTGAGGGATGTGCTTATTTTGTAGTTAAAGAGGACGAAAGTCAATTAGTTAAGAATCTTCAGTTACAAGTAGCAGACAATATTCATATCTATGCCTCAGAAGAAATGCCCTATATAGAATCAAGAATTGCTCGTCTGGATGTAGATTTGTATAAAATCATAGATGATTATTATATCCTGTTCAGTTTAGATGGAGTTCCGTGCAGAACGCTTAATTCTATTTATAACCAACCCATCAATCAAGCTGTAAAAGATAGGAAGGTTGAACGTGCTCTCTATACAAAATTGATGAACGATAAAGAAGCATCGCTCAACTATGACTTATTAGCACCTTTCGAGGATATCTTGGAGATAGACAAACTGATAGAGGACAGCCGTCTTGAATGGAAAGATGCAGAACTCCGTAATCTTATATTCAAAGAGTGTAATTCCGACGATTGGAGAAACGTTTCCAAATTCTGTGACGTAAAGGTCCTTGAAGAGATAATTCCTCAGTATACCTCCGTTCTTGATTGGGGAGAACTGACACTTCGGATGACGGCAGATTTTATTTCTGACACATCAAAATATTTTCCTTGGGAACGTAATATGCTGCTCGCAAGAATCCCTGTGGAGAAATCATTAGTTGTTAAGTTCTTGATTGAATATGACTTTCCACAAGGATTGGATGATGGTCAATGGGATTGGGAAGAGATAGTACCTTTGGTAGGAGTAGACTTCGTAAAGAGCCACATTGAGGATATTCCTTTCAACCTGTTTGGCTTGACAATGGAATTAGATGATGCGAGCAAAGAATTAGTAGCAGAATTCCCCGATGCCTGTTGGAACTGGGGGTATATTTCGAGCAATTATCCTATTGAATTCCTCATTGGCAATTTGACAAAAGTACATCAGTACCTTTCTCTTCCCACGTTACTGGATCGTATTTTCTCGAATCAATACAATGTAGCGTTTGGAGTTAATTCCGCAGAATTAAAGCATATTATAGAGGAAGGAAACTCTGATATTAGTAACAGATTCAATGCAAATAAGAAAAAATATGTATGGAGAGATGATGTGATTTCTTTCTTTGAAGAAACTCAATTAATTAGTTGGCCAAGTAGTACTTACAAAGATGGATTTGAACTTAACCCATATTTAATTTGGGAAAAGGGATTCTTTGCGAGATACCATCACAACATATCAACATCAAAGGGATTCTCTTATGTATCTTCGGCAATATCCGACAGCAATATAGTTGACTCTTTCCCTGATTTCTCTTGGGATTGGAGTCGGCTTTCATCAAACAAGGCAATTTTCAATGACGAGAATTTTGTCCTAAGACATACAGTTGAAGTTGATGCCAGGACCGTTTTGCTTTGTTGTGATGAATCATTGGTGGAATCCTATTTCGCTTGTCTTAACGCAAATTCGCTTATGCAGGATGACGAATCTGTAAGGACAAGAATAACCAATGCTGTATCGATAGACTTTCTCCGTGCAAATATCAATGCAAATTGGGATTGGTGTCGCTTGACCAAGCGTGTTTACAAGACAATAAATCTAAAAGCAATGGGAAATGCGTCCTGGATAGACAAATGGGATTGGGATTTCTTATCAGATAGCCTTGAGATTGACGATATTCTTGAATATGCCGAATCATATTCCAGAAAATGGAAATGGGTAAAGATTCTGAAACGCCTTGAATATGACGAGCTATGCGAGATTTTGGAAAAATTAGCTGCCATCTTATCAGAGTTAGAGGATTCCACAAGTGAATGGGAAACTTTGTCTGCCCAATTAACAACCACTAGGCTGATAGAAGAGATTGCATCACATAAGGATGAAATTTACCATTGGAATTATTGCGATTTGTATAACCGTATTGATTTTGATGCAAAGGATTATCTTTCAAAGTATATTGACGACATACAATGGGAAATATTTTCTTCTTCATCTGCTGTTAATCGTCTTTTCACTAAGACGGGAACAAACAAGACGCAAAGTTTGTGGATACGAATTTATACCGACATCATAAATAACGAGAAATACAATTGGAATTTCAAACAGTTGTCACATCTTGATAATATTTGCAGACTACCACGATTGTTTATGATTGACAAAGATTGGGATTGGGAGTACATATCAGAACGTGCGACTTGGATTTCAACAGAAAAAAATAAAGATTACTATTTTAGAGTGTTCAAATCAAAACTATCCTTTCCTAAGTTGTCATTACGACGCGATATTGGTTTAACCCAACAGGTAATAGCCCAAACAGAGGAAATGGGATGGGATTGGAGCGCATTGGTTAACAACGAATCGGTTATATTCGAATTTGCTTACATTAAGGAGCATCAGGATAAACCATGGAACTGGGCTTCGCTTTCTTGTAGAGATGATTTGGATTTCGCTATTGTCAATGAACTCCGAGAAAAACCATGGAATTGGTATGTTTTGACAGGTAAAGATGGTTTTGTGCCGACTATTGACACGCTGGATTACATAATTGGAAAGGGTGCAGAAATAAACTGGAAAGCCATCTCCTCTAACCCTCAATTAACAGCAGATGTTATTGATTGTTATGAAAATCTGATTACTTGGAATGCTCTAATTGAGGACAATCAAGCCTTCTTGCAAATAGCAACAGTCGATTTTGTCAAAAAGCATCTTGGTAAAATTTCATGGGAACGTTTTAACAACCGCATTGGAACAAAGATAACAGAGGAAATGGTTGATGCCTTTGCTGATTATCTTGATTGGAAGAATGTGTCACAATCGCAGGACATTCAGTTTACTATTCCATTTGTTCAAAAATACGAGAACAGATGGTATTGGTCAGAGTTGAGCAACAATCTTAAAGCTCGAAACGATATTTCAAATTTTGAGATAGTATTCGCCAAGTATAGTAATGTGGTTCAGTTTATTGACCGTCTGAAGAATGTGACCGACCATCCATATATATACCATTTTACACATCTATTTAATGCGATAGCAGTGATAAAGGCGAGAAAGATATTAAGCAGGAATAGAGCAGAAGAACTTGGACTGCTAAAGTACGATTCTGCAGGGGCAGTCGTAATGAGAAGTAATATGGCACACCCATACGCCCGTTTCTACTTCAGACCTTGTACGCCCACGCAGTATTATAATGAGGCACTTGGCGCAGATTCTAAACTTGGAGAAATGGGATATGGTCGTCCATATTATGACGAATATACGGGCGAACAAATTTTTCCTAAAATATGGAAAAGTAAGTATCCTAAAGCTTTAGGGTTAGGATTACCGAAGTGTCCGATACCCGTGTTTTTTAGGTTCGATTTAGAAGAAGTTCTTTCTGTTATGCCAGAATTGTGCTACTATAGTGATAGAAATATGCAATCTAACAACCCTTGTGTGTATAAGATTGTGGACACTCCTAGTCATTTGGGAATTGATTACCTGTATGATACGATGAAAGAGGCGAAGGCACGAGCAAAAAGTGATGGAGGATATGATTCTTCAGAGATTGATCGATATATGAAATACTCACAACAGGAGTTCTTGGTAAAATCAGAGTTTGATTTTTCAAAACTCAAATCATTGCTTATTATCTGTTATGACAGACAGTATACAGAATTCCTGAAAGAAATATTCAAGGATGATCCAATTTGCGAGAAAATAGTTAATGACGATTCAGTTTGCGAGGCGTTATTTGAAAGAGAAAACAGGTCTGTATGTCTAAAGGAACAGGGTGACAGTTCTACTTTGTCTTCTGATTTTATGGACGAACATTATTTCAGAATTTCAAGCGATTCTCTTTCGAGTATCGGATTTGACATTTCATCAGCACACGTAGTCAAAGATAATGGAAAAGAATTAATTCTTACGGGAACTATCAAATGGGCAAAAACGGGGAAACCGTTTAACGTTTATTTTATAGATCCAAATGCAAGAACGAAGGAATGGCTAATCTATAGCAACAATTATATGCCAACAGAAGATTCTACGAAATACAAATTGGAGGAATCGGTTCGTAATGCTATTGATTCATTTGTTAAAACGATGAACAATTTGCCTATTAAACTCACAAAGGATTTATTCTATCCACACATGGTTAATTCCTATCATGGAATTGCACATACGACAAGAGTGTTATTGGCAACCCATCTGTTGTGCAAAGCAATAAAGCTACAGGATGACGAGACCATCGCTTGTTACATTGCTGCTATAATACACGACCTTGGGAAAAGTTATGATAAAGAAAGTGCCGAGCACGGTTATAAGTCAATGATGCTATATATAGAAAAAATCAAATCTCTAATTTGTGATACCAATCTCAGGAAACGGACATTGAATGCAGTAAGATATCATTCCGTTGTGGACAACGAATGCCCAGATGAAGTTCGCCAAGATATAATATGGAAAGTGCTCAAAGATGCTGATGCTCTAGATAGAAGCAGATTCTGTGGTCGTGGTTGCGATAAATCTTATCTACGTTTAGATATTTACCCATCAGCTATCGGACAAAATATTTTGGAATTGACATCATATCTTCCAGGATGGAGTTCTGATTTTGAAGGAAGTCAGCCTTATGAGGAAATTGTTGTCGCAATAAGAAAACATGCAGAATAGAAAATAATATTGTTATGTCGTATATAGAAAAAAAAGGAAACATTTTTAATTCCAAAGCAATGGCAATAGTTAATACTGTCAATTGTGTTGGAGCAATGGGTAAAGGTATTGCTTTAGACTTTAAACTACGTTACCCTGAAATGTTTAAGGAATACCAGAAGATTTGCTTCCAGCATCTCCTTAAACCTGGACAGATACTACCTTACAAGAAATCCACTCCTATTATCTTAAATTTCGCTATTAAGGATGATTGGAAAGACCCTTCAAAGGTTGAATGGATTGAGGAAACTCTGCAGAAGTTTGTTAATAATTACAACAGACTTGGAATAACATCAATAGCTTTCCCTTGGATGGGCGCAATGAATGGTGGCATTCCACTTGAAACCATCAAATATCTTACACGAAAGTATCTTTCAGATTTGGATGGTATAGATATTGAAGTTTACGACTTTGATCCAGATGCTCCGTGTGTTCTTTATAACACCTTAAAGGATATTGTAGAAGCAAACGCACTGAGTCCATCTGAACTAGAGGACATGTCAGATATTAAAGCTCGGTATTGGGTTAAGATTATTGATGCTGTCAAAGATTCTAACACAAAGAGCATCAATAATTTATGTCATTATATTGTTGATAGTAAACGAATCATCGGTAAAACAAACATTGAACGATTATTTGATTTTCTAACCAAATATAATAAAGGAATATATATAGAACCAAAATCATTGTTTTAAAACTTCATATGCTCGAACAAAAACTACAACAATACCTCCTCCGCCAATATCCGCAGGAGAACGCACGATGTGAATGGAAAGAGTTCAAGAACTTGAAGAACTCTTTCTGTGGTGACGAGAAAGATGATGTCATATCCTACGTGTCGGCTATCGCCAACATGGAGGGAGGACATCTTGTGATTGGCGTAAAGGATAAGACGCTTGAAATTGTCGGAACAGATATTTCACGGCTTACTTTCAATGGACAACCTGCTAACATACAGTCAGCGACCTTCAAACTTACAGAACAATGTACTTATCTGTCATCAGAAGGCCTAAGCATCGAAGAATTTGTAACTGATGATACGAACAAACGAGTATGGATAATTCATATCCCCAAACACTTGCCTCGTCGCCCCGTCCTTGCCCACAAGAAGGCATGGCAGCGGATAGAAGATTCTTTGGTTGAAATGACTAACGAAAGGATGAGTGTCATCCTCGAAGAGCCTATCTATACAGCAAAGGACTGGTCTGCAGAAATTGTACCTGATGCCACAATAGACGATTTGGATGAGGTTGCCATTGCCAAGGCTCGAATGATGTTCAAGAAGGTTCATAGTCGCATACCTACAGAAGAAGTGAATGCTTGGAATGTTCAAACATTTCTGGGCAAGTGTGGATTAACAAGAAACGGAGGCATAACTCGGGCTGCTATCATATTGTTGGGCAAATACGAATCAGCTTTCAAACTACGTCCTGCAGTTGCACAGGTTACATGGACACGCCGAGACAAGAATCAGGAAGTGGTTGACTACGAACACTTCACCGTACCTTTTATATTAACGGTGGACGAAATCCTATCAAAGATTGAGAATCTGACATTACGTGAAATGCCTGGAGGTACACTTTTCCCCGACACGATGAAACAGTATGATGACTACACCATTCGTGAGGCTCTTCATAACTGCATTGCTCATCAGGACTATACGCTTCAGCAGCGCATTAACTTTGTGGAGAATCCTGGCAACCTGTATTATTCCAACGCTGGCACATTCATTCCTGGCACCTTGGAGAACGCTTTGAGGAACGAAGAGCCGCAAACGCATTTCCGCAATGAATGTCTTTGCAGAGCTATGGTTGATTTCAATATGATTGATACCGTAAGCCGTGGTATCAAGAAAATGTTCAATGAGCAATGGCGCAGACATTTTCCTATGCCTGACTATGAGATTGACCAGATAAAGAAGAAAGTAATTGTCCGCATTTACGGCAATGAAATCAACAAGCGATACACTGATTTGTTGAAAACAAACGACACTCTTTCACTATGGGATTGCATCTCGCTTGATGCAGTACAAAAAGGCAGAACAATTCATGAGGATATAGCTCAAAACTTGCTCAAACGTGGGCTTATAGAGGGCGAGGCTCCGCATTACAACATCTCTTTAAGTATCGCAAAAGACACGCACCAACTACCTTCTTACACCAAGACAAAAGGATTGGATAAGGAGAGGTTGCGTCAAATGGTTCTACAATATCTCAGCAATGCTGGTGAAGAAGGTGCCAAGCGAGATAGTATATACGAATATCTAAAGGATGTGCTTCCAGCCAATAAGACGGAAGAGCAACAACTTCGCTATGTCGGCAGATTGTTAGTAGAAATGAATGAAGAAAATTCAATAGATAGAATCGGACTAAGATGGATTTTGAAATAGGAACGGTCGGATGTGAACAAATCCGACCGAAATCCGACCGAAAAATCCACAATCCGACCGAAATCCGACCAATGTCAACGTTGGAAATAGGTAGAAACGAATGATTCCGTCATAATTATAGCGAAGTTTTCAACGGAATTTATAGCGAAAGCGACTGATTATAGCGAAATCCGACCGACAAACCGACCTTTTCGGTCGAACTTAAAAACAACGGATATGTTATTAGGAAACAAGATAAAGGAATTAAGAATCAAACATGAGGTGCTGCAACGTCAGTTAGCAGCATATTTGGAGATAGATACCCCAATGTTCAGCAAGATAGAACGTGGCGACCGTAGGGCAAAGCGAAGCCAAGTGATACTATTGGCAAAGTATTTCCATATAGACGAAAAAGAAATGCTCACCCTTTGGCTTGCCGACAAAGTATTGGATGCTTTGGAGGGCGAAGACGAATTGAAACTTACAGCCATTGAAACAGCAAAAGACGAGTTAATAGATGTTAATCGCTAATTTGCAGCAAACAATTCATCTTCTGATATAAACAACGCAAGATTGATTTCTTGCATACAATGGGAACTTTATGGTATCAATTCCACTTGATAATATAAAGTTCCTTTTGATTTACAGATACTTACAAAACACATACTGGTTCAATGATGAGACCCGGCAGGTCCCATCTCTTTATGAAGTATTTTTAATCGGTTTCTTACGGCAGCGGCTCTTCTTGGACGA
>CANQZG010000029.1 GCA_947628305.1 uncultured Muribaculaceae bacterium | reverse complement strand
ATGCTAGGGGTGGGGGCCTTTTTGGCCGACCCCTCCCCCCTATCAAGAACTTTGGAGCCCAGTGTCCCAAATATGCACGGGGTTGCAAAGGCATTCGAGCACCCAAATATGCAAAAATATGCATATTTTGCGCGTTTTATGCAGAAAAATGCGTAAAACTTCGCACAAAGCTGACGAATGACGACAGCAAAGCACACGAACGAAGGGCAACGACGACATGCTCCTGCAAATATGCACGAGCCAAATGACAACTGCAAATATGCGTGCACCGATGCATACGCAAATATGCAGAAAGCCATGCAATCACGCACGCAAATATGCAGAAAGCCATGCAATCACGCACGCAAATATGCAGAAAGCCATGCAATCACGCACGCAAATATGCAGAAAGCCATGCAACTGAGCGCAGATGAGCACGCAAATATGCAGAAAGCCATGCAACTGAGCACAGATGAGCACGCAAATATGCAGAAAGCCATACAATCACGCACGCAAATATGCAAGACCGCCCGAGTGTGCGTGCAAATATGCAGAGAACACCGCCACATTACCGCCAAATATGCTGCAATCGGCAAGAACCATGGCCTGTGCGACCGCAAATATGCAGCAATCGACGTAAAGAAGCGCACAAATATGCCGCAATCGGCAAGAACCATGGCCTGTACGACCGCAAATATGCCGCAATCTACATGAAGAAGCGCACAAATATGCACGTGACCGCGCAGACGCCTGCAAATATGCCACTATCGAGACGGCATGGAGCATCCAAATATGCAGACAGGGGGTGTCCACAGAATATGCACACCAAATATGCAGCATGGGGGCATCAGAATATGCAGACAGGGGCTGTCTACAGAATATGCACACCAAATATGCAGCATGGGGGCATCAGAATATGCAGACAGGGGCTGTCTACAGAACACACAGCTGGAGGCATCCAAATATGCAGACAGGGGGAGAGCACGGCGATGCGGATGGCACGGTCAAATATGGATAGTCCATCAAACACTGTTGCCTCGCCACGAATATGCACGAAGCGCTGCTTCTGAGCAAGCGAAAGTCGTCGGCAACCAGAACGACCGTGCAAGCTGCAAAGGGATGCCGGCAAATATGCGAGACGAGCCACAAATATGCAAGAGCTCCCCAAGATGCCGCTTAAATATGCGCAGGCTCGGTGACCGTGGAAATATCCGTGTCATGTACCACCTTGATGTACAGACCCAGAATATCGTTCTTCAGAAAGTCGTCGATGCCCTGCTCTATGTCCTCCAATATGCGGCCTTCGCCATACTCGTTGGAAGAATATGTGTTGGCCGCCATGATACCGAGGCAGTTGTAGTTGTGGACCACATCGTATTGAAACCACTTGTCGAAGTCCGAAAATGGATTGTATGGGTTGTCGACTGTGGACAACATCGTCTCTCTCATAGCTGCACCTCCCGAATATGCCGGAGACTAGGCGCGAACGGCCCTAGATATGGTGGAGGCGGACACGCCGAACAGGTCGGCAATCTCCTTCTGCGTGTAGCCGGCCGCAAGCCGCGCCTTGGCGAGTGCGAGCTGACCGGGAGTGAGGCCGGGAATATCGCGCGGCATGGAGCGCTCCTTGAGAGCCTCTTGGTCGGTATAGCGCAAAATATCCTCAAGGAGGGTCTTGCGCACGGCGCCACTCTGTATGGCCTTCCATTCGTTGTCGGAAATATCCACCTTCGGCTTGGACCCGCCAAGGGCGTTCCTAGCCCTAGCTAGGGCCTGATACTTAATCTTCTTCTTTTGCTTGTCAGTGAGGTTGCCGGTCGAGTCCTCCTTGAGCTTGACTTCGAGGTTCGCGAGAATCTGGGCCTTGCGCTCGTTTGGGGCGTGTGCCTTTGCGACGCGGACCTTCTCGCGAAGACTCTCGACCTCGGCAGAATATAATTGGGCGGCGGACTTGCTGTACGGCCTGTCCTTCACCGCCATCGCCGACTTCCTCGCACGGTTGGCAAGCGCCTTCATGTAGTTGGCATACTCCGCATATATGGACTCTATGCCGGAGCCGGAGCTCAGCTCTCGCGCGTCCTTCGCCCGCTTCATGGCGGGGAACGCGGTGGTGCGAATATGCTCGTTCCCATCCTTGTCGTACCACTTCTGGTTCTTGTGGTCGAAATATAATACCTCGCCCGTCTCCGGGTCCGGCTTCCAACCGGCCCGAACCTTTGGGACGCGAACCGGACTCTTGGCACGAGATATAAGTGTCGACGCCCCGTAGCTGGTCTTTCCCGTCTCGGCGTTCGGATGGGCCTGATACTTCTTCTTCAGCGACTTGATATCGAAGTCGCGCTCAGCCTTCTTATAGTCAAGGTTGTGCTTCTCCGAGTCGATGACGACCATCGAATACTTGACCGCGCGAATTATCTCGTTCGGTCTGGCCTCCTTGATGGTCATGTCCGTGATGAGGTTCGAGACCTCGCCCATGACCTCGTTCTTGTGCGAGACGGATATGGTCTTCTCGGACTTCTCCATCTTGCCCGTCTTGGGGTTCTTCACGGATATGCGGGGAGTCGAGGCCGTGGCAGGATATGCCTCCTTGGGCACGAAGTTCACGAGCTCGGCCTTTGCCGCCTCGGTGTTGATTTGCCCCTTGCGGTCCGGAATAACCACGACGGTGTCGCCGTCGAAGTCGGCGCCGGACAGCTGCGCCGCGACCTTGCTGCCTATTCCGACGGCATCGGACGCAGAGCCCAAAAGGCGTTTGCCCTCGGGGTTCCGGTTGTTGACGACCAGTTGGGGCAGTTCAAATATACCTGCATGTGGGTAACGAACGAGGACCACTCGTTCGCCATCATCGTAATTTGGAGCGTAGATTTCGTTCTGCCCGAGCGACTGCAAGGGCAATATAACATGTGTCGCCTGACGCGGCATCGCGGCTGCCTTCAGCGAGACGGCTGCGGTGTCGCACTTGTCGGCGAACTGCGTTAGCATGTGCCTTCGGAGCGCGGGGTTGGTGAGTCCCATGATTTCCTCGTACTCGCGGTCGCGCTCGGTCTTGGCCAAATATAATTGCTGCCTAGCGAGTGGCTCAGGCTGCTTGGAGAGGAACTGGGATGCGAGGTTCTTGGACCACTCGCCCCAATCCCCCTCCTCGGAGACGATGTTCAAATATCCCTTCTGGCCGCCCGGCTTTATCTGGGCTCCGAACGGGTTGTCCGGGTCCGAGTCGAAGGGCTTCAGGGCGTCCAACTTGTCTCCACCCTTGTGCTTACTGGTGTTGAAGACTATGTCCACCCCATCTGGCATGTCGTCGGAATATAATGCCATGCCCTTGAGGTAGTGGGTCCCGTCCACCGCGATGCGTACCTGAGCGTAGTGGGAGGCGCCCAAGTCGAGACCCTCGGCCCCTCGACGAAGCTCGATGACGCCATCCTTCTCTCCACCGCCATCCTCCTCGTACCGCACAGCGACACGCTTGGAGGATATGGACTTGATGGGTTTGAGGCCGTAGACGTTCACCCCGGTCTGGTCGACGAAGCGCTCGTTCACCAAGGCGATGTTGCCCTGATTGGAGAGAATATCGTCGCGCTCCGTGCCGGGAGGGCACAGCACCTTGACGATGGTCGTCTGGTTCTTGTCGTTGACCTGAGGGACATATATAATTTTCTCGACGTAGCCCTTCTCGTTCTTCAGCTTCTGCACGGCCAGCTCGAACTGGGTCTGGTTGACGCCGAGCCCCATGGCCACGCCCTCGCCAATGTCGAGGAATTTGCCTTCAGAGACGTACGAGTCGAGAATATCCGCAACCTTGTTCACACGCGCCTGACGGTCCGACTCCACCGGCTTGAGGTAGTTGCGGATGGTCCCCTCTCCGACGCCCAAGCGTCGGGCAATCTCGCTCTTGCTCAGCCCTTGGGAATATAATTCCTGTGCTTGGGCCCTGTTGTCCTCACGCACCTTGGCGACGGCGAGGCTGCGCTGTCGGACGAACTCGCGCGTGGTCATGTCGAAATATGCGGCCAGCTCCTTGTCGGTGTAGTTCTCCTGCCGCCTGAGCCGGTCTATCTCATTCTTGAACCAAGCCTCGTGCTGATAGGGCGTTTCGCCAGAGCCCCAAGGGTACCGGCCGGAGTGGCGCTTGGTGCCGTAGTGCATCAGTTCCGAGGACGGGACAACTGCCATTGCGCATCACCTCTCAGCCCTGTTGGAAGTCGCGGATGAGGCCGTCGAAGAATATAATCTTGTGCATGAGCTGGTCGATTGCCTCTCGGTCGGGGTCCTCCACGACGACCTCGTCGTTCTGGTAGATGCGGAGCTCGGCCTTTATCTCGAACGGGTCCACGTCGTACTCAAGGCAGAATATGGCCATGTATACGTCCAACTGCCGCATGGATGCCTTGTGCACGCCGGTCTTGAGGTCGTGGATTCTGAGCTTCCCCCTGTCGAAGGATATGGCGTCGGCCGTCCCGAAGCAGTTGGGCGAATAATATAATACCTGCTCCGGCTGCATCCGGAAGCGGATTGCGTCGTTCACGTACATGCTCAGCGTAGAGTGATTGGCGGGGAGCTTGACGCCCAAGGATATGAGTTCCGCCGCTAGGGCGTGCAGCTTGGTGCCGCGCTCGGCGGCCTTCCACGTGGCGTACCTGTCGACGAGTTTGTCCTCGTCGTAGTTCACCCAGTGACTCTGGGACGGCGAGAGGAATGCGTGCTGGCCCTCAACGCCGTAGTGCGAGTTGAAGTTCATCCAGTACCTCCCTCTCGTTCTCGGGACTGACGAACGCCGCGTACGACATGTCGTTCATCTTGCGAATATAATAGGCCTGATTCGGCTGGCGCTTGGCCGAGGACGACGCCTTCACCTCAAGCGCGGCCCAATTCCTGCCGTACATAACGAGCAGGTCCGGGACGCCCTGAAGGTATCCGCTGTCCGTCTTGAGCACGATGCATCCGGGAAAGCATTCCTTCAGCTTGTTGATGAGCCTGTTCTGAAAGACCCCTTCTCGCATGTGCCCCTCCTCGGCCAAAAATATAAGAGAGGCTGCCATGGCTTACTCTCTCTCTTCCATTATCGGCTGTTTTTTTCCTGCGAGCTCGAAAGTCCGCTCGTTGAAGTCCCGTTTCTGGCGGAGGCAGGACCTGATTGCAAGGTCGATGGGCGATTTGGAATATAATTCGTAGTAGTAGAGGTCCGTGTACGGGGTGTTGAGCCTGTCAATCCTCCCCCTCGCCTGAACGAAAGTCTTGTAAGAGTACGTCAGCGAGTAGAACGTGATGCAGTTCGCCTCTATGCAGTTCCATCCCTCTGCTCCGGCGGTGTACTGGACGAAATATAACCACGCTGGCTCCGTCTCCGGTATGGTCTCGTGCCTGTGCCCGTTCCACTCTATGTGGAATATGCCATGCGACTCGGCGAAGCCCCTGAGCATCTCAAGCTCGTAGTCGAAGTTGTAGAAGACGATGACCTTCCGGTGGGCCCGCTGGATGGCGAGCAGCCGTTCGAGTCGCTCCGGGTCCGAGTTCACCACCCTCCGCTGGATGTAGCAATACTGGGAGACGTTCTCTATCGGGCAGTCGTCGAACGGGTTCCACCGCTCACGGTACACCCTGTCGTAGAGCGCCCTGTCGTAGCGGACTCTGGTCCACTCGTCGTGCTGGGTGGCCTTCTTCTCGTAGGTCATCGGGACGACTATCCGCTCGCGGAGACGGCGGAGCTTGGGCACGTTCAGATATCGCACAATCTTCGGGAACTTGGCCATGGGGGCATAGACCACGTGCTCCCTGATGAACTGCGTGCGATTGCGGTAGAAACCGTTGGCGACGAAGACGGGAATATAATCGACCCACTGGTCGCCCGGCGTCGCGGTCAGCAGAATCCACTCGTTGGACTTCGCTATCTTCAGGAACGCCTTCACCCAAGCCCCGTTTCCAACGACCCTCTGCTCGTCGAATATGAAGAAGGAGTCCTTCACGTCGGCGTACTTCCGTATGTTGTTCCAACTGTCCACGGTCACGATATGGTCCTCAGGAGCCGTGAGAGCCGTTTTAAGGCCCACTTTCATGCACTCCCGGTCCCACTCTCCAGTGTCGCGCTTACGAGCCGTCGTAATGACGTACAGCGGCTTGGCGACGGACATGGGGCGGGCCTCCTCGACATCCGTCGCGAGGGAGCCACCACACACCTTGGAGATATAATAGGCCAGCGCGGTGAGGGACTTCCCCGTCCCGACCCCGCCGCACAAGACGGAGCCGGAACGGAGAAGCTCTACGGCGCGCTTCTGATGCTCATACAGCCCGACGGGCATCTTCGGCGCCTCCTATGCTAGAAGGGGATGTCCTCCTCGTCATCCTCGGTCTCCTCAACGACCTCGGTGCGGGAGCGGACGGAGCCGTCCTCCTCGTAGATGCTGTCGTTGAATATAACCTCGGACGGCGAGTCGCTGTCGAAGTCGTCGTCGAACAGGTCATCCTTCACCTTGACGACGAGTCGACTCAAATATGCGATGACACTCTCCTTGTCGGTCTTCTCGTTGTAGGAGTTGTAGGGCCGGACGTCGACGTTCATCCAGAGGATTTCTTGGTCGTCCAAGAGGCCGATGTTGTTCTCGTCGAGGAAGGTCTCGACGCCACTCTCGGTGACTTGCTTGACGAGGGGGATGAAGTCCTTGTCCCGCGCGGGGTCCCCGGTGGGGTTGTCGAAGCTGACGTTCACCCTCAGGAAGTAGAACTCGACCTCGTCGGTCTCGCGGTTGCGGTAGGTCTCCACGCGCCACCCGAGGTCCATCATGCGCTGCACGACGTTGGAGTCGTCCAGCCTGAGGCAGAAGGTGCGGCGGGAGTTGCCCCACGGGTCGATGCGACCCGCGAAGTTCGTCTGGAACACGGGGTGCTTGCGCTTGAATATGATGTGCTCGGTCACCCAGTTCTTGAACTCGTGCTTCCGGCGACGGCTTCTCGGCATTTTCATTCTCCTTCTTCGCTCACGAACCAGTCGAAGTCGCCGAACTTGGATATGGCGGCGACCGCCGATTCATCTAGGTTCTCAAAATATCCCATGTCGATGTGGTCCTCCAGATTCATGTCCTTGACAAGCTCGGCCTCCATCCAACGATAGCCTTTAGTGCCCGTGACGGCGTAGTCCTTGCCATCCTTTCTCCTCAGCAATATGCCGCCGCCACATCCGGGGAGCACCGGCACGAACGAACCGGTACGACCCACGAAGATATAATTGTGCTCGACCTCGTCGACGACGTTGCCCTCGTTCTTGTCCAAGTACATCTCCGCGTCACCGGATACACTCCGGGTCTCGCAGTAGTCCTCGAACGACAGGGGCTCGTGTGAGAACAGGGTCTTGAACACGTAGGGGTGCTTGAACTGGGCGCCCGTTGCACTCCAGCGCCCCTCCCTGTCCCTCGCAATGTACACCGCGTCGTTCACTAGGCAGAGCCGGGAATATGACGACTCCTCCTCGAAGTGGTAGCCGTACTTCGCCCCGTACTCGTTCACGAAGGATATAATCTCGGGGGTGGGGTTCGGAATCTTTATCGAGTCGGTCTTGATGTGCGCGACCGTGAACCCCCGCTCCTGAACCTCGTGCTTCAGGTTGACCATGAACAGGGCGCCGCGCTTCGCGACGATGTTGTCGATGTTCCTAGGGTCTCGGAACTCGCAGTCGAACCGCGCCGCCGTGAACCCGTATATGGAGTTGATGACTATCTTCAGGGCGTACGCGAGGTCGTCCGCGCTCGCCTCGTCCTCCAGATATGGGGCCAGCTGCCCGTCGAACATCTCGCGGGCGGTCTCGAAGTCCCGGTGCTTGATGGCGAGACGGGTGTCGAGCAGGTCCTTGAACCGCTTCGTGTACCTGTCGCCGAAGAGATTGAGGGCGATGATGCTGTTGGGATGCATGGACTCCACGTCCAGCGTCAGGACGTTCTCGTACATCCCCGGCTCCGCGTAGACGTAGCCGCCCTCTCCCACCTCCTCCCCGCGATAAGTGCTCTTCCCGCCGGCGTACTCGTACCCGGGGAACATCTCGGACAGGTCCGTGTAGACGAACTGCGACTGCGGGTTGCGGTCGTCCCCGAATATAATCTTGGTGGCGTGCATCCGCGTGGTGTCGTTCACGGTTAGCCCGCTCAGCTGGGCGAGAATCTCACGGGCCACGAAGTCCGCGTGGCGGGCCTTGAACGTCGCCTCGGTGGCGAGCACGTCGTTCACGCAGTAGTCCGCGACCTTCCCCCACAGCTCCTCGGGGACCGGCTCGTCCCAAGGCAGGTCTAGCTCCAAGTGGTGGATGCCGAGGTCAATCTCGAACTTCTTGAGCGACTGCTTCTTGGAGGAGAAGTCGTAGATATCGGCGTACGAGAGGTTGTACGCCTCACGGAACATGGCGTTGCGGTTGTGGTTCGCCACGATGTTGCGCGAAACCTTGTAGACCTGCTCCTCCGTGTAGCCGAGCATCCTAGCGTAGAGGATATGGTTGTCGTATCGCCGGTTGTTGAAGCCGACGAGCTTCATCTGGCAGAGGCGCCGCACCATGTCGGGCGTCGGGTTCACCAGACGCACGGGCTCCGCGTCCTCGCTCTTCCACACGATGACGAGCAGGTTGGGGAAGACCTCGACGTCGAAGAACACGAGGGCGCCGTCCTCCGGCCACTCCACATCCTCCCTCGGCTCGTCCGACATGAACTTCATCTCCGTGACCTGCTTGAGGCAATATGCCGAGTGGTGCGTGCTGTTGCCGGCGAAGGATATGATTGCCGGCTTCAGGTCGCTGACGTCGTACCGCATCCCCGAGTCGTACGCCTCATCCAAGTCGTGCTTTATGAAGTCGATGCTGGGCTTGGTGCCCGGCACGATTTGCTTCTTGAGGTTCCTCCGTATCAGCGTCCGGAGGGCCTTCTCGTTCTTTATCCCCTCGAAATTCACCATTCCATTGTTCCTATCCTTGTTCTTGTACGGCAGGGACCCGGGCTGGATGTGGGCGATGGGCTCCTGATTGCACAGGGTCAGCTTCCTCCGCAGGGACTGCTTTCCGGTGAACACCTTCACCTCGATGTGGTCCGCGTACTTCGGCGCGAGCTCCCTGACGTCCCCGTCGTAGATATAATGGAGATGGAGGCCCTTGCCCGACTTGCTGACCTCCATGTAGGTCGTGGGCCACTTCGCGGCCTCCCGCAAGTTCGCCTGAAGGTCCTTCTCGCCGTTCTCGTCCGCGATGTCGAAGTCTATGACGATGTGGTTCTGCGGGACCCGCACGTAGTGCAGCATGGAGGTGTTTATGTCGCTGAGCTTGGTCCGTACATCGTCCCATCTGAGGGCTGGAATGCCGTCGGCGTTCGCCGTCTGGGCGGGGCAGTCTACGCACTGCACGTCGAATATGGACGGCTGCGCGTCCAGCTCCGCCCACCCCTGTGCGACGTTGGTAACCTCCTCGACGTCGAAGAAGTCGTCCTCGTCGTAGAGCTTCTCCGGATGGAATCCGGACATCAGCTGTCGCCTTCGCTCGCCGTTTATCATCTTGCGCTCTATGAACTCGTCGTAGAACGGCATCAGCTGCGACTGCAACTGCAAGCGGGTCATCAGGCGGATGTTGTTCCTGTCGCAGAATATCTTGTAGTTGTCCCATATGGTCACCATCGGGACCGGGTCGTTGGCTATGAACCAGTCCCGGTAGTCGGCGACGAACAGGAATATGTCGTTGGTCTCCCTAATCATGCGCACCGGCTTGTAGTTCCGGTAATACTGGTTGCCGAGTCGACGGTACACGTTGAGACAGCGGTTGGCTATGCTGCCGAGCTCGAATCGAAGCTTGCTCATCATGGTGCGATAGCTGTCGTAGGGCACGCGGTGCCCCGTGGGATATACGTCTATCAGCCTCCGTATTATGCCCGACCTGACGTCGTTGATTCGCACCGGGGAGTTCGTTCCGAGGAATATGACCGCCCTCGGGATTATGGTGTACGTCGGCTTGAACTTCTCGTTTATGGTAATCTCCTCGTGGGAGACGAGCATGTTCAGCTTCGTGTTGTCCTCGATGTGCGACAGGTCCCCGTCGTGCTGTATGGCGACCAGCGGGTTGGAGCCGAACGCAGCGAGTGAGAACTCCCCACGCGACCCGCCGATGAGCTTGGCATCTATCGCGGAGCAATATCCGTTGGGGTTGTCCACGGTCTGATAGCCGCCGAACAGCATCTCGATTATCTTCAGCGTGGTCGATTTGCCGGTGCCGGACTCCCCGTACATGACGAAGAACTTGTCTATCGGTTCCCCGGCCAATATGGAGCCTATGCCCCATTCGAGCTTCTCAAGCTCGCTGTCGGAATATAGGACGTGCATCAGGTCGATGTAGGTCTTGGGCTCCTCGTCGTTGAGGTCGTACGGCAGTCTCTTCGAACGATAGTCCTCGCGTCCGACATCCTCCGACAGAAAAGTCACCTTCGAGTCGAACTGCACGTTGGAGTCCGGCAGACCGCGAACGTACCTGAGAAAGTCGTTCCACTGGTGGTTGTCTGAGTTGTTCGTGTACAATATGTTGACGTTGGCGCCGTCGGAAGGAAATCGCTCGGCGGCCTCCCTCAGCTCATCGTCGATGAGCTCTCCGACCCTCTCGACGCTATGGGACCACGTGTTGTTCTTCTCGTCCCACACGGCGTCGAAGGTCCCGCCCTTGACGACTAGGTCGGAGTGCCCGTACAGATGGAATCTGGGATATATGGTTATCGAGGAGTCCGTCTTCGAGACTCGCGTCTTGCTCACCGCCGTGCAAAAATCCAACAATGTCTCAACCTCCCTTCTCGCGGGCGAAATCTGGTAGAAAATTAGGTTTTCGCAGCTTTCGCAGAAAAATCGCGTTTCTGGCCACCAAACTGGCCAAAATCTTTTTTGTCATTAAGTTGGTGGTCGGATTGGCCATTTTTTGGTCTTTTTGGGTGTAACCTATATATATACGTATAATACCTATATATATATATATTTATTACTTTTTTTATTTATATAAGTATAAAGATAGTATAAATGGGCAACATGCAGGTAGAGCCTGCCGTTTGGATGGCCGAAAGGTCTCCCGAAAAAGCCCGCCCGGGAATTTTTCGCCCAAAAATGAAAAATCGCGATTTTTCGAAATTGGCCGGCTTTTTGCCGAAAAGCCGGTTTGGCCACCTCTCATGGGTGTCTTGGCCACCGTGTCAGTATCCGTTCGCCATGAAATAGTCGTTCAGCTGATACCAGATTTCCTTGTCCTTGAAGCCCTTCGGAGCCCGCTTCGGCGGGAATTTGAAGATGCTGCCCGTGCCGTCGGCGGAGTACCTCCGCTCCATCCACTTCCTCAGGACGTTCCGGATGACGGTCGCGTTGAGCCCCGAGCCGTCGTACGCCCTGTCGAGTCCGAGGTTCTCAAGGAATATCCAGAACCAGAACTCCTCGTCCGAGTCGGTCATGGACATGTACCGCGCGTTCGCGGCGACGCCCATGAGGACCTCAAGCACCGACGGCGGCCATCCCTCGATGTCGTCGTCGATTTCGGGCTGCCCCTCGTACGTGAAGCCCGTCAGCGTCCTGCAAATCCACCTGTAGTCCATGGCGTCATACGCCCGGTTCTCGTCCATGGGGTGCACCCACGTGAAGGGGGTCTCGACGAGCACCTCCCTCAGCGTGTCGTACGAGGCGCCGTAGGTGTCCTTCATGTACGGGAAGCCGGCCTTCTCCGCCAGCCAGTTGTAGTACGCCGTCCTGAACTCGTCCTTCGGCACTGTCCTCGTCTTGACCGGGCGCAGCTCGCGGGCCTCGTAGAACGACGGATGTATCATCACAGCCCCCTCTCGCGCTCCCTCGCGGTCATCCACTCGTCGTACACCTCGTCGTAGTCCTCGTCGCTCCCGGCGATGTGGAAGTCGCTGTCACCCTCCCTGTCGCGCAGGTACAGGTGCTCGACCCCCTTTATCTTGAAGGCCTCCCACGCCATCCCCACGAGGAGCTCGTCCGCGACGGGCATGATGTCCCCGTCGAACCCCGCCAGCATGTTGGACTCGCGGAAGAAGACGGCCTCGTACTTGTCGTTGTACGGCATGTCGTTCTCGTACGACGCCTGCGATATGACCTCGAACCTGCGGTTCATCTTGTCGCGCATGGGCTTGGTGAGCTTGGGTATCTGCTCCTCGGTGGTGAGCCTGAGCCGGTTCGGGAGGATGTCGCTCTCCTCCTCCACGGGCTCGTCCGGGTCGCCCCCGTCGCCCTCCGAGAGCTCCTCCTCGTCGAATATGGACTCCTCCAAGTCCTCCTTGGTGAGCAGCTCGCGCCTGTCGCCCTTGTAGCCCAGCGCGTTCGCGTAGTCGGTCCTCTGCTCCACCTCGCGGGTGAGCTCCCCGAGCGCGGGCTTCTCGGCGACGCCCTGCGCCACCACGTGCTCCCTGCGCTCCGTGACGAGCACCTCCGGGTGGGATTCGGGAAGCGCGGACTCGCCCTCCGGGTCCTCGACGCGTATCTCCCCGTCGGAGGCCTTGGACAGCCACAGCTGCGCCACCACCCCGCCTATCGCGCCCAGCGCGGCGCCGAGCGCCATGGCCTTGAGCACCGCGGGCCAGTCGGGAGCCCTCAGGGTCCACCTAGCCATCGTCCTCGCCCTCCATCCTGAGCGCCTCCCGCTCCCTGCGGTCGAATATCCACGGGTGCTGGAGCGTCGTGCGGCACCAGCGGCAGAACTCGCGCCACTCGCCCAGTTTGTGGTTGCGCCTCGCCTCCACCATGTTGGCGAGGACCTCGTAGTTGAGCTTCACCGTGCGGGTCTGGAGGAGCGAGGAGGGGAGGAGCTGGATGAGCTCGTCCCAGATGGCCTTCCGCCGCTCCGGGTCCGTCTCCTCGAACTCGTGCCTCTCCCTCAGCCGGTTGAGGTGGGCTATGGTGCCCATCAGCAGGCGCATCCCGTCGACCGAGAGCCTGTCCGTGGCGAAGTCGCCGGGCGCGAACGGCCGCTTCATGACCGTGTGCATCGTGCTGGTGCTGTTCGCGACGGTGCCCACCTTGTACGTGTCCCACTCCTTCCAGAAGTAGAGTGGGGCGGTGACGTTCAGGTAGACCGTGATGTAGCGTCTGAACTTGCAGTGGTCGCTGGTCCCCGGGGCCAGCAGCCTCTCCATCAGCCCCCTGTCGTTGGGGCCGAGGTGGACCGTCTCGGTCGGTATCGTCGACTCCCCCGCGCACGGGGCCGTGAGCCCCCACGACTCCACGGAGGAGTCGATGCGCCCCCACGAGTTGAGGGGGTTGCGCATCCCGATTATCGCGGGCATCCATCCGTGCACCGCGAGCAGCTCCACGTCAATCGACATCGTCCACCTCCGCGGGCCCCTCGACGCCGCCGATGGCCTCGATGGCGGGCCTCAGCAGCGCGAGGACCTCCGTCAGCTTGTCGTCGAGCTCGTTGTGCGCCTCGATGAGCGCGTTTAGCTTCTCCACGATGGGGTCCGACGGCGTGACGTTCATCTGGACCACCTGCGCGCCGGCCAGATACGGCGGTATCCCCGTGTTCGGGTCGAACGGCACTCCGCCGTCCGGGATGATGATGTTCGGGTTGGGTTCCATCTTGCGCTCCCCTCCCGGGCCCTCCACGGCCCGGAGTATCCTGTCCACCTTTTCGAGCAGCACGTCCATGCGCTCTCCGTGGTACCTTTCCATGTTCCTCATTGCCCGTCCCCCGCTAACCTGATTGCCGGGTGGAAGGTTGCGAACGGGACGAGAGGGCCGCGAACATGGTCCCTCCCGCCCCGTCGGCGTCACAGCCCGCGCCCCATCTTGCTGGTCACGACCTGCGTTATGTACTCGGACGTCGCCTCCCTGTCGGGCATCGGCCCTATGTCGACGAGCGTCCCGTCGCTCCCGTCGTCCGTGGCGAGGGCGTACTCGTGGGTCAGGGCGTCCGCGTAGGGCCTCCAGAGCTCGTCGAGCAGCACCCTGCCCACCGAGTCCATGTCGCCGCCCCCCGGGGCCATGTAGGCCTCTATGGCGTCCCTCACCGCGTCGCACACCCCCGACACGAAGCGGCCGTAGCTGGCCGTCGTCGAGCCCCCGATGTCCATCAGGTAGGGGTTGCCGTCCGCGTCGTACAGCCTGAGCGTCAGCATATCGCCTCCTGCCGGATGCCGTCCGTGTAGAACGCGAACGCCTCGTCTACGTCGTCGAGGTCCGCGTCCCAGAGGCCGACTCGGTAGGGCGGCGCCTCTCCGGGGACGTCAGGATGAACCCGTTCATGCCCTTGAGCGTGAGCCACGCCGCGTTGTGCCCGTCGATGTGGTCGAAGTGCCAGTCCGTGAAATACTCGTTCGCCGGGTCGTTGATGCCGAACCTGACGTACTCGACGGGCTCGCCGTTGCGCTCCGCGTTCCTGACCTGCTCGTCGGAGACGCGCCAGCCCATCACCCGGGCCTCCGGGAACGACCGCTTGAACTCCTCGTTCATCTCCAGCAGGTCGAACACCTCGTCGACGAACAGGTAGCCCCTCGCCCGGAGCATGTGGTTCGCCATCTTCTCGGCCGCCTCAAGCTTGTTCAGGTTGCGGAGCTTGTCCTTCTCCCAGCCGTTCGAGGTGTCCCTGCACCAGCAGAACGTCCAGTAGTTGCGGTCCACGACGTCCGCCTTGAGGCCGAGCGCCGCGAGCGCCTCCTCGTCGTTCGTCATGTGGAACTTCTTGGCGTCCTCGTCGTACGACTCGATGACGCCGCCGCGCGCGTAGCCCTCGTCGACCTCCTCGCCGAACTGGGCCCTGACCCTCTCGCGGTACTCGTCGAGCGCCAGCACCGCGCTGTTGTAGGCCATGGTGACCATGGCGAGGCGCCTCGCCTGCACGTTGTGGGAGACCACGAAGCAGGCCACGGAGCCCCCGAGCAGGGCGATTGGCAGCGCCAACTCCCTCGCGGTGCCGATTGCGCACCCGACGCGGGACCTGAGGATTTCACGGCCGGCCTCGCGCTCGTCCTCGACCGTGTCGGCGATTTCGAGCTCGCGCCTGCCCTGCTCGTCCAGCAGCTCGTGCACCTTCCGCGACTTGACGAACATCGCCGCGCCGCCCGCCACGATGCAGACGACGCCCGCCCCAAGCAGAATCTCGGGGGCGTTTGCCCTAGCGGCGAACCTGACGCGCGCAGCGGCCGCCCCGACCTTGTCCAGCAGACCCATGTCTATCCTTCCTCTTCCTCGTCGCGCTCGATGTCGCGATACGGCGGCAGGTCTATGATGTAGCCGCCCCTCCTGCGCAGAATCGGCGCCTGCCTGATGTCGTCCTGCGTCCACCCTATCTGGTGGTCGGTCCAAGAGGGCTCGATGCCCACGAGCGAGTGCTGGTACAGGTCGCTCATCTGGGCGTAGTCGTACCGGGTCGCCAGCTCCAACAGCCTGTGGTGCACGGCGCGGGCGTCCTTCTCGTTCCTGAAGACGATGAGGTGCGGGTCCACCGGGGACTTGAGGCCCTCCGTCACCAATATGGTGGAGGAGTCCTCGTACCTCGCGCCCCTCCTCGCCATCTCCCGCCTCTCCTTCGCCGTGGGCTGCGCCCTCTTGGAGGATATGCGGTCGTAGGAGACGTAGGAGCGCCCCTTGCGGTCCCTGTGGTAGCTCCGGCGCGTCTCGTCCGAGTCGCCGTAGATGGCCTGACGCCCGAAGTCCTTGACCGTGTCGGCCACCCAGTCCACGCAGCTCATCAGGAAGTCGTTGATGCCCGGGCGGACGATGTCGGACAGGAAGTCGTGCTCCATCGACCTGAGCGCCGCGGACACCGCGTTGTCGCGCCTTACCTCGGCGAGCCTCCTCTCATCTGGAGTGGCTGCGCTTCCACGTGGGGCGCCCTCCGCGGCCCCGTCCCCCTTCTCCGGCATCTGCCTCGTCGCCATGCCTCGCTCCCTTCGCGTCCAGCGGCTGGAACGCCGCGATATCCGCCATGTGGTCCCGCTTGAACCCCTCCGGGTCCGTCACCAGCTGCACGAGGTCGCCGACGTCCTCGGCCAGTCCCCTCAGAATGTCGTCCCTGAGCTTGGACTGCACCGCGTACCCGACGACCTCGCCGAGGGCGATGCTGCCGGCCACGATGGCGAACTTGGCGAACCGCTTCGGGTCCTTGCCCTTGCCCAGCTTGTAGCACAGGGTCGCGGCGACCCCCAGCGACGTCGTCGTCAGCCAGTTGGCCGAGGCCCCGCCGATGCCGCTCACCATCTCGATGGGCAGCTCGCAGGCCCTCATGAAATCGCTCTTCCTCATTCCTCGCTCCTCACACGTAGTGGATGTTGTTGCGGAAGTGCTCGTCGTCGAGGACCTCCGTGTTGTAGAGCATCACGACCACCGTCTTCCCGTCGTGCAGGTACTGGGCCCCGAACGCGACGTGCGGCCTCTTCCCGGAGGCCGACCAGCCCAGCGCATCGCACACGGAGCCCGGCTGCTCGACGTCCATGCACCTGTAGAAGTCCGACACGTACCGGTTCTCGCCGTCGGCGAGGGCCTCGTTGATGAACGCCTCCGCGCTCCTCACCTTGGCCTCCGTCGTCCTGAACGTGAACCCGGTGATGCCGTCCACGACGACCATGTCGCCCTCGCCCGGGATGGCATCGAGGTCCGCGCCGTCCGTGGCGCGCTCGGCGATTCCCTCAGTCACCCTCTCGGCCGCCTTGCGCTGCGTGGGCGTGCCCTCCTCCAGCAGGTCTGAGAGCTGGTCCGAATATGCCGTGGCCAGCCCCTCCGCGGTCATCAGGGCCGCCGTCAGCCTCGCCATGCGCCGGTCCTGTATGTGGGCGCCGACCCAGAAGCACGCCACACCGCCCCCTATGAGCAGCGTCGGCACGAGGTACTCGCGCCACTTGTACCGCAGGTCCACCTTGGCCGTCGCCATGGTCCGGGCGAGCCCCGACCTGCCCTCCGTGTCGGCCCTCGCGTCCTCCATGGCCTGCTGGTAGTCGTCGCAGCACTCCACGGCCATGTTGTCCTTGCCACTCATGTAGGCCCTCACGGCCCCCACGACGACGAGGGCCGTCCCGGCCGCCCTGAGGATGGTCGGGGCGTTCTCCGTGGAGAACAGCACCACCCTGTGCCCGATTCGACCAGCCGTGTCGATGGCGGTCCTGACGATTCCGCCGATGTCCATGCTCGCTCCTTTCGAGATGGTTGCGAAAAGGGGATGGGGCGTGTCGCCCCAGAGCCCTACTTCCATCCGTTGAACGCAGACGCCACGTTCCTCATGGCGTTGCCGACCCTCTGCTTCGCGTCGTAGACGGCGTTCCGGACCTCCGGCACCTGCATCAGTGCGACTGCGCCAAGCGCCATCGGCACGATGACCTGAGTGAACCAGAGCCTCCGTTCCCTGCTCGTCTCTATCTGCTTCCACGTGGCCATGCTCGCTCCTTTCCTTCCATGACCGTCGCGTTCATTATGGGCCGTGTTTTCTTTGCGGAAAGGGGATGGGGCGTGTCGCCCCAGAGCCCCTACCAGCCACGTCCCAATTCCCGCCAAAGGTCGTCTTCATCTCCGGTCTCGGGCTTGCTCAAGCCGGTGTAGACCATGAATTGCCTGATGTGGTTCGTCTCCGCATACCCGAATCCCGCCGCGAGGAACTCCCTGCTGTACCTTCTCCACATGAGTTCCACCTCGTCGTCCGAGAAATAGTATCCGTCGCGCCGCAACCACCTCTGAATCTTCGCAATCTCTCCGGCGTAAGTTACCTCTTCTTCCTTCATTGTCGCTCCCTTCTCAGCGAATGACTGACTTCGTCATGGGGAGTGAAGTTTTTGCGAGAGGGGAACGGAAAAGGGGATGGGGCATGTCGCCCCGGAGCCCCTCGTGTCCTCACAGGTCCAGATTGTCCCAATGGCACTGGTCCCTCGCGACGCGCATCAGCTCGTCCTCGTCGCACTCGGCGACCCTCCGCACCTCGTCGGATATGGTCTGGAGCAGGTCCGGGTCCTCCCCCGCGTCAATCGCGTCCACTAGGACGGTGACCTCGTTGGCTACCATGGCCCTGCGCAGGCCCTCCATGTCGTGCGTGAGCATCGCCTTCACGATTTCACGGCTGTAGTGCGTCCCGCTCTGGAACAGCTCCTTCATCGTCGCTCCCTTCATCCGATGTGATGGACTTCGTCATCTGGGGTGTTTTTTCTGCGAACCCGCCCCCGGCGAGGGCCTCTCGGATGAGTCGTAGCTCGTGGTTCATCGTGTCGAGGAGCCTGACGATGGCCGTCGCGTCCCCTTCCACGTCCTTGCGGAGCCTGTGCAGCTCCCTGTCGGAATACGTCTTAGGGACGTTCGCGGCGGGCATGGTGGTACCTCCGCTCGAACGGGCGTGCGACCTTGGGCCTCTTGCCGGTCAGGAGCATGTGCAGCCTGCCGCCGAGCCTGTTGAGCAGCCCCGGGATGCCGCTCGGCCTCGCGGCCATCCTACTCGCCCCCGTTCCGCTCGCGGAGCCACGCCTCGTACTGGTCGCGCCAGTCGTCCCCGTACGTCCGTTCGAGGTAGACCTCGTGGTCGAGGGTGCTCTTCGTCCACTCAAGCTCCGCCTGCTTCAGGCGCATGTAGCCGCCGAAGTCCATGGCGCGTATCTCGTCGGTCTTGATGTGGGTGAACCCGTCCGTCACGAAGCGGTACTCGACGTCCCACGTCGGCACCGTCATGGTGACCAGACCTGCCTCGCCCGCGTTCTCGTCGACCTCGTAGTATTCCCCGGCCGGGAGGGACGCGGAGAATATGACCGCCCCCTCCCCGACACCGGATTTGAGCCACCCGTGGACCTCGGTGCCCGACGGGCTCTCGACGACCTCGACGCGCTCCGCCTCCACGGTGACCCTGTAGTTCATGTCCATGAGCCTGTCCCTCATGCCACTCGCCCCTCACTCCGATTCGAGCTCGATGAGCCTCTTGTAGTAGAACTCGCCCTTCTCAAGGTCCTCAAGGGCCTTGCCCTCGTCCTTCCTTCCCTCGCGCCAAAGGTACTTGGCGACTTGGCACTTCAGATATCCGCGGAACTCCTCCTTGGTGGCCATGGCCTTCATGAAGTCGATGCATTCGAGCCCGCTCCCGTCCATGGCCATGTAGTGGGGCGGCTCGTTCACCATGTCGACGGCCGCGTGGCGCGGGACCCTGTTCTTGCAGGCCTCCGCGATGCCCCTGAGGCACGCCTCGCGGATGTCGTCGAACCGGGCGTCCTCCAGAAGGCCCTGCTCGTGCTGGGCCTGCGCTATTTCGAGGGCGGCCCTGTAGTCCTGCTCGGTGCCGTTCAGGATATGGAAGTCCTCGCCGAACTTGATTGCGTCGTCACTCGTCGGTTCCATCCACCGGTCCCTTCTCGCTCATGCTCATGTAGTCGTCGTTCCGCCCCCAGATGCCCGACGGGCGCTTCACCTCGTACCCGGTGTACTTGGAGAACTTCTCCTCGTACACCCTGAGGGCGAGGTCGTGCGTCTCCGGCAGGTACTCGACCTCGAACAGGTAGGGGATGGGCTTGAGGAGCGAGTACCAGTGCGCCCGGAACTGCCCCTTCCAGCTGTCCCCCACGTGGATGGAGAATATGGTGTCGAGCTTCTGCGGGGTGAGCTCGCCGAACCGTCTGAGCATGTCGGCGGTGTTGACGTTCCACCAGTGGCAAATCTCCCGCTTTGCGCGCACCTCGAATTCGAGGTCGGTCAGGTCGGACTTCTTGGGCTTCAACATAATGCTCCGTTTCGGATATGCGGGCCAGAGCCCCTCGCGGCACCCATGGGGCCGTCGCACGGGCCATGGCAAACCCGTGCTTGGGGGTCTTGGGAAGCCTGCCGAGAAAGGAGTCGGTGCGACCCCATGGGCACCCCGAGAGGCTCTGGCCCTGATTCTTCGCTTCAGCGAGCGACTACTCGCTGATGAACTGCTTGCCCGCGCTCACGGCGTAGTCGTGCTCGTGGACGGCCCCGTCGGCCTGCTCCCACCCTTCGAGCATGTACATGGCGTCGCACATGTCGATGATGGCGAACTCGACGTGGTCCTTCTGCTCGCGGGTCCACGTGTCGGTGAACGGGAGCTTCCTCGGGTTGAACACGTCGTATCCGAGGTTCCTGAGCATCTGCTCGGCGTACGAGAACGCCGCCTCGTTGCGGTTGGGCTTGTTCCGGCACGGTCCGGAGATGTACACCCTCATTGCCATTTCCTTTTCCCCTTCCTATCGTTCCACCCCTCGGGCCTCCAGCTCGCCGCGGATGAAGTCGAGCCTGCGCCGCCTCATCTGCAACGTGTGCTGTCTGGTCCGGATGTCGTCCATCTGGTCGTCCAAGTCGGATATGGTCTTGGTCAGGAGCCTCGACTCCCTCGTCAGCGCGGTCCATGCCGCGTTCCTCTGGGAGACGGAGAGGCCGTCCATGGCCTCCCCGAATCCCGAGGACAGTATGTCGAGGCCCGCCAGCTGCTCGGCGAGCCTCGAACTCTCGGTCGAATCCGTCATGCCGGTCCCCAATGGTCGGGACGCCTCCCGAAATGGCGAAAATCCGCCAATTCCCCGGTACTGGAGTCCAGAGGGCCGATTATCGGGCCTTAGAGAGGCTCTCAGAGCTTCGACCCCTCTGACCTGCGGTTTTGTCGGCCGTTTTGGCCGAAATCAGTGCAATAGGGCCCTTTCGAGCAGGATATGCACCGTCAGGGGCCCGATGCACCCGGTGGAGGGCGTGTACCTGAACCACGGCTCGACCCCGGGCGGGATTTCGAGGGAGCCGGCGACGTCCATGACGGCCGACCCCTCCGTGATGTGCCCGGCGCTCAGGGCCACGCCGTGCGGCAGGCAGGATATGACGTACTTGAAGCCCCTGATGAGCGGGTCCAGCTCACGGGGGTCCATCTTGGAGTGGGCTATGGTCGGCACGGCGTCGAACCGACGGCAGACCTCGGCCGCCATCGGCATACCGACGTACCGGCTCCTCCCCAGCACGAGGACCCCCTGTCCCGCGACCTCCTCGTCGAGGCCGTGGGAGCGCATGATGCGGAGGACCGACTCGACGACCGCGGGCGCCCCCGTCGTCACCCCGTCGACGTCGAAGACGGCGGGATATGCCCGGAGCACCTGCGGCCACCAGACGGGCCGGTCGCACCCGGTGTACAGGACCCCCGAGAGGTCGTAGTCGACCTCCTCCCGGAACTCGTACCAGTCCTCGACGGACTGCACCGTGTACCGCTGGACGGGCACGCCGTACCGCTCCCCGTATCGCCTGAGCTCCCTCTCGAACGGGCCCTCGGGCTGCACGCGGCCCAGCAGGTACAGTGGCTGGAGCGTCCTGCGGGTCGTCCGGACCATCCGCATCTGCGCCTCTATGCGCGCGATGCTGTCGCGTAGCGCCTCCTCGGCGCCGAGGATATGCGGGTCCATGGCCCTCCTCAGAACAGCGTCGACGCGTATTCGCGCCGTTCGAGCTCGCACTCGACGCACATGACGTCGCGGTCGAGCTCGTCGGCGTTGGCCTGCATGATGTCCCTCTGCTCCTCAAGGTCGTCCTTGAGCTCCCGGAGCTGCTCGTACGTCATGGCGGCCAGCGTGTCCCTACTCGTTGGCGATTTCATTCGCGTGCTCCGCGATGATGCGCCGGGTCTCCTCCACCGCGTCGAGGAGCTCGTTCGCGCAGTCGAGGCAGTACCTGACCTTGGTCCCCTTGGCCTTGGTGCGGTCCGGGACGTTGATGGGGATGACGGTGAAGGGCTCGACGACGTTGTCGTCGACCTTCAGGACCTTGCGGCACTTGTCGCAGTACATGGCGTAGGCCATGCTCGCTCCCTTCCTAGTTCTCCTCGTCGTCCGGGAACAGGATGCGTGCGGCGGCGATGAGCGTCTTGCGCTCCTCGTGGCTCCTGTTCGCGTAGTCGACCTCGTCCGAGTGCAGCCACTGGAGGGCCGCCATGCTCAGCAGTTCCATGAACCACCTCATTCCGCGGGCGAGTGCCCGCAACGATATCCGACCGGGAGGATGTCATGGCAGTTCACGCCATGCAGCCGGTGGAGCTGCTCCCGGTTCTCCGTGAGAATCTGGACGATTCCGTCTATGCAGCAGCGGCAGGCGTCGAAGGTGTGGCTGTGCCTCACACCAGCCTCATCCCTCCACGCGAGGGTAATCTCCCCTCCCGTCGACGTCCCGTCCGACGCGAGCATGTTGCACCCGCAGTTGTCGCAGAATATCTCGTTGGCCATCGTCCGTTCCTCCCCTTGGTGAAGCGGTTCCCGATGCGGGCCCTCCGCGGGCCCACCGAAATATCGCCGCGACGCCTACGGCGAATGGACTCCCGTCCGGCCTCGAACCCGTTGCGGTATCCGAGGAAGTAGAATATCGCGCTTATCGCGACGGTGACGATGAAGCAGACGTCAACCGTCGTTATCTCCTCCGTGAACATCCTCAATCTCCATCTCATGGCACTCAAGGTAGTGGTTGCGGGTATCGACGCTATCGATGTGGATAACGCGCCCGTCGTCCATGACAAATACGTCCTCCGGTCTCGGCTGGTTCCTGAAATATGTGGCGTAGACGCCCCTCTTGTCGGGGTCGTTCGTCGTGTCCACCCAGTTGTAGACCTGAGAGCCGTCGCGCTCGTCGCGCCGCTGGACCCTTGAGGTGACCAGCATGGCCACGAGAAACGCGGCCCCCACGGTGGCGACGAACACTATGATGTAGAGGGAGAGCAGCTCGGCCGCGGTCATGACATGCCTCCCGCGATGGCCGCTATCTCCCTCTCCAGATTCTCCTGAGTCGTGTAGCCGTCGAGCATGTACTGCTCGTACGACTCGATGACCCCGAGGAAGCCCGTCCTCTCGTCCACCCGGCCGTCGAACCAGACGCGCCCCATGTAGGGCCTGCCGGGGACCGCGGATATGGCAACCCCCTCGTCGTAGATGTCCCAGTCGTCCTCGTCCAGCGGGTTGCCCTCGCGGTCGTGCGTGAGGTCGTCCCATCTGGTGGACTGGAGGAAGCGGCAGGACAGCGGGACCGGGTCGTAGGGCGGCGTCTGGGAATATCCCACCACCGCCGTGCCGGTCCTCTTGAGGAGCTCGCGCTCGTCGCTTCCGGGCATGTACCCGACCATGTAGAGCGTGGCGTCCTCGTAGACCTCGTAGGTCACTCCGGGTCGCTTTCGCATCTTTCGGCCTCCCTGTACATGGACGACGCGACCCCGCCCACGACCCCGCAGAGCAGGGCGCAGACGAGGCTGGCGAGTCCGACGGCGGAGAGCTCCCTGACGTGCTCTCCGATGAACCGCAGCATCTCCCTCACGCTACACCTCCCTCGTCGCGTGCATCATGTTGTAGACGCTTCCGAACAGGTCGGTGAGCGTCTCCTGTCCCTCGGGGCGCAGGGCGCTGGGGATGGGCGGCGCGACGGGCTCCGAGACGCTCTTGGCGAGCTGCCTCGGGTCGTCCATGTGCCGCTGCTTCCGGTCCTGCTTCCGCTTCGGGGCCGCCTTCTGGTGGTTGGCCTTGGGCGTCCCGTGCGAGCGCTTCCTCTTCTTGGCTCTGGCCATGTGTCCTCCTAGTGCCTGCCGTTTCCCCCGTGGTGCCGCCCGTTTCCGTGCCTGTAGCTCGGCGGGCAGACCCTGCGGTAGAGGTCGTCGAGCTTGGTCTCGACGCAGTCGTAGATGAGCCTCTGGTTCTCGCGCAGATGCTCGTTCTCGTCCCGCAGGACGACGGTCTCGGCCATGTAGTAGCCCGCGAACAGGCCGATTGTCACCAGCGCGATGGTGCTCCAAAACGTGAACCTCATAGTCTCGCTCCTCAGATGAGTCAGTCGGCGAACCACTTGCCGACGCGGTCTTCCCTGCGCCAGTAGTCGAATATCATGTGCCTCAGTGCGAGCAGGCCGATGGACACTGCCAGCACCGCACCCTCCTTGCGCGTCAATCGCATGGCATCACTCCTTGAAAGTCAGATGTCGAATATCTCCATGAAGCGGTCCTCGCGGGCCAGCCTCAAGACCACGTCGCGCCAGTCGCGCGCGGCGATGCACCTCAGGGCGTACTCGACCTGCTCGGACATGCCTGACGCGAAGCGGTTGAAGTCGGTGAGCGACGCGAGGTACGCCGCCTCATCGAGCCTGCTTCCGAGCCAGTAGCTCACGCTATCCATCTGAAAGAGCTTCCCCTGCTGGTAGCCGAATCGCCACGCGACCTCGCCCACCGCGAAGGCACCGAGTGCGAATCCGCCTGCGACACAGGCCGTCCCGAGCAGCAGGGTCCTTCCGATTCCCATGCCGTTCCCCTACTGCATCGCGGTCCAGAGGCGGTTGGCGTGCAGCTTCTCCAATCTTTCGTCGAGGCTCGCGGCCAAGTGCATTCTCTCCTCGAACGGCAGGGCATTCCAGCCGTCCTTGGAGATGCCCAGCAGGCAGGTGTACATGAACTCTACGGCGTCGTCCCTGCCGTCCTCGTCGAACTGCAAGTGGCGCTCGTAGTCCCGGACGGACTCGCACATCTCGTCGCAGTCGTCGGGGAACCGCTCCGAGAGCCAGCGGCTCCAGAGCGTCTCGCCGGCCTCCATGCCGACGGCGAAGCCGGACTTCCCTCCGGCATCGAAGCCGAAGTGGTGCCCGACCGCGAACCCGCCGGCAGCGCAGAGCGCGCCGACGAGGACGTTCTTCCAGAGGCTCATATGTGCCTCCCTTCCCGGCAGGTCATCCGGACCCGCCATAGACGCGAGAAAAAAAAATG
>CANQZG010000028.1 GCA_947628305.1 uncultured Muribaculaceae bacterium | reverse complement strand
TAGCTCAGCTGGTTCAGAGCGTCTGCCTTACAAGCAGAGGGTCGGGGGTTCGAATCCCTCAGCGCCCACTACCTTTCTTAAAAAGAGGTTTATAGAAGTTTGACATTGAGGGCGCTTAGCTCAGCTGGTTCAGAGCGTCTGCCTTACAAGCAGAGGGTCGGGGGTTCGAATCCCTCAGCGCCCACTCACCAATCATTATCTACCACACCCCTGATGGCTATTTAGCCGTTGGGGGTGATTTTTTAACATAGTCAGCCATCCCATGAAACGAACAGTAACCTTAATAATAGTGATATGCGCCATGATTACATTGACAGCCAAGAATAATCCGGGGCAATTGTCTAAGGACAATGTGAACAAGGATTTGACAGTGCTTCAGGATAGATTGTCAACCGGGTTCAAGGAGTTGCGTAAACAGGTTGTCAAAGAACCAAACGGTTTTATCAAATATCCCTACCTGATTCCTGCCGGGTTCTATTCACAACTGTGGGACTGGGATGCCTTTTTCATGGCAAATCATTTCATTTCCAAGGGTGAGCCGGAATATATGAAGAACTGGGTCTTGACTTTTTCCCAGGGTATAGACAAGGACGGCTATGTTGCCGGGTGCATGACAAAGGACGGCCCGAGACAGGCCTATAGCGGGCGTTTCGCTATGAAACCGTTTCTTTCGCAGGGTGCTTATCATTATGCCAAGGCGACCGGCGATTGGGAGTGGATTCGCCCTGTTTACAAATCATTGAACGAGGTGCTCGATTATCGCAGGAAGACGCAGCGGGACTCCGTTTCAGGGTTGTATTTCTGGGAAATAGCGATGCAGAGCGGTGCCGACAACAATCCTGCGCTGAATTATTTCAAGGATGACTCGCGTACGTTCCTGTCAGCCGATGCGACGGCCTTTCAGTACGGCGAGTTGCTTGCACAGGCTGCAATCGCCCGTCAGTTGGGTGAGAAGGGTGATGCTGATTCGTTAGAGCGCGAGGCTAAAGAGTTGAAAGGCAGTATGAACCGCATTCTGTGGAACGAGGCCGATGAATGTTATTACAACGTTGACCGCGAGACACGCGAGCATTACCGTCGTGTAGGTTACTCGACATTCGTGCCGTTGATGTATAAGATGGCCCCGGTGTCCAATGGACGTCGCATGATTGAGCGTTACATGCTGGACGAGGGTTGCATGAAATCACCTTACGGGTTCAGAAGCCTTTCCAAAGCTGATGTCGACTATAACAACAAGAATATAATCATCCCGTTCTCCAACTGGCAAGGGCCGATATGGGGAATCTGCAACTATATCTATTCAATAGGGTTGCATCATTACGGATATGATGACCAGGTGGCATGGATGGCCTCCAAGGTGGGAGGTCTCATGGCCAAGGACCTCGATGACTATGGCACGATGCATGAGACTTATCACGCCGAGACGGGTGAGCCGTTGGCCCCGTCCAATTTCAAGTACCGCACGCCCGACGGACGTATACAGGGGTTCGTGAGTTGGAATCTCTGTATGGAGAATGTCCTTGACGGACTGTTGTCGGGCCATTGGATGCTGTTGGAACTTCCGGGGATGTAATGACGGGTGAATAGGTCATTCGTCGTTGTCATCGCGCTTGATGAAACGTCCGGCGATGGCTGTTGAAATCCACAGGAGTACACCGGCTACAACCAATGCGGTCAGCAGCGAGAGTATCTGTTGGGTTTCGTTGTCACCGCATGCCGCGGTGAACCCCCAGCCGCCGAGCAGCGACCCGCATGCACCGATTATCACATTCAGGGCTGTCAGCCGGCCAGAGTTGAGAAGACGTCCCGACATATATCCTGCGGCGATGCCTATCACCGCCCATACAATCCATGTAGTGACGGAAATTGATGCAATTATCATAATGCCAGTGAGGGGTTATAGTTAATAAACGCGGCTACGTCGGTGTCACCAAACAGGTCGGCCACCGTGAGCCATATCAGAAGCAGCGCAATCAGTGCGAGCACACCTACAATCAGCCATCCGCTGATTTTCCCTTTTCCTTTCTTGTCTCTCGACTCTCTGTCGTTCATAGTTTGACGTATTTATGTTTTAAATAGAACGTAGGTAGACGTGGGTCGGTTCAATTTTGGTGGGATTTTTTAGGGATGTCGTGAAAAAATGAGTAATTTTGTGATATTCTATCATCAAAGTAAAAGACATGATGGTAAAGTAGTTAATATTCAATCACATATCACATAAAACTATGAATCTTATAGAGAGAATGACAGTCAAGGCGAAGGCTCACCGCCAACGCATTGTGCTGCCGGAGGGTACAGAGCCGCGCACATTGTCGGCCGCTGACCGTATTATTGCCGACGGGATTGCCGATATTATCCTCATCGGTGACCCGAAGGAAATTCTTGGAATGGCAAAGGACTTGCGCCTTGAGCGCATCAAGGAGGCCAAAATCGTGAACCCCGCTGACAAGGCGGTGATTGACCGTTACGCCCCGTTGTTCTATGAGCTTCGCAAGAAGAAAGGAATCACGATGGAGGAGGCGCGTCTCACCACGGCTAACGCTCTTTATCTTGGTTGCCTGATGGTAAAGGCGGGGGATGCCGACGGTCAGGTCGCCGGGGCGATGAACACCACCGGCAATGTGCTCCGCGCCGCGTTCCAGGTTATCAAGACGCAACCGGGAATCAGTGTTGTCTCCGGGGCGTTCGTGATGTTGCTTCCCGAGGGGTCTCCGTTCGGGACTGACGGTGTTCTCATCTTTGCCGACTGTGCCGTTGTACCTGACCCCACCGCCCCTGAGCTTGCCCAGATTGCGGTCTCGGCCGCGCAGACCGCCCGCGATATCGCCGGAATTGAGCCGCGTGTCGCCCTTCTGTCGTTCTCGACCAAGGGAAGCGCCCGTCATGAACGGGTGGATAAGGTCATAGAGGCCACGCGCATCGCACATGAGATGGCACCGTCGCTGATTCTTGACGGTGAACTCCAGGCCGATGCCGCCATAGTGCCGGGTGTGGCCCAGTCCAAGGCTCCCAACTCGCCGTTGAGCGGGTGTGCCAATGTGCTCGTGTTCCCGTCGCTTGAGGTCGGGAATATCGCTTACAAGTTGGTTCAGCGACTTGGAGGGGTACAGGCTGTTGGCCCTGTGCTACAGGGACTTGCCGCCCCGGTCAACGACCTCTCACGCGGATGCTTCCCCGAGGATATTTACAAGACAATTATAATCACATGTAACCAGGCCATAGGCTTGAAAGAGAATAACGAATGAAGATATTGGTTTTGAATTGCGGAAGCAGTTCGGTTAAATACAAGTTAATCGAGACCGTGGGGGCCGAGGTGCTCGCCGAGGGTGGAGTAGAGAAAATAGGTCTTCCCGACGGATTCTTGAAATACAAACGTCGTGACGGGTCAAAGGCGATTGTCGAGTTGGGTATGACCGACCATAAAGGTGCGGTGCAGGCGATACTCGACATCCTCACCGACAAGGTCGAGGGTTGCATCAAGAGCTATGCTGAAATCGATGCGGTGGGTCATCGCGTCGTACACGGCGGTGAGAAATTCAACAGCAGTGTCCTGATTACCGATGAGGTCAAGGAAATGGTGCGGCAGTGTTATGACATCGCTCCTCTGCACAATCCCGCCAACATGACCGGCATAGACGCGATTACCGCCCTCATGCCCGATGTGCCCCAGGTAGGGGTCTTTGACACGGCTTTCCATCAGACGATGCCCCCCAAGGCGTTCATGTATGCGCTCCCTTATAAATATTACAAGGAGGACGGTGTACGCCGTTACGGTTTCCACGGGACGAGCCACCGTTATGTGTCGCAGCGTGTGTGCGAGTTCCTTGGAGTTGACATCACTAAGCAGAAGATTGTGACATGCCATGTCGGCAACGGAGGTTCGATAACAGCCGTTGATGGGGGCAAGAGCGTTGACACCTCTATGGGACTGACCCCTACGGAGGGGTTGATGATGGGCACCCGTGTGGGTGATGTCGACCCGGGTGCGCTCACATTCCTTATGACCAAGCATGGGTTGTCGGCAGCTGACTTGCAGCGTGTCATCAACAAGGAGAGCGGAGTCCTCGGTGTGAGCGAAATCTCGAGTGACATGCGTGAAATAGAGGCCGCGGTAAATGCCGGTGATGAGCGTGCGACACTCGCGCTTGACATGTATGAGAATCGTATTATCAAATACATAGGCGCGTATGCCGCCGAGATGGGTGGTCTTGACATCATCGTGTTTACCGGCGGTGTAGGCGAGAACCAGACCGGTGTGCGTGAGAACGTCTGTGCGCACCTTGCCTTCATGGGTGTTGAAATCGACAAGGAGTTGAATGCCCGTACACGTGGTACTGAAACCGAAATTTCGACCCCGGTTTCACGTGTGAAAGTGTGTGTCATCCCCACCGATGAGGAGTTGATGATTGCCCGCGACACCGAGGAAATCGTGTCGAAACTTTGACGAAAACATACTCTAAAATAATACCGCGTCGCCTTGAAAGGTGGCGCGATATTATTTTGTAAAAATTGTAAATTGTAATGACGGTTTGTAAATAATTGAAAACTAATCGGTGACAATAAAATTTTAAACCGTATATTTGTACTGTAAATCACACATCATTGCACATTATGCTTGAACGTATCGGCGATTTTATCACCCGCGTGGCTGATTTCCTTTGCGGTTATCCATTATTCATTACCCTGATTGGTGGTGGCTTGTTCCTGTTTGTATATTCGGGTTTCGTTTCATTGAGGAGGCTTCCCTGGGCGATAAGGGCGTTACGGCACAAAAGCAGTGCGACGAACGGTCAAATCAGTTCGGCGCAGGCTTTGGCATCAGTTGTCGCCGCTACGGTCGGTATGGGGAATATCGCCGGCGTGGCAATCGCTCTCGTGATGGGTGGTCCCGGCGCGATATTCTGGATGTGGGTCAGCGCGTTGGTCGGTATGTGTACCAAGTACCACGAGGGGGTTCTTGCAATCAAGTATAAAGGGAAAAATGACGAAGGGAATCCGACCGGAGGGCCTATGCACATTATTGAGCGAGGCCTTGGACGCAACTGGAGACCACTTGCTGTGTTCTTTGCCGTGGCAGGAATGTTCGGCACGCTGTGCATAATGAACGCTAATCAGTTGACGGAGGCGGTTGTAACCACCTTTACCACACCTGAATGGATAGAGTCGAGCAATATTCTTGCAAAGGTGGGGGGGGGGACCGGGCTTAGCAATCTGTTGGCGTTCAAATTGCTTTTCGGTGTGGGAATCGCGATAACGGTGGCTCTTGTAGTGCTTGGAGGTGTAAGGCGCATCGCCCGGGTGGCCTCGGTGCTTGTCCCGTTCATGGTGGGACTGTACCTGTTGATAGTGTTGTTCATAATAGTGACACATATCGATGAAGTACCCGGTGTGTTTGTCTCGATATTCGCCAATGCGTTCAATCTTGAGGCGGGTTGGGGTGCTCTTGCGGGTATCGCAATCATCGGCGCGCGTCGTGCAGCCCTTGTCAATGACGCGGGGGTGGGCACGGCTTCAATCATGCACGGGGCGTCACGTAACAACGAGCCGGTGCGCGAGGGTCTCGTGGCGATGCTCGGACCGAGTATTGATTCAGGCCTGGTGTGCACATTGACCGCGTTGGCCATTATGTTGTGTGGCGAGATTCCTTCAGACGGAGGTATCAAAGGCCTTGAAATCGCCATGGGGGCGTTCGGAAACGCGATGCCTTACGGAGAATATATTCTCATGTTTATCGTCTTGTGCTTCGCGATGTCATCGATGTTCAGTTATTCATTCTATGGCAACCGTTGTGCGAGTTATCTTTTCGGGGAGCGTCGTGGACGGTATTACTCATGGTTCTTTATAGCCACCCTTGTAGTTTTTGCGGTAATCCCCGTGGGGGCAGCGGTCGGTCTCTGTGATTTGTTCTATGCCTTGATGGCATTCCCCACTATGTTCACATTGCTCATGCTGTGTCGGAAGGTCAAGGATGAGACATCCCGTTACTTTGATGGAAAGAAAAAACTCGATACCGCAGTCAGAGATACCGAGTTGAATAATAAATCATGATGGAGCGTCACCGTTCGGCGCGCATCGGGTTGTTGAGAAAGTCTTCGTAGGCGAGGCGTATGCCGTCACTTAATTCTGTTCGGTAAGTCCAACCGAGAGCGGTGGCTTTGCTGACATCGAGCAGCTTGCGCGGGGTGCCGTTTGGCATTGATGTGTCCCACTTGATTTCTCCGTTGTATCCTATGATGTCAGCGACTATTTCAGTAAGTTCTTTGATGGATAATTCCTTGCCTGTCCCTGCGTTCACGGTTTCATTGCCTGAATAATTGTTCATCAGGAACACGCATAGGTTGGCGAGGTCATCGACATAAAGGAACTCGCGTAGCGGTGAACCGTCCCCCCAGCAGACAACCTCCTTTGCCCCTGATTCCTTGGCTTCGTGGAAACGGCGTATCAGCGCGGGAAGCACATGGGAATGACGGGGATGGTAGTTGTCGTTAGGCCCGTAGAGGTTGGTCGGCATCACCGAGATATAGTCGGTGCCGTATTGACGGTTAAGGTATTCACAATATTTCAAGCCTGAAATCTTGGCCAGTGCGTATGCCTCATTGGTTTTTTCAAGCGATGATGTCAGGAGGCATGATTCGGGCATCGGTTGCGGAGCCATTCGTGGATATATGCACGATGAGCCGAGGAATTCGAGTTTCTTGCATCCGTTTTTCCATGCGGCATGGATGACATTCATCTCGAGCATAATGTTGTCGTACATGAAATCGGCCAATGCCGATTGGTTGGCTTCGATTCCACCTACCTTGGCTGCCGCCAGGAATACATATTCAGGTTTCTCGTCGGCAAAAAAATCGTTGACAGCCTGTTGGTTTATCAGGTCAAGTTCGGCGTGCGTGCGTGTGACGATGTTCATGTATCCTTGACGGTGCAGTTCGCGCACAATGGCCGAACCCACCATGCCCCGGTGTCCCGCTACGTATATCTTTGATTCCTTTTTCATTTTACAATTCCTTTTTCAAGGTATTCGGCGAGATTGGTGCGCACTTGCTCCTCGGCGCGTTCGACGGCCACCTTAGCCATGTCAGCGTCCACCATGAGATTGACAAGTTGCTCGAACGATGTCTTTTTTGACGGGTCCCAGCCAAGTTTCTCGCGAGCCTTTGACGGGTCTCCCCATAGGTTCACGACATCGGTGGGACGGTAGAAGTCCTTTGAAACCTCGACAAGCACTTTCCCGGTCTTGACATCAATTCCTTTTTCGTTTTCACCTTCACCCTCGAAACGAAGTTCGATGCCTGCACGGCGGAATGCCAGGAGACAGAACTCGCGGACTGAATGCTGTTCGCCTGTCGCGATAACATAGTCTTCGGGCTCGGATTGCTGGAGGATGAGCCACATACATTCCACATAGTCGCGGGCATATCCCCAGTCGCGGAGCGAGGACAGATTGCCGAGATACAGTTTTTCCTGTTTTCCTTGGGCGATGCGTGCGGCGGCGAGGGTGATTTTACGTGTCACGAAAGTCTCGCCACGCTTTTCACTCTCATGGTTGAAAAGAATGCCGGAGCATGCATACATATTATATGCCTCGCGATATTCCTTTACAATCCAAAAGCCGTATAGTTTTGCCACCGCGTAAGGGGAATAGGGGTGGAACGGTGTGTTCTCGTTCTGCGGGACTTCTTCTACCTTTCCGTATAATTCAGACGTGGATGCCTGATACATACGGCATGTGCCTGAAAGTCCGCATTGCTTTATTGCCTCGAGGATGCGCAATACTCCCATTGCATCCACGTTAGCTGTGTATTCGGGAGAGTCAAACGATACTTGGACATGGCTTTGTGCGGCCAGGTTGTACACTTCATCGGGACGAACTTTTGATACAACATGAATAATCGACATTGAGTCACCCATGTCGGCATAGTGCAGATGAAAGTTCTCATGACCTTCAAGGTGGGCGATTCTTTCACGGAAATCGACCGATGAACGTCTTATCACGCCATGTACGTCATATCCCTTTTCAAGGAGAAATTCAGCAAGATAAGAGCCGTCCTGGCCCGTGACACCGGTTATAAGTGCAGTTTTCATGTTGTTATATCGTTTTTCTGTTGGTTCATAAATAAGTATCCTAAGGGTGAGACCCTCATTGACACTTGAATGAATGGATTATGCTATCCATAATGCAAATTTACGTAATATAATTCAAAGTCAGGTGTTTTTAAGCCGTCAAAATGAAAATAGGGAAATCCCATGCAGGATTTCCCTATTTTATATTGATAAAGTAGTATTTTACTTAGCTTCTTCGATGGTTACAGCGCGGTCAAGAGATACGAACTTCTCGCCCATGTCGTTGAGGTTGCCATTGTTAACGGTTGCATCGAGCTGTGAAGCGTTGACACCATTGTTCACGAGTACTTTCTGTACGCCGTCAACACGTGCGCGACGGAGACGTGCATTAACCTGCTCGGTACCGGTGTAGTTGTCGGCCCAGCCTGTGAGGACATACTTCTGGTCAGGGTTGCTCTTCATGATTTCAGCGATTGCGCCGAGAACCTTGTGGTCTACGTTGTTAAGACGGGAAACACCGATAGGATAGTAGATTGTAGCCAACGGGCCTTCGTTTTGAACTGTTGTTGTAACAGGACGGTCAAGGCAGTCACGGAGTTGACGGTCAAGTTCGTTGATGCGTGCGTTGGCAGCTTGTAGACGTTGTTCGATGGCATCGCAATCCTGAACTTCAGCGACAACGGGAACGACAGGTGCAGTCCATTCACGTTTGGGGAAGTTGTAGGTCACACCAAGATAGGCTGCGAGGTCATGGTTGTTGGTGTTTGCAGCATACATGCGGTCGGCGTGTCCGTTAATCATTGTGTAACGGATGTCGAGGTAGAGTTGAACCTGCTTCGATACATTGAATGCATTAATCAAACCGGTGTGAAGCGATATGCCACGGTCGTGACCGTTGTGCCATCCGTCTGATTCGCCGTTGTTCTTGTAAGTCTTGACAGTGCTCCAATATGCACCGCCGCCTACGTATGCTGTAGCGTTGTAGATACGACCGGGATGATAACCGCACCACCAGTTGGTGAGGTTCAACATTGCGCTGAACTGCGGGCCGAATTCGTTGACCTTAGTCTTGTAGAACTTACCGTTTACCATGTGCTCGCCCTGGAGGACACCGTAGCTGTCGGCTCTGTCGGCAAGTCCTTTGTTCTGTAGCCAGTTGGCACCTACACGGAAACCGAATACAGGAGAGAACCATTTACCCACCCAGATAGAAGCTGCCGGGGCAATACGGTCGGAAGTGTTACGGTAGATGTCGCGGTGCGAGAAAAATATGTTTGCACCACCTTCAGCTGAGATGAACCAATTGTCTTTGAACTGGTTGAATGTGTAGCCTTGGGCAGGGTCTTCCACAAATGTCACTGCAGTGGCTGTGGATTGAGCAAATGCGCTTTGACCCATCAGCAGAGCGCATGCTACACTGAGAACTGAACTTTTCTTCATAGCAATTCTGTTAGTAAATTATTGATTGTTTTTGTTCCTTTTTAATTTCAGGCATCAAAGATACGGCCTTTTTATAAATTAACCTAAAAATTAGGCAAATTTCTTAATAAAGAAACGCCCGTTGGACCGAAATGGTTTATCAACGGGCGTTTTTTAACAGTTCAGATATGTGTATTATCTGCCAAGAAAGTTTTTTATACGTGCGCAGACCGCGCCGGGGGTGAACCCGAACTTCTCGTCAAGCACTTTGTAGGGGGCTGATGCACCGAAATGGTCGAGCCCGAATACCTCGCCTTGACATCCGACAACTCCTTGTAGCGTTGATGGGAGTCCGGCGGTAAGTCCGAATGTCGGAATATCGGTCGGAATCACGCTCTGTCGATAGGCCTCGTCTTGCATTTCGAATATGCCGATTGAGGGTACTGACACCACGCGGCATGGGATGTTTTCGGCATCGAGCAGGGTCGCGACTTCACATAACAGCGAAACTTCAGAGCCGTTGGCGACGAGTGTCACGGTGGCATCGGGGTTGTCCATCACCACGTATCCGCCACGTCGGGCTTTTTCGGCGTCGGCGTAACGGTCGTTGTCGGCCGACGGTAGGTCGGGGATGTCCTGACGTGAAAGTATCAGGGCGGTGGGGGTGTCGAAGTTTTCCATCGCCATTTGCCATGCGACCGATGTCTCGGCGGCATCAGCGGGGCGCAGGACAAGAACCGACGGTTTGCCGGAGAAGTTGCGGAGTTGTTCCATCAGGCGTATCTGTGCCTCCTGTTCCACCGGCTCGTGGGTGGGTCCATCCTCGCCGACGCGGAACGCGTCATGTGTCCAGATATATTTGACCGGGAGTTCCATTAACGCGGCCATGCGCACGGCCGGTTTCATGTAGTCGGAGAATACAAAGAATGTACCGCATGCGCCTATGACACCGCCGTGGAGTGCGATACCGTTCATTATTGCGGCCATGGTGAGTTCCGATACACCGGCGTGGAAGAATGCGCCTGAGAAGTCCCCGTTTGTGAACGGATGTGTGTTCTTGAGGAATCCGTCGGTCTTATCGGAGTTGGCGAGGTCGGCTGATGCGACAATCATATTGTTGACCCCCTTGGCGAGTGTTCCGAGGACATCGGCCGATGCCTGGCGGGTGGAGATGCCCGGCTTATGGGCGATTGCACGGTAGTCTATTTCGGGGAGACGGTTGTTGAGCATGTCAGACAGTTCGCGGGCGAGTTCGGGGTGTTCCTGTTCCCATTGTGATTGACGGGCGCGACGTTGCTTGACTATTTCGCGGAGGGTGGCGCGACGTTCCTCATATAGTTTGGCGACCTCGGGGCGTATCACGAATGGGTTTTCAGGGTCGCCGCCGAGATTACGTATTGTTGCCACGTAGTCTGCGCCAGATTTGCTTAACGGGTTGCCGTGGGTCGAACATTCACCTTCGTATGATTTGCCGTCGGCGGTGACACATCCACGTCCCATGACAGTGTGTCCTATTATAATGGTGGGGCGGGCAGTTTCTTTCTGTGCGGCGATAATCGCGTCGGCGATTGCGACAGGGTCGGTGCCGTCCACCTCAAGGACATTCCAGTGCCATGCGCGGTACTTGGCTGCGTAGTCTTCCTCGTCAACAGCGTTGACCATGGTTGAGAGTTGAACCTTGTTGCAGTCATAGAACATGATGAGGTTGCTGAGCCCGAGATAACCGGCGATGCGTCCTGCCCCCTGTGAGATTTCTTCCTGTACGCCACCGTCAGAGATAAAGGCGTAGGTCTTGTGTGAAATCCAGTCGCCGAAGCGTGCGGCGAGGAAACGTTCGGCGATAGCCGCACCCACAGCCATTGTGTGCCCCTGCCCGAGCGGCCCGGAGGTGTTCTCTACACCGCGTTCGGGGTCGAGTTCAGGATGTCCCGGGGTGACGCTGCCCCACTGGCGGAACTGGGCGAGTTCTTCGGTGGTGTAATGTCCCATGAGGGCAAGGACGCTATAGAGCATAGCTGACATGTGTCCAGGGTCAAGGAAGAAGCGGTCGCGTGCAATCCAGCGCGGGTCATCGGGGTCGGTCACGAGAAAGGAGGAATAGAGTACGTTGACAAAGTCAGCACCGCCCATGGCACCGCCTGGGTGGCCTGATTTGGCTTTCTCAACCATTGATGCGGCGAGCACTCTGATGTTGTCGGCCGCTGTATTCATTAGTTTCTTGTCCATTATTGTGTTTGAGTTTAAGATGGTTGGTTTAAAGTTTAGAGTTTAAAGTTTATTGATTGCCTTAAACCATAAACTTTAAACTCTAAACTTTAAACATTCTTTTAGAGGTCGCGGAGGTCAAACGGCTCCTCGCTTACGGGGATGTCGGTGTTGACATTCTTTGAGCCTATGAGGGAGTAATAGAGGATGTAGACGAGCATGGCGACCACGAGCCAGTAGCTGGTGATATAGCCGAAGTTGCGTCCAATCCAGTCCTGGATGAACGGCATGATGCCGCCACCGACCACCATCATCATGAAAAGTCCCGATGCCTTGGCGGTATATTTGCCGAGCCCGGCTGTCGCGAGGTTGAAGATTCCGCCCCACATCACCGATGTACAGAGACCGCATAAGAAAAGGAAAAGACATTTCATGGGCACTTCACCGCTGGTGATATTGAGTGCCGAGATTTCAGGAGACTTGAACGTGATTTCTTTGGGAAGGAAAATCGCGACAAGGATGAGGACAATGGCTACTGAAGAGACGGTAATCATCTGCGCACGCGCCGATACCTTGCCACTGATGATTGAGCTAAGGAAACGTCCGATGAGCATCATCAGCCAGTAAAGGGCGGCGAGAGAACCGGCGACAGCGGCGGCGCCTTCAAAGTTCTCACGGCTAATCCATGCGTTTAATTCGCCCGGTATTCCGATTTCGATACCTACATAGAAGAATATCGCAATCACTCCGAGGAGGCAGTGGCGGAATGCAAGGGGGCTATGTTCGTAAGTCATCTTGTTAAGATTGGCCTGTGGCTCCTGAATCTTGATGAACGAGATGACGATGAAGGCTGCCACGAAAATTGCGATACCCGTCACAACAAGCGGGGCTACCGCACCCATAGTGGTCTCCTTGGTGAGTGTGCCGATTAAGACACCGACGAGCATCGGGGTGAGTGTCCCGGCGAATGAGTTGAGCGTACCGCCCATCTGCACAAGCTGGTTGCCTTTGTTGCCGCCACCACCTAACAGGGTCAACATCGGGTTCACTACGGTGTTGAGCATACATACACAGAAACCGCAGACCAGTGCGCCGAGAAGGTAGATGAACAAGTTGAGGGTCGTCGGGTTTTCACCGCCGATTACAATGATATCACCGCCGACGACACTTGACAGCAACTGGATTGCGAGACCGATTGCACCTACAGCAAGCGCGATAAGGGTGGTTTTTTTGTAGCCGAAACGTATCAGCATGTTTCCTGCGGGGATACCCATGAACAGATAGGCGGTGAAGTTCATTAGGTTACCGGCCATGCCTGCCCATTCATAGCGGAAACCCCAGATGTTTCCGAACGGGGCGGCCATATTTGTGACAAATGAAATCATCGCAAAGATGAAGAACATCGTGATAATGGCGACCGTTGGTCGCTTTTGAGTCGATTGAGTCATTGTTGATTTTGTATGTTAAGGTTAAGAATTTATGGACTCTGTAATGAATTTGGATATATACCTCACAAAGTTAGCAATTAAAATGAAAAATCATCGGATTGTCAGTCCAAAACCTGACAAATGCCGATGATTTCGTTAAAATTTCATATCCTGTCGCCAAAAATGGCCGAGCCGACACGCACCATTGTCGAGCCTTCTTCTATCGCAATGAGGTAATCGTGGCTCATTCCCATGGAGACAGTCCTGAATGCCGGGTCTCCATTGAATGCTCCGGCTGACAGAGTGTCGAAACATGAACGGATTGCCCTGAAATCGGCTCGGATGCGGTCGGTGTCTTCGGTGTTGGAGGCCATGCCCATAATGCCGGTTATGTGTGTGCGGTGAAGTGAACTGATGAGGTCGGGGGTGACAAGCCTTATTAGTTCATCGGGGGAGAAACCGAACTTTGTATCTTCCTGGGCCACATGTACCTGCAACAGGACATCTACATTTTTTCCGATACGCTCGGCTTCGGCATTCACGGCGAGTAAAAGTCTCTCGGAGTCGATGCTGTGTATGAGCGAGGCAACGGGTACCACGGTCTTGACTTTGTTGGTCTGCAGGTGGCCTATGAAGTGCCACGAGATGTCGTGCGGCAACGCCGCAGCCTTGTCGCGCATCTCAAAGGCTCGGCTTTCGCCGAAAGAACGTTGCCCGGCGGCGTAGGCCTCGACAAGCGCGTTGACGGGGTGAAACTTTGAAACAGCGACAAGCTCGACTCCTTCACGGGGAAGTGTCGAGCCTATTGCGTTTAAATTTTCAGCTATCGAGGACATGTGGTTTATTCAGCGGCGGGTTTGCTGCCTCCTGATAGTTTTGCATCGTAGACATCCATAAGGGGAGTCTCCGAGATAGAGACAATCTCATAGTCGGCGAGGGTCGACTTCATTCCCTCGATGAAGTTGTCAAACGCGCCCTTGAAATCGCTTCCGGCGACAAGTATCTGGGAGATTGATTTTTTTTCTACGGCGGTCTTTTCATCGATTGTGATAAATGCGACTTTCACGAGATACCATCGGTCGGCGGTCTCGTCCCGGAAAATCTCGGCGATTTTTGTGCGTTTGACGGCGGCGACAGAGAAGTCTCCTGAGATGAAAGGAGTCTGTTCCTCGATTATGCGGGATTCAGCCTCTGTAAAGGATAGGGCGTCGACCAGATAAGGTTCTGTCACTTTCTTGATGACACCGTTTTCCATCATTTTATCGTAACGTACTTTGCATTCAAACCAGTTTGCCATGTCTTTTTTATAATATTTGGTTAGGAATGCAAAGGTAGGCATTTTTGACAAAAATGTTCCAATCGTCATCCAAAAAACGCACCCCAGATAATGAACAGGACAGTGACTGCGCCGATGCCAATCATTGTGTCGCTCGCGCGTAAATTGAGTATGCCGTCGGTGATGTTGGCTACGAATGGCAGTTTCATGGTGCGGTCGTCGGTGACAATGTGGTGATGTCCCGATAGGATACGTTGTGTGATAATATACACGGCATAACCGATGAGGGAGCCTATTGTCGCCCCTACGAGCAGGTCGCCGGGATAATGTACGCCAAGATACAGGCGCGAATAAGAGTTCAGTATCGCCCACGACATGATGAACACTACGAAGCGACGACGTCTGATAAGCATCGCAAGGAATGTCGCGAGGGCGAATGAATTGGCTGCATGGCATGACGGGAACCCGTAGTTGCCACCGCGGTAACCGTTCACAAGATGTGAGAACTGGGATAGAGGGTTGTCAATGTGGGACGGCCGTAGACGTCCGATGAACGGTCGCATGTAGGTCGCGCAGATTTGGTCGGCGAAAGCAATCGTCAGGACGATTGCCATTGTGTACACAATGGCGTGGGATGGCTTGAAGTTCTTGAACAGTATGAACAATATGGTGGCATACATCGGTACCCATATAAAGCGTCCTGTGAACATCATCATGAAGTTGTCGAGGAACGGGGTGTGCATACCGTTGAAAAAGAGATATATCTGTGAGTCGAGATTCTGAAGTGTTTCTAACATGATTATTATAGAGTGGAGAGTCGTGTGTATATTGTCTGCAGCATGGCTTTAGCCGCCGTTGTCAGTGAGTCGGTGGCGTTGCCGCTGGTATAAACGGGTCTTTCGGCTTCAATGTTGTAGTAGACTGAGTTGCATGAGTCAATCATACCGATGGCATTTTTATCGGAAAAGAACGCATGGTGGGAGGCATCGGGGTCGAATAGGTCGTGGCTGAACTCAAACTCGGTGTGACCGATGCCGAGTGCACCGAGGATTGTGGCCGCGATGTCGGTCTGCGAGCCTACGGTGTGGTTGATTGCCGGGTAGGATTTCAGTGCGCCCCCTGTAAGAACAAGGGGTATGTGGTGGCGGCCCTCCCCGTCGGCGACGTTGCGTGGATATACACCGAAATGGTCGGGGACTATGATGACAAGGCTGCGCGACCATTTCGGGGATGCTTTGAGCCGGTTTACAAACGCTCCGAGGCAGCTGTCGGCGTATGCGAATGCGTTTGCCCGTTCATTGTCCCGTAAACGCTGGTTGGAGTATGGTACTTTAAATGGCTCGTGGCTGCTTGATGTCTGTATTACACGCAGTCGTGGCGTGGATGTGGCATCGGAGGCCGTTATGTCGTTGAGCGCACGTTCGAACACATATTCGTCATGCACTCCCCATTTGCTTGTGCGGAGCGACAATGGGAAGTCGGTGTCGCGAATGATGTTCTCAAATCCTTGGTTCACCAGATAGGCGAGCATGTTGGTGAAATTTACGTCACCGCCATAATAATAGGATAGGGCGTAGCCGTTTTTTTTCAGTTCGCGAGGCCATGCCGGAAGATTTCCGGCTTTGTCGACATATTTCATCACGCTTGTCGTGGGTTGCCCAGGAAAGCCGCTGAGAATCGCCGGGATGGCGCGGTCGGTGCGGAAACTGCTGGCATAGAAACGGTTAAACAATATTCCTTCGCGGGCAATCGAGTCGAGGTACACCGCAATCGGTTCGCCACCTTGTATCGGCAGAAGATGTGACGAGAAACTCTCGAGGATGACAAGATATATGTCGGGACGTGGGGTTGATAATAGTGCCGAGTCGGCGACATCGCTGCTTCGGGAGGAGGTCAGGGCGTTCATTATGCGTTCGGCCTCTGCCTCGTCAAAATATCGGAACTGAGAGCCGAAATCGGTCTGGTGTGTGGCCGAGTATAACAGACTGAACGCCGGATTGATTGCCGCATGGTTCAGCCGTTGGTTCTGGCTGAAATAGGCCGAGGACAGGTTCATCGTGGAGACTGTCAGGCCTCCGCGTATGGGGATGAATAACATCCCGGTCAACAGAGTCATCACCACCACCGCTGTCGTACGCCTTTTTTTCGTGGTGATTGGTGACACTGTCAATTTTGATGCGGTGAAACGGTAGGCGGCGAACACTGTCAGGACGATTGCAGCCCATGTTGCGGTTCCGCCGATAATTAAGCCGGGGGTTGCGCTTGCCAGGGAGGCGGTGGGTGACGAGGCAAGGTAGAAGAACGGTGTCACGTCGAGGCGGAATCCCCACGGCTCGTAGAGAATGAGGTCAAGCGATGTTATTGTAGCCAGTGATAGCGAGACCACGGCATAATATACGGTCTCGATTTTTGTCACGACCCTGTTGCCGGTACACAAAGATGCGATTATCAGTATTGCCGGAATCACCGTCAGATAGCCTGCCACGGAGCAGTCCATCGGAAGCCCGTGCCATATAACGTCAAGTATCGCCGCGACAAAACTGCCGTCAACATTCATCGATGAATGATAGACGAGCATGAACAGCGGTTTCTGTAACATCATCAGGATGACGGATACCGCAAATATTGCCATTAGTTTCAGTATCGCCCGTGCCATGATTGGTGATTTAGGACACAAAATTAGCGAAAATATCCAAGGCTTTGTTCTAAATTTCACTAAAACAGTCAATAATGTCAGTTAATTATGCGTAAATTTGCAAAGTATGCCAAGAAGTCCACGTCAATCTGGTCTCGAATTACTGCGGATTGTAAGCATGTTGATGGTGCTTACAGTCCACATTGACGGCGCGTCTCTTGGTTTGCCGCAGCCGTCAGGTGATTGTGGCTCGTTGACATCGCGTCATCTATGGCGACTTGCAGTGGAGTCGTTCGCGATAATAGGTGTCAATTGTTTCACCATGATTTCAGGATATTTCGGCATACGGCTTCGGTTGAGGTCGATGCTTCTGTTTCTTGGAGAATGTCTTTTCTATTCGGTGGGGATTTATCTGTTATTCGTTGCCACGGGGTTGAGACATTTTTCATGGGACGGATTTGCGGATAGTCTGATGGTCTTGAGCCATAGTGATTTATGGTATGTTCCGGCATACTTTGGCCTGTGTCTGCTCGCTCCTTTCATTAATGCGGGATGTGAGGCCATGTCTCGTCGTCGGCTTGTTGTCGTTACGGGAGTTTTCGTGTTGTTCAATGTGTGGTGCGGTTGGTGGTGGAACGGGCAGTTTAACCCCACGGGATATACCGTGATTCAGCTTGTGCTCGTGTATATGCTCGGTCGTGTTGTCTCTCGTTTTATCTCGGTCGGAATCCATATCGGGTTAAAAGGGGCGTTTGTCGCGGGGGGATGTTACGTTATTGCCACGGCGGGAATTTTCGTCACGTCGTTATATATGCCATCGGTAAAAGCGTTCGCCTATAATTCCCCGCTTGTGATTGTCGCGACAGTCGCCTTCTTTGTGCTATTCCTCGGCGTGAGGTTTAAATCGCGCATCGTCAATTATCTGGCCTTGTCGGCCTTTGCGGTCTACCTCGTACACAAGAACCCGCTCATCTGGGGTAACTATATGCAACCTTGGGTCATAAGGACATGGGAGTCGACGACTCTTCTGCAATTCTCGTTATATGCCATCGCGTTTATGGGGATTATCTATTTGTCAGTCGCTATCGTAGATGTCCTGCGACGAGGTTTGTTTGATTGCATGGTTGATATGGCTGACAAAATCCGTTTGAAAATCCAAGGAGACTAATTGTTAAAACCTGTATATCCACCGTGCCAATCCGAAAATATATCTTCTGAATCCGGGACGGTAGGACAGTAGACTGTTGAACCATGACAGATGGGGAGAGAGTGCTTTGATGAGCCAACCGACGTAGACCATTGCGAAAAGTGTACCCGGGCCGATGATATTCCATTGCCAGTTGCCGAAAAACACAAAACTGCTGATAATTGCCAGTATAACCAACGTTGTATCGACTATTATTTTCATTTTGGGGAATGGCATTCCTGTCACCTGGCATAGTGCCACGGTGATACCTTCCCCCGGCATGGTGACAGACCCGCAGCGAACCTCAAATGCGATTCCGACGCCCATTATGGTGCATCCGGCTAACTGTAACAGTCCTTTGGACAACAGAGATTCACACACCAAGCTGTCGGTAAGATACATGTTGAGGTCTATGAACCATCCGAACACAAAACCTATGACAAGCTGAAGTAGCTGCACCAAGGCGAATCGCTTCCTTAGAATTATAATCTGGAGGATAACCAGTGTGAAATTCATGATTATTGTATAGTCCCCGACGCTCCAGGCGGGGACTATGTCCGTTGTGCCACTGGCTATGGAGAATGAGAGCGGGAGAGATGAAATGACGCTGCTCCCGAAGTATGACTTGATACATAGGACTACACCCAAAGTCATTAGAAACAGAGAGATTAATAACAGAATATGTTGCCATATAAAAGCGGAGACTTTATCTTTTGCCGTCATAGAAATCGAAATGTTCATACTGCTTTGTGTGATGAGCGGGTAGATGCTTTTTTATAAAGGATGAAAATATAGTCGGGTCGATTTCAATTGAAACCGACCCGACTCGTTTATCGCGTTGTTATGACTTTTTCGCGTTGGAGGGATTAGTCCTGGTTGAGGTTGACACGCTTGAATTCAACGGCAACAAGGCCTTTCTGTGCCTGTTCGAGGTACTGGGCGATGGTGAGTGAGCCGTCCTTGATGAATTCCTGTTCCATGAGACAAGATTCCTTATAGAACTTGTTCACACGTCCGTTTGCGATGTTCTGAATCATCTGCTCGGGGAGGTTGGCAGCCTTTGCCTCGGCGGTCTCTTTGATGATGACACGTGCCTTGTCGGCATCCTCGGCGGTAATCCAGCCTTTGGTGATGTTTGATTCGATGTGGGCCTCGCTATCGAAGTGTGCAGGGTTGAGACCGGCCTTACGGAGAGCCGCCTCAACGGCTTTCTTGACCTGTTCTTCCTTGGTCTTTTCGATAGCGACGGTGCGTTCGCTTTCAACGACTGCAGCGGGTACGCTTGCGCGGTCAACGGCTACAGGGTTCATTGATGCTACCTGCATGGCTACATCGCGAGCAACCTGATAATCGACGTTCTCGGCGTTGAAGCCTACGATTGTCGATAGTTTGTTGCCAAGGTGGTTATATGAGATGGTCGAAGGTGCCTCAACGATTTCGTATGCACCGATTTCCATTTTCTCGCCGGTTTTACCCACTTCCTGAACGATTAGGGCCTCAACGGTTTGGCCATCGATTTCAAGGGCGTTAAGTTCAGCGAGAGTCTTTACCTTGTTGGCTACGGCTGCATCGAGAAGTTTCTGTGTAAGAGCCACGAATCCGGCATTCTTAGCCACGAAGTCGGTCTCGCACTTGAGAGCGACTATTGCGGCGAAGTTACCTTCGTTCTTGGCGAGGACACAGCCTTCAGATGCTTCGCGGTCCTCGCGTTTTGCGGCTACTGCCTGACCTTTCTTGCGAAGGATTTCAACAGCGGCCTCTATGTCGCCGTCGGTTTCGGCGAGGGCTTTTTTGCAGTCCATCAAACCGGCACTTGTCAAGTGACGCAGTTTGGTGATTTCTGCCATTGTTACTGCCATGTTATTTTCTTATATAAAGATTTTACAAAATTTGGATGATAAATATGCTGTCTTGGAGGGACGGCATCTGGATTATTCAGCTGCTGCTTCGGGAGCAACCTCTGCCTCTGCGGTAGCTTCGGCAACAGGAACTTCATCAGCCTTGGCGCGGCTGACGCGACGACGCTCACGCTTGGGGGCAGGTGCGGCTTCTGCACCTTCACCAGCGGCCTGGGTGTCGACTTTCTCGGCCTTGCGTTCCTCGAGACCTTCGCTCATTGCTGAGCATACGGTATCGAGAATCAACTCGATGGACTTTGATGCGTCATCGTTGGCGGGAATCACGAAGTCGATGTCGTCAGGGTTGGAGTTTGTGTCCACGATACCGAACACGGGGATTCCGAGGCGGTTAGCCTCAGCCACAGCGATACGTTCTTTCAGCACGTCAACTACAAAAAGTGCCGAGGGAAGACGGTTTAGGTCGGCGATAGAGCCGAGAGTTTTCTCGAGTTTTGCACGTTGGCGGGTGATTTGGAGTTTCTCGCGTTTTGAAAGGTTGTCAAATGTGCCGTCTTTCGACATCTTGTCAATAGAGGTCATTTTCTTGACTGCCTTGCGGATGGTCGGGAAGTTGGTGAGCATGCCACCGGGCCAGCGTTCGATGACGTAGGGCATGTTCACAGCCTGTGCCTTGTCGGCGACGACTTGTTTGGCCTGTTTTTTTGTTGCGACGAAGAGCACTTTCTTGCCCGATTTTACAATGCTCTTCAATGCGTTGGCGGCCTCTTCAAGTTTAGCTGAAGTCTTGTAGAGGTCTATTATGTGGATACCGTTGCGCTCCATGAAGATGTAAGGAGCCATGGCAGGATTCCATTTCCTTTTAAGGTGACCGAAATGGCAGCCTGCCTCGAGAAGTTGGTCAAATGAAGGTGTTGACATTTGTTTTTTTGTTTTGATAGTTTGTTTACGTTCTGTTGGTAAAATTTTTACAACCGCAGGGTAGGGAACGTAAAAAGTGGAATATTGTCCATCGCTGCGGTTTAGATGCTAAACATTCTCCACGCAGTTCGTCCGGGTGTTTCATGCTGCCCGTGACGCATGCTGTGGAAAAACCGGTCGCGTATTAACGCTTGGAGAACTGGAAGCGTTTACGAGCCTTGGGTTGACCGGGTTTCTTACGTTCAACCGAACGCGGGTCGCGGGTCATGAAGCCTTCGGCGCGGAGCGCGGGTTTGTCCTCGGGGTTGATTTTGACAAGGGCGCGTGCGATGGCGAGACGAAGTGCCTCGGCCTGTCCTTTGTAACCGCCGCCGTCAAGATTAACCTTGATGTCATATTTTTCTACAACGTCAAGTTTGCTTAACGGCTGCTTAACGATGTATTGTAGAATCGAAGAAGGGAAGTACACATCCAGGGGACGGTGGTTGATAGTGATTTCACCGTTGCCTTCTTTGACGATTACACGTGCGATAGCTGCTTTACGGCGGCCTACTGCGTTAACTGTTTCCATATTCTTCGACCTTATTTGATTGTGTTGATGTCAATAACTTTGGGATTCTGTGCCTGGTGAGGGTGTTCCGGGCCGTTGTAGACATGCATGTTCTCGATGATGCGACGTCCGAGACGGTTCTTGGGGAGCATGCCCTTCATCACCTTGATGAATAAGGGGTGGTAGCCGGGTTTGATGTGCTTGTTGAAAGACTTCTTCATCAGAATCTCGGGAGTGGCGACACGCTGTCCACCGGGGTAGCCGGTATAGCTGAGGTACTCACGGTCAGTCCATTTCTTGCCTGTGAGGCGCACCTTGTCGGCGTTGATGATGATTACCTGGTCACCGCAATCGACGTTGGGTGAGTAGGTGGGTTTGTTCTTACCGCGCAGGATAAGGGCGACTTTTGCGCAAAGACGACCGAGAATTTGGTCGGTAGCGTCAATTACAACCCATTCCTTTTCGATGCTTGTCGCGTTGGGAGTTGATGTTTTGTAGCTTAAAGTATCCACTTTTAAATGCTTAATTAATAGTTGGTTAAATTGACCGCACGAAAGCGCGACGCTCGGCCAAAAGCGTCCCGCACCGATTGGTCACTGTTATTAATTTGGACATAATCGGACTGCAAAGGTAGTGTTTTTCCTTGACATAACCAACACTATCTCAACTTTTTTCAGATACTTTTCACAGTGGAGTGGTTTACTTTATTTTTACTTTATTAATGTGAGATAATCGGCATATCCTGCAGCTGCCATTTCGTTTACGGGAATAAAGCGTAGTGACGCGCTGTTTATGCAGTATCGTAAGCCGCCTTTCTCAGTTGGGCCGTCGGGGAATAGGTGTCCCAAATGGTTGTCGCCGTCTGAACTTCTTACCTCGACACGGTGCATTCCGTAGGAGGTGTCGCCGAGGAGCGTTACAGCATTGTTTGTTATGGGGCGTGAAAACGAGGGCCAGCCACATCCTGAATCAAATTTGTCGGATGATATGAACAATGGTTGCCCTGTGGCGATGTCTACATAGATTCCCGGTCGCTGTTCGCTCCATAATTTGTTTTCAAATGGCGGCTCTGTGGCGTTCTGCCGTGTGACGGCGTACTGCAACGGAGTCAGGATGCGTTTCAGCGTAGATTCGTCGGGACGTGTATATTTGGATTGTTTCATTCAATAAGAACAATCATGCCCCTTTGTTGGTTGAGATGCCTATTTTGAGTTCCCGCGCTTGGTTTTCACGAGAATTGCACCGTTTGCTCCGCGTGAGCCGTACATATTTGCGTCCTTGAGTACCTCGACATGCTCGACGTCGTGTATATTGACGATGTCAAGGCTGTTGACGACAACATCGTCCACGACAAACAATGGTGTGGAGTCGAGGTAGAAACTCGTTTGCCCGCGCAATGAAATCTCTCCGCTTGGCGAGATTAGGAGTCCCGGGACAAGGCCTCTCAACGCCGAGAGGACGTCGTGCGCTCCGGTGCGCCGCAACGTCTCGCCGCTGATGCCGCTGCGAGCGTGGGTGGCTTCGCGTCTGCGGACGTATCCGTATCCGACGTCTATCAGTTCCGGGTCTTCTGTCGCGTTTGTCCGTTGTTCGTCGGCGACGAATATTTTCAGGCTTTTGCGTCCGTCTACGGCAATTTTGTAAATGGTTTTCTTTATTTTGACGTTCAGGGTGTCGCTGTCTTTGACATCAGTCAGTCCGAAACGTCCTTTCTTGTCGCTTGTTGCGTATGATTTGGGGTCGTTGACATAGATTCGTGCCCCTTTGAGCGGATTGCCGTCGGCGTCAAGAATCAGTCCGTTGAATGGCTCGCCGGCGGTCAAGGAGGCACCGCCGACGACCATTATTGTAGCGATGAGGAGATGACTTTTCATTAGAGAGCAAGAAGTTTCTCGACGTTTTCACGCAGGGTCTCGATGCTTTGTGACCCGGCAAGGCGTAGGTCTTTCTCCATTTTGCCATTCTTGAAGAAAAGTATTGTCGGGATGGACATGATGCGATATTCCGATGAAAGGTCGCTTTCTTCTTCGATGTTGTATTTGCCGACCTTTACCCGGTCGCCGTATTCCTCGGCGAGTTTGTCAATCACGGGGGACATGCGTACACAGGGCCCGCACCATGTTGCCCAGAAGTCGATAACTACGGGTTCGCCTGAGGCGATGATTTCTTTTACGTTGGAATCAGTGAATGTTAATGCCATGATGTATTTGTATTTATTTGTTTATAGAAAATTCGATGTTTTCTTCGGTGAGGGTGTCGACCAACTGGCGTGTAATCGGCACTTTCAGTGAGGACGAGAGCCTAAGGCTGCGGCCAATCTTGGGGTCGAACAGGCGTACGTATAAGTCGCCCGTGGCGGCGGTGGCGTCTGATGTGGCTTCTTTTATGAGGTCTTTAACCAGGTCGTTGATGTTCTCGGGGTGCAGGTCTATTGTTATGTTGTGGACAAGTTGCCCCTTGACTTCGTTCAATAGCCTGATATTCTTTATGTTGAATCGTAATTCCTGGCCTTGGAAACGCCGTTGGTACGCCCCGGTAATCAATATGGGGGTGCCGGGGACGCCATATCGGTGAAAGTCTATATAGGTCTGCCCGAACAGCATGAATTCGTTTGTCCCGGTATAGTCCTCGACTTTCAGTCTGCCGTAGTATCCACCGTTTCTTGCAGGTTGTGACTGGAAGCTGACGACCATTCCTCCAAATGTTATGTCGCTGTCCTCGACCGGTTCCATCTCGGTGAATTTCTTGAGGTTGCATGAGCATCCGTAGTTCAGTTCCATGTAGTATGGGTCGAGAGGGTGAGCCGACAGGTACATACCCACCAGTTCCCTTTCCTTGTCAAGGCGTTCGGCGTCGACCCAGGGCAATGCCGGGGTTATAGGCGGTCTCGCTGTCGTTGACATACATGCGTCATCTTCGCCGAACAGGGAGAAGGATGAGTTGTGTTTGTCATTTTGGACGAGTTGTCCGTATCTTAGGACGGTCTCGGAGAAAGTCTCGCCTTTGTTGTTTTCCTGGAAAAAATCCTCTCGTTTTATTTCCTTGAAGCAATCGAATGCTCCTGCCATGGCGAGAGATTCGAACACGCGTCGGTTTATGGCCGACGAGGGGACGCGTTCCACAAAGTCATATATTGACTCGAACGGCCCGTTGCCGTCCTGTCGGGCCTGGATGATGGCGTTGACAACGTTTTCGCCTACTCCTTTTATCGCCGCGAGTCCGAAACGGATTTCGCCCTTTTTGTTCACGCCGAACTCGATGAACGACTCGTTTACGTCGGGGCCTTTTACCGGGATATGCATGCGTTTGCACTCGTCCATGAAGGCTGTCAGCTTGGTGATGTCGGTGCGGTTGCGTGTCAGTACGGCCGCCATATATTCAGCCGGATAGTTGGCCTTGAGCCACGCTGTCTGGAACGCCACCCAACTGTAACATGTGGCGTGGCTTTTGTTGAAGGCGTATGACGCGAATTTCTCCCAGTCGGCCCATATTTTTTCGAGCACTTTCGGGTCGTGACCGTTGGCCTGTCCACCTTCGAGGAACTTGCCTTTCAGGTGGTTCATCTTGTCGATGAGTTTCTTTCCCATCGCTTTTCGGAGTGTGTCGCTCTCGCCCCTTGTGAAATTAGCCAGTAGTCGGGACAATAACATGACCTGTTCCTGGTAGACTGTCACGCCGTAGGTGTCCTTTAGGTATTGCTCCATGACCGGGATGTCATAGACAATGGGCGAACGTCCGTGTTTTCGGGCGATGAAATCGGGAATGTAGTCCATAGGCCCGGGACGGTACAGGGCGTTCATGGCTATGAGGTCTTCGAAAGTCGAAGGTTGTAGTTCGCGCAAGTATTTTTGCATTCCGGCTGACTCAAACTGGAATGTTCCCGTCGTGCGGCCCTCGCAATATAGGTCGTATGTTTTGCGGTCGGTGATGTCGATATTGTCGATGTCGATATCTTCCCCGGTCGTACGCTTGATGTTGGCTACCGCTTCTTTTATTATGGACAAGGTCTTGAGGCCGAGAAAGTCCATTTTGATAAGGCCGGTTTCCTCGATTACACGGCCCTCGAACTGGGTCACGATGAGCTTGGTCTTGTCTTTAGGGTCGGCGCTTTTGTCGACCGCCGTACTGACGGGCACCCAGTCGGTGATGTCATCGCGGCATATAATCACGCCGCATGCATGTACGCCCGTGTTGCGCACACTTCCCTCGAGCTTTTTTGCATATTCGAGAGTTTCGACGACGAGAGGGTTGTTGCTGTTAAGTTCGGCTTTGAAGTCGTTGACATGCTCATAGCAGTTTTTTAATGTGCATTTCAGTTCTTTGCCGTTGACCTCGGGCATTCGTTTTGGAACAAGTCCGGCAAGACGGTTGCTTTCAGGGAGTGGCAGCTGCTCGATGCGGGCGACATCCTTTATTGCCGATTTCGCGGCCATTGTACCGTATGTGATGATGTGGGCGACTTTCTCCTCACCATATTTTTCGGTGACATAACGGAGCACGTCGGCGCGTCCGTCATCGTCGAAATCGATGTCGATATCAGGCAGCGATATACGGTCGGGGTTAAGGAAGCGTTCGAACAGAAGGTCGTATTTCACGGGGTCAATCTGGGTGATGCCGAGGCAGTAGGCGACTGCGCTTCCCGCGGCGGAACCACGCCCAGGTCCGACGCTGACACCGAGTTTTTGGCGTGCGACGTTTATGAAATCCTGCACTATAAGGAAGTATCCCGGGAAACCCATTGTCTTCATGATGTGCAGTTCAAACTTGATTCGTTCCTCAAGTTCAGGGGACAGAGGTGTCTTGTAACGTCTCGCAGCACCCTCGTAGGCCAGTTTTTTCAGATAGTCGGCTTCGAATTTTATGCGGTATAGTTTGTCATACCCGCCGAGTTTCTTGATTTTGTTCTCGGCTTCTTCCTGGGATAGGACGACATTGCCGTTCTCATCCTGTGTGAATTCGTCGAACAGTTCTTTCTCGGTTATACGGTTGCGGTATTCTTCCTCTGTGCCGAATTCTTCAGGAATGGCAAAATTGGGCATGATGGGGGCATGGTCGATGGTGTATGTCTCCACCTTGTCGAGGATTTCGATGGTGTTGGACAGGGCTTCCGGGATGTCAGAGAAGATTTCGTTCATCTCGGCCTGGGATTTCAGCCATTCCTGCTTGGTGTAACGCATACGCCGTTCATCGGTTAGGAAGCTGTTGGTCGAGATGCAAATCAGTCGGTCATGAGCTTCGGCATCCTCGCGGTTGGTGAAGTGCACATCGTTGGTCGCAATCATCTTTATGCCGTGTTTGCGGGCCAGTCTGATTAGTTCCGGGTTGACGCGCTCCTGTGCCTCGTAGACGGTCATATTGCCTCCGGGTGCATCCGTTTTGTGGCGTTGCAGTTCTATATAATAGTCATCGCCGAATGTCTCTTTCCACCACAATACGCTTTTTTCGGCGGCTTCAAGGTCGCCGGCCTGTATGAGTCGTGGGATTTCACCGCCGAGGCATGCCGATGCGACAATCAGTCCCTCCCGGTGTGCGGCAATTTCGTTCTTGTCGGTTCGCGGGTGGGAATAAAACCCCTCGGTCCATGCCTTGGATACTATTTTTATGAGGTTGTGGTATCCCTTCTCGTTCTTGGCGAGCAAAATCAGGTGGCGTCCCGTGTCGCGTTTGTCGACTTGCTCATGGAGGGTCTTCTGTGCGACATATACCTCGCATCCGAATATGGGTTTGAACTGCTTGATTGAAGCGGCCTCGGTCCGTAGCTTTTCGGCGGTCGCGTTGTCACCGTTTTTTTCGGCTTCTTCGGCGGCCGAAAGTTTCTCCTTGATTTTGCCCTTGATTTTGCCGTTTACCTTGTTGACATAGTTGAACATCTCCTTGATTCCGTACATATTGCCATGGTCGGTCAGGGCGATTCCCGGCATGCCGTCGGCCATTGCCTTGTCAATCAGGCCGTCTATTGTCGCCGCTCCGTCGAGCAGCGAGTATTGTGAGTGCACGTGGAGGTGTACGAATGGTTCCATGAGGTAGATTGTAGTGTTTTTTGACAAAATTCCCCCAAAGTTAAACATAATTCTTTATTTTAAGAGCATGTTTGTGTAATTTTGGAATCTTCGTCGAAGGTGTGACTTGGCTATTGGCTATTTATATAATTAATGTGTGTTATTATTAAGATATCGCCATATTGTGATTGTTTTTATTGGTTGTCGATGGTGGCCATTTTTGTTGAAAATGGGGGCTTGAGTGAGTGTGTATTGTAAATATATGTTAAAACTATGTTGTATAACATAAGTATAAACCATTGTTTTTGTGAATGTAATGTAAAATTGTGTGATTTTTTTGTGATAAAAAGTGTAAAAAGATTTGGTGGGAATTGAGGAAGGTTGTAACTTTGCAAACGCTTTCGGAAAGGGAGCGCGAGGA
>CANQZG010000027.1 GCA_947628305.1 uncultured Muribaculaceae bacterium | reverse complement strand
CACGAGAATCTATCCTACTTTTTGTCCATTAGAGAGATTTATTGCAAAATTCATCCTACAAAATGTCCACCCTGCCGTTGATTAAAATATTGAACCGTTCACGACCGTTGGATAAATGGTGTCTTACAATTTGAATATAAGAAGCTATTAAAAATACTTCTATAAATGTAACGTTTGTATGGACGAAAAAAACAAGATAATCGTTTATCTCTACAATTCACCGTGTGGCGTTCTGATGCTCGGTTCGTTCGGTGACAAACTATGCCTGTGTGACTGGCAGGTCGAACGCCACCGCAATCATGTGGACAATCGGCTCAAACGTATGCTTAATGCAGCGTTTGAAAAAGGGATGTCGCCCGTTATCGAATATGCCATGTTGCAATTGGATGAGTATTTCGCCGGGAAACGGATGGAATTTGATGTCCCGTTGTTGTTTGTGGGAACGGATTTTCAGAAAATGGTTTGGAACTATCTGTTAGCCATCCCTTTTGGGGGAACTATTTCTTACGGGGAGATGGCTGCAGGAATCGGGATGCCCAAGGCTGTCCGCGCTGTTGCAAATGCCAACGGTGCAAACTCGATGTCGATTTTTGTTCCGTGTCATCGTGTCATAGGCAGTGACAAGTCTTTGACGGGCTATGGCGGAGGATTGGAGGCTAAAGAATACCTCTTGAAACTTGAAAACAGTATTAACACAAAAACAGCATCCCCCAAAAACGCCCTCTAAGAGTATGTTTGAGATTAAAAAAACGGTGACAGCATCCGCCAAAGAAAAGACAATATTTTCAATACTGCTGGCGATAAGTTTCGCTCATCTGCTCAATGACATGATGCAATCCATCATACCATCCATATATCCTATAATCAAGGATAAATATGGATTTACTTTCGGGCAGATAGGTATAATAACATTGGTATTCCAAATGACATCATCCATACTCCAGCCATTTGTAGGCAGATATGCCGACAGACATCCGCAACCATATTCACTTTCGACAGGTATGCTGTTCACCTTGTCCGGTATAATCATGTTGTCTTTCGCCAATAACTACGGTTTGATTCTTGTCGCAGTCGGTGTCATCGGCTGTGGTTCATCTATATTTCACCCCGAGGCCTCACGGATAGCGCAGATGGCAGGAGGGGTTCAAAAAGGTCTTGCACAGTCGATATTTCAGGTAGGCGGCAATGGCGGGAGCGCAATCGGGCCACTGTTGGCAGCTGTAATTATAATACCATTCGGACAACATTCAATAATCTGGTTTTCAATCGCTGCACTTGTCGCAGGGATTACATTGTTTCCCGTGGGACGATGGTACAAGGCCCAGCTCCACAGGCTAAAGACAAAAGCCATACCCCCCAATCCTGCTGTGATGGCATTGTCTTCACGCAAAATCCATTGGGCGATAATCATATTGTGTATACTCACCTTCTCAAAATACTTCTATATGGCGAGTATGACCAGCTATTTCACCTTTTTTCTTATCGACAAATTCGGTGTTGACATCCAGGTATCACAATTATGCCTTTTCGCATTCATGGGAGCGGTAGCAATAGGTACAGTAATCGGTGGGAGCATCGGAGACAAGTATGGCCGGAAATACGTGATATGGGGTTCGATACTTGGGGCTGCCCCTTTCGCCCTTGCACTGCCATACGTCAATTTCACACTGACCATTATCCTTGCAGTGATAATCGGTCTGGTTATCTCATCGGCATTTTCGGCAATATTGGTGTATGCCACCGAATTAAAGCCGGATAAAATCGGAATGATGGCAGGTCTATTCTTTGGTCTGAATTTCGGGCTTGGCGGCATAGGTTCGGCGTTTTTCGGTTGGCTTGCCGACAAGACCAGCATAGAGTTCATATTTCAGGTTAGCACATTATTGCCACTTTTGGGAATTGTAACGGCATTCCTTCCAAACATTGAGCCAAGAAAGAAATAATCCTGATAAACGGGCAGACCCTTCCCGTCGGTCGGCTATATTCCGATGACACCATGAATTTCCTCTCTAATTTCTAATTAAGCCGGGATTCAATTTGACACAGGACATCAACCGATGGAGTAAAGTAGAGTACACCACCTTACTTGACACAAAACGAAGGCTGGTAATAAATCAGATTATCGACAATGGTGACATTCCTGCCGTTAGTAACGAAAGGAATAACAAAAAAGAGGTTTGACGCTTAAGCGTCAAACCTCTTTGCAATCGGATGATGTTGTGGGCGAAGATGGATTCGAACCACCGAAGGTATAAACCAGCAGATTTACAGTCTGCCCCATTTGGCCACTCTGGTATTCGCCCGTTGAATGTGGATGCAAAGGTAGCGAATCGGTCGTGTTATCACAAATACATGACCCACAAAAAATGTTAATCATCCAAATCAAGCAATAACATATATAGAAGTCAAGATGTCTTCATAAACCAAGCGCAAAACCGAACCAAGGCGAACGGCGAACGCCAAAGATGTTTAAAAACATCGACAGAATGCCTGAAAGAAAGGAAAAAATAGTTATTTTTGTCGGCCGTTTCAAAACGAACACCTTATCATGAAAAAAACTATACGCAATCTTTTCAGTGCGACTGTGATGTTCGCATCGACATTATCGGCATGGGCCGCCGCTCCCCAAGGTTACTATTCATCCTGCGAAGGAAAGAAAGGACAAAGTCTTCTGACCGCCCTGTATCAGAAAATATCGTCCCACACGACCGTATCCTACAAAGGTCTTTGGGAGGTCTATAAGACATCGGATGTATATCCTGACGGGAAAATATGGGATATGTATTCCACAAAGCACTGGAATCCCGGCAAAGAACAGTGTGGAAGCTATTCAGGCGTGGGCAGCTGTTACAACCGTGAGCACTCGTTCCCAAAAAGCTGGTTCAACGATGCCTCACCGATGGTCTCGGACGCATTCCACATCTACCCCACCGACGGGAAAGTAAACGGACAGCGCAGCAACCACCCATACGGCGAATGCTCCAACGGGACAAACCTCGGTACCAACAACGGGGTGAAGGCCCTTGGTCGTCTCGGGACATCCACGTTTCCCGGCTACCGCGGTACGGTATTCGAGCCTGATGACCAATATAAAGGTGATTTCGCCCGCTCCTATTTCTATATGGCCGCATGTTATAATAACCGAATCAGTTCATGGAACAGTGACATGCTCGCCCACAACAGTTATCCTGTATTCTCCTCGTGGGCAATCGACCTCCTGCTCAAATGGCATCGACAAGACCCTGTCAGCGACAAGGAGCGCGACCGCAACGATGCAGTGGAGAGACACCAGCACAACCGCAACCCGTTCATCGACCACCCCGACCTCGCCGAGCACATCTGGGGCAACAAACAGGATGTTGCCTGGTCGGCATCAGGCACTGTCGAACCATCGCTTTTCGCCCCGGTCAACGGTTCGACCGTGAATCTCGGCAACACGGCTGTCAACGTCGCAACCACCGCCACTGTGTATGTAAAAGGCAGCAATCTGACAGAAAATATCAACGTCAGCGTTTCAGATTCACGCTTCACCCTTTCATCCAAATCACTCGCGGCATCCTCGGTCAATTCTTCATCGGGCGCACCGCTGACAATCTTCTATTCCTCACCCTCCGACGGAACCGCAACAGCTACCGTACACCTTCGTTCAGGTGATGTCACATCATCTTTCAATGTGACAGCCACCGCCTACAGCTCACTGACCGCACTCGATGCGACAGACATAAGCGATGACTCATTCACCGCGCATTGGGTGAACATCGACGGGTCCGATGCAACCTATAGACTGTATGTCCAATTCAACGGCCAGGACCTCCCCGGCTACCCTCTCAATGTGAACGCCGCCACAGGCAGCCACACCGTCACCGGACTCGACCCTGCGACATCCTATACCTATTATGTCACGTCACAGACGCTATCATCCAACCACGTGACGGTCACCACGCTCGCCCCTATCCCATCGGTGCAGTTCCTATTTGACGGAGACCTCACGTTCTATTGTGCACCCGGTGTCGCATCTGACATCGCCGAGATTCTTGTTGACATAGAGAATATCCCCGGCGATGTGAAAATCGCAGTAAAAGCCCCGTTCAGCGTCAGCCTTGACAAGGCAACGTGGGGCCGTGAAGTATCACTCTCACCCAATGCCGACCGCTTTTACCTGCGCGTAGACCCGACAACGGCCGGTGAATACACGACCTCGCTTGTCGCCACTGCCGACGGAGGGTTCTACAACGACGACGCCGATGTCAGCGCATCGGTCGAGGAGCCTGTGACATTCAAGGAAACGTGGCCTGAACGAGCACAATTCTACACCAACGGCAGCTACATCGGTAGCGCGTCATCCTGGAAGTTCACCAACGTAGGTGTCGGTGATGACCATGTCAATGACCGCAACCAGCCATCAGGCACTCCATTCTCCGCCCGTTTCGGCAAGACAGCGACCAGTGCGGTGGAAATGACACAGGACAAGCAGCGCGGAGCAGGTTCAATCACCTACGCAATCAAGAAATGGGACGGAGACAGTGACGCCACTGTCGAAATAGAATATTCAACCGACGGAGGAACGACATGGAGCGAAGCCGAGAAAGTCGTGCTGTCCTCTACAAAATGGACCGAGAACACTACGCCGGTAAATGTTGCCGGAAACGTACGTGTACGCTTCCGGCAGACCGCAGGCGGCCGCCTGAACCTCGGTGACGTGACAATCTCTGACTACACCCTTTCGGGTCTCGGCGAATCGCTCAAATATCATTCATGGGATGCCTATTGCCGAGGGGGACGACTCGTCATCGAGTCAGACGGCACGACAGGAACTGTGGCTGTCTACTCCACCGACGGCACGACCCGTTTCAACAGTGCCATCCCGGCCGGAGAGACCTCGCTCGACCTCGCTCCGGGATTATACATTGTCGTATGCGATGACTTTGCCCGTCGCGTCCTTGTGAAATAAAACCATATCCAGTTATACCGATGAAACTACGTAATCTCCTCATCACAGCATCTGCCCTCACGGCGTGCCTAATGACCGCCGAGGCTGAACGCATCGTCATCCTTAGCGATGTACATGTGACCCCGGGAAATGTCAACGAGACAAAACTGACCGAGGCTGTGGCCGAAATAAACTCGATAAAAGGTGTCGACCTCGTTGTTGTAAACGGCGACCTCACTAACCAAGGGGCCGATGACGAGCTAAAGAATGTAAAGAAGATTCTCGACCGAATCACCCTCCCATTGTCAGTGCTACCGGGCAATCATGAAAACAACTGGTCACAAAGCGCAACCAAGACATTCAACGACCTTTGGGGCAACGACCGTTTCGTCTCCGAGACCGACGGCCTCGTCATCGTCGGAATCAATTGCGGCCCGTACATGAAGATGGGCGACGGGCACATCAAACAGGAGGACCTACATTGGCTACGCAAGACTCTCGATGAACGTGCCAAGCCGGGAAAACGAGTAGTTTCATTCAACCATTATCCGCTGAACGCCGACATTGACAACTGGACCGATTATGCGGCCACATTACAACCTTACCCGGTAATCGCACATATCAACGGCCATTACCACAAGTATGACCGATACAACGCCGGCGATATAGACTGCATGATGACACGCTCGCTTGCCACAGGCAAGAACCGCGACAACTTCGGTTATGCAATTATGGATATCACACCCGACTCTGTCATCATCCTTGATAAATGCCTGGGACAACCTGCTGTCAGGAAAGAGGCATGGGCGACACGAACCCGGCATGAAACGGTCAATCGCGAACCTCTCCCCGTCCCACAACCCAAAGGGATGAGAGTTGAAAAGGTGTGGACTGACAGCGCATCGATTTTCACACGTGTAGCCATTGATGAGAATAACTTCTATTTCGGAAACTCACTCGGGTACATCTGTTCAATTGATAAACACCGGGGGACAATGCGCTGGAGTCACCCGACCGGTGCATCACTTTTCTCGCGCCCGGTGACCAACGGTGAAATGGTGGCCGTCCCGGCTACCACCAAGGAAATCATTGCGTTCGACTCCGCCGACGGCACAATGTACGGCGCACTTAACGCACCCGGCCCGTATGTAGCCGATGGAATCCTGAAAGACGGCGCACTGTATCAGGGCGGTTACAAGTGCTTCGTGAAATTTGATGCCGAGGACGCCATCCCCTTGTGGAGATTTGATTCAATCGGCAACTATTGCCAGGCCGAACCTGTCATTGACGGCGATGATGTGATTTTCGGCGCGTGGGACACCAACCTGTATTGCCTTGACTCCTCGACAGGCGCATTGAAATGGAAATGGAACAACGGCAAGTATAATAATCTTTTCTCTCCCGGGAATGTAGTTCCGGTTGTCACCCACGACAAGGTAGTCATCGTAGCACCCGACCGCTTCATGACCGCCCTCGACCGCAAAACAGGCGAGCAGTTATGGCGTGACAACAGTCACAAGTACCGTGAGAGCCTCGGTCACAGCGAGGACCATCGTCTCGCCTACGCCAAGACTATGGACGGCGAACTGGTTGCTGTCGACATTACCTCTCCCTCGTTCAAGGAGGAATGGATTGTTGACCTCGGTCTCGGTTATGACCATGCCCCCTGTATTGTACTTGAGAAGGACGGCAGAATCTACACCGGCTCCCGCCGTGGTATTGTCACTGTCGTTGACTCGGCTACACACCGAATCCTCGCGTCACTCCGCCTTGGCAATTCCGAGGTCAACGGATTTGACGTAGACCCCGAAACCGGTGACGTGTACACCTCGCTCATCGAGGGGACAATATGGCGTCTCTCCCCTGACAAATAAGAGGTTATCTAAAAGTCCAACAAAATCACGACGCGGGTTGTTATATCCATTGTAACAACCCCGGCCATGACAAAGAAGTCTCTATTGACAAAGGCATCGGAATGGTGTCGCCGACGCATGAGCCACAAATCGACGCTATTTGTGGTCGCGTTTGTCACAGGCCTACTGACAGGAGGTGCCGCCGCACTGCTTAAAAATGTCATTTCCTGGATTTCTCACAGTCTGACCGACGGAATGTCAACTACAGGCGGGAACTATATCCTCCTCGCCATTCCTGTGATGGGTATTCTTCTTACAGGGATATATGTACGTTATATACTCCGTGACAACATCGAGCACGGTGTCACACACCTTATTGCCAACATTTCGGGTCACAAGCCTATGCTACCACCCCACCTGATTTACGGTCCTATGGTAGCAAGTTCGCTCACACTCGGATTCGGTGGCTCGGCGGGTTCAGAAGGCCCTATCGCCTACACAGGAGCGGCAATCGGCAGCAATGTCGCCCGATGGCTCGGAATGCCCCCGAGAATCATCATGATAATGGTGGGATGTGGCGCGGGCGCAGGCATTGCCGGAATTTTCAAAGCCCCGGTAGGAGGAATCCTTTTCACACTCGAAGTCCTGAAAATGGAGATGACAACAGTCTCGGTTGTCGCGCTCATTATCGCTGCGTTGACCTCGGCCGTGACGGCCTACGTCCTGTCGGGATGTACATTTGACGTCACCTGGAGTGACAACGTGCCATTCTCACCCGACATATTACCATGGGTAATCGCTCTCGGGGTGTTCTGCGGACTATATGCGTTCTATTACGCCCTCGTCATGAAACGGCTCGGAGCGTTCTATGACAAAATCTCCAATCCTTGGGTCAGAAACCTTTCAAGCGGAGTATTGCTCGCCGTGTTGGTATTCATCTTCCCATCCCTGTACGGGGAAGGATACGGGGTCATTACCGAAATAATAAACGGCAACGACCGCGCTTTGTTCAACGACAGCCTATTCAGTGCCGATACACCGTCGGTCTCATCCTTGATAATGATTACTGCCGGAGTACTATTGGTGAAATGCTGGGCCGCATGCTCGGCCAACAGCGGTGGCGGTGTCGCCGGAGACTTCGCCCCCACCCTGTTCGCCGGTGCGATGGCCGGACTATTGTTCGCCTCCTTAGCCGATGCTGTGACCGGGGCACACGTCTCCACGGCCAATTTCGCCATGATGGGAATGGCCGCTGTGATGGCAGGGGCGATACGCGCTCCCCTCATGGCGATTTTCCTCACAGTCGAGATGGCCGACTCCTATTCATTCTTCCTCCCGATAGTGATAGCGGCCACAATTTCATACGCTATCGTCAAGGCTCTCACCCCCGGCAGCTTCTACAGCATGGCACAGATACGCCGCATCAAGGAGCAATCGCCACGGCAATAGTTTTACATGGCTGACCGAATGTAATTCAAGAGTCAGCCTTGTCGTCGCCCTTGTGGTCCATGACTGTCTGATAATTATTGATTATGGCGCCTGTGACAAGATTCAGCAACAGGAATGCGGCAAGGACAAACCATGAAATGTGGAATATATTAATCACAACCGGGGGTGCCTTTATAAGACCAAGCTCGTATGCCGTGATATGATTGTATCGTAAATCGGTCCAGTCCTCCCCTGTGAGTTCTCGGAACAGGGTGAACATGCTTTCTCCAAGAGTCCCGAACGGGTCGGGGGAATTGGCAGGGGCATGAGGTGCAATCTCCATCAGCTTCTCATAACGCTGTAACTCATCCCCCGAAATCGTGCCGGGGTCAGGCAGACGGAAAAGGGATATCCCGATTATCGCGAACAGGTATATAAATATGATGAACAGCACGACATTATAGAACATCGCACTTGTCGAGCGAATCAACACCGTTATTATGGCCTTCATCTCGCGGGATGTCCGCAGCAATCTTAACACACGGAATACCCTAAGGACACGCAATGCCATCATAGCCGACGCATTCTCAACCATTGTCTCAGGGATGAACCCGATTAACACAAGGCTAAGGTCAAACACATTCCACCCGCTCGAAAAGAAACTTTTAATGCTGTCGGATGCGATAAAACGCAACCCGATTTCAATGCTGAATATATAAAGTATGATGTTTTGTACAAGCGTAATTGTGGCGTGAGTCTGATATGTCTCCACTCCTATCAATAAGGAATTAATGACAATAATGGCTATAATCCCCATTTCAAACCACATTTTGCCTGTAATGGTCTTAGCCATTGCCTTTAAACCCTTATCTTCATTCTCTATATCCGAAAATGCACTGGAACTATTCATTATATGTTATTAGAGGGTGTTTCAAAATAAATGTTAAATTAACGATGATATGTGAATTTAAGATTACAACATTCCAACAAAAGCTCATTGGCAAACATCATAGGGACGCGCCACTGATTGATGTACGCGTCCCTATAGATTATACAACTTTCCAATTATTCCCTGGAACCGGTGGCATTAGCGGCCTTATACAAGCCATTGAACGCCAACAGATACACCAGCAGAAGTAGACCGCACGGAATACAATATGCCGCCGTGCAGAATTCAAAGAACGACAGGACAACATTCAAGACGATTGCAACCGCCATGAACAACATCGAGAGCATCTTGATATTAACCCCCATACGGCTGTCGGGATAATCACACCCTATGCCAAGGAACAACATCAACGCACACGCCAGTCCCCCGCCCAGGCCTGTATAAAGGCTATAGGGAGAAGCATCGGGGATAAGCGACAATCCCCACCCTATCAACGCCGCGATTATCACAGCTATTACTGAACGTACAATATCTATCTTCATAACTCCGATGAATTTAGCAACACTATCTTGTATACTTCAGGAATGTCTGCCGCAAGTTTCCATCCGGCCATTCCGGGCATCCACACAAACGTCCCTTTGCCTACTATGCCTCGCGAGACAAGTGTCGTGAGTTCGGCTTCGGACAACGGCCCGGTAACATGCCCGTCAGCCACTACATAATAACTGCATGCGGGGACAGCAGGATATTGACTGCCCGTCGTCGCGGCAGAGCCGGGATTGATTCCAACCCCGGGCACTGCCATACGTGCGATTGCAGTGTTCATAGTATTCATCATCTGCGTGGCAATACCGGCCCCGAGACCGAACTCCACGAGTTTGTCAAGCGAACTGAAATCGTTTTCCATATACATCAATCATTTCGCGTTAGACAGTCGGAGGCATAGGAGGTACACCGCCGGGGACAGGGGGTGTGCCAGGCATCGGAGGCGCGACAGGAGCGAACAACGGGGCAAGTTCGGCGATATTACCGGCGATGTCCCAAGATGCCATTCCCTGACGCCACACGTAGGTCTGCGCCGTGAACTGCCCCTGCGAGGCCATCTGTTGCAACTGTGCCACAGTGAACGGGCCGACCTGCTGGCCGTTGACAGCGACCATCCATTGCGGGAGTGCCTGTTGCGCCCCGGGGGCGGGAGGCATGCCGGGAGCGGCCTGTTGATACATCCCCTGCATGGCGCCACCCATCTGGTTCATCATTCCGGCCATCTGACCGCCCATTGCTCCACCAAGGGCCATACCGGCCATCATTCCGGCGGGATTCATGCCCCCGCCGCCACCCATCTGCGACATAGAGCCGAGATTCTCGGCGGCTGTCTGCAACACATCGGCCTGACGGTTCAGGGCATGGGCACCCATAAAGTTGGTCTCGGTCTGAAGACGCTGCGCACGCTGTGCCTCCTCACGTTGTATGCGAAGGGTCTCCTCCATATTGCGCGCATTGATACTCTGCGTATCGGTAAGATTCTTGATATTGATATTAGTCTGGGCATTTACAGTCTTCTGTTGTTGCTCGACAGTCATATTGCGCAACTGCGCCCATCCTTCGCTCTCCTTATCAGGAGTCAGACGCGAAAGGTCGAAACGCTTGAGATTGACACCGAAATCCTCCTCAAAGTCCACTTTCAGTTTTTCTTTGATACGGTCATTGATTTCCTCTATTTTACGCTCTATCTGAACCAAGGGGAACCCGAAATCGGAGGGTGCATTGGCTACCACTCCCTTGACACGACGTATAACCGCGTCCTTGACCTGTTTCTTGAAGTCATCAAGGTCAAAATTGATGAGACGGTTGAGCTTGATAAAAGATTTATAATCGGTGATATTAAAGGTGATTGTCCCTCCAGCCGATATCGGGGCGACAACATCCATGAAGCGGGGGTCGGCGACATCAAAGAACGGAATTCCGAAATTGATTTGCACATTTCCCGACAGATTGATGAAATAAATCTCGGCCTGGAACGGCGATTCTCCGCCGAAAGCCAACCCCACGATACTTGACAACACCGGGAAATTGGCGGTCTTTATTGTATCGTCGTGAGGGCCGATGATAAAATCCTGCATCGTCCCGTCCTTCTGTTTGTAGACAAACACCGCAAGCTCACCGTCCTTTACACGGAGCGAACTTCCCCACCTTATAGAATTTTCACGGGTGGTGCTGTTCACGGCCTGTCCCTCGGGACGCCATTTCCACACTAAATATTCAGGCTCGTCACAACGGATTACATTCAATATACCGCCGGTCTTGCCTCGTCCTCCAAATAGTCCCATATTTATTTTATTTTAAGTATTTTAGCGTATTCCTCTATCTCCGCCAATGTCTTGGGGTCATCTTTCATCAAGAATCGCGCTTTTATAATAATCTGTTCACATTTGCTGCGCCATGCAGGCTGCATGCTGTTGTGGGATTCATTCTCAGGGTTATCCTTGGTGAAAAAATTCCCCTTGACCTGCGCCAAAGGCACCGCGATAGACAAGAAGTCAAGAATCTCACCCTTAGTGTCAGGAATCGGATAGGTGCGGATTATGGTGTGTTTCTGCTTTGTTTCCTTATCCCCACCGTTAAGTGCATCAGCAAATATAGATACGAGTTTTGCTCCACCTGATTTTTCCGGGGCATCCATCTCCACTTTTTCCAACTTCGCAAGTAAATCCTGAATGCAAGACTCCTTTTTTATTCCTGAAAACTCGTAACCGCATTCGGGACATTTCATCATGCCGGCCGATGGAATCACCGCATCACAGACCGGGCATTTGCGCACTTCACCATATTTATTGGACGGCTTAGGGGCAGCCGTCGCCTGAACCGCCACAGTGGCCTGAGCCTGTGCCATCTTAACCTGGTGGGCATTGGCCTCGGCCTTAAGTTCTTTCTGCTTTTGGAACAGACGTGCATCCACAATCACACAGAATTCATCTATATCGATACCCTCTTGCTGCGCGTTCCGTATCAGCACCTGACGCTCAAGGTCAGTAATTGTACCGTCGGCAATCGCCGACTCAACCAACATGTCAAGCTTCGCGCTCATACCTGATGAAGCCATAGCCGGAGTCGCTGATTTAGGGGCGGCAAAAGGCATCGGCGGGGCCGGAGCCACAGGAGAGGACGTACCGAATAACGCACTTACACGAGGTACATCGCGGGCAAACGCCCACTCGCTCATACCCTCCATAAACACGTATGTCTCAGGGGTCAATGTCCCGTTCTGTATCATTTCCAACAAGGCCGGACGTTCATACGGGCCATATTGTTCACCATTGATACCCACAAGCACACTCAAAGATTCATAATGCTGCGCAGGTTTCGGTGGTTCTGGAGTGTCCAAAGAACTTTTCTTTTTCTCTGAACCGCTTGGAATATACTTGGCGACATCCTCGCCAAGTATATCAGATGTCAATTTTTTAAAGAATCCCATTTTTCACTGTATTTTATGAATCAGATACACAAAGATAAATAAACATCAAGCATCTACCCCCCCCCATGTTAAATTTAGTTAAACACATGAAGCCGTTGTCACAGGACTCTGTGGCAACGGCTTCATTATACAATGAGGGGTATATATAGTCGGACTTAATCGCGCTTGGATACATTTCTTGCATAGAATATCAATACATGCCATCAACGATGACAATTCTAAATATTCTACAAGACGGGACGCAGATATGTTACAATTATAAAGGAGAAGAGCCGTCCCAATACTTTCAGCCGATAATCCGGCCGAATTGCCAAGCGGTATTGTAATCTCCTTTCGCCGGAATCGTTCTTAACCAAAAAACCCGACGATTCGCATTGCAAATTTATCAATACCGCATATTTTCCACAAATAAAAAGTGTTAAAATTGAAAGCATAATGACTTTTGCAACCAAATACACATCAATCTGATTTTTTTTGTAATTTTGCAGCGTTAACACAACTGAAGCATGCTACAAAAGATAAATGAACTGAAATCCCGCATCGAGGGACTGACCGCGGCGTCAGCCGCCGACGTTGAGGCTCTGCGCATACAGTACTTGAGCAAGAAAGGCGAGGTCTCGCTGCTGTTCAATGATTTCCGCAATGTCCCAGCCGACCAAAAACGCGCTATGGGACAGGCGTTGAACGAACTGAAAAATTTCGCCACTGACAAAATCAACTCCCTACGCGAGGCCGTCGAGACCACCGACACCATCGATGCCGACCTTGACTTGACACGCACATCGTCCCCGACACCTCTCGGTAGCCGCCACCCGCTATCAGTCGTGCGTGACGAAATCATCTCGATATTCTCGCGACTCGGCTTCAACGTGGCCGAGGGACCCGAAATCGAGGACGACTGGCATGTATTCTCATCTCTGAATTTTGCCGCTGACCACCCTGCCCGAGACATGCAGGATACGTTCTTCATCCAGCGCAACCCCGACGTGCTGCTGCGTACCCACACCTCGTCGGTACAGTCACGCGTCATGGAGAAGACACAACCACCAATCCGAATAATATGTCCCGGACGCGTCTACCGCAACGAGGCCATCTCGGCACGCGCCCACTGTTTCTTCCATCAGGTAGAGGCGTTGTATGTCGACCGCAACGTGTCATTCGCCGACCTTAAACAGACACTGCTGTACTTCGCCCGCGAGATGTTCTCACCCGAGACAAAGATACGTCTGCGACCGAGTTATTTCCCGTTTACCGAACCTTCGGCCGAAATGGATATTTCGTGCAACCTCTGCGGTGGTAAAGGATGTTCGTTCTGCAAAGGCACAGGCTGGGTCGAAATCCTCGGATGCGGTATGGTCGACCCCAATGTCCTCGATGCTTGCGGCATCGACTCCAAGGAATATACCGGTTTCGCCCTCGGCATGGGTGTGGAACGCATCACCAACCTGAAATACCAGGTCAAGGACCTGCGCATGTTCTCGGAGAACGACCGTCGTTTCCTCGAAGAATTCACGTCGGCCCGATAGAATCCATGGCATTCCCGGTCACACAGATGGCTGCCGTTGCATTGGGAGGCGCACTCGGATGCGTCGCCCGTTGGAGTGTAGAACAAATCGACATATTTGACAGCGGGAAATTCTACTTCACAATCACGGTCAATATCGTCGGATGTCTCTTGATGGGAATCCTACGCGCAGTGTTCGCCCACTACGATGTAGAACGGATATGGTGCACGCTTGTTTTCACGGGGATTCTCGGCGGGTTCACCACCTACTCGGCATTAATCTACGACACGATGCGACTTTCATGGGCCGGTTCCGCCCGCATGGTGGCACTATATCTCGCCATCACCCTTGTCGGTGGACTGCTGGCAGGTTTCGGCGGATATCATGGCACTGACCGTCTCCTAAAAATACTTTCATGACAACAAAGGAACGTTACAAAGCGATGATTGAATGGTTTCAGCAATCGATGCCGATTGCCGAGACCGAGTTGCACTACGACGACCCTTTCCAACTTTTAGTCGCGGTCATCCTGTCGGCGCAATGCACCGACAAACGTGTCAACCTCATCACCCCCGCGCTTTTCGAGCGTTTCCCCGATGCTGAATCAATGGCCGCCGCAACGTCCGACGAGATTTTTGAACTGATACGTTCCTGCTCCTATCCCAACAACAAGACTCGTTCATTGATGGGGATGGCGCGTCGACTTGTCGATGAATTCGGCGGGAAAGTACCCGATGATTTCGACGACCTCCTGTCACTCCCCGGGGTCGGGCGCAAGACGGCCAACGTTGTCCTGTCGGTCGTATTCAACCGCTCGACAATGGCGGTTGACACCCACGTGTTCCGCGTCAGCGAGCGTCTCGGTCTCACGACCGGCAGCAAGAACCCGCTCACGACCGAAAAAGAATTGGTGAGCCACATACCCGCCAACATAATACCCAAGGCGCACCACTGGCTGATATTGCACGGACGATACGTGTGCAAGGCCCGTCGCCCCCTCTGCCTCGAATGCGGACTGACATCAATATGCCGGCATTATCAACAATCGGTTAAACCCTAATGACATGGATTCAGCCACATTCCTTTTCATCATCGAGGTTCTCGGCACAGTGGCGTTCGCGATTAGCGGCATAAGGCTCGCGGCGCAGAAACATTTTGACTGGTTTGGTGCCTATACCGTCGGACTGGTAACCGCGATAGGCGGTGGCACTGTGCGCGATGTCCTGCTCGACATTCCCGTGTTCTGGATGCAGACTTGGTGGTATCTCGCCGTGACAGGGCTGGCACTGGTGTTCGTGGTGCTTTTCCGCCGCTCATTGCTCCGTGGCAAGAATACACTGTTCATCTTCGACACCATAGGCCTCGCGTTATTTGTAATGATAGGAATAGAAAAATCGCTCAACACCGGTTATCCGATGTGGGTGGCAATCATCATGGGTATGATAACCGGAGCGTTCGGCGGTGTCGTCCGCGACATTCTCATCAACGAGGAGCCGTTGTTTTTCCGCAAAGACATATACGCGACCGCGTGCATCGCAGGGGGGGTAGTCTTCTGGGTAATTTCATTGAGCGGCGGCACACCTTTGTTCCAACAGCTCGCGTGCGCCAGCACAGTCATCCTGTTGCGCATCCTCGCTGTAAGATTCTCCTGGCAACTCCCAACACTGAAGGACGACCAACAATATGCCGAACAACCACGGAGACGTTCCTATAAAAACTGGCGTCCATGGTAAAGAACTCCGACATAAGGCAATTCATGAAATTCATCACTGTCGGTGTGATGAACACGCTCATCACACTGGCAGTCATTTTTCTCCTGAAATCCCTGCTCCATGTCAACCCGTGGCTCTCCAATGCCGCAGGGTATATCGCAGGCCTGCTCAACGCATTCTTTTGGAACAAGGCCTGGGTATTCCGCTCCTCCAACGGCATGTCACGCGAGGCCGTGAAATTCCTTGCCGGATTCCTGCTGTGCTACAGTCTGCAACTCGGATGCACCTGGTTCATCACCGACCCGCTCGGTGTGGGCGAATTGCTGTGGACAGTCTCAGGGTTTACGTTCTCAGGTTACGCCCTGGCTACCGTGATGGGAATGGCGGTGTACACCATCTCCAATTTCATCTACAACCGCCTCGTGACGTTCCGTTAAGGAAAGTGTTGTAACACCCTCCTAACTCTCGCCCTCCCCTCGCAACGGTGTGAGCGAGCGCGATGCGATGAAATCGTTGAACTGCTGCTTATAACTCTCCGACACGGGGATATAATTACGCCCCATTACAATGCGGTTGCGCTCAATTACCTTGATTTTGCTCTTATTGACTATATAGGAGCGGTGGACACGCATGAACCGGGATTCGGGCAGGTGATGCTCTATAACTTTCATGCTCATCAAGGTCATTACACTACGCTCCTGTCCCTCGACATAGATTCTGACATAATCCTTCAGACCCTCGATATAGAGAATGTCATCGACCGCTATCTGAATCAGCTTATACTCGCTTTTAACAATAATGTGTTCCCGCGACAGGTCGGCGCGTTCCAGTCGCTCGCGCTGCTCGGCCCACTGCAACGCACGGTTGGCCGCCGTCGCAAACTCCTCATAGCTGACAGGCTTCAACAGATAGTCGAGCGCGTTGACCTTAAAGCCATCCACGGCATATCGGTCGTAGGCCGTGGTGAACACGATGCGTGTCGTGGGCGGGATAATCTTGGCAAACTCCATCCCGTTCAACTGGGGCATCATTATATCAAGGAACACAACATCGACCTCTCCGCCCATTATCGGCTTCACCGCCTCCTGGGCCGAGCCATAACTACCCTCAAGCCTCATGAAAGGGGTCTTGTTTATATAGGATGCAATCAGGTCGGCGGCCAACGGCTCGTCATCAACGACCACGCAATTCAATGTAATCATCGTCTATCTCAAGTCTATTGTTAATTCCACATTATACATGCCATCGGCCTCGCACGATTCCAGACGCGCCTTGTCACCGTAAAGAAGTTCAAGACGGCGACGAAGGTTGGCGACACCGATTCCCGACCCTTTTTCAAGGTTGCATGTCACGGCATCACCTACACGATTACACGTCCGACAACACACCACACCATCACACGCCGTAATCGAAATCCCTATCACCGCATCGTCAGTGCCGGTGTTCCCATGCTTGAATACATTCTCGACAAGGGTTATGAAAATCAAAGGGGCGATTGTCATCTCGCCACAGTCCCCCGCATCAAGCCTGACATCAAGCCTAACACGACCGCCTATACGCAATTTCATCAATCTTATATAGTTGTCGATAAACGCAAGTTCCTGCGACAATGTGACCGTGGCCGGATTCTCGTACAACACATATCTCAACAATCGGCTCAACTCATGCACGGCCCGCTGTGCCTTGTCGGGAGAGACCGCAATAAGCGCATAAATCGTGTTCAGCGTGTTGAACAGGAAGTGAGGGTTCAATTGGCTTTTCAGGTTCTGAAGTTCCTCCTCGCGACGAAGCGTCATCAGCCGCTCGCGGTCACGCTCGATTGCACCCCAGTTGGCGGTCAACTTCAACGCCACACTGATACCTATTGTCAGCACCATCATCATGAAATCACGAATCAGGAACGAAAGCGCACGTGCAAGGCTGAAATCATGCGCCCCCGGCGAAAGGACACGATGACGCGGCGGTTTCCATCCCGTCTGCGTCCATAGACGCCAGACGACATAAAGAGCAATAACCGTGACCGTCACCAACGCCACATTATAGGCCAGGAAACGCCACAACGAGCGGTTGCGGATAAGCGTACGGTCTATTATCAGATAATAATTCACATAAAACACCCCCACATACACAAACGATTTCACATACATCTGCCAGTGTATCGGCGAGTCAGGCCGACGGGAGATGCTCATCAACACCTCGGGCAAAACGAACAGCACCGAAATGAACAACAGGTGAGTCATGAAGACAACCACCTTCTGTTTGCGTGGCAGGACTACAGGATGTTTCATAACACCACAAAGATAACGGTTAGACCCATAAACGGCAAACGTCATAGACCGATTCCTCGTTACGCTTTCCCGTTTACACGGTGACACTCGACAATATTCCTTCCGAGCACCATCCCCTTAACACCATTTAACGCATCAGAATATGTTATAAAACATTAAATTAAACGACAAAAGTGAACTTTATTGGCAAAATGCCTGACAATTCACAAAAAACTTTATACCTTTGCCATAGATTTTACCGTAAGGCTATCCCTTAGACTGATAAAATTTTACGCAACTTCATTTATTTTAGGACTAAGGAAAGGCAATGTTCACAGCCACGGGCTGTCGCGATGATATTCAGGATGTGACGACACGGTATATCTATGTAAGTATGATATAATCTCTACACAGTTTAGTTAGCTATAGAGCAACTTCAATTAGAATCACAAATCATGCCTTTTGGCTTAGTCCCGAAACACTCTGTCGAAGAGCGTAACGGGAATTTTTTTGTCCATACGACAACAGGCTCGTCCGTGACAAGCCATCCCCACCTGTGTTCACTAACAGGCACAAAAAAAGGGTAAGCTGACTACATCGCACCGCTACAACCCGGTACCGCTGCTTCTGTCAAGACCTGACGGAGTTCCCGGGGAGCTGGTCGTGTAGGACTTACCCAGCTGCAAAGGTACAACTTTTTTCCCTTTCACCAACAATATGCCCCAAAATTTTTCAATACATGGGGGTGAACGGCTTGCTCTTGACGAAATGGCGTGACACGTCGCCCACGAGTCCGGCCGAGCGTGATGTGTCGAGTTTCATGACCGGCGCGCCGGGACGGAGGTCCATTTTCTTCAAATCCACATAATAAATTCCGGGGTTGGTGACAATATCGAAATAATAGAGCCGGTCACGCAGGTTGGCGAACGAACGCCATTGGGTCGATGACACATTAGGCTCCCCCTCGACTGTATAATGATAGGGCACCGACACGTTCATCAGTATGCTCCGGATTATTGACAGCCCAAGGTCACGCTCACCAGTCTTTTCTACATTTTGGGAGAAAAAGTATCCCCTGACAAACCTGTCAGGACTCTTTACCGTACCGGGGAGCATATTAACCCCACCGACCTTCTGCCAATAGTCATTAATCGCGAGCATCTGCGGGAAAGTGGGGTCATTGGTCATCGCAGGCATATCCTGTCCTTCATAAATCTTTATATCTCCATGGTCAAACTCAAATACGGCGCACCGACCCTCGGCATCGGTCACGCCCCAGTGTAGAGCCGATACCGTCCCGCCGTCAAACGTTGCCCCCGAGATATTGAAATTCTGACGGCGCAACACCTCGACGACCTCGGGTGTTGTCGCATTCATGTCAAGAAGCCATGCGACAAACATAGCAAGAGACATCGGTGGACGACCCTTGACCGAATCATTCTCATACACCGTCCCCTTGCAGAACAGACCGTTCACAACCAATCCTTTCTCATTCATCCCCTCGGTCACGCCGCCGTCATATCCCACAGCATACACCGAGCCATAGCGCGAAGTCCATTCCACCGAACCCGGCAACGAGTTCCCAACCTTTTTCATGCCACGCGGGTAAACATATAGGTTGGTAGGTATGGGTGTCTTCCAGTCAAGCGAACGCCCAACAATACGTAGCGAGTCATTGCCGACATAAAGAATCCTTGAACATGCGTCAGCACTAAATTCCATCCCCGACAATGCCGCGATTGCCATCATAAACCCTATAACTATATTCCTCTTTCTCATAATCAATCTGTATATATGATTCTTATTTAGAACAATAGCACAATGACGAATGTTCACCCATCGCATTTTTCGCTAAATGAACGCTATTTTGGAAATTATCGCCGAAAAATTATCCTATTCATCCAATAATTATCCATATTAACCAAATTATATATACATTTGTACCGATAACATTCCAAAACGTCATGGAGAAAGCAATCAATCTATCCCAGATTTCAAGCATAAAAGATTTTTCATCGGAATACAGTACACTCAACGATGAATACATCTTCTCACATATAACACGCAAATCCCATATAAACTTCCTTGCACACGGGCCGTTCCGCATCGACGGGATGATGTTCCTGCTGAACCTCAAAGGCACACTCCACCTCGACATAAACCTCAACAGCGAGACGCTGACCGACAACTCCATGATGATAACGGGGCCTAACAACATCATATCGCCCCGCACCATCGACGGAGACGAAATAGACTGTTACACTATATTCGTGTCATCAGAGTTCATCCATGACACCAACATGGACATAAATGTGCTGAACTCAATGCCAACAATCCCTCACAGCCAGTCGCCCATAATAAGCATCACCCCCGAGGAAGCTAATCTGATAAAACTATATTTCGACCTTCTACACCGCAACACGACCGACAACACCGATGACGTGTACATCCGTTCAATATCACGCAACCTCCTTGCCTCGGTGGCATACCAACTGATGCAGTTCATGACCAAAAGGGTCGCAACCGATGACAAGGAACGCCCGCGCTCAAGACGCTCAACCTACGTGTATGAATTCCGCGAACTGGTTCACCGACACCACCGCAAGGAACGTTCCGTGTCATTCTATGCCGACAAGATGTTCATATCCCCCAAATATCTGTCACTGATAATAAAGGAGGCGACAGGACGCTCGGCATCGGAATGGATTGACGAGTATGTGATACTGGAAGCGAAAAACATGCTCCGCTTCTCAGGTAAAAATGTGCAACAGATTGCCTACGAGCTTAACTTTTCCAACCAGTCATCATTCGGGAAATACTTCAAGCACCTCACAGGGATGTCCCCCACCCAGTATCAACGTTCCTGACGATTCCTGCGCCGTGGCTTCAGGTAATCGTTATTAATCTTGATTGCGAAGATTATCAGCGATGACAACCCGGTGATAACATTGGTTATAATCAGCGGCATATTGCCGAGCAAAACGCCCTGCACCACAAAAAACACACTGCCAAGCCCCATGGACATAAACGTGGGCAACGCGATACCGTCGGTGTCGCGCGTCCGTATCGTGTAAATCGCCTGTGGCAGATAACCGCACACCATGCATATCGCGGCCAGATAGCCTACAACTATAGTAATCGTTTCCATGATATAATATTTTAATGTTAACCTGAATTTCGGGGAAAGAGTTCGCAAATTTCCGTAAATTTCCGTAAATTTGCAATAATATCATTTACATTAGAAATGAGAACCGAAGAAGAACTCCATGGGGTCAGCCTACTCGGTGACACGGCTGTAAAGTACCCCGACCGATATGCCCCGGAAGTGTTGGAGACATTTGTCAACAAACATCCCGGGAATGAATATCTCGTGACATTCACATGCCCTGAATTCACATCTCTTTGCCCCAAGACAGGGCAACCCGACTTTGCACGCATAATTATCAATTATATCCCGCGTGAACTGATGGTCGAGAGCAAGAGCCTCAAGCTGTATCTGTTCAGTTTCCGCAATCACGGCGATTTCCATGAGGACTGCATCAACATCATCATGAACGACCTTTGGGAACTGATGAACCCGCGCTACATCGAAGTCACCGGCCTTTTCACCCCGCGCGGGGGCATTTCAATCTACCCGTTCGCCAACCGTGGCGACGAGCAACACCAGGAACTCGTCAAAGCCCGTCTGCTCGCATCATTCCGTAATGATTTCTAAGAGATTGTCTAAAATGAAAAAAGACTCGATTCTCATCCTTTCAGGAGGCATGGACTCTGTCACGATGCTGTATGAATACATCGACTCAATCGCATGCGCCGTCAATTTCAGTTACGGTTCCAACCACAATGCACGCGAAGCCGAATGCGCCCGCTACCATTGCGCCCGATTAGGCGTGGAACTGATTGAAATAGACCTCGCTTTCATGGGCAGATATTTCAGAAGTTCGCTCCTCTCCGGTGCCGATGAAGTCCCCGAAGGGCATTATCAGGACGACAACATGAAATCGACCGTGGTACCGTTCCGCAACGGCATCATGCTGTCAATCGCCGCCGGGCTCGCCGAGAGCCGTGGCCTGACACGCGTGTTGATTGCAAGCCATGGAGGAGACCACGCGATTTATCCCGACTGTCGCAAAGGATTCGTGGAAGCGATGAACCGCGCCGTCACCGAGGGCACTTATATAGGGGTGGAGATACACGCGCCCTACACCGATATCTCAAAAGGAGAAATCGCATGTCACGGCCGTGACCTCGGCGTTGATTACTCCCACACTTATTCATGTTACAAGGGCGGAGAACACCCATGTGGCAAATGCGGCACATGCGTCGAGCGTGCCGAGGCGATGGCCTACGCAGGAATCAAGGACACATCGGTATGAGACAGTCAGCCATCATATTGTTCACCGCGGCCGTCATGTCATCATGCATGCCGTCCTGTTCATGCAACGGCAATCAGGCCGATGAGAACAAGAGCGTCCAACCCATCAAGGTGTCATCATTGGCCGACCTTGAGCACGACAGCGTGAGCCTATATGACGACGGTTCAGAGCTTGCCCCTGACCGAGGCGTGCCTATCAGGCTCAACCACCTCAGCGGACGCCTTGCCGAAGTGTTCAACGACAGCAACCATGTGCACTGGGCCGAGGCGTCACGCATCGGAATCGAGCCTCTCGGCGACACACGTTCCCACTGGCAACTGCGCCGTCCGCTCGTCAAGGTGACATCATGCGCCGATTTTTATGTCGAGCCACTGACATTCTCACGCCCATACATGATTCCCGAAGGTGCGGCCATGCTGCATGAAATCGGGCGTCGTTTCCGTGACACACTGCAGGCACGTGGCGGAGGGGACTACCGCATCAAAGTGACCAGCGTCCTGCGCACCCCCGACGGCGTAAGACGGCTTCGCCGACACAACCGCAACGCCGTAGACTCATCGGTACACCAACTCGGCACGACCGTAGACATAAGCTATGTCAGATTTATACAGGATTCACCGATGATGCCACGTGGCTCGGGAGACCTGAAAAACGTCCTCGCCGAAGTACTATATGCCATGCGACAGGAAGGCAAATGCTGGGTAAAATACGAAATCAAACAACCATGCTTCCACATAACAGTGCGTGGCAACAATCCTCCCCGATAACATGACTGAAGAAAAATCACCCCTCCCCTCCGACACGTCAATGAAACCACGACGCCCCCTATGGAAACGCATGTTAAAATGGGGTATATGGAGCGTCGTTTCAATCCTGTCCCTACTGTTGCTTACTCTAACCGCGATAGTATTTATTCTAACTCCCGAACGTCTCACCCCGTTGGTCGAGAGGTATGCCACCGACTATATCGACGGAGAGTTGAATGTGTCACGCGTTGAACTGACATTCTGGTCATCATTCCCCAATCTCAAGGTTGAGGTCGACTCCCTTGAAATCACAAGCCACTCGTTGAGGTCAATCCCCGACTCCGTTCGCGCAAAACTGCCGTCAGATGCCGACTCGCTGTTAAGAATCAGACATTTCAACGGGAACATCAACATTCCCCGGCTTCTAATCGGCGAAATAGCCCTCTATGACATCGACATCGACCGTCCCGAAATCAACCTTGTCTCCGCGACCGCCGACATCTCCAATTTCAACATCATACCCACTGAAACGGAAACCGGGGAAGACAAAGATTCAACCACAGTCATCCCTCCCATTTCAATCTCCCGGTTCACAATCAACGATGGTGCGGCCATGCGGTATTTCTCGCTTCCCGACACCACCGATATAACCATATCTCTCAACACCGCCAACCTCATCGCCGATGAGAACGTCCCCAAATACACACTAAATATCGGGGGAATGTCAGACGCACGGTTACTCGGTCTCACCATAAGACAACTGGCTTTCGGTATCGGTGGAAGTATCTCATGGAATCCCGACAAACCGACCGAGATTGGACTCGAAAGATTCAAGGCCGGAATCGGGAAACTCATCACTGAGACATCGGCAACGCTCAATTTCAAAGACAACGGACTCACAGCCGAATCTCTGAAGTTAAAACTTGAAAAAGTCAACATCTCCGATATTATTTCAATAATCCCACCTGAACTTCAAGGTGAACTGTCACGTCTCGACACCGATGCCACAATAGAAGCCGATGCCGAACTCACACGCCCGTTCACACCGGGAGCGACCCGGGGCGACACCATCCCGTCTATAAAATTCGGGATGACGATTGACGGCAGTTCTTTAAAATATGAGGGACTGGACTTATCGCGTCTTAAAATCAGCCTTGCAGGAGACATAGATGGACACAACCTTGACGAATCGACATTAAACCTGAAAAAATTTAAAGCGACAGGCCGAAGCATCGACATAGAACTTGACGGCAATGCCGACAACATCATCAGCGACCCGCACGTCAAAGGCAACTTCAAAGGGGAACTGAACATCGCCAACCTTCCGCGCACATTACTCTCCCGGCTTCCGATGCATGTAAACGGAAGACTCACAGCCGATGCCGGTTTCAACCTACACCTAAGCGACCTTACCCCAAAGACCTTCCACAGGCTGTTACTCTCGGGAGAGGCCAATCTGCACGATTTCAAGATGGAGATGCGCGACGGCTCGGCCAACGCCTATCTGCGACACGGCGTTTTCAACCTCGGTACAAACAACTCGTTCGTCACCGACAGCCACCGCGCCGACTCATTGTTGACCGCATCACTAAAGATTGACACTGTGGCATTCACCACCCCCGAGATGAAAATCACAGGCTCGCGATTGCTCGCCGGGGTCGGATGCTCCAACCGCACATCGTCATCTGACACCACCGCAATAAATCCCATCGGGGGCACAATCAAGGCAGGGCGCATCACTTATATAAACGACATCGACACCCTGCGCATGGGGTTGCGTGACCTCGTGTGCCGTGCGTCACTCACTCGCTATAACGGAGGGAAACGCGCCCCGCTTCTGACTCTCGACATAGACTCCCGCAACATACGTGTCGCTGACGGATTCAATTTCGCTTCGCTCCACAACGGGAATGTCTCCCTGCGCATGCATCCACGACAGATTACACTACCTCCACGCCTGAAAGCCAAAGTCGATTCCCTGCGGGCACTCTATCCGCGTATCGCCAATGATTCACTCCATCGCTTGGCATTCAAGGAACTACGTGGTAACCGTAGACGACCCGATGTCACCCCCGATTCAACAACACGCGAACTAATCGATATGTCAGTCGACGGCCCCACACGCCGCCTGTTGATGCGATGGGATGTCAGGGGACATGTGAAGGCCAAGACGGCCCGATTGCTCACACCCTATTTCCCGTTGCGGAACAGGATGACAGACCTCGACCTGTCGTTTAACACCGACAGCGTCACCCTACGTGACACAAAACTACAGATGGGAGGGAGCGACTTCACCGTCAACGGTTCAATCACCAACATACGTCGCGCCGTGACATCCCGCCGAGGCTCCCCCATCAAGATTACATTTGACATGCAGAGCGACAAAATCGATGTTAACGAACTTGCCAACGCAGCGTTCGCAGGACAGGCGTTCGCCGAAAAAATCGCACGCGGAGAGGCCCGGGTCATTGATTCTGAAAACGATGAAATAGTCCAGGCGTCAATCAACGCTGGCGCATCACAGGAAGCTGGCGCACTCCTCGTCCCGTCAAACGTTGATGCCGAGTTCACCGTCCATGCCGACCGTGTCCTGTACTCCGACATCGATTTTCACGACTTCAACGGCGATGTCCTGGTCTATGACGGGGCGATAAACCTGCATCAGCTGAAAGCCGACACAGACATAGGCAGCGTTGACCTCACGGGACTATACTCCGCCCCCTCTGCCGATGACATGAACTTCGCCCTCGATATGAGGCTGAAAGATTTTTATGTCGAACGCTTCCTCCGAATGATGCCGCAACTCGACTCAATCATGCCTTTGCTCAACGATGTCAAGGGTATCATCAACGCCGACATCGCGGCAACATCGGCCATCGACCGAAACATGAACCTTGTCATCCCCTCGCTCTCGGCCGCAATCAAGCTGACAGGCGATTCACTCGTACTGCTCGATGCCGAGACATTCCGAACTGTGGGCAAATGGCTCCTGTTCAAGGACAAAAGGCACAACATGATAGACCACATGGAAGTGAGCCTTATCGTCGAGGACTCTTATCTCGAACTGTTCCCGTTCATGTTTGACATAGACCGTTACAAACTCGGTGTCATGGGCGGCAACGACCTTGCGATGAACTACAAGTATCACGTGTCGGTGTTGAAATCACCGATTCCTTTTAAATTCGGCATCAACCTTTCAGGCAACGCCGACAAAATGAAAGTGAGACTCGGCGGGGCGAAATTCAAGGAGAACATGGTGGGTGAGCGCATCGCCATCGTCGACACAACGCGCATCAACCTCGTTCGTGACATCAACACGGCGTTCCGCCGAGGTGTCAAGAGAGGCGGACTTGGCAAACTCGACCTGAAGTCAGCCCAACAGGAATTATCAGCCGATTTCAACGGAAAAGAAGAGAGCGATACCATCTCCCACTCCGATTCACTTCTATTCATCAAGGAAGGACTGCTACCCGCTCCCCCACCGCCGCCTGTGACTACCACCCCTCAAACCGATAAAGGGAAAAAGAAAAAGAAATGACACCGACATCTATATTCTCCTATAACATCAGACGATACCTTGAACGTAACGGGTTGACCCGCATGCGTCCCAAAGCCGCCCTAATCGACATGGACGGGACACTGTACGACTCCATGCCGGGGCACACCGCCGCATGGCATCGCATGATAACGGAACTCGGCATAGAGGCCACACGTGAGGAATTCTACCTATACGAGGGCATGACCGGAGCAGCCACAATCGACCTGATATTCAACCGTGCGTTCAACCGCGACGCCACTCCTGAAGAAAAAGAAAAATATTACGCCATCAAGACCCGGTATTTCAAGGAACAATACACCGCCCCACTAATGTCGGGTGCATCCGGGATGCTTGAGGCGTTCACATCCACCGGGATGAAATGTGTGCTCGTCACCGGGTCGGGACAGGCATCATTAATCGACAGGGTGAGACATGACTTCCCTGATACATTCGGCGAAGGCATGTTCGTCACCTCCCGTGATGTCATCCATGGGAAACCGCATCCCGAGCCATTCCTGCAGGGTATGGACAAAGCGGGGGTCAAGCCGTCACAAAGTATAGTGATGGAAAACGCTCCGCTCGGTGTCGAGGCCGGTCATGCTTCGGGGGCGTTCACCATCGGTGTCACCACAGGCCCGATTCCCCGCAAGACACTGGAAGATGCCGGGGCCGACATCGTATTCAACACTATGGAGGAATGCGCGGTAACACTACCGCTTCTATTAATGGACTTGAACAATTTCAAAAATGACTGACCGACAACAAAACATAATATTCACAAACCTGGTAGGGCAAGCGTTAGACACCTTAATCGGTGAACAACCGACCAAAGGTGGCTTATTCATAATCTCGGACGAGAACACAACCGACAACGTGGTCTCGCCATTACTTGCAACCGCCCCCTTGTTAAAAGAACATCTGACAGGCGAAATTGTGATTCCTCCGGGCGACATCCACAAGGACATAGAGACCCTTTATAACGTATGGGGGTCGCTTAGTGACGAAGGAGCGACACGCAACGCATTGATTATAAACATCGGTGGAGGGATGGTGACAGACCTCGGTGGATTCGCAGCCGCCACATTCAAACGTGGTGTCAGGTTCATCAACGTGCCGACAACACTGCTCGGGGCGGTTGATGCCGCAGTGGGAGGTAAAACAGGTATAAACATCGGCAACCTGAAAAACGAGGTGGGAGCATTCGCCCCGGCCGAGGCCGTCGTGATTTCAACCGTCTTTTTCAACACCCTTGACCGACGACAACTGCTGTCAGGGTTCGCCGAAATGGTAAAACATGGCTTTATTTCAGGAAACGAGACAGTCAACAACCTGCTCAACTTCGACATCGACAAAATCGCGAGCGACAGTTTCCTTGACATCCTTGCCGACAATGTCAATGTCAAACGTGACATAGTGTTTCAAGACCCCACAGAAAAAGGGTTGCGCAAGGCTCTCAACTTCGGTCACACCGCAGGGCACGCATTCGAGACCCTGTCGCTCGAACGTGGCACGCCGGTCCCTCACGGATATGCGGTCGCCTGGGGCATGCTGACCGAACTGGCATTGTCTCACTTATGTCATCAGTTTCCGTCCGACATCATATATCGGTATGCGTCATTCCTCAAAGAAAACTATGGTGTACCTGATATCTCGTGTGACGATTATGACCGACTGATTTCCCTCATGGGACACGACAAGAAGAACCCCATCGAGGGGGAAATAAACTTCACCTTGCTTGCATCGCCCGGGAAACCGATGACCGACTGCATCGTACCCTCCGAAGAAATCAAAGGGGCACTCGACCTGACCCGCGACATGCTGGGAATATAAATATAACAGAGACGCGCCTTGTCGGCGCGTCTCCGTTATATTGAAAACTATTCTATTTCTCTATTTTCTCAATTTGTCGGCAAGACCTTCGGCCATATCCGCACCCTTTTCAAGCGCACCAGCGGCAAATCCTTTGGCCTTGTCCATGAATCCCGATGTCTTGTCGGCAACCTTTTCCTTCACGTCCTCGGCCTTCTCCTTAGCCTTACATGCACCGGCCTTTGCGGCTTGTTTAGCGGCCTCAATATTATCTTTTGCAGCGTCCTTGGCAGCGGCGGCACTCACAGCGGCAGCCTCTTTCGAAACCTCAGCGGCAGCCTGGGCTTGTTTTTTTAAGTCTGTCATAGTCGTATAATGTTTTAAAGTTCGTAATTCATAGACTACAACAAGGACTAAAAGTCCATTGTTCCGCGAAAACTGTTAAGAAGCTGTTAAAAATATCTGTTAGACAGCTTCTAAATTCGGTCAAGGACTGTGCCGATGAGGTCGACGACGGCTGTCTTGTAATTAGGGGTCGCCTCATGATTCATACGGTTGGCGATGATTGAGCACACGGTCATGCATCGATGTCCCATCAGACGCCCCAATCCTTGTAACGGCGCACTTTCCATCTCATAATTGGTCACACGACGGTCTCCGTGACGGAATTCCTCGATGCGTCGGTTCAGGTCAGAATTGGCGAGCGGTAGGCGCAGTTCGCGTCCCTGCGGACCATAGAACCCTACAGCCGAAATCGTATTGCCCCTGACCATATCGTTCCCGGCAATCTTGTCTACGAGCTCTTCATCGGCATTAACCACGTATGGTTTCGCCCAGAGCGGATTCCAGCCGACATAGTCGCAGAAGGCTTTCTCAAAATCAAGGTCAGCGACCTCATTACGTCCTGCATAATAGTTCAACACGCCGTCAAAGCCTATCGCCTTCTCGGCAATTACAGGTGTGCCCACCTTCAACTCAGGCTGCAACGCCCCCGATGTGCCGATACGCACCATTGTCAACCGACGCTTGTTGTCACGCACCTCTCGTGTCTTGAAATCAATGTTGGCGAGAGCGTCAAGTTCATTAATCACGATATCTATATTGTCAGGCCCGATACCGTGGGACAGACACATAATCGGCTTCCCTTGGTATGTACCGCCGATTGTGTGGAACTCACGGGATGACACCTCGAAATCCTTTGTGTCAAAATGGGATGCCACGAGATTTACACGTGCGGGGTCTCCGACCAGAATTATACGGTCGGTCAGTTGTTCAGGCAATAGATGAAGGTGAAACACCGAACCGTCGGGATTGATAATCAACTCTGACGGGGCAATAATTTTCTTTTCCATATAGTCAGTTTTAGGGTAATTTTATTGAATAGGTCATGATTATTAAACATTTCAGGTCAAAGGTCTGTTGACTCAAATCAAGTATTTATCAACCGAGGCGGTAACGGCCACCCGGGACTTGTGCCACAAGTCCCTTGAACTCCATGTCGACAAGTAGTGACATCATCCGATGAGCCGGCAGGTCAAGCGTAACCGAGAGTTGTGCCATAGGTAAGTCCCCCTCCTGTGTCAACAAATCCACTACAGCCTGTTCCTCGTCCGACAGTTCGGGAAATAATTCTGCCTGTTCCCCATCCTGCTTTCTTGTCGGCCATCCCATCATGCCGACGATGTCCTCCGCACCCTGAATGAGCGCGGCGACATTACGCGTGATGAGCCTGTTGCAGCCTTGGCTGTAACGGTCGTTGACACGCCCCGGGACAGCCATAACCTCACGCGAATAATCGGCTGCGATACGTGCGGTCACAATCGCGCCACCCTTGCTCGCCGATTCCACGACGACAAGACAGTCACAAAGGCCGGCGACAATACGGTTACGCGCGAGGAAATTGCCACGATGGGTGACATTGTCCGAACGATACTCGGTCATCAGCATGCCTCCGGCCCTGGCTATCTCCACCGCCACCTGACGATGGGCCGCCGGATAAATCGTGTTCAATCCATGCCCAAGTACGGCGACAGTGGGAGCACCCGATGACAGCGCGGCCCGGTGGGCGGCGATGTCGATACCGAACGCCAGGCCACTTACAATGACCGGCGGCTCTGGCAACAAGGAGTACAATCCCTCGACTATAGCCCCTGTCAACTCTATCCCGTAGGATGTTGCATGACGCGTGCCTACGATGCTCACATAACGTGAATTGTTAAGGTCACAGTTTCCTAAACAGTAAATCATGGCCGGTGCGTCATCACACTCGGCAAGGCGGCGCGGATAATCCTCGTCACTGAACGACACGGCCTTTATGCCGTTATCCGAGATAAAATCGGCCTCATGCAGTGCTTTCTCAACGGCCTCGTCACGATAAGCCCGTTCCACCAATCGATTTCGGTGTCCCATCAATGCTGTGAGCGCACCTTCACTGGCCTCAAAGAAATTCTCGACTGACCCGGCCCGCGCGACAATCTCACGCGCCACGCTTGCATTGACACCTTTCATCGAGGCCAATGCGATATTATAAATCAATGTGTCATGCCGATACTTCATCTCAATGAATCAGTTGCAGTTCCTAAAGGAACTTTTTAAACGCCTCGGCAAGTTCATCGCCACGCGTCAGTCGTCCTCCGGCAAGATTAACTATTGTAATCTTGCCCTTTGCTACAGGACGTAACGTTGATGCCTCATATATATCCTGTACGAACACAAAACGTGCCCCGTGTCTCTCCATCGCGATACAACTCACCATTGTATCACCAAGCGAGAGCGACGACAGATAATCGACCTCGACACGGCGCACCACAGGCGACATCCCCCGTTCCACCATGTCACGGAAACGGAAACCGGCCCACTCGCAGAACTCGTGGCGCGTATGTTCCATATAATGGAGATAATTGGCGTTATTCACGATTCCCTCGGCATCGACCTCATAATCGCGCACCTTAATGGTCAGCGTGAAAGGATATTTGTCTAATTCTACTTGCTTCATATCGACCCCTAAGGTACAAATTTATTTCATGAAAACGAAATAGACCGCGAGAATCAGACATACAAACGCCGCAAAATGATTCCACTGCAACGTCTCGCCCTTGAAAAACACGACAGTGAACAACGTGAATACAACCAAAGTGATGGCCTCCTGCATCACTTTCAGCTGCATGAGCGAAAAGTGCCCGCCGTTACCGAGATAACCCATGCGGTTGGCCGGCACCTGGCAACAATATTCCAACAGAGCGATTCCCCATGAGATAAGAATCACGATATACAACGGAGTATTGGAGGTTATGACATTCATCTGCTGCAACTTGACATGGCCATACCATGCAAACGTCATAAAAACGTTTGACACCACGAGCAACAGGATTGTAATCCAGATATTCATTTTTTCAACTGTTTCTTCAACCGCCCGTTAGCGATGCGTCCCCGGCGGTAATTATCCAACGATAAAGCGTGTTGCCCCGACGATATTTCATTAAGGGCCTTGACATTGATGTATCTCCCACCGTTCCCGCGGACAATGTCAAATATCCTGCCTTTTCTTTTGTCAACCTCGTCATAGAATGGACTGCGCCATGTCTTGGGGTCGGGGCGCAATGACATGGGGACACACCCGGGTGTCACCGCCTCGACATGCGACGCCGGTGGATAACCCAAGGCCGTCCACATAATCATCAGCCGCGGGAATTCCCCTCGATTGACACCCTCGATGACAACAGACGCGGTCGATGTCGCCCGTGGTACAAAATCCTGGTCAACGATGTACGGGTCATCACCAAATGACAAATCACGCCCAATCAGCGAATGATAAAACGACCGGGACACGGTATCGGTCAACAATTCAGGCGTCACATCATGTCTCTCCGCAGCAGGGATTATGAAATGACCGGCGTTATCAGAACGGATATAACCGTAACCGCAATCCTTGTCGCCCGAACAGGAATAGTTCGTCCTAATCAATACTCCGTGGGGGGCTTCCTCAAGCATGAATCGGCGGGAACCGTTATCATCGGTTTCATAAAAAGCACCTGCTCCCGATGCATCGATGACCCCGAAATTAGCCTGCACGCCCATAGGACGGGGCAGCGTGTCGAGCAGTGTCTCAAAATCAGCTAATGAAGTGCATGTCTGCAACGCCCTACTCATCAGGAAGCCTTCCCTGTCCTTGACGCTCGCCGTGTCGGGCGCAAGATTATAGGATGCTGTGTTCATTATTGCAAACCCGGCATCATTCATTCCCATCCAGGCCTCGGCGAGCAATGAATCACCTGAATTGAACAGCGCTTCGTAGGCGTGGTTCCCATTGACCGCCGGTACATGCTGCACAAAGTTCCCGTCATGGGAAGTATCACGATGCTTCCACAGGAGCGGACGTCCGCTCCGGGAAACTTTCCCTGATATAATCGCCGACGTACAGGCATCAACCTGCCCCGTAATCATCGCCGACAACACAGCGACAATCAATGAAACTACTTGACGCATCATCTTATTGCAACTGTGTCCCTCGGCACATTGACATTATGCCGGTCATAAATGCGTACAGCGTTCCTGACAAAAGCGTCACGCTGTACCGAGAACGGCGCACCCATACGTTCCTCGGCCGGCATAAGCTGAAAATTAACGTTACCAGGGGATGGTTTCTTCACAAACACCAGGCGATAACTTGCCGACTTGACCACAGGCGTACCGTCCTTCTCGCGTTCAAGCCTGACACGCGCCATAGCACCTCCACGTGTGTCGGTGGTCTTCATGGCCGATATGAAATTACCGAGCGAATAGACGAGAAATACATCTTTGTTATGCGTGGCCGAATGTCGTATTTCCATTGACTGGATAACATGAGGATGACCGCCTATTATAAGGTCAACACCTTGCTCTACAAGAAAATCGGCAAGATTCTTCTGAGATGCGTTTGGCAACAACTGATATTCATCGCCCCAATGGACACACACGGCGACAACCTCCGCACCGGCTTTGCGGGCATCGGCGATGTCCCGTTTCATCAGGGTGCGGTCTATATAATCCACGACTACATTTCCCTGAATCCTGATGCCGTTAGTCCCGTAGGTATAGTTGAGGAATGCGATTTTAAAACCGTTCACATCCTTTATGACAGGAAGCATCGAGGCACGGTGAGCCTTGTCCCGGTAAATACCCACGTAGGGCACTCCTTGTTTCTCAAACTGACCGATAGTGCGCACGACCCCTTTGTCCCGGCGGTCGAGAGTGTGATTGTTGGCCGCGAGCACAAGGTCAAAACCTGCATCGGTCAACGCGGTCAGATAACTGTCGGGGGCACAGAACATGGGATAACCCGAATAAGGCGCACCCCCGAGGGGTGTCTCAAGATTCACGACAGCATAGTCGGCCGATGATATATAGGGTTTTAACGCCTTGAAATAAGAATCGTAATTATATGTCCCGTCAGGACGCTTCGCCGCGTCAATCTGCGACTGATGCTGCATGGCATCACCGGCGAACACCAGTTCGACCGCCTGCGATTCCCCCATAAGCAGGGAATACAGGGAAAAGAGCAAGGAGAATAACAGCATCATGTCAATAAATTTCGTGGCGGGCGGCGAGTAACGTGTTGCGCATCAATGACACTATAGTCATCGGGCCGACCCCTCCCGGCACAGGGGTAATGAATGAACACAACGGGGCGACGTTCTCAAAGTCGACATCGCCACGCAGACGGAAACCACTCTTACGGGTCGCGTCAGGCACACGTGTAGTGCCCACATCGATGATTGTCGCACCAGGTTTCACCATATCGGCGGTGACGAATCCCGGTTGCCCGAGCGCGGCGATAATGATATCGGCCTGACGGCATATATCCTTGAGGTCACGTGTCGCGCTGTGACACACGGACACAGTCGCATCGCCCGGATTAGCTTTCTGCATCATGAGCATGGCCACCGGCTTGCCGACGATATTGCTGCGTCCAAGGACAACGCACCGCGCACCGCGCGTCGGTATGTTGTAACGCGACAACAGTTCCATGATTCCTGCGGGAGTGGCCGACACGAAACATGGCAACCCTATCGACATCCTGCCGACGTTGACGGGGTGAAAGCCATCGACATCCTTGCGATAATCGATAGTCTCGATTACACGTTGCTCTGAAATGTGGCGCGGCAACGGAAGCTGGACGATGAATCCGTCCACCTCGTTGTCATTGTTAAGGCGTTCAACAGTCGCGAGAAGTTCCTCCTCGGTCACATCCTCCTCCATACGGATTAAAGTAGATGTAAAACCACACTCCTCACATGCCTTCACTTTGGCGGCCACGTATGTCTCGCTACCACCGTCATGCCCTACAAGCACCGCTGCAAGGTGAGGGCGGCGATGTCCCGCCGCCAGCATTTTCTCTACCTCTGCGTCGATTTCTTTCTTGATTGCCGTGGCAACCGCTTTCCCGTCAATTAATTCCATATTGTCAAGTAATCCTGATTATTTTCCACAAAAATACTCATTATATAGTAAAAATTAAGAGGTCTTTCACATTTTGAAGTGCCCCCCAAAAGTTGGACATGTTAAACACTATCCAGTTATAGAAAGAGTTCGGTATTGAACCGGACTCTTT
>CANQZG010000026.1 GCA_947628305.1 uncultured Muribaculaceae bacterium | reverse complement strand
CTCTTAACTCCGGCCCTCGGCCTCACGCTCCCCCGCCGGGGTGCTTCCCGAAAGCGAGTGCAAAGGTACGCCTTTCCTCGACACCAACCAAATATTTTAACATTATTTTGCAAAATAATTTCACCTATCCACCTCTCAAGCTTCAATCCAAAGCCATAATAGACTATACTACAGACATATCTGACTGTTCAACCAAAAATCATCTTTGCAGACAACTATATCTGACTTATTTTTACTAACTTCGCGACAAAGCCAAATAAGAGGTTGTTTAACAATCACTGTTAATTGGCAACCGTGTCTTTTTAGTTATATTTCCACTATTACATATCGCCATGAGAAGAATTATCACATCATTAATAATTGCAGCCACGTCACTTAGCGCATCCGCCATCCTGCCCAGCGAAGTAAGATGGAGCAACGAAACGCAAGACACAACAAAAATCACCGACATTTTAATAAAAGCCGAAAAACAGGCCGTCTCTACGCCCCAAGAACATGTAGGTTTTATAGCTCGACAGTTCATCGGGACTCCATACGCGCCCCATACACTCGAAGGCTCCCCTGAACGGCTCACAGTCAACCTGGAGCAGCTTGATTGCACAACATTTGTGGAAACTGTGCTCGCGTTAGCAATAACAGCCGGAGAGCATCGCACATCATGGCGCGATTTCATACACAACCTTGAACGGATAAGATATCGAAACGGCGAACTAAACGGCTACTCTTCCCGGCTTCACTACATAAGCGACTGGATTGTAGACAACACCCATCGAGGAAATTTTGCCGAAATAACCAACCGGATGGAGCAAAATTCCTATCAAGTAAAGACCCTTGATTTCATGTCAAGGAACAGGGATAAATACCCGGCGTTAAAGGACTCGACTCAATGGGCCAAGATAAGGGACGTGGAACGGGGATACATGTCCCACCGCTTTCCATACCTCAAGACCCGCAACATCACCTACAAACCAAACCTAAACGCGCTGAAAGATGGAGACGCCGTGGCATTCACCACTAAAATCCCGGGGTTGGATGTCAGCCATTTAGGCTTCATAGTCATCGAGAATGGCCATCCACGCCTATTACATGCCTCACAGTCGGCCGGAAAGGTCATCATCGACGACCTTTCGCTCACGGAATACCTAAAGAGAGCAAAAAACATCACCGGCATCAGAATCATACGCCTGAAATAATCCCCGCCAAAGACAAAAAGAGGAGGGCGTCACCGTTGCAGTGACGCCCTCCTCTTTTATATGATATCGGCTATTAAGCCTGAGGCATCTTGGTTTTCTTTCCATAACCGTAGGCTGCAGCCGCGCCAAGTTCCTCCTCGATGCGGAGAAGCTGGTTGTATTTGGCCATACGGTCAGAACGGCTTGCAGAACCAGTCTTGATTTGACCGGCGTTGGTTGCAACAGCGATGTCAGCGATAGTAGCATCCTCGGTCTCGCCAGAACGGTGAGAGATGACAGCGGTGTAACCGTTGCGCTGTGCAAGTTCAACGGCGCGGAGCGTCTCGGTAAGCGAACCAATCTGGTTAACCTTGACAAGTATAGAGTTAGCACAGCCAAGTTCAATACCTTTCTTGAGGTATTTAACGTTGGTCACGAACAAGTCATCGCCGACAAGCTGGCAACGGTCACCGATAAGGTCGGTAAGAATCTTCCAGCCTTCCCAGTCGTTCTGGTCCATACCGTCCTCTATAGAGTCGATAGGATAGTTCTCAACAAGCGTCTTGAGGTATTCAGCCTGTTCCTGCGAGGTGAGTTTCTTTCCGTCTTTCTGTTTCCAAGTGTAGTCATAGACACCGTCATGATAGAACTCTGAAGAAGCGCAGTCAAGACCGATGGTCACATCCTTGCCGGGCACATAGCCTGCAAGTTCGATAGCCTTGATGATTACATTGAGGGCGTCCTCTGTCCCGTCGAGTGTAGGAGCGAAGCCACCTTCGTCACCGACTGCGGTGGAGAGGCCACGGTCATGAAGCACTTTCTTAAGGTTGTGGAACACCTCGGTGCCCATACGGATACCTTCGTGGAAACAGCATGCGCCGATAGGACGAATCATGAATTCCTGGAAGCAGATAGGAGCGTCAGAGTGTGCGCCACCATTGATGATGTTCATCATGGGGACGGGAAGAACGTATGAATTGCAGCCACCGATATACTTGTAAAGCGGAAGGTCAAGATAGTTAGCGGCCGCCTTGGCAACTGCGAGAGATACACCGAGAATGGCGTTTGCGCCAAGCACCGACTTGGTCTCTGTGCCGTCAAGGGCTATCATTGTCTCATCAATCTTGATTTGGTCAAGAGCACTCATGCCCACAAGAGCCTGCGCGATAGGGCCGTTAACGTTAGCGACTGCCTTAAGCACACCTTTGCCCATGTAACGAGCCTTGTCACCGTCACGGAGTTCAAGCGCCTCGTTCTCGCCGGTAGATGCCCCGGAGGGGACAGATGCACGGCCAAATGCGCCTGATTCAAGGACTACGTCAACTTCAACTGTGGGATTGCCGCGAGAGTCAAGAACCTCACGACCGATGATTTTTTCAATTTTCATAATTCAATTATTTGTTTTATGAGGTAGTTAAATATATGATATACGTTGATTTACTTTCAGGCAACAAAGGTACGCAAATTTTAGAGATTGTCTAAATTTTATCATTGAATTTTTACAGGTATTTTACGATGATTTCCGTCATGCTGATGAGGGAGTGATGCGGGCATCATGACCGAGTCAAAGGACGGAAAGCGCGTAAAACACCGGCTTTATTAGTTTTTTTGAGATTGTCAAGGCTCTTTCGGGTCAATTTTAAAGTTCTCGCTCGTCAAATATTTCAATATTATCCTCGCTCGTCCTTTAAAATTCCCTCCGAAATAGCTCTTAAAAATTCAGATTATAAAATTTAGACAATCTCTTACATTACACGACTATTAAATTAACTAAATTTTTCATTATTAGGCTGCGTCATATCTTCATCGAAGGTGCCGATGACCTCAGCAGACCCAATATATCGGCAAGGTCATCAACCGTGAACACGACATCGACCTCCCTACCCGATACAGTCCCTCTATAGATGTAATGCACACCAAGACCCGCGCCGACAAAATACTTCAACTGGCTCCTCACACTGATATCGGTCCTGTAAATACGTTCGACATTCCCTCTAAGTTCCGCAACTTTAGATTGAAAGAGGTCTATATTATGCAATGACTCATCGACGTCAAGAAGATAGAGGACTTCACCGTCTTTCTCTTTCACGCTTTTCAACACCAATCCCGCCGAGCCCGATGGACATGATGCGTTCTCCATCATTATAGAGATTGATGCTTGAATACGCGATTTCTCCTTTTCACTCATGTCATTTTCAACCGCATGACGCACCTCGTCAGGCGTAAGGCTAACCTCCAAAGTCCTGCCATCAGTGAAAAAATAGATATATTTGACAGACGCACCGGCATCAGCGACAGCCGTCCATGTCGGTTTCGCATTGGGTGCTGACATAGACAGGAACAACTGCCGTTTCATCAGACTGTCATCATGCTGGCCCGACAATCCGCGACTCCCTGCATTGCTCAACTCCACGGCGGCAACCACCTCGTTTCCGTCCTCGGCATAATGCATCCCTTTCAGAGAGCCAATCATGCCGAGCCTAATCGGGCACAACTCGTTCGCAGCCTCAAACATCACCTTCAACCGCGACTGTTGCTCTGTAGCGGCCATTGTCGGCAAAGCTACGACACCAACCACCAACAAGACAATTGCCCTGTAAATACAATTCCTGTACATTAGATTCCTCATAGCCGCTATCAATTATTGATTTTAGCGCAATTTAACAAATTCATTTGGTATTAAGAAATCCACTTTCACAATTAACACTTTTATACAGATATGGCGAGTCCCGAAGATATTTGTCTCCGGGACTCGCCATATCTGTATAAGTTAATCGACTATGCGATATTATTCAGCTGCGGGGAGTTCTTTCTCCTCGGCCGAAGCCTCTGCGACAGGTGCTTCAGCAGCGGGAGCGACTTCAGCCTTGGGGGCAGCCTTGCGTGAACGACGCGTGCGACCTGCCTTCTTAGCTGTCTTCTCCTTAAGCATCGCCTCGTTGTAGTCGACAAGCTCAATCATACACATCTGGGCGTTGTCACCCAAACGGTTACCTGTCTTGAGAATGCGGGTATACCCTCCGTTGCGTTCAGCGATTTTCTGTGAGATTTCGCGGAAAAGCTCGCTGACCGCATATTTATTCTTGAGGTATGAGAAAACAAGACGGCGGTTTGCCATCGAATCTTCCTTTGCACGGTTTATCAGTGGTTCGGCATACATACGGAGAGCCTTGGCCTTGGCAAGTGTGGTGAAAATGCGCTTTTTCATGATAAGCGACACTGTCATGTTAGCCAAGAGCGCATCGCGATGGGCTTTCTTGCGGCCGAGATGGTTGAATTTCTTATTGTGTCTCATCGTTGTGATTACTCTTTATCTAATTTATACTTTGAAATATCCATACCGAACGAAAGGTTCAGATTGGCAAGCAACTCGTCAAGCTCTGTAAGCGATTTCTTACCGAAATTACGGAACTTGAGCAAATCGGTCTTATTGAAAACCACAAGTTCTCCAAGTGTCTCCACTTCAGCCGATTTCAGGCAATTGAGCGCACGGACTGAAAGGTCCATATCTACCAACTTGGACTTCAACAATTGACGCATGTGAAGGACTTCTTCATCGAACTCCTCGTTCTGGTCAGTCTCGGTTGGCTCAAGCGTGATTTTCTCGTCAGAGAAAAGCATAAAGTGGTGTATCAGTATCTTGGCCGCCTCCTTGAGGGCATCCTTGGGAAGGATTGAACCGTTGGTGGTGATTTCAAGAGTGAGCTTGTCGTAGTCGGTTTTCTGGTCAACGCGGAAGTTCTCAACCGTGTACTTGACATTCTTTATAGGCGTGTATATCGAGTCTATCGCCAAGACATTGATGTCATCGGCGGGGACATCGTTTTCATCGGCCGGAACCCAGCCGCGCCCCTTGTTGATTGTAAGTTCTATGGTGAAACTTGCGTCCTGATCCAAATGACAGATTACAAGGTCAGGATTCAGGACTTCAAATCCTGAAAGAGCCTCGCCAATGTCACCGGCCTTGAACACCTCCTTGCCTGACACCGTGATGGTCGCCTTTTCAAATTCAGTGTCCTCTACGATTTGCTTGAGGTCAACCTTCTTGAGGTTAAGGATGATGTTGGTGACATCCTCCTTTACCCCGGGAATGGTATCAAACTCGTGCTTCACGCCGTCAATCTTTATTGACGCAATCGCATAACCTTCAAGCGAGGAAAGGAGTATGCGACGGAGCGCGTTGCCGATAGTGATGCCGTAACCCGGTTCCAATGGCTTGAACTCAAACTTACCGAAGCGGTTGTCGGCTTCCAACATTAGGACTTTGTCGGGTTTCTGGAATGCTAATATAGCCATGGATCTTAATTTAATTGTTATTTAGAATACAACTCGACGATAAGCTGTTCTTTGATGTTCTCGGGGATATCCTCGCGGGCGGGAACATGCAGCAGCTTGCCCGCCTTAAGTGACTCATCCCATTCCAACCAAGGATACTTGCTGTGGTTGAATCCGGCGAGAGCATCTGCGATAACTTCGAGAGACTTTGATTTTTCACGAACGCCGACAACGTCACCAGGTTTCACCGCGTAGGACGCGATATTGACCACCTGACCGTTGACAGTGATGTGACGGTGCAACACAAGCTGACGTGCAGCGGCACGCGTGGGGGCGATGCCTAAACGGTAAACCACATTGTCGAGACGTCCTTCAAGCAGCTGGAGAAGAACCTCACCGGTGATACCTTTGGTGCGTGAAGCCTTTTCAAATAGATTGTGGAACTGCTTTTCAAGAACGCCGTAGGTGTATTTGGCTTTCTGCTTTTCGCGAAGCTGAACACCGTACTCCGAGGTCTTGCGACGCTTGTTGGCGCCATGCTGGCCTGGAGGGAAATTTTTACGGGCGAGCACCTTGTCTTCGCCGAAGATAGGCTCGCCGAACTTGCGTGCGATTTTGGTCTTAGGACCTGTGTATCTAGCCATTTTGGAGTTTAATTTAAATGTTTCGGAACTGACGCCGCCTTTTCAGGGCTAATCCTGTAACAAAGTATTGAAATTTTACGGAAAACATCTCGGAGCAGCCGCGACCATAGAGAGGTGATAGAGTTTATGGTCTATTTCACATCGGACGCTTTCCTCATTTGTTTCAACTTATGTTATCCCTCGCCCTTATGCCATTCCCGGCAGAATTGGAAACGGCTACGGGACAGTCCATTGATTTATTTAAGAGAGATATATAAAAATAGATTTAAAATATCAAGCAGCCGACATCATTATGAGCCTGTCGCCTGAAAACGCCATGATAGGTACTATACGCGACGGCGTTTGGGAGGACGACATCCATTGTGAGGAAGCGGAGTAACGTCAACAATCTCGGTTACCTCTATACCTGCACCATGCACTGTACGTATCGCCGATTCACGACCGTTACCGGGACCTTTGACGTATGCCTTCACTTTACGCAGTCCAAGGTCGTATGCAACCTTAGCGCAATCCTGCGCCGCCATCTGCGCTGCATAGGGGGTGTTCTTCTTTGAACCACGGAAACCCATCTTGCCTGCGCTCGACCATGAAATCACCTGGCCTTCGGAATTGGCTAAGCACACAATAATGTTGTTGAAGGAAGAATGAACGTGAAGCTGGCCGGCGGCATCAACCTTGACGTTTCTCTTCTTTGCTGCGACTGTCTTTTTTGCCATATTCTATAATTATTTAGTAGCTTTCTTCTTGTTAGCGACTGTTTTCTTGCGACCTTTACGCGTACGGGCGTTGTTCTTGGTGCTCTGTCCACGCACGGGAAGACCGTTACGGTGACGGATTCCACGGTAGCAACCGATATCCATCAGTCGTTTGATGTTCAATTGAATTTCACTGCGGAGGTCACCTTCTACCTTATAATCGGCACCGATTACCTCGCGGACCTTAGCGGCCTCGGCATCGGTCCAGTCCTGCACCTTGGTGCTTACATCCACCCCGGCCTTCTCCAAGATTTTCTTGGCTGAGCTACGGCCGATACCGAAGATGTAAGTCAAGGCGATTTCACCTCTTTTGTTCTGGGGGAGGTCAACTCCCACGATTCTTACTGCCATATTTATTTTATTGTTGACTAAATTTTTTGCAAAATTAATAAAATAATTTTATCCTTGACGCTGCTTGTATTTAGGATTCTTTTTGTTGATTACGTACAAACGCCCCTTACGACGCACGATTTTGCTGTCAGGAGTACGTTTCTTAACAGATGCTCTTACTTTCATATTTTAATTATTTTTATATTTTTTTACTTATATCGGAATGCTATACGCCCTTTTGACAAGTCGTACGGTGACATTTCAACACGCACCTTGTCTCCGGGGAGTATCTTGATGTAATGCATTCGCATCTTGCCTGAAATGTAAGCGGTGATTTCATGACCGTTCTCAAGCTCGACACGGAACATTGCATTGGACAATGCCTCGACAATCACGCCATCCTGTTCAATCGCTGCCTGTTTTGCCATATTATATTCAAATTATATTGATAAACTCAAATGAACCTATCACCCAATGACTCCTCGATATAGTCAAATGTCGTCAAGACATTGGCCTTCCCGTCAGAGATGGCAATCGTATGCTCATAATGGGCAGAGGCCTTGCGGTCCCTTGTGCGGCACGTCCATCCGTCATTCTCAATAACAATATTGCGACTCCCGAGATTTATCATCGGCTCTATACAGATGCACATGCCGTTTTTAATCACAGGGCCGATGCCACGGCGTCCGTAATTTGGGACTTCAGGGTCCTCATGCATCGAACGGCCTATCCCGTGGCCGCACATCTCACGCACCACTGAATAACCGCGTTTCTCGCAATATGTCTGGACGGCATTGGCGATATCGCCGATACGGTGTCCCACCTTGCAAGCCTCGATACCCTTGTAAAGGGATTCCTTCGTGGTCTTGCACAGAGCCATCAACTCTGGAGATATATCGCCGACCGCAAACGTGTAACATGAATCACCGTTATACCCGTCAAGTTCCACGACGGTGTCTATACCCACAATATCCCCCTCCCTCAACGTATAGTTAGAGGGAAATCCATGGACAACTGTTTCATTGACCTCGATACAAAGAGTACCCGGAAAACCTTCATAACCCAGACAGGCAGGCTTCCCACCATTGTCGAGCATGAATTCCCGCGCAATGGTGTCAAGCCGACGGGTAGTCACTCCCGGAGCCACCCACTTGGCGACTTCGCCAAGCGTGCGGCTCACGAGAATGGATGCTGCCTGCATTTTGACAAGTTCTTCAGGGGTCTTTAGATAAATCATCTTGATTAATCGTCGGTTGGGAAGATATTGGACTTATCGTTTATCAAATTGCAAATTCAAGACTGTCACAATTATCAGTAAGCGCTGCCTGTGGTACGTCCTTTGATTTTGCCGTCCTTCATCAGACCGTCATAATGATGCATCATCAGGTGTGACTCAATCTGCTGAAGTGTATCCAATACGACACCGACAAGAATCAAGAGCGAAGTCCCGCCAAAGAACTGTGCGAAATTCTGGCTGATACCGAAGAAACGGGCAAAAGCCGGAAGAATCGCCACAATACCCAGGAACAATGAACCCGGCAGAGTTATACGCGACATTATCGAATCAAGATATTCAGCTGTCTTCTTTCCGGGTTTAACTCCGGGAATGAATCCATTGTTGCGCTTCATATCCTCTGCCATCTGGGTAGGACGCACCGTTATGGCGGTATAGAAATATGTGAACGCCACAATCATGATGAAATAGACAAAATTATACCAGAACCCGTTAATATCGGAGAACGCACGGAAAAATCCTGTCGAATTTTCATCAGAGCCGAAACCTGCAAGCGTGATGGGGATAAACATAATCGCCTGGGCGAAGATGATTGGCATCACACCTGCGGCATTAACCTTCAAGGGGATGTACTGACGCGCACCGCCGTACTGTCGGTTCCCAACTATACGCTTGGCATACTGTACAGGCACTTTGCGTGTCCCCTGAACGAGGAGAACCGCACCGACAGTGACAGCGAACAATAGGATGATTTCAACCACGAACATGATGAGACCTCCCTGTGAACCTGTCGACCCCGGCAGACGAGATGTGAACTCATAGAACAAAGCCCCCGGAAGACGGGCAATGATACCTACCAGGATTATAAATGAGATACCGTTGCCAATACCACGGTCGGTAATACGCTCGCCAAGCCACATGATGAACATGGAGCCTGCGGCCAGGATAATAGTGAGATACACGACAGTCCAGAAACCCATGGTTGCGCCACCGGTGGCTGCACTAACCTGCATCTGCAGGTTCACCAGATAGGCCGGGCCTTGAAGGAGAAGGATGAACACTGTCAGATAACGTGTGTACTGGTTCAATTTCTGGCGACCGCTCTCCCCTTCCCTCTGCATTTTTTGGAAAGAAGGCAATACCATACCCAACAGCTGTATCACAATCGATGCAGTGATATAAGGCATGATACCGAGAGCGAAAATCGAGGCCTGTGAGAATGCACCGCCCGAGAACATGTCAAGCAATTGCATCAGGCCACTCTTGTTGGTAAACTTCGACAAGGCGTCGAGGTCTTCAGGGCTTATGCCCGGAAGAACCACGTAACACCCCAGTCGATAGACGAGAACCAACAGCAGAGTGACGAGGATACGCTTTCTCAGTTCCTCGATTGTCCACATGTTTTTTATGGTCTCTATAAATCTCATGTCGAATCTTAGATTTTAGAGATTGAACCACCTGCCTCGACGATAGCCTTTTCAGCGGCGGCAGAGAATGCGTTGGCTTCTACTGCAAGCGCACGGCTGACCGTCCCGTTGGCAAGAATCTTGACCAATTGCTTGCGATTGACAAGACCTGCGGCGCGAAGTTCCTCAAGACCGATTTTCTCGAGGCTCTTGGCGGCTGCGAGGGTCTCGAGGTCGCAAAGGTTGATTGCTTTATATTCAACTCGATTGATATTCTTGAAGCCGAATTTGGGCAAACGACGCTGTAGGGGCATCTGACCGCCTTCGAAACCGATTTTGCGGCTATAACCCGAACGCGACTTTGCGCCCTTGTGTCCGCGGGTAGAAGTCCCGCCCTTGCCTGAACCCGCACCACGGCCGATACGCTTGTTCTTGCGCACAGAACCGACTGCCGGCTGCAAATTACTTAAATCCATAGTAGTGAAATAATTAATCGTTATAATTTAAGCGTTGGTCACTTCTACCAGGTGACGAACCTTATTAACCATACCCATCACAGAGGGAGTGTCTTCCTTGACTACCGTGTGATTCATCTTCTTGATGCCGAGTGCGTCAAGAGTGCGTTTCTGCACTGCGGGCGCCTTGATACGGCTCTTTATCTGTTTGATTTTAATCTGTGCCATTGCGTGAAAATCTTTAGACGGTTTAACCTTTGAATACTTTTTCAACCGAGATACCACGGTTCTGAGCCACCTGTGCCGGACTTCTCATCTCATCGAGAGCGGCGATAGTCGCTTTCACAAGGTTATGCGGGTTGGAAGAACCTTTGGACTTGGCAAGCACGTCGGTGATACCCACGCTCTCAAGCACGGCACGCATCGCACCGCCGGCCTTCACACCGGTACCGTGGGATGCAGGCTTTAGAATCACACGTGAGCCACCGAACTTGGCAAGCTGTTCATGAGGAATTGTACCTTTGTGGACAGGAACCTTGATGAGGTTTTTCTTGGCTGCCTCAACGCCCTTGGCGATTGCCGCAGTGACCTCATTGGCCTTGCCGAGTCCCCAGCCTACGATTCCGTTTTCATTGCCCACTACAACGATAGCGGCAAATGTAAAAGTACGTCCGCCCTTGGTGACCTTGGTGACACGGTTGATGGCCACCAAGCGGTCCTTAAGTTCAAGGTCGTTGGTCGATTTTACTCTATTATTTCTTTTTGCCATGATTGTTAAAATTTAAGGCCACCGTTACGGGCGGCATCAGCCAATGATTTTACTCTGCCGTGGAAAAGGTATCCGTTACGGTCGAAAACGACCTCGGTGATACCGGCTTCAAGAGCTTTCTTCGCAACTTTCTCGCCTACCTTGGCTGCAATTTCACACTTTGTTCCCTCCTCGATTCCCTTTGACGAGGCTGCGACAATTGTTTTCCCTGCAAGGTCATCCACGAGCTGGACGTAGATTTGCTTGTTAGAACGGAACACTGTCATGCGGGGACGAGCCGCAGTGCCCGACACTTTGCCGCGGATGCGGGCCTTGATTTTATTTCTTCTCTGTATTTTAGAAATCATGATTGTGTCGTTTTTAATTATTTAGCACTTGCCGATTTACCAGACTTGCGACGGATAATCTCGCCGACAAACTTGATACCTTTACCCTTGTAGGGTTCAGGCTTGCGGAGCGAGCGAATCTTGGCGCAAACCTGGCCGAGAAGCTGCTTGTCATCGCTCTCGAGGATAATCAGCGGGTTCTTGTTACGCTCTGTCTTGGCTTCAACCTTCACCTCGGGGGGAAGCTTGATATATATTGCGTGAGAATATCCGAGCGATAATTCCAGCACCTGTCCGGTCGCGCTCGCACGATATCCGACGCCTACTAATTCCATTTCCTTGCGATAGCCTGTCGAAACCCCGACAACCATGTTATGGATAAGCGCACGGTAAAGGCCGTGCTGTGCGCGGTGCTCACGGTCGTCGCTCGGACGTGTCAATTTCACTTCGTTGCCTTCGACACTGACAGTGAGTTCGGGATTAACGGCTTGGGTCAGAGTACCCTTCGCCCCTTTAACGGTAACTACGTTATCTTTATCCACGGTGACAGTTACACCAGCCGGGATTTCAATGGGAGCTTTACCTATTCTTGACATAATTTCGTATCCTCCTTATTGATTAATAAATATAACATAGCACCTCGCCTCCGACCTTAAGGTCACATGCCTGTTTGTTGGTCATGACACCTTTAGAGGTGGAAAGGATGGCGATACCTAAACCATTTAACACTCGCGGCATATCTTTGTAGCCAGTATACTGGCGGAGACCCGGACGCGAAACACGGCGCAACGCCTTGATGGCGTTCACCTTGTCAACCGGGTCATACTTCAGGGCAATCTTGATTGTCCCCGCAGGATTCTCACCTTCTATAAACTTGTAATTAAGAATATAGCCTTGCTCAAAGAGAATCTTTGTAATCTCTTTTTTCAAGTTTGAGGCCGGTATCTCGACAACACGGTGGTTAGCCTTGATAGCGTTTCTCAATCTTGTCAGATAATCTGCTATTGGATCTGTCATTTTTTAATTTGTTTAAATTGATTCGGGCGATTCCGAACAATATTTAATACTCGCCGGGGTCAACCGGCATTACCTTTTCCTTTAAGGGCTCCTATCATGATGTCCCCGCCTAACGAAATTCCAGGCGGATGTCTTCAATCACTTCCACTGGACGTAGCGTCTCTCACTGGAATAACCGACGGTGACCGCTGACGGCCATAGACATTAGACAGGATGGTGATTGGAACGTGCCAGGTGCGGAGGGAGGAAGTGGGGCTCCAGCCCTGTCGCGTCTCCAATTATAGTCTCAGGCCCATTGTTACCAGCTGGCCTTCTTTATACCCGGGATAAGACCGGCCGATGCCATTTCGCGGAACTGTATACGCGAGATACCGAACTGACGCATATACCCTTTGGGACGTCCCGTGATGCTGCAACGGTTGTGCATACGGATAGGATTGCTGTTCTTGGGGAGTGACTGGAGCTTCTGGGCTGCCTCATAGGCCTCCACACGGTTGTCCTCATTCACGCCTGAATTTACAATCTTCTTCAATTCGGCACGTTTCTGGGCATATTTGGCTGCAAGTTTGGCACGTTTGACCTCGCGGGCCTTCATTGATTCTTTTGCCATAATTATGCGGAATAATTAGTTTTTATTAGCGTTTTTAAAGGGAAGACCGAAATGCTTCAACAAAGCGTACCCTTCCTCGTCGGTGTTAGCCGAAGTCACGAATGTGATATTCATGCCAAGGAGCTTCGAGATATTGTCAATGTTGATTTCGGGGAAAATAATCTGCTCGGTGATGCCGAGAGTGTAGTTTCCACGTCCGTCAAGTTTACCTTCGATACCCTTGAAGTCACGGATACGGGGCAGGGCCACACGCACAAGACGCTCCAGGAACTCATACATTTTGTCACGACGGAGTGTCACCATAACGCCGATGGGCATTTTTTTACGGACCTTAAAATTAGAGATGTCCTTCTTTGACAGAGTGGGCACTGCCTTCTGACCGGTGATAGCGGTAAGCTCGTTAATGGCCGTCTCAATGATTTTCTTATCCTGGGTGGCCTCTCCGAGACCCTGGTTGATTACAATTTTCTTCAACCGGGGAACCTGCATGACAGTGGAGTAGTTGAATTCCTTTTCAAGAGCGGGAACTATGCGCTCGGTATAGTCTTTTTTAAGTGTCGCTGTACTCATTACTTAATCTCCTCTCCTGATTTTTTAGCATAACGTACTTTCTTGCCGTCCTCTACACGGTATCCGACACGTGTAGGCTTGCCGCTCTTGGGGTCGAGCAGTGCAAGATTGGAAATATGAACGGAGGCCTCTTTCTTTACAAGGCCGCCCTGAGGATGCTGGGCATTAGGCTTGGTTGCCTTGGTGACGATATTGATGCCTTCAACGATTGCTCGCTGCTTTGCAACCAACACCTTCAGCACTCGCCCCTGCTTGCCGCGGTCTTCACCGCTGAGCACATAGACGTTGTCGCCTTTCTTGATATGCAATTTGCTCATTACTGTAATTCTTTTAGCGTGATTGGTGGTTAAAGCACTTCGGGAGCGAGAGAAACTATCTTCATGTTAGCGGCCACGCTGGCGCCACGCAGTTCACGGGCAACGGGTCCGAAGATACGGGTGCCTCGCAACTCACCGGCGTTATTCAGCAGCACACAGGCGTTGTCGTCGAAGCGGATATAGCTGCCGTCGGGACGGCGCACCTCTTTCTTTGTACGCACGACAACAGCCTTGGAGACTGTTCCCTTCTTGACATCCGATGAAGGAATCACGCTCTTGACCGAGACAACGATAACGTCACCAACAGAAGCATAACGACGACCGGTGCCACCAAGTACATGGATACACAGAGCCTCTTTGGCCCCGGAGTTATCAGCTACGGTTAAACGGCTTTCAGTCTGTATCATAATTATTTAACTTTTTCGATAATTTCTACTAATCTCCATCTCTTTGTCTTGGAGAGAGGACGAGTCTCCATCAGGCGCACCTTGTCGCCTATCGAGCACTCGTTCTTTTCATCGTGAGCGTGATATTTCTTCGTCTTATTCACGAATTTACCGTAAATCGGGTGCTTCTCTTTCCATTTCACCATGACAGTGATGGTCTTGTCAGCCTTGTTGCTCGATACAACCCCGATACGTTCTTTTCTCAAATTTCTCTTTTCCATTTCTCTGGGGGATTACTTGTTGTTAAGTTCGCGCTGACGCAACTCTGTCTTGACGCGTGCGATATTCTTACGGTCCTTGGTAATCTTCGAGGGATTGTCAAGGGGTGAAATCGAGTGGTTAATCTTCAGCTGAAGGTAATCCTTCTCCATCTGCGCGAGACGGTCACGCAAATCCTGAGTGCTAAGTTCCTTTAGTTCTTCTTTCTTCATTGTTGCTTACACATTTTGAGTGGGGTCGTAGTCACGACGAACGATAAACTTAGTAATCACGGGAAGTTTCTGGGCGGCGAGACGGAGAGCCTCCTTGGCTATGTCATAGCTTACGCCTTCGACCTCTATCAGTATACGACCGGGCGTCACGGGTGCGACGAACCCTTCGGGATTACCCTTACCTTTACCCATGCGGACTTCGGCAGGCTTCTTGGTGATAGGCTTATCGGGGAATATGCGAATCCAGATTTGACCTTGACGTTGCATGTAACGTGTCACAGCGATACGGGCGGCCTCTATCTGACGGCCCGTAATCCACTTCGACTCAAGCGTTTTAATGCCAAACGAACCGAAAGCCAATTGGTTGCCGCGCTGCGCAAGACCTTTCATACGGCCTTTTTGCGAACGACGGAATTTAGTTTTCTTAGGTTGTAACATTGTGTTGTTGATTCAATTGATGGTTTAACGGTTGTTTTTAGGTTTGCGGAATCCGCGGCGGGGCGCACCGTTCCCGGCTCCCTGACGGCCTTCCTTGCCGTTGGATGTGAAGTTGGGGGCGAGGTCACGTTTGCCATAAACCTCTCCGCGGCAAATCCACACCTTGACGCCAATCACACCTACCTTGGTGTGCGCCTCGACAAGTGCGTAATCTATGTCGGCACGCAGTGTGTGAAGCGGCGTACGGCCTTCCTTGAACATTTCTGAACGTGCCATCTCAGCACCGTTTAGACGGCCACTGACCTGCACCTTGATTCCCTCGGCACCCGAACGCATTGTGTCGGCGATAGCCTTCTTGACCGCACGGCGATAGGCTATCTTGCCCTCAATCTGACGGGCTATGGATGTAGCCACAATCTGTGCGTCGAGTTCAGGACGCTTAACCTCGAAGATGTTGATTTGAACATCCTTATCGGTGATTTTCTTGAGTTCCTCCTTGAGTTTGTCAACCTCCGAGCCACCCTTACCGATAATCAGACCGGGGCGCGAAGTGCACACTGTGATTGTTATCAGCTTGAAGTTACGCTCGATAACGATGCGTGAAACGCTTGACTTGGCTAAACGCACATTGAGATACTTGCGGAGCTTGGAGTCCTCGAGCAAGGTGTCGCCGTACTTTTTGCCGCCGAACCAGTTAGAGTCCCATCCACGGATTACTCCCAAGCGGTTGCTGATTGGATTTACTTTCTGTCCCATTGTGATTAAGCCTTTTTAGCGTTAGTAGTGTTGTCAATTGTATCTACAATCAATGTGACATGGTTAGCGCGCTTGCGGATACGGTAACCACGCCCTCGAGAAGCGGTGCGGAGACGCTTGAGCATCGGGGCACAGTTTACATAAATCGTGCTGATGTAGAGTTCACCGCTGTCGGCCTTGCGCTCGTTCTTTTCCTCCCAGTTGGCGATTGCCGAGCGGAGAAGTTTTTCCAGGCGGGCCGATGCCTCTTTATTGGAGAATTTTAGGACACCAAGAGCACGGTTCACCTCCATGCCGCGCACCATGTCGGCGACAAGGCGCATCTTGCGGGGCGAGGTGGGCACATTGGTCAATTTGGCAAAAGCGATTGACTTCTGCTCCTGTTTCCTTTGTTCGGCTGAGTTTCTTTTTCTTACACCCATTGTATTTTAATTCTTTTTCTTTTTGTCAATGAATTATTTATAACAGGGCCCTCATTATTTCTTCTTGTTACCGCCGTGACCACGGAAGTTACGCGTCGGGGCAAACTCGCCCAACTTGTGACCGACCATGTTCTCGGTTACGTAGACAGGAATGAATTTATTGCCGTTATGCACAGCGAAAGTATGACCGACGAAATCGGGCGATATCATCGATGCGCGGCTCCAGGTCTTGATGACCGACTTCTTGCCGCTCTGATTCATCGCGTCAACTTTCTTCTCGAGCTTAACGCTAATAAACGGGCCTTTTTTTAATGAACGACTCATAAATGTTGCTAATTAATCAGATTACTTTTTCCTTCTTTCAATGATGTACTTTGAAGAATGTTTCTTCGGGGCACGAGTCTTGAGACCCTTAGAGTAGAGACCCTTGCGTGAACGCGGGTGTCCGCCTGATGCGCGGCCCTCGCCACCGCCCATCGGGTGGTCGACAGGGTTCATTACTACGCCACGGTTGCGCGGACGGCGTCCGAGCCAACGTGAACGGCCGGCCTTACCCGAACGCTCCAAAGAGTGCTCGCTGTTACCGACAACGCCCACAGTCGCCTTGCAGGTGGCAAGGATGCGGCGTGTTTCACCCGAAGGTAATTTGATGATAGCATAGTCGCCCTCGCGCGATGTCAGCTGCGCGAATGTGCCTGCCGAGCGAGCCATGAAGGCTCCCTGGCCGGGACGCAACTCGATGCAGTGGATGAGGGTACCCACGGGGATTTTGCTCAAAGGGAGAGCGTTGCCCACCTCGGGTGCCACATCGGCTCCGCTGACAACAGTCGTGCCGACCTCCAGGCCGTTGGGTGCAATGATATAGGATTTAGCTCCGTCAACGTAGTAAAGAAGCGCGATGCGAGCTGAACGGTTAGGGTCATACTCAATCGACTTCACTACGGCGGGAACACCGTCTTTATTTCTCTTAAAGTCAATGATACGGTATTTACGCTTGTGACCGCCGCCAAGGTAGCGGGCGGTCATGTGGCCCTCGGCGTTGCGGCCGCCGGTCGACTTCTTACCGACTGTAAGAGATTTCTCTGGCGTAGTAGCAGTGATTGTACCTTTAAATACGCCAATAACTTTGTGTCTCTGCCCCGGTGTAGTGGGCTTGAATTTTCTTACTGCCATTTTCTATTATATATTGCTATAAAAGTCAATAGTTTCACCGTCGGCCAATTTAACGATAGCTTTCTTCCACGAGGCTGTCTTGCCACGGAGAAGACCGCTCTTGGTCCAACGGGACTTGTTCTTTCCACGAACCACCATTGTGTTGACGTTAACCACTTTAACGCCATACAGCTTCTCCACCAGAGATTTAATCTGGCTTTTGTTAGCTTCGGGAGAAACGCGGAAAGTGTAGCGGTTCAATCGTTCAGTCAATTGAGTCGCTTTTTCCGTTACGATAGGTTTTATTGAGATTTCCATTGTACTCTGTGTCTCCTGACTGGTTTTTAAAGTTTATTAATAACGTCAAGGCTACCTTCGGTCAAGATGATAGCGTTACTGTTCATCAACACATAGGTATTGATGTCCGACGCCTTGATTACCTTGGCGTTGGGCACATTTCGAGCCGACAAATATACGTTTTTATTTTGGTCAGGTAAAACGAGAAGCACCTTTTTGCCTTCGGCTTCAAGATTTTTAGCAAAATTTACGAATTCTTTAGTCTTCGGGGTCTCGAAGGTAAAGTTCTCGACAATCTTGATGTTGTTATCCTGCACCTTATAGGTCAACGCGCTCTTGCGTGCCAACACTTTAACTTTCTTGTTCAACTTGAAACGATAGTCACGGGGACGGGGTCCGAAAACACGGCCACCACCCACCAATACAGGCGAGTTGATATCACCGATGCGGCTGCCGCCTCCGCCTTTCTGCTTGTGCAGTTTACGGGTCGAGCCTGACACTTCACTGCGTTCCTTGGACTTGTGAGTCCCCTGACGCTGGTTGGCCAAGTATTGCTTTACATCGAGATATACGGCGTGCTCGTTAGCTTCGACAGCAAACACCTCGTCGTTAAGCTGCGCCTTACGGCCGGTGTCTTCTCCTTTGATATTATATATTGCGAGTTCCATTATTTCTCAATTAATACGATTGAACCTTTACTTCCGGGTATAGAACCCTTAATCATCAATACATTGTGCTCGGCGATAACCTTCACTACCTGCAGGTTTTGTACGGTGACACGCTTGTTGCCTGTTTGACCGGCCATACGCATTCCCTTGAACACCTTGGCGGGATAGGAACAGGCACCGATTGAACCGGGTGCGCGCAGACGGTTATGCTGACCGTGGGTGCGCTGTCCGACGCCACCGAATCCGTGACGTTTAACAACACCCTGGAAACCCTTACCCTTAGACACACCCTGTATATCCACAAAGTCATTTTCGGTGAAAAGGTCCACGGTGAGCGAATCACCGAGTTTAACTTCTTTTTCAAAACCATTGAACTCGGCCAAGTGGCGCTGGGGGGCTACTCCTGCTTTCTTGAAGTGGCCGGCCATAGGCTGGGTGGTGTGCTTGTCCTTCTTTTCCTCGAAGCCAAGCTGCACGGCCTCATAACCGTCTTTCTCGAGAGTCTTGATTTGAGTAACTACACAGGGGCCTACTTCGATAACAGTGCACGGTATGTTCTTACCGTCGGCACTGAAAACGGATGTCATTCCGATTTTCTTTCCTAATAATCCTGGCATTTCTCTGTTATTTAATAATGTTGATTGTAATTGAGATTACTTCTTTCTTACGATAATGTATGTTGGCATTTCACCGTCATCACACCTTGATTTCAACGTCCACACCGCTGGGAAGCTCAAGTTTCATCAGGGCATCGATTGTCTTGGTGGTGGAGTTGTAGATGTCGATAAGACGCTTGTAAGACGAAAGCTGGAACTGCTCGCGTGACTTCTTGTTAACGAAAGTCGAGCGGTTGACAGTGAAGATGCGCTTGTGGGTGGGCAGGGGTATAGGCCCTTTGGTCAGAGCACCCGTAGCTTTCACAGTCTTTACAATCTTTTCGGCCGACTTGTCAACAAGGTTGTGGTCGTAAGATTTGAGTTTGATTCTGATTTTTTGGTTCATATTGAAAGTTGAATGAAAGTTATTTCAGTTTGTTACTTCAAGAGGTCAACGCGGCCCTGGCATTCAGTCAGGACGTTCTTGGCTATCGAGTTGCTGACCTCGCTGTAGTGGGAGAACATCATCGTGCTGGTGGCACGGCCTGATGTAATGGTACGCAACGCTGTCACATAACCGAAAGTCTCGGCCAACGGCACTTTGGCCTTTACAACGCGTGCACCCGAGCGGCTTGTCTCCATGCCTTCGACCTGGCCACGACGCTTATTCAAGTCCGAAATCACGTCGCCCATGCTCTCCTCGGGGGTCACCACCTCAATCTTCATAATAGGCTCAAGGAGAACTGGCCCTGCTTTTTCAGAGGCCTTCTTGAATGCCTGGATGGCACAAAGTTCAAACGAGAGCTGGTCGGAGTCAACCGGGTGGAAGCTACCGTCAATCACAGTGACCTTAAGCTGTTCAACCGGGAAGCCGGCAAGGACACCGTTGCGCATGGCGTTGGTGAAACCTTTCTGTATCGAAGGGATAAATTCCTTGGGGATATTACCGCCCTTAACCTCGTCAACGAACTGGAGGTTACCCTCAAAACCTTCGTCAACCGGCTCTACACGGACGATAATGTCAGCGAACTTACCACGGCCACCTGTCTGCTTCTTGAACACCTCGCGAAGTTCGACGGGCTTAGTGATAGCCTCCTTATAGGTAACTTGGGGACGACCCTGGTTACATTCAACTTTAAATTCTCGACGCAGACGGTCGATGATGATGTCGAGGTGAAGCTCACCCATACCTGAAATAACAGTCTGGCCTGTCTCCTCGTTGGTCTGCACACGGAAAGTGGGGTCTTCCTCGGCAAGTTTCTGAAGTCCCACTCCGAGTTTGTCAAGGTCTTTCTGCGTCTTAGGTTCAACCGCAATACCGATAACAGGGTCGGGGAAGTCCATAGCCTCGAGCACGATAGGAGCGTCCTCGGAGCAAAGGGTATCGCCTGTGCGGATATCCTTGAAACCTACACCCGCGCCGATATCACCGCAACCGATTTTCTCCATGGGGTTCTGCTTATTGGAGTGCATCTGGAATAGACGCGAAATGCGCTCTTTCTTCCCGGAACGGGCATTGAGAACGTATGACCCGGCATTGATGTCGCCTGAATAAACGCGGAAGAAGCAAAGACGGCCCACGTAAGGGTCTGTCGCAATCTTGAACGCAAGTGCGCTCATCGGTGCCTCGCTCGACGGCTCACGGGTCTCGACCTGGTCGGGATTACCGGGTGCATGGCCTTCAATCGCACCTGCGTCAAGCGGACTGGGAAGGTAGGCGCATACGGCGTCAAGCAACGGCTGCACACCCTTGTTCTTGAACGAGCTACCACATATCATGGGAACAACCTCCATGGCAAGAGTAGCGGCGCGGAGTGCGCGACGGACCTCCTCCTCGGTGATTGTCGATGGGTCATCAAAATATTTCTCCATGAGAGCCTCGTCAAATTCAGCGATGCTTTCAAGCATCTTGTCTCGCCACTCCTCGGCCTCGGCCTGAAGTCCGGCGGGAATTTCCTCGACGCTGTAATCGGCGCCCATGGTCTCGTCATGCCAGAAAATCGCCTTCATACGGATGAGGTCAACCACACCCTTGAAGGTCTCCTCTGCCCCGATAGGTATCTGAATCGGACAGGGATTTGCGCCGAGTATCTCACGAAGCTGACGCACAACCTCAAAGAAGTTCGCACCCGAGCGGTCCATCTTGTTAACATAGCCGATACGGGGCACATTATATTTGTCGGCCTGACGCCATACAGTCTCAGACTGTGGCTCTACGCCACCGACAGCACAGAAAGTAGCCACCGCGCCGTCAAGAACACGGAGCGAGCGTTCCACCTCCACGGTGAAGTCGACGTGTCCCGGAGTGTCGATGAGGTTGATTTTAAATTTCTCGTCATCGTACTTCCAGAAAGTCGTCGTCGCAGCCGAGGTGATTGTGATACCGCGCTCCTGTTCCTGTTCCATCCAGTCCATGGTAGCGGCACCATCGTGCACCTCGCCAATTTTATGTGTAAGACCCGTATAGAACAGAATACGCTCCGATGTCGTGGTTTTCCCGGCATCGATATGCGCCATGATTCCGATATTACGGGTATATTTCAAATGTTCGTCTGATTTTGCCATTTCTTAATGTGAAATCTTGGTTATCAATGAGTGATTATTTATGACCGTTGAATATTAGAAACGGAAGTGAGCGAACGCACGGTTGGCTTCAGCCATCTTGTGCATGTCTTCTTTGCGTTTGAACGCGCCACCTTGGTCATTGAATGCGTCTACGATTTCGGCAGCCAGCTTGTCAGCCATGGTCTTGCCGCCGCGTTTGCGGGCGTAGAGGATAAGGTTTTTCATTGATATTGACTCCTTGCGGTCGGGACGGATTTCTGTGGGGACCTGGAAAGTCGCTCCGCCGACGCGACGAGATTTCACCTCCACCTGGGGAGTAATGTTCTCAAGGGCCTTCTTCCATATCTCAAGAGCAGTCTTCTCTTCATTGGGAAGTTTAGCCTTAACGGTTTCAAGGGCTGAATAGAAAATGGTGTAAGCGGTGTTCTTCTTGCCATCATACATCAGGTGATTGACGAATTTAGACACTCTTACATCGTTAAAAACGGGGTCGGGTAACACAATCCGCTTTTTAGGTTTAGCCTTTCTCATTTTGTTAATGTTGTTGTTTTTGTTTGCTTGGTTGCTGTTTCTTTCATCTTCAACGACAGCCTCCGCCGTCATTTACTCAACCTGTGAATTAGCCTGCCAATAAATCAAAAACGAGGTTAAAAACTCGGTTTAAATTTTTTGATTGTCGTGAGTGATTTTAAGTAAGACGCTGCATCAGGGGTTTATTTCTTCGCAGCCTTCGGACGCTTGGCCCCATACTTGGAACGACGCTGGGTACGGTCTTTCACACCACTTGTATCGAGCGTTCCGCGTACGATGTGGTAGCGCACACCGGGAAGGTCCTTGACACGACCGCCACGCACGAGAACAATCGAGTGCTCCTGCAGGTTGTGACCCTCGCCCGGGATATAGGAGTTGACCTCCTTGCCGTTGGTCAGGCGCACACGTGCGACCTTACGCATTGCCGAGTTAGGTTTCTTAGGGGTGGTCGTGTACACACGCACACACACGCCGCGACGCTGCGGGCATGAATCGAGAGCGGGTGACTTGCTCTTGTCCTCAAGAGACACGCGTCCTTTTCTTACTAATTGCTGAATTGTAGGCATCTTAGTTCTTTTGTTTTACTTTTATTATTACTGTTTCAGTTAAAATCACTTTTTTAAACATTGCGGGCACAATTATCATGCCACGAATCGCACTGACTATCAACACGATAGCAACGCTTCGACACACTATACCCGCAAAAACGATGCAAAATTAGCAATTAATTCTCTAATTACCAAACATTTTCAAATTTCTTTTAGAAATGATATCCCACGAGGAACATGAAACCAAGGTTGTGTACATTAGGCTTGACAACGCCGACGGTATTGGCGACATTCTTGAGCCCAATCTGCGCACGTCCTCCCACCGAGATTCGGTCGTTAAAAGTCAACCCGGTGGCAAGATGCAGACCAACGTCACTACGGCGCGACGAATTGATGAACGCCCGCGAGTCATTGAAATATCCGCACTTCTCATTATGGATTGTCGTCACAAGCTGACCAATCTCATTAATCTTTGCATTATAGATAGTCTGCTTTTGATTTCCACCGATACCGTAACTATAATAAACACCCCCATCGACATTCCAACGCACCGTCGATGCAAGATTGAAGTTAAACGACATGAATATCGGAAAATTCAGGTAATAATACCGATTTTTCAAGAACACATTGCTGACGCTCAATGCATCGCCACGGTTCACCACCATGTCGGTCGAGCCGGTGTTAACCAACAGATTGACCTCTGTTCCAAGCGAGAGATAGTCACGCAACCCGAAACGCCCGGCGGCCCCTATGCCGTATGACCACCCTGTCCCCTGGTCCAATTCCGAGATTTCAGGAAAACTGCTCATATAATTCTGCGTAATCGAACTGCCACCCACAAGACCATGCACTTCTATATCAAAAAACGCCGGTGCCGGCCCGAAATCAACAAACGGTTTCTCTCCCGCATTCAACGAGAACGCAGCCAACAACGCCAATACAACATTAATATATACCTTCTTCATTGTTTCATGTAATATAATGTTCAAAGATACGAATAAGTAGAATACAAAACCAAACTTGTTTGAGTTTTGTTGAGCGTGAGTACCTTCAGCGAAGTCAAAGATACGGATTATTTGACAAACGGCAACCACAGTAGGCTGTTATAGCAAAGAAAACGGCAGTTTAAACCCAAAAAATTTGGTTTTACTAAATTTAATGTCTAAATTCGTAGCTGAACATGTTTCCTGAGAGTATGTTGACCGATGAATTCCTGACATATATCAGATGTGAGCTGTCACTATCAGACAATACCGTCACGGCCTATCGCCGAGACATATACCAATGGCGGGACTTCGAGTTGAACGGCCGTGACATCAGCGACTTTCATCCCGAAAAAGCCACTTTGTCGGACTTACGGCTATGGGTGGCATCGCTTTCACGCGCAGGAATATCCCAACGCTCCATTCGTCGTAAAATCCAGACACTGCGTGCATTTTTCGCCTACATGATGCGGCATCATGGACTGAGAAACAACCCGGCCGCCGAGCTTACGCTCGCACCCCTTCCTCACGACCTGCCTGTATTCGTCAGACCATCGGAGACGCAACAGATTCTTGAATCAGAAATCGACAACGATGACTTCACCGAAGCACGCAACCGCCTGATTATCGATATGCTCTACAGCACCGGCATAAGATGTTCAGAACTGACAGGCCTGCTCGACCGCAATGTCGACACACGCTGTCACGAACTAAAAGTGCTCGGAAAGCGTAATAAGGAAAGAATCATCCCATTCGGTGATGAACTTTGCGACATGATAGAAAACTACCGGCGTCTGCGCGATGGCATCATCCCGGGCGCACAACAATACTTTTTCACCCTACCGTCAGGCGCACCGCTTTACCGCAAGGCGGTGTACAACATCGTGCACCGCGCCATGAGCGAGAACGGCGTCCACTGCCGCCGTCTTTCACCCCACGTCCTGCGCCATTCATTCGCCACCGACATGCTGAATAACGGCGCCGACATCAACGCCGTGCAACAGCTACTTGGGCATCAATCACTTGCCACTACGCAAGTGTACACGCATATAACATACAGTGAGCTTAAACAAAATTATCAACTCGCACATCCACGTGCACAAAGAAAAGGAGGATAACCATGGACATCAGAATTAAGGCAATCCACTTTGAGACAGCTGAAAAGCTCGAAAACTTCATCAACAAGAAGGTCGAACGCCTCGCCCGCCATTTCGTAAACATCACGGCGGTAGACGTGACCCTCAAGGTAGTGAAACCCGAAACCGCCCTCAACAAACAGGCAATCATAAAAGTGACAGTCCCGCAGCAGGAGGACGTCGTGGCCGACAAAACGGCCGATTCATTTGAAGAAGCAGTCGACCTATGCCTCGAAGCCATCGAACGTCAGCTTGAACGCAACAAGGCACGCAAATAACGTACAATCACCCATGAGGGTGTTGCAAAAACTCTTGGGAATCGGTTGGAATCAGGTAGGGTTCGGCCATGGCCGAACCGCAATATACTGATAATCAACGACAACTTCCGACTGCGGTGCTGCAATAGCAGCACCCTACCCGATTTTGCAACACCCTCATCATTCATCACAATGAGGACCAAGTCATTACTCACGATGGCGGCAACGTTGGCCATCACAACTTCTTGTGGGTCAGGCAACACAGGTGGCGTTGTATCCAACGATTCACTCGTCACCCATTACAACACCGGCTCGCCGACCGTCATCACCCGCGACACGACACCGACACCCGATGTCTCCCACCCTTACCTGTTGACATCCCAGGGAGTCTCCAGTCTACGGCTTCAGATGCCATCCAAAGAAGTGCCCGACTCAATGCCCGGATTATACGACCGCGTGGTCGTGACGGTCGAGAATGACGAAGGCGAGGAAATAACGCTAATGAATTTCATGGCGGGCGAGGAGACCGCCGCGACAGGCGAGATTGACGATGGCCGTCTGCAATGGCTGCGGTTCACGACACCTGTTGTCAGATTACGGGCCGGAGAGCACTGGGTGGGTACAGGCACCCCGTTGGCCGCCCTTGACAACATCGCCGGCATGCGCCGCTATGACGAAACCGAGGCCGCTCAACCCTATCATGAATGGCGCGACATCATGATTGAATCGCTCGAAGGGGACACCGTCACATCCCTGTTTATCTATACCCGCTGACCCGGAATTGACTGTTAGCGATTTTTTGCGTACCTTTGCACCGCAATAATCAACAAAATCAATCATGGCATTACAATGCGGCATCGTAGGACTCCCCAACGTGGGGAAGTCCACCCTTTTCAACTGTTTATCAAACGCCAAGGCGCAGTCGGCCAATTTCCCGTTCTGCACCATAGAACCCAACGTAGGGGTCATCACCGTCCCCGATGACCGCCTGACACGCCTTGTCGAGATGTGCCAGCCACGCAGCATCGTCCCGGCCACCGTTGAAATAGTCGATATCGCGGGACTCGTCAAAGGCGCGAGCAAAGGCGAAGGGCTCGGCAACAAATTCCTTGCCAACATACGTGAGACCGATGCAATCCTACACGTGTTGCGCTGTTTCGACGATGACAACATCACCCATGTCGACGGCACTGTCGACCCCGTGCGCGACAAGGAAATCATCGACTACGAGTTACAGCTGAAAGACCTTGAAACAATCGAGAGCCGCATAAACCGTACGCAGAAACAAGCGCAGACAGGCGGAGACAAGACGGCCAAGATGCAATATGAGGTACTGTGCCGTTTCAAGGAGGCACTTGACAAAGGGTTGCCCGCACGCTCGGTGCAGTTTGACACTGTCGATGAACAGAAATTTGCCCGCGAGTTGTTCCTGTTGACATCCAAGCCTGTCATGTACGTCTGCAATGTCGATGACGCCTCGGCGGTCAACGGCAACAAATATGTGGACGCCGTGCGCGAGGCCGTCAAGGACGAGAACGCACAGATACTGATTGTCGCCGCACAGACCGAGAGTGAAATCGCCGAACTCGACACCTGGGAGGAACGTCAGGAGTTCCTGAACGAAATAGGCTTGCAGGAGTCAGGGGTGTCACGCCTGATTCGTGCCGCACATTCCCTCCTCGACCTTCAGACCTACTTCACCGCCGGACCTGACGAGGTGCGTGCATGGACATTCATGCGCGGCAGCAAGGCCCCTAAGTGCGCCGGAATCATCCACACCGATTTCGAGAAAGGTTTCATCCGCGCCGAGGTAATAAAATATGACGATTATGTCACACTCGGTGGCGAGACAGCCGTCAAGGAAGCGGGCAAGATGAGCGTCGAGGGCAAGGAATATGTCGTGCAGGATGGCGACATAATGCACTTCCGTTTCAACGTCTGACCATGGAGGAATCCATCTTCTCTTACCATACGCTCCCTAACGGATTGCGCATGGTTCACCGTCGTTGTGACTCCCCCGTGGAATACTGCGGTGTGGCCGTCAACATCGGCTCCCGTGATGAACTCCCGGGGCAATTCGGTCTCGCGCACTTCGTCGAGCACACTATTTTCAAAGGGACACGTCACCGCAAGGCGTGGCACATCCTCAACCGCATGGAGGCTGTCGGAGGCGAACTTAACGCCTACACCACCAAGGAGGAGACGATGCTCTATTCCATTTTCCCGGCGGGAAACCTCCGACGCGCCGTCGAACTATTGTCCGACCTGATTCTCTACTCCGAATTCCCCACCGTACAGATAGACCGGGAGCGACAGGTCGTCGCCGATGAAATCGACTCTTACCTCGACTCGCCGTCCGATGCTGTTTTTGATGACTTCGAGGACATGATTTTCGCTGGAAGCGGCCTCGGGCATAACATTCTCGGCACAAGGGAAGACATCGCCACATTCTCATCCGATGTGTGCCGGGATTATCTGAAACGGTTTTACACCCCGGGGGAAATGGTGTTTTTCTATATGGGGGCGACACCACCTGACAAGGTATTCCGCACCGCCGGGAATTTCTTCGCATCACTCCATCACGACACCGTCCCGAGGTCAAGGAACGATGTACGACCCTTGCAGCCGTTTGACAGCACCAAAGACAGTGGCAATCATCAATCCAACACCGTCATGGGGGCACTCATCCCGGGTCTATATGACCCAAACCGTTTCGCCATGGCCCTACTGACAAACATGGTAGGTGGCCCGGGCATGAACTCGCTGCTCAATGTCGAGGTGCGCGAACGCCGAGGTCTTGTTTACACAATCGAGGCATCAAGCGCGCTATTCACCGACACAGGGTTATTCAACGTATATTTCGGCTGCGACCACGATGATGTGGCAAGATGCCGTCGAATGGTGACCAACACTATTGACCGACTCGCGCAAACCCCACTCCCTGTCTATCGCCTCGACAAGGCAAAGAAACAATACCTCGGGCAACTCACTGTCGCATCGGAGAGCCGCGAACAGGCCGCATTGTCAGCCGGACGCGCAACGCTCCTGTACGGACGTGCACGCACCCCGCGCGAGGTCATCGATTCAATAAACGCAATATCTCCTGAAGATATTCTCGAAAGCGCACAATCCCTGACAGCCGCCCCGCTGTCAACGCTCACTCTTGCTTAAAATAATCGCAGGAAATCATCAGGTCTGACACCTTATAGGCATCCCTGTAATGTCTCAATTCATCCTGTGACAATGAGTCCTCGCCCACAACTTCCATCAACGGCGAGACAGCGACCCCCTTTTTTGATGGGTCGAGAATCGACTGCCCCATCCCGCGCCAGTGGTATCGGTCAAGGCCAAGCAACTGAAGCAATGTCGGATACATGTCCATCTGCCCCAATACCTTGTCATACCTCATCGACACCGGCGAATTAAGCACAATCAGCGGTGTAAATTGTCCCGGTGACAACACTTTGGCGACAGCGGGGTCTTCACGCAGTTTCTGACGGTCAATCCCGATTCCCTCATGGTCGCCGGTAATCACAATCATCGTCGAAGCAAACTTAGGGTTACGGCGAAGACGGTCTATAAACTCCCCTATCGCACGGTCGGTGTAGTTGGCGACCTCCATGTAATTGCGCAGTCTCTCGGGATAACGTTCCGGGATATGAATCTTCTTCAGGCTGTCAGGAATAATGAACGGCGTGTGACCCGAATATGTCACACACTGCACTAACGTATGGCCGCCCGTCTTGAAAATATCCTCCCCTTCAAGTTTATCGGCGCTCTGCCGCAGGAACGAATGGTCGCCCAACCGTTTGCGCGGGCCGGTGGCGACATCAAGATTGAAAAACGGCTTGTCAAGCAGCCGGTCTATCCCGAAATCCTGTGCCGCTATGACAGCGTTCCACACGATTTTCTTGTCGACAGTGAAACTGGCCGTGACCCCACCGGGATGACGCTCCTTGAACGCCTTGTCAAGCGACGGGTATTCATGATGGGGAAAACGGTAGCTGAACGCGCCGTATGCCACCGGCAACAGTCCCGTGTGCAATATCAGCTGGGCGTCAATCGACCGCGCCCCTTTCACCTGCGACAACATGTTTGGCGCGTAAAGGACGTTTTCCTCCCGTAGGTAACGGTTAAGATTGGGTGTCAGCTCTATCCCCTCGAATGTCGTTTCAAGCAACCAGCTTTCGAACGATTCGGCGAGGATTATTATGCAGTTGTCCCGTGGTTCAACCACGACAGGGGTTGAACCGTCTTGAACAGGACGGTCGTCAAGCCAACTTTCAATCTCACGACGCACCTCCGGGGTCAGTTCGTGCCTGTCGGCGACAACCGAATACAGCCAAGTCCCGGGAATCGTATACACCGCCGCACCACAGGTCGAGTAATCATACATCAAATCCTCGTATGCGTCCTTGTAACCGCCCTTGCACAATGAGTGCACCCCTATCACGGCCACACATGCCAACGCCGCTCCGCCGGTATACAATGCCACACGACACCAGTCACGTTCCAGCCCGCTCTTGAGGTCAACATTGCGATAGACTACGGCAAGAAACAATGTCGTCAGGGGAAATACAACATCGGCGAGACGCAACGATTCCCAGACACTTTCCTGAAAATCGGCAAGATTCCCCGCGAGCATATAACTCGACAACGGAATGACGGTATAGTAGCTTCTGAAATACATCAGATTGGCTATCAACAATATATCGACAATGATACACACCGTGAATACATACCATCTCGACCTAAGCCACAGGAACGGCAACGCAAGGATACAACACAGCGCGAGTTTCGACAGATACCCCAACGGGAACTGAAACCCCGAAAAAGTAGTGTCAAACGCCCATATCAGGTCAAACAATAAAAACTTCAAGAAAAGGATGCCGACAAACCAGCCTATAATCGATTTTCCTGACAACTGTTTCATTTCCCTTTAGCGATTTTCTCAAAAAGGTTGGCGAAATAAGCGATATAATCATTCTCCCGATAGTTGCGACCGATATAGTCACGGGTCATCGAAGCGTAACGCCGTAACGTGGCTCTATCATGATAGAGGGCGCGTATATGCGCCGCGATGTCACCGGCATCACCCGCTTTGATATATTCGCCCGTGTCCCCGGGGGCAATCAAATCCTTTGCACCGGGAATCTCCGACACAAGGCACGGCACGCCACACGCCTGCGCCTCCCTCACGACCCTCGGAGATGCATCGCGCGTCGATGAAAGCACATACAGGTCATGCGTGGGGATAAACCGTACGGCATCCTTGCGCGGGCCGAGAAAACGCACCGATTTAGGCGCAACGGCCATATCGACGTCATCGGCACTCCCTATGACCGTAAGTGTCACATTCAAATCCTCCAGCATCGACATCGCCTCGATGAGAGGGCGCAACCCCTTGTGGGGACGGCCTTTGAACATCCCGATTGTAATCAGTTTGAATGCATCGGCAGGAGCATTCTCGACAGCGAGAGGATATGCGACCGCATCCTTCACCCAGTCGAGTTCAAATGGCTTGGTGGCCGTCGAGACTTTGCTTTTCCCGATTATACCACCGAGGTAACACTCTATGTCATCGGTCTCGCACACTACGTGTTTCACCCTTGGATTAAGCAGCGCAAGAAAGTTTGTCGGGTCACTGCGCCTGACCTTGGCCTGTGTCCCACGATAGCCTATATTCTTGATTCCAAGGCCTATCGATGCCATGAGCATTGTCGCAAGTCCCGACGTACTCGGCGAAAACGTCAGGTCAGGCCTGATACGTTTCATGACCGCACGGAACCCCATGATTGCATGTCTATCCATCTTGGAGCGAATCGCGGGGGCTTCGACCCCTCCACGGTCACCTTCCCCCTCACCGGCCACGGTCACGGAGAACTGCGGAAGCGCGTCAATGCGTGCAAGCATATTGCGCGTGACAGAGTCCAGGTCATCAGCCGGGACAAGTATCTTGATTGGTTTCATCATCCTAAAAAAATTGCCACATAGGATGCTGCAAAATTAAGACTTAACGCGAAATCGTAGGGACGCGCCAACGAGCGCGTCTTAAATGTAACGAATTATCTCAATAACAGACGCGCACGTTGGCGCGTCCCTACGATGTTGATTTACAAATTTTGCAGCACCCTACCTGATTCCGTTATCCGGCAAAATTAGAAAAATAATCTCTGATTGCGTTATTATTTGTCAATTTTTCCGATAGCCGTCAGGGAGTTGCCCTAAAATTCGTAATTTTGCACCGATATGAAAATCGGCAACATAGACCTCGGCCCTCGCCCGGTGATGCTCGCTCCCATGGAGGATGTCACTGACCGCTCGTTCCGGCTTATATGCAAGGAACAGGGGGCCGACATGGTTTATACAGAGTTTGTCTCGGCCGATGCACTGATACGCAACATCGCCGCGACAACCCGCAAGCTGTCAATCGACCCTGCCGAGCGTCCCGTGGCGATACAAATCTACGGCCGTGACGTCGCATCCATGGTGGAGGCCGCACGTATCGTCGAGGAAGCGCATCCCGACATACTCGACATCAATTTCGGATGCCCCGTAAAGAAAGTGGCCGGCAAAGGTGCGGGCGCGGGAATGCTTCGGGACATCCCCCGCATGCTCGAAATCACCCGGGCCGTGGTCGATGCGGTCAATATCCCCGTTACAGTCAAGACACGGCTCGGTTGGGACCACGAATCCAAAATCATTGTCGAACTTGCCGAACGGCTACAGGACTGCGGCATACAGGCTCTCACTGTCCATGGCCGCACCCGCTCACAGATGTACACCGGCGAGGCCGACTGGGAGATGATTGCCCGCGTCAAGGAGAACCCGCGCCTGACAATCCCGCTCATAGGCAACGGTGACATCACTACGCCCGAACGCGCCCGCGAGGCATTCGACCGATATGGCGTGGACGGTGTCATGGTCGGACGAGCCTCCATCGGTGCGCCATGGATATTCCGCACCATGCGCCAGGCGGTCAACGGCCTTGATGTTACCGACATAACCGATGCAGAGAAGTTCTCTCTCCTGCGACGACAGATTGCCGAGAGCATCGACCGCATCGACGAGTACCGTGGAATACTTCACATCAGGCGTCACCTCGCCGCCTCGCCGCTGTTCAAGGGCATCCCCCACTTCCGCGACACCCGCATCGAGATGTTACGCGCCGAGACATGGGCCGACCTTGACCGCATACTTCATCGTGTCGAGACTGAAATTTTACCTCAATTAGGAATTAGGAATCAGGAATTATGAATAGAAATATCGTTACATCTGTCATTTTATTGGTGCTGGGTACATTGACGCTTAAGGCCGCTGACCCGGTGCGTTACGAACTCGATGTCAAGGAGTTTCACGAATTATCGGTAATCGAAGGTATCAATGTCGATTATATCAACGACCCGTCACATGCCGGAAAGGCTGTGTTCACAACCACCCCCGACCTCGCCTCGGTGTTGATGTTCTCCAACGAGAAAGGCAAACTCGAAATGCAAATCGCCACCGACGGCATCGACTACAAGGGATTGCCGACAGTCACCGTCTACTCCACCTACCTCACCAAGGCATCCAACGCGGGCGACTCGACCGTCAGGGTGCTCTCGGTCAACCCCGGGCCTAAATTCAGTGCCGTACTCATCGGCAATGGACGCTTGGTCGTGCGCGGATTAGAGACCACCGATGCCGACATCTCCCTTAAAACCGGCAACGGCACACTCGTCGCCGACGGTAAGACCGAGCGTCTTCGCATCGGTTTCTCCGGCACGGGCACCATACAGGCCGACGGACTCTCAGCCAAGGACATCAAGGTACGCGCCAGCGGCACAGGAGCAATCGGCTGCAACCCTTCGGCATCACTCAACATCTTCGGCATGGGTTCCACAACAATCTATTACAAAGGCCATCCCGAAATCAAAAACCGCTCCCTCGGTCTCAAGCTCTCCCCCATTGACCAATGACGGATGTTATCGTAGGGACGCGTGTACCCACGCGTCCGGGACAGATTCGCAATCGGCTTGCCGGCTGTATCGGACGCGCTCGTTGGCGCGTCCCTACGACAGAAATGACAACGACCTTAAAAAACTCCTAATTCCTAATTCCTAATTGATTTAAATGGCCGACAACCTGAAACTCACCGTTGCACGCACAATCAAATGGAACATCATCGACAAGGTGGCGTCCCAGGTGTTGTATGCCGTCACGGGAGTGATTCTCGCACGCATGCTCTCGCGTGAGGACTTCGGTCTTGTCGGGGCGATTCTGATTTTCCAGGCGTTCGCCACACTGTTTGTCGACAGTGGCTTCTCCTACGCATTGGTGCAACGCAAATCCCCCTCGCGGCTCGACTACTCGAGTGTCCTGTGGTTCAATGTCACTATGGCCGTCGCCATCTATGCCATCCTGTGGCTGTGCGCGCCGCTCATCGCCGCGTGTTTCGACAACGACCAGCGACTCATTCCGCTTTCACGCGTCATGTTCCTGTCGTTTATCATCAACGCGAGCGCGATTGTCCAGACCAACCGTCTCATCAAAATAATGCAGGTCAAGATGCTCGCCGTCAGCAACAGCGTCGGCCTCATCGTCAGCGCGGTCGTCGGTATATATCTCGCCGTGACAGGCCATGGCGCATGGGCCATCGTGTGGCAGACCATAACCCTCGCCGCCGTCAAGTCGGCGATTCTGTGGGGTACAAGCCATTGGTGGCCGCTGATACGCTTCTCATGGAAATCGTTACGCAGTTTCCTCAAGGTGGGCGGTGCCATGTCAGGGACAATGTTCCTCAACGTGCTGTTCCAGAACATCTACGGTTTCTTTATAGGCCACAACGTAGGTCTCGCCCCATTGGGTTACTATACCCAGGCCGACAAATGGAGCAAAATGGGAGTGGCCTCCCTTTCCCAGGTGCTGACATCGTCGTTCCTCCCCGTCCTCTCCAAGGCGCAGGATGACCCTGCGGAGTTCCGCCGTGTCACCACCAAGATGAACCGTTTCTCGGGGTATGTCATCTTCCCCTGCATGGGAATGCTGATTGTGATGGCGACCCCCATTTTCCACGCCCTGTTCGGTGTCAAGTGGGATGCCGCAATCCCCCTGTTCCAGATACTGCTGCTGCGGGGTATCTTCACCGTCCTCGGGTCGCTCTATAACAACTATATCCTCGCGTTGGGACGCGCCCGGCTGCTTGTATATACCGAACTTCTACGCGACGTCGCAGCAATCGTCGCCCTTGTCGCCACGTTACCATTTATCGGACTATCATCCGACTCAAGACCCGTCCTTGGCCTTGAGATACTACTTGCCGGACAACTCCTCGCCTCCATCATCACATGGGCCGTCACACTATGGTACGCCGCCCGCCTGTCAGGCCACACTGTCGGCGCGATGCTCCTACACATCCTCCCCTACCTCCTGCTCACCCTCCCCGTCATGGCCGCCATGACCCTCATGGGCGCACTCGTCGCCGACCCCTGGGCATGCACAGCCGTCGAAGGCCTCACCGGCGCAGGACTCTACTTCGCCGCCAACCTCGCTCTCCGCTCCCGCATCCAGGCCGACGCCGTCCAATACCTCACCTACCGCTTCCGCCGCCAACACCCCGCATCGTAGGGACACGTGTACGTTCGAGAAGCGCGAATGGTTATCGTAGGGACGCGTGTACCCACGCGTCCGAGACAGATTCGCAATCGGGTTGCCGGCAGTATCAGACGCGCTCGTTGGCGCGTCCCTACGACAGGAATGACAAACGGCTTCAATGGTACGGTCGCGGCATGCCGCGGCCCGGGGGCAGAACCGAAACAATCGCCTGAAAGGCCGTGGCATGCCACGACCCTACAATTCACCGTTGGGGTGTTCGGTGCGGACGTGACACCCACCAAAATTCCCAATTCCTAATTCCCAATTCCTAATTGATTTAAGATTGATTTAATAATAATGCCCGGCGGGGGAAGCCGGGCATTGTCGTCGTTCCACGTCTTCACGACGCAAGATGCGACTTCGGTTGTTGGATTATGTTTTCAGCGTGGCGATTAAACACCACGCCGTATGATTAAAGTGAATCATAGACAATCCAAATATCCATAAACAAAATCAAAAAATAGATTGAAGACAAAGGTTAAGGTTCTGAATCATTCTATTCGGCCACAAATTTAGCAAAAATCTGTCAAACCTCCCCACATCCCCTCCCAAAATCGTCACATTTTTTCCAAATCGTTCAAATAGCATCACGAAAACCACGAAATCTGCATCGTAGGGACGCTTGGTAGGGACGCTTTTAAAAGCGTCCACAATGACAAAACCACCAAGTCACAACATTGGATTGCGAAGCAATCTTATGTCAAAATCCGATTGAAATTGCGAGGTCGGAGACCTCGTATCTATTTGAAACCCCATATTAGGCGAGCGTGAGCGAAGCCGCGATATGGGGACGAAGAACGATGTTGCGGGAATGAACCTCGGAGAGGTTCTACCGTGGAATTCAACAGCCAAACATCTCCGATGTTTATTGCCCTATTTTGTCGCTTACCCCATATTTAAGCTTCGCTCACGCTCGCCTAATATGGGGTTTCGGACGGCATGAGGTCTCCGACCTCTGTGCCACGACCCTACAATTTTCCGTTAGAGTCCGTGAGGGTGTTACAGAATTGAGACTTAATGCGGAATCTGTCCCGGACGCGTGTACCCACGCGTCCGGGACAGATTCGCAATCGGGTTGCCGGCAACCCGATTGCGCGTCCCTACGACAAGGAATTAATTCCTGATTGGGGTAAACGTGGCGAAGGCGGGGCCGGATGGCCTCGCCTTCGTCGATTATTGGGATAATCCCGCGTTTAACGGGGGATTGTCGTCAGAAACGTTCTACATATTTCTTGGGAGTAAGGTTCTTTACGCCACCTTTTGCAGCCTTGGTGTTGCGGATGCTGTTGGCAAACTTCTTAGCCTTGGTCAGGTAGTTGGTGTTCTTGACAACTTCAAGACGACTGCGGACATATTTGCCACTGTTTATTGCGGCTTTAGCCGATGACGCAGCCTCGGGGAATACTACGAAAGTATCCTGTACCGGTCTACCTTGCGCCGGACTATACAACTTATCAGCAATTGCTTCATTTTCAGGGAATGTGAGCCATACATGCTCTGCCCCGATTGTGATAACTCCGTCTTCGTATGTATCGTTCAATCCGCTCGCAATAATCTGTTCTTCGGTGGGTTGCTGTTGGAACCAACCTGAAAGGTAACCGTAAGCCTTATTCACGAAATAAGCCATACCGTTTCCTGGGAACTCCACACCTGAAGCGACATCCGGCATAAGGATGCAATTAGGATTAGTGATATCAAATTCCACGTAATAATCACCATCATATTCATCTCCATAGAGACATCCGCCTACCCCTTCTACATATTTCCACGGGTTCACAAGACGATAACGGTTGGAGTCTTCAGTGCTCTGCTGAATCTCTACTTCGTATGTTGTTGCATCAGGACGTGCAGTAAGCAACGGAACATTACCTGTCAAAGAAACATAAGGAGCGTATATACCGTCGGTAAACATACCCTTGCCGAGCGAGGTCCATTCATCTGTGGGAGGTTCTTCTTCCTCGGGGATTTCGAATCCGGGGAAGACAATCTGGATGGGCGAGTCGTTCGCACCGAAACCGTAACCGCCTCCGTCATACGTGAACCAAAGATAATCAGTGGTTCTCAAAATCGCTCCGTCAGGGAAATTCACAAGACCCTTGCCAGGCGTGTAGGTGGCTGCATAAGATGATGCATCGCGTTTAATCGCGGTATAGTAACCATAATATGGCAGGTTTATACCGTGGCCGGCATTGGGAATACCCTGCACATTTACATTGACTCCCAAATCGAAGTAGACTTCAGTGCCGTTGACAACAGCCTGTCCCTTGTTGTTGCAAAGGAATGTCTCATCGGGGTTGGACGCGTTAAAGTACATATAATCGGTCGGTGAACCAATCTGTGCATACGGATTGCTGATACGGTACAACCCGGGCATATCATCATTCTCCTGGAACGTAACCTCGACAATCGCCTTGCCGTCATACCAGAAATCCTCCTCGATATAATAACCCGAAGTTTCCCCGGCCTCTCCAAGCACATCGTTCCAGACTGCGAGCGAGATGTTATAATCCACCGAAGTGAGGAAATAGGGAGATTCCTCCTGCTGGTCGAGAGCGAAATTCAGGGAATAGTCGGTGTTTTTCTGAAGCGAAGTCCCGACAAAAGTGATGTCAAACGAGGTTGTGTCCTTATCGGCCTTGAACTCGATTGTCTCAGGCACGGTGAAAACTCCTGCGGCTGCCTCGTTGGGCGTGGTCTTGAGGTTAAACTTTGCAGCCTCACCCTTGTTCTCGCGATAGACATTGACGGTGATTTTATTATCAGTAGGTTCTACCGACACCTCGTTGTTATCGTTAAGCGAGAAGTAAGCGGCAGGGACATTCTGCGCTCCGGCAGGGGTGTAGGACGGCTCCTTTGCGTCATCACAGGCAACCGTGACAAGAGCCATGCCGCACAGCAGTGTTGCGATATATTTGTTGATTTTCATTTGTTTCTCTCTTAATGTTGTTTACACATATATTATTTGTCGGGAACAGGCTGTGGAACTGACGCGCCGTTGGATATATCACCGATACCCTTGTTGGACTGGGCCTCCTCCTGAATGATTTCATAAATCAGGACAGGGTCGGTGGCCGCAACCTGGAAGACGTTCTTGGGGTCGAAACCTGCACCCACACGGTTCACACCTTTGTTAAGACGGAGAAGGTCATAGTAGCTGAAACCTTCGCCCCAAAGCTCGATGCGGCGTTGCAACCACACTGCATCCTGAAGTTCCTGTGAAGAACCGGCACTGAGCTTATAGTTCTTGTTACGGTAGGTCTTGACAAAGTTGACAAGGGTAGTCACACCCTTTGAGGGAGTCTGCATGCCCTCGGCCTCGGCCTGAATGAGATAAAGTTCCTCGACACGCATCAAGGGGACATCGCTGTCGCCGATTTTAGCACCGACAGGGACACCGGAATTGCTCAAAGTCGTCAATCCCGAGATATCCTTAAGACCGAACTTGACGTTGGCGAACGGAACGAATTTCTTCTGTGCGCTCGCGGGGGTAGCGATATATTTCTTGTAGGCATCAGGCACTGACGATGCAGGCTGTGCGGCAGCGTTGAGCCACCATGCCTTGCGGACGTCGCCCGAAGGAATCAAGGCATAAAGAGATTTGCTTATCAGACGGTATACGCCGGATGCGGTATAACCTGTAGAAAGGAACGAACTCATGTGGGAGGAGAAGTTCACGATACCCTGGGTGAATGACTCGGATGAATCAATCTGGATACCCCATAGCCAGTTGGCCGCAGTAATATCACAGAAACCGGGTTGTCCTGCATCGTTCATCGACAAGGGGGCGAGACCCTCCTTGGTGGCGAGGGCGATTGCCTGCTTGGCGTCAGACTCAGCGGCGGCCCATTTCTGCATCACAAGATTGGCACGTGCACGGAGACCGTAGGCCACGGCCGCGCTGATAAACTTCTTTTCCTTTCCACGGGTAACTTTCTCTTTCTCGGCATCGGCGAGAAGTTCGATACAGCGGTCAAGGTCGGCGATAATCTGCTCGTAGGTCTTCTTGACAGTCTTGCGTGGATTGGAACCCGAGGCCGCGATTTCCTCGGCATTCTTGTCTGTCACAACAGGGAGACAGGGAGCCTCGGGATTGTTGGCGTAGGTGAACTGATACATCTGCGCGAGCTGCAGGTAACAGAAAGCACGGAAACCGAGACCCTGCGCAATATAATACTTGTGCTGCGCCGAGATTTCCTCACCCTCGGCTTTATCAAACTGCTTGACAACGGCATTGGCCGAGAAGATTTCGTTATAATAGGTCTTCCAGGTGATTATATTCTGGAAATAAGTACCGCCGAAGTCGCTCATAGCGAGTGACGCACCATACCAGTTATAACCGGTGTCCTTTGAAGGCATATCCTGACCACGGGTATCGGACATGATAAATATAGACGGTAGCCCGTAATCATTGTGCAGAGTCTCGTTCGGTACACCGGCATAAATGCGCTTGAAGTTCTGCGGAAGTGCATTGACACCGGCAGCCTCCATTTCGGGATACACATCAAGCACCTGGTCTTTCTGGTCGGAAGTGATTGTGCTCCCCTGCGGCTCAAGGTCAAGCTCGTTACAGCTCGCCAGCATAGCTCCCGTGAGAGCGACCGCAAATATTTTATTATATATTTTCATAATGTTATGTTTCTAATCGTTAAGTTTGACAGCTTTATTAGAACACAAGACGGATACCGCCTGAAATGTTGCGGACAGCCGAGTAGGTTGCATTACTCATTACACCTGCGAAGCTATTGCGGGGGTCGAGACCCTTGCGCTTGCTCCAGAGAGCCACGTTGTCAGCGGCACCGTAGATGCGGAGTGACTCGAGACCGAGTTTGCGCACCAACCGGGTGGGGAATGTGTAACCTACAGTGATATTGTTAAGCGAGAGATAGTTGCTGCTCTTCAACAGGAATGTCGAAGTCGAGCCGCCCACGCTATAAGGAGCTGTCGTGTCAAGACGAGGAATGTCAGTGTTAGTGTTCTCGGGAGTCCATGCGTTGAGCATATCGGCATGCCAGTTTGAACCAAGGCTCTGCGTGTCACCGCTGTGCATGAGCTGACCGTAACCACTATCCATTACACGGCCACCGAGCTGATAGCTGAAGTTGATGGCGAAGTCAAAACCGTGGCACTGGAGTGAAGTACCGAAACCACCGAAGAAGGTAGGCATGGTGTTGCCGGTTGTCTTGCGGTTAGTGGCACGTGCGACGTCATAGTTCTTTGTCTTGTATTCGCCTCCAATCGGGGTGTCTGCCGGCATGTCATCAGCGTTGGATTTTTCGTTCTCAACCCTCTTGGCGTAGAACATCGGGTCACCGTTAGACTGGTTGACACCTGCATACTCGACGAGATAGTACTGGTACATTGACTCACCCTCGCGGTAGATGCGCGAGTTGCTGATTAGCTCGCCGTTCAAGTCGGGTGACAGCTTGAGCACCTTGTTGCGAATCCATGTCCCGTTGAACTTGATTTCCCAGGTGATGTCGCGTGTGGCGATGGGACGGTAGTTAAGTTCGATGTCGATACCGTAGTTACGCATCGAGCCGACGTTCATCGGAATGAAGTCATAACCGTTGGACGGGGCGACAGGTTTCTTGTAAAGCATATCGGACACCTGACGCTGGAAATACTCGACCGTACCGTCGACCTTACCGTTGAGGAAGCTGAAGTCGAAACCGCCGTTGAGCGCGTTGGATGTCTCCCAGGTGATGTCGGGGTTACCCTTGTAGGCGAGCGTACCGTCACTCCATGAGTCAGTGCCTAACAATGAATACTGGTCGAGGTAGGCGTAATTGTTGCCGATACCGTCGTTACCCTGCTGGCCGAAAGAGAACTTGGCTTTCAACATGTCGACCCATTCGTAGTCGTGCATAAACGACTCCTTGGCGATGTCCCACGCGGCCGAAACCGAGAAGAAGTTACCCCAACGTTTGTCGGGAGCGAAACGTGACGATGCATCGCGACGGTAAGAACCGCTGAAGAAGTAACGTCCGTCGTAGTCATAGTTGACACGGCCGAACCAACCGCGTGTCGCGTAAGAACCCGCGCTGCCGACAGCCTTGCGTGTGTCGTTGTTGATAGTGTTGCTGATTGCCCAGCTGTTGGGGTTATACAATTGTTGGCCACGTGCATAGAGCATCTCGGAGTTCTGAGTGTAGCTTTCGTAACCAACCATGTAATCCAGGTGATGGATGTCGGCAATCGAGTGAGAGTAAGTTCCGAGGAACTGCGCGTTGATTGCGCGGGTACGGTTGAACTCCTGAACGGCTGTACCGCCGAATTTGGCTGACTGGCCGTAGGTAGTGGAGTTGATTTCGTGGCTACGGGTGTTGTCAAGGAAGTAACCGATTGTACCGGTGATGTTGAGACGCTCAACCGGGGTGATGGTGGCGTAGGCCTTGGCGTTAAGCACGTCCATCAGGTATTCGGTGGTGTTGTAGATGAGGTCGCTGGCAGGGTTCGCACCCGAGAGGTAGTTACGGGTGGCGTCGGTCTGCTGGCCGTCACCGTAGTCATATACAGGATGCCCTGTCATTGTGTCATACATCAGCTTGCCTGACGCGTCACGAACGAACATCGGGTAAATCGGGGCAATATTGTTAGCCACTGCAAACGCGTTCATAGACGAGTTATAATCGCTGGATGTCTGCGAATCGGGCCACCCTGAACGAACGTAGTTATAAGATACGTTAGTACCGATTTTCATCCAAGACTTGGCCTGGTAGTTGAAAGCTGCACGGGTTGAGAGACGTTTGTAGTCAGAACCCTCAACGAGACCCTCGTCACCGAGGTAACCTGCGCTGACATAGTAGTCATAACGGTCAGTACCGCCTGATACAGAAAGATTGTACTCCTGACGGAAACCGCTTTTCATCGTGCCTTTTTCCCAGTCATCGGGAGTGAAATAGTTGGTCCCGTTGCTGTAGCCGAGAGTTGCGTTGGGGTTGAGCTTGCCGTTGGTGCCGACAAGAGCCTGTGCGTTGGGAACGGTATAAATCTGATAGCCGTCACCGAACACGCTGTAAAGGTCATTGTTAGCCTGACGGTGAGCCATCATGTCGCTGTAGCCGTCCATGCCACGGTAAGAGTTATAGAGAGCGGCATAAGCCATCTCGGTGTATTGAGCCGGGCTCTTGATTACATTATAATTAGGTATCTGGCGAGAGTTTCCACCCCAGCGGGCGTCAAATGTCACCTTGGCCTGTCCCTCCTTACCTTTCTTGGTAGTGATGAGAATCACACCGTTGGCACCGCGGGCACCGTAAAGGGCGGCTGATGCGGCATCCTTGAGGACGGTGATTGACTCGAAGTCCATGGTGTTGAGCGATGCGATGTCACCGTCAAACGGCATGCCGTCAACAACATAGAGAGGCGCGGTGCTCGCGTTCAACGAGCCGACACCACGTATATATACACTGGGCGAAGAACCCGGCTGGCCGTTGTTGCTGATAATCTGCACACCGGCGGCCTCACCCTTGAGAGCGTTGATTGCGTTGGTCACCATGCGGCCCTCGATTTCGGCGGCGTCAACCTGGGCGGCCGAACCAGTGTAAGCCGATTTCTTGGCTGTACCGTAGGCGGTCACAATCACCTCGTCGAGCTTGTTGTCGGCGTTGGACAGCTTGATAATCAGTTTCTCCCCCGTGATAGCAACCTCGCGGGTATGCATCCCGACGTAAGACACTTTCAGCTTCGTCACGCTCGACGGAACTGACAATGTGAAATTACCGTCAATGTCGGTAGCAGCGCCCTGTCCTGCCCCCACGGGCACAACAGTGGCACCGACAAGCGGTTCACCGTCGCCGGCATAGACAACCTGCCCGGTAACGGTGCGGTTCTGAGCCGACGCGATAACGAACATAGCCATTGCCGTAAGTAATAGAAACAGCTTTTTCATACAATAAAATAATTAGACATAAAAAATTAGTAATTGATAGCTTTTATCTGTGATAATTCTCGACTTGAATTCAGTCTTCCAAAGAAGATTAGCTGCAAAGTTACAACATTTTTTAATACTTCAAACAGTTTATTGCATTTTTCTCTGTTTTTTAACATAAAATCCTCACAATTTATCGTCAATCCCTTAAAATTTATCACACATTGAAAATAATATCTTCGCATGGGAAAACACGCGAATCTGAAATCGTAGGGACACGACGTGTCGTGTCCGCCGTCATAAATCGCTATAAATCAAACACTCTTATCGGACGGGGACACGCCCCGTCCCTACGATTTCGCGCAAAACCTCAGTTCTGAAACACCCTCATTAACGACAAGCTTCTGCCCGATTTTCGAGAGTTCTGCAATGCCCTCCGTTATTGCAGTTGCTTTTGAGGACGCGCACGTTGAACTGACCCCTAAAAGTTAGACAAATAACTTTTAGGGGTCTTTTATGAGACGTAGTTTTGAAGAACGCCTGAAC
>CANQZG010000025.1 GCA_947628305.1 uncultured Muribaculaceae bacterium | reverse complement strand
TGGCACCTCGAACAGGAGTTGTCTGAAAAAAATAACCGCGCACAATCTTCGTGGGCGGCAGAAATCGAAAAGTTTTCGCATGGCGGGCTTCCGCAGCAATCGCCCGTCACGCCGATACAGTCGGAGCGGGCAAGGCTCATCGGATTAAGGAGGAGATGAAATGAAAGATTACAGGTTGAGCGAGATACAAAATCACAATTGGAACAGATTGTGGGATTTGGGCGATGATATTGCCAAAAGAAGGCTTGAATTTGAGTTTCTTCGTAAAGCACAGTATTCTCTTGAACATTTGGACATTGAGCCGCGCGATATGATAGAGTTGCCGTGCAAAGAGCATTTCGTCTACAAGCACGACGACGGGCACATCACCGAAAATTGGCGGGTATTCTACCGCGCCGAGTTTGCTTTAATCGGTACGGCAGTTTTTCCGACAGAACCCGAAGCAGACGCATTCTTGGCAGACTTGAAAGGGGGCGAGCGATGAGTACATACAAACTTTACGCGACCAAGAGCAAAAGCAAGAGAACGGAAAAAATCGCCGCAAAAGAGTTTTCCTTGCGCCCGTGCGATACCGACTATTTGCTCGTATTCACGGATAAGGAACTCAGGGCGCCTTTTGTCGAGATCCCGCCCGAAACGGAACTCACGAAACAGGAGCAGGCATTTGTCACGCGGTGCAAGGCAATCGTCAATAAGCGAGCATTGGAAGCACACAAAGAGGAGTACACGGACGTGTTGAATTCTTTCCTTGATTCCCTCGAAGCGGAGCTGGAAGCGGAAGAAAAGAAGACGGAGGGGGGTGAAGAATGACGGACTTTGAGAAGTACTTGGGGAACTGGTTGCTTGATGTCGATGAGGACTGTTGCAGTCGGTGTGCATACTGCCCGGTGGACGACATATGCGACAATATGAAAACGCCGCCGAAAGGCAAATGGCGGGACGAAGCGGTTTGTTTGAATGGAATGAAAGAGTACGCCGCAAAGCATGGGCTTTTAGGGCGACAGGAGGGAAAGAAATGACGCGTGAGGAAATAGAGGATCTGCAAGAGATCGAGAAGGATTTCGACAAGGAGACGGCGCGGCGGGTCTATGCGGCTGGGTACAGGAAAGTATTCGACAAATACACCTGCCAGCGTTGCGGAAAGAAGTTCACGGGGCACAAGGACCGCTCTTTACATATCGTGAAGTTCAAAGAAGACGGAAAAGGGTTCACGATGGGTAGGGTTCGTCTTTGCCCCGCGTGCTATCTCACTTTGTGTGAGCGTCGGGATAAAGTGGACGACGAGTTCTTCGCGGAGCTGAAAACGAATGGGGAAGCAGATTAAGAGCAAACAGCGCGTGCGTGATTTCGCAGAGGTCTTCACGAACGAGCGTGAGGTCAAGGCAATGTGCGACCTCATCCCCGAGGACATGTACTCCGACCTCACAAAGACCTTTTTGGAGCCCGCTTGCGGTGAGGGCGTATTCCTCATCGAGATCTTGAAGCGCAAGCTCGCCCACTGCAAGGACGAGCGGGATGGCTTGAAGGCACTCAACTGCCTCTTCGGCGTAGACATTCAGGCAGATAACGTGGAAGCGACGCGGCGGAACCTGCTTGCCGTCTACAAAGAGCGCTTCCCGAATGCGAACGACTTTGCCATGAGGTTTGCACGGGCAATTGTCATGAGCCATATTATCTGCGATGATTGCCTCAACCCGCAGACGGAGACATTGAAGTCGTGGGGACTTACGGCTGACGAAGGGTATGTGAAGGCGCTCGAAAAGAGAAAGATCTCCCCGAAAAAAAATTTTTGAAAAATAGCAACTTTTGGGGGTTTGCCCAAGCAAAGTGATTTTTTGTGTGCTATAATAGGGGCGAATAGGCGTGGGACGTGAATTATGGCACAAAAAAGCGCGAATAAATTGAATAAGCAAGGAGAAGGTGTTTCCCAAAGTTCTTGGGGGGCAGTCATTGCGCGTTGGAACAGGCTCGCGGGACAGCTTGCGGGTATGCCGTTTGATACCGCCTATGGAGTATTCAGTCGCGCTTGGGCGAACATGGCACCAGTGCAGAACGCCCGCGTCAAAGCCATCAGCCCCTTGCCGTGTGATTACACGAAATATGATCTCGGCGAGTTTCTTCGCCATCCGCAGGACAGCGAATATCCGTTACAGCAAGTCGCGGAGGGGTTGCGTTGGTCTACTTACTCCTTCCAAAAGCTTGTCAAGTCCTACGCGGACATGCTCGAATTTCACTCCATTGCCCTGCCGCACGCGACGGGGGAGGAGATTGAGAGCGACGCTTTCAAACGTGAGAGCCGCTTGGTGGACAAACTCATCAGGAAGGCTTCCCTCAAAGCTGAGGGGCGCAAGATCGCCATGCAGGCGGGCACGCAGGGCAAGGTTTTCTATGTGCCGCGTTACAGCGTCGATAAGTCCCACAACGCCGTCAACTACTTCTTCATGCAGGAGCTGCCGAAGCAGTGGTGCACCATTATCGGCAGGAATAGCGTGAGCGGGTGGACGGTCTCGTTCAATCTCATGTACTTCATGCAGATAGGGACAGACTTCCGTCAATTCGGCGACCTCTTTGAGCCTTATATGACCGACTTCGCCGCGTGGCAGAAGGACAAGAAGGCGTTTCGTGGCAAGTTCGTCTACATGAGCCGTAACAACGCGCGTGAAGAGAGCGAGGTCAAGGCGTGGATGCAGGATGGGAGATGGTTCTACTATGTTTCGCTCCCGATCGAGCGCGTTTGGACGTTCGAGATAGACCCCTCGACGGCAATCGTTGCAAGCCCGTTTGCGGGACTCATGCAGACATTCGCACAGCAGGCGGACTACGAGGCGGCGCAGATCTCCCTCATCCTCAATCCTCTCATCAAGATCTTCACGGGCGAAATTCCCTACAATGACAGGGAGAACGCCACGAAAGAGGACAGCTATAAGATGTCGAACGGCGGGCGGGATATGTTCGTCGCCATATTCGACGAACTCATGCGCCGCAACAATACGGCGGGGGTCGGCTTCTACGGTGCGCCGTTTGAGAATATCAAGTCGCATGATTTCGCGGAATCCAGCAATGCCAATTCCGTGAGTAGGTCGTTCCTATCTTATGGTTTCGCCAAGAGCGGAGCACAGGGTATCATACCGATTGACGACCGCCCGACGGAAGAGGCAGTCAAGGCTTCGGAAAGGCTTGAACCGCAATTTGCGCAAGCCGTTTATAGGACTTTTGAGCGGATGTTGAGCTTTATACTGAATGAAGATTTATCGCTCCGCTTTGCGTGGGAAGTCAAGATTTTCGGGGATATTTATAGCGATGAACAAGTCCGTGCGGACTGTTTGAAGCTCATAGATAAAGGCTCGACCTATGCGTACCTCATCTTGTATGCCCTTGATAATCTTTCACTTTTGGATGTTCTGTCGGTGACGGACATGGTGAAAAGTAGCGGGATTCTTGACAAGCTCCGCGTCCCTCCGACAGCATTCACGCAGACAACGAAAAGACAGCCACTTTCAGATACAAACGGTGCGCCGACAAAGACAGAGCAGGAAAAGCAAGAGGATGCTAATATAAGTAACGGTGAAAGCGAATGAGGAAGATTGATTTGACAGGACAAAAATTCGGAAGATTGACAGTTATCAACCAAGCCGAGCATTATATCTCTCCGCAAGGAGTTAAAGTCATACGTTGGAACTGTGTGTGCGAATGCGGCAACCATACAGTCGTTTCTGCAAATCAATTACGGCGAGGGAAAACCGTTTCCTGTGGGTGTTATCACAAAGAGCAAGAAGATAATCGCGCATTTCTGCAATCGAAAGATATTGCAGGACAACAATTCGGTACTTTGACAGCGATTCGCGTTGTCGGTGGGAACGAAAGAGGACGCGCATTATGGGAATGTAAATGTACCTGTGGAGCGACCGTGATAAAAGACGGGGCAGGGCTTCGGTGTGGGAATATAAAATCGTGTGGAGATAGGCGGAAACACGCTTCAAAACATTGTGGGTGCGTTAAAGGAAGAAAAGAGCGGTTATACCAAGTCTTTGATTGCATGAAGGACCGTTGCTATAACCAAAACTCCCAAGGATATAAAAACTATGGCGGTCGTGGAATAAAAATATGTGCAGAATGGCTCTCAAACTATGGGGCATTCCGCGAATGGGCTTATGCAAACGGCTACAAAGAAGAAGTGCTTCCGAACGGGGTGAATAAGTGGACTATCGAGCGAATAGATGTCAACGGCGATTATGAACCCGATAATTGCACATGGATAACAACGCAGAAACAGCAGTTTAATAAGAGGGACAACGTTGTCTTAACCTACAAAGGGAAGACCATGACGGCAACTGAATGGGCGCACGAGTTGAAATTAAGCCCGAGCGTTGTTTGGGCGAGAATAAAACATGGGTGGAGCGTAGAAGAGACGCTTTCCACTCCTAAACTCAAGAGTCGATACGATAGGAAGAAGGCGGTGTCAGGATGAACGGCTACACCGAAACCGTGATTGAGAAGCAAACGCAGGGCGTGACGGAGGACAGCGATGGCGAAACTTGATAAGCCTATCATTCACTTTCAGCTCCCGCACAATGAAAGGGGAGATATTGCTTGTGATGCGTCGCTTACGTTTGCTTTTTTGGGTGGGATTAAAGAACTTCTCGGAGACAAAGCCTATGTGATTGCGTCCACCTGCGACATTGACGTTATCGGCGCGGAAGTTGAGAAGGTCAAAGTTGACGAACTCACTTTGGAAGAATTTCTCAAAAAGCATGAAATCAAGGACGGAGGACGGCGATGAGTGAGAACGTCAATTTGTCGCCGCAGGAGCAAACGCTTATGCGAAAGCTCGCGGAGTACACGGCGAAAGACAAAAAGATAGAGGTCATCACGGCAAAGGACGGTACTGTCATTTGCTATGAGACCACGACGAAGCGGAGAGAACTTTTCCGCATCGCGCCATAAGAAAGGCGCAAAATTGAATACGCGCCCCGACGGGTGAGTTGGGGAAGGGAGAACCTATTGCGGTTAGAGTATCGAGTAAATCTCGGTGCTTTAACCGCTTTTTTATTGCCTCTGTAAGGAGTAGAATCCTATGAAACTCAAAGAAAAATACAACTTCGACGTCGAACCTTTCAAAGGTCTGCGGGACGCCGCGAGAGCCGTCAGCAAGGCATACCTCGACGGCAACCGCTTTCTCGACGCGGCGAAGGAGTACGTCTACATTGAGCAGAGCCTCAAATTCTGCTCCGAAATCGTCCACCGTCAGGCGCACAAGTTTCTTCAACTGCTCGACGACTTCGGCGATATGCTCCACGAAAATCACCTTATGCAGGAGTACCCCGAAACGCCCGAGTTGAATTGGCGCGAAGAACTCAAAGACATGGACGGCGTTTTCGAGTTCATCACCCGCGTTTTGGACAACGTGCAGGAAGTCCTCGAAGCGTTCCACGGCGCGACCGACAACGCACAATTCCGTGCTATGGCACTCTACGCCGAAGAGCTCATGCTCACGAACAGCCGCGACCGCACGAAGTTCCTCGAAATGTGGGCGATTTACGACCAACTCAATGAGCAGGGCGGCGCGGGCAGCCCCACGAGTTTCGACGGGTGGTGCGAAAAACAACTTGAAGGAGAGGGCAAATGAGCAAGTTTAAGACCGTGCAATCGGGCGGGAAAATCGTCTCCTTCGAGGGGCAGCTCCGCTTGCTTGCCGTAAAAGACGGGTGGCTTCAACGGGTCGAGGTCCGTCTCCTCAATTCGGAATTGAACAGGAACGGTTGGATCTACACAAACCTCGCCGCTCATCGCAAGCTCTTTGCCCGCACTCCAATCCTTTGCGCCTATGTGGGGGACAAAATCGCCGACGGACACAATTTCACAATGCGGAAAGACGCGCGGACGGGAGAGGAGTATGCAGACTTCACCGCCGCGACCGCCGAGCGCATCGTCGGCTACTTTGCAAAGGACGAGGACATCCGTCTTGAAACCATTGACGGCAAGGAGTGGATCGTCGGCGTTGGGACGATCTTCACATGGTACAATCGCCAGCTCGTCGAAAAGCTCAAAGAGCGCGGAAGTCTGAGCGTCAGCATCGAGACCCTCATCGACGAAATGCACTTCGAAGGTGACGTCGAGGTATTCACCAAGTATCAGATCCTCGGCACGACCATTCTCAACGAGAAAGTAAATCCCGCAGTTGTGGGAGCAAATATAAAGACTTTGCAATGCAACGGATCCATTCAGGAATTCACCATGAGGGTGGCATCCTTTGACGAGCAACGGTCGGGTTTACCCAAACAAGAGCCGCAAACTCAAAACCAAAATTCAGAAAAAGGAGAAGCAAGAACTATGGCAAAAGTCAGAAAGATCGACGATCTGCGCTCGCTGTTTCCCACGCACACGGTTCTCGGCGTAAACGGTCAGTCGGTTGCCTTGCTTGACGAGAGGGGGCACGCCTGTCTCTACACCTTCCGCGACGATGAAACGACGGTGGTCAATGAGCAGATCGTTGAGGTCGCCGCGAACTCCATCTTTGGAGAAGGGGATGGCGCCATCACTGTGCCCGCAGAACTGCTCGTCGGGGAAGTGCAGGCACGGCTGAATGCGACAAAGACCGCCCTCGACAAGGTGACTGCCGAGAACGCTGAGCTGAAAGCAAAGATCAATGCGATGGCAGAAGCGGAACACAGGCGCAGAGTCGAGCTCGTGAAAAATGCAATCAAAGACAAGCTGCACTACATGCAGGCAAACGGCGGTTGCGAGATCGAGGACACCCTTTGCGACGACATGCTGACCGAAGACTGCCTCAACGCTTACGCGGAGAGGGTGGACGGCGACGGCAATTTCTGCGGCGATAAGGATGCCGCGAAAGAGGTCGGAGCAAGATGCGCGGAGTTGATCTGCGAAGCACACAAGGCGCGTCAGAACGCCCAAAGAACCCGCTATGCGTGGGAAACCGGCGAAGAGGACAACGGCGCAAACGCGCCGAAGAGCGGCGTTGAAAGCGTCCTCAAAGAGTACGCCGCAAATAAAAACTGAAAAGGAGAAACAAAGAAATGCCTACTATCAAAAATACGGCTTTTGAAGTGTACGTTTCCAACAGCAAGCGGAACGACACGCAAAACATCACAGGCAAGTTCAGCTCGCAGGCGGTCAAGGGCAACGAGAAGAACTTCAAGCCCGACGATTGCCCCGCAGGTTTCCTGTGCATCCCCGACAGTCCGCTCCCCAACGAGGGGTACGAGACCGTATACGGAAAGGGCGATGCAGGAAAGTGGAAAGAAACGACGGGGCTTGTAAACGGCAACAGCTGGTACATGGTCGCAGCGGCAAGCGGCAAACTCCCGTACTACTCGGGCGACCATACGGGTATCTATGCCTGCAACACCTACAACGTCGCACAGGCGAAGCTCGGCGACATGGCAATCAACATCCCCGGCAAGACGCTTGGGCTTCCCGTTCCCGCAGGCGAGCGCGGCGACTTCACCGAACTCATCGTCGGCGAACAGTACAACTTCGGCGCGGGCAACTTCTCGACGCTTCCCGATTCCGAAAACCTTCTCGTCACCATCGAGAACGGTCTTTTGAAGGCAGGCCCGAATGTCAAGGACGACCAACTTCCCACGGACGGGAGCGTTTTCTTCCGTGTAACAGACCTCAACAGGCGTTTCACCGAAGGCGCGTTCGACGCGGGCGCGAAGTACACGCTTCTCTGCTTGAGAGCACCGATTTCAGCGGGCGCAGGAGCATAAAGGAGGAAAAAGAAAATGAATGCACTCAAACTGAACAGCATCTCCCCCGACATCTTTTCCTTCAAGTCGGCGGATAACGGAAACAACCACATCAGGGTCTGCGCGGCGGACGGTCAGACCGTGCGCACGCTCGACCGCGACAAGATCGTTGCGGCGGGCAGACTTGCGACGCTCGAATACTTCGGAGCAATCGCAAACGCGGATCCTCACAACCTCGTGAAGTACAATTCGAAGGGCGCCATCGACCAAAAGAAGGTTTGGGAAGATACCGTCCTGTACTGCGCGGCAATTGCGAACAGAGCACTTGGCAGAGAGCCTTATGCCACAATGCAGGAAGTCGCCGCAGACCGCAAGCTGTACAAGAACCAGATCTTCTGGGCGGCACTCGCCTACATTTCGCAGGATGTCATCGAACCGCTCTATCCCGCCGTTATTCCCGCTGCGACCGAACGTCTCATTGATTGGCGCTCCAACGGCAGACTTGGCGTGACAGAACTCATCGACATCGAGAGCAACGACTTCTTCCTTTTCGATGACGACAGCTGGGGGAGCGTTTCGAGCAAGCCCTATCAGTACCTGTACAAGGCACAGATCGCTCTCACCCCGCAGCCCTATACCGCAAAGACCAAGATCAAGTGGTATCAGGACATCGTGGGCGGAACGGCAGGTCGCTACTACGCGGCGTTTATGCGCGGCGCGTACAGCAAGCTGTATGCGATGATCCTTTCCAAGTTCAAGAAGGCGGTCGGCGACTCGCGGTATATCCCCACGACGCTCTCCTTCGACAGCTACACGCCCAAGAATTGGAACCAAGCCATCATGATGGCGGCAGCGATCAACGGAGTAGATCGTACGCAACTCATGGCAATGGGCACGCTCGCGGGATTGAGCAATATTCTTCCCACTGTCGGCGAACCCGCTGTGGCGGCAGGGATTCAGGGCATGATCGGTGACGAGTGGGTCCGCAACGGCTTCCTCGGGAACGTCGCGGGCGTGGATCTCATCGAAGCGGGTCTCGCGGTCGTCCCCGGCACGCAGAACTACGAGCCGAAGTTCGTTTCCCTCGACGATGCGACGAGCGAGAACATCTACATCATGGCGAAGGTGGGACGTGCGCCTATGGCGGGTGTCATCGCAGAAGGCTCGCCCATCACGATCAGCTTCGACCCGAGAGAGACCGCCGACATGACAATCGACATCTCCGAGACGCTTGTCGTGGACGTTCAGCCCGCGTTCTCGCAGAAGATCGTCAAGATGAAGGTCGACCAATAAATCGCAGTGATAGGACAAGTTGCGGGGCGACATAATTGCCGTTTCCCGCAACGAACTCCCGCACAATTTCCATGACAAAAAATAAAAACCGAGAGGAGTAAAAAGTTATGTCGGAAGAAATCAAGAACGAAGTTGTCGAAGAAGCAACGACACCTAAGCGCGGAAGGAAATCCACAGGAAAGACATTCACCGAGGCGGAAGTCGCTGCTATGCTCAAAGAGGCGAGCGAACAGGCTGCACAGAAGGCGGTCGAGGCATATATCGCAGCGCACCCGACGCCGACAGTGCAGTTGACGGCGCAGAAAGAGGAAATGGTGACGCTCCTCTACATGGGAGCGGTCGCCGAAGGCTCTGTTGTGCATTTGGGCGATAAGCTCGGTGACATCATGGGGCGCGGTGGCACGCGGACGATCTCAAAAACTGTCTTTTTCGAGAACATGGGAACACCCGTAATAAACCGTCTCAAAGACCGTCGCCTCATCGTCGTGGACGGCTTGACGGACGAGGAACGCGACCGCTACGGAGTGAACTATACGGACGGGGAGCTTGTCGGGAAGGAAATCTACTATAAACTTCTCGACATGGACGCCGACACGGTGGTCTCCATTTTCCGTAAGGCGTGCTACCGTCACAAAGAACTCATCGCCGCGCTTTATGCAGACGCATACAACGCTCACGACAATCGCGTCAATCAGATGCTCATTGAGAGATTGCAAAAGGCTTCCAAGCAGGTAGAGAAAAACGGTATGTTTACCGCCATTCTCAAAGACATGGCGCGGGCACTCGGAGATAGCGAGGAAGAGTAAAGGAAACACAAAATGAACCAAGAGGATCTGGAGCGCCATGCGGCAGAGTTCGAAGCGCAGGAGCAACAAAACATCGGGGGCGAGCCGTCGCCCGTGACGGATGAAGTCGAATCGGAATTGGACGCGTTACCCGCCGTTAAGACGGAAAGCACAGATTTATCTGAGCGGACAGTTGATCCCGAGGTCGGCAATTTCGGCTCTGTTGTCGAAGGAGTACAGCAGGACATCCTTGCGCGTGCTCAGGAGAAAATTTCCGATGAGCGCATCGTGGACAAACATGCCGAAAGCCTCAAACGGGTTGCGGACCGTGCGCTTGAAGTCGATGCAGAGCGTGCCAGTCTCTCGGTTCAGGAGCAAGATGCGGACAACAAAGTTCGCAAGCAAGAGATAAGAAACAGGCTCATCGTCTTAAAGGCAGAGGCGAAGCGGCTCAAACGGGAACAGATACAGATCGACCGTGAGCAAAGAGCTGACTTTAAGGCCCGCAACAAAGCGGCGAAGTGGGAGCTCTACAAGGACAAGCTGGAACGTCTGCATTACACATACGTCCCTTGTGCCTTTGTGCTCGGGATGCTCTTATTCTTTGACGGCGTACGCAGTTTCTTCGACGGCTTGGGAACGATCTCGACCGCAATTGTCAAGGCGCTCAAATGGGTGCTTCTCATCGGTGCGATCCTCATCGTACTGTTTGCGATCCCCGTGACGCGCGACTGGATCACAAATCTTTTATCAGGAGGGCATTAGAAAATGCTGAAAGTCAACGAGGAAAGGCTCTTGCACGACCGTGAGGAATTGGTCGCGAGAAGAGAGGTGAACCTCGCCGAAATCGAGGCGGATGCGCGCGAATACGCCATTGCGCGTGGATACGACGAGGATAAGACGGAAAGATTCGTCGCTTTCACAAAGGAACTCGAGGGGAATGGGCTTTCCGCCGAGGAAAAGACCAAGCTCGAAATTCTCGAATCGTACATCGAGGAAGTCGAAGAACCCGTTGAGGAAATGGAAGAGGACGAAGCAAAAACGGACATGGTAGAGACGCAAACCGCCACGGGTTACGCGTCTACATACGGAATCTGACAAGGAGGGTAACAGACATGGAGAAAGCACAGACGATCATGTATATCGTTTTCGCGTCAGTCGGCGTTCTCGCCTATATCATCACGACCATCCTTGCGATCAAGCGCAAGAAGGCGAAGGGTGAAGCGGTGGATGTCGATGAGGTATTGTCGGGCATCTCCGAGCAGGTGATGGATCTCGTCAGGGGAGCGGAGAAGGCATTTGCAAGCCTCGAAAAGGGCGGCGCCCTCAAGCTCAAAGACGTGCTGAACGACACCCGCGAACTCTGCGAACATGCAGGGTTGACGTTCGACAAAGAATACTGGACTGAATTTATTGAAAAGGCGGTCGAGCTCATCAATTACAATCGCAAGACCGAGGAAAAGTCCGAAGAGAAAACGACAGATAGCACTACTCCCGCAGCATAAGCCAAACCAACCGCGAGACGGCAGGGGCGCAAGTCCCTGCCGTCAGATACGGCTCACCAACACAAAGGGGCAAGAAAATGACGCCGATTTTGAAGGTCATAAGCGAATACTGTGCAGGTTGCGTAAACGACGAAATTTTGAATGCGCTTGCAGTGGAAGATAAGCCGCAATACGCATGGCGTATGTGGGGCTATCTTCTTCGCGGCATTCCCGAATTTAACTTGCCTGCGTATATGCCGCTATATCTCATGGGGACGCCGGATGTCCCGAAACTCGTGGAGCCCGTATTCGGCAGTTTGCCACATACGACTACGCAGGACATTACAGACAAGTTCACGCTTGCACTTGATGAGAACGGAAAAGGATATGAGCTTTTCTGTTGCCGTTTGCGCACGGTAGATGACTTCGATAACGTGGTTTTTCTTCCGACGAGCGGCATCACCTATGATGCCGAGGTGGGTACAGTGACATTTGTCGCTACGCCCGAGAACCCCATACCCAAGGGAACCACCTTCGATATGGACTTCTATAAGGACGGCTATTTTGTTGAAACGTTGTCCCCTGAAATCATGCACATTTTGGGGATCTGCTTTGGGATCGCATGGCAGAGGCGCTTCAACAATGATTGGCTCTCGAATGTCAGCAAGGTTGAGGACAAGTCCTTCTCCGAGCAAAACAGGGCAAACAAGATGAGAGCCGACACGGAGCGCCTACGCGAGATGAGAATGACTCTCGCCGAAGAAATGCGCCGTTATGAGCAAAACCTTTATTTTCGAAAGATCTTCCCCACGCGGGGATTGAAATAAAAGACATAAATCAAGGAACCAAAAGGAGATACCGAGATTATGGAAAAAAGAGAAAAATTCATCATCACGGAAGCGATGATCCGCGCCGCAATCGACTACATCCCTTTCGACGACAAGAGAGCTATCGCGGAAGAGCAGGCGCCCGCCTGCCTCGTTGCCGTCGACAAGGGCACCGATGAGATCGCCACAGAGATGCAGCTCCCCATACCTCAGCTTTATAAGGAGCAAATCGGTGCAAAGCAGTACTTTCTCATGTACTACTTTCTCACACGTTACCTTGGTCTCGACATCGGGGCGAGTACATGGAACAAGCAGGAATTCGACTATTACGCATCCTCACACATCTTTAACCAGCTCGAACGCTTCAAGAGTTCCGACATAGCGATCAGGAGCAAGGTATTCGACATCCTCTACGACTTCAAACAGTTGAAGTCTATGCTCGAGGTCGAAATCTACAACCTCAAAGAGGCGAGAAACTCCGCTCTCGACAGGTTGCAGGACAGCATCGCGCTCTTCTCGACGCCCGAAAACATTGCCAAGCTCAATGAGCTCATGCAAAAGAACTTGGGGGAATTGCAAACCGCACAGAAGGAGCTTGCCGCAAAGAGAGGGGAAGCGCAGGCCAAACCGACGGAGGCGTAAGGGGTCATGGCGAATACAGGATCCAAGTGGTATCCATACGTCAAAGTGCAGGAGGGGTTTTACGACGCCTCGGACAGCGACGAGCTCCTGCGCAAGATCATGGACTATCTTCTCGACATGCCCGACGGCAACGGCTATACACCCAAGGATGATAACGCCTACCCGCGCTGTCGGCTTTGGAAGCTCCTTTACTACGATGGAGCACGTCCGACCGAGAACCCCTTGCCCACTCCGCAAGAGAAGAAGGCGGTCTTATTCGACCCCAACCATCCCGAAAGGCCCACGGAGAAGGGGTACAGACTCTTCCCGCAGATATACAGCAAGCCCGCGCAGGAGAACGCACAGACGAGGATCTACTGCTACCTTGGCCGCCCGATCGCGGAGAACGATTTCACGATGGAACTGTCGGTCATCTTCGACATCTGGACGAACTACACGCAGGAGAGCAATACGAAACTCAATGAGGCTTACTCCCGCACATGGTCCATGGTGCAGTGCCTCATTCAGGCATTTCACGGCGTGAATATGGCGGGCGTAGGGACGTTCTACTTCAATCGCTCAAAGCACCCTGACTGTGGGGCAGTGCCGCTCACGGACAAGCAGGACAACGTGGGCTTCAGCTTGACGATGGGGTTGGAACTCATGAGCACAACCCTCAATGGAAACGAGGAAAACAACGAGGTGCCGATTGGCGGCGGACTGTACTTTGGATAAGGGGAAATCTAATGCTTATGAGGCGATGTGACTTTATATCAATTCTCGTCTGCCCCGTATGCGGGTTGCGGTTCCCGATTCCGCGCCGGAAATGCAGTCGGCGAGGGAAGAATCATATCAAGACATTATGGTGTCCGAATTGCAAATGCGAGCAAGGATTTGTGGAAAATAAGAGCGAATAACGGGGAAGATCAAAAATGATAAAAGCATACGCGCTCAATAAGAACGGTAAAATCGAACTCACGCTTGAAGAGCTTCAAAAACTCATCGACGAAGCGGTGGAAGAGGGGAAGCGGCTCGCGGGACAGCCGTGCATTGTCTATCGCGAAGGTTCGTATCGGACGCCCGCCACGATACCGCCGACGTGGGGCGACACGCCGCCTTTCACATCGTCGCTTACTTGCCAAACGGGAACGGCAACGGGGAAGGCATCCGAAAAAAAAGATACAATGGTCCTCCATTACGGCGATATTCCAAATCACACCTAAAGGGCGGAGTAGGTCAATGGCGAAAAGCGACAGCGAAAAGTACATAAACGGCGCGATATTGCAGGGCGGTGGCATACCGAATGTGCCGAACAACAAGCCCATGCAATATGCCGACCGCGAGCGTCAGTACATGGCGGGGCGTACCCGTCTCTTTCCCGCTGCCCGCGCGAAGTTCTCCGCTGATTACGTTCAAGCACGGGTGCAGGGCATCTCCAAAACCGATTTTTTCAAGTGGTACAGGACGCACGTCCGCCTTTCGGATATGCGCTCCACTCCGACGCTTACGCAGCAGACCGACGACACCAAAATCGTGCTCTTCGACGAGCCGAAAATCGACTACTTCCCGCTTGGTGCAAAGCTCGAAACAATGGGAAGCACATGGATCTGCACGAACCCCGCGAACCTTTCGGACACATTGACGTCAGCTGTGGTTCGGCGGTGCAACACCTCTTACAACCTTTACGACTACTATGGAAATATCGTCACCGAGCCCATTGTCTTGGAGAAGGTGACGATGATGGGGAATGACAACGCCGAGAAGCCGCAGAACCTCGTTATGATGGACGGCTACTTCAACGTCATCTGCCAGCTCAACGAAAACACGCGGAAGCTCGGTTTGAATCAGCGCATCATCCTCGGCACGAAGGCGTACTTCATCACGGGCTTCAACGACTTCTATCAAGAGTTCTCGGGCGACTATGAAAGTACGCACATTCTCTACTTCACCGTGCGCATCGAGGAGCCGCAGGAGAACGACGACGTGCCAAACCACATCGCAAACGGCAAGATCTATTCCTTCGCGGCAGAGATCACGGAAGGGCAGAGGGAACTCAACGCGGGCGACACGCTCAATCTCACGACGGTTTTCCTCAAAAACGGAGCGGAGACCGCAGGGACGGACGAGCATCCCGTGACGTGGACGTGGGAGAGCGACAGTCCCGACGTCGCGGAAGTGGACGAGAATGGACGCGTTACGGCGAAGTCGGACGGAACGGCTCGAATTACCGCGAGAATGGCGCAGAATACGACGATTACAGCCTCGGTCGAGTTGGTCGTCAAGGAAGCCGCCACAGAGCCGTATGTGGCGTTTGAGGGCGTGATTCCGCAGAGCGTCGAACAGTACGAAACGGTGACATTGACGGCAACCTACTACGAAGGCGGCGCGGCAACGGACAAGCCCATTGAATGGTCGTTCGGCGGCGCGGACAAGCACAGCTATAATGCGACCGTCAAGGGCAATTCCGTTGAGATTTACTGCTATTTGGCAGACGACACGCCACTCACCGTGACGGCGACTTGCGAGGGACAGAGCGCGACCGCAACCATTGAACTTTGGGGACTGTAAGGAGACACCTACATGATAAAGATTTTAGATGAGCGGACACAGCGTTTTGTGGGCTTTTTGAACGCAAACTACGGCGCAAAGGAAGAGGTATGTCTTTCCGTATTGCACGGGTATGACGCGGTAAGTTCGGACGAGACGGGTGGGAAAGGCTTTGCGGTATATCTGCCTCCGATGAAAACCATTCTTCTGCCGACGGAAGTTCCGCAGGAAATCTCGGAACTCAACGACGAGGAACTTACGCGCAATTTCGTACTTCACAATCTTGCGCACGAATACGCCCACTTCTTACAAGATGTCGGCGTGCTCGACGGCTTCGATGATGAAAACATCATTGAGCAAATCGCCGAGGATTTTGCAGATAAGGTAGTGGCGGAATTTGAGGCGAAAGAGGAGTGAGTTATGTCATACACCTGTCCTTATGCGACCCGATTCAAGGATTTCAAATATCTGTGTTGCAAGAAGCAGATGCAAGAGGGTGTGGACTACAACCTTTTGCAGAATCAGGCGGCAATCATGTGCCCAAACCAAAGGTGGTGTAACAACGAAGGACGCGCAGTCAATTCCGACTACGCGAAGCAATGTTTAATGGTATCACAGTCCGAATAGGGCTTGGATATAGCTGTTAGGGCTTGCAGGAGAGAAAAGATGAGCGAGACACTAACAAAACGGGAGAGAAAAGCGAGAATACGCAGAGGGCAACCCATTGAAGCGTTGGGCTTGCAATTCTATCCCATAACAATGGCCGATTATGAGGAGTTTTTGGAGTGCAAGGGCGTCTTGGCTTTGAGGATGACGAGCTTGGCGAAACAGTCATTTGAGTATCTTTCAATGCCCTTCCTCTCGGCGCTGTGGGCGGTCGACTATGACACCGCTCGCGCGACGGGGAAGCCCGTGGGAATGACGGCGAGAATTTTGATGTTGTTGTGTCTATCTTTGCGGCTCGGGCACGATGAACAGGAAAAATTGCTCCACGGCGTTTACTGCGAACGCTCCGATCCCCGAATCCTCCGCCATATTGAGGTCACACAGGACGGGAAAACCGTCCAAATCGACCCTGTGGATTTTACCACGACTGTCCGTCCGCTTATTGCCGAGCAAAACGGAATCGAGCTCCCGGACGAGAGCCAAAACCCCGATATTCTCCAAGCTGAGCGGCTAATGCACGAGGAGCGAGAGAACAAGGTCAAGTTCGATCTTGCAACATTGATCGCTTCCGTCGCAAGCGCAAGCCATGTTCGGCAGAGGGACATTGATGATTGGACCGTCTTGGAATTCGAAACGCAACGGCAAGCGTTAGACAGAAAAATCAATTATATGGTCTACACGCAAGCGGAGATGAGCGGCATGGTGAAATTCCCTCGTGGGAATCCTTATCCGTCGTGGATCTTCGACAGGGCAGACACACTAACCGACGCGCTTATTACTGTCGACGAAATGCAGGAGAAGTATAAGGGCGTTGGAGACGTAAAACAGACTGTGCAACAGGGCAGTCAAGAATAACAAAAAATCTATAAGGAGAATACGATTATGGCTTTTCAGAAGAACAAACCCCCTTGTTACGCAAAGGGCTTTTCCGAAGCTGCGGTTTACGACATCGTAACGGGTGATTTGCTGTATTGGACGAACAAGCTCAAAACGGGCAACACGTCCACTTCAATGAATGACGGCGCGATCGAGGGAGGATTGGGGAATCAGTTGCTCGCAAATATTCCCGATACAGTTCGGCTGACTGGTACGTTTGAAGCGGCGGATTTCTCGTTGGAAGCCCGTGGGCTTCAGATGGGCTCTACCGTTAGGTACAACGCAAAGACGTTGGTGAGGCGTAGGATCACGGCGCAGTCGAACAAGCTCACCTTGCCCGATGATGTTACGCCCGCGCCCGCCTTCGGGCAATCGAGCGATGCGGAGACATACTACTGCTATGTTGGGAACGATGGCGTAAACTACGGCGTTGACCCCAAGACGAAGGAAATCAAGGGCTTTACGGCGGAGAACGGAAAGGAGTACTGTGTGCAGTTCTACACGAATGTTTTCAATGCAGAACAACTCACCATTCCCGCAAACTTCTCGCCGACTGTGGCGTACTTGGTCATCAAAACACCCATGTATGCCGAGAACGGGACAAGCTCAAAGAACAGCTCGCTTGCGGGCTATCTGTACGGCTTCTACCCGAGAGTTCAGTTCGTCGGAGGCGACGCTGGCGTGAACGGTTCGCAGACTGACCCGACGACCACGAGCCTCAACTTCACGGCGCAGGCCTACAATGAGCTTACCGATGAAGTTTGCTCGGACTGCAATAGCGAAGGGGCGGTTTACGGCTACCTTACATATGTTCCGTGCGGAGAGGATTTCTCTGCGGTCAAAGCGCTTGCGATCGTCGGCGGTGTCGTCACCGTCAAGCAGGGTGAGACCGCGCAGACCCCCGTGTTCTATGTCATGGACAATGGTGAAATCCTTACGCCGAATTATGGAGATCTCACCTTTAAGGTGGCGGGGGACGGCGGAACATTTGCGAAGGTCGGCGAGCACACAGGCATCATCAATGGCACGGCAGAAGGGAAGACCACGATCACAGTAACAGTGACCGCGAAGCCCACGCTTACGGCAACGGCAAACGTCACCGTCACGGCGGCGTAAAACAAAAGAAAGCCTCCCCGACCAGCAGATGTTGGTCGGGGGAAGGCATTTTGTGTACATGGGGTAGGGAATGTTCACTTTCAAGATCGAAGGCGTGGAGAGCATACAGCGCGACTACGAAGCGTTTGAGCGCGATGTGAGCCGCGCCACGGAATATGGATTGAGAGCGCTCGCAAGTGAGCTTACACCTGCTCTGCAAAGACATGTCCAAAGAGATGTGTATGCCGCGTATACCCCTGAACTGTATCAAAGACGCTTCAACCATCCGCAGTATGGACGCTCCCTTTTCAGTGAGAAAAACATGAGCTGGAATCTCGTCCATCGAAGCGGGGGACAACGTGGCGTCGAATTTACCTACGAGCCAAGCGGGCAGAACACTCACTATCCGACGTCTTATTACTACGCGGATGCCGATTCTTTGATCACAGTCTTGCAAAGTGATAATGGGTATTTGTGGCTCAAAAATGGCGGCATCGGAGAGAAAAGGCCGTTTTGGAACAACTTCGTGGACGAAGTCGTCAAAGAGGGAGACAAATGGTTCGTGCAGGGGTTCAATGAGTACGACCCCGAGCTGCAAGCCGTATCCGACGGCTCGCTTGTCCGAGAGGTGGATGATTATCATCTTGATCCCACGGGCGAAGTAAAAAAATGAATTTGAAAACAACGGAGAGCGGTTGATTTATGGCAAAGATCCTTTTGACAATAGAGGCAAATAATACGGCAAGCGCAAGTGTGGCTACGCTGAACAAGCAGGTCGCCGCGCTTTCTAAAACGCTGTCATCTATCACTGTCAACAAGGATTTAACGGCGCAAATAAACGCGCTCACGAAGAACTATACGGCAGCCGTTGAGGCGCAAATAAAACTTGCGCAGAATACAAACAGAGAGGCGGCTGGCATTGAGACGACGAGAAAGGGGTATGCCAATCTCATCACTACCCTCAAGACGTTGAAGTCTCAATATGCAGAGGGCGTTTTTGGGACTCTTCCCGAGGATGCCGAGAAGGCGCTCAGAGAAATTGAAAACATCTCTGCGGCATATGAGAAAAACGGAAAACTGACAGAGGAACAAGCATCGGCGCTCGCAAGGCTCTCAAGGCAGCTCAAGAAATACTCTGCCGATCTCGCCGTTGCAAGGGCAAGAAATGACAAAATTGTCGCCGCCAACCCTTTCACCGTAACACAAGCACAGCAAATTCCGCGCCTTATCAAGCAGTACTCCACGCTCCTCAATACAATCGGAAACACAGAGAAGTACTACCCGAAGGGCACGTTTGATACATTCAAAACAGACTTGATTCAGGGGCAAGCGGAGCTTCAAGCACTCAATCAAGAATTCCTCACAACAGGCACCCTTTCCGAAGAGAGCCAAATCAAGCTCAATAACCTTGCAAACACCTTTAATCAGCTCCGGGCGGGCGTGGCACAGACGACTTCGACGATGAAGTCGAGCAAGGGGACGCTCAAGGATATTGTAAGCGGCTTTGCAAAATTCCAACTCGCGGCGATGCTCGTCATGAAGCCGTTGCAGTGGATTCGCTCTGCGCTCACTTCCCTCAACGAAACGCTCGTGAAAACTGAGGACGCGGTCATTGCCTTGCAACGTGTTTTGCCGACGGGCAGCGCGACCGACGACGATATTTCAAGCAAGGTCTATGACATCGCACAGCGCTACGGGCAGACCTTCGAGAACGTCTCGCAAATCGCCACGAACTTCGCCCGTACAGGCATGTCGTGGGCGGACACGATAAAGGCGACAGAGGCGGCCGTCCTCGCCCTCAACGTCGCAGAACTGGACGCTACCGAAGCAAGCGAGGGCTTGATTTCCATTCTTACGCAGTTTGAGATGACGGCAGACCAACTTACCGAAGTTGTCGATAAACTCAACAAAGCGGCAGATAAAAACCCCGTCACGACAGAAAAACTCCTCACGGCATTACAGCGTACAGGTGCGGCGGCGAAAAACGCGAATATCACCCTCGACGAAACAATCGGTATCATTACCACTTTATCAAAGGCAACAAACCGTAGCGGCGAAAACCTCGGTACCGCCGTCAACTCCCTCATTCAATTTTCAAGCAAGGAATCGTCGCTTGATACATTTGCAAAGTTCGGTGGCGATGTGGAGGTGGCAGTCGAGAAGTTCCGCGCAGGGGCTGGCTCTATCCTTGAAATTTGGCAAGAACTCGGAGACGTCATTAAAAGTCGTCAGAGCGAAGCGGAGAGCATTCTCGGCGGCGGGCTTTTCAACAATGAAGAGTGGGCTTCGCTCAACGACGAGCTCAAAGAAGCGTTAGGCGAGAGCTACGCCGATGTAACCGACATCTACAACACCGCAAGCGTATTTAGGCGGAACTACTTCGTCGCCCTGCTCAACGACATGGATAATGTCAAGAAGGTGACGGATGACATTGCAGACGCAAACGGCTATTCTCAAGCCGAGAATGAAAAAGCTCTACAAACCTATACGAAGCGGCTTAACTCTCTCAAGGCGCAGTGGCAGGATCTTGCAAATAGCGAACAGGGAATCTTGGGCATTAAGAAGGCACTTGTCGACGTCGGATCCGCGTTGCTCACGATCATAAAGTGGACAGGCGGTCTCCGCACTACTCTTTTGGGTATTGCTACCATTGTTTGGATCCTTGTTGGGAACAAGCTTCTCTCCGGCCTTGCGGCCATTGGCACGGCGATAAAAGGGCTTATAACGGGCTTAATCACGGCGCAGAAAGCGGCGCAGAGGTTACAAGCCGCTTTGGGATGGATTGGGCTTATCGCAACAGCTATAAGCCTCATAGCGGGCATTGTACAGCAGTCGATGGATCCTGCGCAAAGTCAAGATCTCGAAGCCCTTTCTCGAGCGAGTAAAGGACTTTCCTCGTTGCGCGACAACGTACAGCAAAACATCGAGCATTTCGATGAACTCAAGCGCTCGGTTGAGGAAGCGCGGGCTGTTTTAGCAGATAGCACTTCCACCACGGAAGAAATCGCTTCTGCGCAGAATACGCTTACCACAATCCAAGATACTTTAACGAAGAGCAACTTATCGTACGCCGACAGTCTTGACCTGACGAATGGAGAGCTCGCCAAACAGCTTGACTTAATTGCCCAAATGGGCGAAGAAAATGCTCGAAAAAAAGTTCAAGAATATTTAGATGCAAACGCCGATGTCATTAGTGATGCAAGGGAGTACCAAAATAAAACTTCTGATTGGATTACGTTTGATGAAGGTGCTGGAGTCTGGGATATAGAGCTTGAACCGGGATATGGGAAACTTTATAAATGGTTATCGGACAACGGATATCATGTTGGGCGTGATCAAAGTTTTTGGAAGGGACTTGGCTCCGTCTTTTCCAACATGGATTATGCTTTCACCAAAGTAAAATTTGAAGGGCACACAAAAGAAGAGCAAATACAATTCTTGAAGGATTTGTTAGAACAGGCTCCCGAAACACCAGAAGATAATAATTACATAAAATCACAAATTTCTGCCGCACTTCGCGCCATCGAAGAGGATGAAAAATACATCTCTACGCGCGATTTGCTCAATGGCTCCTCAAATAGCTGGAAAGTCCCGATTGAAGTTCTCGAGAAATTCCGTGACGGGGTTATTTCCTATAAGCAATTCCTCAAAGAGATTGGTTTGCTTCAAGAGGACGTTACGACCGAAACGGGAGAGTGGCACAACAACATTGCCAAAGTCACGGGTAAGTACGACGACCTCATCGATAAACTCAAAGAACTCCGCGACGCGCAGAAGGAAAGCCTTGACCTTGAGGAGAAGAAGAAAGCTGTCCTTGAAGCGCAGAAAGCGCTCAGGGACGCGCAGAAAGAGGCAACTGTCCGCCGATACAATGATAAGACAGGGCAGTGGGAGTGGCAGACAGACGAGAAAAAGATCGCAGAAGCCGAAAAAGACCTTGAAAAGGCGCGGCAGGATCTCGAAGACCAAGCATACGATACGATCATCGACCAGCTTGAGAACAAGACGGCGACAAACGAGGGCATTGCAAAAATCATCAATGATGTTATCCCCGTTTTGGGTGAGCAGTTCGGTGAAACGATTCGCGAGGCATTCAAGCAAGTCACAGGCGTCGATATATCGCTTCCGCCATACACACCGCCCGCCGATGATGGCACCTACGACAACGGCGGCGCGGCGATCGGGAAGGGGCTCATGCGGAAGGCGACGGATAAGACCGAGACCGTCATTGGTCCCGACCTTACGGAACAGATCCTCTCGCCCGTCTCGAATGCGCACTTTGACCGTTGGGTCCGCGACATGGGGCTTCTCTTCGAGACCTCGCGCCAGTACGCGCAAACGCCCGTCATTGAGCGCGTCGGCGGCAATACGGACAACAGCGTGAACAACAGCGGGCAAGTGATTATCAAGGACGTAAATGTCGGGGCAGAACAGCGCGACAACCTACTCGGAATCCTCGCCCTTGGGGGCATCGTCCCGAACGTATAAGGAGTGACACATGGCACTTTTTCAACCGACAAACATCATACCATCATCGTTCACAGTCGGTGTTGTGGACGCTTCTCAGGATGTTGCGCAAATCTCGTGGCAAGTCAACGGGAATTCACCGATGACGGCCTACAAAATTGATTTCCTGACGAACAACACGCAATCAACTCTCATTACAAGTACGGGCAAAATCTCAGATGGCATTCCTGCAGGCGGTTTTTATGGCACAGACCGTTTCGGTCAACCGAAAATATTCACTTGGACGGCGAAGAACGGTGCGACATGGAGATCTTTTTATTCCACCCTCCAAAACGGCTACCAGTTCAAGTTCAAAATCACACAATACTGGCAAGAAGGCGGATGGGAAAAGTCGATAGAGCAGATAGAATCGAACGTGTTTATTACGAGAGACAGACCGGAGATTGACATTCAGAGGAGCGTGGATGCAACTTTTTCCGAGTTGCAGCCCTTCCCCAATGGCGCCACCCTTCCCGCGTCTATCGGATACTTTGTTGGAATCTACTCACAGAAACAGGGCGCTCCCATCCGTGAGATCCGCTGGCAAGTCGCACAGTGGGAAGACGGGAAGGTGGGTGAGCTTCTCGACGATACGGGGGAGGTTGATACACCTACGCTCGAGTATTCATTTGACGGTTTTTTTGTGGGCAACTCCTACGCGATACGTTGCTTTGGGAAAGCGGACTTTCAGACATTCGGAACACAGGACTTCGACTCGGGGTGGAGAAACTTCACTGTGAAGGTCACGGATGTCGGCATTTACGCGGGGAACTTTACTGTTCATTGTCTGAAAAAGGAAAACGCCGCGCTTCTTATGTGGGAGAACAGTGGAGCGATCCCCGCAAAAGTCAGTCCCGATGAATACACTCCGAGCATCGTAGACGGTTCCGTAGACCTTCAATCGGACAGCTCCATCACTTGGGACCATGAAATTGTCATTGACGATGAAGAGGGGAGAAAAGAGATCCCCATGCAATACGCTTCCCCATGGACAGCTGCCCTGAAATTCATGCCTCAGAAGGAAGAGCGATCGCAAAGTGAGCAAGTTACGGGCTCCGCGACAGAGCGTGTCTCATACAGAGAAAACGTCATGGCATATCCGAAGTCACAAAGCGTGCAGGATAATCGGTATGTGACGGAGTTTGTGATAGAGCCGATAAAGCCATATGCGCAGGTCAGTCTGACAATGCCCGTATCAATCACACTTACGGGTCCCGCATCGTTGGTCAGCTATACGCAGAAATCGAATGCAGATGGCAGTCTTACGGTAACGACGACAACGACCGGGAGACCTACAAGGGCACAGATCGGCGTCTCCTATGTCGGGTTTATTTACTCTGCCACCATCCAAACCGATTACGATGTTTCAAATTACAGTGTAGAGCGTCTCGGTCCATCGACAATAGATTGTGAAATCCAAAAGAGTGGATACAGATCTCTGAATGTGAAACTTTACGCGAGCCATAGCGGATATACGGCTTCGGCAACCCTGTCCATCCAAACATATCATTTTGTGACGCAGGGTGAGCTTTTGAGAGTAACGGAGAATGGCCTGAGCCTCAAACTTGAAGACAAGAACCTCAATCTGTATGATGGAGAGGATCTTCTCGGAGGGATAGATATTCCTACGGCATCGGACGAAGTTGTTGGGATCGTTACGCCGGACAAGCTCCAAGCCATTTCATACATAACCTCATCGAGCAGAATCTTGGAAACTGCTATTTCCTATGCGCAAAAGGAAGTCAGCTCCGTTGCCATCTTCGGCGGCACGATAGGGACGATGTTCAATTGTGTATCCGTCTATCAGGGAAACGGAGAGAATATTGGCGATCTGTACCTTGATGACTCTGATTTTGAACCTGTCTGGAATGATCCCAGCTACAAGCTGTACATGTCCGTAAACTTTGACACGGGAATTCTCGACGGTGGCGTAGGGACATCGGTGAGCATTGGATTCAAGATCTACCGTCAGGAGATTGGAAGTGAGATTTTGACGCCCATAGCAACTGTGCCTTCCACTGTCGTCTCACTCAAGGACTATGGGATCCGGAGCCGCAGATCCTACATCTACTCGCTTTACGCATATGACAGCAATCAGGCCTTCATGCAGAGCGTCAAGAATCAGACTGTCGTGTCCGTATGCTTCAACAACTATTCCCTGCTTGTCTGCGACTACAACAGCGAGGACGGCGCCTATCATGTCCGCAAGCAGTATCTCTTTTCGCTCAATCTCTCGGCGGGAAGCGAAGGCAACAACAATACGCCCACTCTGAGTGCGAATTTCACGCCCTATCCGACGAGGATGCCTTCGACGCAGAATTACGCAAGCGGCACGCTCCAAGGGCTCATAGGCGTGATTTACACCGTTCCTGCGCTCATTGAGGAGACATACGGATACAGACACATGGCAAAGCCGTCGACAATGGATTATTTCGACAGCGTGGATCTCGAACAGGAGCTCAAAGACCTCTCTGTGACGACGCTCACGCTCTTCATGCGGGACATGAAAGGGCACCTTCGCATGGTGGCGACAAACAATCAAATCACCATGACCCCCGATCTGAAAAAGCGGCAGATGCCGCTCACAATGTCTTTTCCGTGGGTGGAGATCGGTGATGCAAGCGATGTGACGATCATTCAAACGCCGCAGGATGAGGGATGGGACGACGGGGCGTTGCTTGACGTTCCTCACAGCTACGATGAGGAGACGGGAACCTATTCAGCGGATTATCCCAAGCCCTATTCTGGTGTCAGGTTCTACCTTGCAGGGGCGAAGGGCGTGACGAGGAGGGGGTAACACATGGCACTTCTGACTCCGCAAGATCGCTATCTCGACTATCTCAGGATCGTTTCGGATCCTGACAGGATGATCTCTCTTACGAAACTCGAATTCCTCAACGCCGATGATACGGTGGCATACGCCATCGACGGAAACTATAAGCGTGGCTACGGCTACCCCGACAGCAGAGCATTCATTCAATCGGGAACACTCAACATCTCCCTCAACAATGGACAGCGCAGGACGGCGTCTGTGCGCTTTGAGAACCTCGACAATGCCTTTGACTACGACCTCAACAGGCTTTGGCTCGGTCGCCGCGTGCGGCTGTCCAAAGGGGTGATTCTGAGCGATGGAACGCCGTACTACATTCCCCTTGGCGTTTTTTATTTGAACTCACCCAAAACGGGATGGAAGCCGAACAGCCGCACGGCGGAATATCAGCTTGTAGACAAGTGGGCATATCTCGACGGCACACTCTTCGGCAACCTCGAAAATACCTACGAAGTGAGAAGCCGCACGAACATCTTTTCTGCCATGCAAGGGATATTGAATTTATCCATTTATACGCATAAAGTGACAGACAGGTATGAGGAAAAAATTGATGGCGTGACACCCGTATTTACGGACTATTACAACGAACAAGAAGTCATAATCAACGGACAAGCCGTCAAGATGAACCTCTTGCCGAAAACTGTGACGACGGAAATGGGCGGGACATATGGGCAGGTGCTTCTCGACCTCAACGCCATTCTCGCGGGGTGGATAGGGTATGACAGCACGGGTGCGCTCCGCGTGGATCCCTCCGACGATGATCTTGACGACAACAAAAAACCCGTCATGTGGAATTTCACGAAAAACAGCAAGACGTTTTTCGGGCTTGATGAGACTGCGAACCCCGCGCAAGTCTACAACGACGTCATCATTTGGGGCGAGAGCGTAGATGGTGCGGTCGTGGGGGCGCGGGCGATCAACAATGACCCTACAAGTGACACAAGCGTTGGCAGGATAGGCATGAAAACCTTTGTTGAGAGCAGCGACATCAATTACACGAACAAGCAGTGCGCCGCGCTTGCAAAGTGGTATTTGAAGCGCAAAACGGTATTGCAGAAGTCCGTGATGGTCTCATGCTCGCAGATGTTTCATCTCAGGGAAAACAATCTTATTTCCATCCTTCGTTCGGACAAGCCGAACAGCCCGCTTGAAAAGCATCTCATTCAGGGCATCTCGATCCCGCTGAGTCAAAAAGGAGCGATGCAGATCACGGCAACATCGGTAAACGACTTTCCCGATGTGACGGTGAAAGACATTGACGGAGCTCCGGTTGCGTGAGGAGGCGACGAACAATGGCGACATACATAGAAGCACAGGAGCTGATACGGCTACTCACACCGATCATCGAAAAGGTCATTGAGAGACAGTCGAGCGTGCGGTCTTCCATCAAGGCGCAGAAGGCGGTCGTTCAGGCTCCTCCCGACACCGATAATCATACCGTGGCAATCAAGTTCTTGCCCGAACTCTTTGATGCAGACAGTCAGCCGATGGTCTTTCCCTATAACCCATGCCTCACAGAAAGCGACTTGGAAGTTGGCAAAGCGGTCTTCGTGTTCTACTCCCAGTCTCTGAGCAATGGTGTCGTGATGCAGAATGCAACATGGACAGCAGGCGGGGCGGGTGGCATGGGCGGGAAGGTCACCTCGGTCAATGGTCAAACAGGAGATGTTGAGCTGGATGCAGATGACCTCAGTGCCGTTTCGTTCAAGCCGCAGATGCTCGACAGCGAACAGCAGGGTCAAGCGCGAGAGAACATCGGAGCAGGACAGACGACGGTGTTTGTCGACGAAGATGGGAATATCCACAACATCGGAGAGCTCTTCTTTGAGGTCACGAAGAAGGCGGGCGGGGCGACGACGATCGCGCTTGGGATCCAAGATCCTTCACCGGTGGCGCGGGTACGTCCCCCTGTGCCGCTTTCCATTGACGATGCGGCGGAAGTCCCTAACGAAGGCAAAAAATTTATATTAAAAATCGAGTAAGGAGAAAGGAACATGGTTGTACTTAACGACACAACGATCTATCAAAAGACCGGACCGAACCCTGAGGATAAGGAGATATTTTACCCGAAAACGACATGGAGCCAAGTGATTGAAAAACCTTCGTGGATCGGGGACAGCAAGCCGTCCTATACATGGTCGGATATTACGGGGAAGCCCGATATTCTGCTCTATTCGGCGCAGTCGCTCACAGACGCACAAAAAGCACAGGCACGCACAAACATCGGTGCTGGCACGCCGTACACGCTTCCGACTGCCACAGCGACCGTCCTCGGCGGCGTGAAGAGCTCCACAACGGGCACAACGAAGGATAGGGACTATCTCGTGCAAGTGAACGCCGACGGAACCATGAAGGTCAATGTCCCTTGGACGGATACCCAAGCCGATCTCAGCAACTTCGTTACGCTTGACACAGAGCAGACAATCAGCGGGCGGAAAATATTCACAGAAAACATATATGTAGGAGACCCAAAAGGAAACTTCGTTTTTGTTTATGATAACGGCGTCCATGTCAAAGAAGCCAGTTTTCAACAGGATAGACTGTACCTTAAAGGGTACGGAGAAACATCCGTTGCGTTAGATTCTCAGGGATATATTGATTTTCATAAAGACGGGAATACCTACTTCACATATCATTTCCCCGAGAAGAGCGGCACGCTTCTCGTCGACGCCAACCTGACATGGGACAAGGTCAAGGACAAGCCCGACCTTGTTCTCTCCTCGCAGATAGGGGTTGCGGACGGGGTCGCATCGCTCGGAACGGACGGCAAGGTTCCCACATCGCAGCTCCCCGGATTCGTCGATGACGTTGAGGAGTATGCCAGCAAGGAGGACTTCCCCGCAAAGGGCGAGAGCGGAAAGATCTACGTCGCAATGGATACCAACCTTACATATCGTTGGGGCGGGACGGAGTATGTCGAGATAAGCCCTTCGCTTGCCCTCGGCGAGACCTCGTCTACGGCATATGCGGGTAACAAGGGTAAGGCAAATGCTGACGCGATCGCCGCGCTTCAAAAGGCTGGAAATGTGAGATATGACACCGCGCAGTCTCTCACGGACGCACAGAAGCAACAAGCACGCACGAACATCGGCGCGGGTACACCGTACACACTTCCGACCGCCACAGCGACCGTCCTCGGCGGCGTAAAGAGCTCCACAACGGGCACAACGAAGGATAGGGACTATCTCGTGCAAGTGAACGCCGACGGAACCATGAAGGTCAATGTCCCTTGGACGGATACCCAAGCCGATCTCAGCAACTTCGTTACGCTTGACACAGAGCAGACGATAAGTGGCAAAAAGAAGTTTACAAACGGTGTACAGATAGGATCGTCTGAAACATACAGTGTTTTGATAAAAGAAGGTGAAATCAGTATTGGTGGAAATTCGAGCTTTTACACTGATTCGCATGACGAAGGTTCCGCATATCTTAAACTGAGCGGCGGAAGCGATTTGACAGTGATTGGTCCTCACGGAGAAATAAAATACTATGCTGGACGGCAGGAGTTCACATATCATTTCCCCGAGAAGAGCGGCACGCTTCTTGTAGACACGGATCTTCCCGAATCTCTTCCCCCTACAGGCAGTGCGGGCGGAGACCTCACGGGAACCTATCCGAACCCGACCATCAAAGAGGGCGCCGTCGATGACACCAAGCTCTCTAAGACGGGCGTGACGGCGGGATATTATAGTGCAGTTCAGACCAATGAGCAGGGACGCATCATAAAGGGCGCAAACATCTTCATGTCGGGCACTTCGGAAACAATACCTTCCAATTTGGCGACCAGCGGTCTGTATTTCTACATCACAAATTCGAGGACAGTTGCATGATACAGCTTGATGGAGAATTCCGTGAAAAAACGGGGGAAGGCGCGAACGATTGGCGTCTGTATCTCCCCAAAACGACTTGGGATCAAGTCATGGGCAAGCCCAACCTTGTCACGACCGACACAGCTCAAACCGTCAGCGGCAAAAAGACGTTCACTGGCTACTATTACATGAACGGCAAAGCGAATTCTACCGATACCGCTCCTCAATTCTATGGGTTGAGGATAAAGGGGGGCAGCACGGGATACGGTGCACAGCTCAACTTCGGTGACGGGAATTACATCTACTTCTATGAGTACGAAGACGATAGATTACGTCTTCATACAAAGAAGTTTGATCTTGACAGTTTGAGTGAAGGACTGTCAATCAACGGGAACGTTGGGACGGAAGGGCAAGTCCTCACTTCCCATGGTGCAAAGGCACCGACATGGGAAACGCCGAGCGGCGGGAGCGGGAACTATGTCACGCTCGACACGGCGCAGACGATAACGGGAAGCAAGAAATTCGAAGGAAGCATAACGATAAAAAGCGCGGGAGCAGACCTTCCTTCAATGTCAATTGGAATTGGGCAATTTATATGGTCACACACTTACGCAGGTGTTGGTCGTTCATGCATATTCAAATTGCCAGAAGAAAAGCAGGGCGGCACCATTGCCCTCACAGATGATATAGACCCACTCAACTTCTTCCGCGTAGGCTATGTCTACATCTCCTACACCAGCACATCGCCTGCGAGTATGTTCGGCGGCTCATGGACAGAACTTTCAAGAGGCGCATTCATTATGGCGGCGGGGGCTGGATACAGTACAAGCTGGAGTGTTACGGGAACAAATGAACACAGCCACAATTACGGGGTTGGTGCGTCAAACTGGTACGGTGCAGCAGCGGGCGGCATCGATGGGTCTGGACTTTTCGCATATAATTCCATAACAAATGAACTTGTGAGAACAAACAAGTATAATAAAGCAGGCACTTTGTACTTAAATACAGGCGTAACATCTGCATTTGGCCCCGTTGGACCCGAGATTGACATCACTCTTGCGATTGGTACGACTTCAAATGCATCTCATACGCCTAAATATGTAACGGCTCATATATGGAGGAGAACAGCATGAGGATTTTCAATGAGGACAAAACGCAGGAGCTCATCGACGTTGACGAAGGAAAGGGCTATTTACGCCCCGACAGGGTCATTAAAGAGCATCACGAGGCAATTCCCGAGAAGGTCATCAAGACGGCAGAAGAGGTCAAAGATGAGCTCATAGCGCAAGGGAAAGAGGTCAATCTCCGCAGGTATGAGAATGACGAAGGACAAATCGAAGAGAAGTACTATGTCGTCACTGAGGTATACTATCGCAATGGCGTTCGTGTTGGCAACGATGAGGACGAGGTGATGCCAGTAGTCGAAGCGGGGAAAGAGGCTTGGGACGAATACGAAGACATCCTTGTCTATCATCCGTTCACCGATGAGGAGTACATAGTCTATCTCCGTGCCGAGCGTGAGCGGATATGTTTTCCTGTCATCAATCGCGGTGCGGCGTGGTATGCTCGCCTCACTGCCGAGCAGAAAGAGGAGCTTGACGCTTGGTATCAGGCTTGGCTCGATGTGACGGATACAAAGGTAAAACCCAAAACGCCGAGCTGGATTTGAAAGGGGGGGGCATATGAAGATCATAAAGCACATCATCTACACGATATGGCAACTCCCACAGGACATTGTCGGCGGTGTCATATGGCTCATATGCCGCATGCGGCACCGCAGCAGTCATCAATATGCAGAACGCATCCTGACGGAATGGGGGCTGCTTAGCGGTCTCTCCTTGGGGCACTACATCTTTGTACATACGGCATCAGACGAAAATCTGACGCGGCATGAATACGGGCACACCCTTCAAAGCCTGCGCCTTGGATGGCTGTATCTGTTCATCATCGGGATCCCGTCTGTTCTGTGGGCAAGCTGTTTCAATGGCTATCGAAAGAGGAAGAAGATCTCGTACTACTCCTTTTACACCGAGCGATGGGCAGACAAGCTCGGGGGCGTGGTGCGTGTAAAATAAAAAAAGGCGGCTTCCCCGTAATTGGGGAAGCCGCCTTGTCTGTTCTGTTCAGCAGTTGCGAAATATGGGCATGGTGTCGAAGATGGAGTTCGCTTCTGTCGCGATCCGCTTCGGGCAGAGGTGCGAGGCGTAGATGACTGTCGTCGCGTAGGAACTGTGTCCCAAGAGCTGTTGGATATTTTCAAGTTTCTCTCCGTGCGTGATGAGGTAACTTGCGAAGCTGTGTCTGAGGTCATGTGCGCCGATGTGTCTGTGTCCGAGGAGCCTGTTCACATACCGCTCGACGACAGTCGTAATGTTCTGCCGCGTGAACGGCTTCTCGCGCCCGTCCTTGCCCGTAGAGCTGAAAAGAAGGGCCGTTCCGTCCGTCTTGCCGTACGCCGTCATGTATTGTTTGAGCACCCTTATAAGCGACTTTGGCAGGGTGCTTGTCCGCAGCTTGTCGCCCTTGCCGCAGACTGTGACGGTGCCCTCGTCAAAGTTCAAATTCCCCACGGGAAGATAGGCAAGCTCCGAGACGCGGAGCCCCGTCAAGAGGAACATGAACACGATCGCCCGCGTCCGAAGAGGGTTCGGTGTGTATGGCGGGATCTCACCCGAGAGGGTCCTTTCGATCTCCTGTTCGGAGAGCAGGTCGTATTCGACGGCTTCCTGTTTGGGCTTGTCCCCCTTGCTTACCGGCTGTTCCGTAAAGATCTTGTGTTCGATCGTCCACTTGAAAAAGCTGTGCAGGAGCGTGAGATAGTGGCGGATACTGTTATTTCCGAGCCCGCGCGTCTCCTTGATCTCATTCCGCCAGCCGACGATAAAGAGGGGCGGGATCTCCTCTTCCTCTCCGCCGTGCGCTTTGACATATTCCCCGAAATTCCCGAGGACGAAGACGTACTTGTTATAGGTCTCTTGGCTGTTTGTCACGATCCTGAGCGATGCGAGATACTCCTCTCGTGCCTGTTCGTACTTTTCGTATAAATTCATAGTTTATGCCTCCCTTGCATAGATGAGAATTTTCTTTTCGGGACGGGGAACTCCGTGCTCAAAGGGTGCAAGGAGCCGAACGATGACGAACTCATACTGTTCAAAGCCCTTGACGCGATGGCAGAGGTCGCCGAGATACTCATTGCCCTTGCTGTCGGGGAAGTAGAGCGTCTTCTCGTGCGGGGCCGCCTCGATGCGGTGAAGGGGCATGCGGCGGAGTGCCTTGTCCCGTTTGCATTCGCGGAAGCCCTCTGCGACGAGCACCTTCCTGATCGCCCGAAGGTTTGCCTGTTTTATGATCTGCGTGAGCTGTTCGATTTTCATGTCTGTAATCTCCTGTACGGTGTCTGTTTCAGCTGCGGGCTCTCTTTGGGAGCATGTCGAGAATGGCGTCGACCTTGCGCTTTCTCTTCCTGTTCTCTTGGATCTCGCCCGCGTCGATCGCCGCCCTTGCGTCCTCTTCTGATGAGAACCAGATGTCCGAATAGGTTGCCGCTTTGCTTTGCGATTTACGGCGGTAGGTGACGACTGTGCCGTCTTGGAGCGTCTTCCTGACACTGTACCCGAGGAGCCGCCTCTCCCCGTTGTAGGGGAATGTGTGCCGCCGAATTTCATAGCCCTTGTAAAACGTCTGTTCTATCATGATTTTCTCCTTTTTAGTCGAGATACCCTTCGCCCGTAAAAGGGTTGAAGTAGTTGAGATACCCGCCGTTCATGTAGCCCTCGTAGTTCTCGCACCGCGCAAAGTATTCCTCGAAAGGGAGTTGCCGTACCCGTGCGACGCGGGAGATGGCGTTGCTTCCACGGAAAAACCGTTCCATTTTTCGCGCCTCTTCGGTCGCTCCGCTCCTGTCCTCTGCTTCGACGACAAACTCGTTGCGCGGACTGTCGTCCGTTTCGCCATCTCTCAAAATCAAAACCGCAAACTTCATACCGTCCTCCCGTTCAATGACTTCTCTCCGAAGAGAATGTAAGCGGCGATCTGCCGCTCTGTGGGCTGTTCGATGCCGTGCACGATCAAGGCGCCCCGCGCCTCATGCCGCAAGCACCATGCCCACGCCTCAGCGCTCCTGCGCCCTTCCTGCTTTGTTGCTTGGATGTTCATCTGTTCACCTCATAGAAATTTGTGCGGCGGTGGGGGAGTTGCACCCTCGAGCTGTTCCGTCGATATGGGCGGGGAGGAACCCCGCCGCTCATCTGATCGTGCAGACATACCTTTTCCCGCTCCGCCAATCAAACGATGTGATTGCCGCTTGGTAGCCTGTCCCGAGCTTTTTCAGCATTCTGCTTGCCGCCTCGATCGTCGGTTGTTTGCCGCGCGATGTGGTGCGGTCTTGATAGACCTCCGCGCCGTCCTTGTCATAGATGATGAAGTTGTAATCCATAAATACCTCCAAAAGATTTTTGTTTCCGCTCATGCGGTGGTAGCGGGTAGTGTTTCAGGAGTTCCCGCCATCGCTCCATTCAGCTGTTCAGTAGCCCAATTTCTCCGCAAGCCTACGGCGGTTGTATTCAGGGTGTTCCTCATGGAGACGATCGAGCATGTCTCCGATTTTGTACGCCTCTTCCTGCTGTCCGAGTTCAACGTACGCTCTTCCAAGCGTTTCCCATCTGTCATTGATTTTCACGAAATCCTCGTAAGTCATATTTTGTTCTCCTGTTCAGACGTAGCTTCCCGCAGTGACGCGTGCCGCGCCCGCAGAGGCTTTCACGCAGTCGTTATACCGTTCTACCTCACAGCTCGCATAGTACGTCGCTAAGCCGTCATTCACCGCTTCTCTGTCACCCTTGATCTTGACGATAAAATACTCTTTGAACTCGTTATAAGTTTCCCCTTGCCCCGTTACTCTCACGCAGTAGAGGCGATTCCCCGCGCGTTTCGTGACGCGTATCATGGGCACCCCGAGCGGAATTGCTGTTCCGTCCTCAAAGCATTGCCGCCAAAAGTTTGAATAAACTTTTCCAACCTCAAATTTCTTCATGATCTCTTTCTCCTGTTCTGTTCTATATTTGGCTATTGCCGACGGTCGGGGAGACGTGCTCCCCCAACCGTTTCGCCACGGTGCCGCCGTGGTGCTCATCAGGGCTGTTCATTCTGCCTCGTAAGATCTTTGAAGAAGGATCCCTTCATGCTGTTCACCCCCTCAAAACAATTCAAAGACGCCTTGCGCCTTGAATTCATCGTTCCAGAAGTTTACAAGCTCTTCCGCCCGCGACTTATCGATGACTGTCACGCTAATTGCCTCTTTGGGTATACGTTTCATTACTGCAAGTAAGTTCTCGTTCGTGGTGAAGAAGTCCATGTAGGCGCATTTGCCACCGTTCTCGTTCTCCTTCGTGATTGCCATGTAGATCCGTTTCACGTTTCTGTTCTCCTTTATAGGTTTTCGGTGACGGTGGGATCCCGTCTGGGATCTGTTCACCGTTTCGGCGGCGTACCCGCGCCGCACTCGTCAGACCGAAGAGAGGAGACGGCTCCCCGCTGTTCAGGCGTAATGCTCCTTTGCGTACCGTATGGAAAACGCGCACGCCTTCCGCGTCCTGTACTTCCCCCAAACGGTGAAAGTGTTCCATGCGTTCACGGTGACGTTATACGGCACCCACCAAACGCGCCCGTCAAGGGCTGTTCTTTTGCGCGGTTCAAACGTATCGACCGCAAAATTTTGTGTCTGTTTCATTTTCCTTTCCTCCGATATTTCGGGGCGGGGCTGTTCAGCCCCGCCGTTCTGTTCTTTACTCGCTCAAAATCGCATAGAGATCGCTCGACTCGTAGCGGATGCGGGCGTTGTTGTTCTTGTCGTACCCGTCAAACATAGGACCGCACAACCCCGCAAGAATGGGCGTTCCTTGCAGTTCAAAGCGGCGCACACTGTCCGCAACCGTTCCGCGCTTTTCGTAGTCTTGCAAAAGTTCGCTTTCCGTCTTGTATTCGGTGCAGCCGTCAACGGTGCAAACCTCGTAAACCTTGCCCCGCTTTTTCAGCTCATCCAAATAGATCCGTTCGGACTGTTCCGCAATCTTTGCGCCTTCGGTGCTGTCTACCAGCTTGTAAAATTCTTGCTTGTCGCATGCCGTCCAAACGGAAAGGGTCACCCCGCCCGCCGTTCTCGTTGTCATTCCGATCTCTTTCGAAGGCGTTACCCACCCCGCAAAAATCGCAAACGGGTCGCCCTCGTGCAGGATCATCCGTCGCGCTGTGCGCTTGCCTTTGGGCGTGCAGGTTATCCGCATCGCGTTCCGGTATTGCGCATAGGGTGCAAACTCAACGGAATGCAAGCGGACTTGTAAAACTGTATAGCCGCCGAAGTCGTTTATTAAAATGATTGTCGCCTGCTTTCCGTCCGTTCCGTTCATGTATGCCGCGAGATTCTTGCCCATGTTTTCAAAATTCTGTTTTGTGTTCATGTTGTTTTTTCCTTGCCGTCTTTCCGTACTGTCTTTGATTTTTTGGGGCGGGCCTTATGCGCGCCCGCTATGCGCTTTCCGTGCTGTTCAGGCTTGTGCGTTGTATTCAAAGCGGGAGACTTCGCAATCGAAATAGATCGGAAAATATCCGCCGAGGTAGTCGCCGCCGTAAAGCATGCAAGTTTTTGCTACCTTGCCAAGGTAGTGCATTTTTTGGGCATCGTACCCATAAAACGCGCCGCCGCATCCTATGTAAGCCGTAACGCGTCCATCGTCCTTTATAACGGGTTTGGGCGTGCAGCTCTCGCAAATCGTGGAGCGGTTGCCATTCGTCACGCTCTCGCCGTCGATGGTTGCGTGTTCCGTATGCTTGCCGTATTCGCTCGTAAAGTCCACATCATCGAGTGGTTGCGGCTTGTCCGTCCGTGACTGTTCAACGGCTTGTATAAGTCGATTGATATAGGCCACCGTCGCGGGGGTAATGTTTGCGGCGTTTGCCGCGTTGCGCTCTCTCAGGCTTTCGAGGGTGTAAAGCGTCATTTTTCTTTTTCTCCTTTCCCGTTTTACGGGTCGTTTTATCGGTGACGCGCCCGGCGGCGCGTTTCGTCTTAATTTTCAAAGACTCATTCAGACCGATTTTTTCGCCTCCTGTTCAAGCCGCATAAAACGCGCGGCGGATCTTCTCCTGCTCCTGTTCGTCGTTCTCGTCGCTGTTCTCGATCATTTCGATAATGCGGGCATATTTCGCGGGCATCTTGTTATAGATGCGGATCGTCGCGCCGCTGCTCCATTCGTTCAAGTAAACCTCTTTAATGATCGCCGTTTTCAGCCTGTCGCCCGTGATGATCATTCCATCGATCAAGCCGCCGGGGATGGTATAGCCGACGAAGTCGCGCCCGCTGTCGCTGTACTGTTGCAAAAGATTTTCAACCGCTGTGTATCCATAAATCCTTGCCATTTTTCAAAATCTCCTTTTTTGATATTTTCGGCGGCGGGATCATGGGGGACCCCGCCGCGCCGCTGTTCATTGTTTATTCCGTTCACGCCATGCGGGAAAGATCAAGATAGGGGGAGAGGAGCGCCCGCCCCGCCTCCGTCAAGTTTTCCGCGCGTTTGTAGCCCTTGACGATCAGCCCTGCCAAGTGCTCCGGGCCGCCGTACCACGACGCCCGCCCGCCGCTATTCGGGAGGGCAATAGCCCAAAGCGTCCAACGTCCGCCGCGCTCCTCTCCGAAAATGTCCCAGCCCATGGGATCCCCGTCCGAGTAGATGCGCGTCAACGTCCTTTGTGCCTCCGCGTAGTCCTCCGCGATTTCCTCCGCCGTCATGGGCGCGTAAAAGTCCCGATTTCTGAAAATCATCCTTTTTTATCTCCTATTCGTTTTCGGTGACGCCCTCGCGGGCGTTTCGGCGGGGAACGACCCGCGCCATCATCAGACCGATACACGCGCGCCCAATCGAAGCGGCAGCGCGGCGGCTTGTAGTCCTTTGTCTCCTTCGACGGGGAAAGCCGTAAAACCCGCCGACCATACCCGCGCGCAAATCTTAACCCCCGCGCGGCAGGGGGGAAGCCTTAAACCGTCGCGCCCTTCCCAACGGCGCGGGGCTTTGTAGTTGTCAATCTGCACCCCCGAGGGGGAACCCGCCAGCGGCGGGCGGAGAGGTGGAAGCCCTCAACCTCTTTACATTACTATTATAACATCAATGACATATGATGTCAATAGAATTATGGCAATATTTCCATATTTTGCCATTTGAATCTATTATGGCAATAATGTGATATATAAGTATAAATTATAGCAAGAATGATATGAAAAAGTTATTGACAAACGACCGCCGCCCGTGGTATAATTTTAGGCAAAAATAGCCCCGAAAGGGGGCACAGGGGGGGACGGAAAAGCATGGCAACATCAGAAGCACAGAAAAGAGCTACGAAGCGTTACAGGGAGAAGCATGGCGGTGTTACGGCGTTACAAAAAAGTATCGGAGCGACATTCCGCAGGGACGAAGCGGAGCGGATCGCGGAGATTTTCAAGGCGCACGGCGTGAAGCCCTCCGAGGTATTGAGGGGAGCCGCCGCCGCTCTTTTGGACGGCGAACCCATACGGACGGAAGCCGCGCCGCTCATCGCGCCCCAAGCGGCAAGAGAGGCGGAGACCGCCCCCGCGCCCGTAGATCCGCCCGCCCCCGAGGAATAAGCCGAGGACGGCGGGAGAAGGCGCAGGACGGCGCAACAGTAAAGCCCGGCCGACCGCGACCAGCCCATTGAGACAGACGACCAAAGCCGAGCGGGGGAGACGGGAGACGGGAGAGCGGGACATCGTGCCCGCCGTGGATCCGAGCGACGGAAAACCATCCGAGAGAGGACGACGGAAGCGCCGCCGCCATCGCGGGGCGCTAAGCCATCGCCGCGCCGCCCCAGCCCATTCAAATGGGGCAGAGCAAGCAAGCCCCAAACTTCTTTTCTCTTTTCTATTTCTTTTCTCTTTTCTTGAATTCCCGTCAAATAGAGATAATACATGCAGAGCCAGACCCATCCAAAAGCAGAAGCAGAGAGCGGAAGCAGAGAGACAAGGAGAGACAGAGATCATCCGAAAGACGGAGAACCAGCCAAAGCCGTAAAGGATACGAGGGAAAAGAGAGAGAATCAAGCAGACAGCACCCGAGAGCATACAGACGAGGGAAAGCGGGAAGAGAGGACGGGAGAAGGCGAGACCATCGGAGGACGAAAGCACAAAGCGCAGAGCCAAGCGTTGGAAAGCAAGAGCGGACACCCGAAGCCATAAGAGAGGGGAGAAGCGGGGAGACAACGGGAAGGGCGAAGCATCGGGGCAAAGAGAGAGGAGAGGGGCATCACGTCGGCAGCGTGTTCATGAAAGCAATGCCGCCCCGTTCCAAAAGGGGCAAATCCTCGCCCCGCTCGCCGCTTTCATCCGTTCCATCGGGAGACAAAAAAGCGCGGAAAATGTGGGAAAGGTCTTTACATAATGTGATATTATGTAAATGGGTTTGAGCCTTGCATCGGCTTGCAACGGCCTGCAAGGGGGTGGGGTACTTTTTTCGTGGGGATTTCCAAGAACGAATCATATATGCAGGGGTGCTCATCTCATCCCCCTCTTGTTCGCTTTTTGATTCCGTGGGAATGCGCGGAATGAGTTTTTGTTATCAACGTTACCGAATTCGGTTACATTAAAAATTATCAAGTACTTGAAATGCACCGAGGAGTGTGGTATAATCGTTATACACAACAGAAGGGGCGCGAAGAGAAATTCGGAATTCCCGATTATTCTATTATCATCCGTGTCGAATTCGATACGGTTGGAAAGGAGAACACTATGGCAAGCAAAGAAGTAAAAGTTCAGGGAATAAATGTTCGGTATCAAAACATCAATGCCGAGGACTATATTTGTCTAACCGACATTGCAAAGGTAAAAAACCCGCAACATTCGGGCATGGTGATTATAAATTGGCTCAAAAATTACTCAACTATTCGGTACCTTGGGCTTTGGGAAACGCTGAACAATCCTGATTTTAATGTATTAGAGTTCGAATACATTAAAAACAATTCGGGCGAAAATTCATTTGTGTTGACAACGCAAGAATGGATAGAAAAGACAAACGCGATCGGTATAGTCAGCAGAACCGGTCGCTATGGCGGCACCTATGCTCACAGGGATATTGCTTTCAAATTCGCAAGCTGGATCTCGGTCGAATTTGAGTTATACCTCATCAAAGAGTTCCAAAGGCTTAAAGTTGAGGAACAAAAGGCGCTTGAATGGTCGGCAAAGCGGGAACTTGCCAAGGTGAACTACCGCATCCATACCGACGCCATCAAGGAAAACATCGTCCCTACGCTCACAGAGGAGCAACTGAAATATGTTTACGCCGACGAAGCAGACCTTCTCAACGTGGCTCTCTTCGGGATGAGGGCTGCAGAGTGGCGAAAGGCGAATCCGACGCTCAAAGGTAACATTCGCGACTATGCCACGATAGAGCAACTGCTTGTGATCGCCAACATGGAGAGCTACAATGCGATCCTCATCGAGCAGGGCGTCCCGCAAGCCGAGCGGCTGCAACGCCTCAACGATATGGCACGCTCTCAACTTCGGGTCCTGCAACAAATCGACACTTTGCGTTTGTTGGGCGATAAAAAAGATTGATCTTTGCAAAATCTTCATAGCAATGCCATCGGGAGTTTGATTCTCCCGATTTTTTTTATTTTTTCGATGAATTTTTGGGGGTTTGCCCAAGCAAAGCTCAAAAAAGCATGATATAATGGTGGCATAAGTTCAACGGGAGGAATTGAATATGAAGGTTGAGAAGAAAATCACGGCACAGGGGCATAGCCCTGAATATCTCGCGGCAGAGAAAGAGTATCGTCGCAAGGCACGCATATGCCCCAACTGCGGGAATGAGTTTACTCTGCCGTTTGTTCGGACTTACGGGTTTTTCCGCCAAAAGGAAGTAGATGTTTGGAAATGCCCCGACTGCCGTTGTGAGTGGGAAGTCGAACCGTTTTCACGGAAAGATATGACGGGGGCGTGAGTATGAGGAGCGGAAATCGCGAATACAAGAACGTCAAGTGGTTGAAAGTCGTTTACCCCGAATACGACGATAAACACGAATACCACGAGCCCATACTCTGCCGAGCGCGGGATATGGGGAAAGTCATCTATGGGAAGTGGATAATCGGCGGGGAACAGGGGAACGGTCTTACAGGTGAAGTGTATGCCGACGACGAGGAAAAATTTTATATCGCATACAAACTCGTCGGCGGGGCGAAAATCGTCTGCAATTTCGAGTTGGAAGAGGGCAAAGTTCCTTGTACAACGTTTGTCGGATTTACCAACCCTGTTGAGACTCCTCCGTCGCAAGACGCGGAACGCCTTTATACCGTGGACAAGGCAATCAACAATGTTTGTGGCGAACCCGAAACCGATGCTTTGGATAACGGCATGATTTACATCAAAATGCCGAGCGGTGCGGAAGCGAAAAGTGCTGACGGCGCGGCGGAAGAGAAGTTTACGCTCTTTCCGCAACTTCAAAAGGACGATATTGTGCGCTACGTCTCTCGCTTGTCTGGCGTGGAAATTATCGATGTCGCCACTTATGAACATCTCGACGACTATTTTTATTTCATTGGTGAAGTCGTCGCTATCTACCGCTTCGACGGAAAAGACTTCAAGTGCATTTGGGAAAGCGCGGAATACCAATTCATCAGGCTCAAAGAGATCATTGACGAGATAAACAAAACGCAACTCACTCTCTCGGTAAAATTGAAATCTGTGAATGAGGCAATGGAGCGTTTTGCGAAAGAGGTGGGGGATAAGGCGAGCGAATAGGTTTCGGTTCAGCTGCGGATGCCGTGCGGCATAGGTGCAACTTACCTGCAACTTAAATTCAACCGTATTTCGCCCCGAAACCGCCTTTTTGCGCCGAAAATGACCGTTTTCGGCGGCTGGCGCGGGCGGTGAGAAACTTACCGAAACTTAAAAGTGAAATGCAAAAGTGAAGCATTTCAGAAATCGAAGGAGAAATTTCAAAAATGAGAGAAGCGGCGACAATTCACGGCGACGAGGGCTACACCATTCACCTCGAACTGAAAGACTTTGACGATGTACTTGAGCTTGTGACGGGCATACAGGCTACGATTGTACATCGGTTCTGCGAGGGGGCAGACTGTGATAAGTGCCGTGCGGCATCAGAGAAGGGACTTTGTAAGGCGGGCTCCTGCGCGGCGGCGATCGTAGACTATCTTCGGAGCGAAAGTAATAGAAGAGGCAAAATATGAAAATCCAAAAAGAAGAGATTGTGCTTGTCCCGATTCGTGAAACGGCACACTGCGAAAAATGCGGCGCAGAACTCGGCGAAGCGGTTCCTATCCCTGAATACGGTTTGTTCTGTGTCGATGATCTTGGAAAATTTGTGCCTGCCTGCTCGCACCGTTACCGATACACCTGCCCGCAGTGCGGCGCAACAGAAGAATCGGACGATGTATTTCCTCGTATCATCTACGAACACCGCACGAAAGAGGGGACGATCGTCGATGAAAAGAGATGAACTCATCGCGGCGATCCTCAAAGTCGCCCTCGGAATCGACTACGACGACATCGAGGAAAATTCCTGAAAAAATTTTTTCGATTTTTCCCGACTTTTGGGGGTTTGCCCAAGCAAGCCACAAATTTTTATGTTATAATCTATAGCGAGCGGCAGAACAGCCATTTCTGCATCGTGCGGGAAAGCCCGCCGAGAGAATGACTTGCCGCTTTCAAGGGCGGAGCGACCCGTCCAAAGCAGAGCTCGTAACTCCCGCCGAGCTATTCCCTGCACAAAGCCGCGATCGACATGCGAGGTGCGTTAAGCCTCGCTCCATGGAGAACAATTGGTAACGAAGCGCAATAGGGGGAAACCGTTGCGTGGGCGGGTTCGAATCCCGCGTTCTCTGCAAAAAAGAAAAAAACAGGAGTGTAAAATCATGACGCAGGAACAGAAGCAATTCATCATCAAAGCGTTGCAGAGCGGGATCCCCGCGATTGCGAAGAGGCATATCGAGGCGATCGAGGAAGTCGCTCGTGTTGCCGAAGCGAAAAGGGAAGATCTGAATGGACAGGAAGATTGGAAGATACTCAATCAACGTCGTCACGAAAACATTATGGAGACAATTTTTGCATCCGTGCCCTTTATGGCGGATGAGTATGTCAGAGCGTATTGTGATGCGGTCAATATCAGTCAATCGAAATTCACCGAAAACAGGAACGCTCGTCTTGCGAAGGAAGAAGCTGAGAAGAAGTCGGCGGAAGCGCAACCTGTCCCCGCAGAGGATACGTCTGCGCCCAAGGAAGAGGAACAACCCGCTCCCGAGGAGAAGAAGAAAAAGTCTGCCTAAGGCGGAAAGGAACGGGATGATATGAGCGATCTGTCAGCAAATGCACCGTGTAATATCCCGATCTTTTATATCCGTTGTTGCATCTCAAAAAATGGTTACCCTGTCTGTAAAGTAATGGAAGGGTTTATCGTGGATAGAGCGAGCAATGGAAACGGATATATAATCGAAACAATCAATGGTAAAAGAATATTATTGTTTCCCAAAGCTGTATATTCGGACAGGGAAATTGCAGAAAAATATTTGCGGGAGCACGAGGATTATCTTGTCGATCAAGCACTGATCGAATGCGAATACAGAACGCAGACGAATCAGTGGTGAGCGATATAATGGGGAGTAGCCAAGGGGTAAGGCAACGGATTTTGATTCCGTCATCTCAAAGGTCCGATTCCTTTCTCCCCAGCCACAAGGGCATTTGTCCTTTCCGCCATCAAAAGCGGTGAACTCAAATTGACGGTTGGAAGAAGACAACGGGTGGACAGCAACACTGCTCAGCCGGAAAGTCGGGATGCCGTGCCCCGTCGGCCTCGTGCTTCAATAGCTCAATCGGAAGAGCGATCGCCCTGTAAGCGATAGATGTTGGTTTGAATCCGACTTGAAGCCCCAAGGAGAACACAATGGGATGCGTTTTGGCACAAAGCGTCTTGTGCGTAATTTTGGCATGGATTTTAGACATAGCTTTATGGAAAAGAATTCTGCTGACTTGCGTAGGCGGATTCATGGCCATGATCGTGACCGTACTTTTCGCAATTGAATATGAGCCAAGGAAAAACGCAAAGGACAAGAAAAAAATGACACCCTTCACCGTAAACATCCAACACTCGAAGTTCGCTTTGATGCTTCGTGAATATCGTCTTCGTAATGGACTGGATCCGAGCGCGGCTGCGGAAAGGCTCGGCATAAAAGAGGAGCGGCTCTTTGCCATCGAGGTGGAAAACTCCAAGCCGACCGCCCTCGAAAAGTGGCGCCTCTCGCGGCTCATCGCCAAACAAAAAACCGCCTCACCGAAGTGACACGGTTTTGCGCAATGGGTTTTAGTACTAATTTGGTACTTTCAAGAAATCATTTCGTTTGTTTGTTGTAGGGTTTCAGTCGTTAGGTGGGATATATTGTGGTGATAATCCCACCTAATCACTAAATATTGGCGCAGAGAAGAGGATTCGAACCTCCGGATGATTCACCACCATCACACGATTTCCAATCTCTCCAGTGGCAAACAAGCGCAATATATAGCCGACTTTAACAAATATTATCACAAGATAGAGTGTGTTTAGGTCGGCTTTTTTCGTGCCTTTTTTTGGTAAATCCACGGTAAAAAGTCTACTTTTCACTCCCGATAAACCCATCAATGAGCGTTAAAATGTCGCTGTATCTCTTACGATAAATGGCGGTTTTTTCTTCTTCGCTCATGTCACCACGCAGGAATATGCCAATATCTAACTGTTCCGGGTGAGTATAAATATTTGCTGTCGTATCAATCGTTGAGTGCCCCATCCACAGTGAGACGGTTTTCATGTCTACATTTTCTGCGCTCCTTTGAATGGTGCCAAAGGTGTGGCGCAGATCGTGCAGCTTATGTCCTTTCTCAATTTTCCACACTGCTCTAAAGTAGTGATCTGCCGCGCTGCCGGAAAAATGGAAGTAGGCGCCGCGCTTGGGTTTCAACGATAATAACAACTTTTCAACAAGCGGAGTAAGCGGTATTCGTCTGTCTGAACCGTCCGTTTTCGTGCCGCAAATATGTAAGACTTTGTTCTTGAAGTCCACATCCTCAACGCGAATTCCCACTGCTTCGTCACGCCTTGCCCCTGTCAAGTAAACAAGAATGAAGTAGCATTTTTGCTCATGGCTGAGTTTTTCATTTTGAAAAAGCAAGTGGAAGAACTCTTCTTGCTCATCAAATGAAAATGCCTTCCCTTTGTCTTGCTTGTGCTTCATATGCTCGACCGCATCGCACGGGTTCATCTTGATAAGTCCGAGTGCAAGTGCACGTTTGAACATGTTGTTGAGCAAACATTGGAGCAACTGACGCTTCCTCGTCTGGGGGACGGAATACAGGAATTTTTCGATCATCTGCGGGGTGTAATCCGTGAGCCGCTTATCGAGCTTTTTCGACATGATGAATCGGAATTTCCTTTCAATGTCTTGAAGGTATTTCTTGTCAAGATTTTGGCGCTTCTTATACGGGAAGTATTCTTTCTCGAAAAATTCCGACAGAAGAGGCGCCTTCGGTTTTGCGGTCTTTTGATTTGTCTTTTTCGGTTGTCTTGCCAGCTCTTTGATTTTTTCTTTTAATTTCTCCTCGAATTCCTCCTTTGAGCGTCCATAGACGCACCCGAGCACTGTACTTGTGAATTTCAAGAGACCATTCTTGTGCTCCCGAACGGATCCCTTTATTTTGAGTTCAATGATCAATTTCCTCACCTCTTCGATGATCTCGGCTACCGACTTTTGTTTGGTAGCAGGTTCAGAAACGATTTCTTGAAACCCATTGCCTAAATTGTACTGCGGCGGGGGAGGGGCATGGAAGTCCGACATTGCCGCCGCATAGCCCATGCAAACGCCTCGTATGGCTTCTACGTCTCGAAGTGTCTGCCGTGCGCTTTGCTCAACGCTTTCAAGTCTCTGCGCGATGATTTGAGCGAGTTGGTTCATTGGTATTTCCTCCTAAAAGATAGTGATAGGGAAGATTATACCAAAGTCGATAGATTTGCTCAATCGGGAATGGCAGAATTCGAGTTTTGTCTTATGTCTAATCCCGTCAGTGTTTGAATATTGCTTATGATGTCCTTGTACCATGAGGGCATATCGGTAATATCAAGGGTGCTCATTTCAAGTGCTGCAAGAGATGCCAAATTATAGTTAATGGCATAATTGTTAGCGTCCGTTGCTTTTATGCCAAGTATGGCGATATTCCACGCGTAGCCTTCGCAGTTAAACTCATAACTGACTTTGCAAACATCTAAATCATCTTGGGCCTGCCGAAGAGATTTTTGCGCACTTTCCAAATCTTCTTCTGCTGCGGCGACCTTTTTTTCGTCAGCTTGCCATACCCAACCGACGCCCTCGACATAGCGTCGCACGGTTGCCTCATTCTTGGCATTTTCCAACGCCCGCTGCGCTTTCTCTACTCTGCTTTCACAGTCGGTAATATCATCCTTGCATAACTTAAGCAAGCGTGTGGCGGTGACGAAGGTTTCGCTATCTATGGTATATGGAGCAATGTGTTCTAATTTGTCAGAAACTTCCATGCGATATGTTTCAGGGAACTCTGAAAGGTCTTTCAGGGCATTACCGCATCGTTCGCATATATTCTTATTTAGAGAATGACCAAGCGCTCTTTCTAACACGAAAAATTTTTCATAGCACTTGTCACATTTATAGTAAGCAACGCCATCTTCCATACATGTAGCAGTTGTATGGAGTTTTTGAAAATAGCTCTTATTGTCCCCAATCATATTTACGTTACTACATTTCGTGCAATTTGATTTCGGAGACCAAGTGCTTGTTACAACAAGTTTGCAGACATCGCATTTTGTACCATCAAAACTATGTTCTGCAATAGGAGACGGCTCGGTTTTTGTTTTTTGACATTTTGAGCATTCAAGTGTTTTTATGCCCTTTTCAAGACATGTGGCAGTATTAGATATTTCTTTCCAATCGTGATCACATCCACACCCGACAAGCGAGCAGCACACCATAAACGCCATGACAAGCGCAAAAAGAGGGGAAAGTTTCTTCAAGAGTTTTTTCATATCATTATCTCCCAATAATTTTTTCGACATTCAATCCAAGCCCAACCGCGATGCCGTAGATAAGCATATACGCCCGTTCGCGCAGTTCATCAGGAAGCTCGTGGTATATCTTCGCTGTATTGACGAAACGCTCATCCGAGAACAGGTCGGGCATTTCACCGAACACGGCGGGAACAGTGGTAGTGGTGGAGACCTGCCCAACCTCGCGGCTTTCAAGCGGTTTCCTTTCGTCGGTCAACCCGAGCAGATAGTCCGCCGAGACGTTGAAGTAGCGGGCGAGCTTGGCGATTGCGCCGAGAGTTGGCTTTGATTTACCTCTATTCCATTCGGCGAGGGCGGTTTCAGACAAGCCGAGCTGCAACAAAATACTTCTTGCGCTTGTTCCCCGCGCACGTTCCTCTTGGAAAAGTGAGTTGAGGCGTTGCGTGAGGACGGAGCATTCTTTTTGGTTTTTACTTGACATATGGGAAATTCTCCTATATAATATAATCAAATTCATTTGTGAGGTGCGGGGTATGAACGACGAACGTGAGTTTTTCAAAACAAAGTGCGATGATTTTTCCAAACAACTTTTGTCCATCACGGAAGAGATGAGTTCTTCGACTTATAAGGCAACAAGTGAGCTATTACGTTTTGTCGCGAACTTAAAAGAATTTGTCAGCCTTGCGGTTCGGGATGTATTGAACGATACGTATAACAGGGTTTTTCAAGCAAAGTGTAGGATGGCGTATCATAATCTTTCCGCATCTACCGAACTCGAATTGCTGATGCACTCGATAGAACAAAAGGCAACGGAGTATGGTGTGACATTAAGTTTAGATCGGAATCCAAATTAGGGTTTTATTTCTTTAAGCCGCTTTCCTGCCTCAATAAGCGTTAATTCGGTGTCGATGATGTCAATCATTATTCCATACAGCGGTAATGCGTCGTCAACGGTAAAATCAATTTGCTTGACAATATGCACACTATCATTGCCGAATTTTCTCAAAATGTGTCCGCAAACTTTTTTATATCTATCACCGTCAATCTTCTCGATTCGGTCGTAAAGGCTTAAACCGGCTGCCTTTTCTTCCGTATAGCCTTTTACTTTGATGAGGTAATCCGATGTAAGCCATTCGAGAGCCGATCGAAGTCCTGCGCCAACCAATTTGTCTAACCCAAGTTCTTTGGCTTTTATGGCTTGGGAATAAAACTCATAAGCATTTTTTGATAGCTCCATTACTTGCTTTGGATAATCAATAAATTTTGACGGCGGAATGATGTAGCAGATTTTCGACATCCAGCTTATTTCTGATTGTGTATCTTTCTCCATAAAGAGAAAAATTGGTCTATGGCAGTGAACGCAGTCATGAGCTTCTACCCATATATCAGGTAAAGTGCCGATTTTAGGGTTGCCGTACTTATCGGGCAAACTACCGATATAATTTTGAACCGTGTCCTTCCCACAATAGGGACATTTGCTCGGAAATTCCATTTATAAATCTCCTTTCCTCCGCTCTCAAACAGGGCGGAAAAAATTTTTTAATTTTATGTGGGAAAATTTCCCATAAACGCTTGACATATGGGAAAGTATCCTATATACTATAATCAAGTTATCGAAAGATGACCGATAACCTTAAAGCCGTTGTTTGAAAACCGAATAGGGTAGTGGTTGCCGTCTGCACGGATCATGTTGCATCAGAAAGGGGACGACAACCGTGAGCGTCCTTCCCAACGAGAACGCTCGCAGCCGCCAAATTTTTGCATCTTTCCGAACGGGAACTCATTGTAACTTCCTGTTCCCTCGCATATTGGGGTAGCGGTGTTCGGAGTGGTGTAGCTTGGATAGTTTTGGTTCTACCTTGACGACCAAGCAATGGTCGTATGCCCGTAGCCTACTCCACGAAGCCGATTGGAATTGGTAAAGACTTACGCTTCCTTACCGATCGGCTCCAAGATACGCGGGCATACTCAAAAGTGCTTTCAACATGAGCACCTCCTTTCTGCCTTTCTTAAGGCAACATGATCCGTGCATTTACCCTATACGGCGAAAACAACAGCCCGCTTATTGACAGGGTTTCTGCGAAGTATGTAATTGTTCGTAGCAAAACCATTATAACACTTCTCGGGGCACCTGTCAATAAGCAACGGTTATCATTTTTAGAATTTGTCATACGCGCACGCAAAGGAGGGCGGGACTATGTTCGCACCGAACAGATTGAAAGAGGCAAGGGAGAAGAAGGGGCTTTCGCAACATGAGTTGGCGAAGCTGGCGGCAGTATCTCAACCCGCGATCTTCTACTTCGAGAGCGGGAAGAAAAGACCGAACGCAGATACTCTTGAAATTTTAGCCGATATTCTCGGCGTTACTATGGATTATCTGCACGGGAAGAATTGACGCGAATTGATCCAGAACTGCGGGAGAGGAAGGATTATGGATAGCGGAAGGAAAGCATTGCTCGCACGGGCACGGGAGTTCGGTGCCTTGGCACAAAATTGGTCATGGAAGGATTTCCTCGAGAGGTCCGTTACATTTCGAACGCTTGCACTCTATCTCGGCATTCAAAACGAATGGTGGGAAGAGTTCTGGCGTTCATTTTCTCTTGAAAAGGCGAAGGTCGATCAGGACAAGAATTTGCGTAGCTTCCGCTTCTGTTGCAGGGCAACGGATCTGCCGTTTCTCATGATGTTCCTCTCCAAATGGTTCGGCGGCAAAAAGCGGATCTCGGAGATTCGGGAAGAGGAGTTCATGCAAGCATATGCTCTTGGGATGAAATCGGACTGATTTTTGAGCGGGAGGTGCAAGATGAGACCCTTCCTTTGTTGGAACTGCGGAAACTTATCAAAGTGCAATAAGGAATTTCCAAACGGTCGCCCAAAAAGACGCAGTGAGTGCTCTGACTTTACGGATGCGCCGAAGGAGCCGACGAGGATCACGCATCAGGAAATTGCAAATGCCGTCGGATGCACTTTGAAGAAACTTGAAAGCATCATCGCTTCCGCAAGCGGATTGAGATACGTCACGAAAACGCTTGCGCGGAAGGGGATCGTGCTCACCTATGAGCGGATCAATAATCGAATCTTATTTTACAGGGAGGATAAGAACAAATGAGCAGAGAAATCAATGACGCGCCTTGGGTCGGTATTGGCAGGGAAGAGTATGAGGAGAGGTGCGCTCTTTACGATGATGAGTACGAGGACAGGATCGCGACACAGGCGGAGCGTTCCTTCGAACTGGCCAGAGAAGAGGAAGACCAACTCAAAAGCCGTCATGAGGAAATCGTGTTTCGGGTCTATGACGCTCTCATGTCTCATTGCGGCGAGGCAAACGCGATAAGCGGAAGGCAGTTGAGCGCAGTCTTTTCCATCACGGAACGCAAGCTGCGTGACATCATCAACGAAATCAGGATAAGCTCTGACTTTGAGAAGGTCATCGGTTCCTGCACGCGCGGGTACTTCGTCTGCTCCTCCAGTGAGGAAGTGGACCGCACAAACGGCGCCCTGCGCCATCACGCTTTGAGCGAGCTCCAAGTCTATTGGGCGAACGAGCGCAAAGCTGGACGCAACGGGCAGGGGAAAATCATCTGCGGCGAGGACGGAAAACCTTTCATCGAATCTTTGGCGAGGGCAGAGTAATGAACAAGGAATTATACGACACGGTTCTTGCCGAAATAAAGGTTCAATTCGGCGCGGGCGATTACATAGAACCCGAGGACAGAGAGACGTGCGCCAAGAAGATCGTCGAGGCTTTGGAAAAGGCGGGCTACCGCAAAGCTACCGACCTTATGGACGAAATCGCGGGCTTGACGGGTAAGGTCGAGGCACTTCAAAAGGACAATGAGAACCTTCGGCGTACGCTCGAAGAAGGGCGTAGTTACGAATACCGCGATTCCTGTGCGGGGTGCGAATTGGAAAATATTTGCAAGTATGCGGAGCATTACAACTTCTGCGAGGACTGCAAAGATTATCCCGACTGTTCGTGTATGGGCTATGACGAACTTCCTTGCGGACGGCACGTCGAATGTAACAACGGCTTCGAGGAGAAGTCCTATTTGGACGACTTGGACGATGAGGACGAGGAAGGAGAGGACGA
>CANQZG010000024.1 GCA_947628305.1 uncultured Muribaculaceae bacterium | reverse complement strand
AAGAGTCCGGTTCAATACCGAACTCTTTCTATAACTGGATAGTGTTTAACATGTCCAACTTTTGGGGGGCACTTCACGATGGAGTTATCATCTTTTTTATCGCGCAACAAGAGGGTGTTAATTGTCGGCATCGGACGTGACACATCACGTCCCTACGATTTAAATTCTACTTGTTGGAGTTGTAGTAGTCGAGGTATTTCATACCGATGACAGGAGTGTCGGATGTGATGATGTCGGCACCCTTGTTAATCCAGTTACCGATTTCGGCACTTGTGCTGATTGTCCAGGTGTTCACTTTTAGACCGAGCTTGTGGGCATCCTCTATGAACGTCGGGTTAGCGTTGAGGATTGTCGTCTTGTAGGCGACTGAAATCTTGCCGTCCTGATAGAGTTGGGCCGGGGTGCGCACCTCGGCTGTCTTGTCGCATAGGAACTGTACGTCGGCATTGGGATAGGCGATGGCAAGTGCCTTGCATGTGGCGTAATTAAACGCAATGTATACGACCTTGTCCTCTAATCCGGCTGCCTTTACAGCCTCGGCTGCCGCCTTGGCGGCTTCGATGGTACGAGCCTCGGTCGAATGAGTCTTTGTCTCGATAATCAGCTTGCAGTGGTCGCTCCCTTTCAGGATTTCAAGGAAATCGGCGAACGTGGGAAGTGTCTCTCCATTGGAAAGTTTGATGTCCTTGAGGTCTTCATAGTTGGAGTTTTGGATTGAAACGCCGCCTATAGTCGAATTGTGGTTGATGACGAGAACGTTGTCCTTGGTGAGCCAGATATCGGTCTCCGCGCCGTATGTTTTCAGGTCGATTGCGTTCTGTAGCGCGGCACGTGAGTTTTCTGATGCCCCGGGCTTGGCCCAATAGCCTCGGTGGGAGACAATCTGTGACTTGACATCGAAGTTGTTGACAAGCGTGAAATTGACTGTTCCGAGTTTCTGCGTGCGGTCGCCACGTTTGAGTGAAACTATGTATTCACCGCCCTTGACGTTGGAGGGGAGTGTCACCTTTACTCCTTCGGTGCCGTTGGCTGTCGCGGGCAGCTCCCAGCCGTTGGCATCACTATCGATTTTTATTACGTCACCGTCCTCAAATCCTGTGCCATAGACGGGATAAGACGCGCCCCCCTTGACCTGTACATTTTCAAGCAACGATACGTTCTCGACCATAGGCTGGGTCTTGACAATGCCTTTTTCGACGGCCTGATAAAGGCGTTCGGCCTGTTCGGCATTCAACGGGTCGTCATAGATACGGGCCAGTACAATCGTGCCGTTTACACCATTCTGCACGCCTGTGGGCTTGGTGGAGGTCACGGGGCAAGGGTCACCTCCTATACAGAACTTGGTTGCGCCGGTCTTGGCCGGGACATAGTTGCTGCCATCGATACTTACCTCTTTCATCAACTCACCGTTGACATAAATCATTGCTTTTTTAGCGTTTTTATCCCATACGCCAATTATGTGATAATATACGTCAGATTCCGGGACAAAGCCACTGGATGCCCAGGCTTGCCAGGTACTTGTGGTCGTCTTAGAAACATTAGGCAGGAACGTCAACGAATTGAGAGCTTCCGCACCGTATGCCGAACCGTCTGCGATACTCTTTATCATGATACCTGTACCACCGGCTTCATGGGATGAGAATATCTTGGCCTCGCCGTTCTTAATAGTCCCTGTATAGGAGGGTTTGAACAACACTTCAAGGGTGTGTCCGTCGGCAAGGGCGTTTTTGAAAGCCGTGTTGTTTGTGTAATCGATACGGTAGAACTGGTTAGCGACATTGCTGCTGGCCCACGTGTTCCCCTCGATTTTGGCGGCGTAACAGTTGAACGCCGCGTCCCATTCGGTTGTGGCTGTACCACCGCGCTCGACCGGGAATTTCATGGGTGACACGTCCTCGGCGGTGCCATCCTCCTTGAACACGACATTGAGAAGGTCGGCCTGGGGCATCGGGGCAAGGAATGTGATTGAATCGACATCCTCGGCGAGGACGGTGTAAAGCGCATTATCGTTGGCATCGACCACCTTCAGGTTCTTGTCTGTGGTCATGACGATGCGCTCTGCATTCTCGGCGGGAAGTTTCTTTATGACTTCGCCGTCATAGTGGAAATAAAGGAAATCGGCTGCTGTGAGGGTCAATGCTGCCACGCCGATTGTGAGCAATGATATGGTTTTAAGTGCTTTCATGGTTATCTGACAATTTTATAGGTTTGTGAAATGCCGCCGGCCTCCACGACTACGATGTTGAGGCCACGGGTATTGACTGTCAGAGTGGCGGTATTCGCCGCCGGGGCATATTGCCCGGTCATCTCGCCAAGGACATTGTAAATGCTAACCTTGGTTATTTCGGATGCACTTGTCACCGAAAGGATGTCGCCGTCAAGCCGCAGAATCGCGTTGACGGTCTCGACCGACGAAATCCCGCTGCCGCCTGTGGGCTTGAATGTAATATAGCCGAATTTGGCAATGTCGATATCGACATTCGTCCCCTTTTCAGGGACGAGCGTCACTTTTCCCGCCTTAATAAACTCGATGCGTTTTACGTCAGTCATCTGCCCCGTCGCATCACCTGTCGACGAGTAGACATAGACATCTTTCCCTGCCGCGTCTAAGGTTGCCAACGCGCCTATCCCTATCAGGATGAAAGGGAGTAATCTGTGTTTCATTGAAAAATGGTTTATTGGTAAATTAAATAAAAATTAGAAAATACCACAAACAATCTTTCATGGCAAAAATACAAACTTTTTACAAAATGCAACACATTATTGAAGAAAATATCGCACAATTTTCAAAAAAACATGATGTCGCGGTAGCAAATTGCCGATAATGCAATCCCACAAAACGAGAAAAGGGCGCGAAATGCGCCCTTTTTCAATAATATGTTATAACATTTTAATTGCGGGGAGGCTGCGGAGCGTTAAACGGGTTGCCCTGCGGTTGCTGATAAGGATTCTGTGGCATCTGCGGAGCTCCGTAAGGATTGTTGGAAGGGGCGTTTGATAGTCCGAATGGGTTCGGGCCAAAACGGTTGTCTCCCTCGCTACCTGTCAACAGGAGGACAAGAAGCCATATTCCACCGATAAACGGCACGCACGAGATGAAAATCCATCCTCCGCCTTTGCCAACGTCATGCAGACGGCGCACAGTCAACGCCAAGTTAGGCACGATATTGGCGAGCAGGAACACGATTGCCAACGGGAAAAATGCAAAAGCCAACACTAATGTCGCCAGGAATGTATAAAGATACACCCACCAATACTCGGCGCGTGTCGCGCGACCCGAAAATGTCGCATAGTTTTTGTAGAAAGAGGCGATTGCGCCTCCGAAAGAAACACTGTTCATGATTTGGTTTATTTTAAAGTTATTTATCGGTTTATTTGCAAATATAGGCAATTAGGTTTCAACATACAAGAAATCGCCAATATATGATGTCACTTTTTAACATTTACACATTCAAACACGCCTAAAGGTGTCGTAATCCTCACCGAACGCACGCCCTTGGGCAACGTCGACGAAACCTGCCTGATACCATCGGAAGTTATATCTATGCCACCGTACCCGAAAATCACGCCCTGCAATAAGGCAGCCGCACCTGTCATGAAATATGTGGCATTGTTCTTAGGCGTCTCGGCGAACACAAGGAACGGCCCGCGGAGATGGGGGACGTAGGCCTTGGTGAGAGTGTTCCCGGCCTTTTCGCCCATTCCGAGACGTGACAGCGAGACGGCCATCACTCCGCGTCCCATCGCAGGCCCGTTGACAGGGTCAAGTTTAGTGTCATAGTAGTTCAGGTTCTTCAGCAACTCGTCACGGTCAGTCATCACACCGAGCGGATACCCAAGGAGCGTCACGTCTCCCTGCTTGATTTTCGCGCCATCGTAGGTCGCATGCTCGCGCATCACCCCGTCGGGGAAATAATGAAACTTGATGTGTGAGGCCACCTCGTCCCAAAGCGGGTCAGGATTGTCGCCGAGCACACGGGCGGCCTCGACGGCATTTTTCAACGCGACCTTGGCCGCTCCGTTGGTGAATGCGTTATCGTCCACACCGATTGCATACTCATCGGCCCCGACCACATTCCTCACCGAATAACTGCCGTCACCATTAGGGACAACACGGCTCACCCAAAAATCAGCGCACTCCCGCATCACCGGCCACCCTTCCTTGCGAAGCCACTCCTTGTCGCCGGTCACGCAATAATACTGCCAGACGGCGTTGGCGACGTCGGCCACGATATGATGTTCAAGAGGCCCGGTAAGGGCGAATGTCGGTGTCGATTCCTCGCCAAGGGGGTCAGCCTCCCACGGGAACATCGCCCCTCGGTAACAGTAGGCCAACGCCCGTTTCTTAGCCGGTTCAAGACAATCGACCCTGAAATCGACCATCGAACGGGCAAGTCCCGGATTCATCACGGCAAGAACCGGGAATATCCAAGTGTCGGCATCCCAGAAGATATGACCGTTGTAACCCTTGGAGCTTTGCCCCATGGGGGCGATACTGTGACGACCGCCTTCTCGTATGGAACTATAAAGATTATATAATGAGGACGTGACAACCGCCTGTAAATCATCATCTCCGTCTATAGTGATATCGGACTGCCAGAGTTCATCCCAGAGACGCTCGTGATTGGCGACAAGATTCCTCACACCTTCTTTCACGGCATAAATCACCTGACGTTCCGATTCCTGCCATGCATCTGAAAAATCCTCGGTCGAGCATGTAGCCACCACGACAGCGAAACCGGTTGACGCGCCCTTCTTCAATTCCACCGCGACGGTGTCAGCGCCTTCGGCCCGACACCCCTCGCCACAGACAATTGCCGTGGTCGACACAACCGCCTCATCACCGCCGTTGTAGTGCAACTGCCGCCGGCTCATCGGCCAACGAATCCTCTCGACCCTGACCGGCCTCGACTCGGCGAAGACAGAATCACGTGAATCAATTTTCACACGGTTGACAAACCTCACCTCGACATTCCTCAACGCCTTCACCTCGACATCACAAAGGGTGACGAACGGGAGACCACGCAAGGTACGAATCCGGCTTACAACCTCCATTTCGGGACTTTTCAACCTTGTCTCGTAGACGGCATGTGTCATGTCGAGCCGACGCTCAACCACTTTCAACTCATTGGCCTCTGATTGCGGTAAAACCTCAAGGGCAACAGGCGACATGACCGGTCTGATATGGCTCACGCCCTTATCGCTACCGCGTTCATGAACCGTGACGGAGAAACAACGTTGCACGCCGAGACCGTCAAGAGTCGGCACGACTCCCAACTGGCCGTTACCCAAATAAGGCATATCAGTGGCTTTTACAGGCGTGTCGCCCGGAACAACTATCTCACGCTGAGCGGCAACAGAGGCCACAGCAAATCCCGACAACAACAAATAGGACAGAAATGCAAAGTGTCGCAGTGATTTCATGGATGATACTATATAATAAATGTGTTATTTCCACAAAGATAGTCCTTTTAATGGAATTAAGTGCGAATGTCTCAATTTTTATCCGTAAATTTGACTCCATCTATTACATTTCATGGCATATCCTTCCGACAGACATACATCTGAAGTAACACCTGAACGCGCCGTCAAAGTGGCACGCCATGTCACGTGGGTAGGCTTCTGGGTGAACGCCGCCTTGTCGGTGTTGAAAATCGGCGCGGGCATATTGGGACGTTCAAGCGCGATGGTCGCCGACGGCATCCATTCCATCTCGGACTTCGTCACCGATGTCATAGTGATTGTCATGGTGGGCATAGCCCGCAAGAAAGCCGACAAGACCTATCAATACGGCCACGGCAAGTACGAGACATTCGCCACCATGATTATCGCAATGGCTTTGCTTGCAGTCGGCATCATGATATTCGCCGACGGTCTCGAGGGGATTGTCAAGGCCACACGTGGCGACCTACCCCCACGCCCCGGAATGATTGCCCTGATAATGGCCATAGTGTCAATCGCGTCAAAGGAGGCTCTCTATCACTACACACGCATCAATGGCGAACGCATCCATTCAGGCGCGGTCATCGCCAATGCCTGGCATCACCGTTCCGACGCCCTGTCGTCCATCGCGACCCTTGCGGGCATAGCCGGGGCGATGTTCCTCGGCGAGCACTGGCGCATCCTCGACCCAATCGCCGCCATGATTGTGAGCGTTTTCGTGATGATAGTCGCGGTGAGAATCGGTCTGCCATCGGTGAAGGAGCTTCTTGAGGTGTCCCTGCCATCTGAAATCACCAATGAGATGAAAGAGATTGTAAACACTACACCGGGGGTCAGGACTTACCACCATTTCCGCTCCCGTCGAAACGGCAACACCCTGATTCTCGACCTACACATAAAGGTAGACCCCGATATAAGTATAGTTGCCGGTCACAACATCGCGACAGCGGTCGAACAACGTCTCCGCTCTCAGTTTGGAGAGGATATGATAGTCAACCTCCATGTCGAACCTTACCGCGATGAGAAAATCCTCCCCGATGGCTCATGCCCCGACAACATAGATTTAAACAACTCTCATACAACCCGTTAAACATCCCAAACATGAAAACCCGAAACCTTCTCAACACCCTCGCGCTGCTATGCGTGACCCTGGTAATAACTCTTTCATCATGCAGCCGCAATAACGGCGAAATACTGCGTACAATCCCTGAAAACTCCTCTGTCATCGCCACACTGAATGTTGACGGACTGATGACAGCCGCCGGCATCAAGGTCGAGAACGGCACCCTTGTACTACCCGCCAACATGCAGCAGCTTGTAAACTCCCAGGCGACACAATCCCAGCTTGACCTGATTGCAAAGACCGGCTCATGCATTGACCGTGAGACAGTCGCGTTCTTTGTCTATAACGACGACACTTTCCTTACGTTCACGATAACCGACCCCGAAGGATTTGAGCAAGGTGCGCTTGAACTGGCCGGGAACAAGGAGAGCGACAGCGGATATGACATCTATTCACCCGGCGGAGGCCAGACCCTCCTTGTCAAGGACAGCCAAGGGTGGATTATAGACCGACACGCCGCTTCCTCGATAGAGGTCCTCGGTAATGCGCTCAAAGAGGCCAAAGACAAGGCCGTGACCGAGAATAAGACGGTCACCGAGGCATTGACCCGTGACGGACTGGCCAACGTGGCCATAAACTACGTGGCCATGGGGCATCCTGCCGCCTCCCTGGGTGATGCCCAATGGATGACAGCGTCCATCGACTCCAAAGGGAAATCTCTCAAAGGTGTTGTCAACGCTGTGTCAAAGGACGGCAATACCATCGATTTCAAGAGCATGAAGAAAATCGACACCGATTTTCTACGGTATGTTCCCGGGAATGTCGTGTTCGCAGGTGCGCTCGGCGTGGACCCGAAATTTGACTGGGACAAGACCGCCCAGCAGATGCTCCCGCTTGCCAACTATTCCACCGCCAACACCATCGGACTGATTGTGCCCTACCTTAAAAGCCTTGACGGGACATGCGCCATCGCAGTGTGGCCCAAGAACGACTCTTTCTGGAACGAACCGTCACCCGCCAATGCCGGTGTGTTGGTAACTATCGCCCTAAAGAAAGAGAACAGCCGGGATACATTCAACCAGATAAAGACCCTTTTTGCACAGACCGGACTTCAAGGACGCGACAACGGCGGGGATACAGAGGTGGCATATACCCTACCCGGCAATATGGGCAACATATTCATGAGCCTACGCGACAACCGCCTCTATGTATCCACATCCCCGCTTGAGGAACAGAGCAACAATATCGCAGGTGCTTTTTCGGGAAGCCGCATGTCACTGTATTGCGCCATACCCACCCTACGCGCCATCGACCCACGGCACGCCCCGGCGTGGGGGATTAAAGGGTCGCTCAAGACCGATGACACCGACATCACAATCGAGGTCGAACCGACAGGCACAGAACTGACGATGATTCAGGCCGTGATTGATGCCGCAATCGCCCAGGCAAGATAATGACAGACAACACGATGATTAACGAAATCACTCTCAGGAGGACACTACCACGGGTTTTCGCCGGTTCTGAAAAAGAGTCGCCGGTCAAGGATTCGGAGGTGTGGCTTCGCGACCTCATATTCCGTAAACCCGAATACTACCTCATCGAGGCAGAGAGCGGTACAGGCAAGTCGTCCCTCTGCGCCTACATATACGGCAGCCGTACCGACTATCTCGGAGACATACTGTTCAACGGCACCGACATACGTGAATACTCAATCGACAGATGGTGTGAAATCCGCAAACGCCACATCGCCTATCTGCCCCAAGAGATGAAACTGTTCCCCGAACTGACCGTATTCGAGAATATCAAAATCAAGAACCAGCTGACCGGCCACAAGACCAGGCAGGAAATCACCGCCATGCTCGAACGCCTTGAGGTCGCGGGTAAAATCAACACTCTCGCGGGACGCCTGTCGGTGGGTCAACAACAGAGAGTCGCGATTGTACGCGCACTATGCCAGCCGTTTGACTTCCTGTTGATTGACGAGCCGGTAAGCCATCTCGATGCACGTAACAACGCCGCCGTGGCCACCCTGATAGACGAGGAGGCGACAGCCAACGGTGCAGGTGTCATCGCGACATCGGTCGGAAACAAGATTTCGTTACCAAGATTCTTTCCTCTTTCACTTTAGAGAAATATGTCTGACAAGAAACGAAAGAAATACCGCCTATCAACCGGCCATGCGATTGTATGGCGGTTGCTTCGGCGCAATATCAGCGCGGGACAGCTCGCGGGGTATGCCCTCGCCAACCTCGCCGGACTGGCGATTGTGCTCACCGCGATGCAGTTCTACCGCGATGTGACATCAGTGTGGCATGACGAGGACTCATTCATCTCAAAGGATTATCTCATCATCTCTAAGAAAGTGTCGGGAATGGGTTCATTGACAGGTGGCAACGTGACATTCTCCCGTGAAGAAATCGCCGACATCTCGGCACAACCCTGGGCACGGCGTGTAGGCGATTTCACCGCCGCCGCGTTCAACGTGACCGCCTCGGTACAAATGGGTGGAGCGGGAATGTCCACCGCCCTTTTCCTTGAATCGATTCCATCGGAATATTTCGATGTCAAGCCTCGCGGATGGAACTATGACCCGCAGAACGGCGACCCCGTGCCGGTGATTATCTCCAAGGACTATCTGACACTGTATAACTTCGGGTTCGCCTCATCCCGCGGACTTCCCCAGGTAAGCGAGGCGATGATAGGCATGGTGCCCTTGAAGCTGTCATTAAGCGGCAACGGCATGCAGGAATATGTCGATGCACGCATAGTGGGATTCTCGTCCCGCCTAAACACCATCGCCGTCCCCGAGGAGTTCATGCAGTGGGCCAACGGCAAATTCGCCGAAAAAGAACTGCCCGACCCCTCACGTCTCATCATCGAGGTCAACCGGCCCGGCGACCCCGAAGCCGCCAAATACCTCGCCTCCCATGACTATGAAAGCGCGGGCGACAAGGTCGATAACGGTCGTGCGGCCTATTTCCTCTCGGTCGTTACAACGGTGGTGATTGCCGTAGGGGTTATCATCAGTCTGCTGGCATTCTTTATCCTGTTGCTCAGCATCTATCTTCTGTTGCAAAAGAACCGCGAGAAGCTCCATGAACTCATGCAATTAGGTTATACCCCTAAAGCAGTCGCACGCTATTACTGCGTGATTGTCATCGCGGTCAACGTGGCAGTCCTCGTCTCATCGGTCATAATACTGGCTGTAGCCGCCCATCTGTGGAGCGGCCCGCTCGAGTCAATCGGTGTGAACCTCGCCCCGCTATGGCCTACGATACTGACAGGGACAGTGATAGTGGCATTGATTACCATTGGCAACATAGTGGCTATCAGACGTAATATTTGTTCAATATTCCGATTATAACCAACAACCGCAATGAATAATTTCACATTTTACACACCTACGAAATATCTGTTCGGCCGCGGTGTCGAGACCAAGGCCGGCGAACTCGCCCGTCAGTTCCTTGGACAGAAAATAATGATAGTCTACGGTCACGGCTCGGTCGTGCGCAGCGGACTGCTATCCCGTGTAACCGCATCACTTGCCGAGGCCGGTGTATCATGGACTGAACTTGGCGGGGTTGACCCAAATCCCACCGACACGTTGGTCTACAAAGGCATCGAGGAGGGACGCAAAGAGAACATCGACGGCGTGCTCGCCGTGGGCGGCGGCTCGGCAATAGACACGGCCAAGGCTATCGCGCTCGGTATCCCCTACAACGGCGACTTCTGGGACTTCTACGCAGGACGGCTCGTGCCTGAAAAAGCACTCCCCGTCGGGACCGTGCTGACAATCCCGGCTGCGGGAAGCGAAGGGTCGGGCAACTCGGTAATCACACGTCTTGACGGACTGCACAAAATCAGTCTGCGCACCGAGAGCGTATTGCGCCCCAAGTTCTCGCTGTTGAACCCCGAACTGACATTCACGCTCCCGCCCTATCAGACCGCATCGGGCATAGCCGACATGATGGCTCACATCTTTGAACGCTATTTCACGATGACACCCGGCGTGGAAATCACCGACAGGGTGTCAGAGGGAATACTACGCGCGATTATCGAGGAGGCTCCAAAGGTGATGAAAGACCCGGAGGATTACGATGCCCGTGCCAATATAATGTGGAGCGGGACTCTCGCCCATAACGGCGTATGCGGTACAGGCCGCCGCGAGGACTGGGTGTCACATTTCATGGAACATGAAATCTCGGCGGTGTACGGCGTCACACACGGTGCCGGTCTCGCTGTTATTATCCCCGCATGGATGACATTCATGGCCGACCACAACCCCGGCAAGGTAGCACAGATGGCCCGCAGGGTCTTTGATGTCAACTCCCACGATGACCGCACCGCAGCAGTTGAGGGCATCTCATGCCTGAAAGCATTCTTCGGCAGCCTCGGGTTACCTGTGACATTCGCCGGACTCGGAATCGAGTCTCCCGATATCCCCCTGCTCGTCAAGAAGCTGCATGAAAACAAAGGCGACATAATCGGCGGATATTACCCGCTGACCGCCACCGAGACCGAACAGATTTACCGCCTCGCGCTATAACGTTTTAACACATTATAACTCATATATGAAAATCGGAATAATCGTGGCGATGGACAAGGAGATGAACCTGTTGCTGCCACTACTTAAAGAACCGACAGAGACCACAATAAACGGCACGGTGTTCCACACGGGCAAGATAGGCCGGCACGACATCATCGCCCTGAAATCAGGCATCGGCAAGGTAAATGCCGCGATGAGCACCCTGACACTGATTGACAGTTTCACCCCGCCCTTGATTATAAACACCGGCGTGGCCGGCGGCGCGGGTGGCGCGGCCGATGTCCTTGACATTGTCGTCGGCGAAAAAGTGGCCTATCACGATGTATGGTGCGGCCCGGGGACCCAATGGGGCGACGCGGCGGGATGCCCCCGTTTTTTCCGCGCACCGCAATGGCTGACATCGCTACCTGTACTGCAACACAGCGAGACAATCAAGCATGGCCTGATATGTTCAGGCGACATATTCGTCTCGACACCCGAGGAGGTTGAACGGATAAGGGGATTATATCCCGATGTCCTGGCGATTGACATGGAGTCGGCCGCAATAGCCCAGGTATGCCATCTGAAGGATGTCCCGTTCATGTCGATTCGCGTCATATCCGACACCCCCGGCGCAGAGAACAACATAGAGCAATATGAGAACTTCTGGGAGGATGCCCCGCGTTCCACATTCGCCCTGTTGCGCACATTGCTGGCCGAAATCGATGAAAGACCTTAGGAGCATCAAAGGGAAATATTATATCCAACGGCTGATTGAAGAGGGTGAACATGAGCATCAGGATTTCAAGTTCGCGGTAAACGATGCGCGCAAAATCGCACGCTCACTGTCAGCGTTCGCCAACAATGACGGGGGCAGGTTGCTTATAGGGGTCAAGGACAACGGCAATATCGCCGGAGTACGTAACGAGGAAGACATTTATGTCGTCGAACAGGCGGCCGACATGTACTGTTCCCCTCCGCAACCGTTGCAGGTGGACGTCTTCACCACCGAGGGCGGATTGAAAGTGGTGCGTGTTGAAATCGCCCGCGCCACGCGTCGTCCCGTCATGGTACGCGAGGAAAAAGGTGTATTGAAGGCCTACTACCGTGTCAATGACGAGAACATAGTGGCTGACAACCTGATGGTCAAGGCCTGGCGATATAAAGAGAGTTCCGTTACCCCGTCATTGATTTCGCTTGACGGAGCGGAACGTTCATTCCTGGAAATGCTGGAATCGGGAATGACCGACGTGAACACATTCATGCGCCACGCCCATATATCCCGGACGCGCGCCGAGGACATCGTCGTGAGACTGCACGCCATGGGATTGGTTACATTCACCTACAATAACGGAGCTTTCCGTCTCATAAAGGAATGACCTCTCCTAAATATCAGTGAGCCGTGAAAAAACAGGTTTCAACTATTGCATAGTTAAAACGTTTTAAATACCTTTGCACACAAACCAATTATTAATAATATCATGAATATGCAAAAATCTATAGTTTTATCGTTTTGCGCCATTGTATTAACAGCATTGTCAGCGATGTCGCAGACCGGTAGGCAACCCTTGGACAGTATCAATGAATATGGCACCCGCTGGGGTTGGGACAATGGAACAATCGTGGTTGACACCCCCCAAAGAGAGGCGGGACAGCGGAGCGTTTTAGGTCTTGCCCTGCCACCGATGGAATCTGTAAGAGTAGGTTTTGTTGGCCTTGGCATGCGCGGGCCGGGGGCAGTGAAGCGTTTCACCCACATCCCCGGAGTTGAAATCAAGGCCTTGTGCGACTACGAAAAGGAACGTGCCGAAAAATGCCAGCAATATCTCATGGATGCCTCCATGCCCGAGGCCGACATATATTATGGCGAAAACGGATACAAGGAACTCTGCAAACGCAAGGACATCGATTTAATCTATATCGCCGTAGACTGGCTGCACCATGCCCCGATAGCGATATATGCCCTTGAAAACAATAAGAATGTGGCGACCGAAGTCCCTGCGGCCATGACGTTGCAGGAATGTTGGGACCTCGTGAATCTCGCGGAGAAGAAACAGAAACATTGCATCATTCTTGAAAACTGCTGCTACGACTGGTTTGAGATGAACACCCTCAACATGGCCCAGCATGGCGTGTTCGGAGAAATCATCAGGGCTCAGGGAGCATATATCCATGACCTGAGCCCCTATTGGAAACATTATTGGAAAAACGGGAAGAATGACCGTCTTGGATGGCGTCTTGACTACAATATGAGACACCGTGGAGATGTCTATGCCACCCATGGACTCGGCCCGGTGGCCCAGGCCATGGATATACATCGCGGTGACCGTATGGAAACACTCGTTGCAATGGACATCCGTTCGTTCAATGGCCGTAAACTTGTAGAGGAGGCCGCCGATTCAGTGTGCAATTCATTCCGCAACGGAGACCACACCACAACCTTAATCCGCACCGCCAACGGGAAAATGATTGAAATCCAACATAATGTCATGACACCACAGCCTTACAACAGGCTATATCAGCTCACAGGCACCAAGGGCCTCGCCAATAAATACCCGGTGAAAGGTTATGCCCTCGGCAAGGAACAGCTTACAGAGTCAGGGGTGGAGGTGAATATCGAGGACTTATCGGCCCATTCATTCCTCAAAAAGAAAGAGGCAAACGCCCTGACAAAGAAATACCGTCACCCTGTGCTAAAACAGTTCGGAGAACTTGCCAAGGTTGTCGGTGGCCACGGGGGCATGGACTTCATTATGGACAGCCGCCTGGTATATTGCCTACAGAACGGTCTGCCACTCGACATGGATGTATATGACCTGGCCGAATGGTGTTCACTCGCCGAACTCGGTTCATTGTCAATGGACCACAACAGCGCACCTGTAACAATGCCTGATTTCACCCGTGGAGACTGGCGCAAGATTAAAGGATACAGGCATGCGTTTGCCACCCCCGAGCAAGAGGCAATATCCCTCAAAAAGGCAAATGAATTCACCGAACGACTTAAAAAGAAAGCCTCACGCAAATGACACAGGCGATGAACAATATAACAAGCCATTTCGGTATAAATGTCGATGAAACCCGAATCAGGCCATTGGGAGACGGCCTAATCAACGACACATATAAAGTCGAGGCATGGCCTGACTATGACCACGACTATGTGCTGCAACGCATCAATCACGGGGTTTTCCAGAATGTGGACATTCTTCAGAGCAATATTGAGCTTGTAACAGAGCATCTTCGCGCCAAAATGTCAGGGAATGAGACAACCGGGGCAAGTTGCACATTAGATTTCTTACCGTCGGTTGAAACGGGCAAAACCTACTATTATGATGGAGCGAATTATTGGCGAATGATGGTCTTTATAGACGATACATATACGCGTAATGAGGTCTCAGTCGAGAATGCCTGTCATGCCGGACGCGCTTTCGGCGAGTTTCAACGTCTGCTTGCCGACCTCCCGGACGGACTCGAAGAGTCGATTCCTGACTTTCACAACATGGAGTTCCGTCTTTCACAATTTAAAGAAGCATTGCGTGATGACAAAGCCTCCCGCCGTCACAATGTCGCAGACCTCATAAACAGACTGTTGGCAAGAGAAAGCCACGCCCTCCTTGCCGAGAATCTATATCATACAGGTAAATTACCGAAAAGGGTCTGTCACTGTGACACCAAAATCAATAACATGCTTTTCGATGTCGACGGCAATGTGAAATGCATCGTAGACCTCGACACAGTGATGCCGTCGTTTGTGTTCTCCGATTTCGGTGATTTCCTCCGCACAGCAGCCAATACCGCGAGCGAGGATGAACCCGACCTCTCCAAGGTGGAATTTGACATGGAGATTTTCAAAGCCTTCACCAAAGGGTATCTTGAAAGCGCAGGAAGTTTCCTATTGCCCGTCGAGATAGAGAACCTACCCTATGCCGCCGAACGCTTTGCATACATGCAGTCGGTTAGATTCCTCACCGATTACCTCAATGGCGATGTATATTACAAGACCGGTTACCCCGAGCATAATTTGGTCAGAGCCAGGAACCAGTTCAAGCTATTGCAGTCGATAGAGGGACATCTTGATGAAATGAACACCTATATCAAAGACTATTCAAGGCTTTAGAGGGGGTTGCAAAACCAACAGCCCGGTATCGTAGGGACACGATGTGTCGTGTCCGCTATAATAAACCTCTATAAATCAAGGGCGTTTTTCGGACGGGGCGCGCCCCGTCCCTACGATTTGGCACAAAACGTCAATTTTGCAACATCCTCAATACTCCACCTTGTCAGGCTTGGCAGCCCAGTCCTCGAACGCCTTTATCGCGCCTGAACCCTCGACATGGATAAAGGGGATGGCACGTTCCACCGACGGCTTCTCAAGTTGCCGATAGATAAAGCTGTCGCTGAAATTGATGGCATCGGCGTCCTCCTTTGTGTTGCCATAATAGACACGTGACACCCCGGCCCAATAAAGTGCGCTGAAGCACATCGGGCACGGCTCACACGAGGAATATACCACACACCCGCCAAGGTTAAACGTCTTTTCATCACGACAAGCGTTGCGTATCGCGTTCACTTCGGCATGCGCCGTGGGGTCATTGGTCAGGGTCACGGTGTTGACACCCGTAGAGACAACCTTGCCGTCCCGGGTAATTACACATCCGAATGGGCCTCCCCCTGCCCGCACATTATCCTCGGCGAGCGTTGCGGCCATCTTCATGAACTTCATATCATCGGGGGTGATTGTAAAATTTGCCATATCAGTACTGAATTTCGGTTAGTTAGAAGGTGTTATAAAACTGATGCCTTGCGTGGAATCGTAGGGACGAGACGTGTCTCGTCCGATGGATTCGGCTGACTGTCAATTGGCTGTGGCGACGGACGGGGCAACGCCCCGTCCCTACGATGCCAATTTGAGGATGCTGTAACACCCTTGATAGTTAAACGTGTTGTCGCAGGGTGTTGTTCTTAGAGTATGTTTGAATTTAACAGTCAGAATTTTTATGCGGAGTCTTGGAATGATTTTGTCCATGCAGCCGAGGGAGCGATGCGGGCATCGTGACCGAGACAAAGGGACAAAAGCGTCCAAGACTCCGCATCGGAGACTCCTTGACGGCATCTTCCGGACATTTCCGTGTCTCTCGCTCGTCATGTATCTCGATACACTCCTCGCTCGAAGACCCGGAACTGCCTCGAAACCTGCCTATAAAAATTCGACTGTTAAATTCAAACATACTCTTAGACAGAACTGACGCGCCGTTGATAGTTAACGGCGCGCCAGTGTGGGGTATCGCGGACGCGCGATTAGTCGTTGGAGTTTCCGAAGAATCGGAGCAGATAGAGGAAAAGGTTGATGAAGTCGAGATAGAGGTTGAGGGCACCGAGCACCGCGATACGGCCAACCATGTCGGGCGACGCCATCTCGCTCATGCGCTTGATGTTCTGGGTGTCCCACGCTGTCAGTCCGACAAAAATCAGCACTCCCGCACCCGATATTATCCATGACATAGTGTCACTGTGAAGGAATATATTCACCACCGAGGCGATAATCAGGCCAATTAGTGCCATAAAAAGAATTGACCCCCAACGTGTGAGGTCATTGGTCGTGAAATAACCATAGACGCTCATTGCACCGAACGTTCCCGCCGTTATAAAGAATGTCTTGGCGATGGATGTCCCGGTGTAAACAAGGAATATGGGACTTAACGCAAGCCCGTTGACGACAGCGAACACAAAGAACAGCAGTGCGGCGAAGGCCGAGCTCATCTTGTTGATTGCCCCCGAAATCGAGAAAACGAGGAGAAGTTCCGCGCCGAAAAGTACCCACATGAACCAACGATTGGTTAATGCGAACGAGATAAAACTTGCCGATGATGCGCAAAACATCGACACAAACGCTGTCACGAGAAGACCGAGGGTCATCAACAGGTACACACGCTTCATGGCATTGGAGGCCACAGCTACTGTCTGCGCCGGAATCGGCGGCATGTTATGCGGAGTGTTGTCAAGCCGGCGGTAATTGTCACGCCAAGCATCTTTAGGATTCTGATACATATTTAAAGTTTAGAGTGTAATGTTTAAAGTTTAGGGGTTATTTATATCAACACCGGAAGGGTTACATGCGTTCAGGCACCTTGATGCCGAGCAACGCCATGGCGGTCTTGACGACACGGGCGGTGCATTCGCTCAAGACTAGACGCAACGAACGGACGGCTTCATCTTCTTCCTTGAGTATCGAACAATCGTGATAGAACTGGTTGTATTGTTTCACGAGTTCGTATACATAGTTGGCGATTAGCGCGGGGCTGAATGAACGACCGGCCTCACGCACTGTCGCCGGGAAATCGGCAAGGGTCTGAATCAAGGTGATTTCACGCTCGCACGGCACGACTGTTTCGTAGGGCACAATCGCCATGCCGGCCTCCTCGGCCTTGCGGAGCACCGAGCGTATACGGGCATAGGTATACTGGATGAAAGGCCCGGTGTTGCCATTGAAGTCAATTGACTCCTTGGGGTTGAATGTCATGTTTTTACGCGGGTCGACTTTCAACAGGAAGTATTTCAACGCCCCCAGTCCGACAGTCTCTGAAATCTCCTCTACCTCCTGGGGCGTACAGCCGTCGAGCTTGCCAAGTTCGGCCGATACCTGACGCGCAGTCGAGACCATCTCGTCCATGAGGTCATCGGCGTCAACGACCGTCCCTTCGCGGCTTTTCATCTTGCCCTCGGGAAGTTCGACCATACCGTAGGAGAAATGCACCAGGTCCTTGCCCCACTTGAAACCGAGGCGGTCAAGCAACAATGACAGCACCTGGAAATGGTAGTTCTGCTCGTTGCCCACCACATATACCATCCTGTCGATGGGATAGTCCTGGTAACGCAATTTGGCCGTACCTATATCCTGTGTCATATAGACCGATGTCCCGTCACTGCGCAGCAACAGCTTGTGGTCGAGTCCGTCAGCGGTAAGGTCGGCCCACACCGAGCCGTCCTCTCGGCGGTACATAAGTCCTTTCTCAAGACCCTCGAGCACTTTTTCCTTGCCCTCGAGATAAGTCTCGCTCTCGTAATATATTTTATCGAAATCGACACCCATACGCTTGTAGGTCTCGTCAAAACCGGCATACACCCATGAATTCATGGTTTCCCACAGCTGGCGTACCTCCGGGTCTTTCTTTTCCCAGGCGACAAGCATCTCACGTGCCTCTTTCATCAGGGGAGAGGCCGCCTCGGCCTCCTCCTTCGTCATCCCCTGTTCCTGCAGGGCAGCGAGTTCGGCCTTGTAATGTTTATCAAAAAGCACATAGAAGTCACCGATTAGATGGTCCCCTTTCTTGCCGGTCGACTCAGGAGTCGCCCCGTCGCCCCATTTTTTCCAGGCAAGCATCGACTTGCAGATGTGGATTCCACGGTCATTGACTATGTTGGTTTTTACGACACGGTTACCACACGCTTTCAATATTTCAGCAAGGCTATACCCGAGAAGATTGTTACGTATATGACCTAAGTGAAGGGGTTTATTGGTGTTGGGCGATGAATATTCGACCATCACCAACGGTGAGTTCTCACCGGCCTTTTCAGTCCCATATTCCGGCATCTGTGCGATATGCCCAAGCACCGAGTTCCAGTAGGTCGGCTCAATCACGATGTTAAGGAATCCCTTGATTACATTGAAACGGCTGACAGCCGGCTCGTTGTCGACAAGCCAGTCGCCGATTTCCTTGCCCACGGTCTCGGGGGACTTGCGCGCCGCCTTGACCCACGGGAAAACCACGACAGTAAGGTTTCCTTCAAATTCTTTCTTGGTCGTGGAGAGTTGAACCGATGCAGGGTCGGCATCCACGCCGTACAATTCTTTCACGGCGCGAGCCACCGCCTCTGCAATTATATTATCTATTGACATCTCTTTTGTTTTGTTATTGTATTACATTAGAAATGCAAAAATACGAATAAGTCGAATGCGATGCAACATAAGATAATTAAAAAACGTTTTTTGAGCCGTACCGCGTAATCCATTTCAACCAAAATACACCTGAAGTGGTTGTATTGAGAGAAACATTTATAAGACCTATGAAATCAGTTAAAGACACCCTCCTACAGAGGCGGAGCATACGCCGGTATGAACGCGAACCGATATCCGACGAACAGATGCGGTTGATATATGATACCATCCGTAACACCCCCACAAGCTATAACGGACAGCAGTTCTCGGTCATAGATGTGACCGATGCCGACACCAAAATTAAACTATATGAACTGACGGGACAGAAACAAATCAAAACATGTTCCCACTTCATGCTGTTTCTCGCCGACTACAACAAAATAAGTATTCTTGCCGAGGCCAAAGGAATCGATGTGCCGGAGTTCACCGACACAGCCGATGGCCTTATAGTCGGTGTCGTGGACGCGTCACTCGCCATGATGAGCGCGTTGACGATGGCTGTGTCACTGGGATTGGGGGCGTGTTGCATAGGGTATGCGCGCACAGCCGCCCCACAAGCGATTTCGGAACTGATGCGTCTGCCCCAAGGCGTATTTGCCGTGTGCGGACTCGCCATCGGAGTGCCACGTGAACTTCCCGACCTGAAGCCCAAACAGCCGCAGTCCCTTTTAATTCACCACGATGCCTATCGTCAGGATGACATGACAGAGGAACTTATGGCATACGACACCGATGTGACCCGATACAACGCCACCCGTTCAGGCTCAAAGAGCGACAATGACTGGTGCGGGCACATTGTCAGCTATTACCGTGAGGCAATGGGGTATGAGATGCTCGCCGCCCTGCGCGAACGCGGATTTGACATCAAGAAATGACAACAGACAAAACAAAAGGGCAATCTCACGATTGCCCTTAAGCTTCAAATACACAATTATCTATAAAACAACTATTTAATACTTAAACTCTATATTCTTGTATTGCTTTGATTGTCATCTGCTTCAAGACTCTACGGCAATCTATATCGCCATGGAAAGTACATCTGACAAGCCGTTGCGTCTGATGACCATTTATGGCATTTTACAAATCAGTTTGACTGCCGTTATGTTAAGAGATGGATTATACTTAATTTTGGCTTGTGTGAAAAATAGCTGCATTAATATCAATTAACAGACATTTCACTGAATCAATCTGGTGTGTCAAATGCACATTGCGCCTTGAATTGCATTGCAAAGTTATAATGTAATTTTGAATTGGAAAAGAATTTTGCATAAAAAGTCGTATAATTATTAAAACAAACGTTAACACGGCCATCGGAGTGTCGGTGCGATGCATGATAGATGTGTGGAGCGCGTTAAAGGCGCATGTTTTCATGGTTAGGTGACAAAAAAGTTGTAATTTTGTGGATTAGAAGCTGTTTAAAAATCTATGTTAAATAGAGGTCGTGGATTTAAGATGGCTTTGTCCATGCAAGCAAAGGAGCGTAGCGAGCTACGTGACTGCGCCAAAGGGACAAAGACGCTTAAAGACGCGAGATTCCAAGTAATATGATTCATGCAGCTTTGTTAAATAACTTAATGTTTGACCGCTGTTTGCAGTGCCTTTTAGATATGGTCCGGCTGCTTTTTGTTAATTTTGATTCGCGTCTTGGTCTCATAGCTCGCTATGCTCCCGCGACTTAAATCAAAATTACCTAAAAACCACCCGCCTCTATTTAACAGATATTTTTAAACAGCTTCTTAGTCATCTCAACATCGCGAATACATGACGACCTCACGACAATACAACATGACACCACAGGAAGAGGAAAGACTTGTCGACGCCGAGTTCCAAGACGTGCTGAACGGCTACCTGAACAGCAACCATCGCAAGAAGGTTGAAATCATAGAGCGGGCGTTCCGTTTCGCCAAAGAGGCGCACAAAGGGGTGCGACGCCGTTCGGGCGAGCCTTACATCCTGCATCCGATAGCGGTGGCCAAGATTGCAAGCCAGGAAATCGGCCTTGGTTCCACCTCTATCTGCGCCGCGCTGTTGCATGATGTCGTCGAGGACACGGAATACACCGTCGAGGACATCGAGCAGCACTTCGGCAAGAAGATTGCGCAGCTTGTCGCAGGTCTCACGAAGATTTCAGGCGGAATCTTCGGGGATATGGCCTCGGCACAGGCCGAGAACTTCAGGAAATTGCTTCTGACAATGAGCGAGGACATCAGGGTGGTGCTTATAAAGATGGCCGACCGTCTTCACAACATGCGCACCCTCGGCTCGATGGCCCCGGCCAAGCAATATAAAATCGCGGGTGAGACACTGTATATATACGCCCCTCTGGCCCACCGCCTCGGCTTGTTTGAAATAAAGACCGAGCTGAAGGACTTGAGTTTCAAGTATGAACATCCGGGGGAATATGAGCGCATCTCTACGTTGATAAAGGCATCGGAGGAGAAACGCTCGGCTGTGTACAATGATTTCTCACAACCTATCAAGGAGCAGCTTGAACGCATGGGTCTTGATTTCGAGGCCAAGGCACGCCTCAAGTCGGTCTACTCGATATGGCGCAAGATGGAGACAAAGCACATTCCATTTGACGAAGTGTATGACCTATATGCGATGCGCATCATTTTTGAATGCGAAAACCCGGCTGACGAGAAACGCATCTGTTGGAACATATACTCGGCCATCACCGACCTTTACCGTCTGCATCCCGACCGTACGCGCGACTGGATTTCAAACCCTAAGGCCAACGGCTACCAGGCATTGCACCTGACTGTCATGGGGCCTGACGGAAACTGGATAGAAGTCCAAATCCGCTCCCGGCGCATGGACGAAATTGCCGAGAAAGGTTTCGCCGCCCACTGGAAATACAAGATTGGGGAGAGCGACGAGGAGAGCGAGCTGAACGCGTGGCTCGGAACTATAAAGGACATCCTCGATGACCCGAACCCCAATGCGATAGACTTCCTTGACACACTGAAACTGAACCTGTTCGCGTCAGAGATTGTAGTGTTCACCCCCAAAGGCGAACTTATCACACTCCCCAACCATTCGACCGTGCTCGATGTCGCATTCAATCTCCATTCCGAAATCGGGACGCATTGTATCGCGGGTAAGGTAAATCATAAACTTGTACCATTGAGCCATCGTCTCAACAGTGGCGACCAGGTCGAGGTGCTGACATCACGCTCACAGACGCCCAAGGCCGAATGGGTTAATTTCCTTGCCACCGCCAAGGCCAAGACCCGTTTGCGGCAGGCATTGAGAAAAGACAGGCAACCAATGATTGACAAGGGGCGCAAAGTCTTTGACGAATTTGTCAAGGCTCATGAAATCACCGTAAACAATCAGGTGCTGACTAAGATTCTCGGAATGTTCCATGTGCCGAACCGCGAAGAATTATTTTTTAAGCTCGGCAACGAGGATATCGATATAGACGAATACATCGGGCGGTCATCAGAGCGCGCCCGGCGGTCGTTCTTCTCCAAGCTGTTCCGAATCGGCACCGGTAAGAAACCCGTCGCAGTCAGCGACGTAGTCGCGGTCGTTGTGGCCGACAAGCCTAAAATCAACCCTAAGGAAACATACATTCTTCGATATGACGATAATGTTCGCAACTTTGTGCTCGCCGACTGTTGCCGACCGATACCCGGCGATGATGTCATGGGATTCATCAATGACGAGGGCAATGTCGAGGTGCATGCGTTGACATGTCCCCGCGCACAGGTGCTAAAGGCGAGTTACGGCCCGCGCATTGTCTCCACGGCCTGGGCCGAGGTCAAGACCAAGTTCCTCGCTGACATACGCATAGAGGGAATCGACCGCCACGGCATCTTGCAGGAACTCGCCGCCATGATATCCAACAGCCTTAATTTCGATATCAGGCGCATGAACATCGAGGCCGAGAACGAGGTATTCCACTGCGACATGAGCGTCCTTGTCGAGGACACCGATGTGGTCACGCGCCTGTGTGAGAACGTTAAGAAAATCAAGGGTGTAAGACGCGCCGACAGGGTGCATTGAGAACAGTTTATAATTTATGGTTTAAAGTTTAAAGGGTGAAGTTTAAAAACTAATGTTCAAACATACTCTAAGCAAATATTCATTGGCCAAATGGCTCATATTCGTCATAGCCACGTTGCTTGTGGTGTATTGTCTGCCCAAGGATGACGAGAACCATTATGCTTACCAGGTGGGACGTCCGTGGAGTTACTCGCTGCTGACTGCCCCGTTTGACATCCCGATTCACCTTGACTCGGTAAGCGCACGCATGGTAAAGGACAGTATAGACCGCAACTTCGAGCCGGTGTTCAAGCGCGATGTAGCCCTTGAGAAGGCGATGGTGTCAAACTATGCCACGCGCATCGCCTCGGCGAGAGACCTGGAAATTACCCCGTCGGAGCGCAACCAGTTGCTTAACGAGATAAAAAGGATTTATGAGGACGGCATCGTGGACCGGGTCACCTATTCCGAGATTGTGAACCACACTATGCCGACAGTCAGGTTTATTCATGACAATGTGGCGATTTCAATGCCCACTGATGCGTTTATGTCGGCACGAAGCGCCTATTCCCGCCTTGACAGCGTGTTTCCCGACCAACGCTTCCATCAGGCGATAGCGGCAACACGTCTGTCTGAAATGCTGCAACCCAACGTCATGCTCGACAGCGTCGAATCCACACGCCTACGCAATGAACAATACCAGAAAGCCATGGCCCCTATCGGGGTGATACAACAGGGCGAACGCATAATCGACCGTGGCGACATTGTGACCGAACAACTCGCCACGATATTGCGCACCTACGAGGAAATATCCGCTGACCGTGGGACGGGGACTGTCAGTCAACGCTTCTATCCTGTGGCCGGGCAGATTCTGTTCATCCTGCTTGCGTTCGGCGCGCTATACGGCTTCCTTTTCTTCTTCCGGCCTAATTACTACCATGACACTCGTTCAATCATGCTGATGATGTTACTGATTGCCGTGTTCTCGGTGGTGACGTTCTGGGTGGTGACGGAATCACAGCGCGGGATATTCCTGATACCTTACACCATAGTGCCGGTTATGGTGCTGATTTTCCTGGATTCACGCACGGCATTGTTCACCCACATCGTCATGGTGCTTATATGTGCGATGGTGGCGACATTTCAGCTTGAATTCATTTTCATGCAGTTTGTCGCGGGAGTCATGGCGATTAACTCCATAAAGGAACTGACGAAACGTTCACAGTTAGTCAGGACGGCATTGCTGGTGTTTATCTCCTACACCCTGTCATTTGTCGCCGTCGAGGTGATGCAGACAGGCTCGTTGGAGAAAATATCGACAACCGTGTTCACTTATCTGGGGCTCAACGCGGTTCTCATCTCGTTTGCCTATATCCTGATTTTTATCTTTGAGAAACTGTTCGGGTTTACGTCTCGTGTCACTCTTGTCGAGTTGTCAGACATCAACAACCCGCTGTTGAGGGAACTGTCGGAGGAATGTCCCGGCACGTTTCAGCATTCCATGTCGGTAAGCAACCTTGCATCGGCCGCGGCACAGCGTATCGGCGCAAATGTCCTGCTCGTGAGAGGGGGAGCGTTGTATCACGATATCGGCAAAATCAAGAATCCCGCATTCTATACCGAGAATCAACACGGGGTCAACCCACACGATGCCCTTGATGCGAAACAGAGCGCCAAAATCGTGATAGGACATGTCACAGAGGGTCTAAAGCTCGCCGAGAAGGCCAAACTCCCTGCTGTGCTCCGTCATTTTATAACCGAGCATCATGGCCGGGGAAAAGCCAAATATTTCTATACCACCTATTGCAACGCCCATCCCGATGAGGAGGTCGACGAGTCGGCGTTCACCTATCCCGGGCCTAATCCCCATTCACGGGAGACATCGATACTGATGATGGCCGATGCAGTGGAGGCGGCCTCACGTTCCCTGACCGACCATTCACCCGAAGCCATTTCAGAACTTGTCAACCGCATAATCGACACGCAGATAGCCGAGGGACTTCACAACGATTCCCCACTCTCGTTCCGAGATGTCAAGGCAATCAAGGACACGTTTGCCCAAAGGCTCAGGACCCTGTATCATTCCCGTATATCCTATCCTGACATGAAGAAAAATGACAAGACTGAATGACATGACACGCAAAATCGCCATTGTCACAGGTACACGCGCCGAATGGGGATTGTTGAGCGGGATTGCCCGTTCGCTCGACTCCCGCGATGACGTGACGGTCAGCATAATCGCCACCAACATGCACCTTGACCCGAGATACGGACACACTGTCGATGAAATCATCGCCGATGGATTCACCGTAGCCGAACGTGTCCCCATGGATGTCGAAGGAGACTCGGAGGCGCATAGGGTAAAAGCGATGGCGCGGTGTATGTCGGGGATGGCCGATGCATTCTCACGCCTGCGACCCGATATGGTTGTGATATTAGGCGACAGGTATGAGATGTTGGCGACCGCTTCGGCCGCGCTGATGATGCTTATCCCCATAGTACATATAGCCGGAGGTGAGATTTCAGAGGGCGCGGTGGATGACTCCATCCGTCATGCAATCACTAAGATGTCGGCGTTGCACCTGACGGCCACGGAGAAATACCGTAATCGTGTCATACAACTTGGCGAAGACCCGGCACGTGTCATAAATACCGGGGCAATAGGAGTGTACAATCTCGCCAACGAGCCGGTGATGACGCGGGAGGAACTTGAGGCATCGATTGGATTCTCTCTTGGAGGGCGGTCAGTGCTCGTGACATATCATCCGGCAACACTCGACAATGGGTCCCCGGCGGGAAAGTTCGACATGCTCACCGATGCCCTCGACCGTTTCCCCGATGTAAACGTCATCATGACCTACCCCAACAACGATGCCAACGGGCGCGAGATTATAGACCGTATCGAATCTTACGCGGCAGGAAATCCATCGCGTGTCCGGGCGATACCGTCGCTCGGTAAACGACGGTATCTGTCGGCCCTGCATTATGTCGATGCCGTTGTGGGTAACTCATCGAGCGGGATTGTAGAGGTCCCGTCGATGCACATCCCCACGGTCGACATCGGCATGCGCCAGCAAGGGCGTCTCCGCTCGGAGTCGGTGATACATTGCGAGGACGACACTGACGAAATCGCCTTGGCAATAGACCTTGCATTAAGCGACCGGGGGCGTGAACTCGCACGCGCCGCGACAAATCCCTACTATAAACCCGACACATTGCGACTGATAACCGAGACCATAGCCACAGTCCCGCTTGAATCGCTGAAAGTCAAACATTTTCATGATATAGATGGATAGTGACACATTATACATAATACCCGCACGAGGAGGCAGCAAAGGGATTCCGCGTAAGAATATAAAACCGCTCGGCGGCCGTCCGCTCATCGCCTACAGCATCGATGTGGCGCGTGCGCTCGCCCCCGACTCCCACATAATCCTGTCGACCGACGATGATGAAATCGCCGACACCGCCCGAGACCTCGGACTGAAAGTTGATTACATGCGACCGCCGTCTCTCGCGACCGACACCGCCGGTTCGCGGGAGGTCATCATCGATGCCATGGACTATGCCGACCGTGCCGGTATCGCATACAACCGAGTTGTACTGTTACAACCCACATCCCCGTTCCGCAAGGTTGAAGATGTGGAGAACGCGTTGACTCTATACAACGAGGATATTGACATGGTCGTTTCAGTTACCGAGGCGACAAGTAACCCCTACTACAATTGCTTTGAGACCGACCTGGTCACAGGATTCCTCCATGTCAGCAAGGGGGATGGCCTGTACACGCGCCGACAGGATGCCCCTCCGGCGTGGGAGTACAACGGTGCGGTCTATGTGATTAACCCGCGTTCCATCCGCCTGATGCCCCTCGGTGCGTTCCCGAGGCGTGTGCCCAGCGTGATGCCACGTGAACGCAGCCTCGACCTTGACACTCCGCTTGATTGGGCCGTGGCCGAATTGATGATAAAGGAACAGAATGGATAGACACATTATAAACCAGAACACCCCGCTTCTTGACGCGCTCGCCCGGCTCAATGCCCTGTCGGGTGAGGTGATGACACTCTTGGCGGTCAATGATGACGGGAAAATGACGGGAACACTCACCGACGGTGATGTACGGCGCAACCTTTTGAAAGGAGTCTCGCTTGAATCGCCGGTTTCGGCGGCCATGTTCCGGGACTTCTGTTGGCTTGAGTCGGGTAATGTCGATATCGTCAGGTTACGGTCAATCCGTGAAAGAGGTATACGTCTCATCCCCTTGCTTGACAACCGCCGTCGCATAGTCAGGATTCTTGACACAGACGTGACACGCACGGTGCTTCCCGTCAGCGCGGTGCTGATGGCCGGAGGGAAGGGAGAGCGTCTGCGTCCCCTGACCCTTGACCGACCCAAGCCGCTGCTCAAGGTTGGCGGCAAACCCATCATTGACTACAATATCGAGGCTTTGGCCGCTGTCGGGATAGACGACGTGACGGTCACAACCAACTATCTCGCCGACATGATTCATGAGCATTTCTCGACCCCTGTCGCGGGAATCACGGTCAAATGTGTGCGTGAACCCGCCCCGTTGGGGACTATCGGTTCGTTGGGTCTTGTGCCACATCGGAAGGACAGGGTGACTTTGCTGATGAACTCCGACTTGTTGACGACTGTTTCATTTGAGGACATGTACCTGAAACATCTGTCGGAAAACGCCGACATCACTATCGCAGCCATTCCCTACAATATTTCAGTGCCGTATGCCATCTTGAAGACCGAAGGCACCGAGGTGAAGGAAATGGAGGAGAAACCGACTTATTCCTATTATGCCAACGCAGGAATCTATATGATAAATAACTCAATGCTTGAAGGTCTCGATGGAACGGAGCGGATGGATGCCCCCGATTTTATAGAATCGGCGTTGGCCAACGGTCGGAAGGTGGTGTATTTCCCTATCAACGGCACTTGGATTGACATAGGCAACCCAAGTGATTTCAGACATGCCTGCGAATTGATGAGGCATCATCATGATTTATCGATTTAATCAAATCTTATGGCAGATTCCAATTTCATAGACTACGTCAAGATACTTTGCCGCTCGGGAAAGGGCGGTGCAGGTTCAAGGCATTTCTACCGTGCCAAGTATGTTCCCAAAGGTGGCCCTGACGGGGGTGACGGTGGCCGTGGCGGCCACATCATCCTGCGGGGAAACAGCCATCAGTGGACGCTCCTACCGTTGCGTTACCGACGTCATGTGTTCGCCGGCAACGGGCAAAGCGGGTCAGGCGGACGTTCGTTCGGTAAGGACGGCGAGGACGTGATTCTCGATGTCCCGTGTGGCACCGTGGTATTCGATGCCGACACGGGCGAATTCCTCTGTGAGGTGACACGCGACGGCGAAGAAGTCAAACTGTTGCGTGGAGGGCGTGGCGGTCTCGGCAACTGGCATTTCAAGAGTGCGACCAACCGTACACCACGTTACGCCCAACCGGGAGAACCTGCAATCGAGAAATCGGTCATCATGGAGTTGAAGCTACTTGCCGATGTCGGGTTGGTCGGATTTCCCAACGCGGGGAAATCAACGTTGCTGTCGGCTCTTTCGGCGGCACGCCCCAAAATCGCCGATTACCCGTTCACCACAATGGAACCCCAGCTTGGCATTGTGTCTTATCGCGATAATCGTTCATTTGTCATGGCCGACATCCCGGGCATAATCGAGGGTGCGAGCGAAGGGCGCGGGCTCGGGTTGCGTTTCTTGCGCCATATCGAGCGCAACGCAGTCCTGTTGTTCCTTGTCCCCGCCGATGCCGATGACATCGAGGCGCAGTACCGCACCCTTGTCAACGAGCTCGAACAATTTAACCCGCAACTGGCCGACAAACCGCGCATACTCGCGGTCTCCAAGGCCGACATGCTTGACGAGGAACTGACTGCTGAAATCGCGACAACTCTCCCGTCCGATATTCCGAGTGTATTCATCTCGGCCGTGACCGGTCAGGGTCTGTCGCAACTCAAAGATATGCTCTGGGAAGCCATCACCGATGACGCCAACCGCATCGAGGCCACACCTATCACCCATCGTCCGCTCGACCGTCAGCACCGTGTGAGGGAAGAAGATGAATTCATCTTTGAACAAGAGCCACAGCAACCCGAGGAAGATGAAGAATATATGGATGAAGATGACTACTCCGACCTTGAATGGGAATATCCCGCTGAAGATTAAATTAATTAGGGATTAGGAATGAGGAATTATGAATTTTTTCATTCCCAACTCCTAATTCCCAATTCCTAACTCCTCATTTCTAAATCCTAACTGAATAAAGATGAAACCCATATCACTTGACCCTGTATTCCTTACGGTCACCACTGATATCTCACGCCTGAAGAAACGACGTAACAGACCTATGTCGGAGATACGGCATGCACTCGGCGAGGTCTCGTTCACGACGGCATACGACTTTTTCCGCCGTATGGCCATCGAAATGATTGAGCGCGGCGAAGTCACAAAGGCCATCGAGACAATCAAGGAGGTGGATGAACTTCTCACCCGTAGCGGACAGGAGGAAGGAGGCCATCTTCTCGACATACATGCGGCTTTGATGCAGATACAGACCGCCTTGCTGATTGAGAATGACCGGCTTGACGAGGCGCAGGTGACCGCTGCCGCGACCCTGACACTCCTGGCGCAAGAGCCTAAACGCAAGGATGAACCATTCCTGTTGGTGCTCGCTTCGTTATTGTATGACATTGCCTATCTGCACTCTATGCGCGATGAGTACAAACAAGCCGAACGTGAACTGGAGAAATCCCTCAAAATTTTTGAACGTCTCGCACGTGTCAACCCCGAACGTTACGGACCGGCCCACATCATGGCACTCAACGCCTCGACATCGGTCTACCGCTCGCGCATGAAACAGGCCAATCTGCTGGCCCATTATCAGGTCGCCACATCAACCTATCTCCAGATGGTCAATTCGGGTATCGAGGACTCGATGTCTAAACTCATAGAGTCGCTTCACACCGAGGGGACGACACTTGCCCGCATGGGCCGTCACCGTGAGGCTGTGCAGTATTTCACCCGTTCGCTCAAGTACCTGACGAAGCTGAACCCCGAGTTTGACATCAATCAGCTCCGCATGTCAATCGACCTCGGCAACTCACTTCTCAACGTGAAGGCCACACGCGACAAGGGTGTCCATCTTTTGAACACGATGCTGCACAAGGCCACCAAGATAAATGCTGACGAGGAGCATCGACGCATCGTCGAGATACTCCTGAACGCCAAGAGCCGTCGCCTCGACATCCTCGACATCTGGCACAAGGTATTCCCCCGCTGAAAATATGCCCCGGAGGTATTATATATTGATTTTTGTAGTGTCGCGGCATGCCGCGGCCATGTATCATAATATGTAAATATATGTCACAAGCAGTACCAGTTTCGCCGCTTCCCCGTCTCGACAACGTACGCATCGCGATTGTCGCCGCCGAATGGAACGGCCATATCACGTCGGCACTCGCCGACGGCGCGATTAAAGTATTAAAAGAATATGGCATGACACCCGATGACTACCGGCTTTACCATGTGCCCGGAGCCGTCGAGTTGACATTCGCCGCCTCACAGCTCATCGAGACATCGCTCTATGACGCCGTCATCGTACTCGGATGCGTAGTCCGTGGCGGCACACCCCATTTCGATTATGTGTGCCAGAGCGTCACCCAGGGTGTGACGGCGTTGAACGCCGATTGCGACACCCCGGTCATATTCGGTGTCCTCACGGTCGACTGTGAGCAGGACGCACTTGACCGGGCCGGCGGCTCAATGGGCAACAAGGGCACCGAAGCCGCCGAGACCGCCATCAAGATGGTGGCGTTCAAACGTCTCGTCGCCGACGAATGAATAAGTGTGAAGATAAAAACAGAACGGAGGCCATGCAATACATGGTCTCCGTTTTTAACCCGGCAAATTATAACCGATGCAATAGTTTTGACAACAGATTCCTGATTTCGGGGTCGGATGCCAGACGGCGTACCTTGTCAGCGAGGTCCTTGGCATGGCGGTCACGCCCGGTGTTCTCGCAGATGCTCTTGGCCTCGATGCCCGCGAGACCCAACGCCCCGATGGTGGTGAACAACGGCAATGACGGGATGTCTATTCCGTGGGCGACATTGAGATAAGTCAGCGCGGCGATTATGATTGTGTCGATTATTGACATTGCGATTAACGCGGTGTAATAACGGGCCGTCTTGTCAACGGTGTTCCTGAATCCGCGTGATGTGGTCGCGCGACCCTCGTGGCGGCTTCGGCGCAGACCGCTTGCAAGGTCGGCCATGACGGCGGCGAACACCGCCACATATTCGATTGCCGCGAGCACCGCCATAGGCGCGAGACGTACGACACATTTATCGATGAATTGTTCCATGTCTTTTTTTGATGGCGAATTTAGCATGTCATCTTGCCTTGAGACGTGCCTTATTCAACATTCTATGCCCGTGGAGTGTTAAATTAACATGGATGAGAGAACGAGGAAATGGATAATGAACGTGTTGCATCTCATTGTGCTGGCCCTGTCGGCAGGGTTGATTGTATATATTTCAATCGACACGTTCAACGGCACCGATTTCATGACCAACCGCCGTTACATGAACTTTCAGTTGTTGGTGTGCGTATCATTCATCCTCATCTTTTTCGCGGAACTTTTCATGGCTGACAACCGGCGCAGGTTCATTGCCCGTTGGTGGGTGTTCTTTGTATTATCTATCCCGTATCTTAATATAATAGACCATTATAACGTCCCTCTGACCGCGGGACAGCTGTATTTTGTCAGGTTTGTCCCGCTGGCACGCGGCGTGCTCGCCCTTGTCATCGTCGTCAGCTACATATCGCGCCGGCGCATCACGAGCATACTCGCCTCCTATATCGCCATAATGCTCGCGGTGGTGTATTTTGCAAGCCTGATTTTCTTCTATGAGGAACATAGTGTCAACCCCGCCGTGAATGACTACTGGAATGCGCTGTGGTGGGCGTGCATGGATGCCACGACCCTCGGAAGCGACATCTACCCCGTCACTCTTGTTGGAAGGATACTCGCAATGGCGGTGTCAGTCGCCGGATTCCTCATGTTCCCGCTGTTCACAGTCTATTTCTCAAGTCTCGTGCAACGTTACAGCAGCCGTTCACTCATTTTTTCCAGGCAAGGGGATGTCAAGAAGTGAATGTGACATCCAATGGGGCATATCATGATTTAATCTTTGCGGTGACAAAAATGTTACCAACATGAGAAAAATTGATGAAATCATTGTACACTGCACCGCGACACCCGCAGGGCGCGACGTCACGGTCGAACAGATTGACCGTCTCCACCGTCAACGCGGTTTCCGCTGCATAGGCTACCACTATGTCGTTGACCTCAAGGGTGGAATCCACAACGGTCGGCCCGTCGAGGAAATGGGTGCGCACTGTACGGGCCATAACAGTCGTTCAATAGGTGTGGTGTATGTGGGTGGCCTTGCCAAGGACTGCAAGACCCCGATGGACACACGCACTCTGCAACAGAAAGAATCGCTCACAAAGCTAATCGCCCGTCTCAAACGCCAATATCCCGGCGCGAGCGTCCACGGACACCGCGAGTTCGCAGCCAAGGCATGCCCTTGTTTCGATGCAGCCAAAGAGTATTCCGCCATTTAGACCAAAAACTCTAACTTTCACGCCGACAATTCGTCAGTCCGAGTCAACTTTTTACGGAGTATAGCCGTTATCTTTGCAGCGGGAATAGTGAAACCCCACAGGTCTCACGTTTCCGCTGCAAACGTCTCAACTATTATCGACTATGACACCGAGAAAAATAATACTTGCGGTATTAGCGGTCACCGGCATTCTCTCCCTCAATGCCCAGGGTGGTGGAGTGGTATCCCTTGACTCCTGTCGACAGATGGCCCTGCACAACAACAAGCAGATGAGAATCAGAGCCGAGAGCGTCAATATGGCTCACTACCAGAACAAGGAGGCATTCGCCGCCTATCTTCCGGCCATCGACTTCGCGGGTGGGTACACCTATAATCAGAAGAAACTATCGATTTTTGACAGCGACCAGTTACTACCCACCAAGAGTTTCGACCTCGCCACACAGAGCTACCAGTTCAACCTTGTCAAGAACCCTATGACAGGTGAGCCGATTAAAGGCCCTGACGGACAATACGTGCCCGAGACGGTCGCGCTGATACCCAAAGAAGCGATGACCTACGACATCCACAACGTGTTCTTCGGCGCGGTGACACTGACGCAGCCCATCTACATGGGAGGCAAAATCGTGGCGATGAACCGTATAACGAAATATGCCGAGGAAATTGCCCGGGCCATGCGCAACAACGAGGCCGAGAATGTGGTGTATGCCGTTGACGGAGCATATTGGCAGGTGGTGTCATTGAAAGCCAAGGAGGAACTCGCCGAGAGCTATGTCGCACTGCTCGACACCCTGCGTTACAATGTCAACGCCATGGTTGAGCAAGGTGTCGCTACCGCGAGCGACCTGCTCACCGTCGAGGTGAAACTGAATCAGGCACAGGTCGACCTCACCAAGGTAAAGAACGGACTTGTGCTGTCACGAATGGCACTCGCCCAAGTGTGCGGTCTGCCTGTCAATACCACATTCACCCTTGCCGACGAGGGTATCAGCGAACCACGGCAATCCCAGGCTCCGGCACGACAATATAACATGGAGGACGTATATTCACGCCGCCAGGACCTCGAGGCGTTGAGGATGGGCGTAAAGGTGATGGAACAGAAAGAGAAACTCGCAATGTCATCGATGCTCCCCAATGTAGCCCTCGTGGGTGCATACTCTTTCAGCAACCCCAACATGTTCGACGGTTTCAAGAAACACTTCTCCGGCGCATTCTCCGTCGGGGCGATGGTCACAATACCAATATGGCACTGGGGAGGTAACTATAACAAATACCGTGCAGCCAAGAGCCAAGCCAAAATCGCGCAACTCGAACTGGACGACGCACGCGAGATGATTGACCTACAGGTGAGCCAGGCTTCGTTCAAGACCGAGGAGGCAATGAAGACCTATAACATGACCCTCTCCAACATCGCCGATGCCGAGAGCAATCTCCGACACGCGACAATAGGGTTCAAGGAAGGCGTGATGACGACACAGAACGTCATGGAGGCACAGACCGCATGGCTAAAGGCTAACTCCGAAAAAATCGACGCGATGATTGACGTACATCTCTGTGACGTATATCTCTCAAAAGTACTCGGCACATTACAATACTAATCATTAAAGGACTATATATCATGGCAGAAGAAGACAACAAAACAGCCGTTAAGAAAGAGGAACGCACGCTCGCCGTCGCGCTGATTGCAGTGGTACTGGTGTGCGCCACACTCGTCATCGTCGGCTTTTTCTTCCTTGAAAAACCCGATGAAATCATCCAGGGACAAGCTGATGCGACTTCGGTCAGGGTTTCGGGCAAACTGCCCGGACGTGTAACCGAGTTCTATGTCCAGGAAGGCGACATGGTGAAGGCCGGCGACACGCTCGTCCACATCCACTCGTCGCTTGTAGAGGCCAAGCTGCAACAGGCAGAGGCCATGCAGAACGCCGCCGCCGCCCAGGACCGCAAGATTGACGCCGGCACCCGCCCGCAAATCATCCGAGGCGCGGCCGAACTCGTGGCACAGGCACGCGCTGCACGCGAAATCACCAAGAAGACTTACGACCGCATGCAGGCACTTTTCGCCCAAGGTGTCATCTCAGAACAGAAACGTGACGAGGCAAAGGCAGCGTATGACGCAGCTGTCGCGGCTGAACAGGCCGCCGAGAGCCAACACAGTCTTGCCGTTGCCGGAGCACAACGTGAGGACAAGGAAAGCGCGGCCGCCCTTGTCAACGCTGCCCACGGCAGCGTGAAAGAGGTCGAGAGCATCCTCGAAGACCAGTATCTTGTCGCCCCGTGTGACGGACAAATCGACCAGATATATCCACATGTGGGCGAACTCGTCTCACTCGGCGCACCCATCATGAGCGTGTTGCGCATCGATGACAAATGGGTGACGTTCAATGTGCGCGAGGACTTGCTCAAGGACTTCGAACTTGGCAAGGAAATCAATGTCATGATTCCTGCATTTGACAAAAAGGACATCAAGGTCAAAATCTATTATATGCGCGACCTTGGCAGCTATGCCACCTGGCGTGCCACCAAGGCGACCGGTGACTGGGACAGCCGCACATTTGAAATCAAGGCTCGTCCCGTCGAGAAACAACCCCGACTGCGACCAGGCATGACAGTTATCTACGAAAAGAAAGCCGACTAATAACTATCACCGACCCATTGACATGAAACTGCTGTGGAATTCCATAATGCGCGGCTGTAGGCTGCTTGTGTCACGGAAAATCTATTTCGTGATGATGGTGATTGTCCCTGTCCTGTCGACAATCTTTTTTGTCGACCTGATGAAAGAGGGACTGCCGTTGCAAGCCCCCACCGCGGTTGTCGACGAAGACCATTCATCGATGTCGCGCAGCATAACCCGTGCCCTTGGAGCGTCACAGATGGTGGCCGTCGATTACAAGGTCGAGTCGTTCCACGATGCAATCGACAAGGTCAGGAGCGGTCGTATCTTCGGATTCTTCTACATCCCTGCCAATTTTGAGCAGGAGACTGTGGCAGGGCGCACCCCCACCTTGTCCTACTACACCAACATGACCTACTATGTCCCCGGCACCCTGTCATTCAAGGGGTTCAAGACCGTGGCGGTCACCGTCACGGGAGGTGTTGTGCAGACAACCCTTGTCAGCAACGGTATAGACAGCGGTCTCGCCGGTGCGTTGCTCCAACCGGTGGTGATACAGGACCACCCGATAGGCAATCCTTGGCTCAACTATTCAATCTATCTGTGCAATTCTTTCGTCCCAGGCTTGCTCGCCCTGCTTGTGATGCTCGTGACAGTCTACACAATCGCCGATGAGATGAAACGCGGGACATCGATAGAATGGCTGCGGGAGAGCGGAGGGTCCATGACTGTGGCACTTGCAGGCAAGCTAATCCCGCAGACGTTGATTTTCACCGTCATAGGATTGTTCATCCAGGCCGTCCTCTACGGGTTCAGCCATTTCCCGATGAACTGTCCCGCATGGCACGTATGGCTCGGGGTGTTCATGCTCGTCATCGCGTGCCAGGCGTTCGCAGTCACTGTCGTCGAGATTCTACCCAACCTGCGCATCGCCCTGTCGATAGTGTCACTGACCGGCATCCTCAGTTTCTCAATCACTGGATTCTCGTTCCCCGTGCAGAGCATGTACGGCGGCGTGGGCATCTTCAGCTACCTCATTCCGCTAAGGTATTATTTCCTGATATATGTAGACCAGGCACTGAACGGTATCCCGCTCTACTACTCCCGCTACTACTACATTGCGCTCGCAGTCTTCACTCTTGTGCCGTTGCTCGGGCTGAAACGGCTGAAGAAACAGTGCCTCAAACCGGTATATATCCCGTAAACGTTATTGCAGATGAATATTTTCAGCAACATAAAACTTTGGTGGACATCGCTCTACAGGGTGTGGCGACGGGAATTATATCTCGTTTTCACCGACCCCGGCGTGATGCTGTTTTTCTTCGCGCTCCCTACGGTATATCCCATCGTATACACACTTATATACAACCCCGAGCTTGTCAGGGAGATTCCCGTGGTCGTGGTTGACAGTTCTCGCACGGCAGCGAGCCGCGAGTTCACACGCACCGTCAACCAGACCGAGGCCATCAACGTCATCGGCTACGCAGCCAATCTGAACGAGGCTCGCGAGGCCATGAATTCCCATGAATGTTTCGGCATAATGGAGATTCCGGCAGACTACGCCGAACGGTTAGGACGTGGCGAACAGGCCATCGTACCGTTCTACTCCGAGATGAGCCTTCTCATCCGCTACCGCAGTTTCGTGTCGGCGTTGACCGATGTACAAATCGCCACCGGCGCACGAGTCCAGGGCGAAGTGCTCGATGCAGGAGGATTGATTACCCAGGCCAAGGCCATGCAAGGTTCACCCATTAACAGTGAGGCCAACTTCATGGGAGACCCAACGCAGGGTTTCGCCTCGTTTGTCATTCCCGGCATCATCGTCCTTATCCTGCAACAGAGTCTCATACTCGGCATCACCATGCTCGCCGGAGGAATCCACGAGCGAAGTCGACGCAACCGAGGCGTAGACCCGATGCTGATTGACGATGCACCGGTATCATCGTTCATCATGGGCAAGACGCTGTGTTACCTGACACTCTACGTCCCGCTGGCCTACTACACGCTGTGTCTCGTCCCCGACATGTTCTCGCTGCCGCATGTCGGCGACTACATGGAGTACATTTCCTATATCCTGCCGATGCTCGTGGCGACATCTATGTTAGGAATCTGCCTCGGTGTCTTCGTCACCGAACGCGAGTCATCAATGCTCGTCATTGTGTTCACATCGGTAATCTTCCTGTTCCTTTCGGGGTTGACATGGCCCAGGTATGCGATGAGTCCGTTCTGGACTCTTGTCGGCGACCTCGTTCCCGCCACCTGGGGTATGGAGGGTTTTATCAGGTTGAACGGCGACCATGCGAGCGTCTATCAACAGACCGACGGTTATCTGAAGATGTGGGGACTTACGTTGCTCTATTTCATCGGTGCATGGTTCCTGGTGCGTAATTACTTCAAGCTGCAACGCTCGGCAAGACTGCGCAACGGCAATAAAACGGTCGCTGCCACGTTAGGAGATTGATGAAACATACTTTATACGTCACCGACATGGACGGCACGTTGCTCGACGGCGACAGCCGTGTCAGTCCACGTTCAGCCGAAATCATCAGCCGTCTTTCACAGCGCGGTACACTTATAACGGTCGCTACCGCACGTACCCCCGCGACCGTCGATGTGCTCCTGCAGCACACGGGCATAAAGATTCCCGCAATAGTGATGACCGGGGCGGCGTTGTGGGACATGCAACGGCACTGTTACAGCCACACTAATTTCATCCCGGCCGAGGAAATATCACGGATTGTCGGATGTTTCAATGACACAGGCATTGCCCCGTTCGTCTATACAATCCCCCCGGGCAAGAACCTACAGGTATATCACCATGGCGCAATGTCTCGTTGCGAGCATAAATTTGTCGATGAACGTCGGCATCTCGCGCTGAAACAGTTTCATCTCGGACTGCCGGGCAAGTCCTCGGCCGTCGATGAACCCACCGTACTGTTTTTCGGCATGGGACGACTCGATGCCGTTTATGAGACCGCCGAACGAATCAATGCTGTCTCATCGTGCTCAATTTCACGTTATGCCGACATTTTCGACCCTTCCGTAGGTCAAATCGAAGTTCTCGCCCCGGGGGTTTCAAAGGCCGCCGCGATACGCCGTCTCGCCACGACCCTCGGCGTTGACGAGGTGGTGGTGTTCGGCGACAACCTCAACGACCTGTCGATGATGCGGGCTGCCGACCGCTCCATTGCAGTCGCCAATGCCCTTCCCGAAATCAAGGCCGTGGCCGACGAGGTAATCGGTTACAATACCGCCGATGCCGTGGCGCGTTACATCGAGCGGATGGAATTTGGCCGATGACGGGATTTTCCCTAACTTCGCGACATGGAAAATTAAAGTCATCTTGACTTTTGAATCGTTGACATTTCCTGACAGTCTTGAGGTTGTTTCAAGGGTTGTTTCAAGGGAGCGATGCGGGCATCGTGACCGCGAGATAGGACGAAAACAGGCTAAGAATGGCGGAAATGTCTCGAAATAGTTAACAGATGGCGAATGATTTTAATATTTTTCAATAAGTCAAGATGACTGTTACATCATTTCTCGCGGAGCACAATCTGCTCGGCCTCACCATCGGAATCTCTACGTTCCTCATTATCGGGTTCTTTCACCCGGTTGTCGTCAAGTGTGAATATTATTTTGGCACACGGTGTTGGTGGTGGTTCCTTGTGCTCGGCATCGTCGGGACCATCCTTTCCATTTTGGTCAGCGATGTCTTCCTCTCCACTCTGCTCGGTGTCTTCGCATTCTCGTCATTCTGGACCATCAAGGAAATATTTGAACAGGCCCAGCGCGTCGCCAAAGGTTGGTTTCCCGCCAACCCACGCCGTACACCCCGGCATTGAACGTCACTTGCTATCGCCCAATCCAGGCATCGTAGGGACGCGCCAACGTGCGTGTCCGTTATTGCAAATGATTGATAATCCACTATTTTGAGGACGCGCACGTTGGCGCGTCCCTACGACATAATCGGCAACCTGCCACTTACGATGTCGCGGGCCGGAGTATACCGAACTCGGCGGCGAAGCGGTCAAACCGCGACAATGTCGCCTCACCGTGGCGAGCCATCGAGGCGCGGACAGCGTCGAACGGTTTACGCTGCATGTCCCCGCCCTTGGAATAGAACTTGTCGGCATAACACACGAGACATTCAAGCGTTGTCTCGGGCAGCATGTCGTGATGGGGCAGCGGTAAGGCTTGCCGTTCTATATCATCTACCGTCAGTCCCGCCCCGGTGTGGCGTTCGGCCACGCGAGCGATGGTTTCACTGTAACCGTTGTCACGCAACAACCGTGCCCCGATGACACCGTGAGCGATATACGGTTCAACTCCGTCGCACCCTATACCCGGGGCGTCGGTCATGACAATACCGATATCATGAAGCATCGCGGCCGCCTCGATTTCACACTCGTCAAGGCCGAGTCCCCTGTCCCGGTTGATTTCAAGCGCGAGGTCGGCGACGCTGCGGCAATGTCGCATATAAATATCCCGCCGGAGTGTGCCGACGGGATAATATCTATCGATTATTTCCTGATAATCCTTCATTCCAACACCGTGCACCAACCGTGGATGTCGGGCACTTCACCATACTGGATTGCCCGCAGATTGTTGTACAACGCGGTCGTGACAGGGCCCGGCTCGCCGTCCTTTGACACCACATATTTCTCGCCGGTGTCGAGGTCATCGATTTCTGACACAGGCGACGCCACGGCTGCCGTCCCGCATGCCGCCGCCTCGTCAACCCCGGCAAGTTCGTCAACGGTGATGTGACGCGCCTCAACGGTCAACCCCATGTCGCGGGCCAACTGTTGGAGACTCATGTTGGTGATTGACGGCAGAATCGAGTCAGACGCGGGTGTGATATATGAGTTCCCTTTTATTGCAAAGAAATTGGCCGGGCCACATTCGTCAAGATATTTCTTCTCCCTGGGGTCAAGGTAGAGCACCGATGAATAACCTAACTCATGGGCACGCTCGCCGGCCTCAAGGCTCGCGGCATAGTTACCGCCGACCTTCCATCGACCCGTCCCACGTGGTGCAACGCGGTCAAATTCACGCATGATACATATTTTTGTCGGACGAAATCCCTCCTTGAAATATGGCCCTACGGGTGTCACAAGTATCAGGAACAGGTATTCGTCGGCAGGTTTGACCCCTACCCTCGCGGTCATACCGATTTCAAGCGGGCGTATATATAACGAGGCACCGCTGCCGTAGGGCGGGACAAAACGCTCGTTCAGCTGCACCGCCTTGATTGTCATCTCGCGGAAAAGTTCCTCGGGGACAGGAGCCATCTTGATTCCGATAGCTGAACTGCGGATGCGCCGGGCGTTCTCCTCCAAACGGAAGATGCGGATTTTGCCGTCCTTGCCACGGAATGCCTTCAGGCCTTCAAACGCCTCCTGACCATAATGTAACGCAGTCGCCGCGATGTGTATATTGATTGTGTCGGAGCTGCTGACCTCAATTTCACCCCACTTGCCGTCACGGTAATGACAGCGCACATTGTAATCGGTAGGGAGATATCCGAACGACAGATTGCCCCAGTCAAGTTCATTTTCCATAATTACAGATTTTTATCTTCGCAAAATTAACCAACATCCGCGAAATATCCAAATCCCGGTTGAATCACAACACCGCACGCAAACAATCCGACAACGGCGGACGCGACACGTCGCGTCCCTACGATGCAACCACCAAGACCACCATACCGTCCTCCATCGTAGGGACGGGGCGTTGCCCCGTACACCTCCCAAACCACCGACAACGGAGGACGCGACACGTCGCGTCCCTACGATGTCACCACCACATCGTTCCAATCGTAGGGACAGGGCGTTGCCCTGTCCGAAGTCAAATCAGCGACAAAGATGGACAAAATTACTTTGTATAAAAACAATCACTATCCCACCGATAAACATTTGCCCTTATATACGCCGAAATCCTGTTTACTTCATCCATGTTTCTCATCATACGGTCATGATACCTCGGCTGCCATCCAAAATCCATTTGATTCATTCGTGCATAACGCGTCACAGCCGATTTAACACTTCCGACAAATGATGATAACAACGGTATTTTTTTATCATTTAACCGTTGGTCAATCGTAGGGACGGGGCGCGCCCCGTCCGCTGTGGATGAAACGCACACTATCGCATGAAAATGATTAGGCATTACCACATACTCCGGTATCAGAATATGTGGATGATGCCGACCAACATTTGCCAGTTCTTCATCAAGCATTTTACCCAATTGGGTATAAATCATCCTACCATCTCGGATTTTCCCAAAATAATGAACCTTATTTTTAGTACACACAGTGACAAAATATTCACCCTCATTATATTCAAGCCATGGCGCACGTGGTATTTTTCGTTGAGGATACATCATAAAGACAAAGATAACACATCAACACGCAATATCCAAATTTACACAGCATGTCCGCTACCATAAATCACTATAATCCAATCACTTCTATCGGACGCGACACGTCGCGTCCCTACGATGCAGCCACCAAGCCCCCCATACAGTCCTCCATCGTAGGGACAGGGCGTTGCCCTGTCCGCAAACAATCCGACAACGGTGGACGCGACACGTCGCGTCCCTACGATGTCACCACCACATCGTCCCAATCGTAGGGACAGGGCGTTGCCCTGTCCGCAATCGGAGGTCAATCGACGAGACGGATGAAGCAGGCTGAGGTGTCGGTGCTTCCGGCCGGACTTCCTTCGGGAATAGTCGCACTCCCCTGGAGGTCGCCGGTAGTGTACCCGAAAAAGTCAAATGTCATGTAATTGATATCCCAACCAAGATAATTCTGGGCAGCATCATTACTTTCTCCTGTAACGAGTTTAATATTTTTCTGCTCGCTCAACCAATATATCGCCCCGGGACTTTTCCACATGTCCCAGAATAATGGCAGACTGTACGGGTTGTTGTAATAGTTGCTACGAATAGTATATTTCAACATACCGCCCCAATTCTGGAAATCCCAGGCGTATGCCCCTATATTAGCAGACGTCTCTCCCCATGCATACTTGCCGGTCGGACGTCGCTGTCCATACCCTGAATTGCCGATAGGAAGGAATATATTATGGGCATAACAAGTGCTCGACGGGTTGAGATTGTAGATGAACACTCCACGCATACCACGACTCTTTTCAGCATTATCGGTCAAATCCCAGCGATAACCGTAGGCATCAGCGATAGTATTGGCGCATTCGGTCGCACCATCGGCATAGAGCACTCCGTAACCGTAACCGATGTCATCGCTCTCTCGTAATACATTATAGTCCTCTAATTTGGCGACACGCCCCGACACTCCGAGTTTACGGGTTGACCCATCGACAAACGCATTGGTAGCACCTATTCCCCAAAAGTCAGTCCACAACTTGGATGACATCGTGGATTTGTTATAACTGTCATTAGCGATATTCAACTTCTTCCCTCGGGGGTCCTTGAAATCGGTGGCTCTGACATTCAGCCATGGAGTCTTGTCATTGACGTTTGAAGATGCATCGATTGGATTGTCAAGGTTACCGTATTTGAACAGAGACCCTTCATCCATGGGGTTGACACATTCCTTATTTTTAGTGTGAAGATTGGTGGTATGCCATTTAGCCTTGCCAGGCAACAATTCGACCGGGTCATATCCATTGCACACATATATCAGATGGATGCATGAATTATTATGATATCTCACGCGAATAACAGCATGCCCCTCAGCCCCGCTAAACTTAACGTTAAAATCAATTTTTGAGCCGGTTTTCCCTGTTGTTTTGTCAAGCGAGATGATTTTATCTCCCAAGACCTCGGCACTCCACGGCCCTTCCGATACCAAATCCTTAAAAGTGGAAGACCTTTCCATCGGCTGATATTTCAACACGACATGAAACGGTTCGACACTTCCGGCCTTTCGGTAGATTCCCTTGGGATTCACGATTCGTCGTACCTGGGTAATAGGTACGGTCTCCTCAAGGTCGGGTTTATTGTCATCATTATTACCCACAAACCACACCTTGAAATGCACCTTGGCCGTGCGTTGATAGGCCACATACGGGTTGTTACCCGTGTAAGCCGACCTTTTAATCATCTGTTTGGCTCGTGTGTACAACGGAATCTGTAAGTCATAGACAATTGAGTCGCTCTTGGAATCATCGATGTCGACGATATAATAATCATCTGATTCTTCAGTGTATTTATTTGGAATCACCGAGGTATTGGCGGGTGCCGAGGTTCGGTTATCCTTAAGATGATTCCCATTGCTCATGTCAGAGTATTCACGGCTATGGCGCAAATTGTCAAAATAATATTTCGCGTTAGACCCTGTCTTGTCATACGGACTTATCGCACCGGTCAACACCGGTGTTTTGGTCTTGCGCAATGACAGGAAACCATGCCATTGATAATTATCGGGGTCAGCCATGCCGTTGCCGTTATAATAGATTTCGTCGTCCCCCGGAGAATTGGTTGCCGAACCTTTTGCCCCGGTAGGCCACCAGTGGTTCTCGATGATGTCGGCCTGAACCTTTTTGACACGCTTGGTGCCGGAACTGATTGAGACGGGAAGCATCATCGAGTGGTTATAGAGATAGGAGATATAATAGGGCGGGATGTGCAACGACGGCTTGGGCACACGGTAGTCGATGTGGAAATCGACATCGTTGGCATATCCGTTGAACTTCATCGTCAGCTTGTAATGATAGTTGCGCTCGGCCTGGTAATTGGCGACGACATCCTTACCGAGCATGAAACGGTAGGTTATGTCACCACGTGATATCCTCCCCTCGGCAATCGATATGTAGTAACCTTTGATTTCGACGTAGGTACCGTATGGACGCGCGTCTTTCCATGCGGGATTGTTGGGGTCGTTGCCGTGAGGCCATGACACCTGTTTATTGTTGCCCGACGTGTCCTGGCGTTTGTCTGACATAGTCCCCTCCTCACCGTTTTCCTGGATGTTCTCATAGAAATACAAGGCTCGCGCGGTCTCGGCGTGCGAGCCTACTGGGTCACCGCCACTGGTGACGCGGTTGGTGTAATCTACTCCGTAATTGAAATCATCATCGGGATAGGTGTCACCCGTGTAATACTTAAGCGTGTCGCCGTCCATCAGCATCTCCTTGCGGTTGATGCGGTTGTAGTCGTTGGGTGCGCCCAAGAGACAGTTGACGGGCATATCCTTGATTTGGGCGGTCTTGATATAGACAAACACGCCCTCGCGCAATCCCGACCCGTCGTAGACAATCGTCAGCTTGGAGGCTGCACGGCGCACCCACGCGTGAAGCGAACCCGAGCCCTTGACGGTGACGACCGGCGCGTTGAACGAGGTCGCCGAATCGACATCGCCCTCATCGGTCGAGAACCAGCCGAACATCTGGCCGTTCTGCGCGACATCGCCTGTCTTCCATGTCAGTTGGATGTTCTTGAGGTCATTCTCACTGTCGACATTGACGCCGGAGAGGTCATAGTTGGCGACGGCATATATGCGGTAACGTCCGTTGGAGATGCGCATGCGGAACTCGGCATGGTCAGTCTCTTTCTCGGCCGGATTGATTGTGTCAGGCCGTTCGTTGGGTTGCACCTTGTGGACAGTGAAATCGGTAATCCTTTTTTTCTCGACAAGAGTACCGTCAGTGTTATAGACCACGACCCAAAGGGTGCTGAATTCCTTGATTGCATCCCCTGCCGCCCCACGGGACTCAAGCGCAGGGGTGAAACTCTTGAAACCGACACGCATCGTCATCTCGCTCTCACCGTCAGGAATCGGCTCATATTGGCCAAACTCATCCTGACAAGAAGCGAGCGTCAAGGAGGTGAATATGATGATAAGTATGTATTTCAGTATTTTTTTCATTCAGATAGTGTGATAGATTGTATCTTGGTTATCAATCGATGCCGAACGATGGCTCAAGGATTACCTCCCCGTAGGGCATCACATCGACCGACATGATTAGTTCAAAATCCTGACGATTGACAGCGAACTTATACCAATAGTTACGGCGGATGTCAAACGGGTCGCCCTTAGTGAACCCAGCCGGAGGGTCGTTATAGTACTTAAAATCAACGTAAAACGAATTCCCATCTTTGTAAGTGACATACAACCGGGCACGCTCATCGGCTGACACACCAATGTTGCGAAACTCCGGCACATAGATGATGAAACTGCCGGAGGGGGCGCGTCGCACCGTCACCGGGTCGGCATTGACCGACGAGGCGGGGATGGTGAGCGTCGAGACATAATCGTCGTCATATTTATGTTTCACGTAATCGTCCTGATGGGTCACGCCGTGTGGCGCCATGTAGGCGCGTGAACTGTGACGGGTGAGGCTCACCGACGAGATGAAATCTTTGGAGTTGTCGGCATCATACACCTCAACCTTGGCGTAGGCACGCAACAGATGCAGCGTCTCGGGAAGCATGACAAGGACCTTTGGGTCGAGGATGACGTTGTTAAACTGCACCACGCCGAACATGGGTATGAGGTCAGTGGCGGTAAGGACGGCGGGAGACGGCGTATAGGCCTTGACCGCCTCGGCCGACTTCACAAGGTCATCGATTGTCGTTACACCAGCCACCGGTGCCGACGGGTAGACGCGTCCCCAGTTGGCCAACATGACGAGCTTGAACGAACCGCCTGAATATTTCTCGGCGAACGTCTTGTCAACGTTGAACGTCAGCTGATAGGTCTTCGACCCCGGCGACTCCGACACGGGGACAATCTCCGGGTCGATAAGCGAACCGATGTAACGGTCGGCGGTGTCAAAGAGATAGAGACGCATGTCGGGTGTCTCGCCGGTTAGGTCTATATAGTTCTCATATCCTGCCCCGGGGTCATATTCTCCGTCGGTCGGGGTCGCCCTCGACACGGTCTTGTCCCCGAGACTGATATAGAGGCCCATAGTGTATTCAACCGCCACACCCGGCTCATCGCCTCCCGGCACGACAGGGGCATCCTCGCCCGACGCGCACGCGCCGAGCGGGAACAACGCCACCGTTGACAGCAGCGCAGCCCACAACCGGGAAATGATATGTCGCAGTCTATTAATCATTGTTTTTTTATAAAGTCCTTATGGCCCTTAATCCCTAAACTATAAACCTTAAACTATAAACTCTAAATTAACCTCCCCATCACAACTCGGCATCCTGGAGGACAACCTTCCAAGAGTTGATAAATATATGGGTCTTTATCCAGTCGTCACGTTCATCAAGAAAGAACACTACATCATACTTGTCCTGACGGTCGAGATAATCCTGGTCTTCTAAATCCTTATAACGGCCTTTCACCATCAAGGCATAGTCAATCAGCGGCACGGAAGCCACAACGCCACCTTTGTCGTTATAGACCGTGAGTAGCATCTTGTCACGACGGTCGGCCATGAGACGCCCGGTGGAAATCGAGGCGACACATGTGTTGATTGATGTGATGGCGCGTGATGGCGCAAGGGAGGGATTATCGTCATTGTAGTCGGGGACGACGAGACCCGCCGTACCCGACACCACGTCGTATGCCTTGTAGGTCACCTTCTCGTCGGGCATGATTGAATTATCCCAGTCCATCTTGCCGTTGGCATCGGTGACGGTGAATGTGAACTTGTCCTTATCAAGGGGTTTCCCTGAAAGGTTCTGCAACACGACATTGACATCGTTGGTGTTCTTGGTGAGGTTGATTGTCTGCACATGTGTGCCCTCCTCCTCGACAAACTCGGCGTTATCCAGACAGCCGTGATAAAGACGGTTCAGGTTACGGCTGACGGTCGCTGCCCCTGTCGCGTCATGTTCACGCACGAGGGTGCATGTCAGGTCGGTGTGTACACTGGCCGAAGGGACACCGAAGTGTGTGCCCACACCATCGCCACACCATGCAATCAGATTATATGTCCCGGGGGCGATATCGACATCCATCAGGTAACCGTCGGCCTTGACTTTCTCGCCGCTCTCTCTCCTGCCCCAGACGATGCGGCCGCTCTCCGGGTCGATGATGTAGAGCGTGACCGAGTTGACCTCGTTGGAGAACGCATCGGCGAAGCTAAGGTTCTTGTCAAAGACAAACCTCACCTTATACCGCGGGGCGCAGTCGCCCTCGTCGTCATATATCATGCCGTCGCAACCGGTAAGCGCGACCGACATGACCATTGCGACAATCATCAACGGCAGGCGGCGGACTATTTTATTGATTAATGATAATGTCATCGGTTGTTATGGTTGTGGAGGGCACGATGCCCTCTCGTTGTTATCTAAGTAAAAAAGAGGAGAAAGAATCAAGGATGAGAGGGAGGAGGGGGATGATTAGCCTTATTAGTCCAATAAGTCCAATAATTTTTAGGAATCAATTTCATGGACGCAATTGCGTCCATGAAATTGATGTTATAGGATGATTAGAGGTCTACGTTCTGTTTAACGATTTTCCAGGAGAGAATATTGATGCGTGCACCGAGCGACCAACGGTCATTGTCGGGGTTGTCAGGGACAAGCGGCTCTCCGGGGTCTTCCTTGCCGTCGCCCGGGTTGAATATACCATGGCCGAGGTTGGCGAGCTTGTTTATCGTAATTTTATACCAATGGTTACGCACGAGACCATAGTTGGCTTCACTTTCAACCTTGTAGGGAGCCCTTGCATCTGATGCCTCGAGGTCAACCAAGTGTTCTACAGGTATGGTATAGTACATCTTACCGTCCTTGTAGGCGATTGCCTCCTTATCGTTAGTATCGCCTATTATGTTAGTATCGTGGAAGAATCCGGCAAGAGCGTTATTAAGATTCTTCGTTCCATCTGTAATTTCATCAAACTTATCCTTGCCGTCAACCGTCGACTTGCTGTAAAGTGTCAAAGCATCGGCATTCACAGCCAATTCCACACGGGCTGTACCAGTGAGAGTGGTGTTCTTGACGAGCTTGATGTCCCTTTCATCAACCTGACGATAATTCTTGGTGTCAGTCGCTTCAGGGTTAAGACAAATGTAATAGTTGAGCTGCGACTTGCTCTCAAGTATCGAGAGCACATATTTCTTGAACTGGTCTTCCTTGTAATACACACCGTTGTAGAGCACCATGTCGATGGGACGGTAACCTTTAGCATCGGTTGTTTCATCAGGGGTTTCAAGTTTCTCGTAGACCGTAGCCGACAACAGGGCCGATGCGGCACGCTGTGACGCAAGATAATTGACACCACCGACCGTATTGGTCAACGACACCTTGTCATTGGTGGTCTCAAAAGCATAGCCCGGTTTATTGACCGACTGTGTCAGTTCTGAATAAGTCACGACATGAAGGTTGGGGGTGGTCGAGCCGTAGCTTACCGATGCGCCCCAGTAGGAGCGGAATCTATCAGCATCGTTCCAATTGAAGCTACCGATTGACGTCGCGGTCGACGAGAAACTCCACGGAGCATCGGCCGTGAGGTTTTTGGAGAGGTAGGACTGTTTCTCTGAATTAGAGATTCCCCAGTTGTCAAACTTGATATAGAGCACGGTTCCGGCCTGCGGTGCACCTCCGGCATTGATGTCTCCGTTGACATTACCGGCGACGGTGGTCTTGACTTCATAAAATCCGTCAGCGTTAGGGCTCACAGTTGAACCAAACACGATTTCGACCTTAGCGGCGACACGCTCGACATAGACCTCGGTGATATTGTCACTCGCGGCCGCTTCTTCGGGCGTTTTCTTAAAGTTTCCGGCGGTCAGTTTATTTGCATAATAATATGTGTCATTGTACTCACACTTGCTTCCATTGGCGTAGGTGTGTTTACCACCGTCAAAGAAACTCGAGGTCGACATGACAAAGTTCCCGGCACGGTCAGTATATCGGTCAAGAAGTTTTTTTGCAGTGCCGTCAATTGTCATGGCAGGGGCAAAGTCAACAGGAGGATTGAGCACGGTTATCATGTAGGTAGGGAGCTCATCCTCAGGGAGACCCTGTATTGTCACGACATTTGTACTAAGATACTCGATATTATTGGTTGTTCCATCGCTTCCACCGGGTTTATTAAGTGTAGTCTGGGTGATGAAAATCCCGCTCTCGTCAAAGAAGTAGAATTTTGCATCCACGATTTGATGCTCATCTTCAGAACCGTATTCCAGTCCGTCTTTATCGGTCGTACCTTGACCTCGTCCCAGGCGGTCGGTATCATTGATTCTCACTTTAAGATAGGCCACGCCATCACCCGTTTCAGGAGCGTCAGGGCCATTCTGTGGTTCGTCACTGGAGCAGCTGAAAAGCATGCCGCCCATGGCGATTCCGCAAAATAATTTTGAAAACTTGTTCATTAGTTGAAATTTATTGGTTTATACTTATTATTTAATCTGGTGTTAATAAAATCGCCTGTTACAGGTCGGCTTTTTTGTTTTTGTATTCTATGATTTCCTTGACCGAGGCAATTGCCGCCGGGGCATCGGCCACTTTGAGCTTGGCGGCTCTCTCAAACAACGACAACGCCTTGGTATAGTCCTCACGCAACGCCGCAAGGATGCCGGAGGCATATACCGCCTCTGGGCCGTCACCCGCCTTGGCGAGATATTGCGCGGCCTTGTCATAGTTACCTGACGACATGGCGGTGTTGGCGGCGTTGAGGTTGGCGACAGGGTCGTCGGGGTACATGCGCACGGCGGTCTCGAACACCTCGTTATATTCCGGCGAGCCGGGCTTCATCGACTGCGCGGCTCGGTAGAACTCGGCCTGGCTCAACTTCTGCGGCTCGGACTTGAGCACCCGCAGGATTTCCTCAAGCGACGTGAACGTACGGATTGTATAGTCGATTTTGTAATCGGAGTGTCGCAGACCAGGATATACGGTTGCCAACAGGAACGCATATTCCTCGGGATAGTCGCGCTTGATGCGTGCATCCTTGGCGTCAGGCTCGAGGTCGGAGTCAATCAGGGCGAGGATGCCGTCACGGTGGGCGAGCGACGACTTGTCGACATACCGGCGCAGACCCTCCCAGTCCTCCGGCTCGTAGGAAGTCTTGATGAAATCGGGCTTGAAGTTGGCGAGACGCTCGACGTATGTCTTCAACGCCTGTGTACGGTTCTGCGCCAGCCATGTATTGTGTTTATAGGTTCCCTCGGGAGAGGCGAAACCCTTGATTGAGACCGCCGTGATTGTGATGTCGGGGTCGTTGCGCACCGAGTCGATTGTCGCGATGATGCGTGGCAACTCTATGTCGTTGCGACGGTAGTCGGGATAGATGACAATCTTGTTGACGGGGAAATCTACGTAGGATGTCTTTTTCAACTCACGCGTCTTGACCGAATCGGCCACCGGGCACACATAATTAAATATAGGCTTGAACCGCGGTGTCTTGATTGGGGTCACAGGGTCAGTCCCCTCGGCGAGCACCGATGAGCAGCAGCCGGTGATGCGGTAGTTGACCTTGAGCAACGCATCGTCCATCCACGGGAAATCTTCGGCCGAGGCGCGGTATTCGATGCTCGACTGGCGACCTGCCCGGTAAAGGGTCGCGCCGTCAAGGTCATCCTCACGCAGGTGACGGAAATAGTCATTGTGCCCGGCAATCACCACCGGGGCGAAGGTCACCGACTCAGTGCTGTCAGCGTTCTGCAACACGGGGATGACGGTCAGCTCGCTGTCCTTCCCAGGCTTGAAACCCGATACGTCAAATGTCAGGTCGAGCAACATGCGCTCGCCGTTACGCGCCACGTCAAAACGGGTCACGGGGATACTCCCCTTGACCACCGACACACCGCCTGTCGCCTGTGTGATTGAAGCGACGGCAACAAGTGTCGCCAATATGATTTTTTTTAATACCATAGTTCCAGATGTGTTACGCTTCGGTTAATCAGAATACATATATAAGATTAAGGGCCGCCTTGGTCGGGCCGACATAGTTGTGGTGACGACCCGAGTCGACTTTCTTGCCACAGTTGGCGCATCGGTATTTGTCATATCGGGTGTAGGCCCATCCGAAACCGATTTCGGCCTCCACGCTCCAATGTTTCCCAAGAATCCATGTGTAACCGTATGCCACACCCGCACCAGCAAACCAACCCTGGTAACGGTAATCCTTCAGATTGCTCAATTTATTGCCAAGGAAATCAGGCAGGTTCAGGTTCCCGAAATTATACTGGCCGCCGAGAAGATGCGCGCCGAAAAAGTGACCGGCGAAACGGTCACAGAGCCAGTAACGGGCTTCGGGCTGGACAAGCCAATGCTTCCAGCGCTTACCCTCCGAGAATGTCCACGCGTTAAGATTGCCGGAGACATCCAGGCTCCAACGGGGGGCCAATCCGACCTCCACGCCCGCGTTCAAGGTGGTCGTGGCATCATACAACAGGTTGGACTTCATTGCCCAATCTTGCGCATGCGCGCCCACGCCCGCGAGAGACGCAATCCAAATTAATATTGCTAAATAGCGATTCATAGCTTGTAATTACAATTACTACGTGTGTCTTAATATCCAAGTATATCACCCTTCTGCAAAGGGCAAATACAAAGTTCTCAATTTAAATCCATACACCCAAACGGGTTAACACTTAATAAATTACCCCCCCCCGATTTAACAATATTTAACACATTCTCGATTGTTTAGTCTCCTTGATAAAGTCATTAAGGTCTTTATCCCGTTATCGATGTCTTATCGGAATTTTTACCGTCGAAGATGCTCTTGCTCGGGAATGCCCAAATAAATTTGGCATTGCACTCGACTTATTCGTATCTTTGTCGCCGGAACAAATACCACAATCACTATGTCACGTATATCAGACCGCGTTAACGCCCTGTCACCGTCGCAGACGCTCGCCATGTCACAGAAAAGTAACGAGCTGAAAGCCGCCGGTATCGATGTAATCAACCTCTCGGTGGGAGAACCCGACTTCCCCACCCCGTCCCATATCAAGGAGGCCGCCAAAGAAGCCGTAGACCGCAATTTCAGTTTCTACACCCCCGTACCGGGATATATGTCGCTACGCAAGGCAATCGCAGCCAAGCTCTCACGCGAGAACGGCCTGACGTTCGACCCCGCGCAGATTGTCGTGGGAAATGGTGCGAAACAGGCTCTCTGCAACGTGATACTCACACTCGTCAACCCCGGCGACGAAGTGCTCATCCCCGTCCCGGCATGGGTCAGCTATGTCGAGATGGTGAAACTGGCCGAGGGAACGCCCGTGACTGTCCATGCAGGTATCGAGCAGGATTTCAAGGTGACCGCCGCACAAATCGAGGCCGCAATCACCCCCAAGACACGCGTCATCATGCTGTGTTCACCGTCCAACCCGACAGGGAGCGTCTACACCCGCGACGAACTGAAATCGATTGTCGAGGTCATCGCACGCCACCCCAACCTGACGGTGCTCTCCGATGAGATATACGAGCACATCAATTTCACCGGCTCGTTCACATCCTTGGCATCGTTCCCCGAAATCGCCGACCGCACAGTCATCATCAACGGTGTGTCAAAGGCGTACGCTATGACGGGATGGCGCATCGGCTACATGGCCGGTCCCACCGACATCGCCAAGGCGGTCAGCAAACTGCAGAGCCAATATACATCGGGGGCATCGTCAATCGCACAGAAAGCGGCCGAGGCAGCCTACGACGGCCCGCAGGAGTGCGTCGCCGAGATGTGCGCCGCCTTCCGTCGCCGCCGCGACCTGATTGTCGCCTTGGCATCGGAAATCCCGGGACTGGAAGTGAACCGTCCCGACGGGGCGTTCTATCTGTTCCCCAAAGTCGAATCCTACATCGGTAAACGCCACGGCGACAAGGTCATCGCCGATTCGGGCGAACTGGCGATGTATCTTCTCAACGAGGCTCACGTGGCGACAGTGGACGGCGCAGCGTTTTGCGCCCCCGGGTACATCAGGCTAAGCTACGCGACATCCGATGACAACATTCGCGAGGCAATGCGACGTATCGCCAACGCCCTCGCCGCTTTGAAATAACTCCTGCGATGTCAAAAGAACTGAACCTCACCCGTTCACGCCTGTCGCTAAGCACGTTCTACTTCACAATGGGGTTGGTGTTCGCCAGCTGGGCGAGCCGCATCCCCGACATACAGGCCGCGCTGTCACTGTCGGACGGGCAGTTAGGCACAATCCTGTTCGCCATCCCCTGCGGACAGCTCGCGATGATGGCGATTTCAGGCTACCTCGTCAACCGCCACGGCAGCCGCGCCGCGCTGACGATTTCATGCGGGATGTACTCCATCGTCCTTGTCATGATTTCACTGGCGACCAATTTCTACACGCTTTTCGCGACACTGTTCTTCTTTGGCGTGGCGGCCAACATGTACAACATCTCGCTGAACACCCAGGCGTGCGCACTCGAGAACCTGTACGGTCGCAACATCATGTCAACGTTCCACGGGACATGGAGCCTCGGCAGCCTGTTCGGAGGACTCGTAGGCGTGGCGTTCGTCAGCACAGGGCTGTCACTCTCGGTACATTACGCCACAGTCGCCATTGCGGGAATCATCGCCGGAGCGACAGCGTCAAGGAGGCTCATCACCCGCGACCAGCTGCCACAGGCCTACAACGAGAAGAAAGGAGGCCTGTCGCTGCACCATATCGACATCGCCGTCATCCTGTTGGGCATCACATGTTTCTGCGGAATGTTCTGCGAGGGGACGCTCTTTGACTGGAGCAGCGTGTATTTTGCATCGGTGGTGCGCCCCGACGAGAACCTTGTCAGGCTCGGTTATGTCTTCGGCATCGGGGCGATGACGCTCGGACGTTTCACCGCCGACCGTTTCACAACACGTTACAGCCCGCGTGCCGTCCTGCGATTCTGCGGTCTGTCAATCACCGCCGGCCTATGGCTCGCCACCGCCATGCCCTCCCTCGTGCCGTCAACCGTCGGATTCATGCTTGTGGGACTCGGCATCTCGGCCATTGTCCCTATCTGTTACAGCCTTGCCGGGCGGCTCAAGACAATGTCGGCGAGCATCGCAATCACCGTCGTCTCGTCAATCAGCTTCTTTGGCTTCCTTCTCGGGCCGCCGCTCATCGGGGCAATATCCGACGCCTCCAACCTGCGCATCGCTCTGGCAATCGCCGCATTGCTCGGCCTTGTAATCACACTCCTGGCGGGAATATCCACACGAAGAATCGAAGCGTAACAGATTTTTCACTACCTTTGCAACAAAATAACATAACTCACTTGATATGAACTTCATTGAAGAACTCACGTGGCGTGGCATGATTCACCAGATGATGCCCGGCACTGAAGAACAACTCGATAAAGAGATGACAACGGCCTACCTCGGCATAGACCCGACAGCCGACAGTCTGCACATAGGCCACCTCGTGGGCGTCATGATTCTGCGCCACTTCCAACGCGCGGGTCACAAACCTATAGCCCTGGTGGGAGGCGCGACAGGCATGATTGGCGACCCGTCGATGAAAAGCCAGGAGCGCAAACTCCTTGACGAAAAGACCCTCCGCCACAACCAAGAGGCAATCAAGACCCAGCTTGCCAAGTTCCTCGACTTCGAGAGCGATGCCCCCAACGCCGCCGAGATGGTCAACAACTACGACTGGATGAAGGATTTCTCATTCCTCGACTTCATCCGCGACGTGGGCAAGCACATCACCGTCAACTACATGATGGCAAAGGATTCGGTGAAGAAACGTCTCAGCGGCGAGTCTCAGCAGGGCATGTCATTCACCGAGTTCTCCTATCAACTCGTCCAGGGATATGACTTCCTCAACCTCTACCGCGAGAAAAACTGCCGTCTGCAACTCGGCGGTTCCGACCAGTGGGGCAACATCACCACCGGGACAGAACTGATACGCCGCACCACCGGCGGGGAGGCATTCGCCCTCACATGTCCCCTCATCACCAAGGCCGACGGCGGCAAGTTCGGCAAGACCGAGAGCGGCAACGTGTGGCTCGACCCGCGATACACATCGCCCTACAAATTCTACCAATTTTGGCTCAACGTCTCCGACGCCGACGCCGAGAAATACATCAAGATTTTCACATTCCTCTCACGCGAGGAGGTAGAGGAACTCGTCAGGTTACAGGCCGAAGACCCCGGCCAACGCCCGTTGCAAAAACGTCTCGCCAAGGAAATCACCACCATGGTTCACAGCGAGGAGGAATACAACAAGGCCGTCGAAGCATCGCAGATACTGTTCTCCAACAAGGCCAAGGACGCGTTGCACGCCCTTGACGAGGCGACACTCCTCGACATCATGGAGGGAGTGCCCCGTTACGAAGTGTCACGACAGGCAATCGAGGAGGGAGTCAAACTCGCCGACCTGTTGACCGACCTCGCGCCCGTATTCCCGTCCAAGGGCGAGATGCGCAAGATGACCCAGCAAGGCGGCGTGTCGGTCAACAAGGAAAAGGTGACCGACCCCTACGCCATGGTGTCGGCCGATATGCTGCTCAACGGCAAATACATCCTCGTCCAACGCGGCAAGAAGAACTATTATCTAATCATCGCCAAATAAAAGGTTTTCCGATGCAACATATTCTCCTCAACCTATGGTTGTTGGCTGTCGCGTTAGCCCCTGCAATCGCGGCAGCCGGGCAACCCATATCCGCCCAATGGAACTACAACCACTCCGACAGCGTCACAGCGGCGCGATGGAGCAATGACGGCATCATAACCGCCATCGATAACCCCGAGGCGACGATGCAGGCCTTACGGAAGAACGGGCATGCCATCAAAGGCAAAATTTCAACAAAAAAGCCTAAGAAACGCCCCGTTGTCAAACGTATGAAAAAGGGGGATTGCCTAATGTTCACAATTCCCTCGGTGACGCTTCCTGCAGGATGTGACGTCGATTTCAGCATAGTCATCACATCGACCGATGACAACGCGCCACGTTACTGGCTATGCGAAATTCTTGACGGGGACAGATGGGTCACCCCATCACAGGAATTCCTGCGCAACGACCCCGACGGGACACCCTACTCTTTTGACACACGGTATTTCAAGAGCCATCAATACACAACATTCTCCCAGACGTTCAACCTGAAACACCCGATTACCGACGGCCCGCTGAAGGTGAGATGTCGTGTCTCATCCAACCGCGACAACCTTGACCGGCGGATATCGCCCGACAGCGTCGGCAAGACAATCATGCCCGCGCATGAATACACCCTCGCGTCCCTCACCGCATGGCCGGGGTCACACGCACGGTACAGTCACAAGGCAGGGATTCTCGGCAACTCATTCACCTATTATAACGGTTCGCCGTTCATGCTCAAGGCAATCGCACGCTCCCAAGGCCACCGCCTTGACCTGAATGTCAACACCAAAGGAGGCCAATACCTTCGCAACCACCTGGTTCTCGAGCAATCACGACATGTAACCGACGGTCACGGATATGACTATGTCATCCTCCAGGACCAGTCCCGGCAACACTCCCGATATGATGTCAGCCACAACGACACAATCCTCACCGAGACCCGGGCATTAAGTGCTGCGTTCCGTGAGAATTCCCCTCACGCGACAATAATCCTTGAGAACACCTGGGCCTATCCCGCCGATGACTGGGCCGGGTTTCATTCTGACTCCATATTTTCAGGTCACCTCCAGTCAGGAGCGAGGCTCATCGCCGAAGCCGACACCAACATCGACCGCGTTTCACCAATCGCCGTCGCATTTGACAAGGCGCGTGCACAAGGAATCCCCGGGCTATATGCCCCCGACGGCAGCCATCCGGCCATAAACGGCACTTATCTCAAGGCGTGTGTCAACTACCTTGTCATCTTCGGACAACCGTTCGACGCCAACGTACCCGACTGCGGATGCGCCCCCGATGTCGCTTCAAAACTCCGAGCGATAGCCGAACAAACAGTCCTCGGCAATGACAAATATCACTCCAAGACACGATAAATTCAATTTTCTTTGCATATATTGGAAAAACATCTTAACTTTGCAACGCTTTAGGCCTCATCACCGAGGTTTGGGCACGAAGGATTGTCTTATGGTGTAATGGTAGCACTGCAGTTTTTGGTTCTGCCTGTCTTGGTTCGAATCCAGGTAAGACAACACAAGACAAAGGGTTAAGCGATTATCGCTTAACCCTTTGTCTTTATCACACCACTGAAACCATCATATCATAAAATCAGGCAGGGTGGACATTTTGTAGGATGAATTTTGCAATAAATCTCTCTAATGGACAAAAAGTAGGATAGATTCTCGTG
>CANQZG010000023.1 GCA_947628305.1 uncultured Muribaculaceae bacterium | reverse complement strand
TCATTTGTTATTGTTCCCCGCAAAGTTAGCACCCTTATCTGTATCACAAAACACCACCCTTATCGGTTACTTACGATACAGTTCCAGATTGATGAGGGACAACTTGTCATCTCGGCTTATCAGCGAAGCAGTGACGCCAACTTAGGTTTGCCGGCCGACATTTACCACTTGTATCTGATAAGCCGACAGATTGAATTGCCGTTGAAGTCAATAACGCTTAACCTGGGAAACGTTCACATATACGAGAACAACATCGGGAAAACGCACGAACTTCTGGCCGGAAATGATGCGGTGAAATTTGACCTGAACGTCTGAATAAGGTCGCTGAAACGCGTACAGACAAAGCCAATTTAATTATTGTAAAATTACAAAAAAATCCGCTGACTACACCAAATAAAACAGCATAAAAATAACGCTGATTTTAAGTCTGTTTCAATGACTTTTAATCAGCGTTTAATTGATGTTTAAGCGGTCTAACGAGCAAGAGAAAAAAGGAGGCGAAAAAAGAGAAGTTTTGCTCGTTTCGTTTTCAAATCGTGCACATTTCGTTTTCGCGATTATACATAGGCATCTTTATGGAATGGAATCAATACCAATAGAACAATTAAAACCCAGTGTTGAGCCATTGTCAGATATAGTTACAAGGGATGTGAAGAAACTTCATGTTTTGCGTGCGGATAATTGCAAACATCCTTTTGTAGGGTTGCAAGTCGGTAAAATATTCTATGTGTTCTTTATTGAAGCTGAATTTGGCGACATATATAATCATGGGAGGAAGAAATGAGTAATCTAAAATATATAAATAGGTTATGACATTTTGTTTTTGGTGGGCGATATTTTTTCTGCTTGGATTAATATGGGAATTGTTTAAGGCGATATGGTGGATAATACCGATTGTGCTTATTTTATGGGGTGTATCAGAGAATGTAGATGAAATAAAAAAGATACCACTGAAAGTGTGGAAGCGAATAGGTATAACTATTGTGTTAGTTATAGGGGTTGTGTTGCTTGTATTGGGTTTTGAGTCTGGGGATAAATACTCTAAGAAAACCGGGATGGATGCTGTTATTGCAAATATCAATAATGTTGATGTAGAGACTGTTGATACGTTACAACTGATAGTTGATGCCCGAAAGGATTCTATTTATGAGGGGAATATATTCGCCGGATTGCATTTTGGTATAAATAAGGCTGGATATGATAGGGTAATGCAAAATTTTAAGCGTGATTATAATAATGAACTTGTATTTCCGACTGACAAAGGACGTGTTCTATCTTATCGAATCTCGTGGGTTTCACCTAAATTTTATAATGGTAAACTCTATGAAGTTGAAGTTAAAATTGATAATTCTCACGCCTATTATGAATTAGAGCCGGTATTTGAGAATAAATATGGCTGGACAAAACATAACTATTGGGAATGGAAGAACGTTGAAATAAGATTGTCATACGTGTCCCGACGTGCATACGACCCTTCGGGAGACAAAGGCTATGGTAGTTCTAATACAGGATTATATTATGAATATTCGGGGAGCACGTCTCTGACAAGTAGTCCGGGATATACTACGATAAAATACAAAGATTTATCGATATATCAGGAAAAACGTAGGGAAGATTTTAGAAATGATAGCATAAGAAAAGAACAAGATGCTATCAGAGCTGAGAAAAAACGTCAGAAGGAGCGGGAAAAGGCGAGTCGGTATAGGGAAAATATTTAGACATTATAATGTCGCTTTGAAGATGTTGCAAAGACCTAAAATAGGTTGAAATCAGGTAGGGTTCTGCCATGGCAGAACCGCAACATATTGAAAGAGACCCTATTCCCCGACCGACGGTGTCGCCATGGCGACACCACTACCATGTTCTGCAACAGAGTTTTCTGTTTAAAACTCGCTGGAGAAATGGAAGCGGATGGCGGGGAAGTCGCTTTGGGCCATTTGGAGGACGTAGTTGGAGTCGGCGAGGAAGACATCGCGGCCTTCGCGGTCAATGGCCATGAATTGGTGCTTGCGTTTCTTGAAGGCGGCGAGGGCATCGGCATCGTCGCTCTCTATCCAGCAGGCTTTGTAAAGTGACAGAGGTTCCCAACGGCATTGTGCCCCGTATTCATGCAGCAGACGGTATTGTATAACCTCAAACTGTAGCTGGCCGACAGTTCCGATGAGTTTGCGCCCGTTGAACTGGTTGACAAACAGCTGGGCGACACCTTCGTCCATGAGTTGTTGTATGCCTTTTTCAAGCTGTTTGGACTTCATGGGGTCGGTGTTCTCGATGTACTTGAACATTTCGGGGGAGAAGCTGGGCAATCCTTTGAAGTGCAACTGTTCGCCTGATGTGAGCGTGTCACCGATTTTGAAGTTGCCGGTATCGGGGATGCCGACGATGTCACCGGGGAAAGCCTCGTCAACGATGTTTTTCTTTTGCGCCATGAACGCCGTAGGTGCGGCGAATTTCATCATTTTGCCTGAACGCACGTGTTTGTAGTTGGCGTTTCGCTCGAATTTACCCGAACAGATTTTCACGAACGCAATACAGCTGCGGTGGTTGGGGTCCATGTTGGCATGGATTTTAAACACGAATCCCGAAAATGATTCTTCTTCAGGCTTGACTTTGCGTTCTTCAGTTTCCACCGGGCGGGGAGCGGGGGCAATTTTGACAAAACAGTCGAGCAGTTCTTTAACGCCGAATGTGTTCAGGGCCGAGCCGAAGAACACCGGGGCGAGTTTGCCCTTGAGGTATTCATTGACATCGAAGTCGGGATATACACCCTCGATTAATTCAAGGTCTTCGCGCAACTTGGAGGCATCGGTTTCGCCCACGGCTTCGTCGATGCGCGGGTCGTCGATGTTGTCGATTTCGACACGCTCCGACACTTTCTGTTTGTCGGGGGTAAAAAGGTCGAGTGAGTGCTCGTAGATATTATACACACCCTTGAATTTCGCGCCGATGTTGATGGGCCATGATAGTGGGCGGACGCTGATTTTCAATTCCGATTCAAGTTCGTCCATGATTTCAAACGGGTCGCGACCCTCGCGGTCAAGTTTGTTGACGAAGATGATGACGGGGGTGTTGCGCATGCGGCACACTTCCATCAGTTTACGTGTCTGTTGCTCGACACCTTTGGCAACGTCCACCACTATAATTACGGAATCGACAGCGGTGAGGGTTCTGTAGGTGTCCTCGGCAAAATCCTGGTGACCCGGGGTGTCGAGGATGTTGATTTTATAGTCGCCATAGTTGAACCCCATTACCGATGTGGCGACCGAGATGCCGCGTTGCTTCTCGATTTCCATCCAGTCACTTGTCGCGGTCTTCTTGATTTTGTTGGATTTCACCGCCCCGGCGATGTGTATTGCGCCACCGAAAAGGAGCAGTTTCTCGGTCAATGTTGTCTTTCCCGCGTCAGGGTGCGATATGATTGCGAATGTGCGTCTGCGCTTTATTTCGTCGGTAAGTGAGGCCATAAGTCTGTGTCCTTTGAAAAATACGGCTGCAAAGTTACGAAATTTTCACCAATCGGCGAATTTCGGTCATGAACGGCGTGATTTGCGCGATTTTCGTGAGGTGGATTTTTTCTTTTTTGTCGCACGACTTACCGTCGAGCGTTTTTTGCCTGATGATTTTAAATCCTTGTAGGCCGACCGCATGATGCCGCCTGTCAGGTCGAAACCTTTGCTTACGCTGCGTTTCTTGTCTTTGAGACTGTGGCTGAACAGCCAGTCGTAGCTTTCAGAAAGATAGAACAGACGCGCTGGTTGCGAATGGTTCATGCCGGGTATGCGGTTGTAGATGAGTCGCGGGGTGGAACTGTCGTGCGCTTTCATCTGTGACACGACTTTGTCGCTCTGGCCGATACTCACGGCTCGGTCGGCAGTACCGTGTATAATCCACAATGGGACATCGTTAAGTCCTGATAAGTCCTTGACCGAACCGCCACCACACATAGCCATGGCAGCCGCGATGCGGTCGGGGTATGTTGCCGCAAGGTCTATTGTACCGTATCCGCCGAGGCTCATCCCGAGGACATAGATGCGGTCGTAGTCGATGTTATGGTTGTCACCGAGCCAGTCGACAATATTCATGACCTTGTGGGGATTCCATGCACCCCCGGGATTCTGCGGGGCGATGACGTATGCGTCCAGTTTGCGCCCTTTCTCGATGGCATCGATGGTGCCGTAGCGGCGCACCTTGTCAAGGTTGTTGCCGCATAGGCTCGCGCCGTGCAGGAAAATGATTACAGGTTTGGGTTCGTCCTCCGAGTCAATGTTGGCATCAGGGGTGTAGAGCCAAAAATTGTAGGCATCCTTGACTGTCCCGCGTTGTGGGGTAAGGTGTTGTGCCGATACGCCAATCGTTAATAACAGGCAGGTAAAAAGCGTTATAAGTTTTTTCATCATTGTATTGACATTTTGTATATCGAATTGCCACGGGAGCCGACTACAACCGAATTGCCCACCGCGACAGGAGAGGATTCAAAATTGTTGCCTACATGGGTGGTGTGGATTATTTTCCCTTCGATTCCATTGATTAGATATACATTGCCGAATGTGTCGCCTGTGAAGATGTACATTTCATCGTTTTCATTAAGAAAACCGACAGGCGAGGACCATGCGTAATGTTTCAGTTTGATTCGGTAGACTATTGAGCCGTTGTGTCGGTTCAACGCGATGAAATCGCCGCCTTGGTTTCCTTCGTTGGTCACGCAGTTGGAAAATATCAGGTCTTTGCAATTGCCGTTTCCCGGAAGGGCGGAGGCATAGAAGCCACCGTCAAAATGTTTGTTGCCGATGTCAAACCGTTTGCCGGGTATTTTCGCTTCCCATACGAGTGAGCCATCGAGCCCGTCGAGTTTAACGAATGTGGCCGCCCCGACATTCTGTCGGTCAATCTCGCATCCTGTATATATGTAGGGTTTTCCATTCTCGACTTGTATAACAGGTGTGGCATCGGTGTCATCTCCAAGCGAGTAATGCCATACGGGTTTCATTGTGTCGAGATTGACACACAGGACATTTCCGTGATTGTCGGCGGTGAAACCGTAATTACGGTAGACACTGATGGATGCCTCCATCCCCGGTGTCAGGCCGTTGACGGTATATCGAAGTGTGGAGTGTAATTTCAGAGAACCCGGTAGGATGGTGAACTTGTACAGTGTGCCGTTTTCACCGGGACGTATAAGGAATTGTCCCACGCGTAACGGAGATGAATCGTATGCGTCCCAATGGCGGCCCGCTTTGGTGTCCTCGCCGAAAAAGTGGGAACGTTGATGGTTGTATAGGTCAATCACCATCGCCCCGAATGGGCGGACTGCGGGCACTCCCTGCCCGGCGTACAGGTTGCCGTTCAGTGTGGGGTCAAGTGATACTGTCCCTTTGATGGGATTGTCGGTATGGATTGGTTTGCGTGACGCTTTTCCAGTCTTGAAGTTTATGAAGTATATGCGGGAGGCGAGTGAGCCGACAATGATTTCCTGTCTGTCGAAATCGGGTGTCAATGCCCCGTTCCCTTTAAATCGGGAGATACAGCTGTCGGGCCAGTTGACATACAGCGGCTGGCCTGTCCATCCCGAGCCTCCTCCCCATGTGCCGAATTTTGTCTCGCGGGTGTCGATGTCGGTCTTAAATTCCCAATCTACGGTTATTTTTTCAGGAGTCCCGGATACCCGCCCGTTGAAATCACCGTCACGGTGGGCGTTTTTACGGAAGGTGAACGCCCCGGGAGTGTCGGTGTACATGTCTTCAAGTGGGGAGATAACTCCTGTTGATGCAGTGTCGATAATTTCGGCAATGAATTTGACCGCTGCCACCGATGTGTAGGCGGTATCGGGTAGACGCGTGTTTTCGATGGTATGGGTGGAGTCATCGATGACAGCTGTGCTGTCGGCTATCGTGCGTTCTTGATTCCCCTTGCCTCCGCTACAAGCCGTCAGGAATGTAACGGTGAGAATGTATAGGTATTTTTTTAGAAGGTGTTCCATTGTTTTGCAAAGGTAAGAAATAAATGGTTGACAAACAATTAATCTGCAACTAATTAGAGTAATTAACTGACGATGGTGTAAATGTAACGGTATGTTAAAATAATGATTGAGCCCCTGAAACTTTGGATAGGTCTTGGGTGAGAAAATTATTTTGTGTATTTTTGACACTTAATAATTTAAATTCATAAATACCCATATTCATTATCGCATGAAAAACTTAGTGACGTTTCTTTCTATCGTCGGTGTGATGCCGTTCTATGTTTCGGCTCGCACCGTGAATTCGCCTGACGGTAAACTCGTTGTCTCAACTGATGTCGATGGCGCGGGACGGCCTATCTATAGTGTCATCTATGATGGCAAAACAATGTTGGAGAAGTCTCCATTAGGATTCAAAAGCAACTTGGGCGATTTTTCATCAGGGATGTCATTGCGCGACAAACATTCGCGTGATACAGTCAACCGAGAAATCACCCAGGACCGTATCAAAAAGAGCCGATTCCGTTATAACGCCAATAGGTTGACGGAGAATTATGTTACCCATGACGGTAAAAAAATGGCAATCGAGTGGAGTGTGTCTGACAATGACATTGCATTCCGGTATATTGTCCCGAAACAGGGCGACACAGCCTCGATGGTTATTTCTGAAGAACTAACAGGATTTCATTTTCCCGCCAAAACGACAGCTTTTGTGACCCCGCAAAGCGATGCCATGATAGGGTGGAAGCGCACCAAGCCGAGTTATGAGGAGAATTATATAGTTGACGCGCCTGTTTCGACACGGTCGCAATATGGGCACGGTTTCACTTTCCCGGCATTGTTCCGTATCGGTGATGACGGTTGGGCGTTGGTCTCGGAGACTGGGGTTGACGGACGTTTCTGTGGCTCGCGCCTTAGTGACAATGAAAACGGAGAGTATACGGTCGCCTATCCGATGCCGGAGGAAAACAACGGCAATGGTAATGCCTCCCCTGCGATTGCACTCCCGGGCAAGACCCCGTGGCGCACGATAACGGTAGGGGCCGGTCTTGCGCCTATTGTCGAGACTGTTGTCCCATGGGCTGTTGTTGAACCACGGTATGAGACAGAGTCACCGGCGCGTCCGGGGCGTGGGACATGGAGTTGGCTTCTGTGGCAGGACGGTTCAATAAATTTCAACGACCAGAAGAAGTTTATCGACTTGGCCGAGGCAATGGGATATGAGAATGTGCTGATTGACAACTGGTGGGACAGGAACATAGGCCGTGACGGGATAAAGAAACTGGCCGACTATGCTAAATCAAAGGGTGTGAACTTGATAATATGGTATTCGTCAAGCGGCTATTGGAACGATATAACACAGAGCCCTACAAACCTGATGGACCGCCCTGTCGAGCGTAAAAAGGAATTCAAATGGCTCAAAGGACTTGGAATCAGCAAGGTCAAGGTAGATTTCTTCGGCGGTGATAAACAGGAGACCATGCGCCTTTATGAGGATATATTGAGCGATGCGGCCGACTATGGTATTGATGTGATTTTCCATGGTTGTACATTGCCTCGAGGCTGGGAGAGACTTTATCCCAATTATGTGGGTAGTGAGGCTGTATTGGCATCTGAAAACCTGGTGTTCTCCCAGGATTTCTGTGACGCCGCGCCTTTTAATGCCACATTGCATCCGTTTATACGTAATACGGTCGGTTGTATGGAATACGGTGGCACTGTATTGAACAAGCGTCTCAACCGTGGGAATGACGGGGGTAACTATCGCCGTACGGGAGATGCCTTTGAACTTGCGACCGCCATTCTGTTCCAGAATCCGGTGCAAAATTTCGCCCTTGCGCCCAACAACCTCACTGATGCCCCCGCCGATGCAATCGAATTCATGAAGAAAGTCCCGACAACATGGGATGATGTGCGCTTCATCGACGGTTACCCCGGACGTTATGCGGTTATCGCACGCCGCCACGGAGACAGCTGGTATGTCGCGGGAGTCAATGCCGGCAAAGAACCGTTGAAACTTAAACTTGACTTGTCATCGATTATCGATAAAAATGATGTGATGACATTGTATGCCGATAAAGAGGGATGTCAGTTGAAGTCCGAGACCTTGAAAATAAAGAAAGCTGATGCAGTCCCTGTCACAATCTTGCCGGCAGGGGGCTTTGTCCTTGTCAAGGATTGAAAATATCGGGATTGAAGAAATCGTTCACGTCCCGGGCATTCTGCAACGCGGCCGTGGCCGGACTGTCAGGATTGACGGCGGCCGCGGCCGCGTAGTCGTTCATTGCGGCGATACGGTCACCCATGCGCCATGATATTTTACCGCGCATGAACAATGCCTCGTCATTTTCAGGGTGTTCACGAAGCAGTGAATTTAGTCTCGACATTGCCTCGGAGAGGCGGTTGGATGTTATTAAATCGGCGATAATTTGTAAATCGGGCATTTTTTGATAACTTTGGGGATGGTTTATGGTTTATAGTTTAAAACCGTAAATGTAATGAAAAAAATGAAGACATTGAAATCAATGCGCCTGTTTGCCCTGTCGCTTTGTGGCATGGCAGTCATGTCGATGTCGGCGGCCGACCCCATGGCGACGCATTACACGGCGCAGGAGTGCCAGGGCTCGCTTATGCCATACCCGACACCGAAACATATCAGTTATCCTGACTCTCTGACACCGGTGTTCATCAATCATGTGGGTCGTCACGGGGCACGTTATCCGGCTTCGCCCAAGAACACATTGGCGTTGTTGTCTCTGTTGCGTCAGGCCGACTCGCTCGGTACAATCACTCCGTTAGGGCGTGAACTGATGTCCCTTGCCAAGGAGGTGGAACGTCGGGCCAAGGGACAATGGGGGGCGTTGGATTCTCTCGGCATGGCCGAGCAGCGAGGCATCGCATCCCGTATGATGGACAACTTCCCCGAAGTGTTCAAGAATGCCAGGGTGGATGCATTGTCGTCCTACGCTCCACGTTGCATCATGAGCATGTACAGTTTCACGCATCAGCTGGCACGAATTAACAACCGCCTTGAAATATATACCAATTCGGGTCGTCAGAATTCGTTGCTGATGAGACCGTTTGATATAGAGGAGGATTACAAGGAGTTTCGTGAAAGCGATGCTTCCAAAGAACCTTACGATAAATATGTTGCAGCAACCGTTCCCGTCTCTCCCTTGGCCAAGATATTGGGAAAGGAATTCCCGATGTCGGGGATAAATGCACAGGAGATGGCGCTGGTCGAGTATTACGTGGTCGCGGGTATGAGCGCGATGTCAATGTCATGCAATCCTTATCGTTTTTTTACCCCCATGGAGTATAACCAACTGTGGTCATGTTTCAACATGAGGCAATATATTCAGCGCACGGCGACAACGGTCTCGACTGTCCCCGCCGATATTGCCTCTCCGTTATTGCTTGACTTGGTAAACACCACCGACAAGGCTGTCGGTGGACAATCGCAACCGGCGGTGAGGCTTCGTTTCGGCCATGCCGAGACCTTGATGCCGTTGTTGTCGCTCATGCATCTGAAGGGGTGTTACTACATGACGAACTATTTTGACACTGTGGCATTACACTGGAAAGATTTCTACGTGGTGCCAATGGCAGCCAATCTGCAGATGATATTGTTCAAGTCTAAACGCGGACATTATTACGTGCGTGTTGACCTTAACGAAACCCCGTTGCCACTCATTCCCAACAGTGAAAAAAATTATGTCCCATGGGATACCGCTAAGGACTACCTGATGCGTTGCGTCCCGTTGCACTATCAAATTCAATAAAAATATATAAATGAAAAATCTGTTGACCCGGTCTTTGACCGGAATCCTCTATGTGGCCGTGATTGTGGCCGGCATACTTATCAATCAGTGGACATTTCTTGCGTTGAGCCTGTTGTTTGCCGCGGTGGCGATAATTGAATACACCCGGCTCGCATCATCGGGTGATGTGAACAGGCATTTGTTGACGATTGATTTTCTCGGGGCGATGTGGATGGTGCTTGGTGTGAACATGATTGCGACCGATTATGCGTTCAACTCTTTCCCGCTTACCGAGCTGATGCTCGTGTGCTATCTCCTGTATGTTATCGTGCGTCTTGTGGCTCAGCTTTATGTCCGTTCGGCGACTCCGCTTGCTGACCTTGGACGTTCGTTCCTTGGACAGGTGTATATTGCGTTACCGATTTCGTTGATGGCTTTTATTTATACAATGCCGGCAGGAAATGCGATTTTGCTGACGATTTTCATCATGATATGGCTCAATGATACAGGTGCGTTCATTGTCGGTTCGACACTTGGACGGCATAAACTGTGGGAGCGTATGTCACCCAAGAAATCATGGGAGGGGTTTGTCGGCGGTGTCGTGTTTGCGGTTGCATCGGCATTTGTGTTCAAATATCTTTTCGGAGAATATTTCTCTGAAATCTCCATCGGCACGTTCCTTGGACTTGGGGCGGTTGTCGGTATATTCGCCACTTGGGGCGACTTGATAGAGTCAATGTTCAAGCGTTCACTCGGTGTCAAGGATTCGGGCAACATTCTTCCGGGACATGGCGGTATTTTGGACCGTATCGATTCGCTGCTTCTCGTCATCCCGGCCTCGCTTGTCTACTTTTTTATCGATAAATTGTTTTGAAAAATAGATAAGATATGCAAAAAATATGTAAATTTGCAATCAATAGAATGTCGCGAACGGTGGATTTGTAACCAAGATTCACCGTTTGCCCGTAAATATAACACAAGCCAATCTTTCTAATGGAACATTTAATCGCTGATACCGGTATCCAGTTTTTGACACAGGAAGTGGAGTTTAATCCCGCTGAGCCGTTAGTGTCGGAAAATGGTAAGATTCTGAAATATTCATTCTGTGATGTCGCCGATTTTATTACCGGTGTACGTACTTTTGACCTCCTCGTGCAAGACCCGGTGACGAATGCCCTGATTCCGCTTGCGGAGTTGAAGGACACCCAGGCGCTTGAACTTAATGTTGATGGGTTACCCAAGCTCGATTTTTCTGGAGTCCAGGTAAAGAGTAAGGATGTGTCGGCCAATCTGTTCACCAATTATATGCCCAATGATAGCGGGGTGGTCACGGTCAACTCGCTTGAAGGATACCGTGTCCCTGACCCAAGTAAGACGCAGCCGACGGTGTCGGCTTTCTCGCTCTTGCTCGGCAAATGGCTTCCAATGCCGGTAATGGAATATGAGGAAGGTGCGCGGGTGTCGGGTTCTCCGCTCGGTTGGTGTCGAGTGAAGATAGAGGAAATAGGGCCTGGAGCGAAGAAAGGATATAGACGTTATCGGTTGACCTGGGCGTTTGACACGGCATCTACCGAAGATTTCCTGTCGGATTTGCGTCCTTGTTTCTACGAAGGGGAATATGGTAATAAGCTGTTCAAGATGTGTGATGTCGCCGACCTGATGTTGGCGTTCATGTCATCGGACCCTAACAGTTTCTGTGCGTTCAGTGACTATGTGTCCAGTCTCCTTGACCTCAAGGACAAGAATGCCGACCGCACCTACATTGCGTTCTATACCTATCTCGTCAATTTCCTTCGTGTTATGGGTGCGACCCCTGAGGTCACGCTTCACAAGGGGCAAGGTGATGACATACCGGTCGATTTGGTACTCGACATGGGCAATTCAAGGACATGCGGCGTGTTGTTTGAGGACGGCGATTTCACCCGCGCCATGATGCTGTCATTGCGTGACATGTCAAGGCCGCATATCACCTACGAGAAGCCGTTTGACATGAGATTTGCGTTCCGCAAGGCCGATTTCGGCAACGATATCGCCCTTGACGAGGAGATGTTCAACTATCGTAGTTTCGTGCGTGTGGGTGACGAGGCCAAGAGATTGGTTTACCGCTCCCTTGATGAGGAGGGATTGTCGGCTCGGACGACAAACTATTCCAGTCCCAAGCGTTATCTATGGGATGAAAAGCCTTACGACGGCAAATGGGAGTTCCTGATTACACAGGATGACCCGTTCCACATCAAATTTTCCAAAAACATCTATATCAGCGGTCTCAGCGACCTTTTTGACGAAAGCGGCAGATATGTCGGGGATGACTCCGATGGATTTGTTGACATAGACGCAGAGGCTCATTACAGCCGTTCGTCGTTGATGACATTCGTGCTTATCGAGGTATTCCAACAGGCTTATTTTCAAATCAATTCGATAAAGTTCCGCAACAAGCACGGCAACATTGACCGTCGCCGTGTTCTGCGAAACATAATCCTGACATGTCCCACGGCGATGCCCCGGCGTGAGCAAATCAAGCTGCGTCAGAGCGCGGTCGATGCCTATTCAGTGCTTCAGAAAGCTACCGGTCTCGGTGCGGCTAACATTATACCGTCGGTGGAACAGCTGAAGGTCACTGACAAATACGGCGCGGTGCAACCGACATGGAGTTATGATGAGGCGTCATGTTCGCAGCTTGTTTATCTTTACGCCGAAATCGCACAGCGTTACAACGGTGAAATCAACCGATTCTTTGAGATGAAGGGGCATGAACGTCCCGAACTCAACGATGACGGCGAGGCAAAGAAATCATTGACAATCGGTACTATCGACATCGGTGCGGGCACGACCGACATCATGATATGCGCCTACGAAAGCGAGGGAACGGCCAATAGCCGTATAACCCCCACACCATTGTTCTGGGATAGCTTCTACCTTGCGGGCGATGACATCTTGCGCAATATCATTCAGAATCTCGTCATCGAGGGTCGTGACAATGAATCGGAGACAATGGGTAATATATCGAGTGCATTGACCAACCGCCTGTTGCGCATGTCAAACGACGATTTGATGAAACTCCCGTGTCTCGCCGGGTGTAAGGTGTATGCCGATAAGGTGAATGATATATGTTGCACGTTTGATGATGAGACGCGTCGTGGCAAAATCAGGGCGTTCGCCTCGGTGCTGATTCATGATTTCTTCGGTGAGGACAGTTCGATGATGGGTTATAAGGACCGTCGTTGCCGTGTCGATTTCAATACGCAGGTTTCGCACCCTCTGTCACAGTTCTTCCTGGAGTTGCTAAGGTTGAAACGTGCGCCGAGGATGTATCGGTTTGACGAAATTTTCGGAGACAATCTTCCGGCCGCATATCTGCTCGATTATTTTGAGGTGCATTTCGGCTTCAGGTTCGAGGAACTGACATGGCGTTTTGACCCTGATGAGGTGGCGGAGATTGTCAAGTCAACCATGGAACCGTTGCTGAAGCAGATGTCAATTCTGTTCTATGCCTACCATTGCGATGTCCTGATTCTTGCGGGACGACCGACCTCGCTTGATGCAATTACCGAGCTGTTTGTCAAGTACATTCCTGTATCGCCTAATCGCCTTGTACGTCTTAACGAATATCGGGTGGGGCAGTGGTTCCCGTTTGCCGACGGTCAGGGTTACTTCTACGACCAGAAGGCTGTCGTGGCCGTTGGCGCGATGGTCGCCTACCTTGCATCGGAATATGGTTTTAACGGCCTTAGCATAGATTTTGGCAGGATGATTGATAAGATGAAGTCAACAGCGTCCTATATGGGGTTGTATAACCCTCGCCGTCAGCAGGTCAAGGAATCGTTTATGTCGCCCGAAAGTAATTTTGCGTCAATCAATGTTGTGGTTTACCCGACGTTCATCGGATGCCGGCAGTTTGACTCGCCCCAGTATCAGGCTCGGCCGATGTATGCCATCTATAACAATTCCAATCAGATGCCGGTTAGGCTCATGATTACCCGAAACTTCTATGAGGACCGCGAGGAACTGACAATAGACGATGCGGTTGATTCTCAAGGGAACCCGGTTCCTGAAGGCGAAATAGAGTTTGTCATGCAGACACTTGTCAACGATGGCAAGCACTGGCTCGACAAGGGCGAGTTTGAACTTTCGATAATTTAACCATAGACCGTACACATTATTATATATGAAAGAGTCAGTTGAAAAACAGATTAAGAATGTAAATGACTCAATCGAGTGGGTGAGGGAGAACCGCCCCGAGCATTTTAATCAGAAGTTCCTGCAGCTTGTCGAGCAACGCCGCCGTCTGCGCCGCATCGGTAACGCGCTTGACGAGAATCCGGCAATCGCCGCGTTCGGTGAGAGTCAGAAAGGCAAGTCCTACCTTATGGGCAACTTGTTGCAGAACTCCATATCGCCGTTCAAGGTACTTGACAATAACGGCGATGAAATCGATTTTGTACAAAGTATCAACCCGATAGGGAACAAGCGAGAGGCCACTGGTGTCGTAACCCGTTTCACGTCATTCATCGGAAAGGAGGAACGGTACACACTGCAATATCCCGTTTTAATAAAACTGCTGTCGGTCGCCAATCTTGCGACAATCCTTTGTGACGGGTATTACAACGATATCAGTGACGGTAAGACTTATAGCGAATCGGAGTTAAAGGATATATCAACGACTCTCTATAACCGTTATTCTGTGTTGCCGTTGCAGCCTTCGCCTGTTGTGTCGGCCGATGACATCCTCGACATCAAACATTATATATCCCATTATGTCAAGGGCGTTCAGAACTTGTTGAAATCCAACTATTTCGAGACACTTGCACTTATTATAGAGCGAGTGCCTTCGACTGAACTTGCCGATGTGCTGAAATACCTGTGGTCAGAGAACGGTGTGCTGTCCGATAAGTTCGGGAAATTGGTCAAAGCTCTGTCCCGGTTGTCGTTTGCCAAGGAGGTGTATGTGCCGTTGGAGGCGGTAAAACATCATGGATTCAACGTGAACACCATCATGAGTGTGAAATGTCTGAACGGACTCGATGACGCATCGCTTGACCTAAAGACCGATGTCTATGTCAGGAATCCGGCGGGTGAGTATATCAAGGTAGCCGGATTTCCCAAGCCTGAATTGAGCGCGATTTGTGCCGAGGCGATTTACAAGATTGAGGAGAAGTTCCTTGAGGATAAACCGTTCTATGCCTTTGACGCTGAAAAGGTCGGGATGCCCGGAGAGCTTCCTGCCGAGACCAAGGCCAAGCTCGAGAATATCTCGACGCAGGACTTGTTGCGCAACACCGACCTCCTCGACTTTCCCGGGGCGAGAAGCCGCCTAAGTCTCAAGGAGATGTTCCTTGACAAGACCGATGAGGATGAGGGTGCTTCCAACTGGGTGCAGCTGTTCCTTCGTGGCAAGGTGGCTTTCCTGTTCAACCATTATAACGATTCGCGTATAATAAATATACTGTTCTTCTGTCAGGACAATGAACAGCCGTCGGTCTCCAACATGTATTCCATGATAGGGGACTGGGTCGACAACTATGTGGGGACAACAGTTGAGGAACGTCGTCGTACAATCAGCAGCTACGGCAACATTTCGCCGTTGTTTGTCATCGCGACCAAGTTCAATATCGACATGGTGTCGAGTGAGTATGCCGAGCATAACACGGTCTCGGCGTTGAATGAACGTTGGAACGGACGATTCATGACCGTCCTCTACACCCAGAGTTTCAAGGCCGATGTCGTTGACTGGTTCAAGAACTGGGATGCACCCGGCGCGACATTCAAGAACACCTATCTCCTCCGTGATTTCAAGTATTCGGGATGCTCGGGGCAGGGCAATAACCTGTATGAAGGTTATAACGAGGCCACGGGCGAATTGAGCGAGACACGTCTGCATCTGTCGGCGCAGTTCTACAACAACCTCCGCCAGTCGTTTATCGAAAGCAAGGATGTCAGGACATTCTTCGCCGACCCGGCCAAGGCTTGGGACGTGGCTGCGACACGCAATAACGACGGCTCGCTCTATATCATTCACAATCTCGCCAAGGCGGCGGCCAATGCCGGTGTTGCGAGGGAGACTATTTTTGCTAAGGACATCGAGGATGCAAGGGCGAAGGTAAAGGCGATTATAAATGGTTATTATGTCTCGACCGACAGCGATGAACTGTTGAGAAAGAATATCGCCAAAGCGCGGAGCGTGGTGCGTGAACTTGATTTCACATGCAACGAGGACAACTACTATTTCGGACATCTCATCCAGGCGTTGCAGATGACCGAGAGTGAATGCCTCGGCGAGGTTCACCGTCTGTTGCAGAGCACCGAGCTGAACCAGACCGTGCATTCGTTCAAGGAATACCAGCTCATCAGGAAAAGATGCGGTGAGTTCGCCGGTTGCGCCAATGAAAAGAGCAAGATTGCACGCCTTGTCGAGGCGTACTCATTCATTGACGAGGAGGACGCTCGCCGTTACCTGACACGCCGTGGAATTGATATGTCGCTGTTGTTGTCGGGTGACTTCAAGAAGAAACTCAACTCCAATATAATCGCCGATGGAGTGTTCAAGATGTGGGTTGACAAGGTGCGCTCGGTCGAGCTGCTCGGCTCGATTTCAGGCGAAAGCTCTTTTGACCCAATTGTGATGGGAGACCTCATCGACAATCTTGTCGAGGCGGCGGAGTATGTCGGTCTCGCCTCGATTATGGAGGATGCAATCGCCGAGTATGTCAATGTAATCAATCTTGCATCGGCCAACGAGAGCCTTATAGCCGACCTGTTGGCATCGATTATCAGTGATTTTGTCGTCAACTTCGGTTTCAATTATCTCAAGGAGGAGGATGTCGCCACAGCACGGCGTCTCGCACAGCAGAACAAGTTACAGACGTTTGACTATATCGAGCGCGAGCGTCGTTCGACATTCGAGGAGGAGGAACTCAAGGCGTTGTTTGATGACATGATAACCAATCCAAAGTCAATAACCCCGGCGTTTGAGCATAATTACTATTCATGGATTGAATATATGCTCATATCGTTTATCGCTCATCTACGGGTGCCTGATTTTGACCGCGATGCCAATGACAGGCTTAATGTGATATTAACCAACTTAGCATAAATCGGCAATGAAACGTATCTTTTTCGGACGTAACGGCAACGAGGACCACCATGTTCCGTTTTGGAAGCCATGGGGTGGCCTGTCCTATCTTGGACGCTGGCTGCTTTTTGTCGCGCTGTTGTGTGCCCTTCTGCTCCTGTTGAGCATGTTCAGGGGCTGTGGTGAAAACAACGGGGGTGGGGATAACGGCCCCGCTCCTGTTCCTACGCCTACCGATTCATTGCCTCCCGGCAATATCGATAACCCCGGGCCGAACCTGCCCGCGCCCCCCGATAATATAATCACTCCTCCCGACAGCACCGATATTATCGATGACGACGGACGTGAAATCGTGGGCAACCGCCTTAATGTAATACTTGACGACCCTAATGCTAACGATGATACATTCCGTCAGTGGGCCGACAAGTTCAAGGCGGCATATCCCGGAGAGCAATATAAGGTGACGTATTATGACCCGTTGACAAAGCTGTTGCAGATTGAAGTCCCGACCAACGAGCGTGAACAAATCATGCGTGAAATCAACGGCAAAATCCCCGATATCTCGTTCAAGGTGTTTCCCGACGGGTTGATGGGACCGCTTGAGGAGGACAACGGCAACCGTCGCCTTGTACCGCCCTCTGTCGCATTCAACGACCCCGGTTTTAAGGAGGTGCGCAAATATTGGCAGCTTGCCACCATGCAGGTGTTTGGCGCATGGGCGATTACAAAGGGGAATCCTGATGTCGTGATTGCTATTGTAGATGATTACTTCGACATTAACCATGACGAACTTAAAGGTGAAGGGCGTATTGTAAAACCTTACAGTGTGGCCAAGCGTACAACCGAGGTTAATCCGCCACGAGACGAGGCGATTGAAGAAGTGGCGCACGGAACAATGTGCGCTACTATGGCCTTGGGTGCGTTGGACAATGACAAAGGAACGGCCGGTGTCGCTCCCGGTTGTCGTCTGATGCCTATAAGCATGGGGAATGATGTTACGAGTATGACGATGGCCCAAGGTGCTCTGTATGCGATTTATCAGGGCGCGAAGATTGTAAATATCTCATGGGGGATGGTCTTGGAACAATTCACAGGAATGCCGTTTGAACAACAGCTCGCAGTCGCCAATAGCATGGGGCAAGAGGAGGCTGATGTATGGGATTATATTTATAAAATCGCCAATGAACGCAAAGTTACAATCGTATGGGCGGCAGGAAATCATACTGCTTTTTTGGGTATAGACCCGAGCAAACGAGGTGATGCATGTATAAAGGTATCGGCCACGATGCCTGATAACAAGATGACCAATTTCAGCAATTTCGGCAACTGGCCACAGCGAGGTATCCATGAGTCTACGGTGTCAGCTCCCGGTATTTTCCTGTGGGCTGGACAACCGTTCAATGATTACGCCGAGACGCAGGGGACGAGTTTCTCCGCTCCGTTAACGGCCGGGGTCGTGGCGTTGATGAAAAGTGTCAATCCTGACTTGACGACACCTCAAATCATCGAAATCCTGCAATCGACCGGTAAGTCCCCGCAAGGTGTGAATGCACCGTTCATCGGCCCGATAGTGCAGGCCGGCCCGGCTGTGATGAAAGCGAGACAGATGGTGGTGGGAAATGGTAACCAATAAAAACGTAACAATTACGAAATCACATAATAAGTAATGGGAAAGAATACAAACAAAAAAGACGGCGTATCGTTAGCCAATATAATTTCGGTCATAGGACTCGGATTCCTCGGGTTCTCGATGTTTTTAGGTAACTACTATAACCCGACTGACCCCGGTAATGTGGGGATGAGTGTTATTGTCGCGCTCGTGGGTGTTGCGATTTTCGGTGTGCTCCTGTGGTTCATTGTCAAGGCAAAGACAAGCGAGGTACAGCGCAAGAACTGGCGTATAGTCGAATATATAACCCTTGGGGTATATATAATTCTTGCTGTTGGCACTTCGTTTATATCGGCGCGTTTCTTCAACGTGTATTTCTCCAGTGGCAGCTTTTATAGCGATGCCCGCGCCGACCTTGACAGCATCAGCGGTAAAATCGTTGCGATGCAGACACTTGAAAAAAGCAATCTTGACCGTCTGACCACTGCCCTTAACAATATTGAGAGCCGTCGTTACACCACGACATCGGTCGTGGACCGTTTCATGGAGGAAAACAATATCATGCAGAACGGCGAGGTCAAGGAATCATATATCAGAAATTTCACTGACCGACAGGGACGTATAATCGAGAACCTGACCTACGAAAATGAGAATTACAAGGCTGCATGGGACGAGCAAATCGAGGTTTCCCGCAATGTACTCGATGATAACAGCCTGTTTGAGATTCCCAATGTCGTGAAACAGCTTAACGACCTGAAAGAGGTTGTCCCGCCGAGGTTGACCGATGTGTCAGGTTCGCTTAAATTGCCGTCTTGGGAGGTCAACGCGAGCAACATGTATGAGCAGATTGGGAATCACATGCCTTATTCGTGTGGCATAACGCTCTCATCGGTCGAGAGTTACAAGAAAGCGGTCAATGAGTTCTCGGTGGTGGGGGCAATCTTGACGCTGATTATATTCCTCATCATCCTGTTTAATTATTTCATGGCCCCGCGCTCGTCAAAAACCGAGATTCAGAAAGGGTCGGGAATGTCGGTGCAGGGACTCTCAATCAAATAAACAGCTTCTAAACCTAAACACACTAACCAATCATGGCTTTAACACCTGAACAGATAAAGGTATTGAATGAAAAAGGACCGAAAATGTCGGTTCAGACCCTTCTCAATTATATAGTAGGGGGATATGTGCAATATCCCCAGGACCTACCGTTCCTTGAACAGCATCCGGCCAAGAAGGCCGAAATCGAACGACATCTCGCACAGGCGATGAATCAGAAACTCATCGAGCAGGAGGCTGCCGACTGGGCTCCCATCGAGGCTGCGAGCGGGATGTTGAACGCTTCGTTGCAACAGATGATTGATACATATCTGTTGAAATGGGGCGCGGAGACCCGTATTTCGACTCATGTTGACCGTGCCCGCGAACTTCTCGGCCTTATTGAGGAAAATGATTGGAACATCATTGCCGACCCGTTCAATGACATCGATGCCATATTGGGGCATCTTCGCAAATACCCCAATTCGGTTCACCGGGACTTGATTGACGACAATGTGTGGCTGAGCGTGCAGACCTCGCCCGACATCGAGATGGCTCTTGACCGTTATCTCAACAGCGTACCGGCACCGCGTCATGCGGTCGAGGCTGGGCAAATCAAGAACGGTATCGCTGAATGGCGAAACCTGAAAAATTCCAATGACATATTCGCCGTTTACAACTACGTGCAATCCAACCCGACATCGCCGTTTATCAACCAGGCGCGGGTGTTGCTTGAGCAGTTGAAGCAATCGACACTGACCGACATGAAATACAATCCCGGCAACTATGGTCGCGAGGATTTGGCGATGTTCAAGGAATCAGGCATCTTTACCGATGACGATTTCCTCGCATTCGGTGTCATGTCACGAGCCGGTCTCGCGTTGTTGGAATCGGTCGCCGGACGCGTGCTTCCCGACCTCCCGGCGGCGTTCAGCCGTTGCTCGCGTGATTGCGAGCCGGGATGCACCGATGTATATCTGTTCGGTATTCCTTCGACGGGAAAGACCTGTGTGCTCATGGGTCTTTTGCGTAGTATGAAACTGTCGCCAAACTTAGCCGTCACGGGTGGCCCGTATGCCGAGACCTTGATACAGTATGTCAAGGCGGGGTGCCTTGTCCCGCGTACCCCGGGAGACTTCATCACTACAATCAAAGGCACAATCAAGGCCGACGGGGATGTAAAACATGAGGTGAACCTTGTAGAGCTTTCGGGTGAGGAATTTGCTTTCAAACTTGCCAATGACCCCGATACAATAATGAATGTCGGAGATATGGGTGTCGGTGCGGCGCAGGTGCTCGCCAATGACAACAAGAAAATCTTCTTCTTCATCGTAGACCCGACTACGTCCAATGTGTCGTTCAAAAAGGAAATCGTAAAACGCAATGCTGCCGGTGACATCATCGGTCAGGAGGAGGTCATCGTCAATATCGACCAGGAACTCATCCTACAGAAGATGATTAACATACTTGAGCATGATGGTAACAGTGAATTGATGAAGAAAGTTAACGCCATTCACATCATTGTCACCAAGAGCGACCTGTTGCCCGCGCCTACCAAGAGTGAACGTGACCGAGCTGCGCTCGACAAGTTTGTTCGCGAGTATGGTCGTCTCACCGACCCGTTGATTGACCTATGCAATCGTTATGGAATCAATGAGGCAACCGATGGTATCCCGCAGTTATATACGTTCAGTCTCGGCGATTTCTTTATCGGTGGTATCTATGACTACAAGACCGAGGATTCCGATAAACTTATCGATGTAATCCGCTACAACACCCAAGGTTTCCGTAGGAAAGGATTCCTTGGACGAATGATGGATGTTTTCAACAAACCTACAATCTAAGATAAAAATGGATTCTAACAAAATAGCATTGAAAATAAACGGCAATCCGAGTGCCAATGCCGGATACGCCTCAATCGGGATGCACAATTCCCCGTTGTTCCAGTTGCCTGATGGGGCGGCTGCCGTTGGTAACGTCCCGTTCTATTTCACTATATTTATTGAACCGCGTTTCACGCAATACACCATTGTGCATAACAATGTCAAGAGCTTTGGGGCGCAGCGTGACGGTGCGTTGAAAATCGCTATCAGCATCCCTGCCGGTTATAAGCTGTCAAACAACATCAGTCCCTACGATGTGTTGATGCAGGTGGACCAGCGGTTTCGTGCGGCGTTCCTTAAGGAAGGATTTCAACCCGGGACGTTCCAGTATGCCAAGGAGAATATCACGTCTGACGAGTTGCAGCGTGTGATTTACCCGGTTATCGACCAGTACAGCACGATGCTTGTCAACGTTGGTGCGTCACACCGTCCGATGAAGCAGGGCGGTCCTGTGGCGTTTGTGATGTGTGATGCCGCCCGCATCAAGGAGCTGTTCCGTGACGTGCAGTATCCCGAGTTTGCGTCTTACGGTGAGATTGTTGTGGCGGATGCTGTTACGCCGACCCCTGCGCTTGCCAAATTGCAGATACCGCGCCCTGTCAATTACGAGGTGTGGCTTAACGGGGTGAGGAAACAGGTTGTCGCCGACCCTAACCAGCCTGTCGAGTTCGGTATTCATAGCATCGCTGCCAATCCGGCTTATTATACGGTCGCGCCTGTGCGTTTTACTGTCTCCCAATTGTTACAGGGTGCGACATTTCCGGGTGTAAGGCTCGACCGAGGAAAAGAACGCGTCGAGGTGACCCTCGATAAAAAGCCAGTGAAGAAAGAGGTGCGCGTCGATATCGATGGCGCGGGTTCTCTTGAACCCATGTTGCTGGCGAAACTGGTGGTATACGTCAAAGGCGTTCAAAAGTCTCTTGCTGCCAATAACATATTATATCTTCTTGGAGAGGAATTAGGGGAGAAGACTGTTACCCTTAACCTTGATGACAAGGATTATAAGCTGAAATCAACAACCGTCCCTTTGACAGGCGATAATCTCCGTGTGACAGTCGTGCCCAGGTCAGGGATACGTACTGTTGGTGGCGGTGGAATTAGCGGGTTCGGTGGTAATACCCCGTTTGATGACAAGAAAGTTGGTGGTGTGACCGATGCGTTGCCATTGACGGTGAAATTACCTAAAGAGTTGATGAAAAGTGACCGTCCTGTTTCGTTGGCAGTTTTGCGGGATGGCTCTGACTCATCGTGGAAATGTACGCTCCCGTCTCGCTCTTATCGTGACGGAATCACCGTCTATGTTCCCAAGAGTATAAGCGGACTTGTTACGGTAGAGGCGTCCGATGGCAAAAAATCGGTGACAAGGGATTGCAACCTCACTTCTGCCAAGGAACTTGACATGAGCCGTGAAAAAATATCCGGGGTTAAATCTTCATGGCTCGTGCCTTTGGTCGCAAGTGTTGTCGGCGCGGTTCTGTTCTTCGCCCTCGGCGCATGGCTCGGCCCCAAAATCACCTTCGGCAAAGACAAGGACGATAAAGAAGAAATCGAGAATACCGATAGCGTTGGCGGTGTTATAGAGAATATAAACAATCCGAATGAAGACAGTTTTGAAAATTTGACTCCCGAGAAGGTCACCTCGATGGTTGAAGGATATTCTACTACTCTTGCAAATCCTGATGTGACATTCGACCAAATTGATGAGATGTACAAACAGATGCAAAAAATTAAGGCAAAAGCACCTGATAGATTCCCGTCTGAAATGGAACAGAAAATTATACTGTATCATAATGTCGTAAATGCGATAAAGTCGGGGAACATCGATAGCGCAAAAGAGATAATAGGACCGAATAGTGATAAACTTTTTGATGAGACAGCTCATCTTAAATATCTGCGGGCTGCCTATAAGGAATGGACTGATGCTTCAGGTCGACATGAATATACAGGAGATGGTATCGAAGAGGCCAAAAGGATATTTGGAAAAGAATACTCAAATATATCCTCATTTAAAGATATACCATCCAAAGTATATAGTAAAGTCCAGCAAAGTCCACGATATATACGGACTCCGTCATCAGAGGCGACTTCGGCATCCAATAAGACAGGAAATCACCAGACATCTCGTAAACCAGGAGGAAATCATGGAGGTGGTAGCAATGGTGGTGGCGGGACTCCTGGACCTGGAGGAGAACATTAGTTAAAATATTGAATTGAGGTAGGGTGTTGCAAAACTCGCAATTCGGAATCGTAGGGACGCGACGTGTCGCGTCCGCTATCTCAAGCGATGGGTTTCCGTTGGACGCGACACGTCGCGTCCCTACGGTTATGCATAATTATCAATTCGATGAATGGATTCGCACGTTGTCGTGTCGCAATAAATAAAAAACATTGAATTATGAAAATAGTAAAATTAATCGGAATATTTGCAGTAGTTGTCGGTGTAATCTATTGCGCGTTTAATCTGAAAAATTGGCTCGGGGGTGACGATGATGTTCGCCGACATCATACACCGCAAACATACGTTGATTGCGAGAAACGTGTGGCCGAGGATTGGACGGACCAGTCGTCATGGGATAAAGACCTATATGACGACACTCGAAATTTCCTTGATATGAACAAGGATGACCTTGGCGTTGACAGCTATAACCGATTGCTCGAAACGCTGAACGGACGTGTATGTGTTAAACTTGATTCAATCATTATGAACGAGTTCTCCAAGAGCAATTGTTCACGTCAGGTCATCAACAGCACATATGCAGGGGTAAAGCATCTGAAGACCAAGTCACCCGATTTTGTGCGTGACCCACGTATTGTCAAACTTGACGGGACATATACGCTTTACAACAATATACTCGGTTTCGGTGGACGTTCATTTGCCTTGAGTCCCGGTTCATCGGTCGACCAAGGGATATGGCCTGACTTTGATAGCCACGCCTCGCGTATACGTGCGACACGTGATGGCTATAAGCGTAATCAATATCTCTCTAATATCAACAACATTAATGCCATCAATAATGCGCTTATGATTGACAGCAAGCTCAATTCCGCCCGAAGCAATTACCGTACTGCGGTTGCAAATGCGATTGTACGCGCGTTTGAAAGCCGGGAACGCACTGTTGAGAACCGAAATGAATATCAGCGTATACAGATGAAGTATAACAATTCGTTCGGCTCGTCTGACATCATCAACCGAAGTGTCCGTAACTATCTTTAATTGACTATGTTTAGGGGACGTTTAATATTATTTTCCTTGATTTTTTCATTGCCATTTGTCGAGGTTGCCGCCGATGAGGGAAAAGAGGCGGTTGACCCCGTCGTAGCATTGCAGGAAGAACTGAACGGTTACATCAAAGAGCGGAACACGCTTGACTCGTTGATTTCCACACAAGAGACGGCGAGGGCGGCTGCGCAGAAAAAATTTAAGGAGACAGAGAAAGAATCCTTACAGTCAACCTTGGATGAACTTGTCAAAAGTGTCAAGGCCCTTGAAGGAAAGTGTGAGAGTGCAGAAAAGCAGACCGAGGGAAAATCAGCTGAGTTAAGTAGTCTGGAGACCGAGTCGGGCAGCCTTGACAAAGTGATAGCGGCTCTTGGCCCGTCGGTGGCGATTTATTTGAAAGGCCAGCAATCGGTGGTCAATGAATATGTCAAACAGCCGTACTCTAAAATCGACCTCGGTTGGCTTGAAAACCGCCGTGGTCTGTATTCAGAGCACAAGGGCGACGGTAAGGAATTTGACGGTACAATCAAGAAACTCGACAATGCGATTGCGATGAAGAAGGAAATCGATGGATTTAACCATATTCTTGAAGTCCCGTTCGTATATCAGGATGTATTGAACGCACGAGAGCGTATTCATGAAATTGGGAATAAAAAACTATTGAATTCTCAACAATGGGATGAGGTGTATAATCAGACAGATGCCTATCTTTCCCGTTATTACAACGGATTGAAATTGTTTCAGGATGTGCTGATTAATGGGTTCTATGGTTCCACGGCCGAAGATGTCATTGTGATGAATTGCGATAAAATCAAGGATGAATTTCAAAAGATGCTCAAGAAAAATCAGGCCTCGATAGACAAACGTATAATAACAGTCCCATATCTCAATCGTAAATATGAGGAATATTGCCGTCAAGTCGAGGAGAACCCTTGTCTTGGAGCCGCAAATACCGATGCTGCCAGGGAAATCCTGTCGATTGAAATTGAAAAATAGACCGTAGCCATGATGATGAAAAGAATAATTCCCGCGATAATCCTGCTGACATCGATGTCTCATGTTGCGATGGCGCAGAACCCTGATGGTGAGGATGCTGTAAAGGCTCTTAAGGATGAGATTAGCCTTGTCAAGGACAACATAAAGACTCTTGAAAAGAAATCCAAGAATCTTCAAGGGGAGATTAAAAAACTGAATAATGAGAGTGACAAACTTGCCAAAAAGGATGTCAGAAAAAAGGTGATTGAATTGCAGGCACGACAGGCCGACCTTACTGGTCGGATAAACCGGGCAAATGCAAAAATTGCAGAGACTGATGCCGAGATAAGGCAGTTGCAACGGCAGATTGCCGACAAACGGGCTATTATAGACGGTATACAGCCTGAGGTCGCTAAATACATGGAAGCGCAGCTCCCGTCACTCGATAAATATATCTCACTGCCGTTCTCTAAAATCGACCTTAGGGAACTGGAACTTCGGCATGGCTATTATAGTTCGGTCCTATCGCAGAACAAAGAACTTTTCGGCGATGCCGTCGGGCGTATAAACCATTGTGAGGGATTAAAGAAACGTTTTGACACGGTTAACAGCGTGTTGGATAAGGCGTATGTCGCTAATGATGTCGCATCGGCTCTTTCTTCGCTGGATAAACTGACACAGGTAAAGGGTATCAGTCCTGAGCAATCGGCCGAACTTGAAAAAACGCGACAGGCGTTGTCTTCCTATAGTGACGGCGTAAAGTGGTTGCAATCATTTATCAAGGATTTTAACGATTATGCCCAAGGTTATCGCATCGACAAGGAGTTGGGGCCTAAGACCGTGCAAAGCGAGTTTAAGGCATCGATAGCTGATAAAAAGAAAGATATTGACCGATGTGTGACACCGATTCCTTATCTTGCAAAAAAACTTGAGGAATATAAGAATCAAATCAAGGAAACGCCACTTGAATCCGGCACTGAACTTGAAAAAGAAATATTGAATATAATAATATAATCATGATAAAACTGAAAGAGACCGCCAAAGGCGAGGTGAGATGGCTGCTTGACGGCAAGGTGAATGCCGGGAAGATGGCTAATGACCGTTTGCAGCAATTACTTGGACAGGATGCCCGGTATTTTGCTGCGATGAATACTAATGCCGGTGGTTTCCAATGGAACACCGACGGGTACGGATGGGTTTCCCTGTCTTCGGCATCCGAAAGTGAGAAATCACGCATAATCGCTGCCCGTGATGCTGTGCACCGGGAAATCATGTCACGGCCATACGCGTCCAAGGGTTCGTCTTTTTTAGAGCGAATTTTTACATATCCTAATGAGGATTACCTGTTTTATCGTGTGTCGCCTACAAGTGAAATAGAGATATTGTTCACCGGGTGGGGATGCGTTAACAGCCGTAAATCGGGTGGAGGTCCAATCGTAATTACAGATGAACATGAAAAGACTGTTCCAAGGGTTGTTCTTCAATTCATGCTTAACGGTGCTCCCGCAGCCGGTTATCCGTTCAATCTTTCGACACAGGGAGGTAATTTCCAACCACAGACTACCGATGGCGAAGGTCGTTTTCAAGTAGGACTGAATGTCAAGGCCGGGACATCGCGTACGGTGAAAGACCCGGCGACAGACCGTCGGTTTGATTTCACTGTGGTTGAAGGTAAGGAGGTGTATGAAATCGACCTTTCGCGCCACTGTTCCGTCAAGGTCCAGGTGTTCAAAGATGGTCTTCCTCTTGCCGATTGTCCTGTTAAAATCATGTACAACGGGCATGATTTCGCTACTGTTACAGGGGCGGATGGAACTGTCTTTCAACGCACATATTTCTACCCTGATGCTGAATGCCGTGTGAGTGTCCTTGACAAGGAACAGTCGATGTTGCTTCATGAGGGAGACAATATTTTCCGATTTGATTTTGAGACGGAAAAGGTAGAAGAAAAGAAAGATGAGGAGAAAAAGGATGAGGAAGAAGTACTTCCACCGCCACCTCCCGAAATCCCGGTGAATTTTGAGCCGGTACTCAGGGTTGTTTGCATGGATGGCTCGCCCGCACCGTGTTATCCTGTGACTGTCAATTATAATAATATAGATGTCGACTTTCTCACCGACCGCCATGGGATGGTCAACCTGCCGGAGATGACATCGGGGCGCATTATGACTGTACGTAACGGTTTTAATCTTGAAAATCAAGAACGTTACGAGTTAAACGGAGAACAGAAAGAATATATTTTCACGCTTCCGTTCAATAACGAGCAGCTTCCACGTGACATCAAAATAAAGGCCGTTGACCTGCATGGTCGTCCGTTCGTGGGGGCGACCCTGATGCTTGAACAACAGCCGGCCAATCGCCGATTGTTCTCACTCGACAACGAGGGTGCATGTTACATTGGCCGCATGACCTATCTACCTAATCAGGACATAACCGCCCATCTTGTGTTGCCTGACGGTCGCCGAGTGCCCCCGATTCATTTCAAACTCGACGGCAAGGAGACCGAGTACGTGCTCCAGGAGACCACCGAGCAACCATGGTGGTATCTGTTCCTTGAAATCGCATCCGTCATAGTGGCGGGTGGTTTGTTCTACGCCTTGTGGTATGGATTAAAATCAGCACTCTAAAAATATATAACGATATGACTCTGTTAATGACAATATTATATGTGTTCAGCATATTGACGTTCGCCCTCTATGCCTGGGACAAACATCTTGCAGTGTTCGGCAAGTTCCGCATCCCTGAATTTGTACTGTTGATGTTCAGTGTGCTTTTCGGTGGTTTCGGGGCGTTGTGTTCGATGATATTTTTCAAGCACAAGACCAAGCATCCGTTGTTTGTCATCTCTGTGCCGATTCTTGCCTGTTTGCAGATTGCCGTGATTGTAATTGTCAATGTCTTTTTTTAGCCCGGTATTGCGATGAAAGCATTGAAAGTTACTTTGGCCTCAATATTCCTCGTCTTGGTGGTATTGTTGCTGATTAATCGTTGTAAAGGCCCGCAGGACACGGATAGACCTGAAGATATCGGACATGACGGACGGTTTAAGGTCGCGTTGAGATGGGATTTCCCGGGTGATGTCGACCTCCATGTGGTCGAGCCGTCGGGAAATAGAATCTGTTTCCAGTCACCACGTAATAGTTTCACCGGTGGGGAACTTGATATTGACAACCAACAGGGTGGTCCGGCTACGTTTGAACATATATACTGGGAGAACCCGCCGGCCGGTGATTATCAGATACAGTTGTGTTATTATGCCCCTGTCGGGGGACATCTTACCGGTGGCGATTGCAAGGTGTATGTCTATGTTGACAATCAATTGAAAAACGAGTTTACGGTCAAACTCGTCCGTCCATCCGCTGCGACAGTGATTCCGGTGACCACGGTGCATATCGATTAATTTCTAAGGAGCTGTCTATGAAAGCGTTGAAAGCCACGTTGGCATCCATATATCTTGCTTTGGTCATACTGTTGTTAATCAACCGTTGCAGTGGTCCGCAACGGAGTGATGCCTACGGGCCTGAACCACGTTATGACGACACTGTCGTAGTAGAGGTGGTTGACACTTTAGTTGCGCTTCCTCCCGCGGCCGAAGATTCGACGGCCCGGGATTCGATTGACACCCGTGCCCGTGAGGTGGGACAGATGGGTGACCTGAAGTTTACGTTGCTGTGGGATTTCCCAGGCGATGTAGACCTGCATGTCAAGACCCCTTACGAAAACGAGATATCCTATCGTAACAAGATGGCCGATGGTGGTCAGCTTGACGTTGACAACCAACCGGGAGGAGTGGGGTCGGCCGAGAATATATTCTGGGGAAACAATCCACCGACGGGGGTATATGTGCCCATGGTTAATTATTATGCGACGAAGGGCGGACACACCAGGGGCGGAAAATGTACCGTGGTGGTGTACCGTGGCGGAGAAATGGTCTACACGCAGGATGTAAATCTGCAACGAGAGAAACAGACGATAATAATCTCTCCCTATACAGTGAATTAGCAGTTGTTTATACAGGAATCATCATCATAGGCACATCGGCGTGGAATAACAGCCGATGGGGTAATCCCGGATTGAATATACGGGCGAATACACTGCGCCGTTTGCTTGGCGCGATGATGAGGTCGATATGACGGTCGGCTGTGATTCGGTTGTAATCCTCGGTGACGTTGCGCATCTGTAGGCTTTCAAGCTCAAATGTATATCCAGGATAATGGCTGCGGCAGTATTTTAGTAGCGCATCAAGTGAATGGCCGGTGTCTGACGGTTGTTTACGTCCGGGGACATTGACGATTGTCACATTGGTGTCGGTTGTAGGGAACAGTCGGTAAAGAGCGTCCAGCGCGAGCATGTCCTCTTGGTCGAGATGGCTGAAATATAAAACCTCCATTTTTGCGGGCATTACGTTTGCGCAACCTTCGGGAAGTGTCAGTATAGGGAATCGGCATGAATCGAGCACCTCGGCTGTGACACTGCCAATCATGTCTCTCTCTTTGTTGCTCGCACCACGGGTCCCCATGACAATGAGATGTGGTTTGACTTCTTTGGCTACCTGTACAATCACATCTTCAGGAAGACCTTCCTCGATGCGGGTGGAGAATTTTACAGGGGGCAGCGTCCCCTCCTTGATGCGCTCGCGCAACATCAGTGTCAGGTTTTTGATTTGTTTGTCGGCCAGTTGTTCAAGTGATTCCTGCATCTCGGCTTCGACAATATTGTCAGCGTCATAGTTCAGAGAGTCACTGAACTGTAGTGACGTTGATGCGACAGGCGCGATGAAAGAATGAAGTATCAGAATCTCGGCACGGTGTTTTGACGCCAGGCTGAATGCAATTTCACAGGCTTTCATGGAGTATGCCGAGAAGTCCACCGGGACAATGAATCTTGGCACGGTATTCCCGTTGTCGGAGACCTGGCATCTTGGCCCGGCGAATATATCAATATTCTCGATGATGCGAAGCGCGAGAGGGAGGTCACTTTCCTTTATCCTGACCCTCACTCCCGATGAAACCACCGGCTGCACAAGATTGACATTTTGTAATACAACGCCTACGCCCTCGCTTTCAAGGATAGAGCGCAACATGAGTGCTTTCTCGTAGGTGTGGATTGCCACAGTTATGAGTCGTTGTTCAGCCATATTTTGTAACGGGAATTTTGATGACGTTATATTCTTATAATGATAAAGAGGGGAGTAAAGTTCAAAAATGGGCGCGTAGAATCTATAGAGTCTGACGCGCCCACTAACTTTTCAGAATTGTATCGGTTATTCCTTTTCCTGAGCCTGAAGGATTTCTATCGCCATGTCATATATGGTGGTATCGTCGAGTACCACTATGCCGCCATCGGGACCCGGTTCAATGTGAACACCACAGTTCTTGCCAAATTCATAGTTGCTTCCGCCAAAATAATTGCGGACAGTCTGTGCGGTTGTATTGAGCTGGTCGGCGATGCGGCTGATTGAGCCATCGGGGAGAGCGTCTTTGATACGACGGAGGTCGTTGAATGAGATTGTCTTAGTCATGATACTATAAAATTAAATATAGTTAGTAAAATACGTTAGTTTTACATGAAATTTCAGGGTTTTGGCAACTATGAAATTTTGATGCTTCTAATTTAGAGGTAAAATCTGACCTTTCCAAATAAATATATGAAAAAAAGAGTATGTTTTATAACATATTATCAGTCTCGACCTGCGATTAGATATATGAATCAGCGAGTTATATAATTTCCACGGCACGTGAATTAATCCATGCCCGATGGTTGTTGTCGATTTCGGCGTCATACCATGTTGTTTTGACTGAATCGGTCAATGACTGTACCGAGTCAAGTATCCTTATTTTTGTACCTTCATGCAGCAACATAGCCTCCTCATGTCGGTTACGGGGTTCTCGTGGCGAAGTCGATAGGATGGTCGATTTTTCAGTGATTATGGCCTCATCGTGGGTCGTGGCGGTCTTTGCCCCCATTATGCTGAATGCAATTCCGACAACTGTGAGTATCAGAGATATCGCCCCTCCGAAAAATCCTATTTTGCGCAAGGTTATGTTCCCGGAGAAAATATAGAGAGCGGCTGCCGCGACTGTGAGTGCAAACAGGGAGAATGCAATCCACGCCCAGGTGTTGGATTGTGCCGATGACGCGGCTGAGTCGAGGGCGTTTCCGATAAATGTCCCACGTTCACCCGGGCGGTCTACTATCTTGGAGTTTACAAAATCAAGGTTGGCGCGTATGTCGTTGTCGGCGGGTGAGAGTTTCAGTGCTTTTTCGTAATACAGTATCGCGCGTCCGGGCTGTTTCAGGCGGTAGTAGCAGTTGCCGAGATTGTAAAACAGTGATGCTGACGGGCCTTCTCCCTTGATTATCTGATGATAAAGTTCGGCCGCACGGTTGAAGTTATCGCCGTTATAGGCCGAGTCGGCCTGTTGTGACAGTGTTATTTTATTATCCTGGGCATGGCATGTGAATATAGCCACAGCCAGCAATAGGGATATTATATAGGCATGTTTCATCGCTTTGTTCGTTTCAGGTTCTCCATTCGGTTGATAGCGTCAACGGCACGGTCATAGACATCGCCAATCAATTGTGCGCTGTCGGGGGTGTATCGGGCCATCTCACACTCGTCGAGTATCGTGATGATAGACTCTATCAGGTCTTGCGGTGCGCCATACTGTGACAGTTCCATGCTTATATTGTCGCGTGTGAGCTGTGATACCGGGATTGACAGTTTGTCGGACAGGTATCCCCATTGCGCGCGCAGCATCTCCTCGTAGAATCTATCGGCGTCACGTGCGTCAAGATATTTTTTAGCGAGCTTCAGTCGCTTGCGTGCGACTTTACCGGCCTTGGCGAGTTTTAGGCCGATGACATCGGAATGCCTTGCGATGTTTCGACGGTAAATCGCGGTAACCGCTATCAGTGCTGATAGTAGCGCGAGGTATGCCACCCAATACCATATCGTCCTTACGACAAGGACATGGTTGTGATTGCCGGTGGCATCGGAGTGTATGTGCAGGATGTCACGGTTGCGTGTCTCTATGCCTTTCTTGCGGTCAGAATTTTCCGATAATCCTTTGGCCACAGAAATAGAGTGGGGCGGCACATCGATGGTGATGTATTCCTTGCGGTCGGGGTTGAAATATATGAATTTGTCTCCGGAAATTGTGAATTTGCCTACACTTTGGGGGACAAACGTGTATTCAATGTTCATTTCTCCCTCCACGTTATCACCGACAATATCGGCTGTGATATCGCTTTTGGGTGTATATTGTTCAAAGTTGGAGGGGAATGTGATGACCGGCTCCTTGAGGTATTTTATGTTGCCGCGACCTTTGATTGTATAAATAAGTGTCGCAGGGTCGTTGGTGCGGAATGAGTTACCGACAATGCGGGATGTCGCGGTGAAGTCTCCTACGGCACCGTTGAATCCGGCCGGTTTCGGTTCGGGTAGCGGTATTATATTTATTGACGCACTGTTGGAACTTACCTGAATCTTACGTCGTTTAGGGTCTTGTACGGTGAAGAATCCCATATTGACCTGGTCATATTGAACCACATCAAGGTCATAGTTTCCTGAATTGATTGTCAGTTTCCCTGATTGCTGTGGGAAGATGACGCATCGTTTCAGCACGGCGGTCATGTAATTCTGGCCGTTATATGTCTCCATCTGCCCCGTAGCCTGTTGCATTGGTTCTTCTTGAATAAGGAAACCGTCGAAACTTGGTTGCTTGGTGGGGAAGAATGACGATATGGAGTACTTGGTGTAAAGTTTGATGGTACATCCGATGGCCTCTTGCTCGTATGCCGAGGATTTGGAAAGGATTATGCGGACAAATACATCGTCGGCGTTGACGGGACGACCGGCCGTCTGTGTGTCGATGTCGTTTATGTCGACCGGTGCATTTGGTTTGGGGCGTCCTGTGTTTGTGGGAGATGCTGATGCCGGCCCTACTGAAAATTTAACGGGTCGTGTGGTGTAACGTTTCCCGTTTGACATAACCGATGCCTCGCCTACAGTGAATGTCCCCTCATGCTCGGCTTTGTAGGTGAATGTGAATTCGACACGGGAGGATGATGTCTGCCTTCCGTTGATGGACTGATAAGTGCTTGATGTCGAGGTTGACGGCCCGTAGACAAGTTTGCATCCCGCAATCTGCGGAGCCTTGAAATTAGAGACATCCTCTCCGTTTTCAAGCCTGAAGGTGACGAAGAATTTTTGTCCGGCGGCTATGCCGGGTTGCACTATAGTCGAGAATGATGTCGCGGCGTGAGATGCGATACCGAGACATACAATCAGTAGAGTTGATAATAATTTTTTTCTCATCGGATGAAGCGTACTCTCTCTAAAGTGTGAACTTTACCATGGTTTTGCCGGTTGAGGACGACCCGGTGCGCCCTTCTGACGACCCTGCTGTTGTTGGATGCGTCGTCGTGTGGCCGCTTCCTCGTTCTCCATCGTCTTCAGGATTTTTGCGGCATTCTCGTCGGTCAAGTCCCCTTGTTGCTGTTGTGGCGGCTGTTGTTTCTGCTCATCCTTCTTGGGGTCTTGGGGCTGTTGTTTATCCTTGTCTTGGTCTTTGTTCTTATCCTCGTCCTTGTTCTGGTCCTTGTTTTTATCCTTATCCTGGTCTTTATTGTCCTGATTTTGGTCTTTATTTTTGTCCTGGTCCTGATTTTTGTTTTGTTGGTCCTGTTGCTGCTCCTTTAGTTTCAGTTGAGCCAGACGCAGGTTCTCACGGGCAAGGTTGTTGGCCGGGTTTATTCTTAGCACACCTTTGTACATCTCGATGCTCTCGCTGTAGTTCTGTTCATTGAACGACAGATTGCCGAGGTTGTAGAACGCATTCTCCATGACATTGCGACCGACCGCAGGATTCTTTGGGTCTGCCACCAGTTCAGAGAGCATGTTGCGCCCTTTGGACATCAGTGAGTTCTCGTCTTTGAGGTCTTCGGTCTTTCCTTGACGGAAATAGCTTGCCGCGAGGTTATATTTGGCTGGTGACGAAGCCGGATTGGCCTGGAGTGCCTTCTGATACATCACTTCGGCCTCGGCATACCGTTTCTCTTTATATAGTTTGTTGCCTTGTACGATGAAATTGCGGCATGCGCGTTCATCCCGCGCCGGGTTTCCCTCGGTGGCGAATGCGCTCACACACGACAGTAACAATGCTGTCAATGAAATTGCCGTTGCCTTTATTTTCATTTTACGGTCTCCTTAGGGGTAAAGAATGAATAATTGCGTAACCACGAAATCTTGCGTTCGGGAATGAACGTATCGATGATGAGTAAAATTAGCGCAATCCACGCAAAAACAGGGAATTGTTCGGCCTGTGGGGTGGATGATTTTCTGACAAATTCGGTCTTGGCAAGGGTGTTTAGCTGTTCGTCAATGTCTGAAACGGCCGATGATGAACTGCCATTGACATATATGCCCTTACCCGCCTTGGCGATTTTTTCGGCGTTCTCGGCATCGACCTTTGTCATGGCCGGCTGGCCGTTATTGTCAACAAGGTATTGGTCGCGTGCGGTATCCGATACGGGTACAGGCATCGGTTTGTCTCCGCCGATTCCTACCACATCGACCTGGATACCGGCGTCAGCGGCCTTGTGGGCCATTGCTGCGGCATCATCCTCGAAATTTTCACCGTCGGTTATTATCACAATCGCTTTCTGGAACTTGTCGTCAGGAGAGAATGAGTTCATCGCCATCTCAATGGCTGCGCCGATGGCCGTCCCCTGTGTCGGCACCATCTCGGTTGAGATGCTGTTTATGAACATTTTGGCCGAGATATAATCTGAAGTTATGGGAAGCTGGGTATAGGCATCGCCTGCGAACACAATCAATCCCACCTTGTCGTCGTTCATTTTGTCAACAAGTTTCTCAAGTACATGTTTCGCCCGTTGAAGACGGTCTATGCCCTGTTCATCGTTTGTAGATGATGCGAGCATCGAGCGGGACACGTCAAGACATATCATGACTTCGATTCCGCGCGAAGTCTTTTCTTCGGTTTTTATTTCCTGATTTCCTGTCGCGAGAGGACGTGATAGCATGAAGATAATCGCGGCCATGGCAGTAAGGATGATGGAAATCTTAATCCAGGGGGTATATTTTGATGCGTCAGGCATCAGTCGCTCTATCACGGATGGACGTCCATAACGTGCGAGACGACGTTTGCGAGAGTATCGCGCCCATATAAACAACAGTGCCGCCACGGGGAGCAGCAACAGCAGATACAGGGCTTGAGGGTAGGCAATGGTAATCATAGTCTCATTACTGAATCGTTAGGGGATGGCACGCAGGACAGTGAACTTGATGAGTAACTGTAACGCGAGCAGTGCGAGTGCAATGGCTGCCCACAGTGTGAAATCGTCCTCGGTCTGTGAAAAACTCTTGACATCCATGCGCGTCTTTTCAAGACGGTCAATCTCGTTGAAAATATTATTCAGGACTTTGTTGTCAGTTGCGCGGAAATACTTGCCCCCGGTCATATCCGATATGTTTTTAAGGGTGGCCTCGTCAATTACAACCGGCATGCGCACGTATTCAATCCCTCCGAACGCGTTCTGTTGGGGGTAAGGGGCGGTGCCGTTTGTGCCGACACCGATTGTATATACCTTGATACCCATCTTTTTGGCAATCTTGGCGGCGGTGAGCGGCGCGACATTGCCGGTGTTGTTAGAGCCATCGGTCAGGAGGATGATGCTCTTGGATTTGGCCTTGCCTTCCTTTATGCGGTTGATGGAGGTTGCAAGTCCGTCGCCTATTGCGGTCCCGTCGTTGAGCATCCCCATCGAGATGTCATGTATATAGTTGGAGACAAGCGAGCGGTCATTGGTCATGGGGACACCGGTGAAACTCTCGGCTGCGAAAATCACCACTCCCATATTGTCGGTCTCTCGACCGCTGACAAACCGTGACGCCACCTCCTTGGCCGATTCAAAACGGTTAGGCGAAAAATCACGCGCGAGCATACTTGTCGAGATGTCGAGGGCGAGGATGATGTCGGTGCCCTCGGTCGATGATGTTCGCCAGGAATCACGTGTCTGCGGACGACAAAGGATGATGATTAGTGTCGCGAGGGTGAGTATTCTCAGGACGAACTGGAAATGGACTGCATATTGTTTCCATGAACGGGGCACACCGTTGAACGGCGCGGTAGATGAAACATGGACGGCGGCGTGTAGCCGGGCGTGCTTCATCACATACCACACCACTATCGGAATAAGCAGTAACAGTAACCAGAGGTATTGTGGATTAGCTAATAACATTGTTGTCGTTGATTATTTCTTTGACTCGGGATGCACGCCTTTGGCCTCGGATGAAGCGTCTTCATCGGTCTCGGGGAGTGGCTTGGTGTCTTCGATGAATTTTATGGCCGAATTGAACGCCTCGGCGTTGTCCTGGGGAAGTGGCCTTACTTTAGCGAATTTTACGAAGTCGGCGACCTCGAGCACTTGCTCCATGTATTTCTTTGACATGGCGGCTGTTTCGTTCTGTTGCAATGCGTCCAAAATCTGGCTTGAGGTCATCTCCATGGCGTTGATGCCGAAACGTGTGTCAAGGTACACGCGCAGGATTTCGGTGAGACGGGTGTAATATTCACGTTCACGGCCCTGCTCACATAGATTCTCGTTCTTAAGTCTGTTAAGTTCGCGCATAGCCACATTGTATGGCGGCTCCGCTTTCTTGGGCGTGAGACGTATTCCGCCATTTTTCTTGTATAAGAAATAGCCGGCGACACCCATTGCAATCAGGGCGAGCGCAAGTAATATCCATATCCCGTAGTTCACGGCCCAGTCGGGCATGTAATCCATGAATTCACGTTTTACATCCACGACATCGGCAAAATCATGAACGGTTTTCATTGAGTCCACCGGGACAGGAAGTACCTTCAGCACAACTTGATTGGACTTGATTGTCTCGCCGTTTTCAACAAAGGCAAATGGTGGAAGCATATAAATACCCGAGTCGAAAGACTGGATTGTTATATCCTGTTTTACCGAATAGCGTCCACTGCCTATATCGGAGCTTTCAGACTCGCCTATGGCCGATGTCTCCACCCCGTTCATGATTATGTCACCCGGAGGGACAAGTTCGCCCTTGGAATTTGCGTCCTTGACAATCTCAAGGTGTACTGTTGTCTGCCGCCCCATCACCATGACGGTCGAGTCTATTGTCGCAGAGATTGTAGGTTTTAACGCCGATGCAGAGACCGACATGGATAGGAACGCCAGGAGCGTGATAATATGTCGTGAAAACAGTTTCATAAACGATTGATTGAGGTGGTTATCTCACACCGCGACGTCTGAAAAGACCCATCAGAGCCTTTACATAGTCCTCGTCGGTGGCGATTGATGCAATATCGACTTTTGAACGGTTCATCGTCTCTGTCATCTCCTGTTGACGCTGATACCACCACTTGTTGAAGGCTTTGCGAACACGGCCCGAGGAAGTGTTAATCCAACGTTCATCCCCGGTTTCGAAATCAGAGATTCTGATTAACCCAACATCGGGAATCTGTGCGTCGCGTTTGTCATAAACCTGCACGGCTATGAGGTCATGCTTGTTTGATGCGATTGACAATGCCCGCGAATAATCGTGGTTGTCGATAAAGTCGGAGATAAGGAATGTCGTACAGCGTTTTTTCAACGCATCGGTGAAGTAACGCAGAACAACCGAGATGTCAGTACCTGGATTCTCCGGCTTGAAGTCGAGTAACTCGCGTATAATGAACAGGATGTGTTTTTTCCCTTTTTTCGGAGGAATGAACTTCTCGATTTTATCAGAGAAAAAAATCACCCCGATTTTGTCATTGTTCTGTATCGCCGAGAATGCGATGGTGGCGGCGATTTCGGCGATAATTTCTCGCTTTTCCTCACCTACAGCGCCGAAAAGTCCGCTCCGTGAGACATCGATTAGCAACATGACTGTCAGTTCGCGTTCCTCCTCATATACTTTAACGTAGGGATGATTGTGGCGCGCGGTTACATTCCAGTCGATGTCACGGATGTCATCGCCATACTGATATTCCCTTACCTCCGAAAAAGTCATGCCACGCCCTTTGAACGCCGAGTGATATTCACCGGCGAAGATATTGGATGACAGTCCGCGTGTCTTGATTTCAATTTTTCTGACTTTTTTCAGAAGCTCGTTTGCATCCATAGTCGTCTATCAGGGAACTTCGACCTTGTCGAGTATTTCAGATATAATATCGTCGGCGGTTATATTGTTCGCCTCGGCCTCGTAGGACAGGCCTATGCGGTGACGAAGCACGTCGTGGCATACGGCCCTGACATCCTCGGGTATCACATATCCGCGGCGGCGCAGGAATGCGTAGGCGCGTGATGCGCGTGCGAGGCTGATGGATGCACGTGGTGACGCTCCGAATGAAATGATGCCGGCGAGGTCCTTGAGGTTGTATTCGGCGGGGAAACGTGTCGCGAAAACTATATCAACGATGTAACGCTCGATTTTCTCATCGAGGTAGATGCGTTCCACGATGCTCTGTGCATCGATTATTTCTTCAGGCCGCACGATTGGACGCACCTCGGTCTTGACCGGGGCGATGTTCTGTCGTATAATCATCTTCTCGTCCTCTTTGGTCGGGTATCCGATGACGACTTTCAACAGGAAACGGTCAACCTGGGCCTCCGGCAGGGGATAGGTGCCTTCCTGCTCGATGGGGTTTTGTGTCGCCATGACCAGGAACGGCTCGTCGAGTTTGAATGTGCGTTCGCCGATTGTGACCTGTCGCTCCTGCATCGCCTCGAGTAACGCGCTCTGCACCTTGGCCGGGGCGCGGTTGATTTCGTCGGCGAGCACGAAGTTGGCGAATATCGGACCGCGTTTAATCTGGAACTGCTCTTTCTGGACGCTGTATATCATTGTACCGAGGACGTCGGCCGGCAGAAGGTCGGGAGTGAACTGTATGCGGCTGTATTTGGCGTCGATGAGCTGTGACAGGGTCTTGATGGCAAGTGTCTTCGCAAGTCCCGGGACACCTTCAAGAAGTACATGCCCGTTGCTTAGGAGCGCGACCAGCAGGGAGTCAATCAGATGTTTCTGACCAACAATCGTCTGGTTCATTCCCTGGGTGATGAGGTTGACAAAGTTGCTTTTAGAAGCCACTATGTCACTGATTTCTCTGATGTTTACCGAATCGGTCATAGTCTTTTAGAGAGTATAATGATTATAATTATAATTGCACGGTCAAGCCGTGAGATGATGTTACATTACCCGACTTTTAGGACACAAAATTATAAATTACAACAAATATAAATGTGAAACGTTGTGTTAATTTTATCTATTTATCGTTTAGCTTATTAAACATTAGGTTATGGCCTGACTGATGACATTGTCTCGCTCATGTAGATAAACACGCCCAATGCCCCGATGGCCAGTCCTGTGATGAGGCCGACGATGAATCCTATGCCGAACCGAGAGTTGGATTCTCCGTTGTCAACCGGTTCGTCAACCTCCTCGTTATCGGCCTGATAATATGTCGTTTCTTCGTTTACGGTTTGTCCCTGTTCAGCCTCGTTGTTAAAAGCCGGGGGCTCATCAGCTACGGTTTCTTGGACAGGAGGTGTGTTGTCAGGGATTGATGGAATGACAACAGGAGGTACTACAACAGGCGGTTGGTGATATACCGGTGTTTCATACGTTTCACTCACAGTGGCCTCAACTTCGTCATTATTTACTTGTACCGTTTCAGCGGTAGGTTCAGTGGTTTGTATGCTCCTTTCAGGTTGGGGCGCGGTTTCATCGGCCGATGCCGAGGCAAGCAGTTCTTCGGTCACACCGTTGCCGAGTACTTCGGGTTGAAACAGTGAGAACGGCGCGTTGACACGGGTCTGGGTTTCTTCATCGGATATAAATGAAACCGGGGCGGTTGCGTCCCCTGAAAGGGAGAATGTCCCTAATCCGTTTACACTGACACTTTCGCCCGACAGAAGTGAATCTGATACCAGTGCGAAAAACTCTTTTATCATCGATTCGGCCCCCGGGAGGGATAATCCCGTTGCCGTTGCCACGCGTTCGCTTAGCTGATTGAATGTGATTTTGTTGTTCATTGTCCGGCGGTCAGTTTTTTACGTAGCAGGATGCTATCCTTGAATGTTAGCTTTATCGATGGAGGCATGAGACGGCGTAGGCCGTTTTCATCGGTCTCTACATGTTCATCGGTCTTCAGAGGTTGGAATGTCCCGAATCCCGGGATTGCCACGGAGTCCATGTCGGAGCATATATCGGTTATGGCCGAAGTCAGTGCGCTCACGAGTGTGGCCGTGGTGTCTGAATCTTGTTTGAGCCGTTTGGACAGGGTTGTTATAAAATTTTTATTTTCCATTTCACCAGTCGGTTAATTGTTCACTGATAGCATATCGCGGATGCCCCTTGACCTCGACGAAAATTTTGCCGATATATTCACCGACGATGCCTATAGCCATCAGCGTGAGACTGCCGATGAACCATATCGACAGCATTATTGAGGCCCATCCTGATATGACTTGATGTCGGAAATAGGATGTAAATACATATAGGGCGACCAGTATGTCGAGCAGGAGCATCACAAGGCCCACGATGAATATGAGCCTGATGGGGCGTGCCGTGAACGATGTTATCCCGTCGATTGAAAAACTTATCATTTTTCCGAGAGGGTATTTCGATTCTCCGGCCACCCGGGATGCACGACGGTAATCGACCGTGGCGGTTGTGAGTCCGAGTTGTGGGATAATTCCGCGCAGGAACAGGTTGCTGTCGCCATACTCGCTCAACAAGTCAAGGGCGCGTGCGCTCATCAGCCGATAATCGGCATGGTCATACACTGTGTTTAGACCCATTGAACGTTGAAAGGAATAGAACCAGTGGGCGGTGGCGCGTTTGAACCATGTATCGGTGTCGCGGTTGGACCTTACGCCGTATACGATTTCAGTCCCTTGGTTGAATAGGTGCACCATCTCGACAATCGCCTCGGGGTCGTCCTGCAGGTCGGCGTCGATTGATATTGCGGCGTCACAATGCCCTCTGACAGCCATGAGACCCGCCAAGAGGGCGTATTGATGCCCTCGGTTGTGGGCGAGGGATATGCCCTTGACGCGATGGTCGGTTGAATGGAGGCTGCATATAGTCCTCCATGTACTGTCGGTGCTCCCGTCGTTGCTGCACAACAGATAACTGTCGTCTGATATAAGACCGTTTGCAGCCATGCGGTCAAGCAAACCGAGGAGGTGCATTGCCGATAACGGCAACGCCTCCTCCTCGTTGTAGCAAGGCATGACTATGGCTATGCGAGGTTTATGTTCCATCAATAGTTGCGGGCAAAAATCACACGCTGTGCCGACGGTTTGCCGGTGACCATACATTTGCCGGGTGTCTTGTCCCCGTCAAGAGGGATGCAGCGTATTGTCGCCTTGGTCTCCTCCTTGATTTTTTCTTCGGTCTCAGGGGTGCCGTCCCAGTGTGCGAGGATGAAACCGCCTTTCTCGATTTCTTCCTTAAATTCATCGTAGGTCTCGACTGTGCGTGTCATTGACTCACGGTGCTTCAATGCTTTCTGATATATATTGTCTTGTATTTCCTCAAGGAGTGCACCAATGCGGTCAACGATGCCGTCAAGCTGCTCGACGCTCTTTTGCAATGTGTCACGACGCATGACCTCGACAGTCCCGTTAGCGAGGTCCCGGGCACCGATTGCAAGGCGCACGGGCACACCTTTAAGCTCGTAGTCGGCGAATTTGAAACCGGGGCGACGGTTGTCGGCGTCGTCATATTTGACACTGATGCCACGCTTGCGCAGGACTTCCACAATTGGTGTCACCTTGGCGGTGATTTCGTCGCGTTGTTCGTTGTTCTTGTATATCGGGACAATAACGACCTGAATCGGGGCGAGATGGGGCGGAAGCACGAGGCCGTTGTCATCGGAGTGGGTCATGATGAGTGCGCCCATCAGGCGTGTCGATACACCCCATGATGTGGCCCATACATATTCAGGTTTATTCTCCTTGTTGACGAATGTGACATCGAATGCCTTGGCGAAGTTCTGGCCCAGGAAGTGGGATGTGCCGCTCTGGAGTGCCTTACCGTCCTGCATCATGGCCTCGATTGTGAATGTCTCGAGTGCGCCGGCGAAACGCTCGTTGGCGCTCTTTACGCCCTTGATGACAGGGACTGCCATATATTTCTCGGCAAAATCGGCGTAGACGTTGAGCATCTTTACCGCCTCGTCAAGAGCCTCCTCGCGGGTGGCATGGGCGGTGTGGCCCTCCTGCCACAGGAATTCGGCGGTACGCAGGAACATGCGAGTGCGCATTTCCCAACGGAACACGTTGGCCCACTGGTTGCACAGGATGGGCAGGTCACGGTAGGAGTGAATCCAGTTGCGGTAGGTGTTCCATATTATGGTTTCCGATGTCGGGCGTATGATTAGTTCCTCCTCGAGCTTGGCCGCAGGGTCTACGACCACGCCTGAACCGTCGGGCGCGTTCTTCAGACGGTAGTGGGTCACTACGGCGCATTCTTTGGCGAACCCTTCGACATGGTCGGCTTCGCGACTAAGGAACGACTTGGGTATCAAGAGCGGGAAATAGGCGTTGACATGGCCTGTCTCCTTGAACATGCGGTCGAGCTGTTGTTGCATTTTCTCCCATATCGCATATCCGTATGGTTTGATAACCATACAGCCGCGTACCGCCGATTGTTCGGCCAGGTCGGCTTTGATGACAAGGTCGTTGTACCATTGTGAGTAGTTATCCTGACGCTTGGTAAGGTCTTTCAGTTCAATTGCCATTGCTTGATATGATGAATTTGATTAAATTAATTTTATTTTCTCTGCAAAATTACAAAAATTACGGTAGAATCGTGGCTGTGTCACAGTTTCTTGCGGTGGGCGAGGTCGATGATTTTAGGCCCGGGCACGATGTATATCTCGACACGTCGGTTGGCGGCACGGCCTTTGCGCGAGTCGTTGTCCTCGACGGGGTCGGTGTCGCCGAGTCCATATACAATATAGACAAGGTCGGGGTCGGAGTTTTTCTCGAACCATACGTTCAGAGATTTCTCGCGGTCTTCCGACAGCTTGAGGTTATAGGACTCCGAACCGGTGTTGTCAGTGTTTACCGATGCCACAATCTTGAAGTTATCGGGGTCGCTGAACAATGGTTTCAAAGGGGAGAGGAGTCGGTTGGCACGGTTCCAGAGGTGTGTGTCGTTGGGGAGGAAAAGCTCATCGGAGGGTAGTGTGATGACAACCACCTCGTCATTACGTTCCAACGCTACGTCATAGTTCCGTTTTTCAAGGTCTTTGTACAGTTCTTTCATGTATTTCCTGACCGCCGGTTTCTCGGCGTCGGGAATCGCCGGGGCATCGATGTTGTCATCGATGTCAAGGTCCCAGTGCTCGATTTTGTCATACGCCTCGTATGGGTCTTTGTATTCTTGTTCACGGGCGTGAACGATGTTTGCCACGGGCAGTGACATAGCGGCGAATAGTGTCAATAAGCATCCCCTGTTCATCTATCTCAAAATTTGGCGATTGATTCCTCGTAAGCGATTTCGGCCTCGACCACCTCCTTTACATGTTCGGGGCGCATCTTGGCGTCGCGGTCTTTCTTGAGTAAACGCGTCACGTATCCGACAAGTTCATCGATGTCCACCTCGTCGTCCTCGTCCTCGATATTCAGGTCGAGCATTCCGTTGCGGTCATACCAGTCCATTATCATGTCGATGATATTGACAAACTCGTCGTTGTCGTAGGCTGACGCTATCTGGGGCGAAACATTCTCTCTGATGAATCGGATGGCGTTGTCTTCGTCGTATAGTTCCATTTTCTCTATAGGGATTCCAGACCTTCGGGAAGGTCCATGGTGATTGTCTTGTTTTCAGTGTCGATTGACTCGATGTATTCATCTGCGACAGGGATGAACATCGTTGAACCATCGGTTGTTTCCCCGATGAAAAGCACGTTTTCGGTTGAGTCCTCTATCCCGGTTATCTCGGCTATGGGTCGGCCGTCAGGTGCGGTGACAGTGAACCCGACGAGGTCGGCGGCATACATTCCGTCTTCGCCGTCGTGAGGGTCGTCAAGAAACGGATTGTCGCGTTTAAGGGCGAACACCGGCAGTCCGGTCAGTTTCCTGGCCTCGGTGTCACTGTCGATTCCGTCGATGGTGAGTAACAGGGTCTCGGTCGATTTGATGCGTAGTGACTCGATAAAAAAGGGGACGTACAGGCCTTCGATTTCCGTGACAATACAATGCAGCGCGTCAGTGTCGATGTTATCGTCGACCGATGCCGAGATTTCGCCATTGATGCCATGCGGTTTGCCGAAACGACCTATCCTTATAATTTCATCGGGCCTTATCATTTCCTCTTTCTTTTCTTTTTACCTGACGTTGGTTGGGGGGCCTGCTGGAATTCATGCAGTCGGTCGGTCTCCGGGTTAAGGCGTATGCGTCCGTGTGACATTTCAGCCAGGTCTTTGAACACTTTTGCATCGTCCACGCCGTCCTTGTTGACCGCCAGCATCAGTTTTTTCAAATGATTGGCGATATAGTTGACAAGCAACTTGCGTTCTTCGCCATCCTCCATCGCCGACGCTTTCTCGATTAGCTGTTCCACCGCCTTGCCATAGTGCCGGCGGTTTATACGGCCTGTCGAATAGGCGACCTTGTCGGGGCGGGTGGCGAGGTCTTCTTCATTTATAATTTCGTAGGGATAATCGATGTCGAGTTTGAACCCTGACATTATCGCAAGATGCCCCCACAGCTTTTTCTGGTTTTCCTCGCCGTAGCGCAGTTCCGGGAAAAGGTTCCCCATGCTTTTTATGATTGAACGGGCGCAGCGCGAGCGTTCATCCCTGTCCTCGATTGTCAGGCAGTGGTCAACCATCTGTTGTATGTTGCGCCCGTATTCGGGCATCGTGAGTTTCTTTAACCTTGTGTTATAGGTGAGCATATTATATAATGTATATATTATGTAATCAGGCAAAATTACGTTATTTTATCCAACTATCCAAATTGATGGTGTGTTATATATGATGAATAACAAGATAAGTAACTGTTCATAATTAATTTATACTATATGCGAAACTTATTTCGAGGGAAAATCAATGAATGAAAAGGGAGTTTATAGATATAAACGACCGATGAAAGCATTGACTTTGACCGAAATAAGACCGCAGAGAGTATAAAAGATGAATCATGGAGGTTACTTATGAAAATAATATCGTTTAATTTTGAACAGTTACTTAATACATTATTTAATTATGAAAAAGAAGATTTTATTTGCGTTTGTCGCACTGTTAGGGATGGGTGTCTTTACCGCATGCAGTGACGATGATGACAATGACACTCCGTCGGTGGTCGAGAAGCAGTATGTTGACGCGCTTAATAAACTGTATCCTAAGGCTAAGGATGTAGAATGGAAGAAGGAGGCCGCCTATACGGTGGCGGAGTTCAATTATCCGGCTGAGTATGTCGGTGTAGATGTGTGGTTTGACGGCAATGCCTCATGGATGATGACGTCTCATGATTACGGTAAGAATCTGTTTTTCCTTCCGCCGGTAGTCGAGGCTGCGTTCAATACTACTGATTATGCGACATGGACGGTTGATGATGTCGAGTATTATGAATACCCTGTGAATACCAAGAATTTCTATTTGATAGAGGTGGAGAAACAGGGTCAGCCTGATGCCAATCTATTCTTCAAGGAGGATGGGACGCTCATCAAGACTGTCAGCGGTGAGATTTCGGAGATAACACCTGATACCGCGATATGACGATTTTGCACATTGTAGAAATGGGCGGATTTTGTGATTTATTACAATATCCGCCTAATTTTTTTGTGATAATTTGTCACAAATGAGTTATTTTGGGTTAAAATATTGAACCCGTTTTTTTGTATTAATAAAAATCATTATATTTGCGAAAAGTTTTGAGTAAATTTAGACATTTATATTACCTAATAGAAATTATCTGATGTCAGACCAATCATTCAGGGAATATGCCAAAAATTTCAGCAAGTTGCGTAATTTGCTGATTATTAGCGTGTTATTAGGGGGGGTAATTCTCTATTAGCGTCAGAGTCAGATAGCGACAGTCCATCAGGCAATACAGTGGGTGCGACCGACACGGTGCGCCTACATTTTAGTTTCCCGATAAATTCAAGTAGGATTGATGTCGGTTTCATGAATAATGGAACTACGCTTGACTCGTTGCGCTCGGTCATGACCTCGATGGACACCTCCGGCATTCAGGTGTATGGCGCGGCATCCCCCGACGGGCGGCTGAAAACCAATCGACGGTTGGCTGACGGCCGTATGCGTTCGGTGGTTGATTATATCTCAAGGGAATACGGTATTCCCGGTTCGATGATACACCCCCGGGGCTCATCTATACCGTGGCGCGAGTTCCGCAGGATGTTAGCTGATGAGCCTCGAGTGCTCTCGATTGTTAATCAGGGTAGTGACGATTCCGAGGTTGACGTGGCCATTCGGTTCAAAAGGATTCGCGCCCTTGACGGTGGGAGGGTGTGGCATCGGTTGAAGACCGATGTGTTCCCCCGGTTGCGCGGTACGGATGTCGTCCTTGTCATCGAGCCATCGGAGTCTCCTGTTGATACTGTCGCGGTTGACATGCCTGTCATAGATAATCCCGAACCTGTCGCAGAAAAGATTATCGTGCCAGACACCGTTGTTGTGGAATCACTTGACACAGTGTCGGAGCCTGTTGTTGATACCTCCTTTGTAGAGGAGTTGCCTATTGTATCCGATTGCACGGGAGCCTGGCATCTCGGGACCAATGCTGTCGCCTGGGGTATGGGTATTTCCAACCTGACCGGGGAGCTGGATGTCGCATGCCGTTGGAGCGTGGCACTGTCGGTCTATTATTCAGGATGGAACTATTTTAAGTCAACGCGTAAGTTCCGCACTTTCATTTTCAGGCCTGAGGCGCGTTATTGGCTCACAGATGGCCATCGAGGCCTTTATATCCGAGGACATCTTCAGATGGCGGCCTACAATTTCGCGCTTCAGTCGTGGACTTATAGGATACAGGATGTCGGAGGCAAACACCCGGCTCTTGGCGGCGGTGTCGGTCTTGGCTACCGTCTGCCTTTGGGTAAGAATGGGCGTTGGGCTTTGGAGGGGGCGATTGGCGCAGGTGTCTATCATATTGAGTATGACCGTTTTCTAAATCGCCATGACGGCTCTAAGGTAGATACCAGGCGTGAGACGTGGTTCGGCGTTGACAATGTGTCGGTGGGTGTTGTGTTTAATTTTAATCCCCGATAAGCGATGAGGACACCTTTGAATATACATTATATAATAGTGTCGCTTGTCGTGCTGTTATTGACCGCATGCGATGTCCATGAGTTTCCCGGGGGGATGATGCCTCCCGACACAACGCACCCATGTAGCCTGATGTTGCATTTCAACGACAGGGATATGCCGTTGTTGACAACGGTGGAGTATGATGCCGCCGGTCGTGGACGCGCCCGTGCCGATGAAGAACATGACGCGAGGTTTATAATCAATGTTTACAACGCCGACGACGAGATGGCGCGTGAGCCGTTGCACACGATGACTGTCACTGACCGCGCTGTGACCGCAACTGACGACCGTACCGTGGATATGCGTCTTATGCCGGGTCGTTACCGCGTTCTTGTGTGGACTGATTATGTCGACAAGGGCACTTTCGTGGACAAGTATCATGTAACTGATGATTTTTCAGAGATATCGCTTCGCTCTGTGACCGGGCGCGATGACACTCCTTATAGACATCAGGGTAATACTTTGTTCCGTGACGCTTTCCGTGGAGAGGTGTTTGTCTCGGTGGGTGAGGACGGTGTCCTGCGTGATGTTGACGGTAATGTGGCGGAAGTGCCATTGCCGGTCGAGATGTACAGGCCGTTGGCGCGTTTTCACTTTATCACTACTGACCTTAACGAGTTTGTATCACGCTATCAGGTGGTAAAGGATGGTAATCCCGCTGAAGTTTCAGACGATGCGGTTCATGTCCCGTCACCCGACCCCGATGATTACAGGGTGGTGATGCGATATGCCTCCTACATGCCGTCGACCTATAACGCCCACACCGACAAGCCGGTGGACTCACGCCTCGGTGTTTACTTTGAGGGTGAAATCAGCCGTATTGACGAACATAATGCCGCACTTGGTTCTGACTTCGTGTTTGTCAACGGCTCACAGACGTCGGTTCAGGTCGCGCTTGATGTCTATTCCCGCGCTGACAATGAACTTATTGCCTCCACCGGGCCAATAACGGTACCATTGAAACGCAATCATCTTACCATTGTCAAGGGACGTTTCCTCACGACAAAATCAGGTACAGGGATGGGTATCAATCCGGGGTATAACGGTGACCACAACATAGAGATAATGTAAACATAATATATAAAGTAACACAATTAATATTAGTAAATTCATGAAAAAAACACTGATTGCAATCGCGGCGGTGGGAACCATGTTGTTCACTGCCTGCTCCAATGAGGAAATCGTCACCCCGGCCGGAGGGGACGGTACGGTGACATTTACGTTTGTTCCGGAGGGCGCGTTGTCGCGTGCCTACAGTGACGGACTGACGGCCACGACACTTCACTATGCCGCATACGAAGCGGGGACAGGTACGGTTATCTACACCAGTAACGTTGCCGATGACCCCAAGGCGGTAAAAGCGGGCGACCGCAACTTCACCCTGACGCTCAACCTTGTCAAGGGCAAGAGCTACGATTTCGTGTTCTGGGCCGACAAGGGCGAGGGTTCTCCCTATACTTTTGACGAGAAAACACAGTCGGTATCGGTCGCCTACGATGCGCCTGTCGCAGGTAATGACGAGGGGCGCGATGCGTTCTTCCAGACCGTCAAGAATTTCAAGGTAAACGGTCCGGCACAGGAATCGGTTACTCTCCGTCGTCCGTTCGCCCAAATCAACATCGGCACGAGCGACCTTGCCGAGGCCGCCATGCTCAACACTGTTGTCGCTTCTACATCACTGAAAGCTAAGGGCGTTCACAATGCTTTGAACCTCTACACCGGCATTGCTTCGGGAGAGGCCGATGTGGAGTTCACAGCGACCGGTGTCCCCCAAGGCGAGACATTCCCCAATGTAAAGGAGGGTGTGACCTACGACTACCTGTCGATGAACTATGTGCTGACCGGAGTCGAGCTTGAGGGCGACGACGTTCAGAAAGCCAAGAGCGAGCTCCTCGATTGTGTGTTCACGATGAACTACGAGGGCGGCAAGAGCCAGGTAATTACACTCAATAATGTGCCTGTGCAACGTAACTACCGTACCAATATCTTCGGTGCGCTCATCACATCGCCGCTCGATTTCACCATCATTGTCGACCAGGACTTCTACGACCCCGACAAAGATACCGAGGTTGTCGCTCCCGGAAAGGTTGTTGTCGACGGTAAGAATTATGACTCCCTTGACGAGGCCCTTGCTGCCGCTACCACTGCTACCCCGGCGTTGAAACTCGGTGCCGGTGAATACACCCTGCCGGCGACACTTGTCGCTGAGGGTCGTACAGGCCTTTCAATTGAGGGTTCTAACGGGGTGAAGATTGTTTATCCCGGCGTGAATGATGTACCAGCCACCGGGATGGATGTGGCATTCAAGAACGTGACATTCAGTACTCCGCAGACAAGTTCTTACAGTGGTTTTGTCGGAGCCAAGTCCGAGACCTACGATAACGTGGACTTTGTTGACGGTTCATTATACCCCATGGCACAGCAAGTGGTTATTACCAATTCCAATTTCACGGTTAATCCCCAGGCTGACAGTGAAAGCCCTGCGAAATACGCATTACGTTTCCAGAACCGTAAGTCAATTCCCGCGCCGCTCACAACGGCCGTTATCTCCAACACGACTTTCACCACTCACCTAAGCACTGCGGTTACGGCCTATAACAGCAAGACCGACCTGACATTTGAGAACTGTACGTTTATAAACAAAGATGTCGCCCGTTCCGATGCCAATAAGGATGCCCAGTCGGCAATCGCTTATTCTAATGCCCAAAAGGGTGGTGAATTTGAACATACGCTCACAATCAACAATTGCAGGGAGAGTGGCTTCATCGGTCATTTCCTTAGCGACAGTAAACTCTGGGCGTGCAAGACCGGCGAGATGAAGAGCGTTACTATCGATGGTGCAGAGATTACACAGGCGATAGTTAACCCTAATGGGACTAAGACCTACAAACTTTACACCCCCTCGGCTCTTGTGGTGATTTCTAAGCTCATCAACGAAGGTTATTGGAAGGATGGTGTAAAGAAGATTGACCGTCTTAGCGGTTACACACTTGAACTTGCCAATGACATTGACATGTCTGGTGTTGCGTTTACTCCTATAGGTGTCAATATCAACAGCTATCCCAGCAAACATTTCGCCGGAACGTTTGACGGTAAGGGGCATACAATCAGTAATCTCACCGCATCTGACAATACTCCTAATTATGCAGCTGCCGGGTTGTTCGGGGGACTTGTCGGTTCGGTCAAGAATGTGACACTTAAGGATGTAAATGTCACGAGCACACACTATGCGGGCGGCATCGCAGGGTACTGCGATAACAACACCGGTGTTGTTATCGACAATTGCAAAGTTATAGGAGGCACTATAACTTCCACCACTGAACAGGTCGGCGGTAGCTGGGATAACGGCGACAAGGCCGGTGGTATTCTCGGTTATGGATGTAACTATAGCGACAAGGTGGCGAATTGTACCGTTGAGAATGTTACAATCAAATGTTACCGTCACGGAGGCCCGATTGTCGGATATGCCGGACAAGTGGCTAATGTCACCGGCAACACGGCCAAAAATGTTACCTTGCTTTGGGACGGCACTAACGATTACAAGTCGTTCGGCTCGGTCGCCAATGCCCCGTTTGGACTCACGGTTGGAAATCAAAAGGAACTGGTTGCCGGAAATACCGCCGAAGGTGTAAATCTACCACAATAAATCAATACACACATTTTAATAATATACAATGAAAAAATCACTAATTGCAATGGCTGCGGTGGGAACCATCTTGTTCACCGCCTGCTCCAACGAGGAAATCGTCACCCCCGCCGGGGGTGACGGCTCGGTAACGTTCACGTTTGTCCCGGAGGGTGCGCTCTCGCGTGCCTACAGCGATGGACTGACGGCCACGACACTTCACTACGCCGCCTACGAGGCCGGTACCGGCACTGTTGTCTACACCAGTAATGTCGCCGATGACCCCAAGGCGGTGAAGGCGGGTGACCGTAACTTCACCCTGACACTCAATCTTGTCAAGGGCAAGAGCTACGACTTCGTTTTCTGGGCCGACAAGGGCGAGGGTTCTCCCTACACTTTTGACGAGAATACCCAGTCGGTGTCTGTCGCATACGACGCGCCTGTCGCAGGTAACGACGAGGGCCGTGACGCGTTCTTCCAGACTGTCAAGGATTTCAAGGTCATCGGCCCGGCACAGGAATCGGTTGTATTGCGTCGTCCGTTCGCTCAAATCAACATCGGCACGAGCGACCTTGCCGAGGCAGCCAAGCTCAACACTGTTGTCGCTTCTACTTCGCTGAATGTCAAGGGTGTTCACAACGCCCTGAACCTTTACACCGGAATCGCGTCGGGCGAGGCCGATGTAGAGTTCACCGCCACCGGGATTCCCGAGGGCGAGACATTCCCCAATGTCAAGGAGGGCGTGACCTACGACTACCTGTCGATGAACTATGTGCTGACCGGTGTCGAGCTTGAGGGCGATGACGTGCAGAAAGCCAAGAGCGAGCTTCTCGACTGCGTGTTCACGATGAACTATGAGGGCGGTAAGATTCAGGACATCACATTGACCAATGTACCTGTACAGCGCAACTACCGCACCAACATCTTCGGTGCGCTCATTACCTCGCCACTTGACTTCTCGATAATCGTCGACCAGGACTACTATGACCCCGATAATAACTATTCGCAGTTGCTTCTCGCCGCGGCCATTGGTGGTGAAGTGGAATTGACCGCCGATGTTGATTTCGGAGGAGCCCCGCTCAAGGTAGAGACTGGTAAACTTGTCACAATCAATCTAAACGGACACAATCTTGACAATGCCGTGATTGAAAACTGGGGAAGCGTGGTTATTGACGGAGACGGGACAATTTCTGCCCCGAAAGCTGAAGCCGGAAAGGTTAATCCTCCGGTAATATGGAGTCGTCCCGGTTCTGACATAACAATTAATGGCGGTACTTTTGTTGGTTCGGCCATTGAAGGAGAGACCAACCCGGCCAATAATCCGGCTTGTATCTATGCACAGGGTGTGCGTAAAATGGAGGATGGCTCGACGCTGACCAAGGAAACTACAATCAAAATCTACGGAGGAACGTTTGAGTCTCCTGAAAACGCAATTGTGCTCAATGAACAGAACAACGAGTATTCACATATCGTTATTTACGGTGGAAAGTTCAAGGGTCAGGACCCGCGTAAGGGTGATGACGTTAAGGGCGGTAATTTTGTTGCTCCCGGTTACTCGGCTGTTGAGTCAGAAGAGGGTGGCGCAAAGTGGTACACCGTTGTCGAGGGTGTCAATACCCCCGAAGGTATGGTTGCGGCAATAGCCGACCCGACCTTGACTGACGTCAAGATACTTGAGGACCTCAACCTATCAGCCACTACCGCCGAGGAGCTTACTTTCGACACCGAGAAAGTGTTTGAAATCTCTGACGGCAAGACATTGACGCTCCCCGCATCGCAGCCTTTGGTAGCCAATAACGGTCTGACCGTGCGTGGCGGGACTATCACAAACGCGGCCGCTTCATCTCCACAACCCGTGCGTGGCCGTTCAGGTGAGACTGCCGCCGAGGCTGACCACCGTTGCCTTATCAAGGTTTACGGCGGTGACCTTGTGCTCGATGGTGTAACCCTCGTGAACGACATGAACTGGCATCAACACGGCGAGAAATTTAATAACGCTGCAATCGCATATTGGGGTGACACAAATGTCACAATCACCAACTCGACAATTAAATCGGGAGGATATACGATATGTGGAATGAGAACACCCGCTGCAACCGGCAATATAGTTCTGAAGAATACTTATTTTGAATCAAATTCGTCCAACAAGCACGGCGATTGGGCGTATGCTTTGAGAATAAACGGTAAGACCGCATTGGTTGAGAACTGCACCGTCAAGGGGGTTCAGGGAGGTATATCTGCCGAACGTGGTGTTGTCATGACTATCAAAAGCGGGAAGTATTACACCGAGCACAGCGATGCCTCGAGCCAGGATGCTTTCTATCCCGTATATGTCACCAGCAGTGCAAAGGTCGTCATCGAAGGTGGTGAGTTCTCAAGTCCTATAGACCGTTCCGGTGGATTTGCCGAGGGAACGAGCTGCCTTGTAGCAGGCGATAATGACGTACAGTCGCCGACTGGCTCTATTGAGATTCGTGGCGGCAAGTTCAGTGGCAAGGCCTACGACCACGCCCGCAAAATTCAGATTCCGGCAGCTGACGGATATGAATATCAGGCAATCGAGGGTGATGCCACCTACAAATGGACTGTAGTCAAGAAATAACTATTGAAAAATACCAACAACTCCATGAGGGCGTGCCGTAGTGATTACGGCACGCCTTTTTTTCGAGACCCGGTTTGTCAATTAGGAATGAGGAATTTCCGCATGAGATATGTTGCCCTGAACCGCAATGACGGTGTCTCCGGGCCGTGGCGTGCCACGACCGTACGAGGGTTGGCATCGTGTTGAAACGTAGGGACGCTTTTTAAAGCGTCTGCAGTTGGCGGTTTTGTCGTGTGGGGTAGGGTGTCGCCATGGCGACACCGCCTGTATCGTCTGTGTTTTCGGTGCGGCCATGGCCGCACCCTACCGGGTGGTGTTGCGCCTCTACTGTGGGTGGAAATTCTGTGATTACGTTGAATTGATGATATGACACGGGGCGCGTTTATAAACGCGCCCCGTGTCATATCATATTGTTGTTTCTTTTATTCAGTCGACTTGGATGACAAGGAAGTTGTTGAGTTGCCAGAACTTGGCAGGGTTGGTGATTTTCAATACTTTTTGTCCGCCTTCGTCGATAATCTGATAGGAATCGGCGGGTTGTGAGGTCAACACCTTTGCTTTCTTGGAGTGCAGCGGTATTGAGGTGAGCGAACGTTTGTCGGCCTGGGTGAAATAGGAGGCATCGAAGTCGCCTTTCATTATTTTGGTCTTGCGGAGGAAGCCGCTTTCGACAATGTTGCGTGCCTTCAGTTCTTTCTTGGTCCCGATGGCGTAGAAGCATGTATTCAGTTCGCGGTCAAGGGCTGCATTTTGTTGCTCGGTTTCCTCGCGAGCCTGACGTTCGTTCTCGATGCCGGTGTTGAGGGAGTCGACAGCCGTATTGAGGACTTTGACCTGTGTGCCGAGTTGGTCAATTTTGATATTGGCCGATGCAAGTTGGTTGGTGAGCGTTGCGATTTCAGTCTGTTGGTCGGCGATTTGAGCCTTGAGGTTCTGTATGGTCTTTGCGAGAGTTGTGTTTTCACCCGAAGTGCGGGCCAGTTGTTGCTCCAGTTGTTCAAGGCGTTGACGGCGTTGTTGCAATGCCTGTTGGATTGCAATCATGTCGTTGCGAATTTGTTCTTTGCGAGAGGCCGATTCCCCTGAAAGGTTGGTCGGGGTAGAGATGATTTTCTCCAGGTCCTTGATTTGGGCCATGCCGTCCGATATGTCATTGAACAGCACAAGAAGACTATCCTGGATTGCAGCCTGGGAGGCGACTTCCGATTTCAGTTCTTCGTTCTCGTCCTGGGCTTCTTTTAGCTTGTTGCCGTTACATGCTGTTAACGTTGCAACCGCGATTATCGCAATGGATGCTAATTTTTTCATACTGGATTTTCTGATATTAAGTTATGACTCTAAGAGATTGTCTAAATTTTTATCATTGAATTTTTATAGGGGTTTTACGATGATTTCCGTCATGCAGATGAGGGAGTGATGCGGGCATCATGACCGAGTCAAAGGGCGGAAAGCGTGTAAAACGCCGTCTTTATTTCGCTTTTGTGAGATTGTCAAGGCTCTTTCGGGTCAATTTTTAAGTTCTCGCTCGTCAAATATTCCAATATTATCCTCGCTCGTCCTTCAAATTTCCCTCCGAAATAGCTCTTAAAAATTCTATGAGAAAATTTTAGACAATCTCAAAATAGTTGAACGTTGGGTGCAGGGGGGTAAAATCAATCCTCGTCCGAACGATATTTGTTACGATGGCTGTTGTGGGACGACTCTCGTTTTACGCCTGACAATACTATAACAATCTCGCCCTTCGGATTGTTTTGGGTGAAATGTGTGACGAGTTCGCCGAGTGTGCCCCTGACAGTGGACTCATGTATCTTGGAAATTTCACGTGACACCGAGGCCTCGCGGTCATCGCCACATGCCTCAGCAAGCTGTGTCAGTGTTTTAAGCAACCGTAACGGCGACTCATATATAATAGAGGTGCGTTCTTCGGCTGCGATTTCATTGATACGCGTCTGTCTGCCTTTTTTGGCGGGGAGAAAACCTTCGAAGCAGAATCGTTCGCAGGGGAGTCCTGAATCGACAAGTGCCGGGACAAATGCCGTGGGCCCGGGAAGGGTCTCCACTGTGATGCCGTTACGGCGGCATTCGCGTGTCAGCATGAACCCCGGGTCTGATATTCCCGGTGTACCAGCGTCCGAAATCATGGCGATGTCGTCGCCTGCCAAGAGCCGGTCAATGACCGGCTGCAAGGTCTCGTGTTCGTTGAACTTGTGATGGCTGCGGGATGGGGTGTCGATTCTGAAGTGTTTCAGGAGCACGCCGCTTGTACGTGTATCCTCCGCGAGAATCAACGACACACGTTTCAAGGTCTCGATTGCCCGCGGTGACATGTCATCGAGATTCCCAATGGGAGTTGGCACCATGTAAAGTTTTCCGGTCATTTTGAATGAGTTTTAAGACTCTAAGCGAAATGATTGGCGAGTATCTTCATGAACTCTTTCACTTCTTCGTTTTCGGGAGACCAACAGAGGTCGTTGTAGAAATATTCCTCGGCTTCATCGATGGATGACATGGCCGATATGACGTTGAGGGCGTCGGAGAAGTTGGACTCGGAGTTGCCGAATAACTCGCGCTTGAATCGGAAACGGTCGTTCAAGGTGAACGCACGCCTGATGTCCTTGGCCTTTGCCCGGTCTATGGATAGCCTGTCGGCAAGAGTCATCGGGATGTTTTCATCTTCTTCAGTGACTGTCTCTGTCGTCACCCCGTTGTCTTTTTCATCCACAACAGGGATTTCCGCAGTGTCATCGACAACGGGAATTTCGGGCATCTCATCGACCTCCGTTCTAACCTCAGCTTCCGCGATTGGTGTTTCCATTAAAGAGGGCGACTCTGTAACCGTTTCAACAGGGGGAAGTTCAACAGTGGGAGTCCCGGCAAGTAGTGTCTCAATGGTTGCGTCTTCTTTAGGGAGGGGAGCGGCCTCGGTGGGCATGTCGTCCACATCGTCATCGACATCAAACGGGTCGGCATCCTCTTGTTGCTCGAGTGTCATTGACTTCGCCGTCATGCATGCGTCATCACATTCTTGTGGTGGTTGCGGAAATAGGATGTCGGTCATGTCCTGCATCTGGGCGATTTTATCTTTCAGCATCGACTTTAGATTGTCGGGCGATTCATCCCTGCGTTCTTTCAGCAGACATATAAGTCCTTCGGTCTCGTAGGCCAATTTGAGTAAATCGGTGTATAAAGTATCCATAATGATATTGCGTCAAAAAGTTTGTAAAAGCAAATGTTGAATCTCTTTCTTGAGTACGTCACGGCCACACGTAAATCCGTTGACCATAATTGCAATCGCGTGGGTGGGGATGCCGTTTTCATCAAGTTTGAAACCGCTGTAACTCTGGATTCCCCTCATACTCCCGGTTTTCATGGCGATAACGCCGTCAAGGTCAGTGTCTTTAAGGAAGTTACGCATTGTTCCGTCATGGCCTGCACGGGGGAAAAGTCCCACATAACTCTGCCCTTGCGGTAAATCGAGCATATAACGGTAAAGGTTGACCAGAAACCGCGGTGACAGACGGTCGTTGCGTGACAGTCCGCTACCATCCTCGATGACAATCCCGTTGACATCGAGTCCTGCGTCGGAGAGCAGTTGCCGTTCGCGGGCAATCGCCTCTTTTCGCGATGAAAAATCGTATGAGACCAGGCGAAGCATTCCCTCGGCCATCATGTTGTCGGAGCGCACCATCAGGCTGCGCAATATGTCGCTGACCAAGGGTGAGAGGTGACTGTGGATGATGGTTTCCTTCCCTGATTTTACATCTTTGCCGCTGATGGTGATGCCTGATTTTTCAAGTGTGGTCTCGATTTCATGACGCATTGTGGCCGCCGGGTCAGGGTTGGCGTAGGTGTCACGGTGTCCCTTGCGAGGGACAGTCCCTTTGAAACTGAATGTCTTGGAACCGCGTTGACGTTTGGCCGATAACCCGCCTTTAGCTTTGACATAGTCCACTTTCAATCCCGGGACGTGTGGGTTGCTTTCGCCTGAAGGCATTGACAGCGAGATTGTGTTATCCCTGAAATTGGCTCCGTACAGTCCACAGCCGTAAGGCCATATCACATCCTCGTCCAACCATCCGGCGGGTATGCCCGGTTCCTCAAACGATGATTCGTCAATGATGACACGCCCCGTTATTTTCGTTATCTCACGGTCGGCCAATGCGTTGGCTATGTTTTGGGCGAATCCTTTATTGTCGCTGAAATGGCGGGATTCGATGGTAGGGTCGCCCCATGTCTGCACCACGAGATTGCCATTGAGGACGCCATCGGATATTTTACCGCACGCGACGATGTTGGTGGCGATGCGTGTGTTTGGTTCAACGGCCATCATCACCGCCGCCGAAGTGACCGATTTCATCACGCTCGCCGGAGTGAACATTTTGTCGGCATTGACCGCCAATATGGCACTGTCTCCGCGAAGGTCATATATCAGCAGGCCCACACGGGTGTTTTCCGCTCCCGGGATTTCAAGGGGGCATGGTGTGTCGGCATACATGGTTGTCACACACCATGACAGCAGCGACAATAATATGGCGATGGGCTTTAGAGAATGTTTGCTTTTATTTGTCATCATAATTTGATGACACGAAGTTACAAAAAATGTGCTTAATGTGCGGTCAATTGGATAAAAAAGTGTAAATTCGCACATCTTTTCACATTGTGTGCAACACCGCCGATGGTAACAAAAACGCGAGACAAACTGATAGAGGTGGCACGTCAGCTCTTTGCCCATAAAGGGATTGAGAATACCACCATGAACGATATCGCTACGGCTTCGGACAAAGGTCGTCGCACGATTTACACCTATTTCAAGAATAAGCGCGAGATTTATAACGCCGTGATTGAACGTGAGAGCGAGCATCTCGTCTCCCGGCTCAAGGAGGTCGTGACCTCGCCGCTTCCGCCTGTCGAGAAACTGCGCCGTTATCTGACTACCCGTTTTGAGATAGTCAATGATACAGTGCAGGGGCGCGACAACGGAGGGGCTTTCCGTTCGTTCTTCTCTCGTGATTTCCGTCGGATAGAGCGTATAAGAAGACTTGCGGTCGGCAAGGAGCAGGAGATGTTTGCCACGGTGATAAACGAGGGGGTCAGCCAAGGTGTGTTTGACCCTCGGCAGGCCGGATGTGCGACCTCGGTCGAGACCATGATATTTCAAGGCGTGGACTACTCTCATCTGCGTGACAACTTCGATGAAATCGGCGTGTCACGCACCGAGATGCGTGACGATGTGATAGAATTCATCATTCAAGGGATATTAAAGAAATAGTTATAATTCACTTTTCAACTGAAAAAGACAATGAAATTATTAGAAGGAAAGACCGCCCTGATTACCGGGGCCGCGCGTGGCATCGGCAAGGCAATTGCGATGCGTTTTGCCCGTGAAGGGGCCAATGTTGCATTCACTGACCTCGTTATAGATGAAAACGGTAAGGCTACCGAGGCTGAAATCGCCGCTTTGGGTGTGAAAGCCAAGGGATATGCCTCCAATGCAGCCGATTTCAACCAGACCAAGGAGGTTGTTGCCGAGGTGGTGAAAGATTTCGGTCGTATAGATATATTGGTTAACAATGCCGGCATAACCAAGGATGGTCTCATGATGAGAATGACAGAGGCTCAATGGGACGCTGTAATCAATGTGAACCTCAAGAGTGCGTTTAATTTCATCAACGCTGTGTTGCCCGTTATGCTTCGTCAGCGTGGTGGCAGCATCATCAACATGGCATCGGTTGTCGGTGTACACGGCAATGCAGGGCAGTCCAACTATGCGGCTTCTAAAGCCGGTCTCATCGCACTCGCCAAGAGTATCGCCCAGGAGGTGGGTTCACGTGGCATCCGCGCCAATGCAATCGCCCCCGGCTTTATCGAGACAGCCATGACAGCCGCGCTTCCCGACGAGGTGCGCAAGGAATGGGAGAAGAAAATTCCTCTGCGTCGTGCCGGAAAGGTGGAGGATATCGCCGATGTGGCTACATTCCTCGCCAGCGACATGTCAAGCTATGTCTCGGGTCAGGTCATACAGGTTGACGGTGGCATGAACATGTAATAATCTATAAAAAATTTAAATAGCGACAGTCCCGTGTGATTATTTGTCACACGGGGCTATTGTTTTATCAAAAATTTCTATAACTTTGCATTAACGGCAGGACAGTCAGTCGCTCGCCTTGTCAACCGAAGGGGCGAGAGGAAAGTCCGGGCAACATAGAGCACCATACTTCCTAACGGGAAGCTGTCGGATGATAAACGGCAGAGCAGCGTGACAGAAAATAACCGCCCCGCGCCATCGCTGCGCAGGGTAAGGGTGAAAAGGTGAGGTAAGAGCTCACCGGGGGGCATAGCGATATGTCTCGCCGCACGTCTTATGGGTTGCAAGGCCAAGTATACCGGCATTCAAGGGTTGCTCGCCCATTGCCGGGGGGTAGGCCGCTGGAACGGCATGGCGACATGTCGTGTAGATAAATGACTGACCGGGCTTCGCTAACCCTCCGTGAGGAGAAAGCGACCGCCTGACATAACCCGGCTTACCGTCCTGCCTTCCGTCATACGAAGCGACCCGCCGAATATTATCGGCGGGTCGCTCTGTTTCCGAATACAATTATCAAATCAACATCGTAGGGACGCGCCAACGAGCGCGTCTGTTATTGCAGATAATTGATAATCTACCACTTTGAGGACGCGCACGTTTGAACTGACCCCTAAAAGTTAGACAAATAACTTTTAGGGGTCTTTTATGAGACGTAGTTTTGAAGAACGCCTGAA
>CANQZG010000022.1 GCA_947628305.1 uncultured Muribaculaceae bacterium | reverse complement strand
CAATGATAATCTTCACAAAGATATGAAAATCAAACTATTGTAACGGTTTCATCCTACAAAATGTCCACCCTGCCTAATCAACTGGAAAATCCGCAACTCCCGAATTGCACACCTCTGCCCCCTACAATATGCGTCATTTTGCCGGATAGGGGCATTACAAAAATCGCTGAAACTATATTAGTTTCAGCGATTTGCTTGATTTTGCCGTTTTGGTTCTTCGCTTGGCGAAGTGTCCTTCGAACGATTAGGTGACCCCGGAGAGGCTCGAACTCTCGACCCAATGATTAAGAGTCATTTGCTCTACCAACTGAGCTACGGAGTCATGTTGCATCAAGGAATTTTCCTGTTTTGCGCTGCAAAGGTATATTGATTTTTTCTTATGTGCAAATTTTTCTCGATATTTTTCCCGAATAAATGTGGACTTGGGATTTTCACGAAGAATCAAATGGTAGAAACAGTGACTTTTATTCAATTATTTTGTAAGGTCTGGGGCAATCATGCTGGAGAGGCGTGCGCATACAATCACGGCTATTGTGACAATGGCGTAAACAATTGCGGTGGAGTGTAGGACGTTCCCTATTCCAACCATTGGCGAAACTATTGCCCCTACTATATAACCCGATATTCCCAGCAATGATGATGCTTCGCCTGCCTGTTGACGACCTTCGTTCATCGCAAGGGTGTTTGATGTGGTGAAAATAGTTCCAAGTGCGAACAGTATTATAACGGTACATATTTCATATATCCAGATGCTGTCTATTGTGTAAAGGGCGATGGCTTCTGCCAAGACACCTAACGTCAATGTCTTCGCGCCAAAGTCTGCCGCTTTTTTCAGTGGTTTGAATTTCAGGGCAACCATCGAGCCTGTGGCCATAAATATTGCGTTCAACCCAATCACGAGGCCATAGCCTGTCTGGGATAATCCGTAATGTGTCTGCAGGACAAACGGGGAGGACGATATATAGGCGAATAGAAGTCCAAGTGCCGTTCCCTTGAAACAAACATGGATTATAAATGGACGATTTTTAAGTAATTGTTTGTAACCCGACATCGATTTCCACCATTTGCCTGTTGAACGGCGAATGTCAGGGAGTGACTCTTTCATAAGCGGTGAAAGCACAAGTACAATCAATGCGAAAACCGTCAGGACAACGAACACGCCTTTCCATCCGAATGCATCGGCTGTCACACCCCCTATGACAGGGGCGGATGCAGGGGCGATTCCGTTTATCGCACCAATCAACGCCATTAATTTTGCAAGGTTACGTCCTGAATATATGTCGGCAGGAATGGTCCGTGCCAGGAAATATCCTCCTGACGCGCCTATACCCTGGAATAGCCGGCATGTCACAAAAAATTGTATTGTCGGTGAAAAAACACTTACAATTGCCGCTATAATAAATAAAGTTAAAGAGCCTATCAGTACGGGCTTGCGCCCGTAACGGTCGCTCACCGGGCCTAACACGAGTTGCCCGACGGCAAGTCCGACCATGCCCATTGTCAATCCTATCTGGACTGTTGGGACAGAACATGAAAAGAAACTGCACATGGCTGGAAGCGTGGGACTATACATGTCGTTGACAAACGAGCCTAATGCGCTTAATAGCACCAGGTATAATACTAAAAACCAATAGTACCTTTTGTCGGACTGGAGTCTCTCTGACATGGGGGAGTCTTGAAAAGAGGGGGTCGGCCGACTGACGTTATTGTCGTTGTATGGCGAGGGGGATTGTGATGGCATGTAATTGAAACGCCATGCAACTGATGTTGGTTCAATCCTCCCTGAAGTGCTGAAATCAAGATTGCCTATAAAAATTCATTGAGAACCTTTAGCTCAATGAGCGCATGCTCATTAAAAACTTGAACAGGCTCTTAGACAATCGCTTAGTTGAGTGAGATGTTTCGGAATTCTTTGGGGGTCTGGCCGGTGCGGCGTTTGAAGAAGCGTGCGAAGTGCTGCGGGTATTCAAATCCGAGGCGGTCGCTGACCTGAGTCACCGATAAATCCATGTCGTTCAACAATTCCCTTGCGGCGTTTAAAAGGCGTCCGGCGATAAATTCCTTTGCGTTTGTCCCTGACGAGTTTTTCACAAGTTCGCCGAAATATCCCGGTGAAAGGTTCAGGCGGTCAGCGAAGTATGCGACGGTGGGAAGGCCCTTTTGTTGTATCTCCGTGGTGATGTATTCGTCGAGCAGACCGTTAAATTTTTCCATTACACTGTTGTTTATGACCTCGCGTGAATAGAATTGCCTCTCGTAGAAACGCAGACAGTAATCAAGGAACACTTCAATTTGGGTCAGGATAATTGTACGGGAATGGCGGTCGATGGCATGGTGCATCTCCCGTTCGATGAGTGACAGCACCGATTGAATCAGGTCGACCTCATCGGCCGACAGGTGCAGGGCCTCGTTGCTGTTGTAGGAGAAGAAACCGTATGTTGACATCTTGCGACCAAGTGATGTCCGGCTAAGAAAGTCGGGATGGAAGGCGAGCACGGTCCAGCGCGGAGTGGATTGACCATCTTTGATTACGGCAGTCACTTTCTGTCCGGGGGCGAAAGATGTTACCGACATTTCGTCAAAGTCATATTTTGTAAGTCCGTAATTTAACTCACATCCTTTGGTTTCCTTGATGAATATCGCATAAATGCCGTATTTGTAGGTCGTCTCTCCCGGTTCGTGTTTACCGGAGTAATGTCCCACTGTAATCATGGGGTGAAGATGTTCAAACCCATATTGGTCGTTGAACTGTCTGATTGAATCGAAGTTAACTGTTGAAGTCATGGCACAAAGGTACGGATAATGAACGATTTTTTAAAATCCCGAAATCGTGTAAAAATTACCCGTTTTGCGGATTTAGAGTATGTTTAGTGTAGGCGGTTCAGTTCCTCCTCGGCTGCTGATTCTCCTTTGTACTTGCTTTGACGTGGCTGGAAGCGGTAGGTGACGCCTAATGAAATGCCACGGAGGTCATAACTCTGCCGTTTGTCGACAAATACACCGTAGGTGTTCATTGTCCAGTCGTTGTTGGCTGTGTTGAAAATGTCGGTCGCCGACAGCTTGATGGTCAATGATTTGTCGAAGAATGTTTTACTGGCCGAGGCATCCATTGTGAACCAGGTAGCACCGAAACGGTTGGTGTGCATGTCGCCGCTGCTCTGTCCGCTCACGTTGGCGGTGATATTCCAACCGTAAGGCAGTGTCAAAGTGTTGTCGATGTAATAGAAGAACATTGGGCGGTTGTAATGTGTGCCGTTTATTTCAAGCCATTGTTTGCTGAAACCCAAGGTGACATCGGGAGTCCAACGGTGTATCGGTTTGTTCCATAACAGGTAAAGGTTGAAGTCTGATACATCGACGTTGACGGGGTGGAGCAACAGTTGTAACGTGTTGGCGTGGTATGGCTGTTTTACAAAGGCGTAGGTATCGAGGCTTCGGGTATATGTCCCCTGTAGCATGAAATCGTTCCACGAGGCGAACAGTTGGGCACGGTGCATCCTTTCGTCGTGCAGGGCCGGATTACCACCCTCGATTTCGTGTCGTCCGGTGTAGTTTAATGAGCCGGTCAGTTGGGAGTACGGCGGTCTGACCGTGGCCATTTTGTAACTTAATGAAATTTGTGAGCACTCGTTGAATGAATATCCCAGTGAGATGTCGGGGGTTAATGAGTGGTCACGGCGGCTTAGGTCGTTGTCCCGTTTTCCATCGACCTTGAAATCGTAGTCGACATATTCCCATCGTGCACCTGCCGACAGATTGAACGGCCCGAAGGAGCGTTGCCAGGAAGCGAATGCGCCGACCGATGTCTGGCGGGCATCGGTGATAGACGAGGGGAGGTATTCGGCGACATCGGTGTTGAGCATCCTGTAGTCGAGGGAGGTGTGGGTGTAGGATTCCTGTGTGCCGATAGTGAGATTGCCCTTGAACAGGGGTAGGCCGAGATAAAGTTTCCCGGCCCAGAGTGTCGAGTTGCGTCTGTCGCGGGAGTCGACACTGGCGTCGGGCGATGAGGGGTAGGTGGTGCTGACTGCATTTTTTGCCGATGACGTGCGGTAATCGCCGTCAAAATGAATATTATACCGTTCTCCGAACGTGTTGTCATAGTAGAATGACACAAGATGACTGTGCCCGGTGATGGCTTTGGTGATATTTCGAGACACAGGTGATTCATCGTTAAGCCATTCTGCCCCGTTGTTTGAGAAATCGCCATGTTCAGGGTTGAACCGATAATATGCCCCGGTCGATTGTGCTTCCTTGGAATAATTGATGCCCCCCGTTACACTGCCGGCATCGGTTGGGTATCGGTTGTATTGGGAGCTGCCGACAGTTGTTGGTCGGCCTTGATATTCAAGGGAGTTGACGGTATGCCCTTTAATAACTTTGTCGTCATGGTTGAACGAGCCGTTGAGGAAGAAATCCCAGTTCCCGGCACGGTAACTGAGTCCGAGATAATCCATCACCGACCATCGGCGGCGACGTTGGATTTTTAACTGGTCATTCAGCGAGAGACCTTGCAGGAACCGTCGCCGGGTGGTGATTTTAAGGACGGCATCGGTTGTGCTTTCATACATCGCGCCGGGGGACATCAGCAGTTCGACGTTCTTGATGTCGTGTGACTGCAACTGATGCAGTTCCTCGTTGTCGTGCATCGGGCGACCGTCAATGTAGATTTCGATGTTGCCACGGCCTATGACACTGACAGCGTCATCCTGCACCTTTATCATCGGCAATTGGGCGAGGACATCCAACGCATTGCCGAGGTCTTGTAAATTAGACCCCGCGATTGTCGAAATGAGTGTCGACCCGACAAGGCGTGTCGCGGGTTGCCGTGCGTTAACCACGACCTCCTGGAGTTCGCGATGAAGGCTGTCGGCAGGTTCTGTTCGTTGTGCGTTGGCCGATAATATTGCGGCGAATGATGCGCCTAAGATAATTGTCCTAAGATGATTCATGTTGAGTAATTTTTGTTAGTTTTTCCGATGCAAAATTACTCGTCAAGACCTTGGCAATCCAAATAAATAACCTGACCGTTTAATTTGTAAATAGCTTAATTATAGCTGATTATGAATGAGGTAGTTGAGATTTTCTGACTGTGCTAAAAAATCGACATGATATCGGTGTTATTATCGGCGCATTTTTCTTTTAAACGGATTTTCAACCGCGATTTTCGCTTGTAAATAACCTCGACCGTCTCGCCGAGCAGCAGACTGATTGTGCGGTTGGATAAACCGCAAGCAAGATATGTCGCCAACCGATAGTCATCATTCTTGATGTCGGGATAGTCGGCTTTGATACGGTGGAGTATGTTGCCACGGCATTCGTTTACGGTTCGTTCCATTTCGGCGAATGCCGATTCATCGGTCTTCAATGACTCTATCTGCGATTTCACTTTCTCTACGATGGCCTTCCGCTCTGATTTCATTCCCTGTGACTCATAGTAGGTTTGGCAAAGCGAGTCAATCAGTGTAAATCTCTTTTCAAGGACATGGCTGAGGGTCGATTGTAACCGACCCAAGTTATCTGTCGTAGCGTCAATGTGGCATCTCAATGCCGAGGCCTCTGACATGAGCGCGTCATTCTTGATGGATTGAATCTTCATCCGCTGTCTTTGCCAAAGAATCACACCGGCTGACATTGTCAGGATGATAAGGCCGACCAGCATGTATCGTTCACGCTTGATACGTTCCTTAAAGAGCATAAACTCTTTTTCTTTCTGAAGATAACGGGCGGTCACAAGCGCATTGTCAGTGTCGCCCAGGATAAGCACCCTTAATCTCCTTGCCTTGTTCAGCTCATCGGTGAGGTTGCGATGCCCGTAATAATCCACGGCGATATTGACAATAGAGTCGGACGGTGCGGTCAGGTTGTTGGCCGCCAAGGCCTCGCTGTACAGCAACGCCCAGCGCGCCATTGTCGCGGAATCGTTGAATTCCGACACATCGATGGCGTTGAGTTTCTCAAGAGCCTCGCGGGGATTCCCGTTCATCAGGCGTTGGGCCTCGTCAAGCCTCTTGATATGAGAACTTGATGAGGCGGCGCATCCGCTCACGACCAAGGCCAGCACTATATACAATAATGTACGCATCGCAATGAATCAATTATCATTGCAAAGATACGGAATTTATTTCAGTGGGTGGCGGAGTAGAGTGAAATCGATGATAGGTTCTGTCGCACTTTGTCGACCGGGAGTGTCGTTGTCAGCGATACCGTGTGGGGTATGCCCGGCACAAGGTCAAAGTAGTTGTCGTCAAAGAAGTGCGTGTCGTCGCCTTTCAGCATCAGTTTGACGCCACGTGCAAATGTGTCGGAGGAGACTGTCACCGTGCATCCTCCGTCAGATGTCTTGACATCCATTCTTATTTCGGGAGATTTTAATCGCATATCTTTCGGTTTGACGAGCGGTGACAGATTATCATAACGTTTCCCCGATTTATCGGTGAACGATACCGCCAAGATGACTTCTGAAGGGTCTATGTCGCCGGTTAGCTCGTTTGTTTTTAGGCTGATGGAACGTACGCTCCCTGCCGGGACTGACATTTTCTTGCCGATATTTCCTATTGTTTGCCCGTCAATGCTAAAGGCTTTGATTTCAAGATGTCCTGAGACAGGTGAAGTACGGTCTGATACAACATATACATTGAGGGTGTCCCCTTTGACGACGGGCGACACGAGGATGTCGCGGTAGGCCTTCTTGGCGAAATAATGCTGCGCTTTCCAGCGTCCGTAATAGTCACGGCTCGACCATGAGGCCACGGGCCAGCAGTCATTGTGCTGCCAGAAAAGAGACCCCATGCAATAGGGCCTGTCGCGGCGGTGTGCCTCGATTGCCGTTTTCACGGCATCACCCTGTAGGATATGTGTCATGTAAATCAGCGATTTGAAATCCTTTGGTTGCGGGTAGGATTCGAGCAGATATTTGCAGATTCGATTGTTCGCGTCGGCCCCTCCGCGTTGGTGAGCCAGCATGGTCTCGGAGTTTATATCGTGTTCAGCCGTGTCGGGGGCATATTTCATTATAGTCTCGATTTCGGGGAACGACTGGAATCCGTATTCGCTGAAGAAGCGGCTGCGTATTGTGTTGTATAGTTCAATGGGTTCCCCGCCCCATACACGCCATAGGTGGCTGTCGCCCATGTTTGCCTCTGACGCGCCGTCCTCACGGCTGAAAGGGGAGGAGGGCCAATAAAATGTCGAGGGTGCATATTGCGCTGTGATAGCCGGGAGCACCTTGTGATAAAGTGTGTCATATTGATTCCACACTTTGTCACCAACGCCCTGGCGGCCGTAACGCTCTTTCCAGCCCCATGTGTACCAGGCCTCGAGGCACTCGTTGTTTCCGCACCACAGGGCGATACATGGGTGGTTGCGTAGGCGACAGACGTTGTCGATTGCCTCCTGCCGGATGTTTTCAAGCAACTGGCCCTCGGAGGGATACAGGCTGCACGCGAACATGAAGTCCTGCCATACCATGATGCCGTTGCGGTCACACAGTTCATAGAACATGTCATCCTCATAGATTCCGCCGCCCCACACACGCAGCATGTTCATGTTGGCATCGGCTGCGTCGCGGACAGTCTTCTCATAAATCTCGCGGGTGACACGTGGCAGGAAATTGTCGCATGGGATATAGTTCGCGCCTTTGGCGAAAACCGGCACGCCGTTAAGCCTGAAATAGAACGAACGCCCTTCGCTGTCAATGTCCCGTACGACCTCGATGTGGCGTATGCCGGTAGATACCCGCTTTGAATCAAGCTCTTTGCCGTCGTGTGTGACCACGGTGTTTAAATCATACATTGCAGGTTCTCCCATACCGTTACACCACCATAGACGCGGGTTGCGTATTTCAAACGGCATGTCAATGATATTGTCCCCTTTGGTCAACGATACATGTTTATGGGCGACAATCCGTTTGCCCTCGCTGATTGAAATGTCACAGTCGGGCATATCCCTGTCGCTTGTGACCTTTATTGAGGCGGAGAGCGACGCCTTGGCTTTGCTTATTGATTTTGTGTCTATGAAAACATCGTTGATGCGCGTGTCATCCCAGGATTCAAGATAGACGGGACGCCATATTCCTGACGTCACAAGTCTCGGCCCCCAGTCCCAGCCGTAATGGTAGCCTGCCTTGCGGGCAAAGACACTCAATCGTTTATTCATGACGCCGCCGTTGGCCGACTGGTCGTTGACGGCCTCATAACGGAACGGTAATGCGTCGTGTTTGGGCATGTCAACCTTGATTGGGGAATGGAACATGATTTTCAGTTCATTCCCTTTCTCACGCAGCAGTGATGCCACCGGCAACCGCCAGCGGCGGAACATGTTGTCGACTTTCAGTAACAATGAATCGTTGAGATAGACATCGGCGTAGGTATCGAGTCCGTCAAACACCAGGTTTACGTTACGGCGACCATTTGTCATTGAATCGAGGTCAAATGACGTGGTGTAAATCCAATCCTCCTTGTCGACCCATTGCACCTCGCGTTCGTTAAGACCGATGAACGGGTCACGGATTAATCCGCACGCCATCAGGTCGGTGTGTACGACACCGGGGACGCTTGCGGGATGCCACGCGCCCTGACGCGCCTGTCTGAATTGCCAGTTGTCATGGATTTCTTGACGATGAACGATGCCGTGGCCGGTGCAAGGCAATAAAAATGTACACGCTAAGCCGATTATTATATTTTTCATATTGTCAATATTTGATGAGTATCTGTTGGATGTGTGTGCGGTATTCGCTTGGGGTCATCCCTTTGATTTTCTTGAATATGCGTATGAAATTGGATGAATTGTTGAAGCCACAGGTGTAGCAGATTTCAGTCACGGGATGGGTGGTGTCTGACAGCAGTTGTGACGCGTGTGAAATCCTGACGTTGTTCAGGTAATCGATGAATGTACATCCCGTTTTCTTCTTGAAAAAGTGGCTGAACGCCGATTCCGACATGTTCACGAGCGAGGCCACATCCGACAGTTTCATCGGCTCGTGGTGATGTTTATCGATATATTCACACACCTTGGAAATGCGTCGGCTCTTTGATTTGGCGACGATTTCGCCGGGGTCATATCGGTTGCTGACAAGGACTTGCCTGTTGGAAATCGACAGGTCATACAGAATAGAAAGGAATTCAAGGACGGTGTGGAATCCCTGAAGACGGGTAAGGCGTATTATTTTCTCGATTACCGTCGCCTTGGTCTCGTCGGAGAACGATATCCCGCGTTGAGACTCGATTAACAGTTGCTTGATTGAAGAAAACAGCCGTTTGTTGAACATCGGGAAGTCGAGCAGTTTATCGGAGAACTGTATTGTGATTGTGTGGTTCTCGTCGGAGACCACACGCCAGGCATGGGGAAGGTTAGGCCCCGTCATGACAAGGTCGGGAGACGTGAAGGATTCTTCGTTGTCACCGATAATGCGAGTCCCGGATGTATTCATTACAAGATTGATTTCATAGTCGGGGTGATAGTGTACCGGGTAATCAAATTTTGCATTTGGAAAGTTCAAGACAATGAAAAGGTCATCGTCGGCAATCGGGGTTATTTCTTTCTGTATATCTTTCATGGAGTCTGTGATATGAGTCGGAACAAAGGTAATAAAATATAATATATGAAAATCGCATATTCAAAATAGTACAACTAATTTGCAAAATCTTTGACAGTCGGGCCTGAAAAGTCATAGTAACTTTGCGGCGTGAAACTTTAACCGTAATTACCATGTCACAATTTCATATCAGTGCACTTGACCTAACCGTGATAGGTTGCTACCTTGTATTCATTATATGGTGGGGATTGAAAAACGGCAAGAGCGATGACTCGCAGTCCTATTTCCTTGCCGGACGCTCCATGCCTTGGTGGGTTGTGGGGTTGTCGCTGTTCGCGGCGAGTATCTCGAGCACGACCTTGATAGGTCAGTCGGGTGATGCCTATCACACCGGGCTCGCCGTGTTCAATTACAATCTGACGGGAGTCCTTGTTATGGTGTTTTTCGCTATATGCATTCTTCCGCTGTACCTGAAGTCCAAAATTTTTACAATCCCTGAATTCCTTGAAAAGAGGTTTGACCGGCGTTCGCGGTACTATTTCTCGGCTATCTGCATCATCGGCAATATATTCCTTGACGCCGCCGGGGCATTATATGCCGCCGCGTTGATTATCAAGCTCATCATGCCTGAGGCTGACCTCCAGGCGATTATAATTGTATTTGCAATCATCGCCGCGTCCTATACCATCCCGGGTGGTCTTTCCTCGGCTATAAATGCCGAAATCATCCAGGCAGGTATCCTGATTGTAGGGTCAATCGCCCTGACGGTTCTCTGTTTCATGAACGGAGGCGATTATTTCGCACAACTATTTGCAGGGGACGACCTGACGGTCAAACTGATACGACCTCTCACCGACAACGCCACCCCGTGGCTCGGGCTTATTGTCGGTATGCCTGTGCTCGGCCTTTATTTCTGGGCCAACAATCAGACGCTCGTCCAGAGAGTGCTAAGTGCCAAGAGTACCGATGAGGGGCGTAAAGGTGTTATTTTCACCGGTTTCCTCACGATGTCGACATTGGTCATAATTGCAATCCCCGGCGTAATCGCACGATATCTGTTCCCCGGCCTTGAGAAGCCTGACATGGTTTATCCCAATATGGTTCTGCAATTGATGCCTGTCGGTTTACTCGGGGTGATGCTCGCCGCGTTATTGTCGGCGTTGACATCGACCTTGTCGGCTATATTGAACTCTACCTCAACGCTTTTCACAATCGACTTTTATGCGCAGTTCAACAAGAAAGCGGGTTCCAAGCATCTCGTGACCGTGGGTAAAATCGCGTCATGTGTCATCATCGTCCTTGCCGCATTGTGGGCTCCCTATATCGGTAAATTCGGCTCGTTGCTGAAATACTATCAGGAGATGCTGTCCTATATCGCTCCTCCCATTGTCGGGGCGTTCCTGCTCGGGATTTTCACTCGTCGCGCCAATGGCAACGGTGCGTTCGCCGGTTTGATGGCAGGGCTTGCTGTGGCCGTTGCGATGGTGTTCTTTAAGAATGAGATATTCGGTGACATGCACTTCCTTCTCATTGTGCCTTTCCTGTTGGTGTTCAGCCTGTTGGTTATGTGGGCGATTAGTGTCGCCGGCCCACGTCCTGACGATGAAAAATTGCGTGACACCACTTTCAAGGTGGCCGATTTCAAGGCCGAGGTCATGACAATGACCCGAGGCCGCTGGTGGAGCAACTATCTGTGGTGGTCAGTCATTCTTGTCGCTATGTGCGCTTTGGTATTGATAATATTCAGTTAAGTAATAAGTATATATTTATAATATGAAACTAAAGAAGTATAAGGATGGCCCTGTCCTTTCGCCTAATGAGGGGAATGAATGGGAGTCGCTCGTGACTTGCAATCCCGGTGTGATTTATGATAACGGGACTTATTATATGCTTTACCGCGCTGCGGGCAATGACAAGGAGCATGTGATACGTTTCGGTCTTGCAACGAGTACTGACGGTTTTCATTTCAAGCGTGTCTCGTCACGCCCGGTTTTCGGGCCGAGTGTGGACGGGCCTGACTCGGGATGTGTCGAGGACCCGCGCATCGTCAAGTTCGGTGATGACTTTTTTGTTACATACGCCTACAGGGCATTTCCTCCGGGGCAATACTGGAAGATGGCGCATGACGTCGTTGATACTCCCGATTGTGGCGAGGACATGCCGGCAGCTGTGCGTAAGAATCTCGGGAACACCGCATTGGCTGTGACGAAGGATTTTTACAATTACCGTCGTCTGGGGCGTATCACATCGCCGGTGCTCGATGACCGAGACGTTATCATTTTCCCCGAAAAGGTCAATGGCAAATATGTGTTGATTCATCGGCCCAAGCAGTTCATCGGCAAAAAGTACGGTACTGAATTTCCGGCGATATGGATGAAATTCTCTGAAGACCTCCTTGACTGGGAGAGCAAGGACAGCCACCTTCTGTTACAGGGAATCGCCGGTACATGGGAGGAAAAAATCGGTGGCAGCACACCTCCTGTCATGACTGACCGCGGGTGGCTGATGCTGTATCACGGTGTCGAGCATGGCGGACATGGTTATTACAGGGTGGGGGCGTTGTTGCTTGATAAGGAGAACCCTCTCAAGGTGATAGGCCGCACGGTAGAGCCGATACTTGAACCGGAGGAGGAGCATGAGCTTGTCGGATATTATGAAGGATGTGTGTTCCCTACCGGCAACGTTATTGTCGAAGGCAATCTTTTGGTGTATTACGGTTGTGCCGACAAACACGTGGGCGTGGCGACATGTGCCCTTGACGAACTGCTTGACCATCTGTGCTCCGATGAATGTCGCGAGGCCGCTCGTAAGAGCTGTTCCGACATTATTGTCAGAGATTAACAATGGTTAATCAACACTGTTAACTTCGCTGTTCAAAAAAGTACAATTATATGACGTTATTTGCTAACGGCACATTATTAATCATATATACCTTTGCGGAGTGACAGATAGACACCAATATAACTTTTAAATCTAATCATTAACCAATAAGCATTACATTTATGATTACAACGAAACGATGTCGATGGGCGACACTGTTGTTGGTTGCACTGTGCGTGCTACTTGGCATAGACGCCCTGAACGCGGCTCCGGCCGCGCGGCTCACGGTTTCGGGTCTCGTGACCGATGAAGCCAACGAACCACTCATCGGAGTGTCGGTACGTGTCCTGGGGACAAACAACGGGACCACCACCAATATTGACGGGCAATATACATTGTCGAATGTATCGTCCAATGCGACGCTGGAGTTTTCTTACATAGGCATGAAACAACAGCAAATCGCGCTTAACGGTCGTGCGACCCTCAATGTCACCATGGCGAGTGCGGCAATGGAACTTGACGAGGTTGTCGCAATCGGTTACGGTTCGGTCAAGAAAAGCGACCTCACCGGCTCGGTAGCGTCGGTCAAGGCCGATGCTCTTACCAATACGCCGTCCAACTCAGTCGAGAATCTGTTGCAAGGGCGTGCCGCCGGTCTCGCAGTGACAAATTCGTCACAGGACCCCGGTGCCGGTTCTACAGTACGCATCCGTGGTGCAAGTTCGCTTAACGGCTCTAATGCTCCGCTTATCGTTGTCGACGGTTTCCCGTTGGGCGACGCAGGCGACCTCAAGCAAATCAATCCCGCCGACATTGTGGGAATCGAGGTGCTTAAGGATGCATCGGCATCGGCAATCTACGGTTCGCGTGGTGCCAACGGTGTCATCATGGTCAAGACTCGCCGTGCATCACAGGGCAAGACCGAAATCAACGTGCGTCAGCAAGTGACATTGTCGGAGAAGTCGACCAAGCTGAATATGTGGCGTGACCCGGTTTTGATGGCTTCGCTAAGCAACGAAAGCCGCATCAATGGCGGATATGAGCCTCTTTACGTGGGAAAAGTGAACTCTACGGGTATATATTATCCCTCGATTGAGGAGCTTATGACGACCTGGACCACCAATACCCGCTGGGACAAGCTGACATTGCGTGACACCCCGGTCTCCAACAATACCACGGTATCGGTGACGAGTTCCAATGACAAGACCAATTTCTCTCTTAGTGCCAATTATTATACCGACCAAGGTATCTATATAAAGGATGATTACAAGAAGTATGGCTACAACCTCAACGTGGACCATTGGATTTTCAGCAATTTCAAAATCCACGCGATGAACATCCTTCAAAGGAATGTCCGTGACAACAACGGAGGCCTCGCCTATTGGCGTAACCCGATTTATCCGGTCTATGACGAGAACGGGGATTATTATCAGACAAATGCCAACGATTTCAGTCACCCGCTTGCTCTTACCGAGCATCGCAAACAGCAGTCAAAGGGTCTTGACGTGATATCTTCGGGCGCACTTGAATGGCACATAATACCGTCCCTCACACTGACCACGCAGCTAAACTACAAATACGGCAACTCGGTCAGCGATGCCTATTATCCCAAGAAATATACCCAGGCCGGCACATTCAACGACGGGCAGGCTGAAATCAAGAACTGGGAGGGACACAATCTCGTGTCGGAGACATTTGCCAACTATCAGCAGGATTTCGGCAAACACACACTCGGTGCGATGGCCGGTTATTCCTACGAATATTATATGTCCCGCAGTTCCGACATGACCGCGCGCGGTTTTGTCAACGAGGCTCTCGGCAATGAGAACATGGCGGCGGGCTCACCTGAAAAATACAGTGTGTCCAACGGCAAGACTGTCACCAAGCTCGTTTCAGGCATGGCCCGTATCAACTATGCCTACGACAACAAGTATCTCGCTACGTTCACGTTCCGCGCCGACGGTTCGTCAAAGTTCGGTAAGAACAACAAGTGGGCCTACTTCCCCTCGGGTGCAATAAGCTGGAAGGCTCATCAGGAGGATTTCATCCGCAATCTCGGCGTGTTCGATGAACTGAAAATACGTGCGAGCTACGGTATCTCGGGTAACCAGGGTATCAGTCCTTATCAGACATTGAGCCGTTACGGCAATGAGAAATATTATAACGACGGCAGCTGGGTTACGACAATAGGCCCGGGTTATGTGTCGGGATGGACAGGCGAAGGCTGGATTTACCGTGTGTGGAGCGGTATCCCCAACCCCGACCTTAAATGGGAGACCACGAGTCAGCTTGACCTCGGCCTTGACCTTGCCTTCTTTAACAACCGTCTGCGAGTAGGATTCGACGCCTATCTCAAGAAGACAAAGGACCTTCTGCGTCAGCGCAACCTCGCGCTCTCATCGGGTTACGACAAGATGTGGGTCAATGACGGTAACATCGAGAACCGTGGTGTAGAACTGACAATCGACGGTGTCATTCTCGACACACGTGACTGGCGTTTGAGCGGAACATTGATTATGTCCCATAACAAAAACAAAATCACCAATCTCGGAAACTCGCTTGAGTCAGGCCTGATTACCGACCCGATGACCGGGATGCTGTTTGAGTACTCCGGCAGCAGCTACGAGCAGTATCGCGACTATATCAACATCCTCGCAATCGGACAGCCTATGAACGTGTTCTACGGCTACAGGGTCAACGGAATCGTTCAGACTCTCGACGAGGGGATACGTGCAGGCCTTGACGGCGAGTATGCCAATCCCGGCGAGTTCAAGTATGTCGACCTTAACGGTGACGAGGCGATAAATGAAAAGGACAAGACCATTATCGGCGACCCCAACCCCGATTTCCTCATGAGTCTACAGCTTAATCTTGGCTGGAGAAACTGGGACCTGGGCGTATTCTTCAACGGTGTGTTCGGTCAGGATGTTGTAAACACCAAGGCTTTTGACCAGCCGAGCAACATGCCGCTGCGCTGGACGACCGATAACCCCACCAACCGCTACCCCCGTCTGCGTGACGGACGTCAGACCATGATTTCTGACTGGTGGATTGAGGACGGCTCGTTCCTACGTGTACAGGAACTCACCCTCGGTTATACGTTCAAGTTTAAGAAAAGCTGGCTGTGTGACAGGATTCGTGTCTATGCCAACGCGTCTAACCTCTATACATTCACCAAGTTCAAGGGGTATGACCCTGAGGTCGGTCTCAACGGTATCTACAGCGGAGGTTATCCCCGTCTGAGAAAATGGACATTTGGTGTGGACTTCACGTTCTAATGACTTAACAATCGATTCAACATGAAAAATATCATATCACGCATATCCCTCGCCCTCTGCGCTTCAATAGCTGTCAGCTCGTGCAACCTTGACGAAACCCCTTACGGCTTTTATTCCGAGGACAATTTTTATCGTACGGCCGAGGACGCAGAGTCGGCAGTGAACTATGCCTACGGCTGCCTGACATTCCTTGAATACTCGCGTGCGGTGTTCTTCCTCGGCGACATGCCGTCGGAGGTAATCACCACCAAGAGTGACGCGTCAATAGACAATCAGGACCTTGACCGCTGGAGGGTCGCGACATTCAGCACCAACACGACGCTTGAAAATTTCTTCAAGTATGGTTTTATCGGTGTAAACCGTGCCAATGCGGTCATAAAGAACATCCCCGGATGTACCTTTGACCAGGAACGCAAGGACCAGTTCCTTGGCGAGGCCTATTTCCTCCGTGCGTGGAACTATTTCAACCTGGTTCGTAATTTCGGTCTTGTGCCCATGCATCGTTCGGTCGTGCAGACACTTGACCAGACATCCACCCCTCTCGCCAATGATATGGACGAGGTCTACGACATGATTCTTGGCGATTGCCGTAAGGCGATTGAACTGATGCCGGTGTATTCCGCCCCGAGGCTTGGACGCGCCGACCGTGTTGCCGCGCAGGCTCTTGCCGCCAAGGCTTACCTTTACGTGGCGTCGGCCAAGGAGCACAATGTGATGCTCTACCGCGACATGCGCCGTCAGACCAAGGAGATGTATGACAGCGCGGCCTATTATGCCGGGCAGGTTATAAACGGGCAGAATGTCTATGGTTTTGACAACAATCTCCTCGACATATATGATGTCACCAAGGCCAACGGGCCTGAACACATCTTCATGATGTCGATGGACCGTACGGGTAACTCCGAGGGCGAGTATTCCAAGATTTCGAAAATGTTCCTCCCATACGTTGACGGCGCGACAATATATCTGCGTCAGGGTGACTCCAACGAGTTTATTCCCTCACATGACGGCTGGGGCGAGTACCGCACGACCGAGGTGTTCTATAAATCGTTCGACAACAATGACAAGCGCAAGACTCATCTGATTGTCGATAAGGTGTACAACGCGCAGGGAGAGGTTATCGCCCAATACCCGGGCAAGTTTGCCTATCCATTCTGCCGCAAGTACATCGACCCGCAGTTCCAGGGGGACAAGACGAGCACACGCCCGTTCCTGATTCGTTACTCCGATGTCGCCCTTATATATGCCGAGGCTGCCGGTCCTACCCCCGAATCCTATCGCCTTGTCAATTTCATCCGCAATCGCGCCGGGTTGGGTGACCTTACACAGGGGTTGTCAACTGATGCATTCCGCGAGGCGATTTACAAGGAGCGCAGTTTCGAACTGTCGTTCGAGGGTGACCGTATGTACGACATACGCCGTTTCAACCGGGTATCAGAAATCAGCGAGGCCAAGGGCATGAGCGAGGAGAACGTGACGTTCTATCCCATCCCACAGGCCGAAATCAACCTTAACGGAAGTTTGAGAAAATAAACATTAATTCATCATGAAAAAATACATATTTCAAATATTGGCCGGAGCATGCTCTGTGCTGGCGTTACAGTCGTGCCAGAAGGACCTTCAGGACGAACTTAACGACGGCAAATGGAATCATGAGCGTCAGGTAATAGACATCACGTTCGAGAACCAGGTGGGCAAGGCGACTATCGAGACCATCGACGCGGTGAGCGGTGACATAGACATCGCAATCAATGTCAATGCCGTGCCTGACTTGTCACAAATCAAGCTCGCCGCCCTGCAGCTGTCCTATCAGGCGACATCTGATATAAAGCCGGGGGACGCGCTCAATTTCGAAAATCCCGAGCGTTCGGCGTCGATAACCGTTACCGCGACGACAGGGGAGACGCGCAAGTACACAATCCGTGCATCGGAATTCAGCGAGACCCTTGAAGGTGTATATGATGTCGAGGACCTTTGGCTATACGGTGGCACCGGTGCCACATACGGCGGTAGCGCGGTGATGAAATTCACGGCAAAATCATGGTGTTGGAATAAGACTGACGGCCCGGCTGCCGAGAATGACAATGTGCTGACATTCGTGATGACCGGAGTGACCGATGACGGCAACACCTACGGCACTTGTGTCAACGACCCGGGACCTGACGGGAAATATTCCGACTTCATCTATGTCGGCAACAATCCCGAAGGGAATGGAAATGTAGACCTCAACCATTTCTACCGTCAGATTCCTGTCGGGGAGAGCACTTGGAGCCGCGACTATGCCGCGGGGACTGTGACGTTCACTGACAAGAACGGTCGCAAAACGACCGGCGCGTTTGTTGACGCAGGGACCGAGGACCTTGGAGACGGGAAGTCGTTCACGGTTGAGAACAATGCATTCTCGTTTGTCCTTAGCGGTACCGATGACTGGACCAACATCTATTCCGACTACGATAAATTTGTCAAGAAACCGCGTAAATACTGGGTTACAGTCAAGAAAAGATAAAATAGGTTCTCAAGGTGAAGATTTCAATTGTATTAGGTTTAATGTCTCTCATAGGGTGTGGCCTTGCAAAGGCCACACCCGTGACGGACGTCAACGTGACCCTTGACCCGGCGACTGTCGTCAGCACAGGGTATATCGGTAACGGTGTGCAATGGGACCCTTATCAGCTCGACTATGGACATGGACGTATGTCAATCTCTGATTCCGACCGTGACAAAGTCTACCGTCGTCTCGATTTTATGCGTCCGCAGTTCATACGTGTGATGATTAACACCACATCGATGGTTGAGAAAGGGCATCTTAATCCTGCCAAAGACCCCGGTTATCTGTCGATGATTCTCGACTATTGCCGTTCACGTGGCGTGACGGTCATGTTCGGTGACTGGGGCGGGGGACTTGTCAATTCCAAGACCGGCAAGGTCAATCTTAAGTTGATAACCCATGCCGTGGATTACCTGAAATATCTGGTTGAGGTAAAGGGATATGATTGTATCCGTTATTATAACTTTGTCAACGAGCCTAACGGTTACTGGTCTTCGACCGACGGTGATTTCAATCTGTGGGCCAAGGGGATGAAAGCCTTCTATAAAGGGCTTGAGGCAAAGGGTATGGCATCGAAGGTTGCGCTTGTCGGGCCTGACGCCGCGATATGGGATACAAAGGAGACCTGGTGGGTGAGCCGTGCGGCGACAGAACTCGGTGACCGTGTCGGCTTGTATGACATACACACCTATCCGTCAAAATATACTGTCAATTCCGATGAGTATTTTGACATAGTTAAAGCCTATCGTGACGCCGCCCCTGCCGACCGCAAGATTGTAATGGGCGAAATAGGGTTGAAATATGTGCATCCTGTTGATTCGGCGTTGAACAAGGAAAATATACGCCGTGCGCAGTCCCAACGTTATGCGTCGGTCGATGATTCGCAGATGTCGGTGTATGATTTTTCATACGGCATAGACATGCCCGACGCGTTGATTCAGACCGCCAACGCCGGCTATTCCGGCTCTGTGGCGTGGATGCTTGATGACGCGATGCACTGCAAGGAAGAGCGTGACCGATTGAAAATATGGGGATTCTGGAACATCTTCGGCGAGGAGTTTTTCGGTGCGGAACAGGAGAATGTCCGACCGTGGTATTACTCGTGGTCGCTTATGTGCCGTAACATGCCCCGGGGATGCAATGTCCTGAGCACTACGGTTGATTCAGGCAAAGGAGTGAAGACGCTTCTTGTCGAGAAAGACGGGCGATATGCACTGATGATGCTAAATTCGGGGAAAGATACTGTGAATGTCTCGGTGAAATCTAATGGAAATTTTGGTATTGATTCGGCGAAAGTCTATCTTTACGAAGAAAAAATGCTTGAATACGTAGTTGTAGACGAAGTTATACAGCCTGTGTCACAAGGGGTTTCGATTAGATTCAATGACAAATCTTCATTTCTCCTCCCTCCGAGTTCGTTAACCTTAATCACAAATCTTGAATAATGATTCTAAAGAAATTTGCTGCATTGATATTGCCTGTGCTTGCCTCATGCACCGGTACATCCGACACTATCACAGTCGAGGTGACCGATGAGGTAATCAATGCAGGTTACATAGGCAACGGTGTCGAATGGGACCCGTATGACGAGGCCGAATCCTGGGGTGCGCCTGTCTCTGACGCCGACTGGGATAAACTGTTCTCCCGTCTCGATTACATGCGTCCGGGGTATGTCCGTTGCATGATAAACAGTCCGTTCCGCTATTACAACGCGGAGAACGGTAAGTATGAGCCTGACCGCAATTCCGTCTCGCTTGAACGGTTGTTGAAATATTGCACCGACAGGGGTATAATGGTGGTATACGGCGAATACAACCCTCCCCATTGGGAGATGAAAGAGAGCCAACAGTGGATTGACATGTCGGTCGATTATCTGAACCGTCTTGTCAATGAAAAAGGGTTCTCCTGTATAAAACATTTCGTTATTTTCAATGAACCTGACGGCAACTGGGCCTCGACTAACGGCGATTTCGACCTCTGGCTTTCGATGGCTAAGCGTTTTCATGCCAAAATGGCTGAATACCCGGGGCTTCTTGATAAAGTGTCTCTGGCCGGTCCTGACGCTGTCGCCGACTATCGTAACAGGAATTCGAAGTTCGGGACTGACGGTTGGCTTGAACAGACGGTGTTGAAGGCTGATTCTATAATAGGGCTATATGACATACATTCCTATCCGGGACAGGCGCAGGTGCGTTCGGGTGAGTACGGGCCGTTGTTGGCGTCTTACCGTGAGCTGATTCCGGCTGACAAGAAAATCGTGCTCGGCGAGGCCGGCTACAAGTACTGGCGCGAGGCCGACTCTCTGCTTATGGCCGAGTATAACCGTCGTGTCGAGGGGCATCCCTTTACACGCGGGAGCGACTGTAACATGCTTGTCTATGACTATTTTTACGGTATCGACATGCCGTTGCTGGCAATCGAGGTCATGAATAACGGTTTCTCGGGCGTGGCCGCCTGGATGCTCGATGACGCCATGCATTCGCAGGGTGATTCGGGCAAGCCGCAGGATATCAAGCTGTGGGGAATGTGGAACATTCTCGGCGACGAGGTGTTCAATGACGCGTCACAGGAGGAAATCCGCCCATGGTTCTATACCTGGTCGCTTGTGTGCCGGTACTTCCCCGCTGGATGCGACATACTCAAGACATCAGTTGGCGACGGGAATGACGGAATATTTACAGTCGCGGCCCGTAAGGATGGCAAGCTGACATTTGCCGTGATAAACCTGAATGACAGCCAGCGTGATGTGACTGTTAAATTGCCACAATCCGTTAAAGACGCCGATATATTCCGGTATGAGGAGGGTAATCTGAATACCGATGCCAATGGTTATCCAGCCCCCGCCGATGATAAGGCTGATGGTGACAAGGTCTCACTGTCACTCGCACCACAGTCAATGACTCTTATTACAGAACTGAAAGATAAAGTATGAGAGTTACTTAGAGATAATAATATCGTTTAATTTTGAACTGTTACTTAATTGATATGAAATATTATAGATACTTAGTCATTGCATTTGCGATGGTTTCAGCCGGAATGACGGCATGTTCTTCCGACAATGACACTCCCGATGTCCCCGGCAAGGGGGATGACCCCACTCCTGTGACGCTTTCGATTGTCGACAAGCAGGCGACCGCCGAGACTAAGGCCCTTTATTCCAATCTTTGGAAAATCGGTCAGCGCGGGTTTATGTTCGGTCATCATGATGACCTGATGTACGGTCGCAAATGGTATAACGAGCCGGGACGGTCCGACACCAAGGACGTTTGCGGTGACTATCCCGCCGTATACAGTCTTGATTTCGGCGAGTTGATGGATGAACGCCACACCGATACGGAGTCAACAGCCATCCGTCGTCGCTGTATCCTTGAGGCTCGTAAGCGCGGTGAGGTGATTATCGCATGCGCCCATATAGGTAACCCGTTGACAGGAGGTGATTCCTGGGACAATTCAAGCAACCGTGTCGCCGCTGAAATCCTTAAACAAGGTAGTGCGGTCAACACCAAGTTCAATACATGGCTTGACCGTATGGCCGATTTTGTACTCGGACTCAAGGATGATGCCGGACGCCCTGTGCCCATAATATTCCGACCGTTCCACGAGCACACCCAGACATGGTCATGGTGGGGACGTTCGTGCACAACCGAGGAGGAATACATCGCATTGTGGAAGTACACGGTCAATTATCTACGAGACACACGCGGTGTGCATCAGCTAATCTATGCAATCGCTCCGCAGATGGATAATGAGAAGACCGAGGAGGATTTCCTTTTCCGTTGGCCCGGTGACGACTATGTCGACTTTATCGGCATGGACTGTTACCAGGGGTTGAGTCCTACAGTGTTCGCCGCCAACATCAAGACAATCTCTCGTCTGTCCAAGTCCAAGCTGAAACCCTGTGGGGTGACAGAGACCGGTGTCGAGGGATTCACCGCAGCCGATTACTGGACAAAGCAGATTCTGATTCCGGCCACTGGGCGCAATCTGTCGATGATTGTTACATGGCGCAACAAGTTTGTGGGGGCCAATGAGAATGACAAACACTATTTCTCGGTGTATAAAGGCCATCCGTCCGAAGCCGATTTCAAGAAGTTCTACAAAAGCGAAATCACATTCTTCAGTGCCGACCTCCCCGACATGTACACCATGGCCGAGGGCGTGACCGTACAATAACTACATAAACCAAAAAATAAATTTAACATGAAAAAACTTTTACTCAGCGCGGTTATCGCGTTGGCGGGGACTTTGTGTGCCTCTGCCGAGACAGTGACATTGTGGCAAACCGGCGAAACAGCCCTTGAAGGTGATGGAACTGTAGCTGCGGCCTATTCCACCGGCCTTGTTATCGCCCCTGAAAAATTTGCTGACGCCAAGGCGGGCGACCGCATCAATATCTACACTACGTGTGATGTGTGGAATGAGCTTTATCTTAAAGACTTCGCAAAAAAGCAGATTTATCATTCGACTGCAATCAGTGGAGGCAAGTCAACCGAGGTGCTGACTAATTTCCAGCTTAATCTCATAAAAGATGGTGGATTCAGAATCGATGCGGCCAAACCTCTTACAATAACAAAGGTTGAACTTGAAAAAGGTGCGTTCACAGGCGATTTCGCCAACGCGATATGGATTGGCAAACAGAGCTATACTTCTGGATGGGGCGGTACAATCATCCGTCTATGCCCTGCCTTGGGTGCGCTTGTAAAAGAGGGTGACACTTTCAGGGTGACCTACACCAAAGACGCTGACAAGACAGCGGTGATGGTAAACTATGTCAACAGCGAGAACAAACTGACCGACTATTATCCGCAATGGGTGTATGATGAGACAGGGGCTGAATTTGTGGTTAAGGATGATTTTGCCAATTTGCTATCACAGAATAACAAAGGCCTTGCTGTCAAAGGCGCGTCAATCACCGTTTCACAGGTCGACCTGAAAAAAGCCGGTAGTTCGGCGATAGAGACCGTCATTGGTGACAACACCCCCGGTAATGTCGATGTCTATACAATAACAGGCTCGGTGGTGCGCAAGAATGTCCCGGTTGACGAGGCGACAGTCGGTCTTGCCCCCGGATTCTACATTGTAGGAGGGAAAAAGACGATTGTCCGCTAAACATACTCTAATCATCTTGCCGGGGATGACCTTTATATCAGGTTGTTCCCGGCTTTTATTATGTCTATGAGTATAGGTTTCAGACCTCCGACGAAACATTCCACGGCAATCACCATTAGAATCAATCCCATCAGACGCATCATCACGTTGTTGCCGGTCTCGCCAAGCCAGGGGACGATGCGTGTGGAGGCTCGCAGGATGAGATAGGTCAACAGATATATCAACGCGATACTGCCGAATAGTGTCGCTTTCATCGGCCATGAGTCGGCATCTCCCATCAACATTATGCCGTTGGCGATTGCTCCGGGGCCGCAAAGCATCGGGATTGATAACGGCGTGATTGATATATCATTGGCATAGACTTTCACTTCTTCATCGCTTAGTTTGGTGTTGGAGTATTTGGCTTGCAGCATGTCAAACCCAATCTTGAATATGATGAATCCCGCGGCGATGCGGAATCCGTTGGCCGATATGCCGAAAAGGGAGAACAACACCTGACCGCATACGGTGAAACATATCAGGATGATGAATGAGATGAATGTCGCACGTTTCACTATGCGGCTTCGCTGTTCATCGTCAAGACCTTTGGTCATGGAAAGGAACACCGGCATAGTGCCTAACGGGTTGGTGAGTGTGAAAAACGATGTGAGGCAGATGAATGCAAAGGGAAGAAGACTGTCCATAGCAAATATAATTAGCTGTTGCAAAGATACATTTATTTTCATTGCTTCCGATAAATATTGCGTATCTTTGTGTCATGATGAAGAATTTATATCTGTTCGCGGCAATGGTGCTGACTGCCACCATGGTTTCGGCACAGCATGTCGGCACGGAATACCGTCTTAAGAAGATAATCCCGGTGGAAGGTCGTCAAGGCATAGCGATTGACAGTTCCTGTTATTATGTGTCGGATACAAAGGCACTTTACAAGTACGACAAGGAGGGGCATCTGATTTCTAAGAATGATACGCCGTTCCGTCATCCCGAGGTTGCCAATCATTTTGGTGACATCGATGTGTGGAACGGTGAGATATACTGCGGTATTGAAAAGTTCGAATACGGTCGCGGGTATAACATCGCGGTCTCGATTTATGATGCCAATACCCTTGAATGGAAGCGAGACCTTCCTTGGTCGCCTGAATCGGGGCAGGTGGAGGTGTCGGGCATAGCTGTTGACCGTGACCGTAACATGGTGTGGATGTCTGACTGGGTTGACAGCCGTTATGCCTATTGTTATGACCTTGCGACGGGGCGTTATCACACAAAGATGCAGTGCGCACCAACGCCTTACTGGTGTCAGGGCATATTCATCGCTGACGGCAAAATCCTTTTCTCGGCCGATGACGGGGAGGCTGAATATAATCTTCCCGATAATCTTTATATTGCGGATATTTCAAATGTACCCTATACAGGTCTTGTTGACGGAGAGGAGGTTGTAAAGGAGACCCCGTTCAGTGTCAGGCTTGACGCTGAAGGCCGTCCTGTAATGCGGCGCGGGCCGGTTGCCGCGGGCGCGATGCGTGGAGAGGTCAGGCTGTTGCGCACGATGCATGATTTCAAGCGTGCAGGTGAAATCGAGGGTCTGTCGATAGACCCGGTCAATGATGACCTTGTTGTACTGAATAACCGTGGCACGCGCATTGTGCTTGGAATGAGTCAGGGGCCTCTTGCCGATGAAGGGTACACCGGCGAGGTACATGAACTGTACGTTTACGAGCGGGTGAAATGACCTGTCAATAGAAATAAGGGTTGTCATCGATACCGTCATCGGATGAGACATCTTCCTTTAGTGTCTTTTCTTCGGGTATCTCGATACCCGATTCTTTGAGCAGACGCCGGTATATGTCAAGGATTATATCGGCGTAGGCGGGGTTGGGCGCCCAGCGTCCTGAAAGGTCTTCCCATGACGAAGCGCATCCACGGGTCACAAGGTTGAAACGGGGGTCGAGCGGTCGTTCTCCTTCAGGTAAAGGGGTGTCGGTGGCGTAGGCATATAAATGTTGCATCATTGCCGTAACACCGTCGGCAATGTTATCAAATGAGCATCCTCTGTTCCCATTGGCTGTCACGCCGAGACCACAGTAATTGTGTTGGTCGGGCGTGACGGCCGTCCCGTCACCGTATCTGAACCATCCGGTCTCGACTATGGCCTGACACAGCGCGATGTCACCGCGTAGGCCGTATATGCGTCCCACGGAGTCGAATGCCTGTGCAATCTCGCAATCAAATGACGGATTGCGTTTTGAGACATACTGACACAAATCCTCTATTGGCACGACCGACTCGCCCGTTATCGGGGTGGAGGCTGATATTGCCATGGCGATTGTGGCCATTAAGGATGTAATCGATAGTCTTTTCATGTTTTGCATGGCAAAATTAGGTATTTTAGTTAGAGTCTGTTCAAAGTTTTCTCAATAAAATTTTAGACAATCTCTCGGATTATGAGTAAATTTGCATTTCATAATCACATCTTCTGCGCGCTTATGGGCGATTTCTGGAAAATATTGAGGCGTTTTGTCCCGCCATACAAGAAATATCTTTTTCTGAACATTCTGTTCAACATTCTTGCGGCTGTGTTGACGCTGTTCTCCTTTGCTGTCATCATACCGATTCTTGAGATGCTGTTCAAAATCAAGGATGCGACCTACGTCTACATGCCTGTGGGCAGTGCCTCGTTAAAGGAGGTGGCTTTCAATAATTTCTATTACTACACCCAGGAGGCAATCGCTGCATTCGGGCCGAGTGCGACATTGGCTCTGCTCGGCGCGTTGCTTGTGGTGATGACGGCGTTGAAGACAGGGGCCACCTATCTTAGTTCCTATTTCGTTATTCCGATGCGTTCGGGAATAGTGAGGGATATTCGCAACTATTTGTATGACAAGGCTGTGGTGTTGCCGATTTCGTTCTTTACAACGGCAAGGAAGGGTGATGTGATGGCGCGTATGAGCGGTGATGTCGCCGAAATCGAAAACTCTATAATGGCATCGCTCGACATGTTGTTCAAGAACCCCGTGATGATTGCTGTGTGCCTCACTATGATGATAATAATAAGTTGGCAGCTGACGCTTTTTGTGCTTCTGTTATTGCCCATCGCCGGATTGGTTATGGGGCGTGTGGGCAAACGACTTAAACGTAAATCGCTTGAAGGACAGAATCAGTGGGGGGTACTGATGTCCAACATAGAGGAAACTCTCGGCGGTCTGCGCATTATTAAGGCGTTCAACGCCGAGACAAAGGTCAAGGAGCGTTTTCACCGTGAGAACCAGCGGTTCTACAAGTTGAGTAATACGGTCGCGCGCCGTCAGTCGCTTGCCCATCCGATGAGCGAGTTCTTGGGAACATTGACAATCGCCATTGTCCTGTGGTTCGGCGGGACGTTGATTCTTAGCGGGACATCGAGCATCGATGCGCCTACATTCATTTATTACATGGTGATATTCTACAGCATCATCAATCCGGCCAAGGAACTTTCCAAGGCGATGTACTCGATTCAGAAAGGCCTGGCGTCAATGGAGCGTGTCGATAAGATACTGAATGCCCGTAATCCGATAACCGACCCTCGTGACCCACATGATATTAAATCGTTGCACGGCCGTATAAAATATGATGATGTTACATTCGGGTATGACCCGGCCGTTCCGGTGCTAAAAAATGTCAGTTTTTCAATCGAACCGGGACAGACAGTGGCGTTTGTCGGGCAGAGCGGTAGCGGTAAATCTACCTTGGCCGATATGTTGCCGCGTTTCTATGACGTGAACCGTGGGGCGATTACGGTTGACGGTGTCGATGTGCGTGACATGCGTGTGCATGACCTTCGTTCCCTGATGGGAAATGTCAACCAGGAGGCGATATTGTTCAACGACACGTTCTATAATAATATAACCTTCGGGGTGAAGGAGGCGACAATGGAACAGGTCGTCGCTGCCGCGCGCATTGCCAACGCCCATGACTTTATAATGGCGAGCGAGGAGGGTTATGACACAAATATCGGCGACCGTGGCTGCAAGCTGTCGGGTGGGCAGCGTCAACGCATTTCGATTGCGCGGGCAATTCTGAAGAATCCTCCCATACTGATTCTTGACGAGGCGACATCGGCTCTTGACAGCGAGAGTGAGAAACTGGTTCAGGAGGCGCTTGAACGCCTGATGAAAGACCGTACGACCCTCGTGATTGCCCACCGCCTATCGACTATACGCAACGCCGACATGATATGTGTCCTGCATGAGGGCGAAATTGTCGAGCGCGGAACCCATGACGAGTTGATTGCGCTCAACGGCTTCTATACACGCCTTGTCGAGATGCAGTCAATGGCGTGATATGACCGTTAATTGGCTGCGGGGAAGCCGGAGGTGCGAAGCATCTCCCAGTCGCCATCTTTTCTTGCGGTTACAATCAGGGCCTCGGCCTCGGGCCACTGTTCAATCATCTTCAATGCGTCATTGAGCTGCATCGCCATGCAGGCGGTTGACAGCGCATCGGCTGTCATTGCCGATGATGCCAACACTGTGACGCTAAGGATTTCGCTCATGACAGGTCGTCCTGTGAGGGGACTGACGGTGTGCCCGACACGCCCCGATGATGTCTCATGGAAGTTGCGGTAATTGCCCGATGTCGCTATTCCTGCGAACGGTTGCGGTTGTATAACGGCCATTGATTGATGCTGCACCGTAGTGTCGTTGGCGAGTGGTGCGTCAATCATTATGCGCCATTTTTCGCCACGGGGATTGGTGCCCGACAAGGCGATTTCCCCGCCAATTTCAATCATATAGTCGGTGATGCCGTTGCGTCGGAACATCTCTCCGATGAGGTCGCATCCCATTCCCTTGGTGATTGCCGAGAAATTGAACTCGGTCGCCGGGGTCTTTTTTAGGATAAATCCGCCTGACAGGCGGCAATCCCTGATTCCAACCGAAGACATCGCACTGTCAATGGCCTCGGGTGACGGTTCTCCGTCACTGTTGCGATAGCCGAATCCCCACAGATTGACAATGGGTGCCACGGTGGGGTCGAATGCACCTCCGCTCGCCCGGTTCACGGCGACCGACATTGTGAACACGCGTTCAAACAGTGAATCGACCTCCACAAGGTCTCCTCGATTGACTCTTGACACAAGTGAGGCCTCGTTAAACGGCGACAATGACATCTCGACATGTTTCATCACCTGTTGCACTGAATCCACTAAATCACGGTCGGCCTTGTAGGTTATGTGGTACACGGTGTTCCACACGCTCCCCTCCTCGGTACGGTAGGTCGGCGACCCGCAGGAGACAAGGATGCATACCGTCATTATGATAAAGGCGTCGCGGACTGACAGTCCGCGACGCCTGTTGTATCGTTTCACCATAGTGATTACTTCGCGGGTATTTCCTCCTCGACACCGGCGAGGGCGGGGTCAATCATGATACGGCCACAGTATTCACACACGATGATTTTCTTGTGCATCTTGATTTCCATCTGTTTCTGCGGCGGGATGCGGTTGAAGCAACCTCCACAGGCGTTACGCTGTATATAGACGATGCCGAGACCGTTGCGGGCGTTCTTACGGATGCGCTTGAATGCCTGGAGGGTGCGTGCATCGATGCGGGGTTCGATTTCCTTGGCTTGCTCGCGAATGCGTTCCTCGTCCTGCTTGGTCTCGGAGACGATTTCCTCAAGTTCGGTTTTCTTTTCCTGAAGGATGTGTGTGCGGTCTGACAGTGTTTCCTCTGTCGCGGAGATGTCAGCGGCCTTGTTGTCCATCAGGCGAGCATAGTCGTTGATATGTTTCTCGCAAAGTTCGATTTCAAGTGTCTGGAACTCTATTTCCTTGGACAGAAGGTCAAATTCACGATTGTTGCGCACATTGTCAAGTTGTTCCTTGTATTTTTCAATCTTGGCCTGTGACTCGCGTATTTTCTCTTTCTCGGCAACGGACTTCTGTCGGAGTTCCTCGATTTCGGCCTTGTAGTTGTCAATGCGGGTGTGCAGACCCTCGATTTCGTCCTCAAGGTCGTGGACTTCAAGGGGAAGTTCGCCGCGCACGATGCGTATCTTGTCAATCTGTGACAGAAGTGTCTGTAATTGATAGAGCGATTTCAGACGTTCCTCGACTGAAAGCACTTGTTCGTTTTTACTCTTATCGTTAGCCATAAGGTTATATGTAGTAAATAGGATTTTTTTCGGTTTGGGAGTATTGAACTGCAAAGGTAGGAAATTTTTCCTTAACTACGTGATAAAAAATCGATTTAGTGACTTCCTCGCTTTCAAAATGCCCTATGTCGACAATGAAAATAGAGTCGGCGAGTTCAACGAAATCATGATATTTGGTGTCGGATGTCAGGAATGCGTCCGCTCCGGCGGCAATCGCCCTTCCGGCCAGGAAGCTGCCTGACCCTCCGCACAGCGCGATACGTCTGACGTTTCTCCCTGTCGGTGATGAACATCGGGTGACAGGACTTCCGAATGTTTCTTTCACCTTCCGAGCAAACATTTCAGCCGGCACTTCGGTCGGTAGTTCACCGATAACTCCCGAGCCGGTGAGTTTTGAGAGATTGCCTGTGAGCATGAATTCGTATGCCGGTTCCTCGTAGGGGTGTGTCGCAAGCAATGATTTTTCAACCGTGTTCTTGCACCAGTCCGGGACAAGCACCTCAAGACGTGTTTCCGGTTCTACGTGCAGTTTCCCATGTTCCCCTACGAACGGATTCGCCCCGGCGAGTGCCCTGAATGTGCCTTCTCCACGCAGGGAGTAACTGCATGAGTCGTAGTTGCCAAGATGTCCCGCCCCTGCCGAGAACAGTGCGTTGCGCACAGTTTCAACCTTGGCATGAGGGACAAATGTGGTCAGTTTCCACATCTTGTCAGGCTGTGGGTCAAGGACACTGATTTTATCGAGTCCGAGGCGTTGGGCCATTTCCCATGATACGCCTTGGGGTGCATTGTCAATGCAGGTGTGACATGAATAGACGGCCACTCCCGCTTTAAGTGCCGCGATTACTGTTCGCTCGGGTAATGATTTGCCAGTGAGGCGTTTTAACCCTTTGAAAATTAGCGGATGATGTGAGATGACGAGGTTGTACCCGAGTGATACAGCCTCCTCAATGACCTGAGGTGTCACATCTACACACACCAGTGCGCCGGAACACTCGGCGTTGGCATCACCGAGTTGCAAGCCGGAGTTGTCGTAACTCTCCTGTAAAGACAACGGGGCGCGCTCCTCGAGCGCGCCCGTTATATCACAAATGCGTGGCATTAGAGGATGTTTAATAATCAATGTTAAATTGGCAGTGATGAATCTTTAGGTAAATCGCAGATTGACAGGAGGGAGCGATGCGGGCATCGTGACCGAGTGGCAACTTCGATTTAACAAAAGAGACATCATGATGATATGTAATATTAAATTTTTAAGATTAAAATGAGGATGTCGATTGATAACCGCTGATTTAATTCCCGAGCCTTTTGAGCGTCTTTCGCCCGTCGTTTCAGTCACATAGCCCGCTATGCTCCCTCAACTCCCGGCGAAATCCATCTCAAAATACACGGCTGCCAATTAACAGTGATTTTTAAACAACCTCTTAATCTTTATTTGGCTCGACGAGTGAGATGGATAGTTCCTCAAGTTGGGTGTCGTCGATGGTCGATGGTGCGTCAATCATCACGTCTCGTCCCGAATTGTTCTTGGGGAAGGCAATCACATCGCGGATGGAATCAAGTCCGGCAAGGATTGACACGAATCGGTCGAACCCGAAGGCGAGACCGCCGTGAGGGGGTGCGCCATACTTGAACGCGTTCATCAGGAAGCCGAATTTGTATTGGGCGTCCTCCTCGGTCAGGCCGAGCAGTCGGAACATCTTGTCCTGTAGGGCGGCATCGTGGATACGTATGCTTCCCCCGCCAAGTTCATTGCCGTTGACAACCATGTCGTAGGCTGTGGCACGCACCGCGCCTGTGTCGCTGTCGAGAAGCGCGATGTCATCGGGGTTGGGCGATGTGAACGGGTGGTGCATCGCGTAGTAACGCTGTGTCTCGTCGTCCCATTCAAACAGCGGGAAGTCAACGACCCATAGGCAAGAGAATTTCTGCGGGTCACGCAACCCAAGCTGGTTGCCCATCTCGAGGCGAAGTTCACAGAGTTGCTTGCGGGTCTTCATCGTCGGGCCTGCGAGAATCAGAATCAGGTCGCCGGGATGGGCGTTGCAACGCTCGACCCACTTGGCGAGGTCTTCCTCGGTATAGAATTTGCTGACAGAACTCTTTATAGAGCCGTCCTCCTCGACCTTGACCCACATCATGCCTTTGGCTCCCACCTGGGGACGTTTCACGAAGTCGGTCAGTTTGTCGAGTTGCTTGCGGGTGTAACCGGCGCATCCGGGGGCGACAATCGCGCCTACATATTCGGCGTCGTCGAGTACCGAGAATCCTTTTCCGCCGGTTAAATCCTTGATTTCAACGAACTCCATGCCGAAACGGGTGTCGGGTTTGTCAGAGCCGTAAAGGCGCATGGCATCGGCCCACGTCATCCGGGGGAACGGTTCAGTGAAGTCGATGTCCTTGACATATTTGAATATATGCTTGACAAGACCTTCGAACATGTTGAGTACATCCTCCTGTTCGACAAATGACATCTCACAGTCAATCTGGGTGAATTCCGGCTGACGGTCGGCGCGTAAATCCTCGTCGCGGAAACATTTGACAATCTGGAAATATCGGTCGAAACCGCTCACCATCAACAGCTGCTTGAATGTCTGCGGAGACTGTGGCAGCGCGTAGAACTGTCCCGGATTCATGCGGGAGGGCACAACGAAATCGCGTGCGCCTTCGGGAGTCGACTTGATTAGAACCGGGGTCTCGACTTCGATGAATCCTTTGTCATCAAGATAGCGGCGGATTTCAAACGCCATCTTGTGGCGCAACTCAAGGTTGCGACGCACGCAGTTGCGACGGAGGTCGAGATAACGGTATTTCATGCGGAGGTCATCGCCACCGTCGGTGTCATCCTCGATGGTGAACGGGGGGATGTCGCTGCGGTTGAGAATCTTGAGGTCGGAGGCGATGATTTCAATGTCGCCTGTGGGCAGATTGGCGTTTTTGCTTGTACGCTCGGCCACCGTGCCGGTGATTTGCACGACAAACTCGCGACCGAGATGATTGGCCGCCTCACACAATGTGGCGTCGGTGTCATTGTTAAACACTACCTGGGTCAACCCGTAACGGTCGCGGACATCGACAAACGTCATGCCGCCCATCTTGCGTGTACGCTGTACCCATCCGGCGAGTGTCACCTCGCTGCCGGCGTCGCTCAATCTTAGCTCGCCGCAAGTCTTGGTTCTGAACATATATGGACTAAAATTTTGATATTGCTGATTTTTGCACCACAAAATTACAAATTCTTTATTACATTTGCATCAAAATGATTTCAATAAACACACAATGAAACGGACAATTACATTAGTGGCCGTTATGCTCGTTACGCTTGTGACGATGTCGGCATCAGACCGTGACCTCATGGGGCTTAAAGGCCCGGTGGAAAGTGTTCGTGTCGATTTCAATTCGGGTGGATTGGAGTGGAGTAATTTCTATCGGTTTAGCGGTGATGGGAATCTTACGGTCGTGGATGACGAACCGTTTACCGTCGAGAGGGATGTGGCGGGGCGTATCGTCAAGTTTACACTTACCGAGGAGGACGAGGACGGCGCACCCCAGAGCATAGTAACGGAGATTGCTTATTTATCTGACGGGAGGGTGGAATCAACGACTAATGCGTCACTTGAGGAGGAATGGACTGACACTTATACCTATGGTTCTGACGGGAATGTTGTCAGACGCGATTATCGCAACCCTGTGGAATCGGAATCGTTCACTTATTCTTATACAGCCGACCGTGACAGCCATGGCAACTGGTTGCAACGCACCGAAAAATCATCGTCTGTGCCTGAATCAATCGAACAGAAACGCACCATCACATATTATTCGACAGAAAAATGATAGAAGAGATACTTCAATATAATGAGAGGTTTGTCAGAGATGAGGGATACAAAAAGTTTGAGACATCCAAGTATCCTGACAAAAAGATTGCGATTGTCACATGTATGGATACCCGTCTTGTTGATTTGCTCCCGGCTGCGCTCGGAGTGCGGGGCGGTGATGTCAAGATGATAAAGAATGCCGGTGGGACAGTGACTAACCCGTTTGACTCTGTTATACGGTCGATACTTGTAGCGGTGTATGAACTGGGGGTCAATGAAATTATGGTCATTGGTCATACGGACTGTGGCGTCCAGGGGATGGATGCCGCCCACATGTTGCGGTTGATGCGTGAGCGTGGCGTGTCGGATGAGCATATTTCGCTTATGCGACATTGTGGAATTGACCTCGACGGTTGGTTGCATGGTTTTGACGATACGTCAGACGCTGTCGCAGGGACAGTCGATTTAATACGCAATCATCCGCTTATGGCGGCGGATGTCAAGGTCGGCGGGTATGTCATGGATACAGCCACGGGTCGTCTCTCGGTCATTGTCCCCTCTGCTTAAAAGTAAGAGGGTGTTGCAAAATTCGCAATAAACATCGTAGGGACGCGCCAACGGGCGCGTCTGTTATTGCAAATGATTGATAATCTACCACTTTGGGGACGTGCCCGTTGGCGCGTCCCTACGATTTTGCAACAGAGTCTTGAATCGGTCTATTGTCGTAGTGTCGAGTGATGCGTTGAGGCTGATGCGCAGTCGTTCAGTGCCTGGTGGGACTGTTGGTGTGCGTATAGGCAGCACCTTGAATCCATCGGCGAGAAGTTCCCGTGAAAGCGAGACGGCACGGGTGGCGTCGCCTATTATAAACGGTTGGATGTGGGTGGTCATAGGCGCGTTTTTCCCGGGGTTAAGTGCCTTGAACAGTCTTAGGCCTGTTTCGTACAGGTGATTCCGTTCGTCATCCATTTCGACAAGGATATCAATCATGAAACGGCTCCATGCGGCTGTCATTGGCGGAATGACGGTCGAGAATATCAGGCTTCGCGCGGTGTTGATAAGGTAATCTTTGATGGAGGTTGATGTGATGCAGAATGCCCCGGCCGATGCCCCGGCCTTGCCTAAGGTGCCGACAATCACATCTATGGATTCATTTCGTGGCGACGCCATTGACAGGCCGAGACCGTGTGGACCGCATACCCCGAATGCATGTGCCTCGTCGATATACAGCATTACGTTCGGAAAATCGCGTTTCAGGTCGATGAGCCGTTCGATGTCGGGGGAGTCACCGTCCATGCTGTAGACGCTCTCGACAATGATTAGTACGCGTTCATATCTATGGGCGTCACGGGCGAGCATACGTTCAAGCCGTCCGAGGTCATTATGGGGAAACCGGGAGAATGTCGCGCCCGACAGCTTGATACCGTCGATAATGCTTGCGTGGACGAGGCGGTCGGCGAGTATGAGCGTGTGCTTGTCGGCGAGTGCGGGGACAAGTCCCGTGTTCACATGATAGCCACTGTTGAAAAGAAGCGCGGGTCTGTTGTATAATTCCTCAAGGCGTTGCTCAAGTAGATTGTATTCCCGTTGGCACGAGGCGAGAAGCCTTGAGGCCGACGATGTCATGGGGATGGAACGGTTGTATTGGTCAGCAAAAAAACGTTGTTGAAGGTCATGTCGAGTGCCGAGGCCCATGTAGTCATTGGTCGACAGGTCGATGATGTCGTCAGTGTGGTTTTCGGCGGGGATTGAACGTAGGTTGCCGTTGGCTTTCAAAGTCGCGAGACGGTCGTCAAAATAGTTCATCTGATGCAGTCTATCATTTGTGATACAAGCGTAACGAGGTCTTCATCGGAGATGATATAGGGCGGCATGACATAGACCATGCGACCGAAAGGGCGTACCCATATCCCGCGTTCGACACATCGTTTCTGGAACTCACCCACATCGACAGGCTCTTTCATCTCGATTACACCGATTGAGCCGAGCGCCCTCACGTCTTTTACCTGTGGAAGCGATTCGGCGGGTTGAAGTTCACGTTTTAATACGGTCTCGATATGTGCCACTTTTGCCGACATGTCACAGCTGTTCAACAGTTTTAATGACTCGATGGCGATGGCGCATGCAAGAGGGTTGGCCATGAAGGTGGGCCCATGCATCATCACTCCCGCCTCTCCCTTTGAAATAGTGTCGGCGACATCCTTGGTCGTCAGTACCGCGCTCATTGTCAGGTAACCTGCGGTAAGTCCTTTGCCTAGGCACATTATATCAGGCTCTACACCTGCATGTTCCCAGGCGAATGCACGACCTGTGCGCCAGAATCCCGTGGCGATTTCGTCAAAAATGAGATATACGCCGTATTTGTCGCACAGGCGGCGTGTCTCTACAAGGTATTGCGGGTGATAGAACCACATGCCTCCTGCTCCTTGCACGACCGGCTCAAGTATAACGGCGGCGATTTCACGGTGATGCTCGGCGAGGGTCATTTCAAGTGCTTCCATCTCTGACTGCTCCCATTCTCCCCCGAACGGTATGCGTGGTTGCGGGACGAAGTATCGGATGGGTAGTGCCGAGCCGAATGCCCCGTGCATCCCGGTTACAGGGTCGCAGACACTCATGGCGTTCCAGGTGTCGCCGTGATAGCCTGAACGTATTGTCACGAAGTTGGTCTTGCCATGGTCGCCGCTGCGTGAAATCGCTGCCTGTACTGCCATCTTCATCGCCACCTCTACGGCCACCGAGCCGGAGTCGGCATAGAAAATGTTGTGCATCGACTTCGGGGCGATTTCCAACAGCGTTTTCCCCAGTTGAATGGCCGGCTCGTGGGTCAGGCCGCCGAACATAACATGGGACATGCGTGCCAGCTGTTCTACGGCGGCGCGGTTGATGTCGGGATTGTTATAACCGTGGATGACACACCACCACGATGACATTCCGTCGATTAGCTCGCGTCCGTCGGCGAGGCGTATCCTCACGCCTTGCGCCGAATCGACCTTGTAGGTCGGGAGCGGGTTGATTGTGGAGGTGTAAGGATGCCACAGGTGTTCCCGCTCCCATTGGTCATGCAATATGTTTTCCTTGTCCATAGCCGAAACTTTTCGGCAAAAGTACGCATTATTTATGGAATAACGACTTTTTTGCCGGTCGTGACGCTGCCGTCGGCGTGAATCTCCCGCACGATGTAGACACCTTGCTGCGGTGAATTTATTCTCGCTCCGTTGAGATTGTAATATTCGGTGGAGATTATAGGCGATGATGTTGTCGTTAATTCGTGTATGTCTGATGAACCGTTCATTACCGCGTTTATCTCACCGTCGTTTAATGCGTGGTTGTAGACACGGAAATCATCGATTGCACCGAATAGATAAGGAATTGAGGTTGACTGCCCTCGACCGATGTAGTTCAGGACGGGCATGAAGTCGGCGGGACGTATGCTGATATTGCCTTCGGCCACTTTCTGTCCGTTGAGATACATGACCGCGCCGTTGTCATTGAGCGTTACCGCGATGTGGTTCCAGGTTTTGGTCGGCATGGAGGTATTGGATGATATGCTCTGCTCCGCGCCGTCCTTGATTGCAAATTTCATTACTCCTCCTTCGTTGGGTGACAGATAGAGGTGCTGTTCTTCGCTGTTGCCGAAGTCGAAGACTCTGATTCCGTCGGTGTTGTCCTGGCATCTCACCCATGTTGCGACGGTCATGTCGCGTAGGTTTGCGACCTGGTAGGGCAGCTGTACCGCTTCTTTGGTGCGTGTTCTAACGCCTTTCCCGTCATGGGCGGCGAAATAGGCCAGCGAGGCGGTTGTGCTGCCGTGGAATGCGTTTTCGGTCTCGTCGAGTAGATTATCATCCATCTTGTAATGGGCGATTAGGGCGTTGTCTCCGTTGGTGGATGCGGTCACGGTGGTTGTTGTGGCCGATGTGTTCAGTGAACGGTCAACGGCCTTTACCTTATAAGAGTATTCTACGCCTTGCGTGACGGAATTGTCGATGAACGATGTCCCTGTTATGCCACGGCCTACGGTGTTGAACTCCTCGTTCCCTTTTTCGGCGCGGAGCACTGTGTATCCTGCCACGTCGGCCGATGGACTCGCGTTCCATTCAAGCCTAATCGAGGCCGATTGCCCGGTGGCCGTCAGTGCCGACGGGGCGTCGGGGGCGTCGGTCTCGCATTGAGCATCGACCGGAAGGAGACGCCACAATTGGCGTGGTGAGCCATTGCGTGTCGCCTGTAATATCTTCACCCCGTCGGCCGTGCTTTCCTCCGAGACCTCGAGACATAGGTTGCTGTGTCGGCTTGAGATGCTGAAATAGCCGTCGCCCTCATACCTGAGACGCCATTGTTCATTGTTGCCGAGTCCTCCGTTGTAGAGAATGATTCCTCCTCCGTCCTCGAGAGACCAGTTGTTGACGTCAAGTTTCATATCGGGGTTTTCGGCGAGTTTTACGGTATAATAACTGAAATCGCCGCCTATTGTGATAGGTGCGGGCTTGACCTCCCAGAGTTGTCCTTTTGAACCATCTGTGGTTTTTTGGATAATCGATGCGAAATTGACAAGTTCGCCGTCGGCTGTCAGCACTTTCTTACTGTAGGCGTTCATCAGGATGTATTCACCGTTGATTACAGGGCGTATGTCCTCTCCCCACGTGATGTCAACGACGCATTCGGCGTTGGTCTGTCCCTGTTGATAACCGTTTCCTCCGGGGAGGTCTACGACATATTCCCTGCACGGGCCGTGACCGTAGAAGAAAACATCACGTGCTGTTGATACAAATCTGAAGTTAGATGCTGTCGCCTGTCGTTCGGATGAGCCACAGAATGCCTGTATTTTCCCGTCGGGGGCGCGGTAGACCGATGCCGCTGTCCAGGCAGGGCGGTTTTCGGCGTATGCGAGGCGTTCTCCATCGCTGGCTTTGCAGAACTCTCCGCGTGCCAGTTCGGCTGTGCCCCACCAGATTCCGGTCTGCATGCCATATTCGACTCCCACCATCGCCTCCATTACGTTGTGAAGTTCGTCGGCTGTGGCATATTTGCCGTCGTCCCGCACTTTCTTGAAAAAGTCGGCGTAATGGTCAAAATCGCCCGCGAGTTGATGGGTGTTGCCCTCGTCAATATATTCCGACAGATGGGTGTACCATGGCATCGCCTCGTCACAGTTAAGGGTGTTGCCTCCGCTGATGCGCACTTTGCCGTCCTTGAACCCCGGATATGATTCCTTGAGCATCCTGGCAATGGCGAGGAAGTCATCTTTGCTGCCCTGGTTGTTGTATACATAGTCAGGCTCGTTGAGTGGTGAGGCCGATACGACAGTCCATCCTTTGTCCTGGCATGACTTCATTGTGCCGTAAATGAGGTTGCAATAGGCACGGCATGCGGTTTCGTCAGTCGCCGCACCTGAATACTTGTGGTCGTATTTGTCATCGGGTGCGTCATTGTTCAGTGCCAGCTTGACTTTGTCGGGACCGCCTATCAGGCTCACGAGCCGTAGACGTTCACGCAGATTGTTCTCCAAGACAAGAGGCAACTCGGTTGTCTCGGCCATGAATTCCCAAGGCTGAAACGATACACGGGCGACTTTGATGATGTCAGAACCCATATAGGATACGCCTCGGCGTATGTTTTCCTCGCTGGGCCAGGCGGTATCGAGTCCCCACAGTATGGGAAGTTTCCGGCCTGTGGCGTTTATGTCGAAAAGTAGGGTGCGGTCAGCGTCTTTTACCGCGTTGAATGTTGTGACGGATGTCTGTGCCGGAATCCCTGTTGTGCCGGCAATGGCTAAGCAAAGTGTTAAGAAAAATTTGGTTTTCATGGATGTGCGAATTAAGTGTTTAAACTACACTTATCATAAGTGTCGCAAAGCTACAAAAAATATTTTAAAAATGATGCATATTTTGCTTTGCTCTCAACTTATTCGTATTTTTGACTTCCGTCTTAAATACTTTCGCTCGGCAAAGCCAAAATAAATTTTGCTTTGCTCTCAACTTATTCGTATTTTTGCGTGGTAAACTTTGTTATATTCCTGATGAAGATATTCACAACCGAGGACATAAGGGCGATTGACCGTTATACAATCGACGAGGAGGGCGTAAGTTCGCGTGAACTTATAGGCCGTGTGGCCGAGGGTGTCACGTGTGAGATACTGTCACGCTGGCGTCCGTCACGTCCGGTGACGGTTTTTGCCGGGCCTGGCAATAACGGGGCCGACGCGCTTGCGGTCTCCAAGATGCTCTATGAACAGGGTTTCCGTCCCGAGGTGTTGCTTTTCAATATCAAGGGCAACAGCCTTTCGCGTGATTGTCGTGCGTGTCGTGACGAATTGTTGTCCTTGGGTAATGTCAATTTCATCGAGGTGACCGACAAGATGTCGGTCCCGGAGTTGACACCGGGTCATCTTGTCATTGACGGCCTGTTCGGTTCAGGTTTGCGTGAGCCACTTTCGGGCGGCTTCATGAGCCTTGTCCGTCATATCAACGAGTCGCGTGCTACGGTTGTCTCCATTGATGTGCCGTCAGGTATGTTCGGAGACTGGAATCCCCATTCAATCAACCGCAATATCATACACGCGACCCTTACAATCGCCATACAATTTCCCCGGCTTGCGTTCTTCATTCCCGATAATGCTGAACTGGTGGGGGAATGGAAGGTGATTGACATCGGTTTGAGCGCGACAGCGATACGCTCGACCCCGACGAAATACCATCTTGTGGAAACCCATGACATCAGGCGCGTATTGCGCTATCGACCCAATTTCAGCTCCAAGGCCGATTATGGTGATGCTGTCCTTTATTCCGGCAGTTACGGAATGATGGGCGCGGCGATGCTCGCCGCCAAGGGGGCGTTGCGTTCGGGGGTCGGTAAGATTACTGTACATTCACCCAGATGCGGGTTCAATGTATTGCAGACCGGCGTACCCGAGGCTCTGTTTCAGGCCGACAAAAATGATATTATAATAACCGATATGACAGCACCTGCGGGTCGTCGTTACACGGCCGTTGGCGCAGGTCCCGGAATCGGGACACATGACCAGACGATGGCGGCCCTTGAAACGTTAATAAAGACCTCCAAAGTACCGTTGGTGCTCGATGCCGATGCCCTTAATTGCATTGCGCGTCGTCCGGCGTTGCTCAACAGCCTTCCCGACCATTCGGTTATAACTCCTCATGCGGGAGAGTTCGACCGCCTTTTCGGACAAGTCCCCTCCGGAGAGTCTACCGCCGAGAGTCGTTTCCTGAAGGCTGTCGAGGTAGCACGTCAATATAATATAATTGTGGTGCTTAAAGGCCGATACACGGCGACAATACGCCCCGATGGCAAGGTGTACTTTAATTCGTCGGGCGGCCCTGCCATGGCTACACCGGGCAGCGGGGATGTCCTCACGGGTATTATGACATCGCTCATGGCTCAAGGTTATCGCTCGGAGTTGGCTGCGTTGACAGCTGTGTTTATACATGGCATGGCGGGGGATATCGCCGCCGAACGCCACGGTGAATACGGTGTCACGGCCGGGGATATCGCCGATTCCACCGGCATCGCAATAAACACAATCATGAATAACTGTTAGGAACAATGAATATATCGGTAAAGACATTAATATTGACGGCTGTCGCCGTTATGACCTCGATGACTGTGACGGCGCAGACTTCACAGAAACTCACCGCCAACAAGACAAATGAGTACGGTCTTATTTACACTCTCCCCAAGACAACGTTGACGGTGGCATTGTCGGCTCGTAAGACGGTAAAGACTCCCGGTGAGTTCTATCTTTACGCTAAGAAATATCTCGGGACAGACCCCATTGTGACCCCGTCGACGACATGGGAACTTGTCGGAGCGCAGGTAGTGCCCGGTGCTGTCGCCGACATGGAACGGCAATATATGGCACAGTTCAAGTCGGGCACGTCGCCATTCATGATGCTGACCGCCGAGGATTTTCCTCTTGCCCTTAACGATGAGGGGTATGAGATGCCTTCTATGCCTTCCGTTACATTGAAAGGGGAGGACGCCAAGCCGACAATTCTTGAGCAGCCTGTCGCACGCCAGGCCATGACAGAGGAGATGTTGCAGAGCCATTCATCGGCGAAGCGGGCCGAACTCGCGGCCACTAAAATCTATGAGCTTCGTCAGCAACGCAATGACATCATTGCCGGTCAGGCCGAGAATATGCCTTCCGATGGACAGGCCATGCAGCTTGCCCTTGACAACCTCGCCGCACAGGAGGCCGCGCTCACGGCCATGTTCCTTGGAACGACCTCGACCTCTACAGAGGTGAAGACCTATAATTTCACCCCCGAGGCATCCAGTGACGCAGCCAAGGTGGTAATCGCCCGGTTGTCGGTGGTTGACGGCCTTGTTGACGCATCCAACCTTTCAGGTGACCCGGTTTATCTTAATCTGACAGTGACTGAACGCGGAAAACTCCCTGTCAATGAAAAGGGTGTGGTCAAGACGTTCCCCAAGGGTGGTGTGGCCTACTGTATACCGGGAGCGATGAACGCAGTCGTGACATTCGGTGGAAAGACAATCGTCAAGGAGTCAATCGAGGTCGCGCAGTACGGTGTCGTTTTTGGCCTTGAGCCGTCATTGTTCACCAATAAAAAGGAGACATCCTATCTCCATTATAATCCGCTGACCGGCGCGATTCTCGAACTCGGCACAAAATAACGCCCCGCAGATGGGGCTTTTAGTTCTGCCGTGACATTTCATCAGGTACAGTCGAACCTCGGAGAGGTTTAACAGTGTAGATGGAATGTAAGGCAATCATTTTGGAAGGTCGCGACTTATCGCGACCGTACTATTTCGACGGTGACGGCGTGTTTTAATTATATTGGACGGAATCAATCGATGTAGTGGTGTTTTTAGAGATAATTAACATTAATATTTTTGCTAAAATTTAGCAAAAATATTAAATTGCAACCGAACCATTAAACCAACGATACAATTAACAATAATCACCATGAGAACAAAGTTGCCGATTTTAATTGGGGTCGCATCAATGTTTGTCGCATGCTCCCAACAGGAAATGGTGGATTCCGTGATGATGGACGGAGATTCACATCGTGCCGTGATTGAATCAATTTTAGTTGCAGAACCCAATAAATAAGAAGATGGCGATGAGAAAGTGTAGAATATTGATGCTGTGCTTTGCGATTGCGGGCGTGGCGTTTTCGGTGAAAGCGGAGAATCCGCAGGGCGAGAAAAATATTTCGGTAGGCGTTAATGCTTACGGTGGCGTTGGCGGATATGACAAGGATGTCAGGTATGATTTTTACGCCAATCCTGAAGATTATATGCGCTATTGGGGGTTGGAACTTGAGGGCTCGTATCGTTTGAAACTGTACCGCGCATTGCAGGTCCGTCCCGCATTGTCGCTGTATTATGAAAATCATGACGGTTTGCGTGAATTGAAGACGGGGCCAAATCGGCCTGAAGATTCAAATCATTTGAACGAATTCGGTATGCAGGTGGTACTGCCTGTCGGCCTGTCGTTCAAAGCACCGTCAGGGTCGCTTGAGGTAGAGACCGGGCCGGTTTTCGGCATGTATTTCGTCCAGCACAATACCAAATTGAAAGGAACGGTCGAAGATGACAATATATTCCGCCGTTGCAAATGGCGTTGGCGTTTCGGGGCACGGTATAACTTCGGTGGCGGACGGTTTTACGCCAAGGTGGCTTACGACATGGCGATGAGCAACTACGTGTCATACGACATGGGCGATTCGGGTGGGTATTTTAATCAACATATCACATACAAATGTCGCGATGTCCTTTACGGCGGTATCGGCATGAACTTCTGAAATTGCAGAGAGGGTGTTGCAGAACTCGCATATTGGCATTGTAGGGACGCGCCAACGTGCGCGTCCTACATTACAAATAGCAGACAATCAGTAATTCCATCGGACGCGTCCGTTGACGCGTCCCTACGATTTCTCATAAAACATTAGTTCTGCAACGCCCTCCCTGATTGTGTTGTCATCGGGTGAGACGGTAGGTGATTCCGACGGTGATGGACGGTTGTAGCCGTAAGTCGGGGGTTACTCCAATCCCGGCTGTGATGCCGAGGCCCCAGCGGGAGGCGTGGCGTCGCGGAGGTATGTGGCTGATGGCGGTGGACTCAAAGGCGATGCTGTCGAGCGAGGGTTCGAAACCGCTGACGCGGGCATAATATCCGTCGCCACGGTATTCCTTGGCGGTCACGGGAAGTTCGACAAATACGGAATCGGTCAGGCGGACTGTGTCGGTTGTGACGACCGGCACGCGGCGCGTGACGTAACGGATGATAACGCTGTCTTTGACGACAGGGTGTGGTACTGTCACGGTGTCCCTCACGGTGATGACGGTTTCGGTGGAGGACATGCTATGGCGGCCAATTAAAAAACCGGCGATGAATGCCGATAAAATGAAAAATAGTGTTAAAAAACGGTTCATCGCTTTTTTTGTGTAAAGCTATTGTGAAAAAAAATGCCGATAGGGTGTCATGTTCACTGGAAAAATGTATAATTTTGCCTCGTTAAAATCTTGTTGACCGTGGAAAAGAAACTTGAAATAAGCGAGGTGTATAACGCCGCCCGTGTTCTGAAAGACGTGGTGCGTCATCCCCGCCTTATCGGGGTCACAAAGTTGAACCCTGATGCCGAGATTTATCTTAAACCTGAAAATCTGCAATATACCGGTTCGTTCAAACTGCGAGGTGCCTATTACAAAATCTCTCAGCTGACGCCCGAGGAGAAGGAGCGAGGCGTAATCGCATGCTCGGCGGGAAACCATGCCCAGGGGGTGGCATTCGGTGCGACCTCCAACGGCATCAAGTCACTGATATGTCTGCCGGCCGGTGCGCCTATCTCCAAGATAGAGGCGACGAAACGCCTCGGTGCCGAGGTGTGTCTCGTCCCGGGTGTATATGACGATGCCTACCAGCGTGCGCTCGACTTGCAGAAAGAGCATGGTTACACCATGATTCATCCCTTTGACGACCCTCTTGTGATTGCGGGGCAGGGCACTGTCGGTCTTGAGATTCTTGAGGAGATGCCCGATGCCGATGCAATCATAGTACCTGTGGGCGGTGGCGGTCTTGTGTCGGGAATCGCTTTCGCGGTCAAGCAATTGAACCCGGCTATAAAGGTGTATGGCGTACAGGCCGCCGGCGCGCCATCCATGGCCGAGTCATTGCACGAGCAACACCGCAAGCATCTTGACTCGGTATCGACGATTGCCGATGGTATCGCAGTGAAAGAGCCAGGAGAGAACACATTTGATATATGCATGAAATATGTCGACGAGGTTGTCACCGTGACCGAGGATGAAATCGCCGCTGCCATTCTCGCGCTGATAGAGCAGCAGAAACTTGTGGCCGAGGGGGCGGGTGCCGTGTCGGTCGCGGCGGCGATGTTCAATAAAGTGCCCGTGGCGGGCAAAAAAGTGGTGTGTGTCGTCTCGGGTGGCAATATAGATGTCACCAGTCTCAGCCGCGTAATCACCCGTGGCCTTGTCAAGAGCGGGCGTAACTGCACGTTACGCATCGACCTTTCCGACCGTCCGGGGCAGCTGTCGGCGGTGTGCAGTGTGATAGGCCGCACCGGGGCCAATATCATCTCGGTGATTCATGAGCGCAACTCGCCCGACACGCCAATCAATTCATGTATAATCGGGGTCGAAATCGAGACGCTCAATAACGAGCACATCTCACGTCTGCGCGACGAATTGACCCGCGCCGGCTTCACTCTCGTCAAGGATTGACGTTAATAAAGCATAAAATGAGTAAAAACGGTTACGAATGTGGCCGTTTTTTCATTTGTAGCAGGGATGTGCTTGTCGTAGCGATTGGAAATGTGTAATTTTGGAGAAATTATAGTACTTTATGAAAACAATACACCTGTTGATTATTGTTGCGGGGATGTCGGTCGGAACGGCTTTTCAGGCTGGGGCGCAGTTGGCGGTGGTTGATACCGTGGCGGTTGACTCGGTCAGTCCCGGGGGCGCTGTTATGTCACTTGACCGTTGCATCGAAATCGCATTGAGCGACAATCCCACCGTGCGTGTCGCCGACATGGAGGTAACCCGTATGGAACTGTCACGAAAGGAGACAATCGGGCAGCTTCTTCCCAGTATAAGTTTTAACGGGACTTATAGCCGCACGCTTGCCAAGCAGACTATGTACATGAACATGGACGGCTTCGGAGGCGCATCGTCGGGTGACGGTGAGGCCTCTGACGGTGACGACGCATCATCGGCCATCGCTTCAAGAGGTAAGGGTGACGGCGGCATCAAGGTTGGCCTTGACAACAGTTATTCGATGGGATTCCAGGCGTCCATGCCTGTTATTGCGCCGCAGCTGTGGAAGACGCTGAAGTTATCGGACTCGCAGATTCTCGAGAGCCTTGAGACGGCACGTAGTTCGCGTCAGTCCTTGGTCAATCAGGTGAAGAACGCTTATTATGCGCTCCTGTTCGCACAGGACTCCTATAATGTCGTGATGCAGAGCCTTGACATGGCGCGGTTCACGGCATCGCTGTACGAGAAACAGTTTCAGGTGGGAGCGGCCTCGCGGTATGACGTGTTGCGTACACAGGTGGCGGTTAAAAATATAGAACCGCAGTTGACGCAGGCCGAAATCACGGTGAAACAGGCTCGTCTGCAACTGTTGCTCCTGATGGGTATCCCTGAATATATCGCGATACAGCCTGACGTGACGCTCGCCGATTTCGAGAAATCGATGTATGACATGACAATGGCATTGTCGCGTGACATCAAGGACAACTCCGACCTCCGCAAACTCGATATCCAGTCGCGGATACTTAAAGAGACACTTGATGTGCAGAAGATGGCGTGGTATCCGACACTCTCTCTGTCGGCCAACTATAACTGGACATCGATGAGCAATGGCTCGCCGTTCAGAAATTTCCGCTGGAGTCCCTACTCGATGATTGGACTGACGCTATCGGTGCCGTTGTTCGAGGGCGGTCAGCGGTACAACCGTGTCCGTCAGGCCGAGGTTCAGGTCAAGGAAATGAAATTCCAACGCGAGAACCTCGTCAACTCGATTAACATGCAGGTTGACCTCGCGTTTGAGAACATACAGCTTAACGTGCGTCAGATTAACTCATGCTCCGAGAGTGTCAATCAGGCAGCCACGGCCCATGACATAGTGAAACAGAGTTTTGAGATAGGCGCGGCGTCCTACCTTGACCTGCGCGATGCCGAACTGTCGCTCACGCAGTCGCGTAATTCCTATAACCAGGCGATTTACAACTATCTTGTCGCCAACAGCAATCTTGAGCTTCTGTTGGGTTCATACGATGTCAGCCGTTTCATGCCTGCCCGATAAACCATTATTGTCTAATTAATCCTATTCGATATAACATCATGCGTTCAATATCAGTCACAGTAAAATCGTTAACGGTTGCAATGCTTGCAATCGCCGCCGTGTCATGCTCTGGAGAGAAGAAAGAGGAGTCGGTGGCAAAGGAGACCCCGGTCGACGAGACCCCAAAGGTGGAGGTCATGCAGGTACACGAGCAGCAAGTGCCGCAGACTGCCCAATACACCGCCACCGTGGAGGCGTTCAAGACAAACAATATATCCACCTCGACCCCTAACCGCATCAAGAGCATCCTTGTCGATGTTGGCGCAAGGGTAGCACGCGGTCAACGTCTTGTGGTGCTCGATGACGTGAACATCGACCAGTTGAAGACACGTCTTGCCAACACCGAGCGTGAATATAACCGCGCCGTGCAGCTTCTGAACATCGGTGGCGGCACGCAACAGTCGGTCGACCAGCTCAAGACCGAGCTTGACGCGTCGCGTCGCCAATATCAGAATCAGGTCGAGAACACGATACTTACCTCCCCGATAAGTGGCGTTGTGACCGCCCGCAACTATGACCCCGGTGACATGACCGGCACGCTGCCCATCCTCACTGTCGAGCAGATTCATCCCGTCAAGGTGATTGTGAATGTGTCGGAAAACGAGTATACCAAGGTTCATAAAGGTATGGGTGTGGGCATAAAGTTGGATGTGTACGGTGACGAGGAGTTTCGCGGAACTGTCTATCTGATTCATCCCACTGTTGACCCGGCGACACGCACATTTACAGTCGAAATCACGATTGACAATGCCGGTGACCGTGTGCTCCCCGGGATGTTCGCCCGTGTGACGATGAACTTCGGCGAGGCATCGCATGTCGTTGTCCCCGACAGGGCGGTTGTCAAGCAATCGGGTTCGGGTAACAAGTATGTCTATGTCTATAATCCGTCTACAAAGACGGTCAGCTTCGAGCAGGTTCAGCTCGGACAGCGTCTTGACGATGCATACGAGGTGCTCTCGGGTGTGAATAACGGTGCGCAGGTCGTCATAACGGGACAGACACGTCTTAACGACGGAATGAAAGTCGAAGTCATCAAGAAGAAGTAATCTCTCCAACCAAATATAAAGATACCCTATGAGCCTATATGCAAGTGCGGTCAAGCGACCTATCATGACGACCCTGTGTTTTGTCGCGGTCGCCATTCTCGGCCTGTTCTCGCTATCCACGCTTCCCATCGACCTCTATCCCGACATAGAGACCAACACAATCATGGTGATGACCTCCTATTCGGGCGCGAGTGCGCAGGATATCGAGCAGAATGTCACGCGACCGCTTGAGAACGCCCTCAACTCGGTCAATGACCTAAAGCACATTACCTCGAAATCACGCGAGAATATCTCGGTAATAACTTTGGAATTTGAGTACGGTAAGGATATCGATGTACTCACCAATGATGTACGTGACAAACTCGACATGGTGAAAAGCTCGCTTCCCGACAATGCCGAGAACCCGATAATCTTCAAGTTCAGCACCGACATGATTCCGATTGTTTTGCTCTCGGTGCAGGCATCGGAGTCTATGCCCGGACTTTACAAGATTCTTGATGACGCGGTGGCTAATCCGCTGGCGCGAATTTCGGGCGTCGGCTCTGTCTCGATTTCGGGCGCGCCAAAGCGCGAGATTCATGTCTATATCGACCCCGCCCGTCTGGAGGCCTACGGTTTGTCGGTCGAGACAATCTCATCCATCATCGCCGCCGAGAACCGGAATATCCCGGGCGGTTCATTCGACATCGGGAGTGACACTTATTCGCTTCGTGTGCAAGGGGAGTTCACTTCATCGGACGAGATGAAAAATATAGTGGTCGGCTCGGTCAATGGCGCGAATGTGTATCTGTCGGATGTCGCACGCATCGATGACTCACTTGAAGAACGCGCTCAGCAGACTTATAACGATGGCAAAAAGGGGGCGATGATTGTTATTCAGAAACAGTCGGGGGCCAACTCGGTTGAAATCTCCAACAAGGTGCTCAAGATGCTCCCGTCGTTGCAGAAACGTCTGCCGTCCGATGTGAAGTTAGGTGTGATAGTCGATACTTCCGACAATATCCGCAACACAATCAACTCACTTGTGGAGACGGTGCTCTACGCTCTCCTGTTCGTGATTATAGTCGTGTTCGGCTTCCTCGGGCGGTGGCGTGCGACACTCATCATCGTCATCACGATTCCGATTTCGTTGATTGCATCGTTCATCTATCTTGCGATAACCGGGAATACGCTTAATATCGTGTCGCTGTCGGCATTGTCGATTTCAATCGGTATGGTAGTGGATGACGCGATTGTGGTGCTTGAGAATGTCACGACCCACATCGAGCGCGGTTCCGACCCCAAACAGGCCGCTGTCCATGGCACCAACGAGGTTGCCGTGTCGGTAATCGCGTCGACCCTGACGTTGATTGCCGTGTTTTTCCCTCTGACGCTCGTGACCGGCATGACAGGCGTGCTGTTCCGACAGCTTGGCTGGATGGTTACAATCATGATGATTATATCTACAGTGTGCGCCCTGTCGCTCACCCCGATGCTCTGTAGCCAACTGTTGCGCAAGGATAACAAGCACGGGCGCATCTACCGTATATTCTTTACGCCGATTAACCGAGGCCTCGATGCGTTTGACAATGGGTATGCCTGGCTGTTGACCAAGGTAGTGTCACACAAGACGGTGACAATATTGGTGTGTATGTTGATTTTCATCGGTTCGGTGTCCTTTGTCAGGTATGTCGGGACAGAGTTTTTCCCGACTGCCGATGACGGCCGTCTCGGTGTGAACCTTGAGTTGCCAATCGGTACGCGAGTGGAGATTTCGCAGGAGGTGACCGACCGTCTCGTAAAGGAATGGCGTCAGAAATATCCCGAAATCATGGTGCTCAATTACACTACCGGGCAGGCGTCGAGCGATAACACATTCGCCTCGCTTAGCGACAACGGCCCGCATATTGTGTCGATGAACATACGTCTGACCGACCCCGGCGACCGTGACCGCAAAATCACTGAAATCGCCGCGTTGATGCGTGAGGATTTGAAAAATTACCCTGAATTCAGCAAATATCAGGTGAACGTGGGTGGTAACCGTGGTTCATCGATGGGCGGCCAGGCGACGGTCGACTTTGAAATATACGGATATGATTTCAATGAGACCGACTCGGTGGCACGACAGTTGCAACGCGCCCTGGAGAAAATAAAGGGCACGGCCGATATACGCATCTCGCGTTCGGAGTATCAGCCTGAATACCAGGTCGACTTTGACCGGGAGAAACTGGCGTTGTACGGTTTGAACCTACAGACGGCGGCGACATACTTGCGTAACCGCATCAACGGTAGCCTTGCATCGCAGTTCCGCGAGGACGGCGAGGAGTACGATATAAAGGTGATGTATTCGCCCGAACACCGTACGGCAATTTCCGATATTGAAAATATACTCATCTATACCCCTTCGGGCGGCTCGGTGCGCGTCAAGGATGTCGGCAAGGTGGTTGAACGTTTCACGCCTCCGACAATTGAGCGCAAGGACCGCGAGCGCATAATCACGGTATCGACCGTTGTTAACGGTGTCCCGATGAGCCAGGTCGTAGAGGAATCACAGAAGGCGATAGACCAAATGCATATTCCCGTAGGGGTCAATATTCAGCTCGCGGGTAGTTTTGAGGACCAACAGGACTCGTTCAGGGACTTGCTGACGCTCGCCGTGCTGATTGTCATTCTCGTCTATATTGTGATGGCCGCGCAGTTTGAGAGTTACACCTATCCCGCGATTATTATGACCTCGTTGCTGTTTGCATTTTCCGGCGTGTTCATTATCCTGTATCTGTCGGGTCACACGCTCAATGTAATGTCGATGATTGGCGCAATCATGCTCATCGGTATCGTGGTGAAGAACGGTATTGTGCTGATTGACTATATCTCGCTCAACCGTGAACGCGGCCTGTCGATACGTAGTGCCGTGATTCTCGGCGGCAAGTCGCGTCTGCGCCCTGTGGTGATGACAACGTTGACGACAATCCTCGGTATGGTGCCGATGGCTGTCGGGACGGGGCAGGGTGCCGAGATGTGGCGTCCGATGGGTACTGCCGTGATTGGCGGTCTCACATTCTCCACCATTCTCACTCTGTTGTTTGTCCCGGCGTTGTATTGCATCTTTGCCTACGTAGGTGTCAAGCGGGCACGCAAGTCTAACCGTAAAAACATTCAAAAGCAACCGAAATGAAAGCGATACTGATAACATTTGACCAGGCTTATTACGAACGGATAGTCACGATGCTCGAGAAGAACAACTGCCGTGGGTTCACGGCGTGGCAACAGGTTCAGGGGCGTGGCAGCAGCGATGGCGAGCCACATTACGGTTCACACGCATGGCCGTCCCTGGCATCGGCGATAATAACCATGGTCGAGGATAGCCGTGTCGAGCGCATCCTGTCTATTCTCCATGAGATGGATGTCGCCACTCCCAAGCTGGGGTTGCGTGCGTTTACTTGGAATATCGAGCAGACAATATGACGTTGATAGTGGCGGTGTGGGTAAAAAAGTGTACCTTTGCATGCCATTATGAAACAAACCCTGTTATCTGACCAGAATTCTGAACGGGCGTTGCTTTTCTTTGCCGGCTGGGGCATGGACGAGAAACCCTTTGCGTCACTCGTGGTGGCGGGGTATGACCTATGGCTCGTGTGGGATTATCGTGACATGACGCTTGGATGCGGTGATTTTGTCCGTTACCGGGAGATTGTTGTTGTCGCGTGGTCGTTCGGAGTCCCGGCGGCCGCACGTTTCATTGAAGGAAACCCGTCGCTGAACATCACGCTGAAACTTGCCGTGAACGGCACGTTGTTCCCTGTCGATGACCGCATGGGAATCCCGCAGACGATATTTGACGGCACGCGGGCTAACCTTGACGGACGGTCGTTGATGAAGTTTTACCGCAGGATGTTTGACGGCGCGGAATCTTTCGCCCGTTTCAAGGCCGTATTACCCGTACGTGACATTGACGGCCTTATAGAGGAACTTGACGCCGTTGAGCGTGACACGAAAAACCATAGTGCCTACTTTGTTAAATGGGACTATGCTGTAATCGCTGAAGATGACCGCATTATCCCGGCGACGGCGCAACGCGAGGCGTGGAAAGAGTCGGCATTCGGTATATTGGAGATTGATGGCGGACATTGTCCCGATTTTAAGAAACTGTTGTCACGGTTTGTCGCGGACAAAGGCCTGATAGGGGAACGGTTTGGAAACTCATCGGGAACATACGATGACAATGCCGACGTTCAGTCACAGGTTGTCGCCCATGTCATGGGTATTGTACAGTCCCGATTCAACAGACATCTTCCGTCATCAGTTCTTGAAGTCGGGGCTGGAACAGGAATGCTCACATGTGGGATTGTATCCCTTTTCCCCGATGCGGAATACACGTTTGTAGACCTTAACGATAACAATCTACACGCTCCTGCCGATGCTGTCAGGGTGACTGATGATGCCGAATGTTTCATGGCGTCGTGCCCAGATGGCTGTTATGACCTGATTGTCTCATCCTCGGCGATGCAGTGGTTTAATTCACCCGCAATGTTTATGAGAGCCTGTTTCAGGACGTTGCGACCCGGGGGGACTGTGGTGCTGTCAACTTTCGGGGATAAGAATTTCAAGGAGTTGGACCGGTTTTTCATTGGCCGGAAGTTTTTCCCCGGCGTGGATGTATTGCGAAAAATGATTCCGCCGGAGGCGACCGATTCTTCAGCCGAGGATGGCTGCCTGACGATGCGGTTTGAATCATCGGCTGAATTGTTACGTCACATAAAGATGACGGGGGTTAACGCAATGTCTTCCTCTACACCGGGGGCGGCAATGGTGGCACGCCACATAATGGCTGATTACCCGGTTGACACTGACGGGAAAGTCTCGTTAACGTTCAACCCGGTATATATAATATATGGAAAATGAAGGAAGTAATATTTGTCTCAGGAATAGATACCGATGCCGGCAAGAGTTATGTGACCGGCGAGATTGCCCGCCAGATGATGAATGACGGGGTCAAGGTAATCACACAGAAGTTCATACAGACGGGTAATGACGGATATTCGGAGGATATCGAGTTGCATCGGAGCATAATGGGTGTTGAACCGTTTGACGAAGACCGTGACTTCACCACCGCCCCGGTCATATTCACCTATCCGGCTTCGGCGCAGCTTGCTGCACGTCTTGACGGGCGTGACATCGACCTGACCGTTGTCGAGAAAGCGACAGAGAGATTGCTTGAACGGTATGACACAGTGCTTATCGAGGGCGCGGGCGGTCTCATGGTGCCGGTCACCGATGATTACACGACAATTGATTATGTGGCGTCCCATGATTTGCCTTTGATTCTTGTAACCAATGGTAAACTCGGCTCGATTAACCATACCCTGTTGTCCCTTGAGGCGATTGCATCGCGTGGAATAAGGCTTAAGGCGTTGGCTTACAATGAACATTTCGATACCGACCCTGTTATAGCCGATGACACCAAAGGCTACCTTGAACGGTATATCACGCGCCATTTCCCCGAAGCGGATATGATATTTGTACCCTCGATAGAGACAAAGGGTTGAAAATGTCATTGGAAATCGCTAATTTTGCACTCCGATAAGAGCGTCAATGGAGAAAAACATATCCATAACCAAAGAACAACTGGCCGAGTTGCCCACAGAAACCTTTCCCGGTACAATATCAGTTATTGAGTCGGAGGAGGATGCTGTGGCTGCATTGCGGTATCTCAACAATTGCCCGATTGTGGGATTCGATACCGAGACCAAGCCGACGTTCCGTAAGGGGCGCACCAATACAGTGGCACTGATTCAGGTCTCGACAATAGAGCACTCGTTTCTGTTCCGTCTCAATAAGATAGGGTTGATTGCGCCATTGCGCGAGTTTATCGAGAACCCATCGGTGGTCAAGGTCGGACTCTCATTGAAGGATGACTTTTTTGTGCTTCACCGCATCAACGATTTCATTCCCGAAGGATTCATCGATTTGCAACAGTTTGTCAAGCGATATAATATTGTGGATTGCAGTCTGCAACGCATCTATGGCATTATATTCGGCCGCCGCATATCCAAGAGCCAGCGGTTAAGTAACTGGGAGGCCGTGCAACTATCGGCTCCTCAACAGGCCTACGCCTCGATTGACGCATGGGCGTGCCTACGCATCTATCAGTATCTCACCGAGGGAAGATTTGACCCGGTCAAGTCCCCTTATATCGTCGAGACGGAGCAATGAAACGCCATCTGAAACGTTCCACCGTCATACCGCTTGCCCTGTTGGCCTATCTCGGTGTCATGAGTTACATCGGTCTTCCGGAATTGAGACAGGGTCATTATCTTTATTATTTCGGGATAATAGGAGTCACGCTGCTGTGTATCGTCCTGTTGCATTTTACCTTGAAACGTCGTGAGCGTCTTCGCCGTGAGCGCGAGGATGACCTGAAAAAATAAATATTTCAAAGATATTTTTTCCACTGTTGTTTATTTATAATGTTTTGATTATCTTTGACCAGGTTCATATAGTTGGACTGCTAACATCTGTTTAATAACTATTTAGTCATCATGTTATGAAGAAACTTTTACTTTTCGCGGCAATAGTTGCCATGTTGTCCCCTTTACATTTAGAGTCGAATACATTGTCGCCGCGTGATGTCGCTCCGTCAGCTAACCCTACCGCACGTCATCGGAATTTTGTAAAAGCGAGGAAATCGGCCTTTGATATCAAAGGTGAGGGACTTCGTGAAAGTCCCTCACACGAAGCTCCCCCCACAGGAGAATGGAAATCTCTCGGCGAGGGTACATATTGTGAAGACTTGCTGACCTATTATCATGATTTCCCGGTGGGTATGAGATGGAAAGTCCAGGTTGAGGAAAGTGTCGCCACCCCCGGATGGTATCGTTTCCAGCCATATTGCGAGGGGTCGAAGGTCGCTGAGATTATGGGTAAGACCGACCCGGCCTACATGTATGTTAATGCGACCGACCCGGCGAAAGTATATGTCGAGGACATATTCGTGTATAACGCCTACGAATTAAGCAACATGACTGTGGCTACAGGATGGCCCGATGACAACGGGAAATGGGAATATTACGGGACAATGTCCAACGGTGTGGTCTCGTTTGAGCCAGGTTCTTTCGCGATAGGTGTCGGGACGGGATGGCAGCGTACAACCCTTTACACCGGTTTCAAGTTCGCGTTGCCCGGATTCACTATCCCTGACTATTCATTGAAACTGACCGCGCCTTATTGTGCCGAGGATAATGATTTCACGATAGAGGTTCGTGCCGGGGAAAGTATTGAACCATATATAATGGTAGTTTCCGGGGAACATTATATCTATGACGAGGGTATCGGGGATGAATTGTTCAAGGATGAAAATAAATTCGACCCGACAAAGGATTCGTTCAAGTTCAAACCGACCGATGCGGGGTTATATACGATTATCGCGGCCGGTCTTGACGAGAAAGGCGAGCTTGTCGTCGATGATTCGGAGTTCATTGTAGCTGTCTCAAATGATGACAGCAAGTGGAAGTCGATAGGCAAAGGGACATTGACCGAGGCGTTCTATTCTTCGTTATATGATGAAATTCCGGTGGAGGATATCGTTGTCGATATTGACGAGAGAACTGATAAACCGGGATATTTTAGGGTCCGTAATCCTTATGGTTCGCATAGTCAATTGTCGGTGTACACGTTTGATTGCCAGTCCCATGGGCATTACCTTTATATTAATGCGTCCGACCCTGACAGGGTGTGGATTGACCCCAGTGTCACAGGTGTGGATTATGTGTGTGGCGAAGGTGTAGTATGGTCACAGGCCGGAAGCTGTGTCGCCGAGAATGTTTCGACCGAAGAGATAGAACTGGCAGGATATTTCGGCTCGCGTCAGGGTCGGGAGATAACAATGCCCGACTATACAGTCCTTATAAGCGAGAAGGATTTTTCAGATAGCGAGTTTCTGCAAGGTGGTATTGGGTTCAAACTTGAGTTGCCTGCGACATGGTCAGGGTTAACGGATATAAGTGTAGATTCAGATTCCCCCGAGGTGTATTACAACATGCAGGGTGTTGTCATTGATAGACCGTCAACGCCCGGAGTGTACATCTGTTGCAAAGGGGATGTAACCTCCAAGGTGATAGTGAAGTAGCGATTGACCGATATACGTTTGTACCCCGTGGTTGCAGCCACGGGGTATTTTTTTACCAAAAAAAGTTTAAACATACTCTTAGCCGATGTTATTTTTGAGGGGTCTTTATTATAGACAGGGGATAAAGGCCTGTCGTAATTTAACCTTCAATAACATGAAACGTGCATATTTACTATTATTATCAGTTGTGATTACATCGTTGGTTTTGGATGCACAGGTCAAGGTTGTCGCCCACCGTGGATTCTGGAATACCGAAGGTTCTGACCAGAATACATTGGCTTCGTTCATCAAGGCCGACTCAATAGGTTGTTATGGTTCTGAAATAGATGTTTGGCTCACGACTGACGATGAATTGGTTGTGAATCATGACAAGAAATTCCACGGACTCTACATGGAGACCGCCCCGTTTGACAAGATACGTAAAATCAAACTCAAAAACGGGGAGAAAATCCCCACTCTTGACGAGTATCTTGCCGTTGTAAAGGAAAAACCGGCGACGCGTCTTGTACTTGAAATGAAATCCCTGACCGACTATAGCCGTGAGGACGAGGCTTGCCATAAAATAGCCAAGCTGTTGACAAAGTATGGGGTCCTTGACCGTACCGACATCATTGTGTTTTCGCTCAACGCGGCGATGACATTTAAGAAGATATTTCCGGTGGGGGTCAAGATTTTTTATCTTGACGGGGATTTGACACCGAAGAAGCTAAGGAAACTCGGCTTGGCAGGGCTTGATTACTCGGTCAAGGTGCTTAAGAAGCATCCCAATTGGGTAAAAGAGGCTCATGAACAGGGACTGGAGGTCAATGTGTGGACGGTGAATACCGATGAGGATATGAAGTATTTCATAGACCTCGGTGTGGACTATATCACCACCGACCATCCTGACCGGCTTCTGAAATTGATGAAAGACAAGAAATAAGGTGAAAGGATTATTTAGGAAATCATCAGTAGGGGGGACTTATGCCATATTGTTGGAGAATGTTTGAATTTAACAGACGAATTTTTATAGGCAGGTTTAGAGACAGTTCCGGGTCTCCGAGCGAGGAGTGTATCGAGATACATGACGAGCGAGAGGCACGGAAATGGCCGAAAGATGCCGTCAAGGAGTTCCTTGGGCGGTCTCTTGGACGCTTTTGTCCCTTTGCCTCGGTCACGATGCCCGCATCGCTCCCTCGGCAGCATGGACAAAATCATCTCAAGACTCCGCATAAAAATTTCGGTCTGTTAAATCCAAACATTCTCTTAGGTATTTTGGCATGGGGGTGTTGTTGTGCCTGCGTTTCGTGCGGGCGCAACAATACCATACTCCCGCAACCTCCTGTTGATATTCCTGACGGGCCGGTGGTGCCGGTCAATCCTGATTCGGTCATAGAACCCGACGACGGGGCGACCATCGTCGGTCATGTCACCTCCGAAAACGGTAAGGCAGTGAAGAATGTCGCCGTGTCTGACGGCCATATCGTTGCACTGACCAATGAAAAGGGTGAATACAGGATGAAGTCAGACAAATCCACGGGTTATGTCTTTGTCTCGATTCCTGGGGGATATACGGTTAAGACCGATGGCTCTGTCCCTCGATTCTATTCATTCACGACACAAAAGGCCGGGGAATGTGAGACTCATGACTTCTCGCTTGTCCCCGTCGATGACACTTCCTACGCCGTTGTTATTCACGCCGACCAGCATCTTGCGGGACGCACCGAGGATGTCGCGCAGTTCCGTGACGGTTTCATCCCCGATGTTAACGGGACAATCAACCGTTACCGTGCCATGGGACGCAGGGTCTACAGCATCTCGCTCGGTGATGTCAGCTGGGAACAGTTCTGGTATGCCAATAATTTCACTCTCTCCGATGCCGCGCGTTGTTTCGACGGTGTCGATTGCCCCGTGTTTCATACGATAGGCAATCATGATAATGACCCGTACATCTCCGATGACTGGAGGTCGGCGTGGCTTTTCAGGGAACGGCTTGCTCCAACCTATTATTCGTTCAATATCGGGCGCGTTCACTATGTGATTCTTGACAATGTCGTTTACAACAATCCGGGTGCGTCAGCCGGAACGATGGGCGACCGCAGCTATGACCGCGCGTTGACACGCAGTCAGCTCGACTGGCTTGCGGAAGACCTCGCCACGCTTCCCGACAAATCCACTCCGTTGGTCTTATGTGCCCACGTGCCGTTTTATAAAGAGCCGACACTGTCGGGGCAGACACAGGTCACACGTCGTAACATGATTGATATGGAGGAACTGGAGGGGTTGCTTTCAGGTTTCACCGACGTGACATTGTTCAGCGGACATTATCACCGTAATTTCGCAGTCGAGTCGCCGTTTGTTAAAGGAATGAGGGAACGTAACGTTGCCTCTGTGAGCGGGTCGCTGTGGTGGACCGGTCGCAGCGGATATGCGGGAAATCATCTTTGTACCGATGGTTCTCCCGGTGGATACGGGGTGCTGGAGGTGGATGGCACGCAGTTGCGTTATCACTATAAAGGAATCGGCTATGAGTCTGACCGTCAGTTCAGGGTGTATGACCTAAATGAAGTGGTTATAGACCGTAATTCGGTCACAAATTCCAAATATAAGGACAAGGTCGTGGAATATGCCGACGCCTATGGTAAGTCAGTCAAGGACAATGAGGTGCTTATAAACGTGTTTGCCTGGAGTCCGGGGTGGCAAATCGAGGTGACTGAAAATGGTAATCCCCTTGAAGTGACGCGTGTAAGGGCCAAAGACCCGCTGCACATCCTGTCATACGAATGCCAGCGTCTTAGCCATGGGGCGTTACCCACGACAACGAGCACATTGATGACGCAATACTCGACTCATTTTTTCAAGGCCAAGGCCTCGGCTTACAACACCTCACTTAGGGTCACGGTGACAGACGAATATGGTCGCAGATATGTGCAGACCGTTTCCAGGCCTGTTAAATTCCATGTTTCAATGAGATAACCCGACAATAATCATGACTGAACATCAGCGAGACTGTGATAAAATAATCAGTTACATCTATAACCATCCCGACTTGCCCGATGAATTGCGCTTCCGCATTCAACGGTGGATGTCGCAACATGAGGATGACGATGCCGTGCGGGCTTCGATGTCTGACCTTTGGGACAGGCATTATGGCATGAATGCGGGCGTTTTTGACGCCGCCAGCCTTGAACGGCTTATGGATGAAATCGAGCCGGCGGTCATTATCACGCGTCCGGCGCGTTGGAAACGTGTGTTACGTTATGCCGCCGCTGTCGCCGCCGTGGTGCTCGCCTCGGCTTTGACCTATATTGTGACATCCCGCGGAGTGGAGTCAGAGACGATATTGCTTGCGGCCAAGGGGGCGACGGGTGAATACCGGCTGCCAGACGGGACACGTGTGTGGCTCAATGGTGACAGTCGTCTCACCTATTCGTCCAATGGGTTTGACAACGGCGATGAACGTCGCGTGTCAGTCGAGGGTGAGGCTTATTTTGAAGTCACGAAAAATCCCCGTCGACCGTTTGTCGTGATGATGACCGACCTTGAGGTCGAGGTTCTTGGCACTTGTTTCGATGTTAAAAACTACTCATTCAGTAAAAACGAGGAAGTTGTCTTGAAGGAAGGAAAGGTCAAGGTCTCCTCACCGCTGCTGAAAGAGCCTGTGACGCTTAGTCCCGACGAGATGTTGACTCTTGACCGCAAGACCCATCGGCTCAAGGTGACGGAGGCACGGGCACGTGACTATTGTCAATGGTATGAGAGCAATCTTAAGTTTGAGAGCGAACGGCTTGGAGACATACTTGTCAACATAAGCCGTAAGTATAGTGTGGACCTTGATGTGTCGCCCGATGTCGATGTGTCTCAACGGTTGTCGTTGACGGTCTATAACGAACGCCTTGACGAGGTGATGCCTGTCATCAGTTACCTCATCCCGGTCAATTACAGGATTGAGGGCAACACGTTGGTTGTCACGGGGAGGTGAGGGAATTAGGAATTAGGAATTAGGAATAAATATAGTAATAATCAATAATCTAACCTTTAACATCTATGCCCAAAAAGTTATTTAAGAGTAAGCATACTCTAAGAATGGGTATCAGTCTTAGACAGCTCTTTACGTTGCTGATATTGTTGGCGACGGCGTTCGGGTCGCAGGCCCAGAGGGAGAATGTCACTATTGATGCCAAGAATGTGACCGTCAGGGAATTGCTCAATGAGATTGAGCGCAAGAGTCCCTATACGTTTGCCTACGCTGATGCTTCGCTACCGTTTAACAAGCGTGTCAGTGTCAAGGCTAACAACCGTTCAATCGCCTCGATTCTTAGTGAGGTTCTACCGGGCGTGAAGGTGAAAGTGGAGAACCGCAAGATTCTTCTTTCATCATCTTCCGTGTCTAAAAATGCCGGTAGGGAACTGGCTTCGGATAAGGGTGGTTGGAACTGTACCGGGACTGTCGTGGACGCGCAGGGTGAGCCTGTAATAGGTGCCAATGTCTCACAGAAAGGGCACAAAGGCGCGGTGGCGACCGACATTGACGGCAAGTTCACGTTACGAGTCATCGGTTCTAACCCGGTCGTTGTGGTGAGGTATGTGGGTTACAATCAGGTAGAGACCCCTGCCCGGCGTGGCGGCAACATGAAAGTGACTCTTAAGGAATCGTCGGTCAATCTTGACGAGGTAGTGGTGACCGCCCTCGGTATATCTCGTGAACAGAAGTCGCTCGGATATGCCGTGTCAAAGGTTGATTCTGACGAGTTGAACAAGACAGTGTCGGGTAACTGGTTGAACAGTCTCGGCGGCAAGGTGGCGGGTCTTAGCACCACCGGCGCGGGTAGTGGCCCTAACGGGTCGATGCGTGTGGTGCTCCGTGGCGACCAGTCGCTGAACTATGGCAGTAACGAGGCGCTTTTTGTCGTTGACGGTGTACCCATCTCGTCGGGTGATGCCGGGACAGGTTCGGGAGGTACTTATTCCAATACTGACTCCCCTGTTGATTTCGGTAACGGAGCGTCAGAAATCAATCCCGAGGATGTCGAGAGTGTATCGGTGTTGAAAGGTCCGGCTGCGACTGCCCTTTACGGGTCAAGGGCCGCCAACGGTGCGATTGTCATCACGACCAAGTCAGGCCGCAAGCAGAAAGGTGTGGGCGTGACAATCAATTCATCGGTCACGTTTGAACGCGCTGGATATTTTCCCGATTTTCAGAAAGAATATGGCCCGGGCAATGACAACGGTTTCCGTGAGTTCTCATGCTGGACATTCTCGGGCGATGCGCCTGAAGGGTTCGGTGGCAGCCGTAACGCTTCCCGTTATTCCTACGGTGAAAAATATGACCCCGCCAAGCTCCGTAACCAGTACAACAGCTACAACTGGGAGACCGGGGAATACACGCTGACGCCGTTTGTCTATGCCGATGACTGGTATACCGGCATTTTCAGGACAGGTGTGACCTACAAGAACAATGTGACCGTCAGCACCAACAACGGCAAGGGGACGACGGCCCGTCTGTCAATCACCGACACCCACAATAACTGGATTATGCCCAACACGGGTTATCAGAATCAGACCGTGTCGTTCTCGTTCAACACAAAGATGAATAAATGGCTGAAATTCCAGGCCAAGGCCAATTATCTGCACAAGACGAGCGATAATATGCCCATCTCGGGTTACTCGTCATCGGTGCCAACCTATTATATCCTGTGGGGTACGACCAACAACAGTATGCGTCTATACAAGGACGAATATTTCAGTGGACGCGTCACCGCCGAGAACTATGCGGGAAACCTCAAGGACGGTCACGGTATGGTCAACTCGCTCGGTAACAGTGACCCCGGTAACCCTTACATGCAGTTATACGAGTCCACCAACTCCATCAACAAGGACCGTGTCTACGGTAACGTGTTGTTGACAATCTCTTTCCCGGTCAAGGGGTTGACTCTTGATTTGCGCGGAGGCACCGATTTCAGCGTGGATTTCCGTCAGCAGAAGAAGCCATTCTACACACCCGGTTTCAAGTCGGGATTCTACCGGGAACAGAATAACCGTGATATCGAGACCAACATAGATTTTTTGTTGAAGTATGTCAACAACAGTATGTTCAGTAAACGGCTCGGGCTTAACGCCGCTTTCGGCGGGAACAACATGTCACGCCGTGTCTACCGTAACTCGGTCACCCTTAGCAAACTCGGCGAGGAAGGTGTCTATAATTCCACTAATCTTCCCACGGGGGAGAACCCTCGCGTATACAACTGGCGTAGCAAGAAAGTCGTCAACAGTTTCTACGGTTTTGTATCGGCGAGCTGGGATGACACCTATTTCCTTGACCTGACCGCGCGCAATGACTGGTCATCGGCGTTGGGGCGTAACCATTGGTCGTTCTTCTATCCCTCGGTGTCGGGTAGTGTCCTGCTTGACCAGGCCTTTAAGCTGCGGGACAGTGCGCCATGGGTGAACATGCTCAAAATGCGTCTCTCATGGGCGAATGTAGGTAACGATACATCTCCCTACACCCTGACCGACGCCTACAGTGCATCATCGGCCTATCCCGGCAGTTATTCGTTGCCCGGAAGCCGTGCCAACGCCTATATAAAGCCGGAGAACGTCGAGAGTTGGGAGGCCGGTATCGAGACCCGTTTCTTCATGAACCGCGTGGGACTCGATGTTGCGTTCTACAATTCATCGACGACCAATCAGATTGTCAATGCCGTCACAGACCCCATTATAGGCTCGTCAAGCAAGAAAATAAACTGCGGAGAAATCCGCAACCGCGGGATTGAGGTGGCATTGCATCTGACTCCTGTGCGTAGCCGGGATTGGTCGGTCGATGTCGATATAAACTGGAGTCGTAACTGGAACAAACTAATCAGCCTGGAGGACGGATGGGACTGAAGTGCCCCCCAAAAGTTGGACATGTTAAACACTATCCAGTTATAGAAAGAGTTCGGTATTGAACCGGACTCT
>CANQZG010000021.1 GCA_947628305.1 uncultured Muribaculaceae bacterium | reverse complement strand
AACGAGCTCAACGAGCTCTATCTTGAAAGCCAGCGATGACCCCACTGCACCCATGGGTTAGCCGGTCCATGCCCATGGGCCATCGCTCATTCCCTGAGATCGAATTCATGGGCTCGCTCGAGGCAGCCCGCCTCTTCAAAAATTCTCCAGGGGTAAAATTGATATTTTGGTTTCAGATTCTATAGTGCTCTTTACAAGAATGCTAGGGGTCGGGTCTACTTCATTATGTCCTGTCCTCCAACAGTGGTCTACTTCTCCTTTCATGATTTACTTGCGGGTTTTTGTCTTTTTCCCTGCTAGCAAACAGGTGGCAAAGTCCATCTGAACCCCTAGCATTCTTGTAAAGAGCATTTTAAAAGTTTAGAAGAAGGAGGCACATGTATGGATGAAGAGCATAGAAAACGTGCCTCGAAACGGACACCAGCGCTTGCTCGCACTCCTGAACTTCAGGAAAACCAGATGATCAGCCTTGCCATGCAGTTGGCGAGAAAAAAATTAGAGGACGGCTCCGCATCGTCGCAAGTTATTTGTCACTTTCTCCAACTCGGAACGGAGAAAGCGAGGCTCGAGCGAGTTAAGCTTGAATCTGAAGCGAAACTTGCTGAGGCAAAGGCTGAGGTTATGCGAGCTACACAAACTTCTGAGCAACTTATGAGCGACGCGCTTGCTGCATTCAGCCGTTATCGTGGAACAGACTTTGTTCCAGACGATCAGGCTGACGATTATGTGCTTTACGATGATTAAAACATATTCTGAATTGATTAAACTCCCTACATTCGAAGAGAGGTTTGAGTATCTTCGACTTGGAGGGAAAGTTGGCGAGTCTACTTTTGGTGGTCATCGCCAGTTGAATCAAATTTTGTACCGGTCAGATATTTGGAAGAAGTTACGAAGACAAATTATGGAACGGGACGAGATCGGCGGTTATACTTGCGATCTCGTATTCCCAACGCGTCCAATTTATTCTCGAGTCTGTATCCATCACATCAACCCCATCACAATCGCTGACGTTATTCACGAACGATCGTTAGTGTTTGATCCTGATAATCTTGTAAGTGTCGCTTTTGAAACTCACGAAGCCTTGCATTATGGCGACTACAGTCTTATTAAACAAGATTACCAACCACGTCGTCTGAATGACACGTGTCCATGGAGGTGATGCCCTATGAAGAAAGTAACGGCTAGCTCCCCGACCGAATCGGGTTGCGCGGGTGTGTCGAGACCCGTACGCAGAAAGGGCATGATGCTCTATACGAGTGTTATACTTGGGTTGGCGAAGGGTACTGAGGTTGACATACTAGATGAGTATGGTGAATATTGCAAGGTTCGTTCGGTGTCGGAACCTAACATCGTTAAGTGGGTGTTTAAAGATGTGATCAAGGAGGTAGAATGCGATGCCTGATGAAAGACAGAAGCATGTCGATCCGACAAAGATTCTTTCTTTTGTTCGATACAAACTTGGGATGAACGACGAGATTCATGACTTTGATGAGGCGTTGATCGCAGAGATCAACACTGCTTTTGGCATTCTTACTCAGCTTGGTTTTGGTCCGATCAAGGGTTTTTCTATTTCTGGTGAGGACGAGACTTGGGATCAGTACATCCCGGACGGTGATCCGAGGTCCAATATGGCAAAGACTTATATTTCTGCCAGAGCGAAACTGAAGTTTGATCCTCCTCAGGCTTCTTATCTTGTCGAGGCGCTGAAAGAAGATGTTGCTGAGTTAGAGTTTAGACTTTCGGTTCAGAACGATAGAAATTTTACAACTGGGGAGGAAGAGTGAATGACTTACGAAGTTTACCTTGCTCATCATGGCATCAAAGGCCAAAAGTGGGGCGTTCGAAGATACCAGAATGATGACGGTACGTATACCGAAGCTGGGAAAAGTCGTTATTTGAAGAAAGCTGAACGGATGGTTGAGAAATACGAATCTCAACGTGCAAAATCTAGAATAACTACTGCTAAATTAAACCGTCGTCTTTCTGAACATAAATCATCTGATTTTTTGTATAGAAAAGCTCAGAGAGAAAGCAAAAAATCTCGGAGAATCTTGGATAAAACTGCCGAATATTTTAAGAAAGAACTCCCCAATCTTTCAAGCAGAAAGTTATCCGATTCTGAGTTAGACCGTTTCTCTAGATTGGCAGATCGTATGCTCGGTCGTCAAGATCTTGTAAAACGTTTCAACGAGGGGGACGAGTCTGCGTTTTGGCAAATGTACGCCGAGCAAGCAGAGTATAACGCTTGGCTTCCGTCTGGCAAAAAGAAGCGGAAGTGATCTAAATGCTCTCAAACACGGCAGTACCGAAATATTACGGTCAATTTCGAGATGCCGTGTTGCGCGGCGAGATCCCCGTTTGTGAAACGGTCAGTCTCGAGATGAACCGAATCGACCAACTCATCGAGGATCCTCGTTTCTATTACGATGACAAAGCTGTTGAAGGCTGGATTGCGTTTTGTGAAAATGAGCTCACGCTTACCGACGGTGGCGATCTCTACCTTCTTGATACATTCAAGCTCTGGGCCGAAGAGGTCTATGGCTGGTATTACTTTATCGAGCGAAGCGTTTTCGAGCCTGGTCAACACGGAAAGCCTGGCCGCTATGTGAAGCGTGTGATCAAAAAGCGTCTTACGCAAAAGCAGTATTTGATCGTGGCTCGAGGTTCGGCCAAAACTGTTTATGGTATGGCGCACCAGGCGTATGGCTTGGTGATGGACACCTCGACAACGCATCAAGTCACGACCGCTCCTACAATGAAGCAGGCGGAGGAGATGCTCTCTCCTTTCAGAACCGCCATCACGCGTGCGCGCGGGCCGCTGTTCAAGTTTTTAACCGACGGTACGATTTATAGCACAAAAGGTGATCGTTATAACCGTCAAAAGCTCGTGTCCACAAAGAAGGGGATCGAGAACTTTATGACCGGTTCCCTTCTCGAGGTCCGACCCATGAGCATTGCAAAACTTCAGGGTTTGCAGAACAAATACTCAACCGTGGACGAATGGCTTTCTGGCGATATTCGTGAAGATCCCATCGGTGCTCTTGAGCAGGGCGCTTCGAAACTCGACAACTATCTGATCATCGCCATGAGTTCCGAGGGAACAGTCCGCAACGGAGCCGGAGACACGATCAAGATGGAGCTCATGGATATTCTTAAGGGAGAATATTACAACCCTCATGTATCGATCTGGTGGTACAAGCTGGACGACGTTAAGGAAGTAGCGAACCCCGAGATGTGGGTTAAAGCAGCTCCAAATCTCGGTAAGACCGTAAGCTATGAGACGTACCAGCAGGACGTGGAGCGTGCTGAGAACGCGCCGGCCGCAAGGAATGATATTCTTGCCAAGCGGTTCGGAATCCCCATGGAAGGATACACGTATTACTTCACATACGAGGAGACGTTGCCGTTTAAGCGTCGTCAGTCGTATCGTGGCATGCCTTGCGCTCTTGGCGCTGACTTGTCTCAGGGCGACGACTTCTGTGCATTTACGTTTCTCTTCCCGCTTCGGCGAGGAGAGTATGGAATCAAGACTCGTTCTTACATTACTTCTCGTACATTCGAGCGACTCCCTGTCGCTATGCATATGAAGTATGAGGAGTTTATTAAAGAGGGCAGTCTGGTCGTCATGGAAGGGACTGTTCTCGACATGCATGCGGTTTACGAGGATGTCGAAGCCATGATTGAGGAGTTTGACTACGATATTCGGGCATTCGGTTACGATCCGTATAATGCTACAGAATTCCTTCAGGATTGGATCATGCGAAATGGCGAGTACGGCGTGGAGAAGGTCATTCAGGGATTCAAGACTGAGTCCGTTCCCCTAGGCGAGATCAAGAAGCTTTCCGAAGACGGTCTCTTGATCTTTGACGAACTTCTTATGTCCTTCGCTATGGGGAACTGTATTGTCCTTGAGGATACGAACGGAAACCGCAAGCTTTACAAGAAACGTCACGAGGAGAAGATCGATAACGTGGCAGCTCTTATGGACGCTTACGTTGCATATAAGCGAATGAAAGAAGACTTTGATTAAAGGAGGTACACGAGAATGACGTATGAAATGTACCTCTCCCATCATGGCATCAAAGGCCAGCGCTGGTATGTTCGACGTTTCCAACCTTATCCATCTGATTACTCTGGGAAGGGAAAGTTTGTTGGAAAACTTCGTAAAAGCCAGGGCGGATCCTATAGTTCTGATGACGTAGTTTTTGTGTCTGGTAAAGTCAAGTACGACCAACCGATTTCTGATACGATAAAGCAGGAACTTGACCGTGTGATGGGTGCGAAGTCTAAGATCATCATTGGCGACGCGCCAGGTGCTGATACTCGTTGCCAAGACTATTTGGCGAGCAAGAAGTATCAGAAGGTGGTTGTTTATACGACCGACGAGAAGGTTCGGAACAATGTTGGAAATTGGCCGGTTAAGAAAATTTCATCAAACGGACAGACTACGGAGCGTGATGTTCGAGCTCAGAAAGACATTGCAATGACTGAGGCGGCTACCAAGGGAATTGCGATTTCTTCCCGATCTGATCGAGCAGATAGTGCGACGTCTCGAAATGTTCAGCGTCTTTCTGATTCAGATAAGCCTGTACAGTTTTATGATTATACAGATGATTCTCTTAGCGTTTTGGAGAAGAAAAAATTAAAACATTCTGAGGCGGGTTCAGAAATGTCGACGCAATATGTAGAGCTCTCCGATTATTTGGAGCATCATGGAATACTTGGCCAGAAGTGGGGAGTTAAGAATGGTCCTCCGTATCCACTAGAGCAGCATTCAGCAGGGAAGTTTAGTGGTGCTAAGGACCCGAAGGAACTTTCATCTTGGATGAAGAAGAACGTTTCTTATGCAGATTACACAACGTTGAAATCTCCGTCAGAGACAGTAAGGCGAGGAAAAGGTTCTTGTCACGATCAAGTTCTTTTAGAATTAGAGGAGCTTCGATCGATGGGATATGACCCTAAAGCAACTTTCTTTATTGAGTATTCTCCAAAGTCTTCCCAAGGCGGAACCACTCATGCGTTTGTTACTTACGAACAAAACGGGAAGACATATTGGTTCGAGAATGCTTGGGGTGGACAAGAAGGCCTTCACGAATTTAACAATCTTGACGAGATTAAGAGTTACATTACGAAGCTCCATAAGAGTGGAAAAACTGGCGACAGTGTTCGGTTTCCGAATTTGGAGTTTTCTGATTTTGGAGAGCATAAGCCCGGCGAATCTCTTCAAGAGCTGGTAGACAGGGCGCTTGCTGCCGAAGATGACGAAGATGAGAAATTAAAACATTCTGAGGAGAGTGATGATTTCAAAATGACAAGCAATTTCATAGAACTCTCCGAAGTTCTTGCTTCATTGGACTCGAGTTATCTTGAGCATCACCAAGTAAAGGGCGGCCGATGGGGCGTAAAGCGTGGTCCGCCTTATCCGTTGGAGAGTGGCATTAAGACAAAGATTAAGAAAGTATCCAGTGCTGCTAAGAACCGGATACAGGAGAATAGAGGAAACAAAAATAAACAGGATAAAGAAGCACTTAAGGTCGCAGCCAAAGCCACTCCGAAGACGACCGAGAAGCGGGAATCTCTGAAAGAGAAGATTTCCAAGATGTCAGATAAGGAGCTTGAAGAGGCTACAAACCGTCTTAGAAAAGAGAACGCCTATCTGGACGAAGTTGGAAAAATGCAGGCTCGAAAGGGCGATTCTTTCTTGAAGAAGAGTGCCGATCTTATGACCAATCTTAAGACTGCTGGTGATGCATTTAACAACTTGGTCAAAACCGGCAAGAATCTAGCGAAAACATTTGGTCTCACGGATGATGATTCTAAGTCATTTGACAGTTATGACTGGCATACTTGGCGTCAACGGAAGCCTGGCGAAACTGAGAAGCAATATTCTGATCGATTGAATTCGCTTTCTAATATTCGAAACAAAGCCGCGGAGTTTACAAAGGCTGAAGCTAGGGAAAAAAGTGGCCAGCCGGAAGAGAATAAATCTAGCGAATCTTCTCAATCTGCATCGTCGGAGTCTAGTTCTGGAAAGAAGAAAAAGAAGAATAAAGGGGGCTAAGTCGTGGACTATTCCCTTTATCTTGCTCACCACGGCGTTAAAGGCCAGAAATGGTATGTTAGAAGATACCAGAATGAGGACGGAAGCTTGACTGAGCTCGGAAAGCGTCGTCTCGAAAAGAAAGATGCGAAGTGGGCCGAGAAGAATTACGAGAAAGCCTACAAGAGTACGTATAAGCAGATTCGGAAGCCTATGGCACAAGCGGACCGTGCTCTCCGGAGTAAAATGCCAATCTATAATGCAAATCGTACACTTTCTCGAACCTATATTAATGCCTTTAACCAACAGCTTGCTGAGTTGATGAATCAAGTTCCGAGTTCTCTTTCTGCGCCGTCTGGTCGTGTTATTCGGTGGGTTGCGAAACGCGGAGAGCTCGGCGTTCAAATGGCACTTGCTAGTTCCGACTACGATATGTCTCAGGTGAAGAGTGGGGTCTGGGCTGGTGGTCGTGTCGGCTATAGTAAACGGAAGATTAAAACTATATGAGAAGGAGGTATACCGTGGGATGGCTAATTTCGCAGAACGTATAAAACGTTCATGGAATGTCTTCATGGGTAGGGATCAAACCTATAGCTATGATGGGCCCGGATTCGGTATGCGCCCAGATCGGATGCATTTCCGGTCGTATAACGCAAAATCGGTCATTGCATCCATTTACAATCGGATTGCTGTGGATGTGGCTCTTGTGACATTTAATCATGTCCGTTTGGATAAAGACGACGAACGAATGGAGTCAATCATTAAGAGCCCTTTGAATGAGGTTCTTACATTGTCCCCCAATAAAGATCAGTCAGCTTTAGAGTTCTTCGTTGATGCAGTCTCGACGCTATTTGACGAGGGAACGATTGCGATTGTTCCTATTGACACTAGCGCAGATCCATCTCAGACTGATTCTTATGACATTTACAGTATCCGAGTTGGAAAAGTTACAGAGTGGTTCCCGTCTAATGTGCGGGTAGAAGTTTATAACGATCGACTTGGTCGCAAACAAGAAATCATCGTTCCAAAGTCTAGTACTGCCATTATTGAGAATCCGTTTTATTCGATCATGAATGAGCCGAACTCTCAGCTTCAGAGGCTTCTTCGAGTTTTGAATCAGATCGATCGAACCAATGAGCAGAACAGTTCTGGAAAACTTGATTTGATTCTCCAACTTCCGTATTCGATTCATACGACCGCTCGTAAAAGAGAAGCGGAAGAGCGTCGGAAGGCGATCGAAGGTCAGTTGAAGGATGCTCAATACGGAATTGCATATGTAGATGGGACGGAACGAATTACACAATTGAATCGAGCGGTTGAGAACAATCTTTGGGCACAAGCAAAAGATTTGCAGGCCGATCTTTACAATCAACTCGGTTTGACAAAAGAGATTTTTGATGGGACGGCAGACGAAGCTGCATCATTGAACTACCAATCTCGTAGTATCGAACCGATTGCTACTGCTTTTGCTCAGGAGTTTCAGAGAAAGTGGCTCTCTAAGACTGCCCGAACACAGCATCAGGCGATTTGGTATTATCGGGATCCGTTTAAGCTCGTCCCGATTTCTCAAATTGCTGAAATTGGAGACAAGTTTACTCGTAACGAGATCATGACCTCGAACGAGATTCGATCGATTATTGGCCGGAAACCGTCTAAGGATCCTAAAGCTGATAAGTTGATCAACTCGAACTTGAATCAACCGGAAGAGAAGCAGGGGAGCGATCCTTCCGGTTCCACCAGCGTATCGAAGCTCCCTAACAATTCGCCGGCAACGATGGATTCGAAAAGAATTCAAAATGCGAGGCTCTGGCTAAACCAGATAGGAACCCAGAAAGCAACGCGGATTGAATCTGAAGAGAAGACATCGTGAACGATAGCGATAGAAAGTAAAAAGGAGGGACTAAACCTTGTCCGGAAACAACAGCAAGCCCGATTTTAGTGGTTGGGCGACAAAGAACAATCTGGAGTGCGGTGATGGTCGCATTATCTGTCGCGATGCGTTCGCCGTCCAGGATGGAGCTCGTGTTCCGCTGGTGTGGAACCATGAGCACAACGATCCGGCGAATGTCCTCGGTCATGCGATTCTTCACAATCGAGACGAGGGCGTCTGGGCGGATTGCTATTTCAATGACGGCGAGAAGGCCACTCAGGCCAAAGACGCTGTCAAGCACGGGGATGTTAATTCCCTGAGTATTTGGGCGAACAAGCTTAAGCAGGATGGTCGTCGGGTTCTTCACGGTATGATTCGAGAGGTGAGTTTGGTTCTGGCTGGTGCCAATCCTGGTGCCCTGATCGAGTCCGTTGCGGCTCATGGCTATTCACTTCTTGATGATGAGGAGGAAGGTATTTTGTATACTGGAGAAACGTTCGAGCTTCACCATGCCGATGAGGAGAAGCCCGCCAACTCGACGCCTGCTAAGAGCGAGTCCGAAGACAATTCCGAGGAGACCGTCCAGGACGTTCTGGATACTCTGACGCCGAAACAGAAGAGGGTTGTGAATGCTGTCATCGGCATGGCCCTTGAAAGTGCCGCCGGTGGCGACGATTCCGATGACGAAGATAACACCGATGAGGAGGAAGATAACATGTCTCACAATGCTTTTGAGACCAACAATACTGTTCAGGAGGATACCGGCGAGATCTTCCTGACCCATTCTGATGTTAGTGACATCATGAAGAACGCCAAGGCCTATGGTTCTCTGCGGGAGAGCTGGAATCGTTTTATGGCCGATCGGGACGAGCCTGTTATGATGCATGGTGGTGTGCCTGTTGTCTATGATGACAATGATATGCTTGTCCATGCGGGCATTCCTAACGTTCCCGTGGCCGGCATGACCCAGCCCGAGAGCGAGACTTCTAATTACGAGAACTACGGAACCTATGGCTTTAAGAATCCCAGCATGTTTTATCCTGATGCTCGGGGCCTGACCAATACTCCTGAGTTCATCGGTCGTGATACTGCTTGGGTTCAGAGCCTTATGGCCGGTATTCATCGCACTCCGTTTAGCCGTGTGAAGAGCATGTACGCCAACATCACCGAGGATGAGGCTCGGGCGAAGGGCTATGACAAGAAGGGTAAGCAGAAGCTGTATGAGGTCTTCAGCACTCTGAAGCGCGTCACCAACCCGACTACGATTTACAAGCTGCAGAAGCTTGATCGGGATGACATTATTGACATTACCGATTTCGATGTGGTTGCTTGGCTCCGCGGAGAGATGCGCGTTATGCTGAATGAGGAAATCGCTCGTGCGATTCTTCTGGGCGACGGTCGTATTCCTGGTACCGATGGTAAGATTTCTGAGGAGTGCATTCGTCCTATCGCGACTGACGTGGATCTGTTCAATACGAAGGTCAATCTGGAGTTCGCTTCTGGGCTGACGGCGGATAAGAAGGCCGAGCAGGTGGTTGACGGCATCATCCGTGCCCATAAGAACTATCGTGGTTCTGGGAATCCGACTCTGTTCACTACCGATGATTGGCTGACTGAGATGCTGCTGCTTAAGGATCAGATTGGTCATCGTCTGTACAAGACCGAGGCTGAGCTGGCGACGGCTCTGCGTGTCTCCAAGATCGTCACTGTTGAGGTGATGGAGGCTGAGGAGTACAAGAGCAAGTTCGGTGCGGGTCAGGACCAGGAGCTCATCGGTATCATTGTCAACCCGGCTGACTACAACATCGGCCAGGATCCTAAGGGCGGCACCTCCATGTTCGACGACTTTGATATCGACTTTAACCAGTACAAGTATCTGATCGAGACTCGTATGTCTGGTGCTCTGGTCAAGCCCTTCTCTGCGATTACTATCACGGGTAAAGAGCAGGGGGAATGACTAGTGTCCCCGTAAACGCTGCATCCGGGGACACGCAGTATTATAGTGTAGCAGCTGACAAACTTCAGAAAAACGTAATTATTCAGAATAATCGTGTCTATGGTACCCTGCACAATATCACCAGTTATCCTGAGTTTAATCCTTCGAATCCCGACGAGCAGAAGGGGCATTTCCTTGTTTTGACTTTCGATCCGAAGGAAGACGAGACTGTGAAGACTAAGATCGCTGGTGGCCCGTCTACGATGCTTGACTATGTCGATGCGACGAGCGATAAATACTGTGTTTATAGGATCCAGGACAAGTATAAGCAGAAGATCTACGTGAAGACGGAGAAGGATCTGTCCTCGGTTGAGGAGATTTATGATCTGTCTACTTTGAAGCTCGAATAATTTCAAAATGGAGGTGATTCTCTAATGAAGTTCGCTGGTAAGGTCGGCTTCTGGATTACCGCTGACGAAACGAAACCTGGAATCTTTAAAGACCATATGGTCGAGAAGTATTATACGGGTGATGTTACAAGAGCCTATCATAAGTGGGATAGCCGGAGCGAGGCGACAACCGACGATTTCAGTCTGAACAATCAGATTTCCATCCTTGGAGATCTGTTTGCTCAGGAGAATTGGCCGTCCATTAAATACGTTCTCTGGAATGGGGTACGTTGGAAAGTAAAAACAGTCGGGATTTCGTTTCCTAGACTGACATTGGAAGTGGGAGGGCCGTGGAATGGACAAGTCCCAGACTCTGAGTGAAGTAAAAGAGCGAAAGCGTCTAGAACTTCAAACCTTCCTGGAAACACTTACTGAAAAGTATGTGAAGAAGGGGGATAAGACCAAGCATGTCTATTTTAATCCCCCTCCCGGCTTCCAGATGGAGTTTCCGTGTATCATTTACGAGGAATCTAAACCAGCGAGTTATCATGCTGATAATGTTCGATATTTTACATTCTTCCGGTGGAAAGTGACGACGATGACACTTGATCCAGAAGCATTGGATTTGGCACCGCAGGTTTATGAATTGCCTCGTTGTTCTTTAAATTCTGCCCCGTTTAGAATAGACGGGATTGTTCATCATGTCTTCGAATTGTATTGGTGAGGAGGAGCGATTATGGCGTCTGCTAAAGTTGCAATGATTTCACAGCCTATGTCTGGAAGAACCCCTGAGCAAATCGAAGCTGCTCGAAAAGAGGCTATCGAGGTGTTGGGTTCGAAAGGCTATGTTGTGATCAATACCTTCTTTCCGAGCGATTGGGAAGATTCTAAGAAAGATGAACTTGAGAGGCATGGGGTCAAAAATATCTCCATTGCCTTTCTTGGTAGGGCCGTGGCGTTGATGTCACAGTGCGATGCTGTGTATTTCTGCCGTGGCTGGGAAAATGCCCGTGGGTGCGAGATTGAGCATGATGTTGCACAGACCTATGGGCTTGATATACTCTATGAATAAATTTAGGAGGTTCTAACTATGGCTGGCGAGAAAGCTTTGGTTTGGGATGAGGTCGGTAAGAGAACCTATAAGGTTGGTATCGATCATGTTGCCCTTTATCTTCAGAAAGATGGCACTTACCCTGAGGGTGTGGCGTGGAATGGTGTGACCGCTGTTACTGAGTCCCCTTCGGGTGCTGAGGAGAACGCCATCTATGCCGATAACATTAAGTATCTGTCCATTCGTTCTGCTGAGGACTTTGGCCTGACCATTGAGTGCTATGACACCCCTGTGGAGTTCGATGCTTGTGATGGTTGCGGCTCCCCGGAGAATACCAAGGGTCTGACTGTTTATCAGCAGGCTCGCCATCCGTTTGGTCTGAGCTATCGGTCTATGATCGGCAGTGATGGTAAGGGCACCGATGAGGGTTATGAGCTGCATTTGGTGTATGGTTGCACTGCTTCTCCTTCTGAGCTGGCGCATAACACCATTAATGATAGTGTGGAGCCTGGTACTCTGAGCTATGAGATCACTACAGTGTCTGTTCCCGTTCCCAATATGAAGCCCACCGCGCATCTGAAGGTGAGCTCCCTGACCTGTCCCCCGGAGAAGCTCCAGGCTCTGGAGAAGCTCCTGTACGGAGAAGACGATACTTCTAAGGCTCATCTGCCTCTGCCCGCCGAGGTCATTTCCACTCTGACCGACACGGAATGATTTCGGGGCTGGCTAAGTCCGAAGCTATGCCCCGAGAAGAGCTCTTCGTTACTACGCTTCCGTTCAGTGACGAGCGAGTAGAGTCTCCTGTAGTCGAAACTTTTAAAGTAAAGTTGGCTTCTTACGATAGGAAACGAGCGAAGAAGAATCGGACAAATGAATAACCTATGCGGGGGGATCTTAATTGGTCCCCCACGCTTTTTAATCATGAAAGGAGAAGTTTATTATGTACGCGAAAACCATTAAATATACTGATTACAACGATGTTGCTCGTGAGGAGACTTTTTACTTTAACTTGAACCGGGCGGAGCTTTTGAAAATGATGGTTACCGATTCCGATGCTACTCTGGATCAGGTCTTTGAGTATTTCCAGCAGACCAGAAACGGTGCGAAACTGCTCGCCATGATCGAGGATCTGATCAAGGCTTCGTTTGGTATTAAGTCCCCTGATGGTAAGGCCTTTATCAAAAAGCAGGAGTATCTCGACATGTTCGTACAGTCTGAGGCTTATTCTGAGCTCCTTACCGAGCTCCTGAACGATGCGGATAAGGCGGCTGACTTCTTTGTGAAGATCCTGCCGAAGAATCTGCAGGAGGATGTGGATAAGTTCTATCGTGAGCATCCTAATATTACTCCTTCTGAGGCTAGGAAGCTCGCTGCAGAATCTTCCGTGGAAGCCAACGTTACTCCTATTGCTTCTGCTTGATCGATTTCAAAATGGTCAACTTTTTCTAAAATGAGGTGATAACGAGAATGCTTCTATTGGAACTGAAGCCGGTCGAATGCTTCAACGAGGTTACAAACGCGTTTTACTTCGTTTATCCTTGGGCGAAAGATAAACCGGTTGCAGAAGACCAAGTCTTCAAGATTCAATTGGAGCATTCTCTTCTCTCCCTAAGTAGATGGGAGGAGAAGTGGAAAGTTCCATTTCTTGTAAAAGAACCTGAGAAAACCATGGAACAAGTTATAGACTACATCCGTTTTATGACCGTTACAAAGAACGTTCCGGATGGAGTTTATAGTAATTTTACTCAGGATCAAATTAATAAAATTACAGATTACATTGAGGATTCGCACACCGCGACCTGGTTTAGTGAACGAGCTGGTTCCAGAGGGCCGAATGGCGGAAAAGAGCGGATCATAACAGCTGAGATCATTTATTATTGGATGATCGTCAACAACATTCCTTGGGATCCAACGGAGCGCTGGCATTTGAATAAGCTTTTGACCCTTATTCGAGTTTGTAGCATCGAGAATTCTCCGAAGAAGAAACAGTCAAAAGCTGAGATAGCGAATGAGTATCGTCAGATAAAGGCAGCTAGGAGAGCGCAGAAAAGATGAGCAAAGGAGCGTGACTCAAGATGTCGATGATCACTGTAAACTCGAAAGGCGATTTCAAGAATCTTGAGAAAATGCTTCGGAAATCTTTCGGCGTTCGATTTAAGCATGTTTTGGATAAATACGGAAAGAAGGGCGTAGAGCTCTTAGCAGCTGCTACCCCTGTTGATACAGGTTTGACAGCTTCCTCTTGGGACTATGAGGTTGTAGAAGAGTTTGGTCGAATCTCGGTTCATTGGACAAATTCCAATTTGCAGCCTCCTCCGGGAGGTGTAAATGTCGCCATTCTTTTGCAGTATGGTCATGCAACAGGAACTGGCGGTTATGTGCAAGGCATCGATTATATTAATCCAGCATTAAGGCCGATATTTGAAGAGATGGCTGATGCAGCATGGAAGGAGGTTATTGGTTCATGAGTAGTACGATCGATAAAAGAGTCGTTGAGATGCGATTTGATAATGAGCAGTTTGAAAGTCGCACGAAGACTACTCTTGGAACTTTGGAAAAGCTTAAGAATGCTTTAACTTTCTCTCATGCTAGTGACGGCCTTGATAAATTGCAGGGAGCAGTGAAGGGTTTTACGTTCAACCCATTAGCTGCTGGTGTTGATGCCGTTCAAGTAAAATTCAGCGCTCTTGAAGCCGCAGCATTTACTGCATTACAGAATATCGTTAATCGAGCCGTTAATGCAGGGATTCAAGTCGCAAAATCATTGTCTGTCGATCAGATCACTGCTGGTTTTGGTGAATATGAGTTGAAGATGGGCTCCATTCAGACGATTATGGCGTCCACTGGCGAGGATCTGGAGACAGTTAATGGATATTTGGATGAGCTGAATCATTATGCGGATAAGACCATTTATTCGTTTTCTGATATGACTAGCAACATTGGTAAATTTACCAATGCTGGTGTCAAACTTGAGGACGCAGTAAAGGCCATTCAGGGTGTCTCTAACGTTGCTGCTGTGTCTGGCGCAAATGCGAATGAAGCATCTCGAGCGATGTATAACTTTGCCCAGGCATTGTCTGCTGGTTATGTAAAGCTAATAGATTGGAAATCGATTGAAAATGCAAACATGGCCACTGTTGAGTTCAAAGACGCTCTTTTGGATACGGCTCTTGCTATGGGGACCGTTGTTAAAGAAGGTGATCGATATCGGTCGACAACTACTGATCTAAACGGAAATGTATCCGAACTTTTCGATGCAACGCATATGTTTAATGATTCGTTGTCTGCTCAGTGGTTGACGACGGATGTTCTCGTTCAGGCGTTGAATAATTATTCTACGGACGTTCGAGACATGTCTTCGGAAGAAAAAGCTGCATATGAAGAAAAGCTCCGCTCGATTGGTTATACGGAAGAACAGATTCGGAAAATTGAGGAACTTGGTAAGAAAGCTTTTGATTCTGCGCAAGACGTTAAGACTTTTAGCCAATTGATGGATACCCTGAAGGAGTCTGTCGGGTCTGGTTGGGCTCAAACGTTTGAGATTATATTTGGCGATTTCGAAGAAGCGAAGCGTCGTTGGACTTCGGTTAATGAGGAAATTGGTGGTATTCTTCAGAGATCTGCTGATGCTCGGAATGCTCTTTTGGAGAAGGCATTCGGAATTCCGGATCGCTATTTGGATCAACATTCTCGAAACTGGGACGGTTTGGCCGCTAGAATTAGAGATGCTGGTCTAGACGTTGACGACTTTGTTGAGCGTTGTAAAGATGTCGGCGATCAAATGGGTCTTATTGATAAAGCGGCAATTAAATCATTCGATGATTTTAAGGAATCGTTGGCTAGTGGCTGGCTCACTGGTGAAGTTATCGGAAAAGTTATTGCTGGGTACACGGACATTCAGGTTGACTCTCTTCGAGAAATGTTAAGTGTATTTCTTGACATTAATTCAGCCATCAGTGATGAGAAAGTTTATACAGCTGACGCTAAGAGTGGTGCCGATTTGCTTCTCGGGAGTATTCGTAATATTTGGGATATGGTTAAACGTGTTGCAGGGGCATTAAAATATGCTTGGGAAGATGCGTTTCCGCCGGTTACAGCTGAGCGCATATATGCTATGCTGGAAGCGTTTAATAATCTTACTGCTAAATTCGATGACTGGGTTTCTAGACATTATACACAACTTCGTAGAACGTTTATGGGGCTTTCTTCAGTTATCGGAATTGTTGTTGACGTTGTAAAAGAAGTTGCGAAGTATGTTAAAGATTTGCTTACCCCTTCTTTTGGTTCAGTTATTTCTACTGTTCTTGACTTTACTGCCAATCTTGGGCTTCTTATACGGAATTTCCGAAATTGGCTTCAAGAGACTGGCGCTGTTCGAGCTGCGTTGGAATGGTTGAGTTCGACTATTAAAGGCGCCATTTCGATGTTGAAGAGCTGGTATAGTGAATTTGAGCAACTTCCCTGGGTACAGGAACAAGTTAATAAGGTCAAGACTAAATTTGAAGAGTTTAAGAAGACCGTTGTTGGAACATTTCCAGAGACAATAAAGAAAGTTAAGGAATTAATAGAGGTTTTAAAAACTCTTTGGAAGACAAAGAATTTTTCTGGTGTTATTGAGCCTCTTAAGGCCTTTGCAGATACATTTAAGAAAGAACTTATTCCTGCTTGGGAGAAATTGAAGAAATCTGACTTCTTTGGTGGCTTCATTTCCAAATTGACTGAGTTTTGGAACAAGATTAAGTCCATTTTCAATGGAATGTCAGGAAAGTTTGAGTCTTTTACGTCTAATTTGAGTGGTTTTTACAGCAAGATTCAGGATTTTGGTTCTAAACTTTCTGGATGGCTTCAAAGTCTTGGCGGTGTATTTGCTCCGATAGCCGATTTTCTTGGCGATCAGATCGGAAACATCCTTGCTGCGTTGATGCTTTTGTTCACCGCGAAGGGGATCAAGTCGATTCTTCGGGGTGCTTCTGAATTGGTGAAAACAATTCAAAATGGTGTTAAACTTATAACAAAGCCGTTTGAAGCAATCGGCGGCCTATTTAATGCAATTAAAGATGCGCTCAAATCTTTCTCTGGTGCTGCCAATGCTGCTAAAAATGCACTGAATGGCCTTGTTCTTTTGGAGGTTGTTCTTGCGATTGGCGCGTTAGCTTACATCATGGTGAAGCTCAAGGACTACAAACCAGAAGATTTTAAGACCGGAGCAATCGTAGTTGGAGCGCTTGCTATTGTTGTGATGGCAATTTTAGGCATGATTGCTTTGATAAATAAGCAGAAAGCGAAAATCGATCCGTCTGTTATTAAGGCACAGAAAGATGTTGGAGTGAGGCTTCTTGAATTGGCGGCGGCGTTGTATCTTGTCGTTAAGTCTTTTACAGATCTTTACAAAGTATTGAACGGCGGAAATGTTCTAGCTGCAATAGGAGCGGTTGTTGGCCTGATAGTCGCATTAGGTGTGTTGTTAGGTGTAGTAAAGATTTTTAGTAAGAATGAAGGCTTGAAGAGTCTGAATGTAAAATCTTTGCTCGCGATTGTTGGTGCTGCGTCGGCATTGAAAATGATTGTTAGCGCATTTTCGGATCTTTATGAGCTTCTTTCGTATGCTGATTGGGATAGTTTGAAAGAGCCTTTGATCGCTTTTGGCGGAGCGGTTGCTGCTTTACTCTTGATTCTGAATCGTCTTTCCAAGACACAGGAAGTGAAGGGCGTAGGTGTAAACCTTCTCCTTTCTGTTGTGTCTTTGAAGGTCTTGATCTCTGTCTTGGAAGATCTTACGACACTGGACCTCTCCGGAATAGCTGACCATATTGGTTCGTTCATCCTGGTTGTTGGTTCTTTTGCGCTTCTTATGAAAGCTGTCAGTAAGATGTCGTCTACTTCTGGGACTTCCGGAGCGGGTCTGTTGGCAGCTGCGGCGGCCGTTCGTATTCTTGTTGGAGCGATTAAAGCAGTCGGCCAGTTAGAGCTCGGCGAAGCTGTTCAAGGAACAGTGATCGTTGGAGCGATGCTTTTGTTCTTGGCCGCGTTTGCAAAGTTGGCTGACAGTGTAGACATCCCTGCTAAAACGGCTCTTACTTTCTTGGCTTTGTCCGTTTCGATCGGCATCTTGGCGATTGTAATTGCGGCGTTGAGCCTTTTGAATAAAGAAGATGTTGAAACTGGTACATTGGCGATTGATTCTATGATATTGTGTATCGCTGCATTGATCGCTGTTACTAAGAATGCTGGAAATATTAAAGTCGCGCCGTTGTTTGTTCTTATAACTGCGTTTGGTGTTCTTTCTGCTGCGTTGATACTTATATTGGCATTTGCCGACGACAACGAGGCGATTAAGACTGCTGCTGCAGCGTTGGATTCTTTGATGGTGTGTTTCGCCATTCTGATAGGGCTTACGGGCCTTGTTAGTAAAGCTGGAAAGAGCATTGGATATGGCTTGGTGGTAGTTGGCGTTTTGTCAGCAGTTGTGGCGGGATTGGCGTATATTATATATCTTATGGTTAATAATATTACAGATGTCGATGCTGCTCTAAAATGTGCTGAGATGCTTAGCCTTATTATGGTTTCTATGGCAGCTGCCATGGTTGGATGCGCCGCCGTTGGAGCTGTTGGGCCTATGGCGTTAGTTGGCCTTGGGATCGGCATTGCTGTTATTGGTATAGCAGCGGCCCTTCTCTTTGCCATAAATGAACTAATTGAGTCCCATCCCAATATTGACGCCCAGTTGGATCGAATTGGCGAAGTAATGTATAAGATTGGCGATGTCTTTGGCCAAAGTGTTGCTGGATTCTTGGAAGGTGCCACCAGTAGCTTGAAGCAAGTCGGCCAGAATTTGTCTGATTTTGCCGGTTCCTCTGCCGGGTTCTTCACAATGTTGAATGATCTAAAGCCAGAAGCTGCTACTGGAGCAAAAACGCTTGCTAATGCCCTTCTTTCAATTGCTGCTGCAGATTTTGTTAATACAATTGTTGAAAAGATCGGTGGGCAGGGCTTTGAAAGCTTTGGGGAAACGTTGAAGACATTTGGCCAGGCAATGGTGGAGTATTCAGATATTGTTACTGGGAAGAACACTGAAGGCGGTCATGGAATAGATTCTGACGCTATCACTGCTTCTGCAAATGCGGGGTCTGCTTTAGCCAAGCTGAATAAGTCGATACCGAAGACCGGCGGTTCATGGCAAAAATTCGCCGGAACGCAGAATATATCGTTGTTTGGGAAGAAGATAAAAACGTATGGAACAGCGCTTATTGCATTTAACAATCTCTTGGCAGCTCAAACAAATAAGTTTGATATAGATGCGATCACAGCGACTGCCGACGCTGGTATGGCAATGCTAGATCTGAATAATTCAATTCCTAAGACTAATGGCATTTGGCAGTCTATCGTCGGGTCTAAAAATATTTCTGATTTCGGTCAGAAAGTTAAGACTTTTGGAGAACAGATTATCGCGTATGCGGACGTAGTTGATGGATTTACGTACAATAGTGATAGCCCGACGAAAGCAATTTCTGCTTGTGCTGAGGAATTAACTGGGCTTGCTTCTGATATTAAGAGTAACGACGCTGGAAATATTCTAAAAAGCTTTGGCGGGGATCTTTCGGATTTTGGAAGTGATATTAGCCGGTATTACACCGACGTATCTGGCATTGATACCGATCAACTTTCTTCTTTGACGTCTGTTTTAGGTGAGATCGGTACAGCGGCGGCTTCTCTTTCAGGGATTGATCTTTCTGCTCCGGAAGAGTTCTTTGGGGAATTATCAGATCTTATTGTAACCTTAACGGATATGGCGTCCCTCAGTCAATCTATTGGTGGAACTCTTAGGAATTTTGGTTGGGCGATAACCGATTTTACAACAATAATTACTACAAATCCCGGGGTAGATTCGAAGGCGGTTGAGGCGGCTGAGAATGTTAGTGCTGTTCTTTCTTCTCTTAGCGAAAGTATACCAGAAAGTGGCAGTGCGAAATGGTCCGATGTCTTTGACGAGACGGATATGAATGATTTGAGTCTGTCTCTTTCTGCATGGGGTAAGGCAATTGTTGCATATTCAGAGGCCGTCACGGGTCATACTTTTGATAAAAGTGCAATAAAAAAATCGGTTAAAGCGGGTAATGCGCTATCTGATTTGAGTGATTCTATTCCTAAAGTTGGACGCGGATGGGACGGTTTCTTTGATAAGGAAACAATGGACGCTCTTGGAGAGACGTTGACGTCGTTCGCGAATAGTATGATGGAGTACTCGGACAAAATTACAGGTTTCAGATATTCGGGCCCGGTTTCAGATGTTAATACTTGCGGAACAAATTTGTCGACACTCGCCACCACACTTAAGAATAGCGATGCGGGAAGCATCCTTAAGAAATTCGGAACGAATCTGAAAACTTTTGGAGATAAGCTCTCCGAGTATTATAAGATAGCGACGTCTGTTGACAGTAGTAAGCTGACTTCGGTTACAACCGGGATTCAAGATTTTATTTCGTCTCTTACATCAATTGATACGTCTATTCTGGATTCCTTCTCGTCTTCTCTTAGCAATCTTGCCCTTACCGGAATAAATAACTTCTGTTCCGCGTTCACGAATGCTCGTCCTCAAGCAATCATTGCAGTTCATGACTTTCTGACCGCGTCGACGAATGCTATGGGAACCGGCAATGACACGTTTAAGACGAAGGGGCAAGAAGCGTCTACGGCTTTCATAAATAGTTTCAATGACTTTAAACAAAAAGCGCTTGCCGTTTCTTCTGCAAAATCGGTCATTACGACTATGATTGGCGTCTTCGAAGGAAACGAATTCAAGTTTTCCGAAGAGGGCGAGAACTCGGCGAAGAAATACATTAAAGAATTTCAAAATCAGTATAGTTCTTCTAAAACCGCTGGTGTTACGTTGGCGTCGAATGTCCTTACTGGTCTGTCATCCAATGCTCAGAAGTTTAGAACGAGCGGCATAAATGCGGCTTCTTCCTATGTATCTGCCATTAGTTCGTACTCTAGATATGCTTATAACGCTGCCTCGGCTCTTGCATCGAGTGCTTCTTCTGCGTTGTCCGGGTCTTATAGTACGACTCGTTCTTTGGGGCAGAATTTCGCCATCGGCTTTATAAATGGTATGAGTGGATGGATGACTAATGCCTATAACGTCGCCTATAATATTGGCCGGTCGGCGGTTAATGGTTTGAGAAGAGCCATCGATGCTCACTCCCCGTCGAGAGAGGCTGGCGCGTCCGCCGATGACTTCGGTATTGGCTTTGTGACAAACATGCTTCACTGGATCCCCAAAGCTGGGGATGCCGCAGCAGAACTTGGAGAAGAGACCGTCTTGCAACTCAACCAGGCGATCGCTAAGATTCCGGATATTCTCTCTTCCGGAATGGATTTCGATCCTGTGATCCGTCCGGTTGTTGATCTTACAAATGCTCAGCAGTCTGTTGCTGCTTTGAATGGTATGTTTAACCAGTCTATCGGAGTAGCGGCAGATATTGCCTCTGTGACAGGGTCTGCGGTAGCAACGGCGAAAGTCCGTACGATGTCCGCTGAACAGCCTATCAAGACCGATGAAACAAGTAGCGTCGAAAGAACGGCGCCTATTTACAACACATTTAACATCACAAGCAACAACCCCGAGGAGGTGGCGAGTGTTGTCTCCCGCCGCATCCAAAAACAAATGGAAAGGAAGGAAGCTTCATGGGCACAATTGTCTGGAACGGGATCACCTCTCGTTCGATCTCGTTAATTGTTGAGCGTCCTCCCGATTATGTTGTTGCAGAGAGGGACTACGAAGCAACGCATATCCTTGGGCGAAATGGAGATTTGCTGACTGATAATAAGTCATTTAAAAATGTTCAGCAGCCCTATGACATTGCTTTCGGTTCCCTGGAGAAGACTCACTCAGAGATGGCCGCGGCTGTCTCTGAGTGGCTTCACTCCGCTTCAGGATACGCCAGATTGGAGGATTCTTACGATTTGGATCATTTCCGGATGGCGTATTATATGGAGGAAACTGAACTTGAGAACATTCTCAACCACCTTGGTAGAGCAACGATAAATTTCAACTGCATGCCGTACCGTTTTCTGAAGAGCGGAGACCGCCCTGTGATGTTTACGACCACAGGACAAATTCTGCTGAATCCTACAAGATTTGAGGCTCTCCCGTTGATTACCGTTTATGGAACAGGAGCTGCCACGCTCACGGTAAACGACATGACTATAAAAATTAAAGAAATCGGTAATCAGATAACCCTTGATAGCGACCTTGGAGAGGCTTACATGATATCCTCTTCTGGTATCGCTACATCGAAGAACGATCAGATTGAATGGGCTGATGCAATTCATCATGCATTTCCATTTTTCCATAGTGGGCAAAACCGGATTGCTTTCACCGGAAGTGTTACGAAAGTTGAGGTGACGCCGAGATGGTGGATAGTTTGATAACGCTTTACGAGCAGGACGAAATAGAATTTAAGACAAACGGGCTTGGGAGCCTTATAGACGCGGCTAGCTGCTCTGTTTACGAGGAACGCAATGGCGAGTTTGATCTCACGATGGAATACCCGGTTACCGGCCGGCATTTCTCAGATCTGACTATGCGCAGAATTATATTTGCTCCCCCTAATCCGTATAGTCCTGCACAACCGTTTCGTATTTACGAGATCTCGAAACCGATTAACGGCATTGTGAGTATCTTTGCGCATCACATTAGCTACGATCTTGACGGTTATCCCATAGCGCCGTTCGATACCTCGAGTCTTCTCGATACGTTCGAAGAGATGAATCGGCAGATGACCCAGCCTTGGAACAGCGGCCATCATGCGTTTCATTTTAGCACGACGAAAACTGGTGCAGCGGATACGTTTAGCCTCGTCGCTCCCTGTAGTGCTCGGGCGCTTCTCGGAGGCAGTGAAGGAACGGTCCTTGACCGGTGGCCTGGCGAGTACGAGTGGGATAAGTGGGAAGTAAAGTACCACCAGAATCGTGGTGCAGACCGTGGCGTTACGATTGAATATGGGAAGAATCTAACCGATTTGGAGCAGGAAGAAAACTGTGAGAATTGCTGGACAGATGTCTATCCGTACTTTTATACTGAGCCCCAAACCGATGATGAGGGTGTGACAACCGGAGGACTTGTGGAGCTGGATGAAAAGACTCTAGCTTGCCCTGGTACACATAATTATCGTCGGGTTTTCGTGCTTGACTTGACAAGTGAATTCGAGGAACAGCCGACTAAGCAGCAGCTTAAAGAGCGTGCTCAGAAGTACATCGAGGAGAACGAGCTCGGTTCTCCCAAGGTGTCTTTGACCGTTTCCTTCATCTCTTTGAGCGATACGACGGCGTATTCTAAGCTGAAATTATTGGAAGAAGTCCGTCTTTGTGATACAGTTCATGTGTATTTCCCGTTGTTGAATGTCGCTTCCACGTCTACGTGCATCTCTACGACGTATAATGTTCTCTCTGGAAAATACACAGAGATTGAGTTGGGAGAAGCGAAGTCTAATCTGGCGGCGACCATTGTTGATCGAACGAATAGCACAAACCAGAAAATTGAAAGTGCTGTTAATTCTAGTACTAGTTATCTAGAAGGGGCCATTAAACGCCAATCGCAGCTTATTACTGGTAATGCCGGTGGCTACGTTGTTCTCCATGACACAAATAGCGATGGTATGCCAGATGAATTGCTCGTATTGGACGCCGAAAACCTGAGCGATGCGAAAAATGTCTGGAGATGGAATCTCACGGGCTTGGGGCATTCTTCAACCGGCTATACAGGAGATTACACGACTGGCTGGACGATGGACGGGCATTTTAATGCTAGTTTAATTACCGTCGGCGAGTTGATGGCGAATCTTATTAAGGTGGGTATCCTGTCTGATAAGAACGGCTATAACTATTGGAACATGGAAACCGGCGAATTTCGCATGGCCGCTACTGTAACAGTCGACGGTCAAACGATCCCGAGTATTGCCGAGGGCAAAGCCAACAATGCGCTGGAGGATGCAAAAGACTATACTGACACTTTTGTTAGTGATTTCGTTCAGGGCACATATGAACCTGCGATCGCCGAACTGCAGAAGCAGCTTGATGGGCAGATTGAAACCTACTATTACGATTATGCGCCCACACTTCAAAATGAGCCCGCTTCTCTATGGAAAGATGACACGGAGAAGGCTCGTCATGAAGGTGACTTGTTTTATTGGAAGGCCAAAGGCTATGCTTACCGGTTTTTCAAAGATGGAAATACCTGGAAATGGCAGTTGGTTCAAGATACGGACATCACGCAGGCTCTTCAAAAGGCGCAGGATGCCAAGGATACTGCTGATAACAAACGGCGTGTTTTCGTGGCACAGCCTACGCCTCCGTATGACATTGGTGACCTTTGGGTCGAAGGCCCGAAGGGTGATATTTTCCGTTGTCAACGGAATAAGACCAGCGGCGCGTTTAGCAAAGATGACTGGATCTTAGCGAGTAAGTATACGGATGACAGTGCGTTTCTTACATTTGTAGAAGGCGATTATGCTGAAACGATTGAGGACCTGAAAACTCAGGATGACCAGAAATCTGAGACTTGGTATCAGAATGCCGATCCGTCTACTGCTTGGGGAGACACAACTACAAAAAATAATCACAAGGGCGACATGTGGTATTGTACGAGTGCATCTGATACCACACACTACGGTAAGTACTGGATGTGGAATGGTGCTACTTGGGTCGAAATGAAGACTGAGCCGCCGCAAGAAGTTATGGACACTTTGGACGGCAAAGCACAGATATTTATCGATACTCCCAAGCCGCCATATCATGAGGGTGATTTGTGGTTTCAAAGTAATACATCTGATATTATGACCTGTATTAAAGATCGAGAATCCGGTTCCTATCTTGCTAGTGAATGGGAAAAACGGAACAAGTATATTGATTTATATTCTGTTGACGTCGGCGGGACGAATATGCTGGCGAATACACAAACTTTTGAAGGGGCAGATTATTACGACGGTACAAAAGTTACTCGTTATGTATGGGACAATGATTTTTTTGATTCATCTGTTATTTTAGAATGTGACTGTTCCTCTTTAAGCACCAGTGAAAAAATGGGTGGCTTTGAGTTTAATGGTTTAGAGCCGGATACAGATTACACGTTTTCCGTTTATGTTTATTCACCCAGTTCAAAGCCAGGTACGTTTTATCCGTTTATCCAATCGAAAAGCGGAATGCAAATTTCGGTTGTTTCTTCGTCCGTTAATATGAATGGAGACACATCGACCAATGCAAATGGCATTATAGAAGCTCCTATTCCAACTTCATGGACACGTTATTGGGTTACATGGCATACAACTTCTTCGGTGAAAAATAGTAATCAGTATATCGTTGTTTGCGCCCAGGTGACAGCTGGAAGCTATGCTATGATATGCGCTCCAAAATTGGAAAAAGGAAACAGGGCAACGGATTGGTCTCCAGCTCCAAAAGACGCGGAGGTTTACACAAACAAAGCAATCGATTCCCAAACTCAGGAATCGATTTTCAATAAATTGACCAATAATGGAACGATTCAAGGTTTGTATATGGAAGGCGGTCAATTATATTTATTGTTTACGTATGCAAAAGGTGGAACGCTGTCTTTAGGCGGTAAAAATAATGGGTATGGAACCATTAAAATATATGACAATTCCGGCTCTAAAACTGGAGAATGGACAAATGAAGGATTAACTGCTGCTGGGACATTTACTAGCCAGTATCGACAACCCAACGGCGTTGTTAGCGATATTGCTGAATTGAATGCTGCTAGTTTATCTTTTTCTGAGCCTAACACTGATGCCGTTGCTACTATCAATGGGTTTTGGGGGGAATTTGGCATTAGTAGCTCGGGGATTATTCGAGTTTATACCTATGATAAAGAAATAATGATCCTTGACGGTAGAGACTCTATAAACTGTGTTTACGTATATTCAAAACTTTGGGTCGAGGACGGGATAAGTCAATTGGCATTATCCATAAATTATGACCAGCGTTCATTGAACGCATATTCAATGTCTTCAAATATTTCAGGAGATATTGGTTCGGGTGTTATTGGAAATGATGGAAAATGCTACGTTGAGATAAACGATATATTTTCGGAATCTGTAAATACTTCTATAGAATACTACGTCTTTCTTCAAAAAGAAGGACCGGGGGATTTATGGGTTTCAGAAAAGGAAGTTGCGTATTTTGTTGTGGAGGGTACGCCTGGGCTTCATTTTTCTTGGGAGATAAAAGCAAAAATAAAGGGAAGTGAAGGAGAATACTTAACGCCGGTCGTTACACTTAATGATATTTTGGATGTTTCTGATCATACATCTTCTTATGAGAAAGATCAACAAAATATTGCGGATGATTTTTATAAGATTGACGAAATGTATGAAGCAGATTATTTGAATTTGTTTACTGAACGAGGAGGTGTAATAGAGTGAAACAGCTTACGATGTTTATAGCATTGAATACTGACGGGGGGGACCGGGTCACCTATTATTACGATACGATTGACCAAGAAACTGGATCGATAATAGGTTCTCAGAAAAAAGAACATTTCTTTGTCTTAGATAGTGTTCTTAAAGAGCATATTAATAAGATCAGAGTTTATATTCGTACTCGTATTGAAAACCCCCTTTACCAGTTAACATCGTTTATGTCAATTCATATTGATAATTCGGATCGAATTGGTTTTACGTTTGATAAAATCGACCCGACTGGCCGGATTCTTAGTACTGGGAATAAAGACGGTTTCGTTGTTTTGGACGAGGGTTTGAAAAAGGAGATCACAGCTATCCGAGAATGGCTCACAATAAATAAACTCCAAGATGAATAAGGAGGTGTCTAAATGGCGGCTCTATTGATATACACGCCACCGTCTAGTGTTATAGTCCATACAACCCAGGTTGACTTCGTTGATCGGGACACATTTGGAACCCCTGTACATCTTGTACAGGGGGACGATAAACTGCCAGTAATCGAAGTTGAGCTTTACAAAAGTGGACAGCCGTATGCTGTTCCTTCTACTGCATCTGGCAATATCCGTTGGAAAAAGCCAGCTCCTAGTCCGTATTTTGTAATGAATTCCCTTCTGGGCGTTAATTCTGACCGAACGAAGGCTTATATTCAGGTCACGCAAAAGATGACGACACAGCACGGTCAGGTTGGCGCGGTGTTGGAGCTCATTCTACCGGAGGGGTCCGGTATGTCTGGACCCCTTTCGATATATTTGGATAGAAACCCGGTTTCTGAGGATGATATCGAGGACTCCAACGAATTTAAAACCTTGGAGAGTTACGTCTCTGATGCACAGACTGCGGCTTCTGAGGCTGAAAAGTCAAAGACGGCTGCGGCTGCGTCCGCATCTCAGGCGGCAAGTTCCGCTACTCAGGCAAAAAATTCTCAGACAGCTGCCGCAACATCCGCCACCAATGCCAAAAAGAGTGAAGACGAGGCTCTGAAATCTGCTCAAACAGCACTTCACCCGCCTATCCTTCAAGGCAATACAGATCATTGGTGGGTCTGGGATCGAGATACCGGCGCGTATAAGCAGACAGATATCGATGCGGGCGTTTCCCTCGATGTTGTCGAGGAGATCGTCACTGGTAACCCGGGAACGAAAGCGTCTGTTAAAAACCTTGGGACAAAAACTGACCCGAACCTTCAGTTCACCATTCCGAAAGGTGATAAGGGCGACGCAGCGACTGTTAGAGTTGGAACGGTCACGACTACCAATCCCGGAACACAGGCAAGCGTAACAAATACCGGCACGGTAAACGATGCAGTTCTGAATTTTAGTATCCCCCGAGGCAGTAAGGGAGATACTGGTCCACAGGGTGCCGTGGGTCCTGCAGGCGCTCAAGGAGTGGCAGGACCGGTTGGACCTCAGGGACCGGCCGGAGAAAGTGGCGTTGTCACCCCTACAACGGGGTGGTTTACGTTGGCCGGTGACGAGGATGGAAATCTTTGGGCATATTACAACGATACGGATTCCACACCCCAGTTTGAAGTAGACGAGAACGGGAATATTTATTATATTCTGCCGGATCCTGATGTGGCGTAAGGAGGAAAAAGATGAGTAAAATATTGATTGGAAATTTTAAAGGTCCCAAAGGGGATACTGGTGCTCAGGGCCCCGTTGGACCGAAAGGCGAACAAGGTATCCAGGGACCTGTAGGGCCTACTGGACCAGTGGCGTCGGTTAATGGCCAGACGGGAGATGTGGTGATCGGGGCGAGAAATCTGATAAATACCAACGATAAAAGTCACTTGTGTATATATTCAAATAATGTTGTGTCGTTTGAGACGGTCCAAGTCTCCGATTACAACGTTAAAGACGCGATACGCGCCACATGTGCTCAGTCCAAAAATGCTCTTGTGTTTTATTACAGCTCGCCGCGAACTATCAAAGTAGGAGAAATATATACTGCGTCCGGATATGTGCAAAACAATGGAACGAAAAAAGTTAAGATGCACATCAACACATCAGGCTCCTCAGATGTTTGGGTGGAGGCTGGTGAAACGAAAAGATTTGTTATCACATCACGCGTTCACACAGAGCCCGGTCCCCCACAGATACAATTCCACACAGAAGCGGTCGGTGACGCCCTTGACGTTACATATTGGCACCTGAAAATAGAGCTTGGCAACGTTGCCACCGATTGGTCCCCTGCTCCAGAGGATATAGAATCCCGGCTGGCATTCCAAAATATCCCCATAACGGTCAACCCGGAGTATATTAGATCTGTGACTGGTCTTGCATGCTGGCGGATAGGGCACACCGTTCACTTCCGTGGGGTGCTCGCCGATCGGACAGAAATACCAGCGAATGGAGTTGTCTTCACGGTTGATGACTCTTTTTTGACGCAGAAAAGAGTGGATATACCGTGTGTTGGCTTGAATGATTGGGATTCGTGCACAAGATTGCTTGTCTCGGAACCGAACAGAAACGAGTTTTATGCTAATTCGGTTTCATTTCCTGCAAAATTTACCTTCAGCATAACTTCGGTGATAGATGACCGCGCGCCGGGTATCACGGGAACTATCCAGCTGGATGGTGATGTAGTCGGGGAAGGTCCCGAGATCATGGACGAGCCTGTGGACAGGGAGAATGAACTGGAGGAGGCAGGTAAAGACGATGTGATATAAGGCTATGCATACAAGTAATAAACAAAGGAGATGACCATGTTTGGAATACTGGAAAGAGATAATTTCAGCTGCTGCAATCATCATTGTAGCTATCATAGAGGCAAACGCAGCAAAGGACCGCAAAAAGGCCGACGCGGACAGAAAGACCATCCTGGAACGGTCGGAGATACGTGCGCAGGAATCCCGCCTGTCGATGGCACTGATGCGGTCTACGTGCGAGCTGTCCCTTGGCAAAACCGATTAAAGACACTGTGACTGTGTATCAACTTCGGGTATGTATTTGACGGTCAGGCAAAACGGAAACTATATATGCTAACAGAAACGGTGTGAGCCCGATAGCAAGTTCCTCTGTTCTTATTGAACCACATGGCACATTCCTTAATTGTATATTTACTATACCAAAGCTTAATAATGCGGTAAATAATGGCGCTATCGGTATTTCATTCAGAGGAACATTGACGTTTCATTGAACAGATGTTAACAACCCTGGGAGGCTGATATTTCATGACGGTTGAAGAAATTTGGGCATCATGCAAGGTCGGCGGACTTGCATTGGTGGCTTTGTTGACACTTATTCAGATCTCCCCGCTTAAATTAAATCCATGGAGGCCACTTGGAAACCTAATAAAGAAAGGTCTTTCTGGCATAGCGAAACTCTTGAATAAAGAAGTTATCGCTGAAATAGGCGAGGTTAAGGCAGATATAACGAACATGAAAACCGAACTCGCCGATGTGAAGACGGAATTGACCAATGTAAAGACCGGCGTCAATAAACAAGGCGCCATCAACGCAAGAGCTAGAATTTTACGTTTTGGCGACGAATTACTCCATGGAATGAATCATAGCAAAGATCATTTTGATTCGATCCTTCGTGATGCCCATGACTACGAGTCGTACTGCGATACGCATAAAGACTTTGAAAATGGCGTCACAGGACCGACTATACAACATATTCGATCGGTCTACCAAGACCGTTTGAGTAAAAACGATTTTCTTTAAGGAGGTAAAAGAAAATGAAGGTTATTCTTCCGGATAAGGTATATGATGTACTGCTGATGATCGCACAGTATATCATTCCGGCCGTTGGTACTTTCTTCGGTGCCTTGGTCACGATCTGGAACATCCCCTATGGCGAGCAGATCCTAGCTTCTTTAATGGCCCTTGATACTGCTCTTGGCGTACTTCTCGGTGTGAGTTTGAAGAATTGGCGCATTGAAAAGGCACTTCCCGAGCCTGAAATTCCTTCTGAACAGGGGGTAGAATAATGGCTAAATGTACTGCTGCTCAGGCCGTCTCCGCAATGGAATATTGGATCGGCTATTACGAGAAAGCAAGTTCTTCTTATGCTACCACCCGAGACAAGAGCGCCTTTGAGAAAAACAAAGGCTCCAATAACTACACCTACGCGGGCTATATTTGCGGTCTAAACGGACCAGCTGCGGCGTGGTGCGCTATGCAGGTGTCTCTCGCTATCTACGAGGCTTGCGGGAACAATAAGACCACTGCCAAAGAGGTCATGCATGGCCTTTGGCCTTATACCGCTTGTAACCAGCTCTATGACAAGGCTCCTTCTAATATGAAGGGTCGTATGGGGGCATGGACTCCCAAACCGGGCGACGTTATTGTCTTCTGGCAGAATGGTTCTCGGACGCACACCGGCATGGTGTACGCTGCGGATAACACTTACGTCTACACCATTGAGGGCAACTCTAGCAATATGTGCAGGAAGCGGTCTTACTTGAAGAACAGTAGTTATATTTACGGTTACGTCCGTCCGAACTATGCTGCTGCGTCTGCTACTGATCCGGCATTTCCTTCCGCTCAGAAGTACGGTGCAGTCGTATATTCTGATCTTGGTCTGCACGAGCTGTCTAAAGGCTGTGCTGGTCCCGAGGTCAAGACGATCCAGAGAATCATTTACGCCCGTGGGATTAATAAAGATAAGGTAGACGGCTCGTTCGGCCCGAATACGAAGAGCGGCGTAATCGCCCTTCAGAAACAGCTTGGTTTGCTTGCGGATGGCATCGTTGGAAAAGACAGTTGGAAGGCCTTCCTCACCAAGCTTAACTAAGAAACAATTATATTTGTGAAAGGAGAAGTACAATGGTGTTTGGACAGCAGAATCCTACTCAGGATCTGGTACAGCAATGGATAGCACAAAACCCACAGTTCGCACAAGCTGTAGCACAGTCTATGGCCGGACAGCCTGCAGTTCGCTATCAGCCCATGGCACAGAACAATCAGAATTGGGGCGGTCGTAATGCATTTCCTATGACGCAGACGTCTGCCCCAATGCCTGTTCCCAATCAGATGGGCATGCCCGGTCTTCATGGTCGAATTATTGCTAATCCGGAGGAGATCAAGTTGAACGAAATCCCTATGGACGGAACCGCGAGTCTCTTCCCGATGAATGATGACTCTTGTATCTATGCAAAAGCCTGGGGGCCGGATGGTAAGATCCAGACTTTCCGTTATATTCGAGAAGATTCTGAACCGCAGGAGAAGGGCCCATCTGAGTTTGCTCAGGTAATGACCCGTCTCGATAAGATTGAGCAGATGCTCGGACAACGAGGGCAGCAAAGACAACAGTACTATAACAATCGAAATCCTCGATCCGGGCAAGCAACTAGTGTTCACACGGTCGAGGGAAACACTATAACAACGGAGGCGATGAACAATGGCTAATCCTATGATTCAGATGGCACAGGCTGTTCTGCAGAAAGGCATGAACCAGATGCCGAACGGGAACGCTCCTTGGGCAGCTGCGGCTATTAATGCTATCATGACTGGCGATGAGAAAACCGGCCAGCAGATTGCAAACAACCTTTGTCAGTCTATGGGAATGACACCTCAGCAGGCTGTCGCCCAGGTTCGTCAGAATCTGAAACTTCCGTTCTGAGAGTACATTCGAGACGACATGGGAAGCGCGCGGTCTCGTGACGTCTTGTTTGTAAAATTTATATTTTCAGGAGGAAAACAAACATGTTTGGTGGTGCAAGTATGCCTAGTCTTGCTGACATTGCTGCTGTTACCGGCAATCGTGGTGGTGATGGTTTTGGCGATGGCAATGGCTGGTGGGTCCTGATTATCTTGTTCGCCCTGTTTGGCGGCTGGGGTCGTGGCTATGGCAATGATGGCGGTTCTGGTTCTAGCAACGGCGCTCTGACTCGGAGTGACCTGTGCATGGATATGAACTTCCAGGAACTGCAGAATGGTGTTCGTGGCATCTCCGACGCGGTCAACGTTGGTTTCGCCAATCTGAACAATGCTTTCTGTCAGCAGTCCTATGAGACTCAGGGCCTGATCAATGGCCTGAACGTGACTTATCTGCAGGGTATTAATACGCTTCAGTCCCTTATTAATCAGTGCTGCTGCGATCTTCGTAGTCTGTTCGCGCAGGCGGAGTATAATCGTGCGACCGACACTTGCAACATTACTCGTGCCATTCAGGATGCTGCGCGTGATATTATTCAGAATGACAACTGCAATTATCGGCAGCTGCATGATGAGCAGATCGCGCTGCAGATGCAGCAGAAGGACGCTCAGATCGACGCTCTCCAGGGTGCGCTGAATAAGTGCGACACTCAGAACATCGTCAATGCGGCTGTGGCTAGTGCTGTTGCACAGATTCGTCCGACTGCGAATCCTGCTTGGCTTGTTCCCAATCCCTATGCCAACTACAATTACGGCTGGAATCTGAATTCCGGTTGTGGTTGCAATACTTGCTGCAACGGCGGGAACAGCTTCTAAAGAATCGAATAACCTTTTAATGTAAGGGGGAGGCTCATAACGGGTTCTCCCCTTTTATATTTTCACAAGAAATTATTTAGGAGGTAATTCTTAAAATGATCGAAGTAACCAATACCGCTCCTGTAACGCTGACCGTCAATCAGGCGCTCACGTTTAATGATGTTGTGTGGAAGTCTGGCTGTTGCGAGGCTTTCCGGGATCCCGGCTCTGCTATTCGTGCTGGCCAGGGCGTCTATAAGATCAGCTTCAGCGGTAACGTAGCCAGTGCTGTCGGTGGTACACCTGCTCAGCTGCAGATTTACGTCGACGGCTCCCCTCTGCCTGAGACTGTGATGATCTCCACCCCTGCAACCGCTGCCATCTTCAACAATGTCTCCACTAGCACCATTGTTGGCAACCGTGGTAGTTGCTGCGGCACCCCGGGTAATATTAGCATCTCTGTCGTGAATACCGGTGCGGACGATATTACTGTCGGTGCTGGGGCGAATCTTCAGGTCACTCGTGTGGCTTAAGGGAGGTTATATTTATGCATGATCTGGCAGAAGTCATGGAGAAGGACAAGGAGATTAAGGAACTGAAGGAGAAGCTCGTCGAGTGCTTCAAGGCCGAGGTCTCCAAGAAAGGCCTGGATTGCATGAATACCGAGGAGGCTGGCGAGGTCATTGACATGATCAAGGATCTTGCCGAGACGGAGAAGTGCTACATGGAGGCTCTGTATTACCAGAAGGTGACGGAGGCCATGTTGTCTTACGAGGAGCCTCGGTATGGGTACAACCCGAATCGAAGCGCAAGTACCGGTCGCTATACCTCTGGCGGTGGGCGTGGAGGTCGTATGGGGTTCAAGCCTCATGAACCTTGGATGCCCGAAGATCCCTGGGATGGCGGCTCCTACGGTGGAGGGAATTCCTCCATGGGCTACTGGTCTGGCCGTGAGGGAATGGATCAGATGGATCCTCGGTATGGCGAGGAGTACAATCGCTATCGTATGACTCGTCGGCACTATACCGAGACCAAATCCGCTGAGGATAAGAAGGAGATGAGCGAGCATGCTGAGAAGCATCTTCGTGATTCCATCGATACCATGAAGGATATTTGGGGTGATGCAGAGCCTGAGCTGAAGCGGAAGATGAAGGAAGACCTGACGAAGCTCGTCAACAGCATGAACATGTAAGGAGGTTACACGCCATGAATCAGTTCTTTATGAACGGCCGTTTATGGCGTGTGATATTTACAGACCCTTACGCCCCTGAGCTCGTTGACAGGACAGGCGAGCAACGAGTCGCTACGACAGACCCGATGACGCAAACCGTCTATTTGTCGAGATCTCTTCATGGGGATTTCCTGAGGCAGGTACTGTCCCATGAGCTCGGGCATGTCACTATGATCAGTTACAACATGCTCGACGAGATCCATCGAATGGCTCACCCGAGATATTGGGTAGAAATTGAGGAGTGGATTTGTAACTTCATAGCTGATTATGGTCTGAACAACTTTCGTTTGGTCGACCAAATTCTGCAAGACAATTGAATATGTAATGAGGGCCCGGGCGCCGTATTCAGTTTGGCTGGCGGCGCCTTTTATATTCGCGTGAGGATCTTCTCCTTATATAAGGAGGGATTGAAAATGTATATTAGTTTGAATACATTACAGACTCTGGATGGGACGGAACTTATAGATTTCATTCTGGAATCTTGCGAAGAGGTTATGTTCGACCCGGAAAGCTATGACAGTGTTATGGTAGATTTATACTGCACTGCTCGGGTTTTGAAACGGTATGAGCATCTTAACGAGATTTCAGAAGATGAAATGGACCCAGACGATCCAGTTGTCCAGTTGTATCGAGCGGAATGGGCAAATTTAAAAACTCTTATAAAGCGGCTGTGACATGGCCGCTTTATATTTCTCGCGTCTCCAACAAGGATTCTTATTTTTTTCGCGCCGTAAACATGCTCTTTTATAGGATAGTAAGCCTAACTAAATTGATATTTATAGGAGGATTTTACAATGACTATGAAAGAGTTGCTTAAGGATTCCAATAAGGTAGTTAGGTATATCGGACACATTCCGAGCGAGTGGGTCGCCGATCGTACGAGTGTTAAGGAAATACTGGACGGAGTCAAATATCTGACTGCTGGACATCCTAGCGTGCAAATTGTTAGGGTTCAGGACGAAGAAGATAGGATCGTCGGGTATACCAGAGGCTCGAAAGAATGGCGTGGAAAAGATATGAGACTCGCTTACGGAGAAGATGTCTATTTGATGTATCCGAAACGGAACACCATTGATGGAAGGGATACTAAACTTGAACATTGGGTCGAATTGATATTTAATGACGCCATTGACAATGTCGATTACGACGGCTATCTATCCTAAGGAGAGGCAATGTGCCTCTCCTTTTTTCGCGTTAAAATCTTCCTCTTTAATAGAAAACTATTACTTTTGGGAGGTTCTATCATGAACGAGAAGAATTTCTGTTATATCGGATATATCGACAGCGGGATTATCTGCTGGAGAGAGGACCATTTGCAAGGCATTAAGGAGGTTTTGGATTCTTTCCTAAAAGAAGGGGAAGAATACTATTTCCGAGCAAACTACCTTGACGAATGCCCTTCTCCTGGTGGAGGAGCCCATTATGGTCGAGAAATCTGGGTGTTAATGGAAAAAGATCGAGCAATGGAATTTAGAGAACTTATTAAAAGAATAGACGAGGGAGGGGCTTAATCATAGCCTCTCCTTTTTTCGCATGAAAATCCTTCTTTTTAATAGAGGGTCAACCTCAAAATTATATTTAGGAGGAGCAGATCATGGAAAAGACAGCTACACAGAAAGCTTGGGAGGCATTCGTGAAGAAGTGGCAGCTCGTAATTGGAAGAGCCAAACGTCGTGGCGCAACCGAGGACGAGATCAACCTACTTTGCGATACACTTCAGGTTTTCAAGAAGTACAGTCTGCACACTGGTGTATTTAAGAAGATTGACCGAAAGGAGGATGAGGGCTAACCATGCCCTCTTCTTTTTATATTTTTTCGCTTGAAAATCTACCTCTATAATAGACAATTTATTAAGGAGGAAAAAGACCATGTATATTGTTGACGAACGGACCACGAAGGAGAAGCTGAACGATTGGAAGAACCGTCAAGTGAAACGTGCCAAGAACGGTCTAGATTGGTGCGTTAAGAATCCGGGTTTCGGAATACCAATCGTGCTCCTCGGTGTCAAAGGTGCGATAAAGCTCGCATCCGGGGGCATTCGAGCAGTTACGGTGGACAAGGAAATTCGGTTTCGAGAACGCTCCATTTACGACCGTTCGATGGGACGTTACATCGAATTAAGACGGCCTCTGACCAATACGGAGGCCCTCATCATCGAGGAACGTAGACGGAATGGCGAAGGGCTTATGGCAATCTTGAGCTCCATGAAATTGTTGAAGAAGCGCTAAACAGCGCTTCTTCTTTTTGTATTCGCATGAAAAACATAGTGTATAATGAAAACCAATACTATTATATGGAGGGCAAAACAATGTTTGAAAGTATACCTGGAACGATTATATTCATTCTGTTGGTGGGGTACGTAATCATTGCTGGACTTACACATAGTGAGGATTGAAAGGAGGGACTTCATACAAAGTCTCTTCTTTTTTTTCGCATGGTATTCTTGCCCTATGATGAAGGAGGAATTAGCTATGTGGAAAAAAGCGTTCAATTCGATCAACACATTGGTGCTGTTTATCGTGCTGGTCGAAATGGTCGTACTGACCGCGAAAATACTCTGGACATAAGAGGCTATCATAGCCTCTTATATTTGGAAAGGAGAGAGAAGATGAGTAAAGAAGATTACGATCAAGACGAGATGGAAATGCGAGAATTAGCATTTGAAGCCGCAAAGTTAACATCCATGGCCAGAGCACTTGCTGTTATGGTTGAATGGAAAAAGTTAAAAAAAGAAGATGAATTGTTTGAAACAAAATATCCTGCTATTACCGAAATTATTAAAGGGAATCAAGAGCTGCTCGATCCGAACAGTTTCGGTAATAAAATGATATTTAACAACCCTCTCATGAAACTCGCTATGATTTCGCAGAAGCCACCCGCAAATGAAGAGAAAGAGAATTCAGATTCCGAAAAATCCCCCGGGTGAAAATTTGAAAAAAGTCGCTCAAAAATCAGGGACTTTAATGAAAACTACTTTATATTTTGAAAGGAGAAGTAGCATGAAAAAAGAAATCAGGGAAAAGCTGGAAGGTGTCCTGGAGAAGAACCTGGATCGGCTGAAGGAGGACGATCTGGAAGATGTGGATCGTAAGGATCTGGCTAGGGAGACAACCGATCTGCTGGTCGTTCTGAACAATGACGAGGAAGCGGCAATGAAGGCTGAAGCCGATCGAGCCCGTTGTGAACTCGAAAGAGAGAAAACACAGACGATGGCGATGACTGAAGCTAAGAAGAGTCAGTTCTCATGGTTGCGATTCGGGACGGAGTTAGCAGGTTGTTTGATTCCGATGCTGGTAGGTGCGAAGATCTACAAGAATCGCCAGACCGATCTTCTGAAGTTTGAAGAGAACGGTCATCTGACCACGACAGCTGCCAGACAATTACCTGGGATTGGACTTTTCGGTGAGAAACTCCCGAAAGGTAGAAAGTAAGTTCAAAGGGAGGGCCATCATTGGCTCTTCCTTTTATATTTTTCGCATGAAAAACATAGCACATAATGAGAACTAAACACTAATTTTATGGAGGTATTTTACAATGAAAAAGACTATCACTATTATGGTACTTGTCATGGTAATGGCTATCATGAGTATGGTGCCGGTTCTCGCGAGTGAGGAGCAGAGTTATGATTACCTGTCTGAAGACATGAACGTAATCGTGCTGTGGAGTTATGAGAAACTGGATTCCGATGAAGGCATGTACCTTCCGTACTACGTATTCACGGAGGAGACCATGCCCGACTCTATCGAATCTCTCAATGAGGATATTGACGAGATTCGAGAGGACGGCGGTGTGGTCACTATCGTAGAGAACGAAGACGGATATTATGATCTTTATCTCTGGGATCCGGAGACTCAGCCCAGCCCGATGGAGTGCGGTCTTTGGGAGGAAGCGTAACAACGCTCCTCCTTTTTATATTTTTGAGGAGAAAACAATGGGTATTTTATTTGCTCTTGCAATACTTATCATCTCGGGGTATCTGCTTGCATTTATATTTAAGGTTCTTTGGGGTGTTTCTTTGATTATATGGGCACTTCTTCCGATTATTGCTATTATTGTTTTAATTTTTCTACTATTTGCATAAAAAAATCAAAAAGCTTATTTATATTTTTGAGGTGGCATATGAAAAAGAAAAGATTTCGAATTTATTATTGTCGACTTTCTGGGCCAGTTTACATCCAATACGAAACGGAAGTTTCTGCACGTTCCAAAGAGCGGGCTCGAAGACGCTTTTACAGAACGATGAAGGCCAATAACATTGATCCAAAAAATTTATTAACCTTAACCATATATGAGGTGACAGAATGATTACAACGATTTATTTATATTTATTAATCGGGATCGTTTTACTAGTTGGAGGAGCATTGGCTTTATCTAGAGTGGATGGGTTTGATTTTTACGTCAGCGACGATATGCCCCCTGGTTTACTTATCGTCGCAATATGTTTGATAGTATCTGGGATCATTTGTTGGCCACTAATAATGATAGCTATCGTTACGATTCTTATTTCCGCTTCGCGCTGAAAACGTCAATTATAGTAGGAAATTATATTCTACTAGGAGGACTAGCAAATGAAAAAGACGAAAAACAATATGTGGATGGCGTACAAACGGCCAGATTCTGATCGCTTAACGAAAAACACCCATGAATTGAGCCTAAACGGGGCTCGATTCGAGGTGGTTCATTCGAAAAGCGAATGGAAGGTCTGGATTCGTGTCAGATGCAGAAAAGATTCTCGGATATTTCAACTTTGCGAATCTATGGGCTATGTATGGACAGATTTCCAAGGAGGGGTCACATGACCTCCTCCTTTCTTTTTCGCATGAAAATCCTTCTTTTTAATGAAAGACTAAACTTTTAGGAGGGTTTTGACTATGATTTCTGCAATCGTATCGATCATCTTGATATTCGCTCTTCTGCCGACGATGATGACGGCAGTAGCGAAAGTATTAAGATGGATGGTAGGAAGAACTCAGAAAGCAGTCGATACTTTTAAGAGTATAGGCGGCAAAAAGGGGGATTGACGATGAACTGGAATCTGATAGCCGTCATTGGAATCGTATGCATTTGCATTATGGTATGCAAAGTATTTGGCAAGTGACGGTGCAGACGAAGGAGAGCATCGTCTCTCCTTTTTCAGTTCGGAAAGGAGATTTATATTTATGGCTATGAAAGAACCTTCAAAAGAAGAATTGACGGAAGCTATAATTTTCATTACCGACCGTTGGCAGGCATTCGGAGACGAGTTAATAGACGTAATTAAACACACTCCACTAGAGAATCGGTATATATTTCAGTCACTTACTAATAAGTATAATGAAGCTTGTCGTACCCTTGCATCAATGATTGAAAAATGGCCTAACGCTCCCTCGCACAAAAAACCGGTTCTCTAATAGGAGAAATCCAAAAAACTTATTTATATTTAGGAGGAAAAGACAACGGCAATGAAGAAGACCACCACTCTCGCGAAGGGACATGACGAGATCATGAAAGAGTTTTCGGATTTCCTGGCGGATATGTTAAAGGACTATCTGGGCATGGATCCTGATAAGATCGACATGAACGATATTGATTCGTTTAATACCGGTGTTATCAAGGATTGGGGTTGCCTCGATAGTCACCCCGAAGTATTCGACCAGGGTAAGCAACTCGGCACGATCATAGTGATGGTTTCCGATCACGAACGGGAGAAGTGCCTGGCATTGGACAGGATCAACCGAAAATTGGATAAGATTATCGGATTGCTCTCCGAGAAGGAGGAGGACCGCTAACGCGGCCTCTTCTTTTATATTTTCGCACAGAAAACTTGGAGTCTAATAGGAGGTGAAAGCAATGAACAAAAAAGGTAGCTTTCTCAAATTTGCAGCAAAAGCTGTGATGATCGGAGCGCCGATTCTTTCAGTGGTTGCTGGCTTCATCGATAAGAAGCAGACGACTGAGAGAAATGCGCAAGATATCAGAGACAGCGTTCGAGCGGAAGTTGAGAAACAACTGAAAGCATTGCCCGAATCCAGCAAGGAGAGTTGATCAACTCTCCTTATATTTTTGAAAGGAGAAGTATTATGTCTTGGTTGGTGCAAGTTCCGAAAACGATAGAGTACATCATTGAGCATCCGTATGAGATTTTACTATTTATTCGGCCGATAACAAAATATGTGAAAAGTGCATTAGTAACCTCGATCGAGTCCAAAGATGTTGAAACGATGACATTTGGTTCGATAAAAGAGTATATCAATGATCCAGGATATATTCTTATAAAAATTGACATTAATAAGGAGGATAACAATGGAAAAGACTAACATCAGAGGAAAGACCGCACGAATCGGCATGGATGCAGCGATTTGGGTAACAGATCATATCAAGGAGATCGGAACTGGTCTAGGACTTTTAGGATTGGCAGCTGTATCGCATAGGATTGGGTACCGTAAAGCTTTGCGGGATACGATAGTCATGATAAAAGTCGATGCACGAAGATCTACTCCAAGGCATCCTGGAAGTTTCGATTACATTATGCAGGAGGAGATTAAATAAGGATGGACGACGTGACAATCAAATCAGATTTTTCTTGCAGAATATTGTCGAGATTTCTTGAAAAGATGATCGAAAAGAAATTCGGTTCAGGTATCAGTCTGAACCTGAGCGATGTTCACATCTGGAAAGAGGAAAACGGCCTTAGATACCATCTTTCTGCCAATGTTTCAGCAGAAGTCAATAATAAGGCGATGGAGGATCTAATATGCAAGAAACGGAGTGGCTCTGGAACGAGCTGAGAGACATTTATCGACCGCCGGAGACTTATATTTTACGAAGAGACGCATTTCGATGGATGTCATACACAGCGTATTTCGTAGAAAGTCTTAGAGAGTATGTCTTGAGCCGTCCGGCGAGTGTGGAGAACTCGATTTCACTATTTGGAAGGAAGATCCAGAAAATGCGGGATATAGACATGGCAAGAGCGGGGTTTGCAGTGGCTAAAGCAGCCCTTGAGATCTGGCAGAACAGCGGACGAGAGCGCAGGAGGTGATTGATATTTGGTCTTGGTAAGACTGTCGTGGATCTGTGTGATCGGAGCGGTTCTTTGGTTTGAACTGATCCTTCGATGGATGAAACGAAACCCAACATATTCCCAGCAGGTTAGAGATCACGAGGCGCCTTACCCATGGTTTTTCAACGTGTGGTGTGCACTGTTTATCCTGCAGATTCCAGCAACGGCATATCTATTTTACTATTATATTTCAAAGGCGGTGATGTAAATGTTTCCTTGTGTAAACGATACTGCGCATAAAGCAAGCATTCTGGAGGATCATGAACCGAAATGGGAGTCAACTGATCGTAGAGCGTTTGTATCTAAGAAACTTCGGGATTCAATAACTGACCAGATTCTTAACAGAAAGGACGAAAAAGAAATGCATCATCGAACGCATGAAGAAATCGTGAACGAGTTTAAGCGTATCATGAAAATACCTGAAAATGAGAGCTTCAAGTACAAGAAGATCATCTTCTCTGGTCCGGCAACAATTATTCTTTGGAAAGATGGAACGAAAACCGTTGTGAAGTGCTCGCCCGGTCGTTTCTGTGATCCGTATAGCGGTGTAGCAATTGCTTTCATGAAGAAAGCTCTCGGTAATAAGAGTGGACACAGAAATAAGAAAATCATGAATGATATTTATGACGCGCTTAACGCTATGAAAAAGAAGGAAGAAAAGAATGGAGAAACAGAGAATTCCTAAAAAGTCATATGCCTTTATAGATGGCTCGTTCGATCCGAGGTCTAAAATTTACGGTTATGGTGGATTCTTAGTTGATCAGCGTGGAAAGAAACATTATATTCAAGGAGCTGGAAACGATCCAAATTTAGCAAAAATGCGGAACATCGCGGGAGAGGTTATCGGGGCAAGGTCTATTATTGATCTTGCCATTCGGCTTCATATGAATAAGTTGACACTCTTTCATGACTACGAGGGAATTGCAGCATGGCCTCTTGGCCTTTGGAAGTCAAAACGACCGTTAACAAAAGATTACACGAGATTTGTAAGGCGAGCGATCCGGAATGGACTTCAGTTATATTTTCATCAAGTGAAGGGTCATTCTGGAATTGCAGGTAATGAAGAGGCAGATCAGTTAGCAAAACTGGCAATCGAGCTGGTGAAAGGAAAATGATTGTTATATTATGTGATAGTTATGAAGATGCGCAGGACGCGTTTGACATTTTCTGTTCCTTTTGTGAGCGCTATGAACCATTTATGCTCACTGTAACGGATCGCTACTCACTCCGATGCGTTGCAGATGACAATCTCATTTATATTTTCATTGACTACAGATTCAGAGATGCGTTAAATACAAAGGAGGCCGACGTTATAGAAGTAGACGAGTTCTTTGAAGATTTATATTCTCATTACGACGCAGATGTATTCGAGGATTTTCATTACGGGTGGATAGCATGGTAGTTGTGTTGTGTGATGATTATCGGGATGCGGAGCAGGCGTTTCGGACATGGATCGCATTTCTGCAGACGCCGCCTGTGGATGAGATCTCGAACATTGACAAGTACTCACTACGTGTGGAGACGAGCGACGGTCTAGCATATGTATTCATTGACTATCGTTTTAAAAACGTCTTCAATAAGAAACCCGTGATATTTGAAACGGTCAGGGAATTCTTCAACGTATATGACATTGAGGACCCTGATCCGTACAGACGAACATATCGAGAAAGGATTGACGAATGAGTCTTTTCGCAGTAGATTTGGCAAAAAGCTGCACCCTTTGCGAACACGTAGATGAGCCAGTAAGTTTTAATCGAATTTGTATGTATTGTGATTACGATCACAAACACTTCTCGCTTGACAGAAAGAAATTGAACGAGGAGGTCAAAATCGGGCTCATATCTAAAAAACAGCTAAAGAAAATCATTGAACAAAACGAAAAAGACAAAGGTATTCCCGGACAACTTAGATTGACAGAAGGAGATACAATCATATGAAACATCGAACCGCTGCAATCATATTTTTTATACTGGCATTAATACTTTTCAGCTTTACTGCTGGGATGATATTTGAAAGATACCAGGAAAATCTTGAGGGAGGCCCCCTTACAAAATTTCTACAAGAGCATAAAATTCTCGACGGCTCGTCCCTTCGTGGCATGATGAATGAGGCAAAGTACTCCCCCGGTAGAGCAATAGATTATGCAATTGATTATCCAACATACGCGTATCTCTTTGACGGAAGCTTTATAACCTATGTCGACAATTGAAAGGAGAAAACAATGGCTGAGAAAGAACTTATGAAATGGAAGGTACAACAGGGACATACTGGATGGTTCGACCTGGTGATGAGCAGTACCGTGACATTCAAAAATTTCCTTCAAGATATATTGTCTAGAAAAGACAACACTGGAAATATTTATGTTCGTCTTATGGACCGAAATTTTACTAAAGAGGCCTCCATGGTGTATGATTACGGTGCTGTCACGTGGATCTCTGATGATATTTTGAACCGGGTCGATGAATGCGTGATTCGACAGGCACAGGCGAATGGATTCCCGACGAAGATCAATTACCATCTCGTCGTAGAAGCTTCTAAAAATAGTATCTGACTTCACAAAAATTATATTTAAGGAGGTAACTCAACATGGAAGTCATTCGTAAGGTAAAGAAGGAAGTTAAGAAGGTGCAGCTGGGCGACCAGATCGTTCTTGGCCGGTATACGGCCACGGCAGTCGCTCAGGACACGAGCGGGGCTACGTTCTGCTTTGATCAGGTGTACGGGGAGACACCTATGAAAGAATCTCTTGACGTTAAACGTGTCAAGGCTCTCTATAAGAGCAAAGCGATGAAAGATGTGGCAAATTTTCTTGTTCCTTTGTTCGATGACGTTGCTAATGTTGATCCTGCTGATCAGCCTCTAGTATTTTTCCGCTCGCCTACTGCTGAAGAGATATTTTCTAAGCAGCATCTTCGTTCTGTTATCTCGACCACGATCCCGGGTGCAGACAAGCGCTGGGAGGTCATGAAAGACGCTTCATACCGAATCGGAATTGGGGTTGATGGCTTTCTCCATTCATACTGGACGGAGTCTCTTGTTAAACCCGATTCTGCCACCTACAGCAACGCAGGCTCGAATGTCGTTGTTGACTTTTCTGGGGGGCTTAATTTTGTAGACGGTAATAATTCTGTAATTTATTGGCGCCCTGTTTTCAAGCTGAAGGTGTGAGATGAACGAGAAACTCGTAGAATTTGACAAGTATTGTCAAACGTGTAAGCATCGTAAAGTTCTTGAAACGGACGAGCCGTGCAATGAATGCTTGACGACGCCTGCTCGACTCGAAAGTCATAGACCGGTTAACTATATCTTGGACCAGGATGCAGTGGGCGCTCGTAAACGCGGACGTTTCGTAAGTCGGGAGCGGTAGTATGGACGATAACTATTATATTTGGAAGGACTTTGCCAGGTGGTGGAGATTTATCACATCACCGAGACGAGACCTGAGGGACAGGAAAAAGTATCGCATCCACCCGGATATGGTGCACTACTGTGCTCCACGATTTCCGAGTCGGTTGCCTTATTTGAAAAGGAGGTGAGATTATGAAGAAGATCATCGGCTAAAATGTGGATGACGCGAGAAACAACTTCCCAAAGAGGTCTCGGTACATGACGTCGGTAACTTCATGGAAAGGAGATCCCTTCTGCCTTTTTAGGCGTCTTCTCGCGTCAGAAACATGCACTTTAATGGAAAGAGATTAGTTAGTTTAAGGGTAAAACGCCGGTCAGGGAAATTGAGGTTCGACTCCTCGGCTAATCTTTTTCTATTATATTTTTGTGACTTGAAAGGAGAAGCACAAATGAAAATTCCGAAGATCAAACTGGACGTAAAAAGGCTGTATCGAGCGGCCAGAGTGTTCGAAGCGGAAAAGAGACCTCAGATCCTAGCTGGAATGGGCGTCGCAGGATTTTGGGGGGCGATGTGGTGGACATATAAAAATGCGCCAAATGTGAAGTCCTGTATCAGTGATATTCAAATGGTGAACGATGACCTTAAATTGGATCGTAAAGGTCTGACACCAGAAAGTGAAGAAAGTGCAAAAGCTATCAAGAAAGAAGCAATCATTGATATTTGCAAATACTCAGCAGGTCCTGTTCTCCTCGGTGTAGCGTCCTCTGCAGCGGTCATTGGATCGACCAGCATCTCGTCTCAGCGTATTGCAGCATTGTCTGCGGTGTGTACAGCGACCCAGAGCACCCTTGATGCGTATCGGGAGAAGGTCAAGGAGGGCGTACTGGGTGATCGTGGCGAGCAGAAGGACCAGAAAGTCATGAACGAGATTGCCAAGGATCGGCTTGCAACTTCTAAGAATGTTGAGAAGATCTACGAGACTGGAAATGGTGATACGCTGTGTCTCGATCGTTGGACAGGACGATATTTTCATTCCAGTCCAGAGGCAATTAAGCGGGCGTTTAATGAAATCTCATATCAGTGTCAGTGCGACGACTACGTGACTCTGAATGAACTCTACGACCGGTTGAACATTCCTGAAATCAAGATGGGAGAGGTTCTCGGTTGGACCACGGAGAATCGACGGAAAGGGATCATTGATATTTCGTTCACGGCAACGGTCAATGAGCATGAACAGCCAGTTCTCGTTCTCCAGTATGAGGTCGAGGTGCTTCCGTATTACAGAGAGCAGGCGAGGATCGGACCAAATGATTAAAACGACATTCGAGAATTGGGTCGGGGAATTTCTTAAAACGAGATTCTCCGGCTCTTCTGATGCATGGCGAAAAGAAGTTCTGCGAAGGTATTATCTATTTGGAGAGGCATTTGAACTCTCCGGAAAGGAATTATATTCTCGAGTAACATTTGGATTGTGGTTTATAGGAGGACAAAAATGATAGAGGCACAGGTCAATTATTGTTTCTCAGACGACCGTTTTAATCTCAATTATCTGCGTGGAGGAACTTGTGCCACTCTCAAAATTAAAGGTATAGACGGGAATCTCGTATCGATAATGCTGGACGAGCAAGAACTTCAAGGGCTCGAGCTTGCAATTCGAGAAGTTTTGAAAATGTTCCCCAAAGATCCTTAATTCGCACAAAATTCCAGCACTATAATGAAACCTAGTTTCAAATAAACTTTTATATTTAGGAGGACTACAAAATGGACGAGCAGAAGGAAGTCGTGATGGACGCGATGGAGGATCTGGGTGCTGAGGTGACTGATATCACCGAGCTTCCGCCTGTTGTGGAATCCAGCACTGGATGGGGTACCATTCTGGGTGCAGGTGCCGCCGCAGTGGGTCTGATCTTCGGAGGAACAAAGATCTCTCAGAAGGTGTATGACAAGCATTGCGAGAAGAAAGGCATCGCTACCCCGGAGCGGGAGAAGTTCTACCAGTTCTGGAGGAAGAAGGCGAAAAAGGTGAAGGTGATGGAAAAGATCCCGGAAGACGCGTTTCTTCATGAGGTCAAGTCTGACGAATCCGAAGAAAAGGATTGAAACTAAGGCCAATAAGGGGCGTTTTAAGCAACGCTCCTTATATTTTTAAGGAGGAATGTTTATGGCTGAGCACAAAATGGTCACAGTTGACCGAGCAATGTTGGAGCCGAATAGAGCACAGCCAGTAAAAGAGAAGAAAGAAGCGCCTAAACTGGAATCTGTCGTGAAACAGGGGAAAGTCGTGAGTACAAAGCCCAGTCTCGGAAAGCGGATCCGATCTCTATTCATTGCAGATGACGTGGAGGATGTCGGGGACTATCTGGTAAACGAGCTAATCATCCCATTCGTGAAGGACACAATCCTCGACCTTGGCGAGATGCTTCTGTTCGGTCAGACGAGTGGGGGACGATCCGGACGGCGGCGTCGGGGTGGATATTCCAATATGCCGACGGACTATTCGGCGTCATACAAGTCCCCGAGAGATCGAGAGCGTCATGACGGCGGTCGAAGAGAAAGATATTCTCGTAGAGGCTCTGATGTAGACTATCGAGAAATCATTTTGAGCGATCGCAATGATGCTCGAAATGTTGTAGCGTCTCTTCGGTCTCGGATCCAGACGTATGGGTCGGCCTCTGTAGCAGATTTGTTGGAATTGGTCGACCAGACATCTGTGTACACCGACACAGCATATGGCTGGAAGGATCCCGAGCAAATCACGATCAGTCGTGTTGGCCGTGGTTGGCTGATCGATGTGGATGATGCGGAGGCGCTAGATGACTGAAGAAGAACTTGCTCAGAAATTCTTTGATATTTTCCAGAATGCATTTCCTAATGAAGTACAGTCCTACGAAAAAGTAACACCGAATGGTTTGACCCTTCTTCTAGCTTCTGGTAGCAAGCTCTTCTTCCTTTGGTACAATGACAATAATTGGTCGTTAAATTGCGTAGTATGATTACAAGATGTAATCATTGTCGGACCGATGGCGTTATATTTACAAGGAGGAATTAAAAATGGCTTTTGAGAAAATGACAGCAAAAGTTTTGTTCGAGAAATTCCAAGAGTTGTTCCCGGACATGATCATGGGAAACGATACTGATTGGGCGACGGTAACGAATTATACCAAAATCGGAGCTCGCATGCTCAGGATGGAATTTAATTCCGGACCGGTATTATATTTCCTCTGGTATGACGAAAATAACTGGAATCTGGGCACGAAACCCTATCGGAATCGGCCAAAAAAGCAGATCTACAACCAGGTTCGTAAAGACCTTGCGAATGGGGTTGGCATGATCGAGGCATTTGAGAAGGCCTATCAAGTGAACAACCCTAAGAATGAATTCGGAGGGGTCCCTCTTGAAGAAGCTAAAGGTCTTAACGAAGGCTTTCGTGAGTTGAGAACAGAGAGTAATGAGGCGATTACATCCTGTAATCAGTGGGAGAATATCGAACGAGAAGCTGAAGCCATGGCGAACCAGCCGTTGAAACCGATTGACTGGGTAAAAGAAGATCCAGAAGTAGTGATGGCCTCTTATCCGCCCTCTGCGGAATAAAATAATGAAAGGAGCTAATTCCAATGAAAACGAAACTCGCAAAAGTAAAAATCCCCCGGGTGAAAATTCCGGTAAAGGTCTCCGGATTTCTCTGGAGCGTAAAGGACTCGATTCACAAGCATTCTCCTGAGATTCTCCTTGTGAGTGGTCTGAGCGGATTCGTCGGGACTGTGATCCTGGCTTGTAAGGCGACGACGAAGCTGCCGGAGATGGTGGAAGAACATGAGGGCATGATCGATGATATTCATACCTACGAAGAACATCGCTTCGGAGATGAGAATCAAGAGCCCATGCCGAAGAATGAATTAGCTAAAATGAAGGCCGAAGTTTATTTCGACATCGTCAAGGATTATATTTTCCTCTATGGCCCCTCTGTGAGCCTTGGACTGGCTTCTGGAGCTTGCATCGTAGGATCATACGGCATTGAAAAGAAGCGCTATACGGGGCTTCTAGGGGCTTATAACGGCGCCATGGCTGCGTTTGAGACGTATCGTCAACGCGTCCGGGAGGAACTTGGGAACGATGCTGATGAGCGCTTCCGCCACGGTTGGAAGAAAGAGCAGCTGGTCGAGGAGACCAAGGACGAGGACGGCAAGAAAAAGAAGAAAAAGGAAGATATTCTCGTCCTCGATGCGGGGGAGCCGTCGCAGTATGCTCGTGTGTTTGAGCATTATATTCATGATGGTGTACCCAATCCGAATTGGTACAGCGATCCGTTCTTCAACATGCAGTTTCTGAAAGCCAAAGAAGCCTGGTTCAACAACATCCTGCATGCTCGTGGACCTCATGGCAAAGTATATTTGAATGAGGTGTATAACGAGCTCGGGTTCGATATGACTTCTGAGGGCCAGTTGGTTGGATGGATGAATAACGGTCCGGACGAGCCCACGACTTATATTTCGTTCGGTCTGTATGACATCACCAATCCCCAAACAAGACGGTTTATCAACCAGCAGGAGAACGCCATTCTGCTCGACTTCAACGTGCAGGGTGTGATTATTGATTTGTGATGATACTAAGAAATGTCCGCCGCTCATGGACACTTGATAAAAGGAGGAAAAAGACAATGAAACACACTAATATTATATTCTTCACCCTCGGTGCCGGCCTCGGCACCCTGGGCGGATTCTTTGCTGCAAAAACTCACTATGAGAAGCTATACCAGCAGTACGCTGAAGAGACCGTCCAAGAAATGAAGGAGGTCATGTACGGCGTTCCGAAGGATCAGCAAGTCCTGGATGAAGAGGAAGAGGAGTCCATCAACCCCCTCAAGTGGACCGACGAGCAAGCCAAGGAGGTTCGTCAGCGTCTCGAGCGCAATCGACAGGGAACAAACTACGCCGCTATGTACGGCACTGTAAAAAAAAATATTGGAGGTACTCATGATGACGACGAAAAGGCCAGCGATGAAGACACCGAAGATTCCGAAGACGACGATTCCGAAACCGAAGACCCCGAGCTTGCCGAAATCATCTCCCGCCATGAAGCGTCCAAAGGGCGGAAGCCACGTCTGATCTCGGCGGACAAGGCTGCAGAACTCCCGCCCGGCATCGACATGGTGGAGCTGCAGTTTTACGATGAGGACAATGTTCTTGCCGATGTGGATACAGAAGAGCGAATCAGCGACGTCGAACGGCTTGTCGGGGATTGTCTGAGGAAATACGGGTTTATGGATTCGGACGAGAGGGTCGTCTATGTCATGAACGACGAGCTTGACACCTGCTACGAGGTTATCCGTGTTGATGCTTCGTATGAGGAGACGCATCCAGATGAATAATACTGAAAAACACATTATCGAGTTGAAACCATGCTGTCTCGAATGCTACGAATTTGACCCTGACGTCGACCGCCTTATATTCTTTGCCGACGGATTTGGAGCAGAAACGATCGGTTGTAAACATATGAAAGTCTGTGAAAGCTACCATCACGATAACCGCCCCCAAATCTCCGAAATTGTAACGGATTATATTTCGCATGGGGATCCTTCCTTAGAGTGAAAGGAGGGTGGCTATAATGAATAATACTGTAGAAGTCACTCGATTGATCAGAACTGGAAGCCGTTTCTGGACGTATGACATGGACGAAATGGACGTCGAGCTCCGGCATGCTCGGAAAGCGCTTCTGCTTAAGGCTCGAGTGGAAGGCAAACTGCTTTTGAATAAAGCGTATGATTGGCTTAACTTAGAGATTAGCAGGGAGAGTTTAACGACTGGTTGGGACTTTGACATTACCATGAAGGGCGAGGATCTATTCACGTGGGCGTTTCGGTCTGATCACGAGGTGGAAGTGACTTTCCACAATTTGAAGTATATTGCCAACCTTTACAAAAAGGAGGAGGAGCTCGCATAGGGCTCCTCTTTCCTTATATTTTTGAGGTGATTTTTATGTTATGTGAACAATGTGTGCTTTACGAAATGCATTTCGTTTTTCAAGGAAAACGAAAGGTATATTGCCCGTATGAGGATTATAAGATCCTCAATGGAGAATGCAAAGGATTTGAAACAAAAGAGGAATTTGAAAACGAAAACACCCGACGGTGGGGCAGAAGATTCGATATGGAGGAGATGACAAAACTGCGGGACTAGCATGGCCTCGTGGTTTTTCGCGTCTAAATCCTTCAATATAATAAAGGAGGTGCTAACTATGCACAAATTTGGACGCGTAAGTCATTATAGGGCTTATCTTGCTGGAAAGAGACTCTATCTATGGGTAAAGAAGAACCATCCTGAGGACTATGATTGGTTTATGAACAACCAAGATACATTCTGGGATGGATATTCTAGACTGTTACATCAGCTTCAGAGTATTCGGCCAGTAAATACCGAAAGAGAAGCCGTAAAACGATTTACGAATTTCAGTCTGATGAGAACATGGTGGTGGCACATGAAGGAGAGGAAATGTGACGTTCCGGAATTAATTGCAAGAATGCTATATGTTCTGGATAATTCTTGAGAGGCACGTTGCCTCTCTCTTTCGCTCAGAAATCCTTCATTATATTGAAGGAGGTGTAACCTAATGAATATTGTAAAAGCAACGGCAAATTGTAGGTTTTTCTATCACACCAACATGCTTGATATTTGCAATGTACTGAATCAACTCGGTATATTGAAAGATGATCGAGCCGAGGAAGTGATGAAACGCCATACAATGAAGTCGTTAGACTGTGTACGAATTACGAAAGGTTACAATAGTATAGAAGAAATGCTGGAAAAGGCTCGTAACTGAGCCTTTTCTTTATATTTTTGCTGAAAGGAGGTATCTTTATGCATGCAATGGGAGCTCAGCTCTGGGATGAGTACGGAATTTGGCTCGTGAACCATGTGCGGTTGCGGAAAATTGGCTACTCTCGACTGATGAAACAGCTGCATGACACTCCGTTCATTTATATTTTGGAGCGGGATAGAAATCGAGCGGATGACGGGATCAGTCTCAGAGAAGAGTTCTATCGTGAAAAAGACATTGACATGGGGATTTATGATCATCGGGATGATTGTAGTGTGTTGGAGATGCTCGTAGCACTTGCCATTCGCATTACGGATGAGTATATCGGGGATCCTGGATCGTGCCATCCTGAGATGATATTTTGGGAGATGTTGAGGAATCTTGGGCTAGATTTCTTCAATGATGGGAAATTCGATTCAGATGAGGTTGAGTACGTCATAGATCGATGGTTGGATCGAGATTTTGAATATAGTGGGCGAGGCTCAATCTTCCCCCTGCGGCATCCGTATCAGGATCAACGTGGGATAGAAATTTGGTCACAGATGAATGGATATTTGACGGAGAAAGGTTGGTAAAAATGGGTATTGCTACACAGTATGCTTACAGCATTTCGGAGGCTACTAATGATATTTTGAAACAGATGGCAAAAGAAGATCACGTCTCGACGACAACGGAAATCGAGAATGCGATTTCTGGTTGGTATCGGTTTAGGCATGGGTATACGGGTCTTGCTACATTGGATCCATATATGATTGTGCATGAAGATGGGAGTGGAGTAGTAGCGTTTAAGGAGGGGCACAATGGGTAGTTACTATGCTGGGTACAATACGTTTCTTTCCAATAATTTAGACGATAAGTTTGACAAAGAATTGGAGAAACTTGCTCGGTTAGACGGTCGTGATATTTCTACGGAATTGGAATGGCTCGTCGGTCGAGAAATGCTTCGTAGAGAGTTAGAGCAATGCTGCATCGATCGAGAGGTCAGAAATTTGCAGCGGGAACTGGCTGAAAGTAATCAAAGAGGAAGCATCCAACTCGCCATAAACGAAGAAATGGAAAGGATTCGTAAATCAATAGACGGCAGTATAAGAGAACAGCAGGAGGGGACGAAAAATGTCGGAAAATTGGGACTTTGAGAATGAGATTGATCCGACTATTGGGCCAATATATTTGACTGTCGGGGAACGATACATGCTCTTTGCCCTCGCCGAAAACGAGAATTTACCTGAGCGAACTATGTTAAAGCAATTGATTGAGCAGGCTTACTCGAGATTGACTGCTATAAGGAGAGACGATGGACGAGGAACTGATTGAGATCAAGATCCGTAAGCTGCCATTTCTTGAATTGAGCGAGTTGGCACATCTAGATAATTCTTCGACGGAAGACGAGCTCGAAAGACTTATTTACACAGAGTACTTAAGAAGATGCTATAAGGAGCTGATGAGTCATGGATAAAAAGCAATTCAAACCCAATCGTTGCTACGGTTTTTCATTATATTTCGCTGAGGATGAGAAGCAATGGCTCAGAGTGTTGGCAGAAAGAGACGGGATTAGCATGGCAGAAGAAGTCAGAAAAATGATTACAGACGAGAAAAATCGAGTAATAGATGACATGAATAAAAAGTACAGGAAATGAAAAAATCTGCCAGTTAGCAAAAATCTGCCAGTTTTCTGCCAGTTTTTGAACAAAAGTGGCAGACCTCAAACCGTTGGGGCGCAAGGGTTTGCGGGTTTTTCTGCCAGTTTGCCAGTTATTTTTTAATTACCCTTAATAAAAAAAATAAAAATATAAAAGAGTTGAATGAAAAAACTGGCATTTTGGCAGACGGTAGTTTTTGACGAAATTTAAGGAGTAAAGGAGGCCTGGATATTTATGGCGGTAAATACGCTGGATTTTGTGACGGTGAAAGTTGCCGCTGGAAAGAAGGGATCTACTGATATTTATCCAGAATTTCTCGTAAAGCAGCACCCCCGAGATCTTATGATCCGAGGAAGGGCATTCTATGCAGTATGGGACGAGGAGAAGGGATTATGGTCCAGATCAGAGGGGGACGTTCAACGACTTGTTGATGAGATGGTATTGAAAAAGGCAGACGAGATTGATGCTGAGAGAAAGTCACCCAAACTTATGAGTAATTTTTCGTCTAAAAAATGGACGGAATGGTTGTCATATTGTAAGGCAATGCCGGATAGTTTTCATGAGTTGGATGAAAAGATTGCATTTTTGAACACTCCGGTCAAAAAGACCGATTACATAACTCGTCGAGTGAATTATCCTTTAGAAGAAGGAGAATGCCCTTGTTATGAAGAGTTAATGTCGACGTTGTACGATCCGGTTGAACGTAAGAAGTTAGAGTGGGCAATTGGCGCGATAGTTGCTGGAGAATCGAAGAATCTTCAGAAATTTGTAGTACTCTATGGTGGTCCAGGAACTGGTAAGTCCACAGTATTGAATATTATTCATGACATGTTTTCTGGATATTGCACGGCGTTTGATTCAAAAGCTTTGGCGTCTTCTACAAATTCATTTTCATTGGAGCCGTTCAGAAACAATCCCTTAATATCCATTCAGCACGATGGGGACCTTAGTAGGATTGAAGATAATACGAAGTTGAACTCTATTATATCGCATGAAGAGCTGGTTGTCAATGAGAAGTTTAAGAATACCTATAGCAGTCGGTTTAACACATTTATATTTATGGGGACAAACAAACCTGTAAAGATCACCGATGCAAAATCCGGCATAGCAAGGCGCCTGATCGATGTTCAGCCGAGTGGAAGAAAAGTGAGCCGAAGGAAATATGACGAATTGATGACTGGGGTCAAGTATGAGTATGGGGCGATTGCATTCCATTGTTTAAAAGTATTTCAAGAGCTTGGAAAGACTTACTATGATCAGTACGTCCCGATGCTTATGCTTAGTATTACAAATGATTTTTACAATTTTGTTGAGGACAACTACGATTTCTTCGTTGTTGATCATCCAGAAGGAGTTAGTTTGAATTCCGCATGGCTTCGCTACAAGGAATGGGTGGAAGACGCAAAGATCAATTATCCGTTGAATAAGAGGCAGTTCCGAGATGAACTGCGAAATTACTTTGAGGACGTTGTTGATCGTAAAGCCAATGCCAGAAATGTTTATGTTGGATTTAAGAAGGAGAAGATCGATTATGTAGAAAAGAAAGAGACAGAAAAAGTGGAAGAAGTACAGGAAGCAGAGTCATGGCTGAAGTTCAACAAGAAAAAGTCTGGATTTGACATTATATTCTCCGAGAACAAAGCTCAGTATGCCACAGAGGATGGAAAGCCGATCCAGAAGTGGGCTGAGTGTGAGAGTGTGTTGGCAGATCTGGATACTACGAAACTTCACTATGTGAAACTTCCTAGGAATCTAATCGTCATTGACTTTGATATTAAGAACGCGGAAGGAGAAAAAGACGCGGAAGCAAATTTGAAGGAAGCTTCGAAGTGGCCGCCGACTTATGCTGAGCTAAGCAAGAGTGGTGCTGGGATTCATTTGCATTACTTCTATGAGGGAGATGCTACGAAGCTTAGCCGGATATTTGCTCCTGACATTGAGATCAAGGTGTTCACTGGGAATAGTTCGTTGCGACGGATGGTCACAAAGTGTAATGGATTGCCGATTGCCACGATTTCCAGTGGGCTACCGTTAAAGGAGGAGAAGCCAGTGTTGAAAGATCGACGTATTCGGTCGGAGAAGAGCCTTCGTGAACAGATCCTTCGGAATCTGAACCGTGAGATCTGGCCGAATACAAAGCCGTCGATCGACATGATATTTAAGATTTTGGAAGATGCATATGCGTCTGATCTGAGTTATGATGTGAGGGATATGGCGACGTCTGTAATGACGTTCGCGATGAGTAGTAGTAATCAATCTCAGACGTGCATGCGGATCGTTTCGAAGATGCATTTTTGTTCGAAAGATGTGGAATGCAATATTGGTGGTGCTGATACGACAGAAGCACCTCGGTATGTAGATGAGAAAGCGCCATTGACGTTTTTCGATGTTGAGGTGTTCCCGAATCTATTTATCGTCGTATGGAAGGATGCCGGTGAGGATAAGAAATGTGTGAAGATGATCAATCCGTCTGAGGATGAGATAAAGGAACTGATCAAGCGTCGGCTCGTAGGATTCAATAATCGACGGTATGACAATCATATTTTGTATGGTCGAATGATGGGCTATACAGAGCTTCAGTTGTATCGGTTGAGTCAACGAATCATCGGCAGTGAGGATAAGAAATCGAAGGATAGTGCATTGTTTAATGATGCATTTGATTTGTCCTACACTGATATTTACGATTTTCTGTCGGCTGGCAATAAGATGAGTCTGAAGAAGTGGGAGATCAAGCTTGGAATCCATCATCAGGAGCTCGGTTTGCCATGGGATCAGGAAGTGCCGAAAGAGAATTGGGAACTCGTTGCTGACTATTGCACGAATGATGTGATCGCAACGGAGGCAGTGTGGAATGCGAATCAGCAGGATTGGATGGCTCGAGAGATTTTGGCAGATCTGTCTGGATTGACTGTAAACGACACGACGAATCAGCATACCACGCGGATTATTGTCGGGAATGCTCGGCATCCGCAGGATCAGTTTGTGTATACGAAGCTCGAGACGATCTTTCCCGGGTATAGATATTCTTCTTATGGGATTCCAAAGGAAGAGTATAATGAAGGAACGAAGATTGTGTCGGCTAAGTCGATTTACCGCGGCGAGGATCCTGGAGAAGGTGGCTATGTGTTCGCAACTCCTGGAATTCACACAAACGTGGCATTGCTTGACGTCGCGTCGATGCATCCGCATAGTCTGATTCGGTTGAATCTGTTCGGCGACACGTATACGAAGCGGTTTAAGGATTTGGTTGATGCTCGAATTTTGATCAAGCATGGCGAGTATGATAAGGTCAAGAAACTGTTTGACGGTAAGCTTGCTAAATATCTGAACGATAAGGATCAGGCGAAGAAATTGTCGACGGCTCTGAAGACCGCTATCAACTCCGTGTATGGCTTGACCACTGCGAAGTTCCCGAATAAGTTGCGTGATCCTCGGAATGTAGATAACATCGTAGCTAAATATGGTGCGTTGTTCATGATCAATTTGAAGCACGAAGTGCAGGACCGTGGATTCACAGTTGTTCACATCAAGACGGACAGCATTAAGATAGCTGATGCTACTCCTGAAATTATATCCTTCTGTATGGAATATGCGGAGAAGTATGGATATGAGTTTGAACATGAGGCGACATATGAAAAGCTCTGTCTTGTGAATGATGCTGTATATGTGGCGAAGGATGTAGCAGACGGTCATTGGACGGCAACCGGAACGCAGTTCCAAGTTCCATATGTATTTAAGACTTTGTTTAGCCATGAACCAATTGAATTTGAGGATCTGTGCGAGACAAAGCAAGTAACATCGGCATTATATTTGGACATGAACGAAGGGTTAGGTGAAGATGAGCACAATTATCAGTTCGTCGGACGCGTCGGTCAATTTTGTCCAATTGTTGACGGATCCGGCGGTGGCATACTTCTTCGAGACAATAACGGAAAAATGGCAGCAGCAGTTGGGACGAAGCGGCCCGGAAAAATACAGGGAGGTTCAGGAGTTTATCGATGGTTGGAATCGGAAACAGTCAAAACGCTCGGCCTCGAAGATAAGGTCGATCGAAGTTATTGGAATCGCCTGGTCGATGACGCAGTCGATACTATCTCTGCGTATGGAGACTTTGAGTGGTTCGCCTCTTGAAGTTAACATAGAAATTACATTTTAAAAACAAGAAAGGAAAAGAACAATGAACGAAAACATCAACTCTGCCTACAATGGAAAGAATGGATTTGGACTGCTGCGCCTTAGCGGTACTCGGCTGATCTATCCGAACTTTTCAGGTCGAAAGACTGACTTCAATGCCGAAGGCGACCGTAACTTTGGCGCGGCTGTCGACCCTGACCTTGCGGAACAGCTTCGTGAGGATGGTTTTCGTGTGAAGACTCTTCCCGCTTACGCTGACGATCCGGATTCTACGCCTACTGACTGGATTAAGGTGAAGGTGAATTTCAACTCTCGCATCCCGCCTAAGGTTTGGCTGATCAAAGTGGATCCTGACGATCCTGATGATAAGGAGAAGATGGTTCAGACCAAGCTAACAGAAGACACGATTGGGCTGATTGATATTCTTGCTCGATCTCGTGCTATTATGCATGTAGATATGAACATTCGTCCTTCTCGTTACCCTGATCGTCCGAATCGTCCTGGCGGGATTTCCTGCTATCTGGACGCTCTGTATGTGACGATTGTGGATGATCCTTTGGAGCGGAAGTATCGTAATATTCGGATGACGGATGAGAGTCCGATGCCGGATGACGACGAGATGCCGTTTGAGGAGTAACAAAAATGTATTATGACGTGAGAAGTGCTCTTGGCGGTCTTATTGCTGAGAATGTTTCAGTTGAAACGGTTTTTGCAATCGTTAAAGGTTACGAATCGATTAACCCAAACATGGTGAGGAAGCTTAAGCTTGATGAACATCAGACTGTTATGCTCGCGAACGAAGAGTATGAGCCGATGTCCGGTACCGACGTGAAGAAGTAATTATATTTACCAGGAGGTGTCTTTATGGTAGTAGAGTTGGCCGATTATCAGCTTGAGGCCATAAAGAAGCTGAAGACCGGCTCCATCTTATGTGGTGGAGTCGGTTCTGGTAAATCACGCACCGCGTTAGCCTACTACTTTACTCGAGAATGTAAGGGACGCTTACGGATCAACGGGCAAGGTGATTATATTCCAATGAAGGATCCGAAGGATCTGTACATCATCACAACGGCAAAAAAGCGGGATACAAACGAGTGGTGGAAAGAAGCTGCTATGTTTTCTCTTTCGCCCGTTGTGGACAGTTGGAATAACATCAAGAAGTATGTTGACGTCTCAGACGCTTTCTTTATATTTGATGAGCAACGAGTAGTGGGCTATGGTGCGTGGACAAAGGCATTCCTAAAAATTACGAAAAAGAATAACTGGATTTTGTTATCGGCAACGCCTGGCGATCAGTGGAGTGATTATATTCCTGTCTTTATTGCAAACGGCTTTTATAGGAATAAGACAGACTTTACGAATCGACATTGCATTTTTAGTATTCATACGAGTTATCCGAAGATTGAGAGATATTTTGATGAGCGAATTCTTGAAGCCTACCGACGAAAGATCCTTGTTACAATGGAGAGTCCGAAAGTGACAGAGCGACATGTTGAAACAATCGTTGTCGATTATGACAAAGATTTGTATAAGAAAGTATTTCGAGATCGATGGGATCCGTATGACGATTGCCCGATTCCGGAAACTGGAAAGTTGTTTTATCTTCTTCGTAAAGTTGTGAATTCTGACATTTCTCGGATTGAGAAGACGTCAGAGCTTCTTATGACTAATAATAGGGTAATTATATTTTACAATTTCACGTATGAGCTAGAAGCTCTTCGACAACTTTGTCTTGGTTGGGCGATCCCATTTGCTGAGTGGAATGGTGAAAAGCATGAGGATCTTCCAGTTGGGAATCGTTGGGTTTATTTGGTTCAATATTCTGCTGGTTGCGAAGGATGGAACTGTACGACCACAAATGTCATGATTTTTTATAGCCAGAGTTATTCCTATCGAATGACTGAACAAGCAATGGGGCGGATTGATCGAATGAACACAACGTACAAGGATTTGTATTACTATAAGTTTCGATCGTCTGCGCCAATTGATTTAGCAATTGCCAGATCCCTTAGCCGAAAGCATAATTTTAATGAACGGTCATTTTATAATAAGATGATGTCAAAGGTTAATTAGGAGGATTATATTTATGGAGAACAAAATTATTGAGCAGCAGAGAATAGCATTGAATTTGAAAATGCTTCGAATGATCCATAACCTCACACAGAATCAAGTTTCCAGAGACACGGGCATCCCAAGAGGAACTCTTGCGGCTTACGAACGTTGCGGTGAGATCAGCCGGGAACGCCTTGAGAAGTTGGCCGATTATTATGAAGTTCCGATGGAGTTCATGACGACAACTTGGAATAAGCTTCAAGTAAAAGTTCCTAGGGCTTATATTTCGTAATTTTTTGAATTCGCGTGAAAAACATGGTATATAATGAAAGGAGAAGGACGTATATGTCTCTTCTCCTTATATTTTTGAGGAGGTGCGGCAATGCCACCTCTTGAGAGAGACTTTCAAAAGGATCTGATTAAGGAGTTGAAAGCTCGTTATCCAGATGCTTATATTTTGAAAAACGATTCTGGTTACATTCAAGGATTTCCGGACATTACAATTTTGATGCCTGGAAGTTGGTGGGCTGTCCTGGAAACGAAGAGATCGTCAGATGCTCCCTATCGTCCGAATCAGCAGTATCATTTGAATAAAACCGGAAACATGAGTTTTTCAGCAACAATCTATCCAGAGAACAAGGAGGACGTTCTCCATGCGATGGAACAGTCATACAAAAGAAGTCGCGCCAGGAAGCCACGCGTTTCTTAGTCCCTCGGCATATCATTGGCTTCGTTACGATCAGGATAAGATTTTGGATGTATACGCAAATCATTTAGCTGCAATACGTGGAACACAGCTTCATGCTTTTGCTGCACAGTGCATTATGCTTGGGCAAAAGCTCCCTAAACGAAATTTGACATTGAACATGTATGTGAACGATGCAATTGGTTATAGGATGCAGCCCGAGCAAGTATTATATTATTCACCGAATTGTTACGGCACGGCTGACGCGATTAGTTTTCGAGACAATCTTCTACGAGTTCATGATTTGAAGACTGGTGTCTCTGAAGCTAGTTTTGATCAACTTCTCATTTATTCCGCGCTTTTTTGTTTGGAGTATGATATTCGCCCTGCTTCTCTTAAGGGTTGTGAAGCTCGTATTTACCAGAATGACGATGTACGAATAGAATCGTTTGATGCTACTGATATTGTTCCGGTAATGGACAAGATCGTCTGGTTTGACACCCTTATCACAGAATTCAAGGAGGGCGAACATAATGGGTACTAATTATATTTGCCATGTTGGTGTTGGTTGGGACGACAACCCACCTGGTCGAGGCTCCGGTCGTTATCCGCATGGTTCCGGTGAGAATCCCAATCAGCATAGTCATGATCTTCTCACAGAAGTAAAGCGATTGCGAGATCAGGGATTTACTCAGTCTGAAATTGCTAAAGCCTTACTCGGCAAGAAAGGCGTTAATAAACAGACCGGTGAACCGATTTGGTGTAATTCTACAGATCTTCGTGCAGCAATATCAATAGCGAGCGCTGCTCAGAGAAAGAAGCTTCGTGCACAGGCTTTGAAACTATATGACGAATGTCATGGTAATGTTTCCGAGGTCGCTCGTCGTATGGGAAAGAATGAGAGTTCCGTTCGTTCTTTACTTAAAGATTCCATTAATGAGCGTCAGGGTCGTTATGAGAAGACTGCTGAATTTCTTAAGCAGAAAATAGACGAGCAGGGCGTTATTGATATTTCGTCTGGCGTTGAGTCTATCATGGGGCTTCCTGCTCATGTGAAAGATGTTGCAGTTGCGATGCTTGTTCAAGAGGGTTATGTTAAAACGTGGGTTCAGCTTGATCAGCAATTTGGTCAAGGTAATAAGACCACTATGAAGGTTCTTGCTCGTAAACCGCAAGAAGGCGAAACAGATAAGGATGTTCGTAGTTGGGTGCAACATCATAAATATGAAGTTGGTTCGATAGTAGAGTTTACCCCGGACGAAGGAAAAACATTTTGGACGCCTGAATTTCCGGCAATGCTTGATCCGAGTCGTATAAAGATTCGGTATGCAGAAGATGGTGGCAAAGATAAAGATGGCGTTATCGAACTTCGTCGTGGAGTAGAAGATATCTCCTTAGACGGTTCTCAGTATGCTCAGGTTCGAATTGGTGTTAATGGCACACATTATCTCAAAGGTATGGCCATGTATGGAGAAGATTCCGATTTTCCAAAAGGAATTGACATTATATTTAACACTAATAAGCATGCTGGAACGCCGATGCTTGGAGACGGTGACAATACTGTTTTAAAGCATTTAAAGACTAAAGCCAATGGAGAAGTTGATCGAGATAATCCGTTTGGCGCATTGATTAAAAGTCCAAAAGAAGTAGACGGCATTCTTATGGCTGGCGGCCAGCGTCATTATATTGATAAGGATGGAAAAGAAAAGCTTTCTCCTATTAACAAACTTCGTGATGAAGGAGATTGGGATTCTTGGTCTCGGACGCTTTCTTCTCAGTTCTTGTCAAAACAGCCTTTAAAGTTGATACACCAGCAAATTGATATTTCCGTTAAAGATAAGAAAGCAGAGCTTGATGAGATTATGTCTTTGACAAATCCTGTTATCAAGAAGAAGATGCTTGAAGACTTTGCGGAACAAACCGATTCTTCGGCCGCTAGATTAAGTACTAAAGGTTTCAAAGGGCAGGCGTTTCAGGTTCTTCTCCCGCTTCCTGATATTTCAGAAAATGAGATTTACGCGCCGATGTATAAAGATGGCGATACGGTTGCTTTAATACGTTACCCCCATGGCGGGACATTTGAGATACCGGTTCTTACCGTTAATAACAAATCAGAGTCTGGTAAAAATAGAATAACAAGCAACGCCAAAGATGCGGTCGGTATAAATCCAAAGACAGCAGCCCAATTGTCCGGAGCTGATTTTGATGGCGACACTGCAGCTGTCATACCATTAAAGTCAAATAATCTTTCGGTTGCTCATAAGAAATATTTTGATGAGCTCGCAGTGTTCGATCCTAAAGAATTATATTCTTTGCCTGAGGGGACGCCGAAGATTAAAGATCGTACCAAACAGAAATTGATGGGCGAAGTAACGAATCTAATAACGGATATGACTGTTGGTGGTGCTACTGCGCCAGAGATTGTTCGAGCAGTTAAACATTCAATGGTTGTCATCGATGCACAGAAGCACAATCTTGATTATAAGCAAAGCGCCGTCGATAATAATATTGCTGACCTGAAACGAAAGTATCAGGGGGTCAACTCGAAAGGACAACCTGGCGGAGCATCTACGATTCTTTCTCAGGCCCATGCTACTACTCGTGTTAACCAGCGGAAAGAGCTTACTGATACAAAAAAGATGACCCCTGAGCAGCTTGCTGCCTGGAACCGGGGAGAGATTGTTTACGTGGAGACCGGTAAGACTAAAATGAAGCTTATTACCGATCCAAAAAAGATGACCCCGGATGAGTTGGAACGGCATAATGCCGGTAAGAAAGTATACCGGCAGTCAAATGAGAAGGTACAGGAGCAAGTTCATAGAATGGATGTCGTTGATGACGCTATGAAGCTCGTACATGATCCCAACAACCCTAAAGAGGTAGCCTATGCTAAATATGCAAACACCCTTAAAGATTTGGCAAACCAGGCTCGTAAAAGTGCTCGTTCTATAAAGCCGACGCCTATAAATCAAGAAGCTCGGCGTACGTATGCGGAAGAGGTAGCCTCTCTTACAGAGAAGGTACGTCAGGCAAAAATGAACTCCCCTCGTGAGAGAAAAGCACAGGCCCTGGCTGGAGCAATGGTGGCGGAGAAGTTTGCAGCAGACCCTAGTATGGACTTTGAGCACCGGCAGCGAGAAAGAGCCCGGTCCCTCATTGTTGCTAGGGCTGCCGTAGGCGCTAAAAAGGACCCCGTCATTATTACAGACAGGGAGTGGGAGGCTATTCAAGCAAACGCCGTCTCTACATCACTATTACAGCAGATTCTTAGTAATACAGATCAGGATAAGTTTAAACAGCGTGCTACACCTCATAATAAGAGCGTTCTTTCTCCTGCATTCCAGGATCTTGCTAGAAGTATGGCTTCTTCTGGTCACTATACGAATGCAGACATTGCTGAACGGTGTGGCGTTTCTGCTTCCACAATTGCACAATTTTTTAATCAAGAAGGAATTGAAGTGAATAAGAATGAATAAACTTAAAATCATTAATAGAAAAATGTTTTTAAATAGCTTGTTCTTCTTTTCTTGCTTCGTTTCTTCTTTTACATTTTTAATCTTTGAAAGGAGCCTGTGGTCTATATGGATGACGACGTAATGCTGACGACATACGATAATTCTTTCAACCCTTTCAAAGATTTCAATGCTTGGTGGAAAGAAGATCTTCGATTAGGTCATGATTGTTGCGGAACTCTTGCGAGAATGGTAAGTACGAGTATGCTAGCGACGGATAGTACAAACGATGCTGAAATTCTTGATGCTATTAATGAGATAGTTGATGCAGAGCCTCTGATCTATCGAAAAGTTACGAAAAATGACTTCAAATAGCGAATTTCTAGCTTTTCGGAGGGGTACAGGGGATATAAAAATATAATTTCATAGGGGGAGGGGGTTCTTAAAACCAGCCCCCACCCCCTGCAT
>CANQZG010000020.1 GCA_947628305.1 uncultured Muribaculaceae bacterium | reverse complement strand
GAGTCCGGTTCAATACCGAACTCTTTCTATAACTGGATAGTGTTTAACATGTCCAACTTTTGGGGGGCACTTCACAATATCGCGCCCCTTTTTATGTCGTTACCGGTCGATTATTCAATCGCTTTCTTGTCCCCGGAAAAGACTCTCCAACACAAAGCGGCGATGATTGCGCCGACAGTCGGGCCGACGACCATAATCCAGAAATCGCCCCATGCGGTAGGGTCAAACACTGCCGGGCCGAATGAACGTGCCGGGTTGACCGAGCAATTGTCAACGGGGATACCCACGATATTGACAAGCCCGAGCGCGAGGCCTATGGCGATGCCGCCAAACTTTGTGAACGCGGTCCTTGAATCGGTCGCGCCGAGTACAATCAACACGAAGAAGAACGTGAGCAATCCCTCGGTCAGTAATGCCATCATGGGGGTCGCGCCTTTCTGTAGCACGTTGGTAGCAAGGAAGCTGCCTGAGATTTCAGTTGTTCCGCCGTAGGCATATCCTATGCCCATACGGGTGAGACAATAGAGGAATCCTGCGCCGATAGTTGCGCCAATCAATTGAGAGACGATGTATCCGACACATTCACCGCCTTTCATTCTCCCTGACAGGAACATGGCGAACGACACGGCGGGGTTGACATGGCATCCCGAGATTCCGCCTATGCAGTAACATAGGCACACCAATACCAGGCCGAAGCACAATCCGATTCCAAGACCTCCGATGACGGGTCCTGCCAATACCGCGCTGCCGCATGCCAGCAATACCAGGAACATTGTGCCTATTCCCTCGGCAAAATACTTTTTCATAGTCAGTTGAGTTTATAAATAGTTTATGTTAAAACAGTTTAACGGCTAATCTTGTTCGACGGGTAAATAGAGAGGGTGTTGCAAAACTCGCGAAATTGAAATCGTAGGGACACGACGTGTCATGTTTACCGTTATAAATTGCTATAAATCAACTGTGTCTATCGGACGGGGACACGCCCCGTCCCTACGATTTTACACAAAACATCAGTTTTGCAACACCTTAATAAATAAAGAGAATGGGACGGCAATTAATCACCGTCCCATTCTCTTTATTTATTAATGCCGAGGGCGTTTCAGTCAATGAGGACTTTCCCGGTCATTTCGGCGGGGACGGGGAGTCCCATGATTGTCAGGATTGTCGGGGCGACATCGGCGAGTCGTCCGTTCTCTACCTTGGCATCGGTTCGCTCGGTGACATACACACATGGCACAGGGTTCAGCGAGTGTGCCGTGTTGGGGGTCCCGTCGGGGTTGATTGCGTTGTCGGCGTTGCCGTGGTCGGCGATGATGATGACCTCATATCCCGATTCCTTGGCAGCCTCGACGGTATCCTTCACGCAGTTGTCAACGGCGACAACGGCTTTCTCGATTGCCTCATATATGCCGGTGTGTCCCACCATGTCGCCGTTGGCGTAGTTCACGACTATGAAATCATACTCCTGCGACTTGATTGAGTCAACGAGTTTGTCCTTCACCTCGTATGCGCTCATCTCCGGCTGCAAATCGTAGGTGGCCACCTTGGGCGATGCGACAAGGATACGTTCCTCGCCCTCGTAGGGAGCTTCGCGGCCTCCGTTGAAGAAGAATGTCACATGGGCATATTTCTCGGTCTCGGCGATGTGAAGCTGTTTTTTGTCAAGTGACGATAGGTATTCGCCGAGTGTGTTGTTGACATTTTCCTTGTCAAAGAGGATATGTACGCCGGTGAACGATGCATCGTAGGGGGTCATGCAGAAATATTGCAACCCGGGGATTGTCTTCATTCCTGCCTCCGGGAGGTCATGTTGTGTCAAAGCCACGGTCAGTTCCTTGGCGCGGTCGTTACGGTAGTTGAAGAAAATGACAGCATCACCCTCCTTGATTGTGCCGTCAACGGTTGAGTTGTTGATGGGTTTGATGAATTCATCGGTTACATCCTCGTCATAGCTTTCCTGCATGGCCTTTACCATGTCAGTCGCCTGTTTGCCCTCGCCATTAACGAGAAGGTCGTATGCGACCTTGACCCTGTCCCAGCGTTTGTCGCGGTCCATTGCATAGTATCGGCCTATGATTGAAGCGATTTTTCCCGCTGATTTGGCGCAATGTGCCTCAAGTTCCTCGATGAAGCCTTTTCCGCTGCGGGGGTCGGTATCACGGCCGTCCATGAAACAATGGATGTACACTTTTTCAAGACCGTACTCCTTGGCGATGTCGCAGAGGGCGTACAGATGGTCGAGAGACGAGTGTACACCGCCGTTGGAGGTCAGTCCCATGAAGTGAATCGCCTTGCCGGTGGATTTGGCATAGCCGAACACCTCCTTGATTTGCGGGTTCTCAAGAATCGAACCGTCGGCACACGCCTTGTTGATTTTGACAAGGTCTTGGTAAACGACGCGTCCTGCGCCTATGTTCAGGTGTCCCACCTCTGAATTACCCATCTGGCCGTCGGGCAGACCGACGTTCTCGCCCGATGCCTGTAATTCGGAATGGGGATAGGTTTTCATCAGATAGTCCCAGTAGGGGGTAGGGGTTGACGAGATGGCGTCGCGCTTGGTGTGGTCGCCGATGCCCCATCCGTCAAGAATCATTAATAAGGCTTTCTTACCCATTTTCAATGTATATTTTAGTTACGTAATTTCTAATCGGCAAAATTAGTAAACATACTCTAAATATGCAATTTCACACCGGCATATATGCTGCGGGGCATCGTAGGGCCGTAGATATAGCCTGAATCGCGTAGATAACCTTGGTCGAAGTCTTTCTGATAACTGTTGAAAATGTTATGGATTCCGGCGTTGAGCTGTAATGTCGAATGGTTGAAAATCCTGAAGTCGTAGGCTGCCTTGAACCCGGCATCGAGGAAGCGCGGTGTCTCGACTGCGATATCGATAGTAGTCCCCGACCCTTCAAGGTGCTGGACGAGCATCCGTCCGGAATAAGTGCCGGTAAGTGACAGTTGCAGCGGTTTGACGGGGTTGTAGCTGAATGTGAAGTAACCGTAGGTGTCGGGGGTGCGGAATAACCGTTTCGCTGGTGGGATTTCGGGATTCTCGCTCCAGTACTCGGGTTCTTTGTAACGGCTGCTCTGGAGTGTCAGTCCGGCCTGTAGCTGTATTCGTGACGGGAACGCTACTTTCCCTTCAAGGTTTACACCCATGACGCGTGCTCCCGCGCCATTGGTGCGTTCAAGGACGGCGTTGCCTGCGGCGTCGGGTTGTTCCAACCGTCTTAGCACAAAGACATCGCTGAGGTCGGTGTAGAAAAGGTCTACGGTGAAGTTGGTCTGCACGTTGCCGAACAGGTGATAATAGTCGACTGATGCGCTGACGCTGTGGCTGCTCTCCTGTTTCAGGTCACGGGCGAGGATGGTGACCACACGCTCGCCGCCGACAACCGCGACATGGAAGTCCTCGTCGTAGGCCTGTGGTGCGCGGAATCCCGATGAGTAGGAGAGACGCATGTTGATGTCGGGCGACGGATTGAACCGGATGTTGGCGCGTGGCGAGAAAATGGGATTTTTTATTAGCGAATGTTTGTCGAGACGTCCACCTATTAGGAATCCCCATCGGTCATTGCGCCATTCATTCTGAAGATAACCGCTGTAGATGTTGATGCGTTGGGTGACATCGTGGTCGTAACCTAATGTGACGTCGTTTAAGTAATTATGGCTGTATTCGAGTCCGCCGGTCAGTTCGGCGGGCATGAACCATAAATTGGCAAAAGAGTGGATATATTGTGCCCCGGCGACGGCGATGAAATCGTGTGTGCGTCCGTATGCGTCAGGGTCTTTCTCGCTGCCGTAATAGCTTGAACGCTTGGTGTTCTGCATCGAGGCATACATTATGTATCGGTTGACATATCCCGGAGTCCATATCTCTGACGAGATGTCGACGGCATGGATATTATGGTCGGTCTGTTCGGCGACCATGGCGTTATGGGGCGGGTTGTCAAGATTGTCGCCGCCACGACGGTACTCGTGCGTGCCGTGATATTCGGCTGTGAGCTTGGAGAAGTCGGATAGACGCATGAACGAGCGGAAACCGAGAGTCTGCGTTTTAAGCTGTGGGATTTCAGTAAAGCCGTCACCGTCGTGGTCATATCCATCGCGAACGCGGTTCTGCCCGAATACGAACAGGCCTATGCGGTTGTTGTCGTTGACAACCGAGGCATTAACGGTGGTGTTGTTCTCCAACGCACCGCTGACACCGATGGATGTGAGGGTATGGGAAGCCTCCGCTGCATTTTCGACCGGGTCTTTGGTGATAATGTTGATAGTCCCGCCTATGGCTGACGAGCCGAATAGGGCCGAGCCGCCTCCGCGCATCACCTCGACACGCTCAATCATGTTTGCCGGAATCTGTTCAAGGCCATATACCCCTGTAAGTGCCGAGAACACTGGGCGAGAGTTCATCAGTATCTGGGAGTAATGGCCGTCAAGGCCGTTGATTCTGACCTGGGTGAATCCGCAGTTCTGACAGTCGTTCTCGACCCTGACGCCCGGTTGGAAGCACAGCCCGTCGGCGAGGCAACTCGCCCCGACGATGTCAAACATCGGTGCGCTTGTGACGCTGATTAGAGACGAACTGTTGCGGCGTTTTACCTCGCTCTTGTTGCCCGTGACAACGACCTGTTCGAGCATGAACGCGTCGGGTGTGGCTTCGAAATTCACCTCGAGGGTCTGATGGGCGACGACAGTGATGTCGCGTTTCTGTGGCACATATCCTATGCATGATGCCTCGATAGTGTATTTCCCCGGTTTTATGTTTGTCAGTGAATAGTGGCCTGACGCATCGGTCTTGGCTCCGAGTGAAGTTCCTGAAAGGAGTATGGTGAATCCCGGAAGATGTTCACCCGTGCCTTTCTCTATGACATGCCCGATTATGTTTGCATCACTTAATTGTTGTGAATGTATGCTGATTAGTGACGACATGACAAATGCCGCCACCGATATGATGGTTTTTAGTTTCATTGTTGATTTTTTTGAGTGAATCCTGTCTAATGATGTTGTTGAGCCGGTTATGCCGCGATGTAGGGCGGAGCGCGGAGCGATATAGACAGTGGACGGTTAGCCGGCATTTTCACAATGACGGCATACGTTAGGATTGCGATTAATGACAGTGTTACAAGTTGATGGTATGCTACTGTCGGCTCGTCAAGCGTGGTTTGTGCGAGCGTGTGTATTGTCTGGAATTCGGTGGCTGAGTGGCTGTGATGCCCGCCCGGTAGGAACGGGTGTGAGTGGGTGACAGTGCCGCCGAGATATTGATGGGTGTGGACAAACAGGGTGGATTCGCAATAATACATTGCGAAAATTGCGACCAGCAATGTCGCGATAAGTCGTTGAATACCCTGTCTAACTCTCATTTAGGACGCAAATTTACGACATATCGTCCTAAAATGCAAAATGCCCTGGAAAACATATTTAAAAAATTTGCGGTTGAAAATTTTATTCGTAATTTTACGGCGAATTAGAGAAATCTGATTCATCGTAATGTTAACAAGAGGCGTTATGTCTTCTGCTTGAGTGAACGAAGCGTAGGAAACTTATTTCACAATAGACAAGAGAAGGTCATAATTGTCTCCACGTCATAAGGCGTGGAGCTGTTATTTCCACATCTGTCTATATAGGTATTCCTACCACCTGTTCACTAAGGCGTGGCATAGCAGTCCACGCCCCTTTTATTTTATAATGGTCGATGGGACTGTAAGACAAAACTAATTATGCATTGCTTTATGAAAAAATTCTTTTACATTGCTTTAATCTGTTCGGCTTTATGTGCCGTAACTCTTAATTTGAGTGCACACACAAACGATTCATCGAGCGACCCTTGTCAAAGATGTGGTGGAACTGGCTATGAACCAAACCTGACAAAGGCATGCCCCTACTGCAATAGAGGTCGTGTACAACACATTCGCGATTGTGAAAAATGTTGGGGTGAGGGGTACATCAAAAATAACAGCGGTCAAAAGATAAAATGTTCAAGGTGTGACGGTACTGGAAAAGTCTATGTCGACGAGCAGTGCGCTTACTGCAATGGCACAGGTTCAGTTAGAAAGGAGTGCTTGTCATGTAACGGAAGAGGGTCAAAATAATTAGTTTTTAATATTAAGAAAATACTATCCGCGATGATGGTATTATCAACAAGCATGTGATTACTTATGAAGATGAAAAAGATATTAGTAATGATTATGGCAATTATAGCCATGGTTTGTGCTCAAAGTATCTCGGCACAAAATAGGACGGAAATTACACCGGGAGTGTACATCACTACTTATGGGAACGTTTCCGTTATTGAAAATGACAACACACGACAATCTGTTCAGATTAAAGTTGTAAAATCTGATAACCTATATGACATAATGTGTGGTAATACTGTCGTAAAGACGGTTGCTAAAGCTGCTTTGCGAGAAGGTATTGTCTCCGTTATTCAGGGATATACAATGATTCCAAAATGGTTAACAAGAGCAGGTGTTGGATACGTCGTTGATAAAGTATACGACGGTGTATGTGATTCATTAGGTTCATAATGTAAAACATTCTGTCTTTCCCCATAGAGAGGCTGTTTAATAAGTGAACTGACCCCTAAAAGTTAGACAAATAACTTTTAGGGGTCAGTTCAGTTTTCATGATTTTATGATGATTGTTCGAAAAGTTGGCAATTAAAAAAGTATTTAGTCTTTTATGGCCGCTTCCAATCCGGGCGGCTTTTTTTGTGTCGTATATTCGTGACGAACTATAATGGACGGAACTGGACGGTCGTCATCGTCGGGTTGTCGATGGTCTTCAGGTAGGCCTACAAGTTCATTTGTCTAACATTCCCCGGATTTCTTTATCGAAATCGGAGTCAATCTGTTGGGTGCGGTTGAAAATGTCGTATTCGACCTCGGCCTTAGCTTTGGCTTGGGATGCGGAGATGCTGCCTCGGTTAGGGAGAATGCGATAGTCGTTGAATGTGAGAAATTTGTTGACGCTTGCAGCAAATTCTTCCATCGTGAATGCGCTTTGGCGTTCGATTTGTCCCTCGATATAGTCAAAATAGGCGGTCACGGTGCGTTCAAGTTGGCGTATCTGCTTTTGGTCGAGATAGTTTTTGGCAATGGAAACGTCGGATTTCAGCACACGTCCGTCAGGCGCATATTTCCACGTCGTCAACCCCATGTGGGGTTTGGTGTGGTCGGCGCTGTTGTAGATGATTTCGGCGGCAGTCTGCCCGGTGATGGCATAGTGAAAGCGGTTCTGCACCATTGCGTAGAATTCTTTTGTGGTCGAAGCCAACCTGTCGTAGTCAATGCTGCATTCGGCATATATGTCCGTTATTTGTTGCCATATCCGCCGTTCACTCGCACGGATGGAGCGGACACGCTCCAAAAGCTCTCGGAAATAGTCAACCCCGAAAACCGTGTTGCCTTGTTTAAGACGGTTGTCATCAAGCACGAATCCTTTGCGGATAAACTCGTTGAGTATCTTGGTCGCCCATTGGCGGAAGTAGGTGGCTCGTCGGGAGTTGACGCGATAGCCAACACTGATTATAGCGTCAAGATTGTATAAGATACGCTCGCGTTCCACTTGGCGATTACCCTCCTGTTGAACTATTCGAATTTTTCGAATAGTTGTCCTTTCGACTAATTCCTTGCTTGCGTAAATCTCTTTGAGGTGATAGTTTATAGTGTTTACTTCAACGCCGAATAGTTCAGCCATCGCTTTTTGCGTGAGCCAAATGGTTTCGTCCTGAACGTATGCCTGAACTGTTCCGCTACCATCGGGGAGATTATAGAGAATAAACTGGATTTCCTTTCCCATTATTCTGTCGTTTACAAATTATGCAAAAGTAATGATTATTCTCGACGTGGTAATTGAATGTGCTGCGAAACATCAAATTAGTTGAACGATTGTGTAATATATGATACGGTGCAGACCGTTTAACGCAGGGTTGTTGCAAAATTGAAACTTAATGCGAAATCGAAGGGACGCGCCAACGGGCGCGTCCCAATGCCGTTCACTTAAGAGTGTTTGATGAATTGCATGAAATTGGTAGGGTGCTGCTACTGCAGCACCGCAATACGTTGAGAGTCAACGATGACATAACCGGCGAGAGTATTGCATAACGTAGTCCGAATAGGATTGCGAAGCAATCATTTTGAATAGCCGTGGGCCGAGCCGTCAGGCGAGACCCACGGTGGGGAGACAAAATATTGGTTTGAATCTGAAAGATTCATTATCATAAATGATTCTTTCAGAAACATTTATCCCTTATACTTCTTTCCGAGGGTTGAGCCTTGCTCAACCCTCGGCTATTCAAAAGGATTGTTTCACAATCCATTAACAACAAGTTCCCAACCATTTTTCGGAAGTTCTGTAACATCCTCTTGCTGTCAGAATTTGAAGGGAGTCGATTTCACGTAGACTTTGAAATCCTTGATGCCGCCGGGGACCTCGGCTTCCATGCGGGGCAGATATTGCAATGCGCTGATGTTGTGTTCACCGCCGAGGTCAATGACTACGGCATGGGGGTAGGGTGTACCGGGGACTGTGCTCCAGAATGTCGATTCCTGAAGGTCGAAGGTCTTGTCGGCCGAGCGGTTGGTCTTGCGGACATCCTCGCTGTCGGCATACATCACAGTCCATGGTTCACGTGACAGTCGCTGCCCCTTGTCATCAAGTAAATATAGTTCAGCGACACATGAGCGGTCCTTGCCGTCGATTGAACTTAAAGCCTCGAGGCACACATACCGGCCTTTAACAGGGGTGTCAAAGGTCACCTCCTGCCACCCGTTACCGGGGGCAAAGCTACCGACAACGGCCGGCTTCTCACCTTTGAGGTTAAGTTCCTGTCCTTTAAGACGGTGGGTCAACGGTTTCTGTACGAGCAGTTGGTCGAGTTTCGGCTCTTTCAGGCCTTCGCTTTTGGCATCGCGCGGGCCGATGATGTCAAACACGAGTACCTCGTTCTCTCCCTTTTTGAGCCAGCACCCAGGCATATAGAGTGTCTGTTGCGGGCCGATTTCCCAGATGCGTCCCATGGGATGACCGTTGACGTAGACAAGTCCCTTACCCCATGTCTCGAAGTTGAGGAATGTGTCGCTCGGCTTGTTGAGGGTGAAAGTGGCTCGGTAGACACCTCTGACTCCACGGCCGTCAACGGTGTCAGCCGGGGTGAGCGGGCGGAATTTCATCGCCTTGTAGGTGTCATATTCATCCTCGATGTTCACGACTTTCCAATCTTTCAGGTCGCAGGTGAACGCGTGTCCGTCGATGTCGGTCGTGAGCTGTACATTGTCGGTGATGCCCTTGAAGTCCTTTATGGCGCGTCCGAAGTTTATACGACCCATGGCCTCTACAAGGATGTCAAGACGTGCACCCTTGGGACATGCCGGAATTTTGAGTTGTTTCTCGCCGTTGCGGCGGTCGAGTTTGCCTATATATTTGCCATTGATGAATATCTGGGCATAGTCGTGCGGGTCATTCACGGTCAGCAATGCCGGTTTGTTCAGCCCGGGTAGCGTGGTGCTGTACATGATTGAGCCGAATCCCTGGTCATACTCCTCCATTGTCTTGATGTCGCGGTCTTTCTTCGCTGCCGGTAGGTTGTCAAACAGGGGGGCGACCTCGGTGAAACGGAACTCCTTGATTGCAATTGGTTTTATGGTCGCGGGTATCGGGTCTTGTTTTTCCCCGTCCATATATTTGGCGAACATCTTGCGCAATTCAAGGTATTTCGGTGTCACCTGACCTGATTCGCTGATAGGTGCATCGTAGTCGTAGGATGTCACATCAGGGGCGAATCCCGGTGAATTTGCCCCTGCCCAGTGTCCCCAGTTGGTTCCGCCGTGGGTCATGTAAAGAGAGAAAGATATGCCTTTTGAGAGCATTTCGTCCATTCCGGCTATCATGTCGGCGGCGGGACGTGTCTCGTGGTTTGCCCCCCATTTATCGAACCATCCGCTCCAAAACTCGGAACACATCAGCGGGCTGTTAGGACGCAGTTTCTTCAGTTTTGCAAACTGCTGGTCGATATTGGCTCCTGTGCCGAAATTCATTGTCCATATAAGGTCATGTAGTCCGTTCTTTGTGAAGTTGGACGACCAGTCACACTGGAACAGGGTCACATCTTTGCCGAAATTCTTGCGGAGCATGTCACGGATGTTTCCGACATATTTCTTGTCCTCGCCGTAAGAGCCGTATTCGTTCTCGACCTGCACCATTATAATCGGGCCGCCGTTGGCGATTGTCAGGTCGCTTACCTGGTCGGCGACGGCTTTCTGGAATTTGTCGACACGTTCAAGGAAGTAGGGGTCGTTCTCGCGTAACCTGATGTCCTTTTTCTTTAACAGCCACCAGGGTAGTCCTCCCATTTCCCATTCGGCGCACACGTATGGACCGGGGCGCAATATGACCTTCATGTCGTTCTTATCGCACAGTTTGATGAATTCGCGCAGGTCGTTCTGTCCCTCGAAGTTGAATGAGTCAGGCTTGGACTCATGTGCGTTCCAGAATACATAGAGGCACACTGCATTCATCCCCAAGGCTTTGCACATCTTGATGCGCTGTTCCCAGTAAGGACGCGGAATGCGTGGGTAATGCAGTTCGGCGGCTTTCACGATGAATGGCTTTCCGTCAAGCAGGAATGTCCCGTCACCGGCCTCGAACCGGGGTTGGTTCTCAAACTCCTCCATAGTCCATGACTCACGCCAAGGGATAGTGATTTTACCGTCCTTGAATGACATCGGCAGCCACACATAGCGTGAATTTTCAAGGTCTTTCTTGTTCCAACGGTCAAACATTGCGATGTAAAGGTCTTTTTTGCCATGGACGGATTGTACGTAGGTGCTTTGTGCGTAGAATGTCTTGTCGGCGTCAGTCCCTGTGCAGGGGTCTCCTATGACACGCCATTGTCCCATGATTGAGTCGGCTACCGCCAGTTCCGCTTTGTTTGGGTCCCAGCCGGTGCATCCCGATGAGAGCATGTAATATTTACCGTCATGCTTGAACACGGCAGGGGCCTCGCGGCTCGCCCCGATGAAGTTTCGGGTGAAACGTCCCGTGGGTCTTAGATAATCGTCGGTCAGTTCGTTGATATATAACGTCTGATTGTTTTCGGACGAAGCAAACTGATACGCCTTGCCGTCATCGTCGACAAATACGGTCTGGTCACGGCTCATAGCGTTGTTGGGACGGAATGAACCGAGGTATTTGAATGGCCCTGTCGGCGAATCGCTGACAGCCACGCCTGCGGCGGCTTTGCCGTAGTTGGCACTCTCGACATGCGCCCACATCACAAATTTCCCTGTCTTGGCGTTATATACCACCTTGGGGCGTTCGAGCACCTTGGAGGGATGCAGGTCATGGGATTTGTCATCCTTGACGGCCGGGAGCACAATGCCCTCGAATGTCCAGTTCACCATGTCGGGTGACGAGTAACAGCTGACACCGGTGACATCGGTGCGGTAACATTCCCATGTCGCCCAGTCGGGTAGGATGGTTTTGCCCTTTTTGTATTCGCCATACCAATAATATTTACCGTTGTGATACAGGATTCCACCGCCATGGGCATTGATGGGGTTGCCATCGGTGTCGTTCCACACCGTTCCCTGCACGATTGCCGGGGTGGTGGCTTTTTTGGATGTCTTCGCTGCATACGTCGGTAAAAATGCGATTGTCAGTGCGACGCATGCGATGAATACACGAGATATGGTTGGTTTCATCGTTTTTGAGGGATAATGGGTGATATGATATAACTGTAGCTATAGGCCTTTTTCTTGAGACGGTAAGGCGAATGGGGTTGTGCGCCCCAGCTGTTGTCGCCGCCGAGCCCGCGCTGTGCGAGGTCGATGTTGAGATACACGTTGTCGGTGCTGTGGATGACATCGCTGTTGTGCATCTGATGCTTGTTGATGCCGGAATCAAGGTCTCGTGGGGTGACATCGAGTGCGCTGACGTTCAGTGGCTCTGTGCCGGTGACCTTTATCCCGAATCCAGTGGCGTCGGTCAGGGATGCCCAGCGTACATCTGTCTTGTTGCCTGATTCCTGCGGATAGATGTAAGGATAGTACTGGTCGGCCACTTTGGCGTCGTAGACACCCATAAATGATGCGGTGTTGCGGTCGGAATAGTTTTCACCCGGTCCGCGGCCATACCATGAGAAGCTGTCAAGCGAGCCGTCGAGTGTCATCATCATCCCGAACCGTGGCAATTCAGGAACATTTGCGCCCTTGTCGGCAATCCAGTCGGCAATCACGTGTATCTCGCCGTTCTTGTATATTCGGTAGATTGTCTCATATTTTGACTGGACATCGGTCATGCGGTAACGTGACTTGATTTCGAGGTCGGAGTCGTGAGGAGTCACTATGATAGTGTCAAGACGCATGTTGTCGGCGGCGCAACGCCATGCATTGGATGTGCGGTGGAATCCTGCGCCACGGTCGTTGTCGGTCGGTGCGCGCCAGAACGATGCCTCAGGGCCGTATTTGATAAGACGGTGTCCATCGATGCTGTAGGTGCGGATTCGACCGCTCTTGAGGTCAAATGTGACGTTTATATTGTTGTCACAGTCGATTGATAGAGTGTTGCGTTTACCTTCTTTATAGGTCGGCGAACCGGCTGTCATGATAATGACGGGGGTGTCGATTGTTTTCAATGCGAATTGCTCGCGTGCGATTTCATGTCCCGCCGGAATGATGTCGTCACCTTTGCGGGTATAGGCGTAGACTGAAAGGAAGTATTCGTTGCCGTCATTTAGGTTGACCTCCGGGAGTTTGGCCTTGACGGTCTTGGTTGTCCCGGCGGGGATATCGAGGACACCCATGTCTCCGTCGGCTATTTTACGACCGTTCTGCAGCAGTTCCCATTTTACATCATAGTCCTTGACATTGTTGTAGAAGAAATGGTTCTCGATGTTAAATTCGCCCTTGGTGACATCCTTGGGAGAGAATCGTAAATCCTGATAAACCTTCTTTACCTCGGCGAGGCCCGGATGAGGGGTGCGGTCGGGTTGTACAAGGCCGTTGATACAGAAATTCTCATCGTGGTGATACATCGTCGCGCCGAAATCACCGCCGTATGCCCAGTATTCCTTACCGTTCTCGTCTTTGGTGAGGATGCCTTGGTCTACCCAGTCCCAGATGAAGCCGCCCTGCATGTGAGGGCTTGAGCGTATGATGTCGAAATATTCCTGGAAGTTGCCGGTGCTGTTGCCCATCGCGTGAGCATACTCGCACAGGATATAAGGTTTTGTCACGTCTTTGCGTGAGGCGTATTTTTTCATGTGGTCGATGCTGGCGTACATCGGGCAGACGATGTCGGTGTTGCGTCCGTTCTGTCCGGCCTGTTCAAACTGTACGGGGCGCGTGTTGTCACGGTTTTTTATCCAGTCATACCCGTCCTCGAAGTTGGGCCCGTTGTCGCTCTCGTTGCCAAGACTCCAGGTTATGACGCAGGGGTGGTTTTTGTCTCTCTCGACCATTGTCTTGTGGCGGTCAAGTATTGACTCCTTCCATGCCGGCACATGGGATGGGTTGGTTTCCTTGACAAAGTTGGAGTTGTGCCAGTAACCGAGTCCGTGTGACTCTATGTTGGCCTCGTCGACAATGTACAGGCCATATTGGTCGCAAAGGTCATACCACATCGGTGACTGGGGGTAGTGGCTGGTGCGAACGGCGTTGATGTTGTGCTGCTTCATGGTGCGGATGTCCTTCATCATTGTCTCGCGGTCTACGACGTGTCCCGTGACGGCATCGTGCTCGTGGAGGTCAACGCCATGTATCTCCACAGGCTTCCCGTTGACAAGTAATTGCGCGTTCTTGATTTCGACAGAACGGAATCCGATGCGTGCCGAGGTTGCCTCGATTGTCTTCCCGTTATTGTCGGAAAGCGTCAGGACAAGGCTGTAGAGGTAAGGGGTCTCCGCGCTCCATTTGTTGACATTTTTAACCGTGGCCGACATGTTCGCATCCGATGACGCGTCGGCATTCATCACCAAAGGCGTTGTCTTGGAAAGTATTTTTTTGCCTTTGGCGTCATATAGTTCCATTGTGAGTTTGACACGGGAGGCCTTGTCGGTATAATTCTGCAATTTTACATCCACGTCAAGGACGCCGTTGCGATAATTTTTGTCAAGTCCTGCTTTGGCAAAGAAGTCGGATATGCTGTTGTCGGCGGTCGAGTAAAGATAGACATCGCGGTCTATTCCGGACAGACGCCAGAAATCCTGGTCCTCGAGATAGGAGCCGTCGGTCCATCTGTAGACCTCGCATGCAAGCTGGTTCTTGCCCGGTTTGACAAATCTGGTGATATTGAATTCTGACGGGTTCTTTGTGCTCTGTACGTAACCGACTTTCTGTCCGTTGACCCATACATACATTCCGGCGGTGCTTCCGTCAAAGTGAAGGAATACCTGACGTCCCGCCCAGTCGGCGGGGATGTCGAATGAGCGTTTGTAACTTCCGACGGGATTGTCGTTATGCGGTATGTAAGGAGGATTGGCAGGGAAGGGATATGTGGTGTTGGTGTAAATTGGTATGCCATATCCTTGCATCTCCCAGTTGGATGGCACGGTGATTTCTTTCCAGGAAGATGTGTCATACCCGGTCTTGTAGAAATCGGCGGGACGGTCGGTGGGCTTTGCTGCGAAATTGAATTTCCATTTGCCGTTCAGGCTTTCATAATAGGGTGACGATTTGAAGTCGTTTTTGAGAGCCTCGTCGGTGGTGGCGTATGGGAACGCTGTCGCCCTGGGGTATTCTCTCCCGTCGGCAAATTTTTCAGGGTTCTCCCAGTCGTTTCCTGCACCGTACATTGACATTGAGCCGATAATGGCCGTGACAGAGATAGCGATTAGTTTAAAGTTATTCATTTATTGATTTTGTTAATGGATGAAATCATGGTATAATGGTATATAGGTGGCACGTGAAACGTGTCGTGCGCTTCCTGCCACAAAGTTACGATTTTATATCGTGAGTTGAAAATAATGGTCGGTCAATTTTCAAGGTGTCGCAACCATGTATGGATAAAAGCGTGTCGCCTGAAAAAAATCAGGCGACACGCTTTTTATATCCTGCGTATACGTTAAGAAACGTCTACGGGTTATTTCAAAACATCCTTTACGGCGTCGTTGGGAACCATTTGTTCCTGGAAGGTGTAAGCACCGGTCTTGGCCGATTTTACAACCTTTATAACCTTGCTGTAGGTGCGGCCTTCACCTTTCTGAAGTGAGGCGACGGTTTTCTTTGCCATATCTTAGATTATTTTATTTCTTTGTGGACAGTGACTCTCTTGAGGATAGGATTGTATTTCTTGAGTTCAAGGCGCTCGGTGGTGTTCTTGCGGTTCTTGGTCGTGATATAACGCGAAGTCCCGGGCATGCCGCTTGCCTTGTGTTCGGTACATTCCAAGATGACCTGTACGCGGTTTCCTTTTGCTTTCTTTGCCATCTTTCTTTATATTATGCTATTGTTTTGATTTGAGTTAGATAACCTTTGGCTGCGGCTTCCTTGATGGCAGCGTCGAGGCCTTTCTTGTTGATGATGCGGAGACCGTTGGCCGAGAGGGTGAGGGTAATCCACATGTCCTGTTCAACCCAGTAGAATTTCTTTGAGAAAAGGTTGACGTTGAACCGACGCTTGGTGCGACGCTTAGAGTGCGATACGTTGTTGCCAACCATCGCTTTCTTGCCTGTGATTTGACAAACTTTTGACATGGCTGTTGTTATTATCTCTAATGTTGTTAATATTAAAAAGGGGTGGCTTAGGTGGCCGCCATCTCAGTTCTCATATCACGGCGAAGCGCATCTTTCAACGCCATTTTACAGGATGAGCCACAAAGCGAGTGCAAAGTAACGAAATTTTTTCGTGATGGACAAATCTTTTTACGATTCTTTAACAATCTCCCTCGCTGTTTAAAGCGGTGATTGCCATTGTTAAAGCCTTGATTGTGGCGGCGTCGATTACACGGCTGCGGTTGCCCGGGAAATGTTCGGTCGAGGATATGACGCCACGCGGTGTGGCGACCGCGATGCACACAGTCCCCACCGGTTTGCCCGGTGTCGCTCCTCCAGGCCCTGCGATTCCCGATGTAGCGACTGCAACATCGGCCTTTGTCGCATGGCATGCGCCCTGTGCCATCTGTTCTACAACGGGGATGCTCACCGCACCGTGTTGTTCAAGTGACTCTGCCTTGACACCGAGCAGGTTCTTTTTCACGTTGTTGCTGTAGGCGACCACGCCTCCGTTGAATACGTCGGAGCATCCCGCCACCATTGTCAATTCATGCGCGATGTTGCCCCCGGTGCAGCTTTCGGCGGTCGTGAGTGAGAGACCTTTGCCCCGACAGATGTTGAGCAGGATTTCGGCGGGGGTGAGGTCGTCCTTTGCGACAACGGCGTTGCCGAGCAGCGACTGTAGTGAGTCGGCGTACTGTCTGACCTCCCTGTCGATGAATGAACTGTCGGGATGATGGCCATCGATTCTAAGCCTGACAAGTCCCGGGCGTGGCAGATAGGCGAGATGCAGGTGTGCGGGTAATGAGTCCTCCCACTTCGCGATGTACTCGGCGAGTCCTGACTCGGTGTATCCTGTGACAATCAATGTGGCGCGAGCGGTGGAAATGTCTGATGGATAGTGTTCAAGCAATTTGGGGAACACTTCGCGTTTCAACATCTCGGTTGTCTCGAACGGTACGCCCGGCATTGCGACGAGGGTGTGGCCGTCGCGTTCAAACCACATTATCGGGGCTGTTCCCACGCGGTTCTGTATCACCCGGCATGATGACGGTACGAGGGCCTGCGCCGCGGTCAGTCCGTTAAGGCGGAATCCGCGGCGTGATACTATGTCCTTTACATTCTCGAGCGTTGCCGGGTCTTCGACGAGCTTTCCGCCGAATATGTCACACAGCACCTTCTTGGTTATGTCGTCACGTGTAGGACCAAGTCCTCCCGTGGTTATGACAACCTTAGTTGTCGCGAGCGCATCTTTGACGGCTTTGGTGATTGCCTCCTCGGTGTCCCCCACGGTCAGCACGCGTTGGATTTCCCAACCGCGGGTGTCGAGTATTCTCGCCATGTCGGCGGCGAGGGTGTTGATGACCTGTCCCACAAGCAGCTCATCGCCTATTGAAATAACAGTGACTTCCATTCCTGATTATTAATTCCTCATTCCACATTCCTAATTAAACCATCACCCGTGCATACGGGGTCTCATCATACCGGCAGAAATTTTTGTCGAGGTATTTGTAATATCCCGCGATTGCCACCATTGCGGCGTTGTCGGTTGTGAATGAACGTTCAGGGATGAACGCTGTCAATCCGTGCGTGTCGCAATATTGTTGGACGGCGTTTCTTACCCCTGAATTGGCTGACACCCCTCCGCCTATCGCCACAGTCTTCACCCCTGTTTGGCGCACGGCTTTGTCGAGTTTGTCGAGCAGTATGTCGATGATGGTTTTCTGTAACGATGCCGCGAGGTCGGCGATATTGTTTGTGATAAAGTCGGAATCGACTTTTTTCATGTCACGTAAGGTGTATAGGAACGATGTCTTAAGGCCGCTGAAACTGTAATCGAGTCCGGCGATGTGGGGTTTGGCGAACTTGAACCGTGTCGCGTCGCCCTCGGCGGCAAGGCGGTCGATGTGAGGGCCGCCCGGATATGGGAGTCCCATGACTTTGGCGCATTTGTCGAACGCTTCGCCGGCGGCATCGTCGATTGTGCGTCCGAGTATTTCCATGTTATTGTAATCCTTGACAAGCACAAGCTGGCTGTTGCCACCCGAGATGAGGAGGCACAGGAATGGATATTGCGGTACGCGGTCATCGGGGGTGCGCTTGATGAAATGGCTTAGGACATGGGCGTGAAGATGGTTCACGTCCACGATGGGGCATCTCAGGGCAAGCGACAATCCCTTGGCGAACGATGTGCCAACCAAAAGAGAGCCCAACAGGCCCGGCCCGCGGGTGAACGCGATGGCCGACAGTTCGTGTCGGTCAACCCCGGCGCGTTTCAACGCCGTGTCAATGACGGGGACTATGTTCTGCTGGTGGGCGCGCGATGCGAGTTCAGGGACGACACCGCCGTATTCGGCATGCACCCCTTGACTCGCTATTACGTTGCTTAACAGGATTTCGTCACGTATGACGGCCGCCGAAGTATCATCGCATGATGACTCTATGCCCAATATCGTGATGCTCATGTGGTGATATGCTAAATTGAACGCGCAAAGGTACTCATATTTGCGAAAAAAGACGTAACTTTGCGCCCTGAAAATACAATCGTTTATGCAGAAAATACGTAACATTGCCATTATCGCACATGTGGACCATGGCAAGACGACAGTGGTTGACAAAATGTTGTTGGCGGGGCATCTGTTCCGTGACAACCAGGAGGCAGGGGAGCTTATCCTTGACAATAACGACCTTGAGCGCGAGCGCGGTATCACCATCCTCTCAAAGAACGTTTCCATTGACTACAACGGATATAAAATCAATATAATCGACACTCCGGGGCACGCTGATTTCGGCGGGGAAGTGGAGCGTGTGCTAAACATGGCCGATGGCTGCCTGTTGCTGGTGGACGCATTCGAAGGGCCTATGCCCCAGACTCGTTTCGTGTTGCAGAAGGCCATCGAGATGGGATTGAAGCCTGTGGTTGTCATTAACAAGGTCGATAAACCCAATTGCCGTCCCGATGAGGTGCAGGAGATGGTGTTTGACCTGATGTGCAGCCTTGACGCCACCGAGGAACAGCTTGATTTCCCGACAATATATGGTTCGGCAAAGCAGGGGTGGATGTCTACCGACTGGAACAAGCCTACCGACAATATCCTACCGCTTCTCGATGCCATAATAGAATATATCCCTGAACCCAAGACCCTTGAAGGCGACCCACAGATGTTGATTACATCGCTTGATTTCTCAAGCTACGTTGGCCGTATCGCCATAGGTCGCGTGCATCGCGGTGAATTGCGTGAGGGGATGGATATCGCCCTCTGCAAGAAGGATGGTTCGACGGTGAGACAGCGCATCAAGGAACTGCACGTGTTCGAGGGAATGGGACGTAAAAAAGTGCAGAGTGTAAGCAGCGGCGATATATGCGCTCTAGTCGGTATAGAGGGATTTGAAATCGGTGACACGGTGGCTGACTTAAATAACCCTGAACCACTGCCTCGCATAGCCATTGACGAACCTACGATGTCGATGACGTTCACCATAAACGACAGTCCTTTCTTCGGACGTGACGGTAAATATGTGACTTCGCGTCACATCGGGGAGCGTCTTACCAAGGAACTTGACCGCAATCTCGCGTTGCGGGTGACTAAGGCTGACCATGAGGATGTCTGGACGGTGTTCGGGCGCGGTGTGCTCCATCTGTCAGTCCTCATCGAGACTATGCGCCGTGAGGGGTATGAGCTTCAGGTGGGCCAACCACAGGTTATTGTAAAGGAAATCGACGGGCAGAAATGTGAACCTGTCGAGTTGCTGACAATCAATGTCACCGAGGAATACTCAAGCAAAATCATTGATATGGTTACGCGCCGCAAGGGCGAGATGGTGTCGATGGAGGCGCAGGACGGACGTGTGCACATGGAGTTCTACATTCCCTCGCGTGGCATCATAGGATTGCGTAACAATGTTCTGACGGCATCGGCCGGGGAGGCTATCATGGCACACCGATTCCATGAATATCAGCCATGGAAGGGTGACATAGAGCGTCGCACCAATGGCTCGCTAATCGCTATGGAGGCCGGTACGGCCTACGCTTACGCGATTGACAAACTGCAGGACCGCGGACGCTTCTTCATCTTCCCCCAGGAGGAGGTTTATGCAGGCCAGGTGGTCGGTGAGAACGCCAAGGAGAACGATATAGTCGTGAATGTCACCAAGTCCAAGAAACTTACCAACATGCGAGCTTCGGGTGCTGATGACAAGGCGCGTATTGTCCCCCCTGTCGTGTTCTCCCTTGAGGAGGCGTTGGAATATATCAAGGAGGATGAGTATGTCGAGGTGACCCCTAACCATATACGACTGCGCAAAATAATTCTTGATGAACTTGAACGCAAACGCGCCAACAAATAGGCGGTTTGACATAAGGAATATGGTGTGTGACCGTTGTGTTATGACGGTCACACACATTTTTAATGACCTCGGACTCGATGTCATCGATGTGGGGCTTGGGTACGTTGTCATAGCCGGGGATGTCTCTGTGGAGATGTCCCGGCGCATCGACAAGGAATTGAGAAATGTCGGGTTTGAACTTATTGAGGACGATGACATCAGCATGGTCGAGCGTGTCAAGATATTCCTCACTCGTCTTGCCCGCGATGGAGGTGGTGACAATATTAAACTTTCGGTCGCTGTGGCGCGGGAGTTCGACGATTATAAGTCGGTCTCACGTGTGTTCTCGACAGTCGAGGGGCGTACCATGGAACGGTATCTGATGACGCATAGAATCGAGTATGTCAAGGAGTTGCTTGATTATGGAGAACTGACATTGTCGGAAATCGCATGGCGTACCGGCTTCTCGTCGGTCGCCCATCTTTCCCGGCGTTTCAAGGACGAGACCGGGATGACGGCGAGCGAATACAAGGCTCTCGCGCCCGGGCGTTGTCCGCTCGACAAGATATAACATTTTCTGCAAATTGTGTAACGTGTGTCTGTGCCGTGGTTCGTAATTTTGCATCATGGAATTGATACGCACCTTTCTTTACATGCTCAATCAGATGTCGCCTTACATCCTGTTAGGCTTCCTGATTGCGGGTATACTTTATTCGTTTGTCCCCTCGCGGATTATGAGCCGTCATCTGTCAGGGACAGGATGGCGTTCGGTGGTCAAGGCTGCGTTGTTCGGTGTCCCATTGCCACTGTGTTCATGCGGGGTTCTCCCCACGGCGGTGTCTATGCGCCGTAACGGTGCGTCACGGGCCGCATCTTCGTCGTTTTTAATCGCGACCCCGCAGACCGGGGTCGATTCAATCGCGGCGACCTGGTCGATGCTCGGGCCGGCGATGGCTGTTGTCCGTCCTGTTGCCGCGCTCGTTACGGCTGTGGCGGGTGGATGTGCGGTAGGTGCGGCCGAGAGGGAAGCCGATGAATGTGTTGACGCCACGTGTCCGATTGATGAGGTGTCCCCAAGGCGTGGACTGGTGAAAAAAGCCAAGGATGCCTTGGTGTACGGTTTTTATAACATGGTTCAGAGCATAGGCAAATGGCTTGTCATCGGACTTGTAATCGCTACATTGATAACGGTCTTTGTCCCGGAGTCGGTCTTTGTGTCGCTAAACCGTTATCCGTTGGTGGCCATGTTGGCTGTCGTGGCGGTGTCCGTGCCCATGTATGTGTGCGCCACCGGTTCGATTCCCATTGCGATGTCGCTGATGCTCAAAGGTCTTTCCCCCGGCACGGCATTGGTGTTGTTGATGGCCGGCCCCGCCGCTAATTTCGCGTCCATAGCCGTTGTCGGCAAGACGATGGGGAGACGCAATGCGATGATTTATCTTGCGTCGATAATCGTTGGTGCTGTCGCATTCGGTCTCATGGTTGATTATCTGCTTCCACGCGATTGGTTCGTGTTGCCGCTGGCAGGAGGTCACAAGGTGATGTGTCATCAGGAGTTCTCGTTGTTTGACACGGCATGCTCGGCGTTGCTTGTCATGCTTCTTGCCGTGGCGTTCCTACTGCCGATATTGAAAAAGAAACCTATAAAAATAACTGAAATGACTAAAGAATATCACATCAAGGGGATGAGTTGCCCCCATTGCAAGATGACCGTTGAGAAGAATCTTTCGGCGATACCCGGCGTGAAGTCGGTCAGCGTTGACCTCGCCAACGGCACAGCCACCGTCGATGGCGAGCATGACCCGGAGGCGGTTGCGAGACGTGTCAACGAAATTGGATTTGAGTTTGTCAGATAACAGTCAAGGCATACCGAAAACGGTATGCCTTGACTGTTTATGGATAAATGAGACCTTATGCGTTGCTTTTTGATTGTTTCCACTCGTCGGCAAACTGGTTGAGTATTGTGCGTATGTTTGCACCGAGACGAACGAAATCCTCCTCGTTCAGGTTTGCGAGACTCACGCGGATGCTCCACTTAGGCCCGTCGAAACCGTCACCGTTCAATACCACGCTACCTGTCTCGGATGCCAGGCGGAATACTGCCGCCAAGGGGTTATAGGTCTTGTCTATGTAATCGGCAAACTCCTGTCCGTATAATTTCTTGGCCCATACAAGCAGGTCGATTTCCGAATAATAATCGGCGCGGAGCGGGTCGTTCGGCATTTTGAATCCGAAACTTTTCCACAATGCGTCATAGCGGTCATGAATTATCTTAATCATGCGCTTGTGATAGACCTCGTCTTTGTCCATGAGGGATGACAGGGCGAACATCGACATCTGGACCTGTTGCGGGGTGGACAGGCCTGCCGTGTGGTTCAGCGCGATGAGACGGCTTTCGGCTACCATACGGTCAATGAACTTAAGTCCCGGGACATCCATTGTCAGGGACTGGTAACGGGTGTTCAAGAGGGTCTTCTTGTCATCGGGGAGCGAAGCGAGGAGACGGTCAAACACATTGTCCTGTGCCACGGCTGTCACTGCCACGCGCCATCCTGTCGCGCCGAAATATTTCGAGAACGAGTAGCATGACATTGTGTTGTATGGAAGTTCCGATACAAGGCTTCGATACCCCTCGACAAAGGTCCCGTAGACGTCATCTGACAGAATCATCAGGTTGGGATTCTCTTTCACAACCTCCTTGATTGCCTCGATGGTCGGGCCGTCTATTGCATAGCTCGGTGGGTTGGATGGATTGACAACAAAGAGCATCTTGTACTTGGTGTCCTTCAGTTTCTCGATGTCGGCGGGGTCATACTGCCATGTGTGCAGACCATCGGCGTTCATTGTGTCGGCCTTGACATTGAGCACGTCATAGCTGAATTCCGATAGTGTCGGAATCTCGATGTAAGGGGTGAATACAGGCACCATTATGGCGATGGAGTCCCCTTTGTTCAACAGGAAATTCTGTTTCAGAACGTCAAAGGCATAACACATCCCGGCTGTCGAGCCTTCGACGGCAAAGAGGTCGAAGGTGACCCCGGCTGGAGGATTACCCGCTGCCAGTGCCCAGTCAAGATATTTACGGCATATTTGCTCGGTATAGGTCAGTATGCGCGGGGGGGTGGGGTAGTTGTGCCCGATGATTCCGCCGGCCCATTCCTCGATGAGAGAGTCAGGGTCGACGGCGAGTTCCTCGAGGCAGTATTCGTAGGCTCTGCGCAGGAAATCCACTCCCGATGTAGAGGCGTGCTCTTTAATCCATGCTTCAAATCTCATGGCGATGCCATTTTTCTGCGGGACACCGGCGATACCTTCGGGAAGACTGAAGTCCCTGTTGCATTCACTCATTGCAAACTGGCCGAGGGCGAAGAATGCGTTGCGGGATTCGGCGGCCACCCAGTTGGGGTTGCCACGGCCTGCGTTGAGTAGTGTATTGGCGGCTTTCTTGACTTTTTCGTTGGCCATCTCGATAATACGGCCTTTAAGTTCGAATGGCGAGAGTTTCGACAGCTCTTTGTCGATGGGGGAGTTGATTAGATTATCCATGATAATTCGTTATGAAGATTCATAATAGTATATACTGGGTGGGGTCAGGCGAATAGTATCACCATCACGACTCCGAATAGTATTAATAGTGTATTGCCGACGGCGTATGTTACTGCATAGCCCATGGCCGGAACAGAGGAATGGAGTGACTCCTCGACGGCACCGAGGGCGGCCGTGGTGGTGCGTGCCCCGGCGACACATCCCAAGGCAGTGCCGGGACGGAATTTAAATACGTAACGGGCAAGCAGGATGCCGATGATGAGCGGTATGGCGGTCGCTATCGCACCCCAGCCGAACAGCATCCAGCCGACCTGTTCAAATCCTTGTACAAAGTGTGGCCCGCATTGCAGTCCGACACACGCGATGAACATGTTAAGTCCAAGTTCGCGGAATATCCATGTGGCTGCAGGTGGAATCTGTCCGTAGTCGGGGCGTTTGCTGTGCCACCATCCGAAGACAAGTCCCATAATCAATGCGCCACCCGAAGTAGTGAGCGAAATAGGTATATTGCCGGCGTTGACGGCAAGGACACCAATTACACCGCCGACGAGTATGCCGAGCGATACGTATATTATATCGGTGGCGGTTGTCTGTCGTGCCGCGCGGCCTATGCTTTTGGCGGCGGTGTCAACGTCGTAAGGCATTCCTACGAGCGTAATCATGTCGCCACCGTTTATGACGGTGTTTTCACGTACCGGGATGTCAAGTGATTGCTGTCGTTTGATTTGGCGTATGCTGACCCCGTGCATGCATGGCATCGCCAGGAGGTCTTTCACCGTCTTGCCGTCGATAGCCTTTCCGGAGGCCATGACAGGCTGAACCCTTATGGCGAATGTGAGCAGGGTGTCGTCCTGTGCCTCCGGGCCAATCCATGATTCTTCTCCTATTATGTAGTCACGGCGGCCACTCAAGACGACTTCATCACCCGGATAGATTATCTGTCCCGCCGAAGGGGTGTCTATAATAGTGCCGTTATGGCGTATGCGGTCTACAAAAAGACGACGGCCTTGTCCTGCGACGTATGACTCGAAGTCAGACACTTTCTTGCCGTTGTCGAACCACTCGTTTGTTACCTTGTAGCAACGGAACGACACTTCGCGCATCGATGACGCATATCCCGGTTGGTCGACAAGTGTGACACCCATCTGGGCCTCCTCGTCCTGGCAGTCCTGGCGGCATTTGGCAAAACCGCCCATCAGACGCGGGCCTATGAACGCGATAATCCATGCCGAACCGGCCGTACCGAAGACGTATGTCACGGCATACATCACGGGGACTATATTCTCCATTGCCTGTTTGGACGATTCATCGACATGGAGTCCCGAGATTGTCTGTTGTCCGACACCGATTACGGCAGATATTGTCTGTGCGCCTGAAAATAGGCCGACAGCCTCACCGGCGTTGTATCCGGCTATTTTGGCGCACAACCATGTGACGGCGAGACAGACGACACACAGTACGACAGCAAAGATTACCTGTGGTAACCCTGTCTTCTTGAAACTTCGGAAGAACTGCGGCCCTACACTGTAGCCTATTGCGAACAGGAACAGGAGGAAAAACACCATCTTCAACGGTGGCTGGATTTTTAACTCGGGAAACAGGATTCCGATTACTACGCCCACCAAGAGGACACTGGTGACAGTGCCAAGTGTCAGCATCTTGTATTTTAGTTTGCCGACAAGGTAGCCGAGAAATAATGTCAGAAAAATCGCCATACTGGGATTCTCGACAAAAAACGGTACGATGTGATTATGCCACATGTTGTTATAGTTTATGTGTGAAAATTCTTATCACATCTATAACATCCTGTGGCTTGTGTGTGTTTTTATATGTGAAAAATTTAACTATTTGAACAGGCTCTTATAGATTTTCGATGAGGTTGTAAAGACGGTTGCATCCGTTTTCAAGGAGGTCGAGGACAAGTTCAAAACCTTCAGACCCCTCATAATAGGGGTCGGGCACATGGTCATACCGGGATGTCGCATCGATGAACCGAGCCATGGGGATTATTTTCTCCTCCGCTTCGATGGTCGGGGCAATACGGTGGAGATTGCGTTCGTTGGAGGCGTCCATCGGTATGATGAGGTCGAAATCGTCAAAATCGCTCTCCCTCACCTGTCGGCATCGGTGAGTCAGCTCGTAACCGCGTCGCCGTGCATGGATGCGCATTCGGTTGTCGGGAAGTTCGCCGATATGGTAGTTCCCCGTTCCGGCCGAGTCGATGACCCAACGCGCCGATGCCCCGTGGCTGTTGACAATCGACTGCATTATGCCGTCAGCGGCCGGAGAGCGGCAGATGTTGCCGAGGCACACAAATAATACTTTTACAGGACGACCGATATTCTTTAAATCTTCTAATTTTATCATAAAATAAGTTCTGTTTTGACCGCAAATATACGAATTTAGGCTAACTTAGCGAGATACAAAACAGGACTTATCTTATCAATGAACCGAATTATACTCGCTATATCGCTGATAACCGCAGCGTTATCTTTGCAAGCCGGGGAACGTTACATCGTGATTTCCAAGGCTGATTACACGTTGACACTGTATGATGAGCAGGACCGACCGATTTTTACCACCGTGTGTGCCGTAGGCCAGAACATGGGGGACAAACAGCGTCAGGGTGACCGCAAGACTCCCGAAGGCACATTTGAAATAGGAAGCATCGAGGATGCCTCGGTGTGGAAACACAATTGCCGAGACGGACGTGGTGCTGTCGGTGGTGTCTACGGGCCTTATTTCATGCGTCTGCGTGTGCCCGGTAATAACTCCATAGGAATACACGGCACTCTGTTCAACGAACGCATGGGGCAGCGTGCGAGCCTTGGTTGCATCCGGCTTCAGGACGAGGAATGCGAGAAGCTCCGCAACATGATTCATGTCGGCATCAAGGTGACGATATTGCCCGAAGGGGTCAGCAATCCCCGCACGTTACCGATTGTCGTCCCGCAGCTTGCCTCGCCCCGCCATCCTACCAATCCTAAAATCGAGGTCGAGGAATAAATAATAAGTAATAAGTAATAAGAAAGGGGATACCCATCGACGGGCGTCCCCTTTCGGCCATAAAAATTGTACTCGCTTATTTTACAAATACTTTGGATGCCTTTGTGCCCTGGTAGCGTATGTAGAGACCGTTTGCCGGATTTTCTACACGCACGCCTTGCAGATTGTAATATTCCACAGGGGCGTTCTCGTTGTTGTCAACTGTGATATCGTTGATACCGCTGGGGGTGTCGAGATAAACATGGAACTTATCGATGAAATATGTGCTTTCGCCGGGATTTTTCAGTTTAAGATTTGTGACTTTCTCGCCATCGGTCGCACTCCAGACCAGACGAGCCGGGGTTACAGGACTGCGCTTCAATTCAGCATTCTTTTCAGTCCCTGCCGATTCTACGATGGCAAACTGGAACTCGTCACCTAAGTTGCATGCCTCGACATAGAATGCCTTGATGTTTTTACCCTCGGGGGCTGTCACGGTGACACCGCTTCCTGATTTCAACAGGCGCATCTCGACGGTGTTGCCGTAGGCTCCTGACAGATAGAGGTTGCAATTTTTAGCGTATTCGTTGGCGTCAATCAATATGCCGTCGCAACTGAGAACGACCCCTTCTTGAGTGTCTGTTTCACGAAGATAAATATTGCCGCTGCCTGATGTTCCCACCGGATAGGTGTCAAATGCCACATCGTTACCGTCTACATCTTTAAGTGATGTGATTTTGGTGAAGTCAAATGTCACAGGTTCGCTCACCCCATCGGGAAGCAGATAGAATTCATTGTAGGTGGGGAAACTTGCCGACATTCCTTCTTTGACGGCAATTGCGCGTACAATTGCGTCATTCTCTATAGAGAACGGGCCTTCGTAAAGGGTTGATTCTGTAGTAGGCATCATCTCTGACCCGTCATAGCTTACGGTATAATAAATCTTCGCACCGTCAGTGGGGCAGCTGAAAGAGATTTTTTCACTTTTTGCGATTGTAGGTCGTTTGGCTGAACATACCGGTAATGCAGTCTGAGTCGATGTCCCCGCAGTGGTGAACTCAATCCAGCTGGCCCGGATTATATAGTTGCCTTCTGACTTGCATGGTGAGATGAGGAATGGTTCGGCCTTGCTTCCGTTCCATGTCTGTGTGGTGTCGGCCTTGGTCATCGTGAATTCTTCGGCTGTGGCTTGGAATGTTTCGGGATTGACGAAACAGAACTGGGTCGATTTGGCACCTCCGCCATAATTGATGACCTGTGCCCTCGCTTTGATTCCGGTTATGGAAGTGCCGGCGGCGGGTGTGACTTTCAGGACAGTGTTTTTAGCGATGCGGTATGCTCCGGCATATACAACTGTTCCAGTGGCATTGGGTGATTCCACCTCCTCAATCATGACACCGTCCGATACGAATGCTTTTGTCACTGATTTTTGTGGTGCGACCGATGCATCGGGAGTCGTCAACAGTCGGTTATAGAAACCTATAGGGAGATTGGTGACAGTCCCGTTACCGTTGTAATTTCCGTAGATTGTTGAATGCCCATCGGCTACAAAAGTGTACACTTCGGCCTGTGTCGTCATCGATGCCAAGCCTAAACACAATAAGGATAATAAGTAATTCTTTTTCATGTGAATTTAGATTTGATTTATAATGGGTTAATAATCGAATATTTCATTAAGAAGATGTGCCAGCCGGTATCCGGCTTTCACAATCTGTTTATCGACAAGGTCACCGCTTTTTAGGATGAAATCGTAGGACTGTGCGCGGTCAAGGGTGTCGCCCGGCTTTACCCAGTCGTATATCACACGACAGATAGCTGCGTTCTCCTCGGTCCACTCCAGGGGTGTGCCGCGTGACATGGATTCTCGTTCGGCCCCGGTGTGGCGGTCGAGCTGATATTGATAGTCGGTATAGTACCATTTGTGGCAGAGGTCGGGCGCGCCGTCCCAGTATTGGTGGAACAAATGTTCGGTATTCTCGAGTTTGAATTTGAATTTGCCCTGTGGGTGGTCGGTGAACGATACGTGTCCCGGGCAATGCATGTCGGCAATCACGTGGATAAGTATCTTTATATCGACGGCAACGGCCGAGTCGGTCATCTGCTTGTGGTTCTTCAGTTTCGCAATTGTAGTGTCGGCCGCTATTACCGCGTCTTTGTTCCCGCTTGTCCGGCGCATATATTTCCCCTCGGGGGTCACTGTGCTTCCGTGCCATTTGTAGGTGTGGTCGTAGGCGGGTGTCATGCGTACAAGGTCGAGCCACGAGGCGTGGTACACTATTGACTTGCCGTCAAGGTATCGCTCGATGTTGGCCTTGGCACGCGGAGTGAGGTGATATTCGGCTATGTAGGTGATGGCGTCGTGTCCCACCCTGTTCCATGCTGAAACAGGATGAAACGCGACTGCGATGAATGAAAATAATATAAGCAGATGTTTTTTCATACGTTAGTCTCGATTGACATCTTTCGTCTCTCCTTGGGCAATGTCGATGACAGGATGAAACCGGTGAAGAAAATCGTTATTGTGCCGAGCACAATCGCGAGGTTAAGATGGATGAACGAGGGGAGCGGAATGATTTCTTGGCCGAAAGTGATATATACCACTGTTATCAGGCCGAGTATGGTTGCAATCGCCGCCTGTCCCGAGGTGGTGCGCTTAGTGAAGATTCCGAGCAGGAACAGTCCCAGCATACCGCCCGACAGGACGCTCTGCAACGCCCACCACACCGTCAGTGCGCTTGTCACGTTCATGACTGCCACCGCCACGCCTATCGAGAAGATGGTCAGAGCGACGGTCATGGTACGCAGGAAACGTATGTTGGACTTCGCGTTGGACTTGTGGGGGAAGAATTTTTTGAAATAATCCTCCAGTAGCACGGTCGCTCCCGAGTTCAAGGTCGCGGCCACGGTGCTCATAGCCGCCGCGATGATTGCCGCGATGAGCAACCCTGCCATTCCATGGGGGAGACGGTTGACGATATACCAGGGATAAATCGCGTCAGACTGGCTTGAGACATCGGCGGGTATTGTTCCGGGATGGGTCTGCTGGAATATCCATAGGCCTGTGCCGATGATGATGAAGAAAAATGTCACGGGGACATACAGCATTGCGCCGTGGAACGCCGACTTGCGTGCCGACTTGAGGTCCTTGGCGGCGACATATCGTTGGGTGAAACTCTGGTCGATGCCGAAATTCTGCAGGTTGATGAATATCCCGTAGAAAAGAGATACCCAGAATGTCTCCTGCCCCCATTCGGTCAGGTCGAGCGAGCCGAGCGAGAACTTGCCGGCGTCCCAGGCCATCTCGATACCGCTGAACAGGCCGTCGGGCATGTCGATAATCAGGCATGCGATGACGACCAGCGTGCCCACGATAAGGACGAGCGACTGAATCGCATCGGCCCATATCACGGCCTTGAAGCCGCCGAGCATCGAATAGAGCATGGTGACGACGCCCGTCACTATTATAATGGAGGTACAAGAGAATCCTAACGCCCATTTCAGAGTCAGGGCGAGCAGGAACAGGATTACGCCGCTGCGCGCGCTCTGCATGATTAGGAAGCATGCGCTCGCGTAGATTCGTGCCCATGAACCGAATCGTTCCTCAAGATAGGTGTAGGCTGAGAAACTGGTTGTCTTGCGGTAGAACGGCACGAACCATATATCGGCAATGATTGCCGCGATAGGTATTGTCAACGACAGCACATAGCAGTTCCAGTTGGTGAGGCACGCCTTGGCAGGGAGTGCCAGGAACGAGATTGAGCTTACAAGCGTCGCGAAAATAGACAACGCGATTGCCCAGCTCGGTATTCTGCCGCCTCCACCCATGAACTCGCTGTCGTTTTTCGAGCCTTTGGTGAAGTAGAACGCGCAGCCAAAGAGGGTGATTCCCACCAGGTAGATGAGAATCACGGTAAGGTCCAATCCGCTGATTTGCATGTCGTTCAGGCTTTGCGGAAGTTCTTGATAGCGTTGGAGAACCCTTCGAGCATGGCACTGTAGTCACCGCGTATGGCGAGGAAGTCCACGCCGCGTTTCTTCCATGCGGCATACTCGCTGTCGAGCGACGCGCCAAGCAGCAGGCCACGTTCCTTGACCTTGCGTGCCACCAGGTCGTATGTGCCGGCGACCTCGGGGTCGTACCACTGGCGGGACTTGCCCATTGACGTGGAGAGGTCATACGGGCCTACCAGTATTGCGTCGATGCCGGGGACTGCAAGGATGCTGTCGATGTTGCGCACGGCCTCGATATGTTCGATTTGAAGAATAACCAGCGGTTCATGCTTGGCGATTTCCCAGTATTCGTCGATTTCCTGTGCGCCGTAACCCACGCAGCGGCGGAAACCGCATCCCCGGTTACCTTCGAGCGGATAACGCATGGCCTCGACGGCACGGCGGGCATCGTCGGCGTTCATTATCATGGGTACGATGATTCCGGCCGGCCCGAAGTCAATGACACGCTTGATTTCGGTGTGGTCACATGCGGGTACACGGTAGAACGACGCGCAGTCGGTGCCTCTGACGGCCATGAGATGCAACATTGCCGTATTGCGGTCCATAACGCCGTGTTCGCCGTCGATGAAGACGAAGTCATATCCGGCGTCCGCTACAAGCTCGGTCACCGACGGGTCGGTGAATGTCACAAGACCGCCGAGGGCGCATTCCCCTGAACGGGCCTTTTTCAGGAATTTCTCAAGATTATTTATTTTCATAATGATTGTGTTGACTAAATTTATCGTATGAGGGTATTGCAAAACTCGCAAATCGGCATCGTAGGGACGCGCCAATGTGCGCGTCTTACAGATGATGGATAATCTGTCCTTTTTGGGGACGCACACGTTGGCGCGTCCCTACGATTTCACATTGAATCTTGATTTTGTAACATCCTCGATTAATATTAAATGTTAGGTTGCATGAGCCATGCGGGTGAGAAACAATAGTAGTTGCGGCTGCTTATGAGGTGAATCATGTTGTCGGGAGTCTGCGTCAAGGCGAGGTATCCGCGGTTCTCGGCGTGGGTCTTGTCCATGATGAAATTACCTGTCCAGCCGGCGCCGTTCATTTCACGTCTCTTGCCGTCGGTGAGCAACTTGCGCACAGGCCAGGTTTTCCCCTCGTCAAACGACAGGGCGGCATATATGCCGTATCCTCGGAATGTTGAGCCGTCGGCGCGTTTGAATTCCATTCCGCGTTCGCCTCCGTTCTGGAGTGTGCCCTGTGGATGGTCGGTGAACGAAATCAGCAATATCGCGCCATTGTGTAGACGCCTCAACTGTAGTCTCTGACCGCCGTATAGAGGTGGAAACTCGCTTGCGGTGTAGTGCCATGTCTTGCCGCCGTCTGACGAGACGCTCATCGGCATTCGTAGCCGTCCCTGTGCGTCACGGAGCGAGTTGCCACGCCCCAGGCACATAAAACGTCCGTCTTTCAGTTCAACGACCCCGGCGTGGATTCCAGCGACTGTTGTCCCGGTGCTGTCGGCCGCGAACTTGACGGGTGCGCCGTCCCATTGGTCGTTCCATGTCTTGCCGCCGTCACGGCTGATGTGGAATGCCGCGCCGGCGTTTCCGCCGGGGCCTGCGTCACACATCTGCACGATTGAGCCGTCCTTGGTGATTATCGGGCCCGCCACGAGCTGATGACGCTTTACGTGGCGCGGATAGATGATTCTTGGTGAACTCCAGGTGTATCCGCAGTCATGGCTGATGCGTTGAACCATTGCGAGGTTCTGCCAGTCCCCGGCGTTGCCCATGCCGTTCAGGTGCATGATTGAGCCGTCGGGCATCGTCAGCAGGGATGTCCCTGTCAGGTTGCGGTCGGCGACATGGAAGAACACCGATGCGGGTTCCCATTGGCGTGAGCCGTCCTTGAGACGCGATGACAGCACGCACAGTTCACGGCCATCCTCGAGTGTTGTTGAGAACCACGCGACGATGAGGTCGCCGTTGGGCGCGTAGGTCAGAGCCGGCTGATGGTTGTGAAGATAGAACGGTATCGTTGTGTCGGCCGGACGCAGCAGATACTGTAACGGCTCGTTGAATATAATCTTGTCGTCAGGGACTTTTGTCCATTTTTTAGGCGTGAACGCCACCGGTTTCATCTCAACTTTGCCTTGGCCATAATGGCGCAGCGTGGCCTTGCTCTGCACGACGCGGAAGCCTGTCAGTGAATGACTGTCCTCGGGGTGCATCGCCATGCGGTTGGAACTTTGTAGGTAATTGACAGGGGTGCTGTGGGAGCCACCGCGTGTCACGCGGAACTCACCTGTGGCGGGCCCTGCGGGGTTTACCTGGTCCTCCGATGTATAGGGGGCGTACCAGTCCATGCACCATTCTTCGACAAGACCGTGCATGTCGGTTAGTCCGAATGCGTTGGGAGGTGTCTGCCCGACACGCATGTTTACCGATGCCGGGTAGTTGCGCGTCGTACGTTGGTTACGTTGGTACTCCTTTGGGAGGGTGTTGCCTGTGTTGTAACGGGTGTAGGTATCTGCCCGACAGGCATATTCCCATTCGGCCTCGGTGGGGAGACGGAACTCCCCGCCATATTTCTTGCCGAGCCAGTCACAGAAATCGAGAGCCTGTTGATAAGTCACGTTCACGACTGCGTCATCATCGGCATTTGATACGCCGTCAATGCCGCGCAAGGCCCGGTGTTCGGGGCAGAACGCCTCGAACTGTGCATTGGTGACCGGGGTGACCCCCATGCGCATAGGGGATGTCAGCTCCACCGTATGCACAGGGGTCTCGTCCATGTTGCTCCACCAACCGTCGCCACCCATGCAAAAACTCCCTGCGGGAATATCAACCATCGGCATGAAGGTGTCGACTGTCGGACGGGCTTGCGCGCCAATGACTGCTGTCGTGGCGATAAAACAGTGCAAAATCGCTCGTATATGGGTCATAATGAGGTCTCTCTGATGTTATTTAATCGCGCTTAGGTCACGCACAATTACATTGTCGATGAACACACGGTTACACTTGATGGCGAGGGGAAGTCCCTTGTGGGTCTTGCCTGTTAGGTCAACAAGGTCGAAAGTCTCGTTGTCATAGTCGGCCCAGGTGTCGTTCCATTCGCCTGCCTGGAACACAATCTGTGTGTTGGCGGTGGCGTTGCGCACGATGAACTCGTGGTGGGCGTCGTCACAATACAGCGGGTCGTCATACATCTTGACTGTCACATACTTGGAGTTGGGATAGTTCATCAGAGTGTATAGAATCGCCTGATGAGTCCCGTTCATGCCGGGTCTCGGGGCGGCCTTGTACCATTTTTTCTTGGCATCGGCGGGAGTCTCGGCCTCGGGATAATCCTCGGGTTTGAACTGGGTCTCCCAGTTACCGTTGAACGCATACTGGATGTCGGAAATCTTGACCGATGAATTGGCACCTTCGATTTCACCTCCGCCGTAGACAAAAACATACAGACGGTTGGAGTCGTAGGCACTTGACTTGGATGCCTTGCCGGTGGCCACGTAGGGACACGCGTTGAACGATACCTTGACGTCCATCTTGACACCTTCGGGAATCGACAACAGGCGTGGTGACGCGAGGTTTCCGTTTACGCTCGTACGTCCTAACTTGGCCCAGCCGTTGTTATTGATGGCACCGCCGTAGACGGTGGGGTTGCTGCTTGTTGAACCTCCGACAGTGGCTTTGCCTGTCCAGCAGCTCCAGCCGTTGGCGAGTTCACTGTCGGTCCATGAGTCCATGCGCTGCGAGCCGCTTGTGCTGTACCAGGTGTTACCCGACATGGGATAACCGCTGAGCCAGTCAAATTCCTCATAGAGGAGAACCGACGGGCCATATTGTACAATGGTGAGCGTGTCGTTTTTCTCGGGCACGCGGGGGCAGAGCAGGGCGACGCGTGCTGTGCGCGGTTCGTCGATTTCTCGTGCGGTCGCGTCAAGGATGATTGACGACTCGGTCACACCTTTCACCTGAAGCCACTCTGAATCGGGGTCGTCTATTTTCTCGGCCGTCCAGTCGAGGTTGGCGACGACATTGACCGATGTCTCGCCGCCGGCGGCGGTTACTGTGATGCGACGTGATGCCTGCAGCTTGGGAGCGGCACCCTTTTGGTTGACGGGGATGATGACCGGCTCGGCTTGGCCGTCGATGATGAGTTTGATATTGACAGTACGTGCGTCAAACCGGGTGTTTTCCTCGACACCTACACAGAAATAGGCGTCGCCGGTGGCTTCCTTGGGGAATACCTTTACCCAGTCGGCCGCTTCGCCGTCAATCTCTACATGCCAGTAGGAGTTGGAGCGTACGGTGTAACGGGCGGCGTTGTCGCGGTCGATGTATCCGTCCGACACACCGAAGGCTTCGGGCGCGAAGTCAAATGACGTCGGATTGCCTTCGATAATGAACTCCGGCGTGATTTTGTCATCATCCTCACATGAGATGAACGTCTGTGAAAACGCCGCCATCAGGGGGAGAATCAATGCTATTTTGAATTTATGCAGTTTCATAATGGTGATATTCAAGATTAATAGGTGTATTTGCCTTCACTGATTCCGAGCTTGCTCCACCACAGCGACACGCGCATGTTGTTGGTCTCGATGCTCGCTCCCATGCGGCGCAGGGCCTCGGCGCAGTTGGTGTTGTTGGTGGCCACTGTTGTCGCGGGATAAGAGAAACGGGTCGGGAACGTGTAATCGTTATAGATTGTGCCGTTGCCGATAGGGAGTTTGGGATAGCCTGTACGGTGGATTTCATGGAATGCCTCGAACCCAATCATGTACAGTGCGATATATTTCTGTATGCCGATAAGCTCCAGCTTGTTCTCATGGCCGTCCCACGAAGTGAGGTCGTTGTTCATGGCCTCGTCGCGGTCCTCGGGTGTCAGTTCGACAGGCGATTTCAGCATCTTGCTGATTTCGGTCCAGCGGTCGATTGACGCACCCAGTCCGGCGAGGTAATATTCCTTGGCCTTGGCCTCTCCGCCCGGAATGAGTCCGCGCATGGCCGCCTCGGCGAGGGTGAACTCAACTTCGGCGAAGTCCATGAAGGTGGTGGGGCATGTTGCTTGGAGATACAGGTCGTAGTTGAAATAGGCTGTGCCGCGGCCTTGTACCAATGTCACGTCGGTTGTACCACCGCTGATTGCGCCGAGCCAGTTGCCGTTCTCGTTATATTCGGTGCTGCCGTTCATGCGGTACATCACGCTGATGCGCGGGTCGGTGTACATGTCGTCGCCCGAGTCATCGGCAACGACAAGAAGGCTGCGCATCAGGCGTGTGAGACGGTAATAGTTGAGCGAGGTGTACTCGACGTTGCGGTCATAGAAAGAGTTGACATACGGGGTGTTGCCGCTGTAGAAAACAGTCGCGTTGTCGTCATTGGACGTGAAAATGGGCCATTTCCCTGAATCGGCGAGCATCTCGCTCATCTTCTTTCCGGCCTCCATCTCAGGACGGAAGCTGACGCGACACAACAGACGCAGTTTCAATGAGTTGTTGAATTTCTGCCATTTTTTTACATCGCCGCCGTACAGGCCGTCGAGGTTGGGATAGCGGAACGTCAGTTTGCCCGCGTTGCCACGATAGATTTCGTTGGCCGAGTCGAGACGTTCAATCAATTGCTCGAACACCTCTTTTTGGGTGTCGAACTTAGGCTGGGTGTTGGTGCCGCCGCTGCGGAGGGCGAACGCCTCGGAGTAGGGTATGTCGCCGAACAACGATACCTGGTTGGCGATGTGCATCGCTTCAAGTGTCATTGCGATTGCGCGGCATGCCTGGTCGTTGAACTTCTCGGCCAGCTGATACATGTGACGCGAGTTGAGCGCGAAACGGCCGTAGGCGTTCCATGCCCCCTGGAACTCGTTGTCGGAGAACTTGTAGATGTGGAACTGGCGCGCCGAGGTCGAGGTGTAGGTCGTGTACTGCACAAGCTCGTTGTGCCAGTACTGGCCGTAACGGTCGTTCCATTGCGCCGGTTCATAGACAAGGTACTCCAGCATGTTGTAGGGGGTCGCCATACCCTCGGTCATGTTGTTGGGGTTGGTGTTGATTTCCTCGAAGTCGTTGGTGCAGCCTACGGTCACTGAACCGATGACTGCGCCGAGCGACAGGAGTCGTATGATTGATTTTAATTTCATGATTGGTCAGGTTAGAAAGCGAGTTTTACATTGATACCGTAGGTGCGGGTCATCGGGAACGCCATGGCCTCGATGCCCCGGTGGATGTCAGTGCCGTTGAGCGAGCCTGTCTCGGGGTCATACTGCGGGAACTTGGTGATGCAGAACACGTTGGTCGCATACGCGCCGATACTTGCCGAGCGGAATACCTTGGTGCGCGAGCAGATTTTCTTGGGGAGCGCATAGTCGAGACGGAGTTCCTTGAGTTTGAGGAAGTCGGTCGAAAATGTGTTCTCCTCCACGTTGTCACGGGTGTATTTCCAAGAATAGTAGTAGGTGCGTGCGCTCTCGGTGATGGTGTTGTTCTTGGTGTAGGAGATGGAGCCGTCCTTGTTGACAACTTCATTCACACCGTCAACCACGAGACCGCCGTAACGACCTTCGAGGGTGTTCTCGAGTTTACCCTGGTAGGAGAGCGCCATGTGGGTGATTGAGTAACAGTGACCGCCCACCTGGGCCGCGAACGAAGCCGACAGCGAGATGTCTTTCCAGCGGAAACGTGTTGACAGGCCGGCTGTCCAGTCGGGGTTCACGTTGCCGAAGTTACGGGTGGGGGAGTCATCGAGACGGGGATAGCCGTCGGTGCTGTTGACGAGAATCTTGCCTTCGCAGTTTATTCTTTCGCCGGTCTTTTCATCGATGTAGTATGCTCCCTTGGGTGCGCGTTTGTAACCTTTGCCGTAAATCTGGTGCATCGCCTGTCCTACGTAGGAGTATACGTAGATTGTAGAGCTGACGGTGGTACCCATGTCGGTCTGAAGTGGCTGTGTGTTGTCCCAGCCTTCGTTCATGCGTACGAGTTTGTTCCAGTTGCGTGACCAGTTCATGTCGACGCTCCACGAGAAGTCGCGTGTCTGTATCGGTTGCAGGTGCAGAGAGACCTCGATGCCTCGGTTGCGGATTTCGCCTGCGTTGATTTTCATGCTTGTCGCGCCTGCCATCATGTCGGTGGTCGCCGATACAATCTGGTCGGTGGTCGATGAATTGTACACAGCTACGTCAAGGCCGATACGGTTCTGGAAGAAACGGGTCTCGATACCTGCCTCCCAGCTCTCGACATTCTCGGGGCGGATGAGACGGTTCATCAGTGCGTCGCTCAGACGGTAACCGCCGGTGTAATCGGTGGTTGCGTAGGCGTTGTCAAGTGAATAGGGGGTGGTGTCGTTACCCACGTTGGCCCATGACAGACGCATCTTCAACATGTCAATCCATGTTGCAGACTCGTTGAGGCGGAACACACGGTCGAGAAGTACCGAGCCGCTCACCGAGGGATAGAAGAAACTCCAGTTGCCACGGGCGAGGGTCGATGACCAGTCGTTACGGCCGGTGATGTCGAGATAATAGGTGTCGTCCCATGAAAGGTTGGCGAATCCGTAGAACGAGTTGACGGCCTTGCGCTGGCGCACCTGGTAAGGGATAGGAATGTCGCTTGGCGGTGCGTTGTTTACATTATATACGCCCTCGATGTCGAGTTTCTTGAGCGTGATTTTCTGGTTGTAGTAATTGTAGTTCATGTGGTTTCCACCGAACGCGACGTTGAAGCCGAGACGCTTGTTTACAAGGTTGTTGTTGACATAGCGCAACAGGAAGTCGAAGTTCATTTCGGTGCGGCGTATGCTCTGCTCGCGGTAGAAGCCGTCCTGGTAACCTACCGAGTAATACGGTTTCTTCTGTGTACGGAATTCATCGCTCATGTCGACGCCTCCGCGAAGATTGAGCGTAAGACCCTTGACGGGGAATGTGATATTGAGGCCCATGTTGCCGAATACACGGTTCTTGCGCATCGCGTTAGTCTCCTCGTAGAGTGTACGGTAGGGGTTGTAGGCGTTTACGTTGGGGAACACGAGGTTGTCCTTGGTAATCCAGTTCTCGTAGGTGAAACGTCCGCCGAAATATTCGTCGGCATAGTTCTTGATTGAACTGGTGTTACGTCCCCAGACGAGTGCGTACAGAGGGTTGTTGGCCTGATAGCCGGGAATCGGGAGGTTGTCGGACTGCTTGTGGTAGAAGTTGACCTTGGCGTTCATGCTAAGCCATTTGTTGAGCTTGGAACGGACACTTAACGCCACGGTCTGGTTGTTGTAACCCGTGTTGGGCATAATCCAGTCGTTGTGGGTGTCGGTGATTGACATGCGTGCGCTTGTCCCCTTGCCGTTGCTGCCGTCGATTGTGACGGTGTTGCGGTAGGTCACGCCGGTCTCGAACAGGCCGGTGTACCAGTCGTCCTGATATACCCAGGGGAGTTTGGTGTAGACACCGGTCTCCCAGTTGCGTGACGGATATTGGTAACGCAGCACATTGGGGTCAAATTTCTCACCCCAGGCGAATCGGGAGTAATAACGTCCGCTGGTTGCCTCGCCGTCGGCTGCCTGGCTTGCGGAGACTTTCCAGAAACAATAGGGTTTCGCGCCCATGTCGTTACCTGAACCGTACTGGTCCTGGAACTTGGGGAAGAACCCGGCCTTTTCCCAGGTTACCGATGAATTGACGGTGACACCTATCCCCTTGGTTGAACGACCTGATTTCGTAGTGATGACAATCGCGCCGTTGGCCGCGCGTGAACCGTAAAGGGCGGTCGCGGCAGGACCTTTAAGCACCGATACCGACTCTACATCGTCGGGGTTGATGTCGGTGGCGTCGTTACCGTAGTCGACCGGGGCGTCGTTGTTGGCGTAGGTGCCGCCTGATTGGGTCGCGGTCGCGCCTGAAGAGATGGGCACGCCGTCAACGACGAACAATGCCTCGTTGGCACCGTAGTTAAGCGACTGTTCGCCACGGAGCGTGACGCGCAGCGAGCCTGTCGGGCCTGAGTTGGACGATGACATGTTGAGGCCGGCCACCTTGCCGTTCATGGCGTTGAGCCAGTTGCCCGACACGGTGCTGGTGAGGTCCTCGTTTGACACCTTGCTCACGGCGTAACCCAGCGATTTCTGCTCGCGTGAGATACCGAGGGCGGTGACCACTACGTCATCGAGTTTGACGGCGTCGGTGACCATCTTGAAGTCGATGTGGTCGCGTCCGTCAACCTTGACTTCCTGCGGTGTGTAACCGATGAAGAACACGCGCAGGGTGGCGTTTTTCTTCACGTTGTTGAGTTGATAATGACCGTCAAGGTCGGTGCTGACGGCGTTGGATGACCCTTTGACCATAACTGTGGCGCCGGTCATGGGCGTAGTGCCGTCCTCCTCATATACGGTTCCGCTCACCGTGATTTGCGCCATGGCGCATACCGGGGCGAAGAACATTGCCATGAGCCACGCAATGGCAGTCCCTCTTATCTTAGAGAAATATTTCATCTGATTAATGTGGTATAGATTGGTTAGTTTCAGTTGTTTATTTCATGTGGGCGTGGAATGCCTTGGGACGTTCCATGCGTTGTGTATAGACTTTTCCGTAGGGGTCGGTCGCCTTGATTATGAGCGTCGAGGTAGGCGTGCTCGCGGTGACCTTGAACATCTTGGTGGAGTTCACGGTGACGAATCCCGATGTCGGGGTCGTGGCGTTGCCACGGTTCAGGAACGGCATCTGATAGGAAATGACATGCACGGGGTCTTTGGCCATCACACGTTTCACGGGGAGCGTGCGTTTTCCCGTGGTAGCCTCTTCCTCGACGGTGAGTGTCCATCCTGCGCCGTAGTTGAACACGTCAATCAGCACTTCGTTGTTCTGATTGATTCGGGAATAGCCGCCTGTCCATTCCTCCTCCTGTGCCGGAGTGCCATGCTTGGCATAGTTGGGGGCGTATCTCTCCATGGTGATGTGCACCTGGTTCAGGTCGATGGCGCGGAACTGGTAGTCGACAGGGTAGCCGATGCCTTTGTATTGGTAGATGTATCGGTTGCCTGTGAACTCAAAGATGCCGTATCCGCCCGGCACGCCGTCACGGCATATATTGTTCTGGGCGAAGTCGTTCTTGCCGGTCCACCACCATGTGCCGCACACCGAGGCGACGTTCTGTTCGTGCAGTGTCCCATTGTTGGCTGTGCCGTCATAGTTGACGTGGGTGTGCCCGGTGACGAGTTTCACGTTCTTGAAATCGGCGAGGAGGTTGATTAGGTTGACACCTGCGTTGTTGTCAAGACCGATGTAGCTAAGCTGGTTACCGTCGGCGTCAAGGCCGGGATAGCGGAACACGGCGTGATGCATGCACAGCATCAACGGCTTGTTGCGGTCGGTTACCGTCGCGAGGTCTTTCTTGAGCCATTCCCACTGTACATCGTCGAAATAGTACTGGCAGCTTGCCGCGCCAACCTGTCCCGGTATTGCGCCATACACGATATTGTCAAGGACAATTATGTGGGTGTCGCCTATGTTGATTGAATAATAGGTAGGGCCGGCGTGCTCCCGATATAGATGGGTTGCCTTGAAATCCTCGGTTATGTTGAGGTCATTGTCGTGGTTGCCCATGCAATTGTAGACGGGGCAGTTGACCTTGTACAATTCCTTGACGGCGTTGGCGAAGTTGTAGGAGTTGGTATACCAGTAGGTGTCCCATGACAGGTCGCCGAGTGTCATACAGTAGACAGGTTTGCCTTCGTTCTTGAACTCGGCGATTTTGGTGTTTATGTCGTTTATGAACCCGGTCTGGAACTGCGACACATCGGCGTTGCGGTTGGCAAGGTGTTGGTCGGCGAGTCCCATCAGGATGAAATTATGCTGGTTCTCGGCGACAAGTTCAAAGTCATGCTGTTCCACGGTCGATGCCGGTTTGGCAAGCAGGGCATAATGATGGGGAGTGTTTGTCCCTTTATATACAGGAGGGGTGTAACCTGACGGGACGGAGATAAACACTGTGCCGAGTTTCTTCTCTGAGTTGAGCCAATAGTGTCCATCGGCATCGGTACGGGTGAGGTTCACGCCGTCGCTCACGACCACGTCGGCCACAGGCTTGATGCCGCAGTAGACTGTACCCATGATTGTTGAGCCGTCCTTGGCCTCGATTTCGGTGTCGGCAAGTAACTTGATGTTCGCGGTCCCGATTTGCACCTTGCGTCCGGCCCTGTTTATCTTGACGATGTAGTCGCCAGTCACGGGCATCTCATCGGGTAGTGTGACCGTAATGCCGGTGGCATCGGCCGACACTGTTGTCGCTTCAAAGGTCTCTGACTCGGAGACTGTGTTGTCCTTATTGGCTGTGTATAGGGTGAAAATCAGGGTGTCGTCCTGTCTGAACCCTTCGCCCGTCACGCGTAGCGGTTTACCGGCAATGACCGATATTTTATTGTCGAGGACAATGTTCTCCACGCCAAAGTCACATATTAATTCTATACCCGTGTTCCCTAACACAAGGGAATCGTCCTTGCGATGCAGCCTCACGGTGTACTCGCCTTTCTGGGGGAATGTGTTGTCAAAGCCGAATGTGATGCCTTCGGCGGTCACATCCCTAACCACTGCGTCATATTTTTGCTGTAGGGAGTCAGTTAGTGAAATGCCGTCTCCCTGTTGAAAACCGTTGCCCGGGACGGTTATGGTCCCGTTGTCGGGAATTGTGTAGTTGGGTTGTAGGGCGGCATTGGTCACTTTGATGTCGGAGGGCAGCACTTCAGGGCCGTCGGGGTCATCGTCGCATGAAGCAACGCTAAGGGCCAGCAACGGCAGCCATATCCACATCATTAATGTGACAAGTCGTAATTTAACGTAGTTACATACTGGTTTCATAATGGGATTTAAGGGGTTATTAAGTGATTTATTTAGGTTGTTGTTGATAATGTGACGCTGTGAATTCCACTGGCGGGGTCTGTATACTTAAGAGCCTGTTCAAAATTCTCTCATTAATTTTGACACTCTCTTAGCTTTCCATGACAATTAATAAGTTAAAATGCGTTGAATAACAGCATGATAAATATCGATAATCCACTCTTGGATTTAAAACGATTTATGCGCATGGTTATTAAGCCGTGCTAAAGGTAAGTCAAAAATTATCCCCCCCAAATGTTTAACAATCTTTAACTATTTGGAATCTTTTAATGTGAATAATCTGAAAGCGATGTCTAAGATAGTTGCGATTCTGCCATGGCTGAACCGCAACGCGTTGAAAATCATCAATGACACAGTCGGCGAGAGTGTGGCAGAACAGGGTAGGGTGCTGCCATGGCAGCACCTTTGATGTGAATCTGTTGTTGATTCGCAATGCTTTGCGGTGCGGCCATGGCCGCACCCTACCTGATTCCGGCCAATTTTCGGAGTTTTGCATGAAAAATGTTGCAAAAATTAAGGCAAATGTTGCACGGGTGGGGAAAAAGCGATACCTTTGCCAACGTAAATCCTGCGCACGTGGCGTAATTGGTAGCCGCGCTAGACTTAGGATCTAGTGTCTAACGACGTGGGGGTTCGAGTCCCTTCGTGCGCACAATCTGAATAGCTCTTAACCATATCCTTGGCTTTGAGCTATTTTTCATAAGTAACAGTTCATAATTAATTTTGAACTGTTACTTATGAAAAGGTTGCGCAGGGCGGCCTACAGGGAAGACTATAAACATATTATAACTATAAATAAAAAGTCTGCTTACATCAATCTACATCTATGTTTGCTTACAGGAAATTAATTTTTTTGATGTCGGCGTGTGCTGCCATGTCTGCTCATGCCTCGGTTGTACCGGTGGACAACGCCAAGCTGATTGCGTCTGAATTTTTTAATGCGTCAGGCCGGGAGGCTGTCCCGTCAGGCGAGCCGGAGTTGGTCTACACTTCAGGGACAAAAATAAGGCCGCTTTACTATGTTTTCAATGCCGGAGACGGCCATGGCTATGTGATTGTCTCGGCCGATGACTGCACTACGACCCCTATCTTGGGATATTCGACAGAGGGCGGTTATGACGCGGCGTCAGTTCCTGCGGCCATGAAATGGATGCTCTCTGGTATAGAGCGTGAAATCAAGGCCGCGCCGTCGGTTCAGAAATCAACGGCTTATGCCGAGCGTCGCCGGGTGGCGCGTCGTACCGCCCAAAGCAATGAACGGATATTGCTCAACACGGCGCAATGGAGTCAGGAAGGGCCGTTTAACAGCAAGATTCCGGGTCGTCCTCTCGTGGGATGTGTCGGCACTGCGATGTCCATTATAATGAAGTATCACAATTACCCGGCGCAAGGGACTGGAAGTTATAACGGCGTGAACTTCAATGTGACATACGACTGGGATAACATGCGCGTTGACAATTATCGCTACGGATACTCCACCGAGGAGGCCGATGCCGTGTCAACGCTTATTTATCATGCCGCCTCGAGTATCGGGACATTGTTCGGTATGTCAGGTTCGAGCGCATACGAGGTGCGTGTCCCCGCAGCTTTGGTGAACTACTTCGGTTATGACCCGGGTATCTCATTTAAGAAGCGTTCAGAGACAGCCACCCAGGAGCAGTTTGACCGTATAGTCATAAATGAAATCAAGGCACGACGCCCGGTGCTGTATTGCGGGCAGGATGTCACCACAGGGCACGCCTTTGTTGTGGACGGATATGACCCCGGCAGCAACATGATTCATGTCAACTGGGGTTGGGCCGGCGCTGACGGAAACAACAATGGGGGATGGTATGTCACCACCGCGTTGAATCCCGTTGTCAGCCAAAATCATAATTTCAACAACCTTACGACCGTAATATACAATATAAAACCGGGTAGTGGCGATAACTCGGCCTGGTCTCCGATACATATCACAGCCGATGGAGGGCAACCCGGCATGGGAAGCGACATCACTTCGCTTTCACCGGGTAAAAAATTCACCGTAAGGGTAGGCAATCTTAAGAATTTGAATTACAACAAGTTCAGTGGCCGTATCGCCGTGGCGTTGTTTGATGTCGCCGGAAAGTTCAAGGCCGTCCTGGGTAACACCTATGGATTCAATCTTGAGGGCATGGCGACACTCGGGTCTGGTTATTCCGATTTCCGCGACTGTGCGCTACCTGACGGCGTGACAGTGGCCGAGGGCGACATGATTAGAATCGCCACATCGGTTGATAACGGCTCGACATGGCTGCCGGTTCCCGGAGAGTTGATTACAATCAACGAAATACCTGCGTCAAGGACCGAGGCCGACTGTTTTGCGGTAAAATATCCAGCATCGGTGGCAGGAGCGAAATTCGAGGGCAGTGACAAGGTGATACGCGGGTGGAACTATACATTCAAGGTGACTCCTGACAATCCGTCGGAGGATGTCGTGACTGTAAAGGCCAATGGTTACATATTGACACCGACATCAGGTGATAACTACGCAATTAATAATGTGAAAGAGGACCAGGTGATTTCAATTGTTGTGCAAAAGGCATCGGAGGTAAAGGAAAAACGCAGTATATGGGTCGGCGAGGCCGGTACGCTTGAATCGCTGATATCGGATGTCGATGCCGGTGTAATCAAAGACCTGACGCTTTTCGGCACAATCGATGCGCGCGATTTTGAATTCATGCGTGACGGGATGAACCTGACACGCCTCGACATATCGGCCGTGAACATCGCCGCCTATGCGGCCAATCCGGCCAATGCAATACCCCGTGCGGCTTTCCAAGGAAAAGGCGCGTTGAAAACAATCCTGCTGCCAGGTAATATCAACCGTATCAATAACGCGGCTTTCCGTCAGTGTGGCATAACCTCGATTACAATTCCCGCCGGAGTCAGCACCTACGAATACAATGTGTTCCTGAACGCATCGTCCCTGCGGGATATATGGGTCGGCCGTGAAAAGGCCGAGTTCATCAACTGGTGTGTGCTTACAGGCACAAACAAGGGCGCGATGACACTTCATGTCCCCAATGAAAGGGCAAAGGCCAATTATCAGGCTAAGGAATACTGGCAGGACATAAGCAATATTGTCGTGGACCCGATACCGGCCAAGGATGATTTTGCATTCGCGGTGATGGAGGACAATAGGGTCAAGTATGAGGCTGATGTCAACGTAGGCCGTCTCGCCAAGGGGACAAAAGTGACATTTACTGCCGAGCATGCCGACCAATCGGACGAGCGGATGGACGTATATGCCAATTCAACGCTGTTGACACCCGATGCACAGGGAGTCTATTCTTTGACGGTCGATAACAACACTATAGTGCATTTTGATTTCATAAAGCCGATTCCGGTTGAACAATACGCCTCGCCATGGCAGCTGACCGACACCGGTGGTACGGTGGGTCTGCTTACCGACGCGGTGAATGTGATTCCGGGAGTGAATTTCACAATCAGGGCTAACGCATTGTATGTCCCTGCTGAATATGCGTCGATGTTCTGGGCGGCCGTGCTGACCGATGCTGACGGAAATATAAAGGAATTCATTTCGCCTGTGAGCGTATGGCCCAATAACATCAGCGGAGACGGCCTGAAGATGAATATCAATTGCTGTGTCAAGGAGTCAAATGTGCGCGAGGGCAACCTTGTGCGTCTTGCGACCTCCTATAATAAAAAGAAATGGAGGCTTGTCGAAGGACGTAATGACGAGGTGGTTGACGCTTTGCCAGCCTTGAACAACCAGACCCCGGTATACAATATAAATATCCCCGACCTGCCCAATGCAAATGTGACAGGTAAGGTTGCGACAGCTGTGCGCGGTCGAGATATCACCGTAAAGGTGACACCCAAGTCGGCCGGAGACCGTGTGAGAATGTTTGTTAACGGCACTCCTGTCGCCGATAATGCGCCTTCAGTGTCCTACTCGTTTATCGCCAAGCAGGACATGGACTTCGATATCGAGGTGTACTCCCCCAATATTGTCGAGGAGGTCGTCTATGAAATAAAACCGGGCGAACATCTTTATTATGGTGATGCGGCACATGCCACACAGGACCGTGAGACACTCGCTCGTATAAGGTCTAAGGTCGTTGTTGTAGGAGATATCGACAACACCGACTTCGGGTTGTTCAAGGAGATGCAGGCGCAGAGGACGGTAATTTCACTCGACCTTTCACAGGCGAGAATCGTTCAGGACCGCGCCAATAGTTATTATAAGGCTGACGAGTTCCCCGCGAACGCTTTCTGCCGTTCGTCCGCAATTGGAACGGTCATTGTCAATCTTCAGGAACTGAAATTGCCGCCTACGGTAAAACAGATTCAGGCGAGCGCGTTCTATCAGTGCTCCAAAATCAAGGAACTTGAGCTTCCAAAGAACCTATACAACCGAGAAGGTTCAGGGTGGTGGGACTGGAAAGGAGGTCTTGGCATGAACTGTTTTGATGGATGTACATCGTTGACAACGTTATATGTCCCTTGTGAGCCTAAAGGGGATATGGTTCATCACATATCATCGATGAATAATAATGGCATCAACAATCTTGGACTTTCAGACCCGACCAAGGTGACGGTGGTTGTTAACCCTGAATATCTTGAAACCTATAAGACACCTCATGACATAGGTTACAATGGGTGGATAAACATGTGGGTCAAGAACGGTTTCAATATTGTCGGTGAATATCCGGTGTATTCGCTTAATTATGACCCGACACGCTGCTTCATCGGTGACAAGAACTTCAATATAAACGGGATTTCATTCCTGGGGAATAACGTCGTCACCGAAAGTATAACAGTCGCCGATAAACTGTTTGTCAGCGTACATTCACCCGAGGGTGCGAACTCCAAGCCTACCGAAGGCACCGATGCCTACGATGCTTCACGCAAGACCCGTATATATGACAACGGCAAACTGTTGAAGGCCTCTGTGGGTGGCAACGGTTCTGTGCCGGTGACATTCTGGAACCCTAACAAGCATGCCGACAAGAGCGGGAATCATGAAATAAAGGTGGTATATCTTTATGATGTGAAATTTGACTGTGCTTCAAGCCTGTTCGTTGTCACTCCTGAAGAAATCCGCAACAATGAGAATGAACTCGGAGACGAGGCCACCGCTTTTGAACAATTCAACTATTATCAGGCCGACGCCCCTGTGCTTGAGAATGTCACCGAGGGCACTGTAGTCAGGTTCTCATTGAAGATGAACACCGCCAATTCAGGGATAAAACCCAGGGTAAAAGTGGGCGAGCAGGTTGTCGAGGCCGACGAGGATGGCATGTACAGCGTCCCGGTGACCGATTCCGATGTAAAGGTCGAGGTGTTCGCTGTCCCCGACAATGGCGCGACATTGAGCGACGAGGAACTTGGCTCAATCAATATGGATGAGACAGTCGGTGTGACGTCCATTTCCCTCGAGGGTGACATAACCCCTGAATCGCTCGCCAATGTCGTCAGCGGATTTGAATCGCTCGAGGAACTTGACCTTTCCGGGATGAACGGCACTGTACCGGCAGGGGCGTTTGAAAACAAGGAGACATTGACCACCGTGACGCTGCCAGCCGTTGAATCGGTCGAGGAAAATACGTTCAAAGGTTGTTCGTCACTTACAACGGTGACATTGCCTGAAAGTGTAAGCTCTATCGGTGCCGGTGCGTTTAACGGTTGCTCGTCGCTTGAGACGATAACCCTTACCGGTGTTGACGCGGTGGGCGAGGGCGCATTTGACGGATGTGATAATATGACCTCAATCAACCTGAACCCTGCGACTTCGTCATCCCCTGCGTCGGTGCGCCGTAATGCAAAGACGGCAGGTTTTGACAGCAATGCGTTCGCCGGTCTTAACCCCAACTGTATAATCGTTGTTGGCGAAGGCGTGGCGGTTCCGCAGGCCAAGGCCAACTATGTGAAGACGCGTACCGGCGAGATTGACGACGCCGACGCTGACGGCAACCCAATCAAGCGTGAGGGGCGTATATATGAGTCGGCCGGAGACATATCGCTCCGTCCGGGTTATCCTTTTGCCCCCGCGAACGCGTTCTCGATGATTGACGGTGGCGTAATCAGCTATCGTGACGAACTGAAGGCAGGAGCCAGCGGTAGCGGTAACTGGACTTCGCTTGTCGTTCCGTTTGACGTTGACAAAGTGGCCGATGCCGACGGCAAAGAGCTTGTTCAGAAAACAAGTCCTGCCGACAGCAATGCCGATTACATGGTCGCCGGGGTCGGTGAAAGCGACAGCGGGTTTGAGTTGAAGCCTGTCATCAAGGCCAACACCCCTTATATAATTAAGCAGTGTGAGGGCCGTCCCGCCCGTGCAATAGCCTTCTCGGCGACAGGTGTGAAAGTGTCACCGGCCGTTGCGGAGGACAAGGGTGTTGAGTTTGCCCTTGCCGCAGGTTATCGTGAGGCGGATGTCCCCCTGGGGACTGCATATCTCATCAATGAAGCCGGAGATGCGTTCGTCAAGGCTGTCGCTGAGGAGGGAGTTCCCATTGTCGCGGTAAGGCCGTTTGAGGTGTATGCCGTCAGTGACGACGGCCGTACGGGTATCGAAATCAAGGTCGAGGGCGAGACTTCTTCAATCGGCGATGTCGAACTGCCGGATGAGGGGTTGGCTTTCAGCTGTGAGGGCAATGACCTGGTCATATATTCCGACAAGGCGGTTGAAATTGAGGTGTACGGTATTGATGGACGCCTTGTGAAGACAATCTCGCTTGTTGCCGGTCGCAATGCAATCTCCGGCATTGAGCGTGGCGTATATGTCATCGCTGGACATAAAGTCGTTATCTGAAACGTTATTATAACCTTAAATAAAACAGCGGGGACGCATTTGCGCCCCCGCTGTTTTATTGCTTTAAATGTCGTAGGTGTTGAATGAATGCGGTTGTAGGGTTGCGTTGAGATGCCTGTCGTTGATTTTGACGGTTATTTGTCGTGGGGAATCGTTGAAATTGCCTGCGACGATTATAATGTGTCCGTTTGGTGTACGTGCGGCGAGTACCGGGATATGTTCTTTGCCGTCGGGGATGTAACCAATGATTTCGCTCCCTCTGGGGATGAACGAGGCATAATGTCTTAGGGCGTGGTATTCGGGTGTAAGGGTATACGTGCGGTTTTGGGAGTCTACGCGTACAAGCGCGTTCTGTTTCCATCCCCATGGACTCTCGCCATTGTCGGCAAGGATACAGTTCCAGATATTGTATTCATCGCAGCCGTTCCCAAGGTAATGGTTTATAAGTTCAAATGTGTGTTCGGCCGATTTCCAGTCGAATGCCCCCCAGCCGCATTCGCTTTCGGAGCAAATGTAACTCCAACCGGGATGTTGACGGCGGATTTCAGGGAGGATTTCGCGTCCCTCCCATTGGAATCCCATGCCTTGGATGCAGTCGCGCAGACCTTTGTCGGCAAGTATGGTCTCCACATGGTCTTGACGGTTGGTGTTGAATGTTCCGAGGTACAGTTTGACATCGGGGTGGCTCTTACGTAGGGCGGGTGCGAGGTAATCACGGTTGAAGCGTATTGTTCCCTCGGCGGTCCATGCACATCCGGGATAGGGGGTGTAACTGTAGGCCTCGTTTTGATACATTACCATGTCGATGGGGATTCCCTGTAGGGCGTATTCATCGATGAAACGGCAGAAATAGTTGGCGTAGGCGTTTAGATAGCGAGGGTCCTGGATTAGGTAATCGGTAGTGGCGAGTTGTCGCGGAAAGACACCGTCACGCGCTCCGGTCAGTTTCATCTCGTCTTCATCCACATCGCCTCCGACGCCGCTGAATAAAAGATAGTCGGTCTTTGGCGAGAGATTGTTGTATTTGCTGCTGACAACAGGATAATCGCCGTGTATTTTCATCCAGGACGGGGGAGACCACGGCGAAATCCAGAATGTCATCGTCGGGTTGTACTTCTGCGCTGCGCGTATGAACGGTATTATGGTCTGCTTGTCACGCTCTATGTTAAAATGGCGTAACTCGAAGTCCCCCGGCGTTTCATCGCAGCTGAACCATGAACGCGCATAGTCGTTGGCCCCCGGTGAGATGCGTCCTCTTGTGAAACGAAGGTTGCCGTCAGGGGAGAAAAAGCAGTGTAACAGCGAGTCCTGTTGTTGACGTGACAGTAGTTGCAATGCGTCCCAGTCGAGTTCGTTGAACGTCATCGCCCAGTCTTTGAACCTGACACCGGTCGAATTCTTGTCAATTTCAAGCACAGGGGTATGTTCGGCCTTGGCCTGGAGATGTATCGACGAGATTCGCCAAGGAGTGTCTTCGGTCGAGGTTGTCACCGAGACTTTTCGCGCTTCCGATTGTCCTGATACAGCCAGCGCGATTAGAGGTACGAGTGTCTTTTTCATGCTATGATTCATTTGAATAGAATGCGTTCGGATGTATCAAATTACCTAAGTTACAAAATTTATTGGTAATTTTACGGCAAATTTTTGAATAGAATGGAAAAGGATGATAATATCGCAGTTGCAAAGACTTGTGGCTCGAATATAGTTCGGAACTTAAAACAATTCCTGACAAGCAAAGGCTTTCTCGGTTTTCTTGCCGGGGTGGCTGTGATTGCGGTAGTGGCGTTTGTCTATTTCTGGCCCGATGCGCCACAGGGGAACGTGCTTCGGCAACATGACACATTGCAGGGCCTTGCCAACGGGCAGGAGACCATGGTCTATAAGGAGGCCACAGGTGAGACCGCACGATGGACTAACTCATTGTTCTCGGGGATGCCTACATTCCAGATATCGCCGTCCTATCCGTCGTCATCGCTTTTTTCATGGATTAACACCGTCATGGGACTTGGGTTGCCATCTCCGGCCAATCTTTTGGTGATGATGATGCTTGGGTTCTTTATACTGCTTTTTGCGATGAGGATGCGTTGGTATCTCGCTTTGCTTGGCGCGATAGCCTACGGCTTCTCCACCTATTTCATAATCATAATAGGGGCGGGACATATATGGAAATTCATCACATTGGCCTATATTCCCCCGACAATAGCCGGGATAGTTCTCTGTTATCGTGGTCGTTATATTCTCGGGGCGTCTCTTGCTGCATTGTTCGCCATGATGCAGATTGCGTCCAATCACGTGCAGATGACCTATTATTTCCTGTTTGTCATCGTCGGGTTTGTCATCGCTTTCTTCTTCAATGCCTTGAAAGAAAAAAATGTCAGGCGTTGGGGAATCGCGTCGGGTGTTCTTTTGGTGGCCGGGGTGCTTGCTGTGACGGCCAATCTGCCAAGCCTGTACAATACAAAGGAATATTCCAAGGAAACGATACGCGGAGGGCATTCCGAGCTGACACAGCCTGACGCCGATGCGTCACAGGCGACCGGGGGGCTTGACCGGGATTATATAACACAGTACAGTTACGGTCAATCGGAGACATTCTCGCTGTTGATTCCCAACATCAAGGGGGGCGCATCGGTCAAGCCTGAAAAAGGAGATTTCAAACAGATGTCACTAAGCGAACTGCCCGACATGTCCGACTTGCAGAAAAGCGGTGCCGTCGGGGATATAGAGGCGCAATATCTGCAATACCAGTCGCAATATTTCGGTGATGTCGAGGGCACGAATGGCCCTGTGTATGTCGGTGCGCTGATATTTGCGTTGTTCTTGTTGGGTTGTGTCATAGTTCGTGGCCCGGTGAAATGGGTTCTCTTGGTGTTGACAGTGTTTTCAATAGTGCTTGCCTGGGGACGTCATTTCATGGATGTCACTGATTTCATGATAGACTTCGTGCCCATGTACAGCCGTTTCCGCGCCGTAGAGAGCATTCTTGTGATTGCAGAGTTCACCATGCCGTTGCTCGCGATGCTCGCCTTGAAGGAGCTGTTTGCCGTCGATGACGCATGGACGCGTTTCCGCAAGCCGTTGCTGTGGACGTTTGGTGTGACACTCGCCGTGTGTCTGTGCGCGATTGTTTTCCCGGGGATTTTCGGCTCGGCCATAAGTGAGCGTGACACGATGATTGATGAGATGATTACCGGCTCGATGATGCAGCAGGGCTATGACCGTCAGACGGTCGTGTCAAACTTCAGTTTGCAGAGCCCGCGTATATATGCCGCGGTGGAACAGTTGCGTTATGCGATGGTCGAGCGGGACGGTATGCGCAGCTTCCTTGTTGTCGCCGCCGGTTTCGGGTTGATTGTTCTTTATATGCGTCGCAAGCTGTCTATGGCGGTTTCGCTCGGAGGTATCGGATTGATAGTGTTGCTTGACCTGTTCACGGTCAACAAGCGTTATCTCGACCATGAGAGTTTTGTGCCGAAACGTCTGACCGGGGGTGCGCCAATCGCGATGACCGATGTCGACCGTCAGATTCTCGCCGATACGACGATGAATTACCGCGTGATGGATATCCCCCGTTTCAACAGTGCCGACCCGTCCTATTTCCATAAGACGATAGGTGGTTACCATGCGGCCAAGCTCACCCGTTATCAGGACCTTATAGAGCGCCATCTCGGTAATTTCGGGCGCGGTAGCGAGACCGACGGGGACTGGAATGTGCTTAACATGCTCAATGCACGATATATTGTTGACCTACAGGGCACGGTTCACCGTAATCCCGAGGCGATGGGGAATGCCTGGTTTGTCGACCGTGTACGCTACGTCAACGGTGCTGACGCTGAAATGGCCGCCCTTGACAATTTTGACCCGGCCACAGAGGCTGTCAGCAATGCCCGTTTCAAGGAGACGCTCGGTGTGGGAGTGCCGAAGATGCCGGGGGACACGATATATGAAACTACATACGCGCCTAACCGCCTGACCTACAAGACTCGTAGCGCGCGTGGCGGAGTGGCCGTGTTCTCCGAGGTCTATTTCCCGTGGGGATGGAACGTCACAATCGACGGCAAGCCTGTCGAGCTTGCACGTGTCAATTATATCCTGCGGGCGTTGCGTGTCCCTGCGGGCGAGCATGTAATCGATATGGCTTTTGAGCCACGGTCGTTGCGTAATACCACTGTTGCATCCTACATCGCGATTATACTGATATATGTCGCGCTTGTGGCATCCGTGGCTCTCTCTTTGAAAGGGGGGTGCAAGGAGTGAACAGGCTGCGGCGTTACATCACTGCGCCGATGCGCTATAACCGTAGCAAGGGGTTCGGTATACATTCGCCGTTTGCATACGATTTTGTGACGACCACCCTTAGGGAACGTTGCCGTTATTATGGATACTCGTTAATCGAGAGCTGCCGGGGGGAGGTATGTAGGATGCTGTCGGGCGCACGCGGGCGTCATCGCCGTGTGATTTCGCTTAAAGGGGCTAAACGGCTTTTCCGAATAGTGTGCCGTTTTAATCCGTCGGCAATCCTTGAGGTCGGTAGTGATTACGGGGTGGCGTTGACAGCGATGCTTGAGCCGTGTTCTTCGACACAAGCTGTAATCCTCAATGACGATACCATGATGGATGATGTGGCTGGGAAAGTCCTTGGGGGATGGTATGACAGGCGTGTCAAGTGTGTACCTACCCCGGCTGCCGCACGCTGCGTCTATGACGGGATGAGTGCCGGGGGGATGAATGCCTTTGTTGTGGTGAATGCCATTGCTCCTGATGATGTAGTGGAATGGGCACGATATGTGTTGTCGTTTGACACTGAAACAACGGTTGTCGTTATACGTAATATGGCATCGAAACGTTCCGTGACACGCGAGTTGTATGACAGATTGACCCGGGAGATGTCTTACGGGATGACATTTTTTAACGACAAGACTGCGGTGGTGGTCTTGCGGCGTTCACTGCCGCTTCAGCATTTTGCGTTATGGTTCTGACCCGTGAGATTCATGATGTCGGAAGGCTGCTCGAGGCTTTCGGGGCATATCTGTTGACCGAGCGTGGCTTGTCGCCCAATACAGTGGAGGGGTATCATGACGATGTGGTCAAACTTTTGAACTTCCTTGTCGGTGACGGAATCAAACTTCGGGATGTGTCGCTCGATACCTTGCGTGGTTTTGTGGCTGATTTGCATGACCTCGGAATTTCCACCCGTTCGCAGGCTCGGGTGATTTCGGGTATAAAGACTTTTTTCAAGTGGTTGAAAATCGAGGGGTATGTGGAGGAGAATCCCTCGGTGCTGCTTGACTCGCCACGTCTTGGGCAGTATCTCCCCGAAGTTCTCACTGTCGATGAAATCGACAGCATGATAACGGCTGTCGATATGGACGCGCCGGAGGGCCAGCGCAACAGGGCGATTATAGAGACCCTCTACGGTTGTGGACTACGTGTGAGCGAACTTGTGAACCTTGAGATTTCACGGTTGTTCCTCGATGATGAGTATCTTGTGGTGAGGGGCAAAAGGTCAAAGGAACGTCTGGTGCCCATGTCACCGTCGGCCATAAGGGAGATTAGGGATTACCTTCCTTGGCGTGATACGATAGACATAAAACCGGGGGAGGAGGATGCCCTTTTCATCAGCCGCCGCGGGCGACGGTTGACGCGTGTGATGGTTTTCTATATAATCAAGGCGGTCGCTGAACGTGCCGGGATAATGAAAGAGATTTCACCGCACACATTGCGTCACTCGTTCGCGACCCATTTGCTTGAAGGCGGGGCCAACCTGCGTGCCATCCAACAGATGTTGGGCCATGAAAGCATATCCACTACCGAGATATATATTCATGTTGACCGTACACACCTGCGCCGGGAAATTCTTGAACATCATCCCCGCAACATGCGCGGGAGGTGACGGTGTTATTTTAACAGGAAAGGCTTGACGCGTTCCCGGGGGATGCCGTGTTGCATCGCCTTGCGTGCATCGGCGTCGGCGTCCTCGGGGCGGAATCTCATCTTGTTGAGCATCGCCCTGTAAAGGTAGAGCTCTCCATCCTTTGAGTCAAGTTCAAGACCTTTGGATATGTCTTCCGAGGCTTCGTTGAGGCGGTCGAGCTGCAGGTTGCACAATGCGCGTGCGGCGTAATATTCGGCCTGGGGGTCGATTTCAATCAGCCGGTTGAAATAGGGAATGGCCGCGAGATTATCGCCTAATGCGGTGTTCAGTGTCGCCATGGCGAAATTGGTCTCGAATGATTTTGGGTCGGCCTGTTCAAGGCGCTTGAAGTCGGCTGACGCTGTGACGATGTCCCCTGCCCGCAGCGACAGTATGCCGTGGTAGAACCGGGGTGTGACAAGTGTAGAGTCAACCGCGAGAACCCTTGCGAAGTCAGCCCGTGCCTCATCGGGACGTCCCATTGACATGAGCACCCTTGCACGGTTGGACAGGACAGTCGTGGATGACGGTGCGGCGGCGCATGCGTCATTTAGGGTCTGCAGTGCCTCGTCGTCACGGCCCATGTAGAACCTTACGAGACCGAGGTTGGACATCATGAGCACGTTGGAAGGGTTGCCCGGTTCAAGACGCAGTGCCTCCAGCAGTTTTGACTCGGCGAGCGAGTATTCTCCCTTGGCGATGGCGGTGTCAGCCTCCCCTGCGAGCCTGAAATAGGGCGATTCAGTGTCGGTCACGGTGCCATTGTCAATTTTGTCACGTGATAATGCCACTGATGAGGATGACAGCAGTGCGGCCATCACTATATATAAGATGAGTCTCATAGTCAGTTGTCAGGGTTGGCGCGGAACTGTCGTGGCGACATCCCGGTCAGGTGTTTGAAATATTTGCCGAAGAATGACTGGTTGGAAAAGTTCAACGCGAGGCTGATTTCCTGGATTGTCATTCCCGAGTTTTTCAGCATCAATTTGGCTTGCAATATTACCTGGGCATCAATCCATTCCCCGGCTGTGCGACCGCTCACTTCTTTAATCACCGCTGACAGGTGTTTGGGAGTCACGCAGAGTTCCCGGGCGTAGAATATGACAGTTCGCTCCTCGCGGTAGTGTATCTCGACGAGTGACATGAATTTCATGAACAGTTCCTCGCGTCGGGAGGGGACGGTGTCGCTCCTGTCCATGTTGGCGGTGTATATTCCGAGCGTCTCATAAAACAGCATTTCACAAAGTGAATCGACCATCAGTTTATGGTATGGGAGCTTACGCGAGTTGATTTTTTTCTGTAAGATTGAATAAATCAGGCGTTGGCTTGCAAGTTCTTCTGACGATATCGAAATTATCGGATTGTCCATGTAATGCAGGGCGCATGGAATCATACGGGTTAGCGTCGGCAACCCGGCAATCTTTTCTTCAGGGACGATAATGAAGAATCCGTCGAAGTCATCGCTCGCCTTGAGATGGTTAATCGTGTGCCCGGGAAGTAGGACCATTATTGATGACGGCTTCATGCGACGTGGTGTGAGGTCTACTGTCGCCGAAATCTCACCGGTGTCGCAAACCGCGAGCAGCATCACTTCCAGTTTTACCGGGAAATCGAGGTCGGGTAGTTCCTTCAGACTACTGAACACGGCGATGCCATTGTCGGCTTTTGTCTCAATTTTCATCATCGAGCAACCGGCGTGCATCGGGGGTAAGGTATTCGTCAAGCTGGTAGGGGTATACCGTGACATCGATAGTCCCCATGGAATAGGGCGCGATTTCGTAGGGGTTGTATCGGAAGACCACGGCGTTGTTGAGGATGAACGGTTGTCCGATAGACGACAGCGGGGCGAATAATCCGGCATCGGTGAGACGGTCGGGGGTAGTGTTCAATTGTTCGGCAAGGGCTTGTGCGACAATGCCGAGGACAGAGGTCTTTGCCCCTTGCTTGAACATGTTTTCTGCGGTCAAAACTTTGCCTGCCGTCAGGTCGTAGGTGAACGGATGGGATGATGAGTTAGGATGTGCCCCGCCGGTATATCCGGCGTTTGATATCTCGTAGGTCACCGATTGTTCGTTTAGTTCAAGTATCCGTGCCGACGCGTCAATCCAGCAGTTGAACATGTCGGGGTTGTCGTTCTCGACCGAATCGACCGGTGTCGCCTTGGCTGTGGGGCTGAATTGTTCTGTGTCATTGATGAAAGCGGTGATTGATTCATCGATTGTCGGTTTGCGGCTTTCACCGAACATGTAGGATATTATAGAGTCCTGTAGTGCCTTTGTGTTGTTGTCTCCAAGTTGTTCAGGCCATTGCACGGAACAGCTGAGGGTCAGGTAGGAATTTATGCCGTCTTCGGCCACTTTATAACTCTTGGCCGCTGATTTGATTGACTCGCGTACTTCAAAACTGTTTATCGTGCTGTTGTCGGATTTCTCGGCCCCATCACGTGTACATGATGACAAGGCAATGACTGTCGATAGAATCGCGGTTGCTAATAGTCTGCTTTTCATTGTTTATGTGTTATTTTATTATATATGTAGTGTCGTGCAAAGGTACACTCTTTCAGGTAAACATCAAAATATGCGTAGCGGTTTATCTAAATGATTTTCGGAATATGTTTGTAACGTGTTTGTAACTTCATTAACAATCTTTTGCGATAACTGTTGAAATGGCTATGAATCAGAGTTTCAGTAGAGTTTTTCAGCGAAACTGCACAGAAACCGTAACTTTGTGTCGGTAAAATTTTAGAATTCGCAATAAAATTGCTTACTTTGCACCGCAAAATGAATTTACTAATCTAAAAAGAACATTATTATGTCAGAAATTGCATCACGCGTTAAAGCTATAATCGTAGACAAACTTGGTGTTGATGAAAACGAAGTAACCGAAGCTGCAGAATTCACCAAAGACCTCGGTGCTGACAGCCTTGACACTGTAGAGCTTATCATGGAATTTGAGAAAGAATTCGGTATCACAATTCCCGATGACCAAGCTGAAAAAATCACTACTGTCGGTGACGCAATCACTTACATCGAAAACCAGCCTAAATAAATAGGTGTGTAGGTCGCTGTCAGGCGATTTCATGCTTGTTATTACAAATTAATCCCCTCTTCTCATTATATTATAATGGAATTAAAGAGAGTTGTTATCACAGGCCTTGGAGCCATCACTCCTATAGGCAATGACGTTGAGACTACATGGAACAACGCCGTGGCCGGGAAAAGCGGTGCCGGGCCTATCACCCATTTCGACGCCTCGCTGTTCAAGACCCAGTTTGCCTGTGAAGTCAAGGGGTTCAACGCAGCCGACCATTTTGACCGTCGCAAGGTTCGTCAACTCGACCTGTACGCCCAGTATGCTATGGTCGCTGCCCGTCAGGCTGTGGAGGATTCCGCTCTACTCGCCGATGAGGAGAAACTTGACAAGAACCGTGTCGGGGTCATTGTCGCAGCCGGCATAGGCGGTCTCCACACATTTGAGGAGGAGGCCGGTTATTATGCTATGAACGCCGATAAGGGTCCCAAATACAATCCTTTCTTCATTCCCAAGATGATTGCCGACATCGCGTCGGGTCACATCTCGATGGAGTATGGTTTCCACGGCCCTAATTACGGGACTGTGTCGGCCTGTGCTTCATCCAACAATGCTATCATCGATGCTTTCAATTACATACGCCTCGGCAAGGCCGATGCCATTGTGACAGGTGGTGCCGAAGCCGCTATATATCCTGCGGGTGTCGGCGGTTTCAATTCGATGCATGCGTTGTCGACCCGTAACGACAGTCCCGAGACGGCATCACGCCCGTTCAGCGCATCGCGTGACGGTTTTGTGATGGGTGAGGGTTCGGCTGTCCTCGTCCTTGAGGAACTTGAGCACGCACTGGCACGTGGCGCGAAGATTTATGCCGAGGTTGCCGGTGGCGGTATGTCGGCCGATGCCTATCATCTGACGGCGACTCATCCCGAAGGCCTTGGCGCGAAACTCGCCATGACCAACGCCCTTGAGGATGCCGGAATGAAACCTGAGGATATCGATTACATCAATGTTCACGGCACTTCCACCCCGGTGGGTGACGTGTCAGAGGTCAAGGCGATTGTTGATGTGTTCGGTGACCACGCCCACCATCTCAATATAAGTTCGACCAAGTCGATGACCGGCCACCTTCTCGGTGCTACAGGTGCTCTCGAGGCTCTGTTCAGTGTCAAGGCTGTGCAGGAGAACATCGTGCCTCCCACTATCAACCATGAGGAAGGTGATGAAGATGAGAATATCGATTATTCACTCAACTTCACTTTCAACAAGGCACAGGAACGCCCGGTGCGTGCCGCGCTTTCCAACGCTTTCGGTTTCGGTGGGCACAATGCCACTGTCATCGTCAAGAAATATGAAAAATAATACCCGCCAAGGGTTATAATAATCACCTAATTTTAACGCGGGGACTCTGTAACGACAGTGTCCCCGCGTTATTTTGACGTCTTGCCTCTATGGTTGCATTGTTTGGTGACGGTGTTTCAAAACTCGCAATAAACATCGTAGGGACGCGCCAACGTGCGCGTCTCTACATTACAAATGGCTGACAATCTGCAATTTCCTCGGACGCGTCCGTTGATGCGTCCCTACGATTTCTCATAAAACGTCAATTTTGCAACATCCTCCACCTGATACTAACCTCTTCCATAGGTTTCGCAACGTTCGGGTTTTATTACAACTTGTTGATACGGCCCATGAACAGCACCGCGCCGGTGCTTTGTTCCTCGATGATGAATACGAACGGACGATTTACGAAAAAGTTTACAGGGTTCCCGGGTATTGGGCCGATGTCACCCCAATCGTCTACTCCGGTGACAGCGGCGGCTTCGCTCCCTTTTTCATCGACCTTGATATAGATAGCCTGCTTTATCCCGGAAATGAACAATGGACTGCTTGATGTGAGTCTTGAAAAGTTGGCTTTGTTTGCATCGAAAGCATCGGTCATCCCCATGTTGTAGAGAATCTTATTAAGAGGAAACTCTTGTTGGACGGTGAATTTGGGAAACTTAAGGTTCACGTTAGTTATCTTCAATGCATCTCGAAGCATATTGAATTTATCGAGATTCGTGACTTCGGTGCAATCGCTAAATTCACGTTCGTTTGATAGGATGAGTAACATTCGATATGCACCGTTGCCGTAAGGAATAGCGACCATACTGCATGAATTGCCGTTGGCGTGCATTATTTCACGACTTTCCACCATCATTTCTACGTCAGATGATGTACCGTCAGAATCAGTAAACTTTTCACGGTGTGTGTTCTCAAACGGTGATGCCCATTTCCCGTTGAAATATATTGCGTTGGCGATGAACATCTTGCTGTCTTGAGACAATGGGTCATGAAGGAATTCGGGAATCAGACCTGCTGTGTTTTCGGAGCACCAGGCATTGATGGCCTTCATCGCTTCGGTACTGCTCAATAGGATTTCGCGTACTTCCGTATCATAGTTCTCCTTGACATCCTTGATGAATGGTTCATTGGCTTTGAAGCCTTTGTCGAGCCATACCGAATTGCCCATTGTCACGGCTACCTTTCTATCCATCAGCGGTAACTTTTCATTCAGGACACGGTTCAGTGCGTTAAGGTCGGGCAGATTTTCCGCGCCGAGCGTCGAGAGCATCTGCGAGAGTGTCGCGTCAGCCACCCCGTTCGATACCATTGACAGGCACATCGCAGCACTCAACGGCGACACTACGACATTGTCGGGAGCATCGGGCATCGAGCACATCTTATCGAACAACGTGAATGCAAACGCGTTCTGTGCCCTGTTGGCGGCTTGCTCCTGTACTGTCAGTTCTATAGGTATAAATTTCTCGTTACCCTTGACGTTGGGCACATCAGGTTCGCTGCCATTGTCGCTACATGCTGCCAAAGTCATTAGGCAGATTATTGGCATCATTGTTGAAATAGGAATTCTCATTATGGTTATAGATAAAAATAGGTTATTATTCTAAATTCTAACTGACATAATTGAAACTGAAGCCCCAAAGTCATAACTTGAACCCTTGAATTCAGTGTTTGAATCCTCTCCGACTGGTAAAGTCATTCTATCAGAGCTAAAAGGTTTTGTTGCATCAAATACATCACTCAGGAAATATCCATTAGACGAGCCATCCCATCCCCAATTCATGTGATTATAGGCATAAAGGGTATAGGCTTCATTAATAATTTTCCAATCTTCGCCAGGATTCTTGATGTATTCACGTCCCCTGATAGAATAGTAGTTTATGCCGTCTATAACCCACATGTGTCCGGCATTATCTGTTCTTCTGCCACCTATTAATACGATACTGTTATCAGTTCTGAAGAATGATTCTAATGTTCCATTTGAGTATGTTTTAATTTCGCTTATATCAAAACCAAGGGAATTTAGGACATATTGGACTCCAGTCCATTTAGTTGAGGTTCTGTTGGGATTGTACTTGTAGCGACTGTCCGCTCTAAAACCAAGTTCACGACATAATTGGGCCAATTCTTCAGGGGATTCATAATCGGTTAAGTCTATTTCTTCTCCAGTATTAAAGTCCACCATGACTCGTCTGTAGTTTTTATCGTATTTGCTTAATCTGCTCCATGTGAGTTGTTGTGTTTTTGATGAACTTCCAAGGTATGACAGGTTTATTTCTGATGGATATTTTAAATAGCTTAAGCACATGGCCATGGCTGTGTTGCTGCATCCTGCAATTCCATTGGGGCAATATCTCCCTTCAGGTTCAATTTGCCCCCAGCGCACTTTTAATTTGGGGTATACCCGATGCTTGTAAACCGTATCGGTTGTTGTTTTATATTGAACTCGATTATCTCCGCCGGGAATTGGGTCTTCTGGCTCAAATTTTGAAATTGTGTCAGGTATTGCTCTTAAATAGTTTTCGGCATAGTCCATGTATAGAGCTAATCCGGGGTTGTCTGTGCCCTGTGCCGGGTCATAGCTTCCGCTTTCGGTTATAGCGATGAGTCCTTGCGCATTTCGGGGCGCAGCAACTACGGCAAAGCCTTGTTCATCGTCAAAGTTGAACACATACATTAGTGTGTCGGCGGCACCGGAACGGCCTCTTGGGCTTGTAATGGCTTTCACCGAATTTCGGTCGAATTTGCGTCCTCCGGTACGGCTTATGGCTGGCCCCTCTATCATGGTGATGCCTTCTTGAGCGATTTCAGCGGCTTCGTCAATGGTGCGTAAAGAGGATGTTGCGTTTCCGAATACCCAGTCGTCATAATTCTCTTTTTGCGGTCGTGGTTCGTCCGTTTGGCATGCGGTCAGCAGAATAGCTGAAAGTGACGCGATGTAAAAACGCTTTTTCATGGGTGAATGTGTTAGTGGGTGGATTTATTACAATGTATTGGTATATTGTCTTGGGGATAAATTGAGGGTATATATTGCAGGGATTATTTGTTTCCGGGCCGTGGCATGCCACGACCGTACATGTGGCGAACAGCTTATTGCGTGAGTGAGTGTAATGAGATGTAAATTGTAATTGCTTTGGCGCAAATATAAGTATTTTTGTTATCAAAACAGTAATTCCGGCGTCAAAAATTATTCTTCATGACTATTTGTAACACATTGAATGTCAGTAAAATAAGCGGTGAAGAAAAATTAATTTTTCTTCATATTGTAACTGATTGATTTTCAAGCGATTATTTGTGGATATGGGGGTTGTTGTACAACTTGCTGATTGTTAATGTGTTATGTGTGGTTGATGGACGGGTGGTGTGGAATCGTTGGTATTATATGGCAAGGTAGGAGGCCGTTGCAAAACTTTCGAAAAATGGTTGGATACTTGTTGTTCATGGATTGTGAAACAATCATTTTGAATAGCCGATGGTTGAGCAAGGCGAAACCCTCGGAAAGAAGTATAAAGGATAAATGTTTCTGAAAGAATCATTTATAATAATGAATCCTTCAGATTCAAACCAATATTTTGTCTCCACACCGTGGGCCGAGCCGTCAGGCGAGACCCACGGCTATTCAAAATGATTGCTTCGCAATCCTATTCGGACTACGTTATGCAACACCCTCGTCGATTTAGTTGAAATGTAAAGAGATGTAAAAATGAACTGACCCCTAAAAGTTAGACAAATAACTTTTAGGGGTCTTTTATGAGACGTAGTTTTGAAGAACGCCTGAA
>CANQZG010000019.1 GCA_947628305.1 uncultured Muribaculaceae bacterium | reverse complement strand
TCACGAGAATCTATCCTACTTTTTGTCCATTAGAGAGATTTATTGCAAAATTCATCCTACAAAATGTCCACCCTGCCCATTTCTCTGCTTTTCCATCATTTAAAACAAGCGGGGCGAATCTTTCGATTCGCCCCGTCTTATATATTGAAGTCATAGTGTTATTCCACCGTCCAGGTCTCACCTGCGAGAATCATGTCACGCAGAGAGCCGAAACCTTTCTTGGCACGCACTTCCTCGACCTGCCGGTCAACGGCCTCGTTATACACCTCAGAATCAACGTCTCGAATCACACCGATAGCCAACGGCAATTCATGGCCGTCCATCATCGCGAGTTGCTGATGCAGGAAATTGGAACGTGTATGGGCATCATGGACGAGAACATCGTCAATTGTATAACCATCCTCCCCTATTGTCACGGCCTTGAGCAGGAAACCATCCTGCACAATTCCCCGTTCATTGTTCTTTCCGAACAGCATCTTCTCACCGTGGCGCAGATGAATCGTGCGCTCGGCGCGATGTTCACGGTCAGTAATGAAATTATGGATACCGTTATTGAATATGACACAGTTCTGAAGAATCTCCACGACCGATGCACCACGGTGACGAGCGGCGGCGACAAGCACCTCCTGCGATACCTGCAACTCCACGTCAATCGTACGGGCAAAGAAATTGCCCCGCGCCCCGAACACAAGCTCGGCGGGAATGAACGGGTCCTCGGTAGTACCGTAAGGCGATGACTTGGACACAAATCCACGGTCGCTTGTGGGCGAGTACTGCCCTTTTGTAAGACCGTAAATCTTGTTGTTCAGCAACAACATATTGATGTCGATGTTACGACGCACGGCATGGATGAAATGGTTACCGCCGATTGCAAGACCGTCTCCGTCGCCTGAAATCTGCCATACGGTCATGTCGGGTCTCGCAACCTTGAAACCGGTCGCTATCGCCGCGGCACGGCCATGGATGGTGTGGAAACCGTAGGTATTCATGTAATATGGTAGACGAGAGCTACAACCGATACCCGAAATCACGGCGGTCTTGTGTGGTGGTACGCCTACCGTAGCCATCGCTTTGTGCAACGAATTAAGGATAGCATGGTCACCACAACCCGGACACCAACGCACAGACTGGTCGCTCTTATAATTGGCTGCTGTATATTGAACTGGTTCCATGATTATTCCTCCTCCATGATTTTAGTTACGGCATCAACGACCTCGCTGACGAGGAATGGCTGGCCTTGAATTTTATTTACACGCGAGATATTGACATTGGGGAACTTTGCCTGTAGATAATCGGCAAATTGCCCTGTATTCAGTTCCGCCACAATCACTTTCTTGTATCTTCTCAAAACTTCAGCGGTATTGGCCGGCATCGGGTTGATATAGCGGAAATGAGTGAACGCCACCTTGCGACCCGAGGCGTTGAGTTCCGATGCCGCAGTGCGGAGATGTCCGTAAGTTCCGCCCCATCCTAACAACAGGGTATCGGCATCTTCATCACCGATGACCTCAAGCGCAGGGATGTCATCAGCGATTCGCGCGATTTTTTCACGACGCGTCAGGACCATCCTTTCATGGTTGACAGGGTCGGTCGAGATTGCTCCCGTCTCATAGTCCTTTTCAAGACCGCCAATGCGATGTGTCGCACCCGCTGTCCCGGGAATCGCCCAATAACGCACCTTGCTCTTTTCATCACGTTGATAGGGTCGCCACGAACCATCGGTCATTGTATCGGGAAGATAGGGTGGCTTGATGGCCGGATATTCATCGGCATCAGGCACACGCCACGCCGATGAACCGTTCCCGATAAACGCGTCAGAGAGCAGAATCACAGGGGTCATGTGTTCAATCGCTATGCGTGCGGCCTCAAACGCCATGGTGAAACAATCGGTCGGAGAGGCCGGCGCGACCACGGCGACAGGGGATTCTCCGTTGCGGCCGTAAAGAGCCTGCATCAAGTCGGTCTGTTCGGTTTTCGTAGGAAGGCCTGTGGAGGGTCCCCCACGCTGCACGTCAATCACGACAAGTGGCAACTCGGCAATCACGGCAAGGCCTATACCCTCGCTTTTGAGGGCAAGACCAGGGCCTGACGTTGAAGTCACGGCAAGGTCTCCGGCAAATGACGCACCGATGGCCGAACATACACCGGCAATCTCGTCCTCCATCTGCACTGCCTTCACACCAAGGTCCTTGCGCTTGGCAAGTTCATGTAGTATATCGGTCGCAGGGGTGATGGGATAACTGCCGAGGAAAAGAGGACGCCCGCTCTTTTCCGATGCCATGATGAGTCCCCAAGCGGTGGCCGTGTTGCCATTGATGTCGGTGTACACGCCCGGACGCGGGTCCTCGGTCTCGATACGGTAGGTGGGGACTGACGCATGGATATTATGCCCATAATCATATCCCGAACGCAATACGAGCGCATTCGCGTCATATATCGCCGGTTTACGGGCAAATTTATTTTTCAGCATGCGCAGGGCACTTTCAAGAGGCCGGTCAAAAAGCCAGCATACAAGGCCGAGCGCAAAGATATTGCGACATTTCAACACCGATTTGTTATCAAGGCCGCTCTCGGAAAGAGCCGACTTTGTCATCGATGTAACAGGCACCTCTACGACAGTCGACTTTATTCCAAGTTCCTCAAACGGGCGGTCGGTCTTGAACATTGCCTTTTTAAGGTCATTTTCCTTGAATGAATCGATATCCACAATGATGACCCCTCCCGGTTTCAGGAACTTGACGTTCTGTTTCAAAGCGGCAGGATTCATCGCGACAAGGACATCGCAACTGTCACCGGGAGTGTGTACATCAGTGCCCACACTCACCTGGAATCCCGATACACCGCTCAAAGAGCCTTCCGGCGCACGTATTTCCGCGGGGTAATCGGGAAAGGTCGAAACCTGATTGCCAAGTCCGGCCGACACATTGGTGAAAATGTTCCCGGCGAGCTGCATTCCGTCACCCGAATCTCCCGAGAAACGCACCACGACCTTGTCGAGGGTCTTGACATTAGTTTTCTCTAACATGGTGATTAATTTTTTGGTTGGTTAGGTTTTGTGTTTAATTATATTCGGTTCAATTTGATGGTCTGAATTTCAAAGGGCAGGCAGCCGACTCCGGCAAAAATCCATGGGTTGCCGTGTAGGAAAGCACACCGTTAACCCATGTCGCTTCAACCTTAAAAGGCGTCTCAATCCCATCGGCCGGAGTCCAGCCACAACGGCTTATCACATCTTTATCACTGATTGCCACAGGGGTCTCCAGATGCCTTACCATTACAATGTCGGCATAGTAGCCCGGACGGATGAATCCGCGCCGGTCTATCCCGTATATCTTAGCCGGGTTATGGGCCATAGCCGTAACTATGATTTCAATCGGGAGCACACGTCCGAGCAACGGGAGCGCGAACTGAATCACCGGCATCCCCGATGACGCATGAAGCGCATCCCCCTCCTTGTCGACAAGCAGATGCGGGGCATGGTCGGTGCCTATGGTGTCTATCCGGCCACTTTCGACCGCCTCCACAAGTGACTCACGGTCCGCTGCATCCTTGATTGCCGGATTGCATTTGACCCTGGCGCCACGAGTGACATAATCCGAGCTATCGAATGTCAGATATTGCGGGCATGTCTCACATGTGATACACTTTTCTTCAATCGGAATATCCTCCGTGAATAAGCCAAGTTCATCGGCCGTGGATATATGCATCACATGCAACCTCGCCCCATGGCGACGGGCAACGGATATAGCGAACTCCGTCGAACGTAGGCATGCCTCACGTGAGCGTATCTCGGGGTGAGCCGAGACAGGAACATAACCACCATATATCTTCTTCGCATTGACGACATTTGCTGCAATCACCCCGTTGTCCTCGGCATGAACCGCAATCAATGCAGGCACTTCGGCAAATATCCGTTCAACCATTCCCGCGTCCTCGACAGCCATGTCGCCGGTCGAAGACCCTAAGAATAGTTTCACCCCGGCCACACGGCTATAATCCACAGTCTTAAGTTCCTCTATATTGTGACGTGTCGCCCCTATAAAGAAACCATAGTTGGCCGATGACGTGCGCGAGGCTATCGCCATTTTCTCCTCAAGACGCTCCATAGTCACTGTTGGCGGCACTGTGTTAGGCATATCGATAAACGATGTCACACCTCCCGCCAATGCAGCCTTGGATTCCGATTCGATATCTCCTTTGAAAGTAAGTCCCGGCTCACGGAAATGTACATGTTCATCGATTAACCCGGGAATAAGGTAGACACCGGCGGCATCGGTTTTCTCGATGTCACCATCTTCTATCAGTTCCACGGAAGGCTCTCCATGCCCGACTTCCTCTATAAATTGTCCATTAATGAGGACATAACCATGAAACGCCTCGCCCTCATTGACTATCGAAGCATTATAAATCAGCTTACGCGCCATTGCATTTCACCGTTTACTGTAATCGGGATATTTTTTAAAAAGGCTGTTCAACTTCAGCTTTATGACCCCGAAGACCGCCTCCCCGAAGATTCCCGAACTCATCTTGCTCTGTCCCAGCACACGGTTTACAAACACAATGGGGACTTCCTTGATTTTGAAACCATATTTATAAGCCGTGAACTTCATCTCTATCTGGAACGCATATCCCTTGAACCTGACATTGTCAAGTGGCAACGCCTCAAGCACGCGACGGGTATAACATACAAATCCCGCCGTCGTGTCGTTGACCGGAATCCCGGTAACAAGCCTGACATACTTGGACGCAAAATAAGACATCAATACACGTCCCATCGGCCAGTTGACGACATTCACTCCGGTGACATACCGCGACCCTACTGCGACATCGGCTCCTTCATGGGCGCATGCCTTGTAAAGTTCCATCAAGTCCTTTGGATTATGGGAAAAATCGGCGTCCATTTCAAATACATAACCGTAATTTTCATGTTCCAACGCCCATTTAAATCCGGCGATATAAGCCGTACCGAGCCCCAATTTCCCCTCTCGTTCCACAATGTGTACACGACCGGGACGTTCTTTTATTATCCCCTTGACTATAGATGCTGTTCCGTCAGGCGAGTTATCATCAATAACCAGCACGTCAAACTGATGAGGCAGTGACAACACCGCCTCGATTATCGCGGCGATATTCTCCTTTTCATTATATGTGGGTATGATTACAACGCTATCCGATAATTGCGTCGAAACATCAAAAGTCTGATTGGACTGAACATTCATGACTGTGATACAAAAGCTGACGTGATTGAAGTCTGTTCTTGAAAGTTCCTACTTCATCTGACAAAGATAATCAATATTTTTGATTGACTGTCCCTAATTTTATGACAACTGACAAGCCGTCTCCAAAATTGTATCAAAACTGTAACAATTTTGTACTACAAAAACGCCCCGTAACAGTCTTGTTACAATTCATTCAATGCGCAATTATCTGACATTTAATTACTTATAAATAAATTCAACACCAAGGCCTCCATTTAACATCCATTAACCATTGAAATGTTTTTCTTCCGTTCCCGCGCCATACCTTTGTATTGTCAGCGGGACGGAAAGACCTCCCCGGCACCACGTTTGAAACTAAAAGACAACCCGATAAAACTTACGATTATGGCAACCCCGCAATTCGAATCAAAGCTAATGTCACTGCAGGCAAACCTCCTCAACTTCGCATTCATGCTCACCTCCAACCGTGACGACGCCTACGACCTGTTGCAGGACACCACCCTCAAGGCCCTGGACAACGCCGACAAGTACGTCGACAACACCAACTTCAAGGGATGGGTGTTCACCATAATGCGTAACATCTTCATCAACAACTACCGCCGCGTGTCGCGCGCAGCCACCGTCGTTGACCGCACCGAGGACCTCTACCACCTCAACCTGTCGCAGGACTCGGGACTCGAGACCCCCGAGGGGGCGTTCGGCGCGGGCGAAATCTCGGCGGCAATCAACGAGTTCTCCGACGACTACCGCATCCCCTTCACCATGCATGTCCAGGGGTACAAGTACAACGAAATCGCCGAGAGGATGCAACTGCCGTTAGGCACGGTAAAGAGCCGAATTTATTTCGCCCGGCAGAAACTCCAGGCGCGCTTCGCCGACTACCGCTGAAAGTATATAGAGGGGGTTGCAGAATTGAGACTTAATGCTAATTCGTAGGGACGCGCCAACGGGCGCGTCCAAAGAGTGACGGATTATCATCATATTCAACTAACAGACGCGAACGTTGGCGCGTCCCTACGATGTTAATCCGCGGGATTTGCGACACCCTACAAGATACATTGATTGGTTAATGATTGGTTTTATGGTTTAAGTTTCCTATGCTAAGGAACAACGTCGGGCCGCACTCGCGATGAGCACGGCCCGACGGTCGTTTATTTTCATTATGATATATTCTAAAAATCGGCTTTCAATCCGGCGAGAAAGCATCCTTGGCTACCGGCTCCGCCTTCGATGAATATCGACAGATGCGGTATGGCCTTAAATTCCACCCCTAATCCCGATACCTGCCATGCGAACTGAGTCGAATTCTCCTTAACAATTCTGGTATTCTCAGGGTCGAGTGCCTTATCTTCGTTCCTATCAAAAACTCCCTTATTGACAACGACTCCGATACCGGCCCTACTGTATAATGACAACCTTTTAAAAGATAGCCATTTATACTTTCCCGTCACCATTGCTACATGGGTATGAGTCTTGGGGTTTTCCAACCCCGCATTTTGTGGTATCCAATACCCTGCCGTGGTAGAATAGTAGGAATATGATACACCGATGGACAATCCGCGTATGATATGCCTCAAGTACATTACATTTATCGAACCTGTTGTTTTCAAATCTTTATAACGGCTTTCGGCCCACACGCCCCCCATATATTCATTACTCGATGCAAAGGGTATGTAATGGATATATTCGGGCATAAATTCATTCCATACTGGAGCAATGCCATAACTCACATACACCTCGTTCTTTTGTGCCGATACAGCCAAGACATTTGCCAATAATATCGTTATTCCGATAATCGCCTTTTTCATCATTGCTCCATCACTATAGGTTGAAAATAAAAATCTGCAATCTCGACTCCGGCATAATTGGCATAATTATAATATTGCCAAAACAATAACGATAGCAGTAGTAAAGGTTTAATTTTCATAAGGTTTAATTTATTAATGATTAGCATAAATAGTTGACGAATATTAACAATCGCAAATATAACCAAAAATGTGAGCAACAATTTTGTCAAGCTATGAATTTAACCTATCTTAACAACATCGGGCCGCACTCGCGATGAGTACGGCCCGACGGTCATTTATTACATCTGTATGTTACTTTATTTGAACGATTTGCCGGCCTCAAGGTCGCGTTTACGCTTCAACGCCTCAAGGTAATAATAATCGGCATAATTCAACGGGACGTCAATCTCGACATTCGCGGGTTTGCTTGTAACACTGTGCATGAGGATGAAATTGCCGTTCTCGCCAAACGGAGCGGTGTAATCAGCCGATGCGAGTGATTTCATTATGTTATCGGCGTAGGCCTTATATTCCTTAGCCTTGTCGGGGCAATAACGACACATCTCATATAATCCCGATGCGATGACCGCCGCCGTTGACACATCGCGAGGTTCGTCTGGAATTCCGGGCGCATCCAAGTCCCAGTAAGGGACAAGGTCAGACGGCATATTGGGATGATTCTTAACAAAGTCAAACGTTTTCTCGGCACGGTCAAGATAGCGGCGGTCTCCGGTGTAACGGTAGACAGTGGTGAAGCCATAGATTGCCCATGACTGTCCTCGCGCCCATGCCGATTCATCGGAACACCCCTGCGCGGTCTGACGATGGCGCACATCCCCCGAAACAGGGTCGTAGTCAATCACATGGTAACAACTTCCATTCGGACGGAAATGCTCTTTCAGCGTACGGTCGGCATGTGACACCGCGACATTGTAATAGGTACTGTCACCTGAAAGACGTGTCGCCTCAAAGAGCAATTCCAGATTCATCACGTTGTCGATAATCGTCGGGCATCGCCAGCCTTTCTTCTCCCTCTCTCCACCGGGCTCGACATCCCAGCTCTGAATCACCCCGGCCGCGGGACGGAAACGGGTGCACAGCGACTTGGCGGCCTCCACTATGGCCGGAGCGTATGTCGTAGTGTCACCTGTCAGACGCAATGCGTTGCCGAAGCTGCAACCCACCATGAAACCGACATCGTGATGGAACCTCACATGCTGCGCGTCAGAGACAGCCTTGGTGTACTTGGCTGCCAAGGGCAACAGGGATTCGTCGCCGGTCAGTTCATAGAGATACCACATCGCGCCCGGGAAAAAACCACTGCGCCAGTCATCCACAGGACAATAAAAGAGCGTTCCATCGCTTTTCAATGTAGTCGGGTTCAGGAACGTATCGGGGTGTTCCTCAATCAGGTCTATCTGCCCTTTCATCTGTTGACGGGCATTCTCAATGGCCACGTCATCAGAGTTTATCGATTTACTACAGGATGCGGCACCTGAGAGCAGAAACACCATTGCAGTGATGGAACAGATTTTTACAATATTGGTCATAATAGTATTATATTCTTGGTTACTTTAAAGCAGTATATAGCGAACATGTGCCGAATGTCATCCGACGGCAATGAGTTTCTCTGAAACCGACGTTTCTCATTATCGACAGCATGGCGTCACCCTGTGGGACAGCAGCGATTGACTCCGGCAGATAAGTATAGGCGCGGGCGTCATTGGACACAAATTTACCCACCGCCGGAATAAGATAGTTGGCATACAGGTTATAGAAAGGTCTTACAAGAAATGAACGTGGGGTCGACAGTTCAAGGACGCACACAATACCCCCCGACTTGAGCACACGGTACATCTCGGCATATCCCCGCGCGAGGTTCTCGAAATTGCGGACACCGTATGCCACCGTCACACAGTCAAACGATTCATCAGGGAACGACAATTCCATGCAGTCCCCCTTCATGAGCTTGACGACATCGGCGAGGTCGGCATCGGCGACTTTACGCATGCCGATTTCGACCATTTTCTCCGATATATCAATACCTGTGACTCCAAGAGGGTCGAGACGGCGCGACATATCGATTGCAAGGTCACCTGTCCCGGTCGCTATGTCAAGGATATAGTTGACCCCATGTCTCCGCAGAAGATTCACCGCACGGCGACGCCACAGCCTGTCAATGCCGAACGTCATAGCACGGTTCATGAAATCGTATGCCGGCGCGATGTTGTCAAACATCTCCCGCACTTGCGACGCCTTGTCCCGGTTATCCTTGTAAGGGGTTATCTTCTCGCAGTCAGCATCCATCCCTCACTTGTAGAGCCTGTCAAGACATGTGAGCACATTGTCGGCGATGCGGGTCTCAAGGTCACTCTCATCGGCCTTGTCAAACTCACGTGCGGTTATGTTCTCATACAGTTCGATATAACGTCGGCTCACGCTGTCACAGAACTCATCGGTCATCTCCGGCACATTCTGACCGGCCTTCCCCATGAAATCATGCTCGATAAGCCACTGACGCACAAACTCCTTCGAAAGTTGACGCTGAGGCTGTCCTGCCTCAAACCGTTGCTCATAGCCATCGGCATAATAGTACCGGGACGAGTCGGGGGTATGGATTTCGTCAATGAGAATAACCTTGCCATCACGTTTGCCGAACTCATACTTGGTATCCACCAGAATCAATCCCTTCTCGGAGGCCATACGGCTTCCGCGTTCAAACAAGGCACGTGTGTAACGCTCCATGACCTCATAATCGGCGGCGTCCACAATCCCCTGTGCGATGATTTCCTCTTTCGAGATGTTCATGTCATGACCCTCGTCGGCCTTGGTAGTAGGGGTTATTATCGGCTCGGGGAACTTCTGATTTTCACGCATCCCCTCCGGCAATTTAACTCCACAAAGTTCACGGCAGCCCGCCTGGTAGTCACGCCATGCGCTACCGGCGAGGTATCCTCTTATAATCATTTCCACCTTGAACCCATCGGCCTTGTAACCGACAGTCACCATCGGGTCAGGTGAGGCAAGTTTCCAGTTGGGCACTATATCGGCCGTCGAGTCAAGGAAATATGCCGCAAGCTGATTGAGCACCTGCCCCTTATAAGGGATGCCCTTGGGCAGCACCACATCAAACGCAGAGATACGGTCGGTCGCAATCATCACCATGATGTCATCGTTGACCGTGTACACATCGCGCACCTTGCCATGATATACAGCAGTCTGCCCAGGAAAATTATAATCGGTTTTAACCAAAGTTGTTGCCATAAGAACAATTGATTTAGCGTTAAAAGGTTGTCTAAATTTACACCCGCAAAGTTACAAAAAAAACATTAAAAACTTGCACAAGTCAAAACTTACATCTACCTTTGCCATCGCAAAAGCGTAAACGCACCATAACAACAGGAGAGGTGGGTGAGTGGCTGAAACCACCAGTTTGCTAAACTGACGTAGGAGCAATCCTACCACGAGTTCGAATCTCGTCCTCTCCGCAATCTCACTTGAAAATCAAGTGATTAACGAAAAAGTACACGAAAAGGTACACGAAACGACCCCGAAAGTCACATTTCCGGGGTCGCTTTTTTTGTGTGAGTAACTCCTCACACACCGAAAAACAAAATCGCCCGACAAGCTGCCGGGCGAATTGTCATTGTTCCCCTTTCGGGGCTTTCGCAACAATGATGTTGCAAAGTTAAGAATTTTTTTCAAAAGATGCGGCGCAACCCTGATAAAATTCTTTTTATCCAATTCAGGATGGGAACACGTTTCAGGTAAAGAAGCACGACCGCACCGATGGCGACAATATAAAAGAAGTATCGCCACCGCTTGGGGTCGGGCGCGGGTTCTTCGACCCGATGATTGTTTTCTTCGGCGACCGAAACATTTGCATTGCATTTGGTTTCCTCTTGCTTCCGGGATTCCTTGCTTTCACCTTTTGTTTCATTGTCGGATTCAATGACGGTTTGCCGAATTGACTTGATGTTGCCGGACACCTGACCGAAACCGGGAATGTTAACGGATGCGGACGGGGTGGTTGCTTCCGGCGCGGGCTTATCCGATGCCACCTTGTCGGGCGATGCCCTTGCGTCCGGCTTATCGGTCGCCGGGCTTGGGGCGGGGGTCGTGTCAAAGATGATTTCAGTTATCACGACTTTGCCGTGTTCCGTCCGGGTCGTGTCAACAACCTTTTCGGATTCTTGCTTGGTCGTTTCCTTGACGCTGACCGAATCAACCGACATGGCGGTGGTCGTTTCCTGAACCTTGCGGGTCGAAGCACACGACACAAGCATCAAGGCAAGGGCGATGAAGAAGAACACACGTTTCATGGGCGAAATTCTTTTATCGCTTCAAGGCGGCGCAACCATCCCTTGATGAAACGTTTGTTGGTGTGCTTCTTCAATTCGGCTTCCGTCGCCTTGCGACCGATTTTGCGTTCATACTTTGCCACCGAATTTGCGGTGATGTCGTGCAAGAACTTCTTGCGGGCTTCAAAGATTGCGTCGAAAAGCTGCCGGGGGTCGGCGGCGTTGACGGCGGCAAGGGTCTTTTCTCCGACAATGCCATCAGGGGTGACACCCAAAAGACGTTGCGGAATGACAATGCCGTGTTTGCCTGACCCCCACACCCAATCGACAAGGATGTTTGCGACACCTTGCGACTTGATGCGGTCGGCTTTCCACCTATCCCAAAAAGCGGGCTTCAACACGCGGTTTCGCACGTCGGCATTGGTCAGCATTTTCAGGTCGGCAACGTCAATGTCGCCGTCGCCGTCCTTGTCATAACCAACTTGCCGCCACGTTGCGATTGTTACGCCTTTGTTTGTCGCGCCCCCGGCATCGGCGGGGTCATTGACAAATCCACCCTCAAATTTGAGGATGTAAGGCAATAAGGAATCTACATTTGCCATGTTGTGTAATGGTTGGGGTTAATTATTCGACACCGGGCGATGTTGCCGTGGTGTCATTGTCTTTCTTCCTTTCGTGCTTCAATTCGTGCAAGTCAATGTCAAAATGCCTTTCGGTCTTGTCAACCATGATGCGTTGTGCGATTTCCGCCCACCGCGCATCGTTGCAAGATGATTCGTTTTCAAGCATCGACCATATTTGCCAAAAACACACCGTTCCGGCAACGATGTTGGGTAACATCATCGCCATGTCCGGGAAAATGATTGTGTCTATCATGTAGGCAAGCACGGTCACGGCATAGACTTTCACAAGGGTAATGAAAACACGTCCGGCGTAATGGCTTTTGAACTTGCCATCGTTAGCACCGGGAAACTTTTTCTTGACGCGGCGCGACAATGCCCATGCCGTGTAACAATCAAGCAACACGGCAATGGTGCAAACGATGATGAAAGGGAATGTCGGGCGCAAGAATCCTATCATTGCGCCGACCGCTCCCATCAGGTATTTGCCGACCGCCGAAAAAATCGGATGGAGTTCGTTTGTCATGTTTTAGGTGAAGTTGAAACACTTGCCGACCTTGACAATGGTTGTGTCAATCGGATAAAGTTCAATGGGTGATTCGCCCTTTGCGGCGCGTTCATCATTGATGGTCGAAATCTTTGCTTCTGCTTCTTGGATTCCCTCAATTAGAATATCCGACCCGGTGAAGCAACAACGCCTTTCGCCGTCGGGTGTGCCGTCGGGCTTCTTCACAAAGAAGTCACCGTTTGCATCGGCACTTTCATTGAACGACGCAAGAACGACTTGCATTTGCAGTCGCAAACCTGAATTGTTCTTGCCCGTGAACTTCGATTTTGAAATCTTGGTTTTCTCAATCAAAATCCGCTTGCCGAACAATTCTTCAATCTCGATTCCTTTTCCGATTATTGCCCCGGATTCAATTCCGAGGTCGCCAAACCTTGCCATGTTAGTAAGTGTTAGTTAATATTAGTTTTTCAGCGCATCGACCAACGCCGCGTCGATTTCTTCGGTCAGCGTCAAGAAGTCCTTGTAACGCTGAACGGCATCTTCATCGACCTTGATTCCCAAAACGTGCTTGTTGTAGGAATTAACAAGGTCAAATTCGGCGGTTTCATCCACAAGGGAACGGATGATGTCGCGCTTTAAGTTCGCTTTTGTCGGGGCGGCGAATGTCCTGACTTCATAGCACGACCACCCGGTTTGTTCTTCTTCGGTGTCGGCTGACTGAACGGCGATGTCGCCGCCGGGCTTGCCCATTTCGGGGGCGATGTTCAGGCGCACAATGCAAGACCCGTCGTTGTCTTTTTCAAGCGTCAGGGGCTTTCCGTGCGTCATGTCGTAGTGCGCATTTGGGGCGATTGAAACTAATTTCATACGGCATTGTTGTTTTGAGTTTATTAAAAAGGTTGATTGAATTGCAGTATTTACACCATCCCCACCAACTGCAAATTTGTTGGCGATAGGCTTCTTTCGGCATCGGTGTTTTGCGTTTGTTCAAACGTGCCACCCGGCGGCACAACCGTTGCTTGATAGACTTGCGCAATCGCGTGTGGGTGTGGCGAAAGACGTAACCCAAGAAGTCAATTCCGCGCGAATCGACGGGGAACACTTGATAATTCCTTTTGACTTTCAGTTTAAGCCCGACAAGATATGCCCGGATGTCGTGCAATAGTTGATGCAAGGATTCCTTGTTGTCGGATAGAATCACAATATCATCGGCATATCGCCAATAATACTTCACCCGCTTTTCCTCTTTCAACCAATGGTCGAAGTAAGCCAAGACAAGGTTTGCGAAATATTGTGACAAGTAGTTGCCAATCGGCACACCCGACGGCACGGAATCAATGATTTCATCAAGAAGTGAAAGCAATCGTGCGTCTTTGATTTTGCGGCGCACGATGCTTTTCAAAACTGAATGGTCGATTGACGGATAAAACTTGCGGATGTCGATTTTCAGGCAATACCGTGTGCCGTCCTTATCTTCACGCAATGCCCGGCGGACGGACTTTGCACACGCATGGATGCCGCGATTCTTGATGCAAGAATAAGTGTCTTTTATGAACACCGAAACCCAAATGGGTTCAAGCACATTCATCAAGGCATGATGCAAGATTCGGTCGGGATAGTACGGCAAGCGGAAAATCAACCGTTCTTTGGGTTCATAGATTGTGAAAACGTGATAAGGCGATGTCTTGAAAGTTCCGTTCTTTAACTGCTCATGCAACGCAAGAATGTGGGCTTCACGGTTCTTGTCGTGAAGTTGCACACCATAAGACCGCAACTTTCCGCGCCTTGCCTTTTCATCGGCAAGACGTAAATTGTCAAGGCTTATGACCTTTTCAAAAAGGTTGTTCAAACGCTTCATGTTTGCTTGAATAATAGGCTTCTTCGGTTACCCTACCAAAGCCGTTCAACGTGATTTGTTTTTTGCCGTGGGTCGCCCCACTCATACACCCCCGGAATGGGATGTTTTTGTGGCAAGGTTTCAGGTGATGCAACTATATTTTTACAAGCATAGCTGAGAACCGATATTCGCATTCGTATTCGACGGCGCATTATTCGTATTCGCATACACGAAGCCTGCATTCGCACCATTATTCGCATTACCGCTGAACAAAACACCGCGACACCTGACAACCCTTTTATTTTCATTTCAAGATTCGCTTAAAATGCTTTCGGGGAACGATTTCCGCTTACGCGGCGGCTTCGATTGGGTAAAAGCAAAGCCGAGAACCGATAAGCGCATTCGTAGACGACGGCGCATCATTCGTATACGCAGACACGAAGCCCGCATTCGCACCAGCAGACGCATAACCGCCGAACAAAACACCGCGCGTTGATGAACCACTTGCGGGGATGTTTGTATAAAAGTAGTCGCAAAAATAGGTGGTTGTTCCCGCGCCGACTTCAAGGGGCATGATTTCGCCGTGTTCGCCAAGAATCAAGGCTTTTACATATCCCTCTTTGCGGGGCAAGTTGCCGCGCAACTGATAGTCCGACCCAATGGTGCTTGCGAATGATTCGGGATTGTCGCAAACATAAAATTCCGATAAACCGCCGTCGGCATCCGACTGAATGTTGCAAAGGCATCCATCAGTCCATTTCCAAATGTGACCGAAAGGATTTGTCACGCCGCGATAAGACGGCACATCGACGGTCAGGGCTGAACCATATCCGGCGGGCATTTCGTAAGGCACAACGCCCGTGTGATTGCCCAACGAAAGGGTGTGACCGCAAGGGATGAACGGGTTGTAAGCGTTCCATGTATTCCACGCGCCGGATGCAAGGGTTGTAACACCCGCGCCAAGTCCGCCTTGATGGAATCCGTCGGCGGTCAATGCGGCGTTGAAAGCGGCTTGCGAATTGAAATTGCAATATTCAATCGCAAAGAACCACCACAACTTGCGGTGTGTCTGATAAAGATTGCAGTTCCACGACACCGACCCGCGCTTGCGGGCGTATGCGCGGAAATTTGTCAGGCTGATTCCCGTTGCCGGGCGACCTAACAACGTGTGGTCGGTCGTGTCGTATGCGGCATTGTTTGTTCCGCCGCGATAGTCGGCATCATTGTTGACCACGGCGCAAAGGGTCGTTGTAGACCTCTGCACACACGCTTCATCGGCGGAAACATAGTCTTTGCGCCATTTGATGAAGCCCGGCAAGGGGCGGTCGGACATCAGGGCGCGACACTTGTTGCCGTCCATCTCAAAGCGCATATAAGCGTCGGGCAACTCGACCATGAATTGACCGTCCGCGCCTTTCAGGTTTGCCGCCGCGCCGTTGTCACGCTTTGAAGAATCGTTTGCGTGTAAGTAATAATTGACCGTTCCGTTGTCGCGTAAAACGCAACGTCGCATAAGTGACTGAACGGGCAAAGACTTGTGAAGTTCATCTTTGCCGACACGGGTCGGGATGGGATTTGAAACGGTCTTATCCCATTCGATGCCGTAATAATAGTCATAAGCGAATGTGGGCTTTGTGTTGCCCACGCCGATTAAAAGACCCATATTAGAAGCCCCATTTTAAGTTAATATTAGCCAACGATGTTGGCGCGATTTCACACACGATTTCAGGATTCCACCCGCAATCAAATTGCGTTTCGATGAAATCCCCGGCGGGCATCCCCGCAAGTCGCACGGAAAGCACGACCGGGGCGATGCCGTCGTTCTTGATGTTGAAGCACTGACCGTCCGGCAATGAAAAGCCGGAATCAGTCAGGGCAACGACACCCATTTTGCCGATTTGGGCGGAAACGTGTTCGCCCGACCTTGTAGTGTCCATTTCGTTTTCGATTTAGCGTTTGCAAATTTACTTGATTGTGTCGCACTATGAAACACGGTTGAATAAATAAAGCATAACTTGTCAGGCATTACCCGGTCGCCTGACAAGCCATTACCCGGTTATGTTACATTCTTAATCTTCCAATATGAATTGCGCCCATCGTGAATCAATGTTATTTCGTGGGTGGTATCACCCCCGATTGTGTATGTTCCCGATACGGCACTTCTTCCATTGTAAAGCGGTGTTCCATCAATAGGTGTCTGCAATGCGATGTTTGCGTTTCCCCTTATTGACAAGATGCGCAATTTTGCGGTGAATGGAGTTCCACCACGAACCCCCAACAAATAGCGTATAGTTTGAACACTTGGTAATTGCGCAAGTTTATTGGCAACGGCATTCTTCACAATAAAAACCGACCCGTTGAAAGGGGTTAGGCTTATAATGGTAAGCGTTGAAGAATCCGTTTCAATATAATTGCCAATCTCTGCAATCGTACCTTGCGCCACGATTGCACCATTTGTTTTCAAGGCAACGCCGCCGCCAAGTTGAGTGTAAGTTTCAATCAGGAATGCGGGTTGCAAACATTGTTCATACGATGTCAAAACGTCGTATTTATAAATGTGTCCAAGTGTGCCGAACTGATATGATGAATTGATATTGGCATAATGACCGAAAGACACACGACCAAAGGGATGTTGCGCGGCATTGCCTTGACTTGTGTTTTGGGTTTGAATCCTTATGGATTCCGGGGAAATCAACATTTTCGACCCCGTTTTTAATGCCCAATTTGACACGTCACCATACGACAAACCGTTTGCCGTAATCTGCAACGGTGTTGAACCCGAACCAATCGTGCCGGAAAGGGCTTTTATTACGCCCTCGACCGTTGCTTTGGTCATAACAACCGAACCGTCTTGCATTACACGGAACGGCGCGGTTGCACGGTTCTCAAAGGATGCGCCCGCCCAAAAGCGAATCGACGTTGCCGCCGTTCCTTGCCCGGTGATGCCCGCAAGGATGCTTTTGTTGTCGCCCGCAACCTGAATCGTGCCGGACGTGACAATGCCGCCGTCAATGGTGGTCTTTGTGTTGTCGTAATACACGGCAATGACCCAATCGTTGGCGTTGTATGATTGCCCGGATGCTTTTGCGGTGATGCAACGGCGCAATTCCTTTCCGTCCACCCAAAGGTCGCCGATGTCATAAGGCGGGTAAGGTGTCGAAACGAAAACTTGACGTTTGCCGTCGGCGGTGTCTTGTGCTTTCGACGCGGCTTCATAAGCTGCCACGGCGGTTGCGTCCTCGATGGTCTGCCAATTAAAAAAATAATTTGTTTGATTGCCGAACACCGCCGTATATTTGCGATAACACTTCAACAACTTTGTGTTGGAGTTATACCACATATCGCCGATGTGCTTTTCTCTTATCGCATCGGTTGTCCACAATGCCGACGGGTCGGACACCTGAAACCACGTTTCAACCTTGCCGTCGATTTGATTCACAAGGTTGTTGATGGTGTTGTTATAATTCCCATTGATAAAATTATTCAACGCGGAATCATCGGTGTATTTTGAAGCCTTTTCCCAATCGCTTGACGTGAAAGAACCCGAATCACGGGCGGTCTTGCATCGGAAAATGTCACCGCTTGCGCCCTGAACCCAAAGGTCGCCGACTGAATAAGGGGGATAAGGCGTTGACGTGAAAATGCGGGCTTTGGAGTTTGCCGCATCAAGGGCATCTTGCGCCAATGACAAGGCTTGCGCCAATTCCGTATCTTCCAACTCGCGCCAATAGTAATAATCGGACGTTGACAACGCCGCGCCGGGGCGGGGGCGAACCTTGCCTTTGACATATCGCCACACCTTGCCCGTTTCGGTGTTATAATACAAGTCGCCCAAGTGCTTTTCGCGTTCAGTTGTGCCGCCGCTTTCCGCGTCTGCATCAACCCAACCTTTCGCGGGTTCATTAGCGGCATTCAACGGCGCGTTGCTGTCCGGGGTCGGGTCAACACCATAGAACCATTGTTCAATCACGCCGTCAAGCTGCGCTTGAAGTCCTGAAAGAAGCCCCGGCAGGGTGTTGTTGATGAAATCCTTGCTTTCAAGGGCTTCTTTGCCCAATTCTTCAAGGGTCTTTTCACCGCCGTTTGAGTTGAACACGATGCGCCCGCCGATTTCTCCGTTGTCCAAATCGAAGTAGGTTTCACCGTCGGCGGATTCGATGCGCCCGGTCTTGATGAATCGCCCGTTTATCATGGTGAACCCATAAGTCAGGGCGACGGAACGTGCCTTGATGTCAGGGTCAACCGAATTGACAACGCCAATCCAAAACCAATAATAATTCGCATCTTCATCAACCTTGTGTTGCTCCCGTGTTATTTGAATTGAACCGTCTTGACCTGACTTGTTGCAACGGGCGTAAATATAAAATGCCTGATTGTCCGGCGAAAGGGTTTGTTGCCCATCGCCAAGAATCCAAGACACCGCCGATTCCTCATTGATTGTGTAATGGGTTAGCACACCGCCTTTCCATCGGAACAATCGCGGGTTGCCCTGAAAGTTCGGTTCAAACACGGTGTTTGTCAACCCGAATTGCATTGATTTCGCGCCGACGGAAAGTGCAAGCGTATCAATCGAATTTGGCTTGATTTTGTCGGTGTAATAATCCCCCTCCGGGTCAAACACCATGTCAAGCACTTCACGACTTGACCGCCAATTTGCGCGGGCGCGCGCGGGGTCTTTCAGGTTGTTTATTTCCAAAACCTTGTCAATGTCTATCAGGTCGGAAATAACACGGGTGGTGATGTTGGATGTCACCGTGTCGGAAATGGTCAAGTTGTATTCGTAAGGGTCAAGCACATTGCGGGCGATTGACTTGATGCGAATTGCCTTGTCCACGTCAATGTCAGGGTCTTTAATCGGCACATAATCACCCGGAACAAACACATTGACAATGCCGGAATCGGTCGCAAAGTTCTTTTCGATGTAAGCCTTTGTGACGCTGACCGAATATTGAACTTTGGGTTGCGAATTTTGGGAATAATACTTTTCCCCGGCTTCCAAAAGTTCGGCTTCCGCCTTGCTTATCAGTTCGGGGGGCAAAGTGATGTCCAAAATCTTGTATTCATCGCCGGGAATCGAACCGTCCGCGCCTTTGAATTGAAATGCCGCATTTGATTCGGACGGGAACACATCGCCCCGGTCATCGGTGAACTTGCGCAAGGTGATTTTGTGCGTCGCATGGTCATATTTGGCAATTTCAAATTCATATCCGGCAAGGTTGCCCGAATTGAAATGAACCTTTGCGGCGACACCATCAAGCAAATAAATCGTGCCGTTGGCATCTTTCGCGTTCAGGTCAAACGAAATTGACGGGTCGATAAATTCAAAGACTGAATCCCCGACCGCCTGAACATGACCCGTGAACGTCGGCTTGATGTTGTCGAAGTGCTTGCGCCCCTCAAAAACACCATACTTTGCCACCGCTTCGGGCTTCTCGATGTAAGATTGCCCCTTTGTCTTGTCAGGCAAGCAAAGGCGGTCGGCGCGATATTTCGACGTAATGTTTGACGCGCTGCCATAGACTTTAAGGCGGGTCACGATGTTTGAGGATGAAACATTGTCGCGGCTCAACGCATAAAGACCTTTGTTCTTGCCAAATTCAAGCGTGAAAGGCAATGTCCGACTTCCTGAAAGGACATTCAGGACATAGACCCCGCCGACAATGGCGATGTCGAAGAAAAGGGATTCATCGAATTTGCCCATCAGGGATTGAAGCACCGAAAGGCAATTATCGGATTCGCCGAAAGTCAAGGTGACATCGCTTGCGGTGTCGGGACATGACCCCAACCGCCATTTGCCGGGGAACACACGGTTTGCGTTGGCAATAAGCACCGTCAGGAAACGGCGCAAATCGCCCGTCAGGGAATCGCCCTGAACGTCTTGCAAGGCGTTGTTGGTCGTGTCGATGGTCACGTCATAGGTCGCCCGCAAAAGGTCGTATTGCACCCCCTCGAACTGCAACGAATATTGAAATTCGTGCATCCCGGTTTTCTTTGGTTTGGGCAAGCGGTTAAGGGTGTAATCACGCCCGAAAATGCTTATCTTGTCGCCGATGTCATAGACTTGGGGAAACGGTGATTCAACGGTGATGTCAACCGTATCATCGCCGTTCAACGTCCAATTCTGCCGGGCGGATGTGACGGCGGTTGCCGTGCGCCGCGATTGAAGCGGCACACGGTTTCCGTTGGATTTTGTGATAATTAAATTTTCTCCCATACGACAATGGCGTTGGTTTCAAATTTGGTGATTTCGTCGATGCAACCCGTCACAACGGGGAAATAATCGCCGTTGACTTGGTAATCATGTGAAATCACCTTGTCAGTTCCGAACACGTCATAATCAACCGTGCCGTCGCCCCAATAGATGTTCACATATTTGCGGGTGGAAAGTTTGATGGTGCAAGTCTTTGTCGCGTCGCCAACGCGGATGTGCTTCAACACGCGCTTGACGGGTTCGGGTTCAATCAACTTCAACTTGAATGTGCCGACCATAAGATTGTCGTTCCATTCTTTGGTGATTTCGATTGCGTCCTTGCAATATACTTCGTAAATAAGGGGCTTGACCGGGTGAACGTCAATGACAAGACGTTGTGTGCCGTTCTTGTCGAATTGGCGTTCAAATGCGGCAAGTTCGGTGATGAAGTCAATCTTCGATGAAGCCTTTTTGAAGCACGACAAGGTGATTTCGCGGGGTTCATAAAACTTGTGCATCAGGTCAACCGATTCACCGTGGTAATTATCCCACGATATTGATGCCGGGTTTTTGAGTTTCGGGCGGTTCAAGATGCCGTCCGACCCTGACACGAAAACACCCCATGTCTTGAAGTCGATGCCGTCAACAAGATATGCGATTTCTTTGTTGTTGGCGACTTCATCCATCAAGTCGGTTTGCGACAAGGCGACGTTGAAAATCTTGACATCATCAAGAAGTCCAAAGCCATATTCGCCGGAATAGGTGTCTTGATTCAGGGAAATGCCCGTGGGTGTTCCGGCTTTGTTTACTGACTTGATAAGTGTGGAGTTCACATAAAAGTCGTAAACCGTGCCGTGCTTGACAAGGGCGACGGAATACCACGACCCCGGCGTTGCTTCAAACGAAAATTCGATGAAGTTTTCAAGCCCATCAAAGTTGATAAGCCATATCAGTTTCGACGGCGACCCCGTTTCTTTTTTGCCGGGCTGAACCCACGCAAGAATCGTGAAATCGACACCCATGTTCGGCAAGATGCTTTTCGACACCTCGCAAGTGTCGTTCCCGGAAAAGGAAATGGCGTTGCCATTCTTCCCGGCGACAAAGTGCGCCCCGTTAACCACGCCGTCGGCACGGTTCGGTGAATAGTCGTAAGCGGTCAACGCTCCGTCGCTTTCATCAAAGGGCATTGTAAAGATGCTGTTTTCGGTGTTCATTCCTTAATAAGTTTTTGAGTTTTTCACCCGGATTTTCACTTGTGCTTCGGCTTCCTCGACAACGATGTTGACGCGCCCGCCGTCGCCATATTTGTTCACACACACTTTTGCCCGGTCGTGCGCATGGATGTTGACAACCGAATCATCGAACACGTCAATCATCACAAAGGCATTGTCGGCGGCAACCACGGTCAATTCGGTGTGATGTTTGGCGAAAATTTCGGTGACGTTGAAATTGTCGGTCTTGATGATGCCGAAAGTTGCCCCAAGACACACGCATTTGGGGCTATTTTCGACGCTGATTTCACAATCGACAAACACACCCATCCGGGGCGCGATGTCCCCGAAATGGGCTTTTATAAAGTCGTTTGTCGGATAGTCGTTGCGCAAGCAAAAGTCAATGCCGCGCAAATACATTTCGACCATCGCTTCACGGTCGGTCAAGGACATCAAAGCGGTGTGCCATTCCTTGCAAATGCCTTTTTTCTTTGCTTCTTTGGCAAGGGTTTTTGATAGTTCTTTTTCCATTTCTTTTTTCAGGCTTTTATTTTATGCCAATCCTTGCGACCTCAAAGAATCGCCGCCGTTGGATTCAAGAATTGTAATGATTCGGTCAATCTTTGCAAGATGCTTGTTGAATGCGGTGTTCGCGGCAATGGTGTTCAGGACAAGAAGTTGTTGACGCAAGATGTCCTTGATTTCAAGTTGATTGATGCGCACGGCATTCATTTGTCCGGCAAGAAGTGACGCGGTTTCTTCGGAAACGCCTTTGACCGCCCCGGTTAACGACGTGTCGGCATCTTCTTCGTTGGTAAGGTCTTTGAACAAGTCCGAATAAATGCCCAACGCCTGATTGAAGTTGTTGGCGGCGGCTTGAACCTTTGCTTTGAAAGCGGCAATTTCGGAATCGGTCAACCCGTCGAAAACAAAATCATCGCCGTTCCAATATCCCATCGAATTGGTCAGGTTGTCAAGTGCGCCTTGAAGTTGTTGTTCAAGGAACTTTTTCTTCAACTGATTCACGATGGCATTTTTCAACACTTCGTTGACGGTATCTTCAAAGGCTTTCGCGGCATCCTCGCCCTTTTCAAACGCGCCCACAAGGTTTTCGGAAAGCTGCGTGGAAAAGTCCTTTGCGGTGGTCTGCACAAGGTTATTCGCAATATCATCAAGCATATCTTGAATTGAACGGTCAAGTTCGGCGATTTGCTCTTGATATTCACGGATTTTGCCGTTATCGGTATGCTTCTTGCTTCGTTCATCGTTAATCATGCCGTAAAGATGCGCTTGTTGTTGTTGCATATTACGGATGGCGGCTTGCTGATTCTTGTAAACTTCACCGCCCAACGCCTTGTTGATGTTCCATTCAAGTTGCTTGTAAGCATTGGAAAGGATGTCAATTTGTTCCTTGTGTCGCTTGATGGATTTTTCGGCGCGGCGGTCGCGGGAATTGAACAAGTCAAATGCGGATGATAAAAGGGTGATTGAACCTTGAATCACGGCAAGGGGGTTGCCGGACGCAATGCCCTCGGCGGCTTGCGACGCGCCCGAAAGGATGCCGCCGATGTCGCCAAGAATCGCTTGTGTTTCTTCATCCATCGCAACGCCCATCTTTTCCATGCCTGACACGACGGAATCGAATGTGCCGGAAACAAGGCTTAATGTTGACCCGACATTTGAAAACACGTCTTTCAACGCATCTTTCATCAGGTCGCCCGCCGACTTGCCGGATTCAACCTTGCGAATTAATGCGTCGATAACTTGCATTGAATTTCCGACTTCAACGCCCATGTCGATTTTGCCTTGCAATTCGGCTTTCTTGCCTTTCAGGTAATCAAGGTATGTGCCACCCTGCGCAAGAAGCCCGGCAAAGGCATCTTGCGACCCTTGCACAAGGTCTTTGTTGCCCGACTGAATCCACTTCGTATAAAGTTTGTATTCATCTTCTTTGGCTTTGAGTTCCGCCAAGAACGGGTCGTTGTCATTCGACAATAACTTGTTGTCGGACATTTGACGGCGCAATTCTTCAAAGGCATTGCCCAACGCCTTGAACGGGTTTCGTTTGTTGATTTCATCACGCGCCTTTTCAAGCTGCTCATTGATGGCGGCAAGGTCGGCGGGGTTGAAGTCGCCCGAAAACTGAATCTTTTGCGCCTCGATGTCTTTAATAAGACGCTCGATTGTGGATGTGGTCAAGCCCTCTAAATTGCCGAAAAGAAGTTGCCAATCGGCTGATTGGGTCAATATCTCATTCGACAACTTGGAAAGTTCTTCTTGTTCGGCATTGGCAATCCGGGCAAGCATTTCTTGGTCGCCGTGTTCACGGGCAAGGCGGCGTTCTTCATCGTACTTTTTAGCGATGGCGGCGCGTTTCTGCTCATACCCCGTGTATTGTTCAACCAACTTGTCATAATCGGCATCACCCGTTCCGTCGGTGTCCTTTTCATATTGACGGCGACGGTTGGCAATGGCGGCATCAACACTTGCCCGGTCTGCGTCAGTTGTGGCGGCGGCACGGGCGCGGTTAAGCAATTCCATGTCCTTGTTGAATTGTTCTTCAATCGCGCGGCGTTTGTCGGTGTAAGACGCAAATTCATCAAGCAATGCTTCGGTCTGCTCCTTTGCTTGTTTCCGGGCATCCTTTTCGGCATCATCCAAGATGTCGGATTTGCCGTTGTCAATTTCCGTGCCGTCTTTGGCAAGTTCTTGTCGGCGACGTTCAATGATATTAAGCATTTCAATCACCGATTTGGCGTTGGTCAGTTGCTCGGACAACTCTTGATTGAATTGTTCAAGGACGGTGCGTTTCGTTTCTTCGGCGATTTGGTCATTCAGGGTGCGCAACTGCTTGTTCTGCTCCTTTGTCCGGGCGGCGACATCGACCGCCAAGATTTGGTCGCGTTGCTTCCTCAAATAATCAATGTAGGTCGCCCCTTGTTCAAGAAGCCCGGCAAATTCCTGATTGGCGGATGCGACAAGCACGGAATCGCCGGAATTTACCCATTTCAAAAAGCGTTGATATTCGGCTTTGCGCTTCTGCAATTTTTCCAAGAACGGGTCGGTCTTTGTGCCGCCACCGCCCCCGCCGCCCGTGCGGTGTGTGGTCGTTCCCGTGATTGCATCGGCTTTTTTCTGCAATACGTCGATTTCCCCCATCACCTTTTTGTAAGTTTCGGCATCAAGGGATTTCAAAAGTTCTTCACGCTTTGCGGCGATTTGTTGGTTCAGGTCGCCAAGTGACCCGGCGACAACTTCGTTGGTGTCAATCATCGCATCGGCAAGAATTTGTGTGCCGGATGCTTCGGCTTGACGCGCCCTTTCAAAATAAGTGCGCATTTCGGATTCCAACCCGATTGCTTCGTTGGTCAGTTCGGTGCGTTTTTCGCGCAACATCTTTGCGCCCGCGCCGCCATAAGAAAAGATTTTTTCAATCCAATTCAATGACACGTTTTCGGCATCCTCGCGCTTCTGCAAGGCTTCTTTCAACTTTGCCATGCCCATTTCGATATATGCAAGGGCTTTCGCCTTTTCGATTTGGGCTTGAATGAATGCTTCCTTATTGTTGACAAGGACATTTTCGGCGGCGGTCACACCGTCAATCGAAATGCCCAATTCATCAAAGGCTTGCTTGTTCTTGCGAATGAATGCTTCCTTTGCTTCGATGTTATCGCCCAATGCCGACCACGCGGCGGAAAGTTCTTCAATCTTGCCGATGGGCTTGTAACAATTTTCAACAAGGGATTTGGAAAATTCTTCTTGCGCTTTTTTTGCTTCGGCGGCTTTGCTTGAAAAGTGTGAATATAGACCGATAAGGGCGGAAATTCCGGCAAGAATCCAACCGAACACGGGAATTGACTTAATCGCCGCGCCGACCATACGGAAAGCCCCGGCAAGACCGATGTTTGCAACCGTTCCCGCCTTTGCGGATGCGGCTTGCGCCCCGGTCGCCACGGTGTTTGCCCCTTGTGCGGCGGTGTTCGCCCCGGTTGCGGCGGTGTTCGCCCCGGTCGCGGTGGTATCAGCACGGGCGGCGGTTGTGCTTGCTTGTTGAGCTGCGGCATTAAGACCCGTGGCGGCGGTGTTCTCGACTTGTCCGGCGGTGTTTTCTGCAAGTGCTTCGTTGTCATCTTCCTGAATGTCGCGCCCGACTTCAAGAAGCCCGTTCCACCATTCACGCAATGCGCCGACGGTGGAAAGCATGAATGCGGAATCTTTGTTCAGGGCTTGGGAAACTTGCATCAAACCGTTTGTCACCGCCATAATCGACTGCGTTTTCAACATTAGTTGTTGCAAATCCTCGCTTTCATCACCGAAAAGCCCCATCATGCCCGCAACGGCGGAAAAACCGCCCGTCAAGCCCGTAAGACCTGACATGACACCCGCGAATCCGGCATCATCATTCGCAAGGGCGTTGGCTTGTGCTTGCGCATCGCCCCACGCATCAGTCAGGGCGGCGGCTTCTGCCCGCACTTCCCGATAACGTGCCGTATTACGTTGCCCGGCGGCTTCCAACTCGACCATTTCCATTTTGAGTTCGCGCAACCGGGTTCGCAAAGATGCTTGTGACTTTGCGTTGTCATTGACCGCCTTTTGTTCGGCAAGCATGGCATCACGGGCGGAATCAAGTTCATCCGACTGATTCCGCAATTCATTCAAAAGCTGCTTGCGTGTCGCAATTTCGCCTTGAATCGCCTTTTGCTTGTCTTTTAAGGCTTTGTATTCTTCCGACCACCCGTTCTTCTCCCATTCTTTCGATGAAAGTTGTTTCAGGGCTTCAAATTCATCTTCAAGTTTCCAAATCGCCGTTTCTTGCTTTTCGCATTCCTCGCCGATTTTTCCAAGCATCGTGCCGATTTCGGCAACCGTCTTGTCAACGGTATCACCGACACCAACCATGCCGTCGGACAAGCCTTGCACACGGCGCAAGGTTTCTTGAATAGCTGCTTCAAGTTGGGAATTGTCCATGTCGGACGTAAAGGACAATCCGCCGCCGTCAATATCTGCCATTTTACATCATTGAATTTACATAACTCAAAACTTGTTGTTGGTTACTCTCGGAAAGGGCGATTTCCTGAACGTCCGGGTTGGAATCGGTGTCATAACTCGGTGCGTCAATCATCATTCTTTCGACAAGCCCCCACGCAACGCCGTTCATTAGGTAGTCATAAGTCCACCCGAAATGCGCACACAACGCACCCCGGCGACCGTGCGGGCTATTTAGACCCCTTTGTTTCCCTCTATCCGAATCGGCGTTGTCGTGCGGTCGATTGTTGACATCAATCGAATAGAGTTCATAAAATCCCCCATATTGGACATTGAATTGACCAACACGGCGAATTGGTGCAATCGTGACGGCTTGATTTGCCGGGCGAATAATTCGGTCAGTTTGTCTAACTTTTCGGTGTCCTCGACCCAATGCGGGAATCCGCCCTTGATACTGCATTTCAGGCGGTCAACGCCAAGTGCGGCGATTGCCACGATGCGGGCGCAACGGATTGAATGTTCATGCGCCATCGTGCGGGCTTTGACCATCGCATCATCGGACTTCAACGCCGTTTCATCAATGGTTAATTCTATCCATTCGGCTGAAAGGCGGTCAAGGGTTGAAAGGGTCGGTTCTTCAATGGTGAACTTGCGTGTCACCTCGACAAGCCGACGTTTGCGGATAAGCCCGAAAAATCGCTTTTCGGTCACAACTTCGATGTCCTTGACCTCAAACGACACACCCTTGCGGATAAGGGCATTCAATTCGGCTTTCTCTTTTTCAAGGGGTGTTTTGTTTGCTTCTTCCATTTGCAATGTGAGAATTAAGGAAAAACGCCCCCAAAGGGTGTTCGGCACTCTCCGGGGGCGTGTGAATTAGCGTTTCCCCGCATCAGGACTTTGCGGGTTCTTCATGCGGAATGCCGCGTAACGCCTTGCCGGATGAAACCGCCATCGGCGTAACGGTGAAGTCCACAAGGAAAATGCCGGATGCGGTAAGGTCGGCATTGATAACGGCTTCGATGTCGCCGTTGGGAATTTCAAAGTCAAGTCCTTGTTCGGTAATGACCTTGATTGCCTTGTTTGCGACCACTTCGTTGCCGTCGTAACCCCAAACGGGCTTGCCGTCCGTGCCGACATCATCGCCGCCGACATAATCCACAAGGTCTTGCACGGACGCATCCATGATGGAGAATGTCAGGGTCGGAATTTTGCGCGATTTGCGGCGCACTTCGGGGGCGGCTTTGCCTTCCTCGAAATGTTCCGTCACGTCGGATGAATCTTGCGCAATCTTGGCGGTGTCCTTGTAGGTCTTGCCAATCTTGTTGAGCTGCGCGGGCATCACCCCGGTTGGGGCGGCTTCGCCCACCTGAATCTCGCAAAGACCCAACGTGATAAGGTTTGTTTTATTGGTTGTAGCCATCTTGTTGTGAAAATTAAGTCGTTTGAATATTCCAATCAATCCGAATGTTCATGAAGTGTTGCTTGCAATTCGGCTCATACATGGTTGTTGCCGATTTGGGGATTGCTTTCACTCCCGGCAAGACGGTTTCACGAACTATCTTCAAGACTTCATGGGTTAACTCATTCAAGCGCGGGCGATTGGCTGACACTTGCATTTTCCCGTTGATATTCATGGACACGTCGGGAACATAGATGTTGATGTTGGACGTGCCGATTTGGGGCAATGCGTCCGCTTCAAGGTCGATTGTGTTCACGACAATATCTTCTTCGGTCGAATCTTCGGGGCGACCGTCGCCGACGTAAATTCCGCCTTTGTTGGTCGTTTTCCCGTTGAGCAACTGAAACAAGATGCCGTCGGTGTCAATGGGGGTTTTCAAGTTGTCTTTCATTCGGCTGCCGCTTTAATGTTGCTGATAAGTTTTTCTAACATCCGGGGCAATTCCCGTTGTGCAAGATGTTCGGCACTTGATAGCACGTTTTTCCCTTTTGCTTCGACGTATGCCGCATAATTCATTCCGGCGACCACTACAAGGGCAATGCCCTTTGTTTCCTTGCCGACCTTTTCCGCAAGACTTGAACCCGCCTTGATGCCGTTTTGCGCCGCGTTGGATTCCGCGCCGCTTGCCGCGTCAAATTGGGTGTGAAGCGCAACGCCATCGCGGAATATCATGTAACCCGTCGATGAAAGCAACGCCCCGGTCTGCATCATGTAACCCTTATTGTTTCGGGCTTCAATCAGGCACATTTCACCCAACCTTTGCAATCGGGCGATTTGCTTCTTCTCGACCATTTCCAAGAATGCGTCAAATCGCTTTGCAACATCGGCACGGGTGAAGTTCGGTTTTATAGCCATAGCCGACAATGAAGTTGTGCGGGGTCAAAGTTCAGGCAAACGCCCTCAATTCGGACGCTTTCGCAATCTCGGTCGTTTGCAATTACCACCTTTGTGCCGATGCTGACTTTCGGGCAAGATTTGGGGCATTGAATCAGGGATGTGGCTTTGTGATATTCACCGCCCGCAACCTGAAATTCCGCCCCGCGTCCGTCCGATTCTTCACGACACATCGAAAGGAACTTGCGCGACACATTCGATGCCGTCCAATTACCTTGTTCATCCTGAACCGATGAATCGGCAACTTCGATGAAAAGGAAATGCGGATATTGCTTCACACTTGCCATAATCACCAAAAGTTTGAACGGTTACGAATTTTCGGTTTTGCTTCCAACACGTTTTCTTTGCCAAGTTCCCGACAAATTGAGTTGTACCACAATTTGACCGCATCCATGTTCCACGAAATCGAATATCCGCCCTCGGAAACATTCTGCATCATTGACGCAAGGACAACCGACACGCGATTGTATGCGGCAAGGTCACAAGCTGCGATGTCGGCGGGTGCGTCCGCGTCCATCCCGGCTTTAAGTAGTATCACGTCAATGTCGGTTTCGGACACGTTCAGGTTGCCCAAACTCATTGACAAATATTCCTTGTTGGTTTTTGTTGCCATGTCGAAATCTTGTTAAAACCGCCGGGGAATCATCCGGGGAATCAACCCCGGCGGTCGATGTTAGTTTTTAGTCCACGATGTGGCGTTAATCTGCATCAGGACGGAACGACCCGAAAGTTTCCATGCGGGGAATGCGTTTGCAATGCCCTCGGTAACTTCCTTGACGGGGGTTGCGTCGTCGGAATACTTCTGCACAAGGGTGTGACCGTGCATGACCTTTTCGGCAACGCTGCCGGGGCGTTTCTTTGCTTCGATGGGCTTCTTCCAAAAAGTTGTGCCAAGCACTTTGCTTTCCGAAAAAAGAATCACATCATCTTCAAAGGGGTTGCCCGTGATGCGTGTGCCGTCGGCAAGTTCAACCGTGATGTCTTGGTCAATCACGATTATCTGCAAGCCACGGAAAGTTTCGGTGCGCTTTGCAAGATAGGCGTTAACCGTCTGCAAGTTGGGCGCATCGTTGGTGTCGGTCAGGTTCTGAACAAGGGTCGCGCAACGCTTGTAAACCTCTTCTTGCGATGCAAGTTTTTCAAAGGTTTCCACGTTCATAAACGCGAACTTGTATTTCGCGCCGTAAAGTTTGCGACCGATTTTCAGGGCGTTGGGGATGTCCTTTGTGAAAGGCTTGCCCGCCGTTCCCGTTGTGTACGATGTTGCGACACCGATTTTCTGCTCTGCGGGAATCAGGTAATCGCAATCATATTCCGTTACGACGGTGGCATTGTTTGAATTGGTGATTTTCAGTTTGCCACCGCACGAAATTTGTTTGAGCGCAATCCATTCAAGGCGGGCGGCAACGCCATCCCAACAAAACTTGGTGTCCTCTGCCCAAAATTCGACAAGTGCGATAAGGTCGGCATTGCCGGATGCCATCGCAACCATGATGTCGTATTCGGTAAGTTCATCTTCAAGTTTTTCACGCGAAATGGTGATTTTGGGAATATCGCCCTGAATGCGTGCTATTGCGTCGCGGGTCTTTTTGGGGATGCTTGAACCCCTTGCCGTCAGGTCGGCGGCAATCTTTAAGCCCGTTTGCGCTTCAAGCACTTTCCACGTCAAAGAATTGGTTTCTTTGAGCGGAAAAAGTGTGGGGTAATAATACTCTTTAAGGTCATAGGTGCGGATTTCCGCTTCCATGTCCTTTTCGGTAAGCCCCACCATCAGTGTTTTCTGCATAATGTTGGCGTGTTAGGGGTTAAAAATAGATGATGCCTTTCAGGGCTGATTTGATTGCGTCGGACACGGCGGGGGCGTTGGATTCGCGCACCGCACCGATAAGCCACGCATCAACCCAAAGGTTGTCGCCGTCGGGGTCAACGTCATAGTTCGACCCGGCAATGGCGATTGGCTGAACTTTAAGGGTGGTGTTCGCTCCGGCGGACTCAAAGGCGGTGTCGCCCACCTTGACGGCTTTTCCAAGCGTCGCGGAAAGGGTGATAACATCCTTTGCGGGGTCGCTCTTGTCGATGGTCGAAATGACCTGACCGTTTGCGCCCCCGGCTGAAAAGCGGTCGCCCGTCTTGAAGTGATGCCCTTTGGCAACTTCATAAGCGGTCGCGGTGGCATCGGCGGCGGTCACAATCTGCGCGGTTTTAACCACGTTGAAAAGACCGTCTTTGCCCTTGCCAAGCGGCGTTCCCTCAAAAAGTGCCTTGCCGCCAAGTGTCGCGGTTTCGACCGTAACACCGCCGGGAATGTCGGCGATGCGGTGAACGATACATTTCACCACGCGGCTATCCTTTTTGCGTTTTACCTGCATTGTCATGCTTGTAAGGAATTAGGGGTTTGACATTAGAGTTCTTTGCCCGCGAACTGATTGTTTTCGGGCTTCTTGCTTGCCACATAGTCGGCGACGGCTTGTGAAACGCCTGATTCGCTCTTTGAGGAGAAAAGGGGCGAACCGCCGGAACGACCCATGTTTGTGTCGGCAAACGATTGATTTGCGGTTGCGATGTCGGCGGTCTTGTCGGTCAAGTATTCATCGAAAGAAGAATCATCATCGAACTTCATGCGGGCAAAATCTTTCAGGGTTTGCGCCTTGAAAGTTTCATCCTTGCACGATGCCAACGCTTCGTTCAGTCGTTGAAGCCTTGTTTTGTTGATGTTGTCGGATTCCATGCTTGCGATTCGGTCGGCATAAGGCTTGACCGCTTCGGCGACGGCTGCTTTCACAATGTCGGCGATGTTGTCAGTACCACCCCCGCCGGGTTCGGTGATGGTCTTTTCCTTGAAGTCATACTTCTTGCGCAAGTTGGTTTCCGATGTTTTCACACCGTCGGACACCTCTTTGTCCACATCCGCGCGGTAGTTCTTGATAAAGTCGCTGACTTGCGCATCGGTCAGTTTTTCAACAATCGCTTCCGCATCTTCTTTGGTCGCACATTGTAGCGCAAGGACGCGCGCCAACTGCGTTAATCCGTCTTTTCGCGCGCCTGAAAATTTTGCAGTCAGTAACGCAAGTAATTCTTGGATGTTCATTTGTTGTGATGTTATTGGTTTACAAATCACCGCAAATTTAGCGTGTTTTATAGTGATACACGCGCGAATCCCGGTGAAGTTATCCCGCACTTATCCACATTTTGCATTGCACATGGATATAAAATGCACTACAAAAGCAAAATTTTTCCCGAAAAAGTTTGTTATTTCCAAAATAACAACTAACTTTGCGGTGTCTTACTATAAGACACAATGTTTAACCGTGGGCAACCCCACAACCTTTCGCAACAATGAACACAAAACAATTTACCGCAATAGAATTGATTGACGCAACGGGAAATGTCGTTGCAGATGTCTATGGTTACAAAACCGATAAGGGCGCAATCAATGATGTTGCCCGCGTTAATATTTGCGGATTCATGCAACTTTCAGGATTTAACACAATGTGGTTTATCCCCACCCGTTGGTCAATGCCACAAAATGTTATTTCAATTCAAGCCGAACTTTCCCGCCTGAAATCTCTTTATCCGACTGCAACAACTCGCATAACAAGTGATGGCGCACAATTCCTTAACGAATTACATCTTTCGTTCTAAAACTAACCGGGGCGGCACGTCCGCCCCTATAAAACAACCCCGTGTGCCTTATAGTGATACGCATAATATTTCGCAACAATGACTTTTACCCGTACCCCCGAAACAATCGCACTTAACGCCAAACTTGAAATCAAGGCGTTAAAAGGCTTGTACTTCAACACCCACAAAGGGATTTGCCGCTTCTCGCGCGGTCATGCGCTCTTTATCCCCGGCAAAGGCTTCGTGAAGTTCAAGCACGACACAACCGCCATACCTTACACCCCTTGCGGCGGCAAAAAGGCACTTGAAGCAATCATCGCCGATGGTGGTTTTGTCGATTATGATTCCCTTGAATTTGTCAACGCCCTTAATGAAGTTGTGGCATGAAGCCCCGGCACATCATCAAAGCACAACGCGCCCGCCTGATGTTTGATTTGGCGGTGCGCCGCCTTTCGGGTGAAATTACATCCGAACAACACCGGGCAATGTGCAAGCGTGTTGAACGTGCATTTGTAAACGTATGGTTTTGTAATGCAAAATAGCGTCTTACTATAAAACATTTTCAAGATGAACAACCGTCTTGCAAGACTTGAAGAAGAAGCAATCGCATTCATCCGTAATGCCGAAAACCTTGCGTTGCGCATGGATGAAAGGGGCTTCCATGTTGCCTTTTCAGGCGGCAAGGATTCCCAAGTGATGCTTGCGCTTGTTGAAATGGCGGGTGTGAAGCATCACGCCGAAATGCAAGTGACAAGCGTTGACCCGCCGAACCTGATGCGCTTCGTGCGCAAGTATTATCCGCAAGTCAAGTTGAACTTGCCAAAACTGAATATGCGGCAACTTATCATCAAAAAGAAAGTGTTGCCGACACGCATTGCCCGATTTTGTTGCGCGGAACTGAAAGAACAAGCCGGGGCGGGATGCGTCACTTGCATTGGCATTCGTGCGGCGGAATCAACCAAACGTGCCAAACGTCATGCAATCGAAGTTCAGGGGCAACGAATCGGTTATGACATAATCAATGACAAGTTGGTTGAATCAACGCCGGGCGGTGAACAACTTTTCGATATGGATTCCGAAACAAAGGTTTATTGCGTAAACGGCAAAGACAAAGTAACGCTTGCCCCGATTTTTAATTGGACGGACACCGACGTTTGGGATTTCATCAGGGAACACAACTTGCCTTATTGCGATTTGTATGACAAAGGCTTTCATCGCATTGGTTGTATGTTTTGCCCGATGTCACAACCCGCGACAAAGCGGCGCGAAATGCAAATGTTCCCTTTGGTCGCCGAAAGGGTTTATATTAAGGCAATCCGCGAACTTATGGCAATGGGCAAATATGACCGTTTCGATTCCGCCGAACAAGTATTTGAATGGTGGATTTCCGGCGAAAGCGTGAATGATTGGTTTGCTATGCAAGCCCGGAATAATAACCAACCAAATCTTTTTGATGATGGAAAGACCCCCGAAAGCAATTCTTGACTACATCAAGAAGCACAACCCCGGATTTGTGCCGATGCCCGCCCCGTCGTTTGACATCATGCCGCGACGGGCGGCGCAAACGCCCTTTGACATCACAACGGCATTCGACCGCCACACGGTGTTCCGAATCTCTTATTTGCCGTTTGTGTTCTTCGATGTCATTTGGGATTATATCGACACCCTTATGGATTTAGCCCGCATCATCGGCAACCGGGAAACAAGGCATCTTTCACGGGCATTGCGCGAAATCAGGGGCGAATATGACCGGGAACGGTCAAAGACCCTTGATTGGGAACACCGCACACGCATTGCGAAACACGCCGAACAATTCATTGAAGAATCCAAGCCCCTGACATGGGCATGGAAAATGATTCATTCGGAATATAAGCGCAAGAACCCCGACTTGTTGCCCGATTGGTTGATGTTCATTGCGCAAGCCGACCTTGTGTGTGCGATGTTTGCCGCCCTGACAAGATATGCGGCACACTTCGACGCGATGATTACGAAAAAGGCGGGGCGCAAGCTGCACACCCTTTTGCCTGATGAAGTCAGGCGGATGCAAGGCTTGATTCCTGAATATATGGGCGGAATGCCCCACACGCGCATCCGGCGGTTGGTCGATGCCGCGTTGCTCAAAGACTTCTTAACGCAACCATTATCCGATGAACCCGAAAACTAAATAACACAATGAAGAAAAAAGACATCGCAACAATCATCCTTTTGTGGCTGACCGTGCTTTTGGTCGCCCTGAAACTGACCACTTGCCCCGATATGAATTGGGGATGGGTCTTTGCGCCGATATGGATTCCGTGCGCAATCGGTATCATCGCGTTTTTCGCGGTGGTCGTGTTCTTCTCAATCCTTAAAAAGCGCAAGAAGTAATGAAGCAAATAACCGTAAAAACGACAACGACAACATCCGTCAATTTTGGCGGTTTGCCCGTTGACCATGTGTTGGAACACATCGCCCGAAAAGCACATGAAGCACTTGAATCATTGTCAATGTTCCGCAATGAATCAGGAATCGAAAATAACAATGTTGACCTTGCCGAATGCGCCTTGTGCAATATCCTTGACACCCTCGGCGATTAAAAGCGACTAATTATGAATCAAAAATTCAACCCTTACAAATTCAACTTGCACACAACAAGCCCGGACATCCCGAACCCGTGCATCAATGCGCTTTATGGTTCATTGCGCCGGAACTGCATTGCAAGAATCAAAGGATTGCTTTCAAGCAAATATCACTTGAAGCGAAACACGCCCCGGACACCGCTTGCCGACATCAGCAAAGGCGCGTTGTTGTTCATGGTTGATTTCCCCGTTTTCAAGGTCACTTCGACCCGCGCGTTTTACACCGAATCAATCAGGCTTGACACGCGACACGGCTTCATCATCCGCACACATTCCCACGGGTTGTTATACGACATCCCGGCGGTTGAGTTTTCGACCGATTCATTATATCGCATCGAACAATCGTTGACGTTTGAACACCACCCGTTTTAATAAAAGACAATCAACAATCAATCCCCTTTTCAAAACATGGAATCAACAATCAAATCCCTTTCGGAACGATTCGACCTTTCGGTTGAGTTTCTGACCGAACTTCACGACAAAATCGTGGACAAAGAAAACTACACCCGCGCCGTGCGGATGTTCGTTGATGGGCTGATGCCTTACGACATGGCAACCGGGCAAGACCCCATCAATGTTGCAGAGCTGCGCCACAAGGTTGCCGCCGACATCGTGGCATTCCGCCGCGACAAGACCGCAAAAATCCGCGCCGCCCTTGAACAACAAAAGCGCATTCAGGATTATTATTCCGGGTGCAAGTCTATAAGATACCCCAAGAAGCCCAAAGGCGGCGTTTCCGACGTTGCTTTCATCAAGGATGGACACTTGGTTGCCCTTGCACACTTTGAACCGTCTGCGGGCGGTATTTACGCCGCCGACAATGAAGTGATGCCGGGGTGGAATTGGCGACCCCATGAATATCTTGCCCGGCTTCGTAAACTGAACAAAGCCTTTTATCGGGAAATCAAAAAAGCGGCGGTCAATTCGCCCCGTGAATGGTTCGACTTTAACGACATGACCAAATGACCAAAGAAGAATATCTTTCAAGGGTCGCAAGCATCCGCCGTGAAATGTGCGAACAAGTCGTTGCCGTCACGTCCGAATATATCAAGGAAAACCCCGGCAAGGTTGATGAACTTGATACCGACGGAATCCGTTTATTTCGCAAAGATACATATATCATGCCAAGCAAATGGAATTTAGCCAAACCCATCAAGTGTGACAAAGAATTAACCTTGTTTTTCTCCGTTGTCCTTGAAGCGTCATTCCCCGGTGCTTGAAATCCGACAAAAGGTTGTATCTTTGCACACTATAATCAAGACACGATGAAGAATGAATCAGTTGTTCACGTCTGCTTGGGCGATGATAGGCACTATTATTTCGGGTCAGTCGCCGCCATCTTCGACCGCTTCACGCCGGATGAATTGGGTGTGTCGTTGCCGACATTGTGGAATTATGGGCTTGCACCTGACCGACCTTATAAAAACAACCGTTGCGCCATCTATCGGGGCAACATAGAACGAAAGAAGCAAACAAAATGAAAGATAACCACCCAAAAATCAAGTTCCGAAAGAACAATGAATCCGATGTGATTTGGTGGGTGGATAACCCCGAAAACATAGGTGAATGGCTATTCACCTTTGACAAGAAACAAATCTTTAATATGTTTCGGGATTACCCCCACGAACTGACACAAAAACAAAAGGCAATCTTTGACAAAGAAAACCCATATTGGGTTGACTTCTTCAAAGACCGCCAATGATATTTCAACACCTTGCAAGGGTGCATCAGGTTATTTAATCGTACCTGATGCACCTTTCTTTTGGTTGTCTTTGGATGTATTGATATAGCCCATAAGTGTTTTGAAACTTGAATCGCCTTTGAAAAGGTCAATATCTATCAGTTGGGCGGAATAACAACGCCCCCTTGCACCAAATCGTTTTCCAAATATAGTCGCATTCAAGGGTTTCCAACCGTTTGAGTATGCCGATTGCAATTCAAGATATTCAAATTTCCCTTTTGCAACTTGTCGGACAATCGCCGCGTGTTGACCAATAGCGAGATAATACATTTTTCCGATGGTCGTTGTTTTCATAATTTCAACGCCGGAAACGTCATATTTATTCACGCCGCCCATTTTTTCACAAATCGTCACGATGTTACCCGTGCGGGCGAAATAACGTCGGCTTTCACCATCGCGGAAATCAAGCACATCAAGCCCGGCATGGTTGGCGGCAAAGGTGAATGCCAACGATGAACAAGACCCGGCGGTTTTATCGCCGCCGCTCACTCTTTCCACAATTTCATCAACCGTCGGTTGCTTGGCGTGTTCCTTGACTTCAAGATAATCAACTTTCCACGTCTTGATGTCGTCAACAACGGTGTCAAGTTTAGGTCTTGCCGCTTCTTCCTCCAACTTTTTCTTTTGGGCTTCATCAACCTTTGCTTTAAGGTCATCAAAAGCCTTGTTGATGTCCTTTTTGAAAGCACCCCAAGAATAAGCCCGGTCGCGTCCTCTCAAATAAAACACATACTTTGAAAGTTCGGAATCATCAATACTGAAACCCCTTGCTGTTTTCATCAGGGCATCGGCATCGGCAATAAACTTGTCAACCTTTTTGTCTGCGGCATAAACACGACCATCCAAGCGACACATTTCATCTTGCATCTTGTCAAATAGCGTGAAATTGTCAATATCGGCAAGGAATGAATCAAGCAAATTCCGCAATGTGGTTGTTTTTATCCACCATTCATCGGCGGTCTTGATTGATTCACGGACTTGTGCCACGACCCTTTTTTGGTAATCAGTCAACCGGGCTTCCGGCGATGCCTTATATTGCCGCAACTTCTCCTTTGCCTTTTCAAGTTCGGATTGATAGAATGAAGCACCGTCCACCCAATCTTTCTTGTTCGCTGAAAGATTGGTCATGTACTGCGTAAGTTCGGCAACGACATCAGGCAAGACACCAACCCCGGCGGTGTTGATGTCCTTAATCAGTTGCGCGGCATCCTTGAAGAATGCCGACAATTCGGTGGTGTACTTCGTACCATCGGACGTAATAAGGGAAATGAACTTGTTGATGTCCTTGACATCCCTTGCCGCCACCGCCGCGTCAAGTCCTTTCAATCGAAGTTCAAGCCCCCATTCGTTGGCAATCTTGCGGGCGGATTCAATCGACGGCATCAGTGCGTCAAGCTGCGCTTGCACGGGGTCGGGTTTTGGGGCTTCTTTGCCGGGAACTGCGAATGGGTCACGACCGATTTTTGCTTTGACCTTATCAACAAATTTTTTCATCATTTCTGCGGTCACTTCTCCCATCTTGTCGCGGTCTGCGCCCATGAACATTGCAAATGCTTCGGCGAAATATTCTTCTTCATTCGTTGAAGCATAGTAACCTAAGATGTCGTTAATTTCGACAATGCCATTCCGTGTTTTTCCCGCGCGGGCGAATGCGTCCATAACTTCGCCGGAAAAGCCAAATTTGCTCATCAGGCAATGCCCGATTTCGTGGTCAATCGTTTGTCTTACCACATCATCTTCATTGACAAAATGCGTCCACTTGATGCCTTTTTTCGCCCATTTTTGTGCATTGTTCCAAACGGCCTTTCCTGAAAGACGCGGCAAATTCACATTGAACGAATTATCATGCCCCATCCATGATGCTTCCGCTTTGGGATTCCGGGGTTTGCCAAAGTTATTGAATTTAGGTAATCCAAACGCTTGCATTCGTTGGTTAACCTGATTGATGATTGCGTTTACCAACGGCAAATCCTTTGGCTTAATTTCCAAAGAACATGATTCGGCGATGTTTGCAAGAATATAATCGACCGCTTCTTGCGGTGTTTTGGCTTCAAATAAGGGGATTTCGGGAACATCCGGCGCATCAGGCTCAACCGTGGGCAAGGCAATCTTCAATCCCTTTGACAAGTCGCCATCAACGAAATTGTCCTTGATGAAATAGGGGGTCGATGCCCAACCCGCCGACGCTTCCATGTTTTCGGCGACCCACTCTTTGAATCCGTCCGGCACATCGGTAACAAGATTGCGCGATTGCTTCTTCTTGTACTCCGTGCCGCGCAAAGCTGCTTTGAGGTCGCCCAATTCGTTTTCATCAAAGGTTTCTTCTTCCATCAGGATTGGCACGGCGTAACACATACATTGCGGATGCCACCCTTTGAACTTGAACGTCTTGGGATAACGCCCTTGCAAGCGGTCACACATCTTGCATTTGCAAAGGGGCTTGTGGTTGCTTCGGTGAATCTCAAAGCCGACAACGAAATCAAGTTGTTGCCACCGCAAAAAATCGCTTTCCCGGTAAGCCATATTGATTTCGGAACGTGTCAGGCGTTGGGCGTTCTTCACACTCGACCGATAAACGCCACGCCCCGGATGAAATGCCCGTGCCGCCTTTGACAATACCAAAATCGGGTTTCCATCCTTATCAACTCGCCCGCTTTGCACGCGGCGAAAAAGGCGGTCAGGGTCACGCAAGTTTTGTTTAACATCGCGGGCAAGTTGTTGTGCGCTTCGACCCTCGCCCAATCCGACATCAAGGGCGGTTTCTAATTGGTCGCGGTATTGCCCGACATATCGCCACACACGTTGCGACAAGTCCATGCCCGCAACCTTTCGTGCCTGAAAGGTGCTTAAAGCGTCCAAATTACGGTCTTGCATCTTCTTCAACCGCGCCTTTGACAACTTCGACGTGTCCATGATAGAATCAATGAATCCATCGTTCTTGTCGCAAGCAAACAACCATTGATTCTTCGACCCGGTTTCAATCGTGGTTTTAAGCTGCGACGCAAGCCGCCCGACAACCTTTTGCAATTCGGCTTTTACTTCGGGGTAATCATCGAAAGAAAAAGGCTTGTCGGGGTCTATTTTGCGCTGTGATACTGATTGTGCAATCGCAAGGGTCGCACGGTCAAACAAGGCTTGCACCGCCGCCGCATATTGCTCGGTGGCGCGATAATGGTTCAGGTCGAAACCCTGAATCGAAAACCGGGTTGTCTTTTGTCGCTTCTTTGCCATCAGGAATCAACGCTTTGTGAAGTGTTCGCAATAATCGTGTTTCAGGAACTTGCACCACTTTTGGAACTTGCAGTCACAAAAGATGGGTTGCCCATCCGCCCCGATGTTGTGCCAATTCTCGGAATGCGCACAATCCTTGCAAGTGTATTCAGGACGGGGCGCGGTGGATTTAGTCGCTTTCTTTGCCATAGCGCAAGCGGATTTTTTCACCCCTGACCGCCGAATCAAAGGTGGGTTTGTCAACGTGTACGGTGCGCACGGCGGTTGAATCCGCAACATAAAGCATCCACATTTCGGGGATTGTGCGAATGCGCGATGTCTGCGTTGCCGGGTCACGGGTGGTGTAATACCTTTGTGGGGTGTGCCGCTTGCCGACAACATAGCCGGAAACGGTGTTGCCATCGCCGCATGATGCCACAAGAAGCATCAGGGCGACGGCAAGGATTGTGAAAAGCCTTTTCATTGTCGATTCGGTTTTAAGCATCAATTTCAAGTTGGGGTTCTCCGACCATGAATGAATTTTCGCGGGTGGTCTGCTCGTTGATTTTCTGCATGGTCATTTTCGCATCGCCGGACAACCCCGCCTTTTCAACCGATTCTTCTTGCGAAATCACGGGTTTGCCACCATTGGCGGTTAACCAATAGTTCAAATCATCAATTTCGCTTGTCAGGATGTACGGGGTCACTTCGGGTTCGACTTCAAGTTCATCGCAAGCGGTGGCAAGCTGCGTGTTGAATTGTGCGACATAGGCAAGAAGCACATTTGCGCGGCGTTGTAGGAAATCATCGAAAATTTCCATCTTGTCTTGCACTTTCAAGTGTGCGTCCATGAAAAGAAGTTTCAGGGCAAGCCCGGAAATCGCGCCAAGACCCTTGACGGCATCAAAGGAAATGTCGGGGGTCTGCGTGATGGTGTATATCAGGCGCATAAGGGTTTCGATTTCCAACTTGACCGCTTCGGGGGCATTCGCCCATGACACATATTGCATCGTTGCGCCCGGTTCGCCCTCGATAACCGCGCCGGATTCGCCCTTTTTCGCCCATCCGTTGATTTGCCCGGTGCAAAAGATTTTGGGGCTTGCGTGATAATCGTTGGTGTCGGCAAAGTTCGACAAAAGGGTTTCCAAGCGGTCAATCAACTTGTCCACATCTTCGGTTTCAAACTTTTCTTGATACCCGTAAATAACGGGGATTTTGCCGATTGCAACGGGCTTGGGGTAGCCCTCGACAAGCTGCGCACCTACACCGCCGCCGTTAGTGCGCCAAAGCCAATGTTCTTCATCGGTGAATGTTTCAAAGTAACTTGTTGAAACGCCCTTGTTGTCCTTGTGACTATAAGAACGGGAAAACGCCACCATGTCGCCGGAATCATCGAAATAAGGGTAAAGCGTATCACCAAAGGCGGGCGACAATATGGCGCAACGCAACTTGAACTTGCTTTTGAACCCATATTTGCCGTGTTCCTTTGGTACGGGATACCAATATTCGGCACATTCCTTGAAGCCGAAAATCGCGCGGGCAATCTTGCGGTTCAACGAATTGGTCTTAACGTCTTTCAAGATGCGCTTGACGGCGTAAAGAACGGCTTGTTCTTGTTCGTTGGTCGGCGTGGCGTTATATTCCACGGGGTTGCCGAACACAAACGACACGGCGCGGGAAATGATAAGTTTTTGAATTGCCACGGCGATGCGGGCGACCTTTTCCGTGCGCGTTGCGACCGCTTCCCCGTTGCTGTCGATGACTTTCTTTGCCGAATCGCTTTCCGCATCAGCATCGACGCGCACTTGCTTGTCCTTGCGCTTGATGGGGTCGTTGATGTCGTGCAACTTCGGGTCAAGTGCCTTTTTTGCTTGTTCGGCATCCGGGATGGGATGATTGCGCCCCGACTGCAAAAGGCTGATTTGGTCGGTCGGGTTCTCCGATTGGATGATGTCTTTTAACTTCATTTGTTCACTTGGTGTTTTATAGTGATACACATTAACGCCCAAAAAGGGATGCAACCCCGTTTCGTGCGCGTTTTCTTCTTTTCTCGATTGTTCCCGTCAATGCGTCGGGCGCATCGTCGTGTTCATTTTGCCCGGCTTTCAAGTAACCGCATATCGCTTTCGCAAATTCAGGGAAAAGGCGTTTCCACCCCATCGGCATGAATGTGAGGTTCTGCACCATCGCCGAATGTTCATAAATGCGGATGTCCTTGTTTTCGGTTTGGTGAAATGCCATGAAGCGGGTTTTGGCATTGCCCAACAATCGGCATTGCTTTTCAACATTGTTCTTGAAAAGGCGACCGCCGTTGTTCGCTTCAATGACACATTCGCCAACGCCGTGTTTGGTCAGCATCTTGGCAAGGGCGGGTTCGGTGTACTCGACCGGGCGGGTGGTGTAAAGCACATCGACAAGATAATTGCCGTGTTCGGTTTCATCATAGATGATGCCGCACAAATAGTCCTTGCCCGTGTCCGCCACGTCAACATAAGCCTTGCGGATGCAATATTGTGTCGCCGGGCGAATCTCATATTCGACAAACCCGTTTTCGTACATAAGACCCTCGCGGGGTTGCGGGTTTTGCTGATAAAGGGAATCGAACACTTGCGGATTGCGCTTGCGTGTGGCAAGCAACTTTTCACGCGAATGCCGTTCTTCCCAAAGGGCTTCACCCTCTTGCCGTGGGTCATATTCGGTCGGTGCGCCCTCTTTTATTGCCTGATACACGACAACGACCCATCCGTTGGGGTTTTCCACGGGGTCATAAACCCCTTGTTCCCTCAATAACTTGCCCGCCAAATCATCTTCATGCCACCGGGTAAAGACAATCAGTTGTTGGGAATCGTTGTGAAGTCGGGTTTCGGCAACGGTATCATACCAATCCGACACGGATTCCCGGACAATCGGTGACCATGCCGTTTTCGCGTCCTTGTAAATATCATCCATAATCAGGATGTCAACGGGTTCACCCGTCAAAGCACCGCCGACACCAACGGTCTTGAAGCCCCCGCGATGCCCGACAATTTCGCATTCATCGGCATTGCGTAACCACGACCCGGCAATGGTCGTGACATTAGAAGCATTCAAACAAGTGTCGGGGAAAATGGCTTGATACTCCGGGGAATCAATGATGCGTTGGATTTCGCGGTTGAATTTGCGGGCTTTCGGCGCATTGTAGGACACAATCGCCAATCGGTTGTCAGGACACAACCCCAAAAGGAAAGACGGCAAACGTCGGGTTGAACCCTCGGACTTGCCGTGTTGCGGGGGCATAAAGACCATAAGTTTCTTGATGTCGCCGTGCGCAAAGTCAGTCAGCACCGAATAATAACGGCGGTGAAAGTCTGCCGGGCGAAAGGTCGGCATGGTGGAAAGGGTGAAACGCAACAAATCGGAACGACTTTCACGCACAAGTCGTTCTTGCATTGCTTTGATATATTGCACCATGTCCGCCCGCTTCATCAGGAATCCAATTTGCGTTGCAAGTCCTGAATCATCGCCGCCAATTCTTCATCGGTCTTTTTGGCGAATAGGTCTTGCCCGTCCTTGCCCGTCACTTCGGTTGATTGACGGTTGCGCCAATGGTCGGGGTCGCCGTTGGTCAGGGTGAAAATAATTGCGGTCGTGTCGGCGGCGATGTGCTTCTTTGTGGTGATTTGTTCCTTAATTTTCGGCAACGGGTTTCCCTCTTTGTCAAGTTTGCTACTTGGCACGGTGACGGTGCGTGTTTCCGTCACGTCGTAACCCTCTAACTTGCGCCGCAAGGACTTCTTGGCAACCATCGCCATTGACTGCATCAGTTCCGCCCGTGCTTCCTCGACCGCAAGGGCAAATTCTTCGTGGGTGTTAATCCATTCGTGAAAAGTCTTTTGGTTGATTCCGACTTGACGGCAAATTTCGGCAATGGTGTAAGTGTCCGACTTGATAAGCCCGACAATCCTTTCAACCATCTTTTTATTGTACTTTGCCATTTGCGGTTATCTCTTTTTTAGCCTGAAAAAATTACTTTCATTACTCTTTCAACTCAACTTCAAAGCCTCGGTCTTGCAGTTCGGAAAAAAGCATTGACAATTTGGTTACGTCCTTGCACTCGACAATCAGGCGGGTGGAAATCTCCTTTTTGGTCGGTTCTTCTTCGGGTTCTTCATCATCGGCAAACCCCTCGATGTTCACGCCCCAATCGGTCGGAACAATGCCGAATGTTTCGGATGCCTTTGCAATCGCTTCTTCATCCCATTCAAGGTTTGCTTTGGCGGTCGCATTGTCGGCAAGGGCAAGTTCGCGTCCGGCTTTTGAATCCAAGTCAATGTCGGTGCGCTTCACGGCGACAAGGGTTTTGCCGTCGGTTTCAACGACAAGGACATCTTCAAAACCCAATTCGCCCGCCTTTTCGGTGGTCTTGTTTCCGGCGATGATTCGGTTGTTCTTGTCGATAAGGATTGAACGACCCAACCCGAATTGACGCAAGGATTCATCCATCAGGTGGTCGCCATACTGCGTTCCCTTGTTGAAATTGAGGTTGTCACCCACAAGGTCGGTGATTCTTGCTTTGCTTGTCTTTGCCATCACCACACGATTGAATGAAGAATGAAAGACGGAATCAGGGCGGCGACCGCTCCGAAACAAGTAAACACAAAGTCTATCAGTTCGACCGCGCCGTGACCTTTGGAATCCCACCATTCCTTGATTGCTCCGGCGACACTTCCGGCAAACAAGCCAAGAATCGGCAAGAAAAATCCGACAACAAGGGAAATCAGGAATCCACACACGAAATGAATGCGCTTGCCGCGCTCTTTTGCGGCACTCCTGACGGCTTTTGCGGCTTCTTTGATATTATCCCACCCATCTTCAAGCCAAAGGCGCACACGGGCGAAAAACGGGGGCATAACAAAGGGCGTTTCCCCGGTCAGGTAAACGGGCGGTTGCGAATATCCGGCATTTACGCCCAACCACACCTTGCCCATGAACAAGATGCGGACACGTTCTTTGAAAGTCGGTCGCCAACACGACACGCATTGTTTGCCGTCGCTCCAAACGGGTAACGGCTTGCAATCCGCGTCGAACATATCTTCCGGCTTCTGCAATACCTTTGTGGACTGCGGAAAATCAATCGGTTTCATATTTTGCGATTTTGATTGGTGAATTTGGGTGCAAAAATAAAGCGTGTATCACTATGAAACACGCTTTATCGAAAAAAAAAAGTAAAAAAGTTATTCAACCCTTGCGGGGATTCACACGGATGGGGAAATCAGCATAACACCACGCAAGCAACGCGGCATCGCGCATTTCCTGATTTGTGCGGGTCTTGTCAACCGGGCAAAACTGCGTCAATTCTTCGTGTGTAATCTTGCGGTCTTTGCCCGCCCAACACTTGCGCAAGGGGATGTGTTCGACAACGGGGATGCCGTTCACCTTGCACATCTCGACAATCAGTTTGCCGACCTGATGATTGCGCCCGACATCGTAACCCTTTGCGGCGGCACGATTGCGGCGGTCATACTGATTGACGTGCCAATTTGCTTGAATCATCCAAGACGCTTCGACAACGACAACCAAAGACACGTCAAGGTTGCGGGCGCGGTCGGCAAGGGCGGTCAAATATGCTTGAAGTTGAAAGAAGCCCAACGCATCAAGGGTTGACACCTTGCGTTCATTGCACTTCAAAACGGCATACCCGCTTTTGTCAACGTCGGGGTCGATGCCCACGATGATGTCATATTTCGTGCGCATCAAAACGTGGGATTATATCCGCCGGGCTGACCGCCGAATGGGTCATTGTTGCCCGCCGGGGCGGTGTTCTCGCTTTTCAGCCCACAAAGCTGCACTTCACTTGCCGACACGTTGATGCCGACGTTCCATTGCCCGTTGTTGCCCTGATATTGCTTGACCGAAAGGTTGCCACGGACAAACACTTTCGCGCCCTTTTTAAGATACTGCGTAAGGTTGCCCCCGTTGCCGTTCATCAGGACGGACACCCATGTGGTGTATTCCGTGCCGTTGCGCTTCTCGGAACTTGCGACGTTGAACGACACACATTCATTGCCGTTGATGTTTTTGATTTCGGCATCGTTTCCGATGTTGCCGATAACTTCGATTTTTAACATGATGGTTTATTGTTTTAAGTTAAAGTTGGTCTTGTTCGATGTCTTGCCACGTTTCACCGTCGAATGTGACAAGGTGGTGGATAAGGTCAATCACAACCATGTCGGCATCCGGGTTGAAGTGATTGTCGGCTTGAAACCAATCGGTGTAAAAGGCTTCTTGCTCCCCGGTGATTGGGTTGGTCGCAATGACAAGATATTTCATTCGTGCCATATCCTTTTGATGTGCATTTGCATTGCTTTTGCTTAACACTTGCAATCAATATTTCTTGCCATGCCGGACGGGGCGATTCGCGTTGAAGCGCATCTTTGCCCGGACGTGCCAATCAAGGTTGATGCCCTGACACTTTGCCCACCCGCTGACATAATGGATGCCGAATTGAATGCGCTTGAAAATGTTGATATTTTCACGGCACAACCCTTTGGTCAGGGCAAAGGCATTTTCGGCAAAACTGAATCGGTCGAATGCTCGATGATACTTGTTCGGGCTGAACTTGTCGAAGTCGATGCCCAAAGACCCGGCAAGGTCAAGAAGCCGAATCACGACATCCGCCATTTCATCCTCGACGGTGTTTTTCACCATTTCGGTGAAAGCTGCGTTGAAGTCAGGGGCGGAATCAACATCATCAATCAAGCGGGTTTTCTGCGCGGCGGCAAGGTTGTTTTGTTTGCGAATGTGGTTAATGACTGCGATTTTCCCGGCGCGGTCTGCTTCCACCATTTCGGCAATCTCGGTGACAACAAGCATCAAGCAATGTTCCGCGCTTGGCTTGTCAGTCCAAAACCCGTGTTCAACGGCGTTTTGGTGTGCTATCTCCGAAAGTCGGTTAAGATTTTCCATTGTTAGAAAAGTTTTAATTGTTGTTGGTGATACAAAAGACGTTGTTTCGCGGCTTGATAATACCCGGCATCAAGTTCGATTCCCAACATCTCAAAGTTGAGGTCATGCGCGGCAAGGCATATCGACCCCGACCCCAAGTGCGTGTCAAGAATCTTATCGCCCGGCTTTGCGTAATTGTTGAGCAACCACCCATAAAGCGATTTTGGCTTTTCGGTCGGGTGGATTGTATGTTGTTTTGCAAGTTCACATCGGTTGATGGTGACAACACGGGTCGGGCAATCGAATGAAGAATAAGCCAATTCGCAATCCGACATTGTAAGCCCGGTTTGACCCTTGAACCACACAATCCAACCTTTTGTGCCTTTGTCAAGCATCGGAACAAAGTAATTTGCGCCCCAAATGATTTGATTTTTGCTAACACGTTGCAATTCAGCAAAATAAATGGGGGGGGGGTAATTTATCCCATCCCTTTGTGTCGTGATGCTTTCGGTTGTGCTTCGGGTTCTTGCAAATGCAAGCCTTTTGCCCGTCAATGCCGATGCCATAAGGCGGGTCAACGATTGCAAGGTCAAAGGCGTTGTCCGGCAACGTCGCCATGACTTCAAGGCAATCAGCATTGACAAGGCTTATTCGCCCGAATGTTTCAATCTCATTCATTTGCGTTGTGCATTCTCGTTGGTGCGCTCGACCGCTTCAACAATCAGGGCATCGGCTAAATCAAGGGCAAGTTCCGCCCATTGTTTCGGGTGATACCCGGTGCATATCTCGTTTTCACATATCGCGGGCAATACTGATGTTGCAATCCTGATACGTTCCTCAAACAATACTTGTTCTTGTTCTTGCATCCCATGATGCAAGAAGCGGCAAATCTCGTGATATGTTTTGTTGTCCATCATACCCCACGCATTATGAATTTCGACATGATGAAGTCGAACACCGCCTTTGTCACAAAGATGTCAAAGGATGCGTCGTGAAGTTTTCCGGCGGTCGTGTCGATGCCCAAGAAGTCGGCGACGGTCGCAAGTTTGAAGTTCTGCAATTCGGCGCGGTGGTCGGCAAGGAATGTCGATGCAAGCACAAGAACGTCGATTGAATCCGCCCAAAAGAACGAACCAAAGAACTTGTCGCCGTTCTGCAAGAAGAATCCGCGCAAGAAGTTATCATCGAATCCCCGGTTGTTGTACCCGACAAGGTGGAATTTGTCGGTCTTGTCGAACTTGTCAACGTACTTTGAAAGCATTGCGACAAGCTGCGTGTAAACCTGACCCATCGGGGGATAAGCCATGATTTGTTCACGGGTCACGCCGCCGACTTCAAGGGCGGCATCCTCGATTTGTGCTTTGGGGTTGGGCTGAACCTTGAAGTCGAATGTTTCAACGGTCTTGCCGTCAATCACGATTTCGCCGCTTATTTGGTGGATGCCGTGGCGACCGGGGTTTGTTCCCGTTGTTTCAAGGTCGTAAAAGAATAATTTTGACATTGTAATTTTAGTTTAGTGTCTTACTATAAGACAAAGTTAATTAAAATTTTGATAACCATTGTTCCCATATCGCGGACGCGACTTGCGCCATCATCACGGGCGGCACGGACATTCCGCAAACATAGTGCGGTGATTGCCCGGCAAAGTTGTAATCTTGGGGAAATGTTGACACGCTGCACACCTCGGTTGTTCCTAAATTGCGCGGTTGGTCAAAATGAATCAATGATGTGTCCTTGCCCGTCAGGGTCGGGCAAACCTTGTCTTGATAGACGTATGATTGCCCAAAGTTTGACCCCTTACCAAATAAGCGTTCATTTGCCGCCGCTTGGTTGATGTCGCCCGGTTGTCTATTATCCCACAATGTGCGGATAATCTTTGAAGTGATTTCGCGCCCTGAATAGTCAGTCAATTCACGCATCAGAATCGGTGCTTCCTTGAATCCCAACACCAATCGGGGCATCACGTCAAACAAGTTGCATTCGGTCGGCACTTTGTCGATAAGGTCTTTTCGCAAGCAAACAAAAAAGACACGTTCACGACGTTGCGGCACACCCATTGTTGAGCCATCAAGAAGCCAATGTTGAACGTAATATCCGGCTTCTTCAAACTCTTGGTATATTCTCCCAACGTATGCTTTTGCTTCTCCAAGTAAAAGCCCCTTGACATTTTCAGCGACAACAACTTTCGGTTGAAGCCGGGCGGCAAGTTCGATGAAGTCGAAAAACAACGTGTCAAGCACTTGTTCCGCCTGACCCTCGCGGAATTTCTTCTTCTTACCCCAACCATCCTCACGACTTCCGGCGGTTGAGAATGAAGAACAAGGGGGCGACCCGTCCAAGATGTCAAGTTTGAACAATTCGGGTGGTAAATCCTCACGGTTCTTGAAGTCCTGAATCGGTTCAAGGAACGGGAATCGGGGGTTGTGGTTTTGGCAATAAGCGTACATCATGCGTGGGTCAATTTCGTTGCATCCGATTACATCATAACCCGCTAATTTATAGCCCATTGTTGACCCCCCCCGCAAGCGAAACACGAAAAGACTTTTCCTTTGTCTTTCGTGAAGTTGGCATCTTTCAATGTCCAACGATAAGGGAATTTGTGGTTCATTTGCTTTTGGTTTAGGGATTTAATATTTGATTCAGTTTTTCGGCAAGTTCACGGAATTGCGGGTTGTAGTTGAAATCATCATCATATTTCCGCAAGAAGTGAAGCATTGAAGAATGGTCGCGGTGGACGTGCTTTGCAATCTGCGTCAAGGTCATTTTCAGGCGGCGGCAATGATACACGAAAAGCATTCGGGCATAAAAACAATCACGCTTCCGGCTTTTGGTCGCATACTGATTCAGGCGCAAGCCCGTGACTTCATGGATTGCGTTTTGAATGCGCAAGACCGCGCGGTTTTCGCGCCTGATGGTCGATTCAAACCAAACATCCATGTTCAGGCGGTTGGCGATGTCATATTCAACCGACGCGCCCCGGCTTTCAAGCCAATTATCCATCATGTAAATTGCATCACAATCAAGAAGCATTCGGATGTCTGCAACCATGTGTTCTTTCCACGTCGCCTTATCATCAAGCCCGTTATTCAGGGGATTCACCGCTTCAAACCCGATTGCATTCAGCAAGTCGGCGGCATCGGCAAACCGTTGTCGGGCTTCGGACAACGGCAACCCCGTTATTCTTCCACTGATATAGATTTTCATGGGTGTTGGGATTTATAGACAAATTTGTTGATGAAATATTGTTGCCCCTTGACGGTGACAAGGGTTGTCCGGGTTTGGATTGGTTCGCCCGTGTGCGGATGATAGCGTGTTCCCGTCCTGACCTCAAACAAGCCCATTTCAAGGGCGCGTTGCGTCGGGTCGTTATATTCCGAACCGCACTTGTGTAAGAATCCGTTGTCGCGCAACCATTGATAAAGCCGGATTTCGCCCGTGTCAACCCCGTTTTGACGCATCAGTTTGGCGAGCTGCCCGACAAGGATTGATTCGCCCGCGATTTCAAGGGCATTGGCAAAGTTCACTTTCGGGGCTTGTGCGGCAAGCTGCTTTTGTTGGGCTTCGATGGTTTCGGCTTGTTCGGCGGCAAGGCGCAAGGCTTGGGCGAATGTCTGCGGGATTGCCGGATGTGTCGGGGCGACTTGTTGCGATTCCCTGAATTTGCGTTCCGCTTCGATGAAGTAACGACGCACGGCACGTCCACGGTCGTTGCCCTCGACCATGCAAAGTTCCTTTGCCGCTTCGATGGTCAAGACATATTCGATTGACGGGCGACCGATTCCGGGGATGCTCCCGTTTTCCACAATTTCGGTGCTATTGATAGCCTTGAAATCTTCGTTTATGACAAACCCGCAATGCTCGACACGGCGTTTGAACCATGTTGAAAAGTCGGTCGCGCCGTTGTTGATGAATGCGTGAAGCTGCCTTGCGTCAATGACACGTCCGGCATCGGTGTTCCTGACCTGAATTGCCTTTTCAATGCTTGTCGATGAACAAGCAACCATTTCGTTTAACTGCTCCAATCTTTTGGGGCATTTTTCTTTCCATTGACTTGCGGGGATAGGGGTAATTCGGAAAAACGCCGCAAGGACGGCATCGCGTTTGGCATCGACACCGGGCAAAGTCTTTGTCACCGCTTCAAAGCCCTTTTGCGTCATTTGAAAGACAACGCGGTTGCCGTCGATAACCGGGCAACGAAATTCGCGCCCCATTCCTTGTGCTATCAGGCGACGCACGGATTTCAAGATGTTCTTGTGTTGCCGCCCGAAATACTTTGCAACGTGCATCGTGTCGGTGATTGGCTTTCCGTTTTCGGATTTGAAAATGACATCTTCGGGTGTCATGTTGTTATTACTTTCCATTGTAAGTTAAATTTTTAGATATTATAATTTTCTGCGGTCTTTGCCCTTAATGACAAGGTTGTTGCACATTTGACGCAAGCGGGATGCCACGCGGTCGCCATAACGGGCGACAAGGCGTTCACTTCCCATCGGCAAATTCGATGTTATCAAGGTTAATTCGTTGGTCAGGTCGCCCCGGTACTCGATAAGCTGCCGGACGGCATCAACACGGTTGCCCATGTAAAGCGATTCTTCTTGTTCTTGCCCGAAATCCTGAATGGCGACAATCGGGGCTTTCTTCAAGTCGGTAATCTTGCCATCTTCGGCGAACATTTCGCACACTTCATCGGCGCGGACAATCCGCCACCACAATGCGCGGTTGTCATCTTTTTCATAATTGACCGGGATTGTGATTTTGAACCCAAGTGCCGACGCATAAGCCCGCATGATTTCAAGACACCATGATTTGCCCGACCCGGTTGTGCCGCCGATGTAGATGCCCGCGTAAAGGTCGCCCGGCACGACTTCCCCGGTGTCGGGGTGAATCTGTTTCATCGACACATCGCAATGACACCACTTGATGAAATTTTCGTAAGCAAAACGATTTTCCGAATCAATCACAAATTTGCGGTCGCGGGTCTTGCCGATTGCTTCGATTATCTTCAAGGCGTTTTCGATGTTGTAATCTTCCCCGGTGTACTTGTAACGGGTCATGCGGGCAAACGTGCCGCGTTCCTCGATTGCCCGCAATATTTTGTCAAGTCCGGGAACGTCATTCTTGTTGTTCATTTCCATTCATCGTTAACATTTCGTGATTCACTTGTTTTCGTTTTCCGGGGGGATGCCGGGCGGCGGGGATTCTCCCTTTCGTGCTTTTCCCAAGTCAGGATTGCGGCTTTCCAATCTTTCATCTTGTTTTTGCCGACATACCAATTTTTGGATTGATAAAAGGCGATGAAACTTTCAGCATCGACGCAATAACCCTTTTCAACAATATAGGCTTGCACTTCTTCAAGCGTCGGGGGAACAAACCGCTTTTGCGGTTTTTCCCTTTCTATATCGTTAGATATAGATATATTTTCTTTTCTTTTATTTTCTTTTGCATCAACTTGCATTGCATTTGTATCGGGGTTGCATTGTGTTTGCTGATTGGTCGTTGATTGCCAACGTGTTAAGGCGGCTTTCTTTCTTCTTTCGCTGATTTGCTGACGCTTGCCAAGACGCTTGTTGACCGAATTTGACCAAAAAGTTTCACCGTTATTGTCGAACAATCCAAAGTCCTTGACTACACTTTCAACCATCGTGCAATCCTGATGCAAAGCAAATGCAATGCTTTTGCATGACTTCAACGGCAATTCCCCGCCTTGCTCATAAAGCTGCTCAACGATGCACCAAAAAACGCCAAGACCCGCCGCGCCGTGTTCAATCAACACATCTTGCAATTTGGGGTCATTCCGGGCGTTGTAGTCGTGCGGGAAATAATATGTTTTATCTTTCATTGTCATTGCCTTAAACCACCGGGGGCGGATTCCCCCGGCGGGTGGATTGATTATTTATTCGTTTTCGCCGTCGGGCTTGTCATGCTTGAAATATTCGCGGGAAAAGTCCGGGGGAATCACGCAATAACAATTCACGACGGTTGCGGTGTTGATGGTCGTTGTGAACGACAAGAAGCGTTCCGGGTTCTTTACACCTTTTGCAAGGGCTTCATCGTAGTTGTCGCGAGCGCGTTTGGCAAGCCAATTATTGGCAAGTTCTTTCGCCTTTTCCGCATCATCGGTGAACACAAGGAACACTTGGTTGTGTTCCACGCCATCTTCCGGCGCGATGTGCAATTCAAGCAAATAGAATTTGCCATTGCTCCGTTCTTCTTCCTCGATAACACCGCCATCATCTTCCGGCATTTCGTGGTCGGCTTCAAAGCCTGACCGATTGAAATTGTCGGTGATTGCGATGCAATCGTTGTAACCCTTGACGCTGACAAACTGAAAGTGTCCGGGCATCTTTTGTTCGATGAAATCAGTTGCGATTTCAATGGCTTCTTCAAGACCACGGGCATACAAGATGAACTTGCGGTTCTTGCCCTTGACGTGTGCCGTAACTATCCACGGGGCGGGATAGTCGCCTTTGTTATAGAATCCGACACGGCATTGGTCAGTCACTTCAAATTCGGTAATGTCGCCCGCCTGAATGTGAAAGTTGATGGACATTGCCACTTCCGGGGTGATTTGCTTTCCGCGCTCCATCAGGACTTCACAACGCTTGATTGAAATTAGTTCCCCGGTGTCGGTGTCCTGAACTTCTTCCGTCCATTCTTTCAAAAGTCGGTCGGCAAGGAACATTCCCATTGCTTTTGACGTGTCCGACGTAGTGAAGCGGGTTTCGTTGAACTTTGTTTGTATCATAGTGCGACACGTTCAGGTTAAAACAACAGAACCTTGTTCCAAAGGTCGATGAATTGTTCGCCGAATTGACGGGCGCGATTTGCGGTTTTGAAGCAAAGCCGAGAACCGACAGTCGCATACGTAAACGACGGCGCATAAGCCGTAGCCGCAGACACGAAGCCCGCACGTTCAGGCTTATAGACAAACCACGGAAACCACTTGACTTGATTGCGGTTTGAGAAGTCAGGCACGAAATCATCCGCCTTGTTCCATGCTTGCGCGATGGTGAACAATTCGTTCAAGGCGATAAGGGCTTCAACGTGCGCCGGATTCAGGGAATCGACAAGGCGGGTGACTTCAACAAGCCCCGGCGCGGTGTTCATGGCTATTGCCTTTTTGCTGACCGTGAATTGCTTGTTGGGCTTGCCGCCAAGATATTCACGGGCGGTGTTGTAGTCCACGATGGTTTTGTTGGGTTCTTCCTTGACTCCGACTTCTTCAAGGTCGAAATCAAAGGGGGTCAACCATTCATCATCGGTCGGGTCAAGACCAAAGTTTGCGTCGCTGATGTAGTTGTCCATCGCGTCGGCGGCATCCTGACGGGTCGCAAAGTGACCCACGATTTTGCCATTTTCGGTGTTTGAAAGTTTGTACTTAATCATTTTTTGAAGTTGTTAAAATGGTGTCTTGTTGAAATTTTTGATTGTCATTCCTGATTCGGCGACGGTCACGGTCTTGCCCGTTGCGGCTTCAATATCGGCTTGAAATTCGGCGGCATTGGCGTTGGCATCCGAAAGGTGAATCAAGACAATATTGTTGACCCCTGAAAGGTCTTGGGCAAGGATTGTCGCCCGGCATTCGGCAAAACTGCAATGGCTTTTCCGGGTTCGTTTTGCCAATGCAAGGGGCAAGCGTCCGGCGGCAATGTTGCGTTCCAAAATGTCGTGCCGATAGTTGCATTCAATCAAGATGTTGTTCACGCCGGGAAACCTGATGATGTTGTCGTTGCCGAAAGGTTTATAACGCAAATAACGGGTGTCAGTCGCAAACAACACCGTTCCCATTGCCGGGTGATGAATCAGGAATCCGAAAGGTTCGGCGGCATCGTGTTCGACCCTGAAAGGCATAATTCGGAACTTGCCGATTGAAACCATTTCGTGGTCGGCGACCTGATGAACAAGGGGGTTGCCATCATACCCCAACGCCTTTGCCGTTCCCCTCGACGTGTAAACGGGAATGAATGCTTCAAGGAACTTGCCGACGGCGGCGGAATGGTCGCCGTGTTCGTGCGATATGACCGCCCCGACAATGTGTTGCGTCTTGAAGTCCATTGCCCGGCGCACACGGCTGAAAGGGATGCCACATTCAACGGCAAGGGCTTCATCGCCATTGTCGAAAATGTAGCAATTACCCTTTGAGCTGCTTCCGATAATCTTCAAGTCCATTAGAAGCCGGGATTGTCGGTTGATGTTTCAGGTGCGGAGGGTGCGGATTCTTCGACCGGGGCGGCGGATGCCTGACTTTCGGCGGGTTCAGGTGTTGCCGGGGTCGGGTCGGCGGGCTTTGCATCTTCCATGCTGATTGTCGATGCGACGTTGGTTGAAGTCGCGGCGGGTGTGGTCGGGATTTCTTCAAACTCGACATCCACGATGTCTTGTTGTTCCTCGATTGTGCGCATACCCATCGAAAGTTCGGGCGCATAAGCGTTTGTCCACATCGACGCGGCGCGATACATCAGCATTTGGCGGGGCATTGTGCGCCACTTCGACCCGTCCTTTGTGAACCACCTTTCTTCGATTGCAAGTTGAATCGACACCGGGGCGGATTCAAGGACATCTTTTGACCCTTTCTTGGTCGTATAAGCGACGCATTCAAGGTTGCGGATGTTTGTTCCGTCAAGGGTCTTTTTGACGGCTTCTTTGCGGCGTGTGTGGTCGCTCCACACATAATCGACATAATCAACTTTGCCGATGTTGCCCTTGTCGGTGAAGCGGAATTGCAAGGGTTCAAAGCGTCCGCACGAATTGACCGTTGCAATCAGGAATTTAGATGACCACGACGGGCGACCATAAATAACCGCCATGTTCTGCATGACCATCAGGGGCGACGCGCCAATGCGCATTGATACTTCAACGGCAATCATGCAATTTGCAACCGCCTTGTCCATTGCCGCCTTGTTTTCGGCTTGCATCGCCGCAATGACTTCGGGTGATGCGTTGGCGGGGATGGGCTTTGTCTTGGGTTTGTAAGTATCCGGCACAAGGTCGGATGAAGCGAACATCTTGCACACACGTTGCATGGTTTCAAACTGCACGGGGTCAAAGAAGTTGAACCCGACCGTTGCCGGGGCGGTCTGCATCACAACCCCGGTGGGATTTTGTTTTTGAATTTCGTTGCTCATTCGATTGTTAATTTGGTGTCGTTGGTCACGACAAGGTTAATGATTTGGCTTTCGGTCGGGATAAGGTTGTTGACCGATTCGCGGTTGTCAATGAATATCGGGGCGAATATGCCGTGGAATCGGCAAAGGGTGTTGATGATGTCAAGACCCGCATTCACTTGTCCGGCGGTGTTTGCCGCGCCGAAAGGAACACCCCCGACAAGCGGGATGCAAGTTTCATAAGTGTTGCCCTCAAAGGTCTTGTCGAAAAGACGGAATGTGACGTTGTGGAACAACCCATTGATGCGGCTTTCGCATTCATCAATCTTGGTGCGGGTAAACTCCTGAACGATGTATTCTTCTTTTTCAAGGTCGGCGATTTGTTGCGCAAGCTGCTTGCCCTTTTCTTTCAGGCTTTCAATCTCCCTTTCGGAACGGGCGATTTCATCACGGGCGGCAAGACGCTTTTTCAGGGTATCGCGGCGGTCGGTCAATTCCTTTTTCATTGTCTTGTGTTCGGAATCATCCGGGGTCGTTGCATCGGTCGAAACGGCGGCTTGTGCTTCTTCGATTTGCTTTGTCAATTCAGCATACCCGGCGACTTCTTCCGGCACGACGGTTGCGGCGGTTGTTTCAGGCATCGCGGCAAGGGCGGTTTCCTTTTCCTTGATGTCCGCCTTGACCTTTGCGATTTCGGCTTCTTGGTCGGCAATTTCCTTTGATGTGTCGGCAATGGATTTCCGGGCGGTTTCTTGACGTGCCGCCAATCCTTGACCATAAGCGGTGATGGCGGCTTTCTTTGCTTTTTGTGTGTCGATGAAGTCTTGACGGTTCTTGTCGCGCTTTTCCTTTGGCAAGATTTGTCCGCAATGGTGGCACACATCATCGCCGGAATATTGTTTTGCGTTTTCGGCATTCCATTCGGCACGTTTCGCCACCTTTTCGGTTTCAAGGGTTTCAATCTCTTTTTCGTATCGGTCGCGGGCGGTTGTCAGGGTGCGCAAGGTGCGTTCCATTGCCGACAATTCACGCTTCTTCGATGCGATGCCCGATTCAAGTTCACGGCGGGTCGCATTGGCTTCAAATGCGGCGTTTTTGGCGACTTGTTCGGCATCCCTGACAAGGTTGTTGCGCCGGGTGGTCAGGTCGTTCACAATGCGTTGCTTTTCTTGTTCCGCCTGATATTCGGCACGGATGCGGGCGGCATTGTCCGACAAGATTTTGTCGATGTCGGCAATCTGCTTGTCAACGTCGGCGATTTCGGCTTCAATGGCGGCGAAATCTTCACTTTCCGGCATCATCTTTTGTGTTTGGTCGATGCGGGGTTGAATTTCGTTCAATTCCTTTTGCAAACGGGCTTTCTTTGCCGCCAATTCTTTCTTGAAGTCGGCAAGTGATTTCCCGTTCAGTTTGTCAAGAAGAAGCACGAAATCGGGGTTTGTGGCGGCAATTTCGGCATCGCTTAATGTTCCGGCGAGTTGGAAAAGTTGTGCGCGTTGCAACTTCCAATCCATCGACGCAAAGAACATCGGGTTTGTTATCATCTTGAACAAGGATGGTTCAAGGATGGCGGCGACACGGGCGTTAAACTCATTTACCTTGACGGGGGTTTCATTCCACCAACATTCGTTGTGGTTGCCTTTCAACACCCGGTCAACCTGACCACGGGGTTTCACCCATTCTTCGACGGATTCGCGCTTCAACGTGTTTTCCTGACCGTCGATGTCAAGAACACCCGTCACACTGCATTCCACTTCGTGAAGCAACGTGCCGTCGGCATTGTGCGTCCTGACCTCATAATCTTTGCGGTCTTGAACGTCCTTGCCGAAAAAAAGCCACATGAATGCGTCAAAGTGTCTTGATTTGCCAAGACCGTTGCCGCCGGAAATTGTCGTGACATCGGCGTTGAAGTGCGTTGTTCTTGCTTGTTCCCCCTTGAAGTTGCAAAGGGTAAGCGATTTCAAGATAACTTTCTTCATTGTTATATAGTTATTTATTAAATAGATTTATTGCTTGTTCCGCGTCAATGACTATCAACCGACCGCGTTGTGAAATTGCCTTGTCAATCTTTCCGCTTGCCTTGATGCGGTTTGCGGTGCTGATACTGCAATTAAAGATTCGGGCAATTCCGGCGATGCCATATTCAAGGCGGCGTTCCTTTGGTGCGTCTTGCGTCGGTTTCCCTGATGCTGATTCAATCAGTTCAAGAAGCTGCCCAACCGTCAAGTCAATCAACCGCGTGTTCGGGTCAATATCAATCATAATTCTTCGGAATCATCTTCGGGAACGGGAACTTCTTTCTTCAAATAGTGACTTGAAAGGGCGAATGAAGCGACCATCAGGGCGCAAAGCCAAACACATTCACCGAATATCACGGCAAAGGTCAACGACAATGACCACCACATGAAAATCGCACGTTGGCGCGGGGTTAGTTTTTGACCGCCTGAAATCTCTTTGAGGCAAAATATTATCTTGTTCATTGTTGCGAAATTTAGAAGTTTATAAATTCAAGGTCGGATTCGTTGCGCGTCCGACGGGCGCGGATTATTCTTGAAACTCTTGCGCTTGACCGGGCGACCCGGTAAAACTCTTTATTGTCAAGGGCGAAAACTTGCGGGGTTAGAAGCATCAGGAACATTCCGACAATCACTTTCCGTTTCAGGGGTGACAAGTCGAATGAAATGTGGAATCTTGTGCAAAACCACCACGCGCACAATTCATTGATTTTTTGACACCCGACCTTTGCATAAATGTTCCGGGCGTGATTTTCAACGGTACGTTCCGAAATGAAAAGGCGATTTGCAACATCTTTCTTGCTTGCGCCCCATGCGAACAATTCCGCAATTTCGGATTCGCGTTTGGTAAGGTCTGCAACTTCCATCATTCCGCCCCCCAAACTTCTTTGATGCCGTATTCGGCAAAGACGTTTTCAACGGCGCGGGCTTCGGAAATCTTCGGTTCGACTTCACCTTTCAGGCGTTTGCCCCAAGCGGCGCGGGTGGTGATGTTCAATGCCGCCATCAGTTTGTCGCGGCATTCTGCAAGGTCGCCATTCTTGACTTGCGACCATCCTTTCAGGAATGAAAAGTTTTCTTTGCTCATATTGGGAAATTTAGCGGGGCGGCATCACACCGCCCCGGCGGTTATTACATACATTTGGGGAGTTCGTGCGACTTCAAGCGATGCCCGGCAAGAATCAGGGTTGCAACTTCCATTTTGAATGACCGGGCAATCGTTCCGGGGCAACCGTGGTTTATGGTCGGCGACCAATAGGTGAAGCACACGCCCGAACCATCGGAATAAAACTCGATTGACTGACCCTTTCCGTTGTCAAGGGCGGTGATGGTATCAAGCACCCGTGACCGGGTTTCGTAGTCAAGACCATCAATTTGTTCTTTGATATATTCTTTCATCGTTGCTAAATATTTAGTGTCGTTTTTGAAATTTTCGGGCTTCGATTGCGGGTTTTTCGCTAAAATGACGTAACTTTGCTATTTGTTAGCGTTCATTTTCGCTTTAACTTTGCATCGTTTCCCGTTTACGCTTGCAAAATTACGGAATATTCCGTGTTTTGCAATAGTTTTCACGGAATATTTCGCATTGATTATTGTTAAAAATTGTTACATCACTAATAATGACCGATTTAGAATTAAAAGAATTACGACGGAAATTGGACTTGACCCAAGTTCAGTTGGCACAACTCATCGGTGTTGACGTGAAAACCATCCAAAATTGGGAATCAGGGCGAAAGATTCCGCGCTCAAAAGACGGAATATTGCGGTCGCTTCTTACAAAGCCCCATGTTGTGTTCGGTGGTCAACACGTTCAAAACGGCGATGCCGTCAACGGCGACAAGATTATTGAAAGGACGGTCGAAAAGGAAACCATCGAAGAAACCGCCCCGGATTCATCCGGGTTGGATGCGTCCCGTCTTGTCGGTCTGCTTGAAGCAAAACAAAAGTCGCTTGACAACCTGATTGCCCAACAAGCCCGGCTTCTCACTATAATTGAAAACCTATCAACCCCGAAACAATGATGATTGAAATTGAAGTCAATAAATTTTATGGCGTTCCGTCTTATTATTCGGTGATGCCTGAACAAATCTTTGATGCCCTTGAATTGGCATCCCTCAAAGGTGAAGAAACGGTCATGGTCAACAAAGACCAATTCGACAAGATGATTGCCGATTATGAAATCAAGATGCGCCATGCGTAAATTTTGCGTGATTCTTGCACTTGTCCTTGCGTGTGTTCCTATATTTGCGCAAGGGTCGATTGATGCGCTTGAAACATCAAAGGGCATCGGCACGGTTGCGATTGGTGGGATGGTTTTCAAAGATGATGTCCAAAACTTCAACCCTTATTCGCTCAAATCACGAATCAATGAATTTGACATTTCGCCGGACGGTCGGAACATTGGAGAAACCCCGCTTGACTTTATTTCAGTATGGGCGACCGACCTTATTATTGACCGGGTTTCATTCCTTGTTAGCAAAGACAACAAAGAAGAATGCTTCAATTACTTGGTCAGTCAGTACGGCACACCCGACACCGTGCGCGATATGTATGTTTGGAAATCTTCATCAACAACCTTGACGTTCAGGATGAACCCACAACGTGCCGCGATTCGGAAAAAGGGTCAGGGGTTGGGCGTGTTTTGGCGCACAAAGGATTTTGAAAAGCTGCTTCAAGAAGTTCAGGAAACCAACCCTTGAATGCAAATGCAATGCACCCACGGACATTTGCAATTCAAATTTCTGCAAAAGAAAATAAAAGAAAAAAAATAAATATATCTTCGATATAATAGAATTGGGCAAAACAAGTTTTGCTTCTTCCTATTAAAGCAAAAATTCAAATGAAAAAGTCAGTCAACCCCCAAGCACTTGAAATAACACGCCGATTCTTTCAAGCCCTGAATCTCGCAATCGAGTTGGGCAAGATTGACGGCATCAAAGGTTTTTGCGCTGCTCACAACCTGAACCGGGTAAAATATGCAACCTTGAAAGGGTCAATCGACAAGCCCATTGATGAAATGACTTATAAATGTATCGACGTGGACGCATTGGCGGGCATCTGCACGGACTTTGGCGTGTCGCCTGAATGGTTGTTGCTTGGTCGCGGGAAAATGCTTAAAACGGACGCACAATGAAAATAAATTGGTCGGTCAAGTTTTTGCCCCACAAACGCGGCAAAGCGGTTTGCCCAATCCGAATGCGTGTGACGCTCCGGGGGCAAAGACCGCTTGATTTCCCGGTTGGAAAATCGGTTGACCTTGATTCGTGGGATGTGAACGCGCAAAGGGTCAAGCCGGGCAACCCTGATGCAACGACAATCAACCGCATCATTGATGAATGGCGGTCGGCAATCGGTGAAGTTATGGCGCGTTATGAATTGCTTGAAAAGCGTGTTCCCGACCCCGGCGAAGTCAAGGAATTATTCAACGATTTGGTCGGACGTAACACCGCCCTTAAAGAAGTAATCCAAGACCCGGTTTCATTGTCGTTCTTCCAAGTTTATGACAAATTCACGTCAACCGTCGGGAATGAAAATCAATGGACGGCGGCGACGTTTCAAAAGTTCAAGGCATTAAAGAAGCGGTTGCAGTCATTCGACGCGCTTTTGTCCTTTCACACCCTGACCGACGCAAAGATGCAAGAATTTGTCGCCCACATGATGAAAAAGGGCTTGAAGAACACGACCATTGCCAAGAACCTTGCTTTTGTCCGTTGGTTTGTCAGGTGGGCGGCGGTTCACGGTTATTATTCCGGCAACGTGCATGAAACATTCCGCCCGAAACTAAAAGGCACGGACGGCAACGCAAAGGAAATAATCTATTTGACACAAGAAGAAGTCCGGGCAATGTCCGAAATGACATTCACGGATGCCGACCGACACTTGGAACACACCCGCGACGTGTTCTTGTTTTGTTGTTACACCGGGCTTCGATTCTCCGATGTCGCCAAACTGAAACGGTGTGATGTCAAAGAAACTTACATTGACGTGGTGACACAAAAGACGGTTGACGGGCTGAAAATCGAGTTGAACAAGCATTCCCGCGCAATACTTGACAAATACAAGGACGTAAAATTTCAACACGACCTTGCCTTGCCCGTGCCATGTAACGTGCGGATGAATCTTTATTTGAAAAACATTGCGAAAGCTGCGGGCATCGACACCCCGACGCGCATTGTGTATTTCAACGGCAACCAACGGCATGAAGAAGTCTTGCCGAAATGGGCGTTGATAACAACACACGTCGCCCGGCGCACATTCGTTGTCACCGCCTTGCAACTTGGAATCGCCGCCGAAGTTATTATGCGATGGACGGGGCATTCAAAGTTTGAAGCGATGAAGCCTTACATCGCCATTGTCGATGAATTGAAAAGACAATCAATGACAAAGTTTGATAAATTGTGATGGTACACGATAAGGTACACGAATTTTGAAGCCCGAATTGACACGCCATGACATCGCCCAATATCAAAAAATCATGCAACAATCACATTTTCACCGACTTGGCATTGTGTGAAACCCTTGAATGTCAGGCGTTAGGCTCTCGTCCTCTCCGCCCAAAGAGAATGGCGTCAAATAATTATTTGACGCCATTCTCTTATATTGAAATCACCACAACCTCATTCCCTATGGAACAAGAGTCCACCTACAGTTCGTCGGGGTGTTTGCGGTAATATTCCTCGAGGAGATTCTTGATGTTGAAATAGAACCCGCCAACATCGCGTCCTGACGGGTCTTTCACGGTTATATATTCGTAGTAAGGGTCATAAAACACATGGTCGTCCACAAAATAATTCATCATGTTTAGAAGAACATACTCATGCTGTGGCTCGATGACATACCATGCGTTATCCTCGTCAAGGCCTGTGCCGGTCGAGACAATCGTCATCAACAGGTAATTCAGCTTATACTGCCATATATTCGCAAGGTTCACCTTACCCTTTTCCCTGTACGCGTTAATCAGTAATGTCATCTCCTTCAGGTCAAAAGGATTGTCATCAAGAGCCTTCAGCGCATATATTATGACAGAGTCACATTCCTGACGCGACAATTTTTCCTTCTCGGCAGCCAATGAAAACCTGAGGGGATGCTCCGATGAACGATATGGTGTATAATCCTCCTGGAACACATACCCCAGATACAGATGCCTGAATTTGTCAAGTTTCATCAACGTATCATTCTTCAGGTATTCCTCCATGAGCCGTGGATAATAATACTTCGACGACGGGTCCTGGGTCTCCTTTTTGATTTTATCCATATCAGGCTTCTCACGCTTAAGCTGCGGAAGTATATCCTGACCATAGACCGAGATGGCTAAAACACCAAATAATATAAGAAATATCCTTTTCATAGTCAATTATTAATGGCTTGAATAATTTCATGCTGCGATACCGCCAAAGCGATGACAAGTGCGACGATACATATAGTCACAACAACCGGCAGCCCTTTCGCCGCAAGATAGTTGGCAAACCTCGCGCTCGGGAACTCCAAGGCATTCCCTGCGGGTGTACGGCTATAGGCCAATGCGCCACAAAACGCACCCAACACCGCACCTATTATCATGCCTGCCGAAGACATCAACATCCCGACAAGGACTCCCGCCAAAGACGCCCCGGCAATATATGGCACTCCTTTTCGTGCCATAGCTACCTCCCGTGGCAACAGCCATCCAAGCAAGAGCACTATCGCAACCGCCGCACCCCAGAAAATCAACTGTCCTGACGAAATTACAACCGTTTTCCCCAGCACAAACATCCATAACCCCGCGTATGCCGACAATGACGCCCACCGTGATGACATAAATGCCAACACCACAGCGGAAACAATGAAAACCGACCCGATTATTACCAATAAAGTTGCCATAATATTACAACACACAATGCCGCCATTTAGATATAACTAAAAGACTTCATTCAATACAAAAATAACACCCGCCACCCAATACTACAAGAATTTTTAATAAAATTAACCGAGAGGGGTGATAGTTTAAAGGTTATGGTTTAGGGGGGAGGGTCGTTAAAGTCATTAACGACGTTAGGCGGCGGGCGGCGGGCGGGGTAAAAATGGGACGCCCCGGCGGGGTCGTTCCCGCCGGGGCGTCCGGTCTTCGTGTAAGGGGCGGTTACCTACTTTCCCGCTTCCGCAGTATCATCGGCGTGGCGGGGCTTA
>CANQZG010000018.1 GCA_947628305.1 uncultured Muribaculaceae bacterium | reverse complement strand
AGAGTCCGGTTCAATACCGAACTCTTTCTATAACTGGATAGTGTTTAACATGTCCAACTTTTGGGGGGCACTTCACATTACAGGTCGCCCGTCCATTTATCATCAAAACTTATTGTTGCAATTATTCAGCCTTGCCTTCAGAGCCGAGAACGTTCACAATCTTGTGCTTGTAGAGTTTCTCCATCTCGTCGCGAGCCGGACCGAGGTATTTACGCGGGTCAAACTCGGCGGGTTTCTCAGTGAACACACGACGCACGGCAGCTGTCATGGCGAGACGGCTGTCAGAGTCGATGTTGATTTTACATACCGCGCTCTTGGCAGCCTTGCGGAGCTGGTCTTCGGGGATACCGATAGCGTCGGGAAGTTTGCCACCGTATTCGTTTATGATGTCAACATATTCCTGGGGAACCGATGACGAACCGTGAAGAACGATGGGGAATCCGGGGAGCTCTTTCATAACCGCGTCAAGGACGTCAAATGCCAATGGCGGGGGAACGAGACGACCCTCGGCGTTGCGTGTGCACTGCTCGGGGGTGAATTTGTAGGCACCGTGGGAAGTACCGATTGAAATGGCGAGGCTGTCGCAACCTGTACGGGTGGCGAAGTCAACTACCTCGGCGGGGTCGGTGTAGGTGTGATGGTCTGAAGAAACCTCATCCTCGACACCGGCAAGAACGCCAAGTTCGCCCTCGACAGTCACGTCATATTGATGGGCGTAGTCACACACCTGCTTGGTTAGGGCGACATTCTCCTCGTAGGGAAGGTGCGAACCGTCAATCATCACCGACGAGAAACCGCTGTCGATACATGATTTGCAAAGTTCAAATGAATCACCGTGGTCAAGGTGAAGAACAATCTGGGGATTTTCCCAGCCAAGTTCCTTGGCATATTCCACAGCACCCTCGGCCATGTAACGCAGAAGGGTTGCATTGGCATAGTTACGCGCACCCTTTGACACCTGGAGAATCACAGGTGATTTTTCATCGGCAGCGGCTTTGATGATAGCCTGAAGCTGCTCCATATTGTTAAAATTGAACGCGGGAATCGCGTAGCCGCCTTTAATTGCCTTGGCAAACATCTCGCGGGTGTTAACCAAGCCTAAGTCCTTATAACTTACCATTTTAGCGTTAATATTTAATTAATAAACAAGTTTTATAGCACAAAGGTACTGAAAATATCACTAACGCGTTCGCCAATAGTGAAAAATTTCGTTAATCAGGCTAAATGATATGCTATCTGCTTGTTTCGCTGTCATTTTGTCGCCTGAAATGAACGTAGTAATGCAACATACCGACCATGACCGCCCCGCCGATGATATTGCCTATCGTCGCGGGGACGAGATTACGCCACACCGCCTCGCCGACACCTACCGACGCACCTTCGAGCATACCGAGCGGGATGAAAAACATGTTGGCGATGGAGTGTTCGTAACCGAGGGCGACAAAAGCCATGACAGGCAACCAGCAACCGAGCATCTTGCCCGTCACCGACCGGCTCGACATCGCAAGCCACACAGCGAGGCAGACACACCAGTTTGCACCGATTCCCTTCAACAGCACCACGCCCCACGGCATGAAAACCTTGGCCTCGGCTATGGCAATAATTGAATCATGATAGGGGGCCGATGATGACAGGCCACAGCAATAGACCATGAAATAGGTAAAGGCTATTGCCCCCGCGAAATTCCCCAGATACACGAGCGTCCAGTTCACCGCCACATCCATGGCCGTGTAATGACGGCGCATGTAAGCCGGCACCAAGAGGGCATTGTTCCCGGTGAACAGTTCCGCGCCAAGCATCACGACCAGTATAAGGCCAATAGGGAACATCGCCCCGCTCAACAGTTTCTGCATCGCGGGATTGACAGCCGTAACCGACGGGAATCCGAAACCCACGACAAGCGACAACACGCCGCCGAGGGCGATGAAACATCCGGCAAGAAACGCCGAGACAGCCAGACGACCGTGTGAACGTGTGCTAAGACCCACCTTACGCTGCCCCGTGGCAATCGCGGTGTCGATAACATCTGAGGGTGATACCATTGACATGCCTGTTATCTTACCCAACCGTTACCGTGACAAGAGACACAACGCCCGGTGCCTCTACAAAGCGAGCACTTGGAGCCGGTCGATATGTATCCCGACCCACCGCAATGCTGGCAACGTCCGTTCCCGTGGCAACCGCCACACCGGGTCTTGCTTGAACCCGAACCTCCGCCACCGTTGTAGACACCACCGCCACCTATATACCCTCCGCCGGTATTACTCTGACTTATCCTCTGCTTGCTGACGATTCTTCCATTCTGAAACCTAACATTATATGCGACTCCGTTCTCACTCATGTTATAAGGGACATCGTTATAAGGGGTGAAATTAAGGTCAAAGTAACCTTGTATAAACGAACCGTTACTGTAGATAATCATTCCATAGTACTGTGTACGCACATTGCCACTAACAACCTCATTCCCACTGAATGTAGAACCATCGTTGAGTCTGATTTGCCCGACCGGGCGTTGTGTGGTCATATTGTACTGGGCGTATACCGTATTGGTCTCCACACCGGGGACAGTTCCCAAAAGCATGACAGAGACAATAATAACCAAGAAACGTGATTTCATATAACCGATTGATTTTATTCTGCAAAGATACATAAAACCAACGTCTTATCCGCGACATCCATCAAAAAAGTGTGACAAGTCCGGTCGAAAGCGTCGAGAACGAAGGGGAGACACCTGACGCGGAACGCAACGCCGACTGAGGTGTCCAGCGGGCATACACCCCAAGCCACGGACAAAACCGCACCATGCCGATGACATCGACCGTGAAGAACCGCGTATTGAGGTCTCCGTTATATTGCTCGACCTTGTTGCCGGCCTCGTTGACCCACTTGGACTTAATCGAGGCATGTGTCGTCATGTTCAGCACAACGCCCGCGCTCACCGAGAACCCTTTCCAAAGATATTGTTCCCACATAACGGGGAATCCTGCCCGGACGATTTTAAGCTGCGACCCTTCGGCCCTTACACCGTCGGGAAATTGACCGTATGTCACCTTGCCCTCATCGTTAAGGACAAACTGCGCTGTCCCTTTGGAGTTTCGATAGGTGCGCCAGTCCATGCCAAATCCCACCGACAGATAGGAACGCCGGGACAGCCTATGCCGCCATGCCAACATATTCAGCAACGAGATTTCAAATGACTTGCCCATCTCAAGGCCGAGACCCGCAGGAGCGTCAAGCCCTTTGACAAAACCCACGCACAGGCCTCCCACGGTTATATCGTCATGCTTAAAGAATTTTTCCTCCCAACTATTGCCCTTACCCCACGGGAGGTAATTAATCCACTGCTTTGACTTGACAATGGCATCCCCCGACTGATACTTCTCCTCGAATGTCGAGACATATTCAGGGTCGGCCTCGTTACCTTTGACAGTGACCTTAATTCCCTGTGGCCCTTCAGAGACAATGACCGTATTGGCGTTTCTTACAGAGAGGATGGTGTCGCCGGGCGTCTGACCCGTAGCCATGATGGCCGAAACAATGACAAATAGCGACAATGCGATATATTTTTTCATCACGATGGTTATTCAATTAGGAATTAGGAATCAAGAATTAGAAATTGAAGGAAAGGCCGAGGGCGACTGACTTGTATTCAGGGCCATAGCCGTCGGTGAACGAGTTCATGGGCCGGTAACGCACGGTCAATCCCACAGCATCGTCAAATCCGAGCGTGGCAAACAGTTCACACTGTAACAGGCGTTGATGCAATCCCTTATAAGACTCGCTGAATTTAGACCCGTCGCGCTCGATTGTCGTGTAGGCCCTGGAATTGACATTGAACACGGCAACCCCACCGACGGCGAGTTTCAAATCCTTATACAACGGCTGCGTAACGGTGACCGGGATACGCACGTCCCACTCGTCAATCGACGATGACTTGACCGTGACACCCTCCTCGGCCGGAAACAGGGTCAGCTTCCCATCATTCAGTTCAAGACGTTCGCCCTTGCCGAAGGCGAGACGACGATAACCCATGCCAAGTCCTATACTGAAACACGTCCGCGCTCTTGATGAAGGCTCATAACTAAATCTGACGAACTCCCCTACACCAAGTTCCCATGAGGTTTTCATCCCCGCTGGCGCCGAGGACGGGAACACCATGTTGACATAAACGTCGTTGAACCATGTAGTGAATGCCCGGCTCGGTTTCCCGTCTTTAAGGAACGGCATATTGAGACCCCATTCCTCATCCTCGACCCTGGCGACAACCGTATCGGCCACCCCCGATGTCTGTGACACAAGATTGTATCTGAAATCAGGATTATCGGCAGTCCCGGTCACGGACACCACAGTCTGCCCCCCTTTCTTTGAAATCACGACCGATTTAGGTGAGTCAATCACCGTCAGTGTGTCAGGCTCGACATTGTCGGCCATCATTGCCATCCCCGATGCCGCCACGACCAGCGACATCATCACACAAATAGTCTTCATAAACGTGAGATTGGTTACTTTTTCAACATTCTCTTGATTGCCTCGGTGTCAGCGTCACCGTCAAGATAAATCAAAATAATTTTATTTCCACCCTTGAGGTGCTGGTTCAGATAAAACAAATAACGCCGCAGACCGTTATGGCTTGCAAGACGGTAGAAACCGTAATATAACCGTCCTTGCTTATAACTCACCTCTCGTGAAAGGGCTTTTGCGCCGTCCTTGGACACAAGCCTTTCGATTTCATAAGCCGCGTCAGGCACTCCCGTCAAGGTCAGGGCATGGTAATTCTTCAGGTCATACCGTGACAGACGCGAACCTTGTATAATCGTCTCCGAGGCCGCCGGATTCGCTCGGTATCGCCCATCAAAGAGCGAATTGATATTCAATCCATCCTGCGCCCGTAGCGGTATTGCCACCAACGACAGAAACACAGCCAACAATAAACACCTCATTATATTCATTTTAAAATATCTGATATTGCATTCAATTCTTCAGTTATCCCGTTATCGACATCGGCCGATGCCTCGCCAATCGAACGCAGGTCAGCACCCATCATCGCCATCACGTCATCAGCGTCAGAAACCCGCACGCCACCCACGTAGGCCATACATTCGCCATTCGAGACATCTTTCATTCCACCACCTATACTCCCCCACACAAAAGTGAGAACCACAGCGACAGACGCAGCCGCAACAATCTTCGGCACAAACGAGCGCAACCTGACAGCCACACTTGCCCGGGCTGTCGCGGGACGCGACATCACCGAGGCATACCCCATGACCGCACGCGCCTCGGCCACATCATCGGTTGCCGGGGCATCGGGGCTCACAAGCATAAACCGCAGTCGACGTTCCTCGTCAAGGCTGGTCTCCCCGGCGAAATAACGTTCAATCAACACATGAATATCATCAAATTTCGTTATCATCGCACATCTATCGTTTATTCAGGTTTCGGTAACAATCGCGGACAATCCTCCGCGCACGGGATAAAATCAGACGGACATTGGCCTCGGTGAGATTCATCTGTTCAGCGATATCAGCGATTTCCTCGCCTGAACGGTCACGCATATAAAGGATGGTTCGCTGACGCTCGGTCAATTCCGAGGCTATCAGCCGTTCTACATCCTTGACAATCCCGTCCCGCTCATCGCCATCATCCTCGGCCAAGTCAGGCAGAGACTCAACCGTCTCGACCGATGTCACCCTACGGTGACGCAACACATCGATGCAGGTGTGATACACCGTGGTGGACGAAAGACCCTCGGCCTGCGACTCGCTCGTGATAGAATCCCTGCGACGCCACAATTTGCAGAAAGCATCCTGCAAGACATCTTGCGCCTCGGCTTCATCGCCGAGAGTCTGCCGGGCCTTGGTCAAAAGCCTGGGACGTATCTTCAGAAACACCGATGTCAGCAAGTCGTTACTCATCTTCCGGGATTGGTTTCGTCTAATATACGTTGTGTTTTATGGTTTGCAACAAAATTTTAAAAAAAATATTCTAAAGGCGTTGCAAAACCGGGTAGGGTGCTGCAGAACTTGCATACCGACAACGTAGGGACGCGACAACGTGCGCGTCCTCTATTACAAATAGCTGACAGTCTGCAATTCCCTCAGACGCGTCCGTTGACGCGTCCCTACGATTTCTCATAAAACGTCAATTTTGCAACACCCACGCAGAGCGGAGATTGTCGTTGATTTTCAATGCGTTTCGGTTCTGCCATGACAGAACCCTACCTGATTCGACCGATTTCAGGTAATTTTGCAACATCTTCCACTTTAACGACCTTAACCCACTTAGATATAGATACGACAAAAGCGGCAACGTCTTTCATCACTGAAAAACATCGCACGCCTTGATGTGTCGTTACAATAAAAAATGTGCCGGGTACAACAGTCCCCGCGGCATCAGCCTGTAGCGGAGATTATTCCTCTACCGAACGGAGCTTCTGCACGTAAACCGCCTTCATCATTTTCTTGCGGTTAGTCACCGAAGGCTTTTCAAAAGCCTGACGGCTGCGAAGTTCTTTAACGATGCCGGTCTTTTCATACTTACGCTTGAATTTCTTCAAAGCCTTTTCAATGTTTTCGCCTTCTTTTACTTGTACGATTATCATTTTGTTATTATTAATATTTTTATATTATTCTCAATATTTCTTTCGCGGTGCAAAATTAAGCATACTTTTTCACTCCGCAAAACTTTTTCACCTCATTTTCAACTGAATCAAAACGCCGACGGTTTCAGGATAAGACCGACACGCTCCTGCAGGCCGAACAACAGGTTCATGTTGTGGACCGCAGTACCGGCCGCCCCTTTGAGAAGATTATCAATCACCGAGGTGATGACGAGTTTGTCGCCCACCTTGTCAATGTGGATTGCACATTTGTTTGTATTGACAACGTCCTTCAGGTCAACGGGTCGTTCGCTGACAAATGTAAAATTGTGGTCACTGTAGAATTCCTCATACAGATGACGCACCTGACTCAAGTCAAGCGATGAGTCCATATACACAACCGCCATGATTCCACGGGCAAACGGCCCGCGCATCGGTATAAAGTTGATTTCAGAGCCAAAACCGCCCTGCACCTCCTCAAGCAACTGCCTGATTTCGGCGAGATGCTGGTGGGTCAACGGCTTATAGACCGACACGTTGTTGTTACGCCATGAAAAATGAGAGGTCGCCGATGGTTTGACACCGGCCCCGGTGCTCCCGGTGATTGCAGTGACATGGATGGGCGAATGCAGCTTCATCGCTTTCGCCAACGGAAGCAATGCCAGTTCAATCGCCGTCGCGAAGCATCCGGGATTGGCGACCTTTGTCGCGCCACGAACAAGTGCCTTGCGATTATATTCTGGAATCCCGTATACAAAGCCATCGCTGCCGTCTTTGAGCCGATGGTCCATCGACAGGTCGATGATTTTCACCCTTTCAGGGACATCGTTGGCCGCAAGAAAACGCTTGGCCTCCCCGTGGGGCGTGCAGCAGAACAGCACATCGATTTCATCCCAGGCGGTGGAGTCGGTGAACCTTAGGTAGGTCTCACCTATCAACCCTTGATGCACATCGCTGACAAGGTTGCCCGCGTTACTTGTCGAGTTGACCCATGCAAGCTCTACATCGGGATGGTTTATCAGAAGTCTTATCAACTCTCCGGCGGTATATCCGGCCCCGCCTATTATTCCTGCCCTTATCATTTCTTGTTACGGTTGTTAATATCGTGATAGATTTTCATCTGATTTCCGAGAATCTTGGTGAAACCCTTGACATCATCGGCCGTCCATGCACGCGAGACCTCGCCATATTCACCGAATGAGTTGTTCATCAGGTCGTAGGGCGACTCCACACCCACTGTCACAAAACGATAGGGATGCAGGTCTATTATAACGCGGCCGGTCACGTTTTTCTGGGATGATTCAAGGAATGCCTCTATGTCACGCATCACAGGCTCAAGGTACTGCGACTCGTGCAGGAACATCCCATACCATGTCCCAAGCTGGTCTTTCCAATACTGCTGCCACTTGGTGAGCGTGTGTTTCTCGAGCATCTTGTGGGCGGCGAGAATCACCATGGGGCCACCGGCCTCGAAACCTACGCGACCCTTGATGCCTATGATTGTATCGCCGATGTGCATGTCGCGTCCGAGCGCATACGGGGCAACCAGTTCCTCTATGCGGCGTATCGCGGCCACCTTGTCATCGAAACGTTCGCCGTCAACGGCAACAATCTGCCCCTGCTCGAAATCTATCGTCATGCGGGATGAGCCGGTCGCGGTCATCTGAGTGGGATAGGCCTCCTCGGGAAGCGTCTTGTCAGATGACAATGTCTCCTTGCCACCTACGCTTGTGCCCCACAATCCTTTGTTGATTGAATATTCGAGTTTCTTGAAGTCGGCCTCGTAGCCGTGCTTCTTCAGATATTCTATCTCATACTCCCTCGTGAGATTCATGTCACGGGTGGGGGTGATGATTTCAATCTCGGGCGCGAGAATCTGGAATGTCAGGTCAAAACGCACCTGGTCGTTACCCGCGCTCGTGCTGCCATGGGCGACGCAATCGGCACCGATTCTCTTGGCGTACTCGATAATTGCAATCGCCTGGAACACACGCTCGCTCGACACCGATATGGGATATGTCCCGTTGCGCAACACGTTACCGTATATCATGTAACGTATGCTCTTTTCATAATACTCTTGCGTCACATCGAGAGTGGCGTGCTCACGCGCACCCAAGGCAATGGCACGCTCCTCGATACGTTTCAACTCCTCGTCAGAGAATCCGCCGGTGTTGGCGATGGCTGTGTAGACCTCATATCCACAATCCTCCGACAGATATTTGACGGCGAAAGAAGTGTCCAAGCCGCCACTGAATGCTAATACAACTTTTTTCTTATTCATTTCAGTCTTTGTTTCATCTTTAAACGATGTCTCGTTACGGTGAGCCCACACCTCGGCAGGGTCATACAGCAACCCGACGCATAAGCACTTATGGCCTCCGTTACGTAACAATATGTCGTAGTTTACACAACTCTCGCACCCACGCCAGAAAGCGGGGTCGTCGGTCAACTGGTCGAATGTCACGGGCCTGTAACCCAACTCGAAGTTCATCTTCATGACAGCCGCACCCGTGGTCAGGGAAAAAATCTTGGCCTCGGGGAACCTCTCCCGCGACAATCGGAATATCAGTTCCTTTATGCGTTTTGCGACACCGTGTCCACGAAACTCATCAGCCACAATCAGACCGGAATTGGCCACATATTGACGGTTGCTCCAACTCTCGATGTAACTGAACCCGGCGAACCGCTCGCCACAAAGCGCGATAACAGCCTTGCTTTCAAGCATTTTCCGCCTGACATACTCGGGCGAACGCTTCGCTATACCGGTACCGCGAACCTTGGCCGCACGGTTGATTGTGTCAAGAATCTCCTCGACATATTTCAAATGGGCCGCATTGGCGACCATCACCCTTATTTCGTTTCCTTCTTCCATCATGTAATATAACTACATACGTAATATAAACACACAATGGTCGCAAAGTTAAGAATTTTAAGGCATTTAACCGACTAACAACCCGTTATATTACCATTATTTCAGCCAAAAAAACTTTTACGGGCATTTTCAGCGACATCTTCGGGCAACAATACAGTGAAGGCATCAAAAATCTCCTCACGTGAGGAACGCTCGTTCACAGCCACAAAGACCGTATCGGCTCCGGCGATTGTCCCGATTATGTGAGGCGATTCAAGCATGTCGATGTCGTAGGCAAGCCCACCGGCATATCCGGGGCGTGTCTTCAGCACAACCATGTTGCCCGAAAGCGCCATTGACAACGCCGTAGGTTTTAAGGCACATAACGGGCGCGAGACATCTCTAATATCCATCCTCCCGGGAAAGCCACCCCCCGACACCACGTAACGGTATCCGCCAAACTCGGTAGCGACCTTGGTGGTACGCAGCATCTTGAGGTCACGCGACAATGTGGCCTGCGTGACAGAATACCCCCTTGCGGCAAGTTTTCGTGACAGCTCCTCCTGGCTGCCTATGTCATTGTGTGTAAGGATGTCGATTATCTCCGGTAAACGGGATTTCCTTTCGTTCATTAAATAATAAATGTGTTTAGATGTTGTTTTAGCGGCTTGCACGTGTCAGGATGCAAACTCGATTTCAGGAATAGCGCAAGCTAATGGTAGAGAGTACAGATGATTGTCGTTTCTAATTATCAAATGCCGATAAAGGCGTCAGGCAATGGAAAAATAAAATCATCGGCGGGGTGTGAAAAGGTCGGTATAGATACGGTCGGTCGCGCCGGTGTTACGTGAAATGTATTCACCGGCAGCGTCCCCCGCCTCTTTAAGGGCGACGGGGTCCCCAAGCCACGCATCAAGCGTCTTTTCAAGTTCAGATGTATTGTTGACAGAGACCGCGCCCTTGCAACTGATGAGGTCGGCGGCCTCCTTGAATTTAGAGTGATTAGGCCCGAACACCACGGGTATCCCGTAGACCGCGGCCTCATTGATATTGTGTATTCCGACTCCGAAACCGCCGCCCACATACGCGACAGTGCCGTAACGATAAAGCGAGGACAGTTTCCCGAAACTATCCACGACGAGATGACGCACGTCACCGATAGAGCCACCGGTGGCGGCATCGGCGCATAATGCCTCGTAGCGCGACAGCAGCATCGCACCGTCCCCGAGACGTCCAAGCAACCGTTCAAGCCGTCCGGCATCAAACTCATGCGGTGCGATTACCGACCTGACCCCAGAATGTGACCTTAGCCAAGGCATGTAGACATCCTCATCGGCCTCCCAGCTGCTGCCTACAATCAAGACAGGCTCGTCACCATCACCCACAAAAGTCTCAAGAGCGTCAATCGGCGTGGCATTCTTCATGATGTCAGTGACACGGTCGAGACGGGTATCCCCCACAACCGACACATTGTCGACACCTATCCCCGACAGCAACTCCCGGGAACGCTCATCCTGGGCATAGATGTGGGTAAAACAGGTCAGCATTTTCCTGAAAACGCCCCCCCACCATTTAAAAAACGGCTGACGTTCACGGAAAATCGACGATATGAGATAAACCGGGATTCCCCGCGCATGCAACTGCTCGAGATAATTGCCCCAGAACTCATATTTCACAAACACTACCATGCGCGGATTAACAAGGTCGAGGAACCTCGATACCCGCAAAGGGGTGTCAAACGGCAGGTAGCACACAAGGTCCACCTTGTCATAACCCTTGCGCACCTCATACCCCGACGGTGAAAAGAACGTCAGCAATATGTGGCAATCCGGGCGGTCACGGCGCAATCGCTCGATGAGCGGTCGCCCCTGTTCAAACTCGCCCAACGACGCGGCATGAATCCATATCCAACCATCGGACGAAGCGTGGACATCGTCGGCAAGACACTCACACAGCCGACCGATAGTTTCTGCCTGCCCGTCGAGCATCTTTCGAGCCTTAGGATTGCGACACGCGATAATGCGCGCACCAAGCGTGTACAGCCTTATGCCGAGGTTATATATTGGATTCATTGGTTATGCCTTGATGGCGGTAATTCTATTTTGGCGGTTTTAGACGGAATTTTTCTGAATTTATTCAGCGTGGATTGACTCGATGCCACGGCTGATACGTGCGATAGTCTCGTCAGGACCGAGCAACTCCGTGATGTCAAACATGTGCGGTCCCTTGCATTCTCCCACGACCGTAAGACGGAAAGCGTTCATCACGTTACCGAGGTGATAACCCTTGGAGGCAATCCAGTCGAGGACAACCTTCTCGGCATCGGCGCTTTTCCATGAATCAAGCCCTTGGAGAACCTCTATCAGTTCACCCATTATACGGGGCATCTCCTCGCTCCAGCGTTTCTTGACAGCCTTGGGGTCATACTCCACCGGGGCAACGAAGAAGAACCGTGCCTGTTCCCACAGGTCTGCGACAAAATTGGCGCGACCCTTGACCATGTTGACCGCCGATGTGATGTATTCATCGGTGAAATCGGCAGCATTCACCCCGTGCTCTGAAAGGACCGGCTTGAAAAGTCCTACAAGCTCGGCGTCAGGGACACGTTGCAGGTATTCATGATTGAACCATCGCCCTTTGTCAAATGCAAACTTGGCACCGGCCCGTGAACAGTGTTCAAACGAGAATTTCTTTATCAACTCGTCCATCGACATGATTTCGGTGTCGTCACCGGGATTCCATCCAAGCAATGCAAGAAAGTTCACCACGGCTTCGGGCAGATAACCTTTCTCGCGGTAACCCGACGACACTTCCCCGCTCTTGGGGTCATGCCATTCGAGAGGGAACACCGGGAAACCGAGACGGTCGCCGTCACGCTTGGAGAGTTTTCCCTTGCCGTCAGGCTTGAGCAACAATGGCAGATGCACAAATTCAGGGCGGGTGTCACCCCAACCAAACGCCTCATACAACAGACAGTGCAAGGGTGCCGACGGCAACCATTCCTCGCCACGTATAACATGTGACACCTCCATGAGATGGTCATCGACGATATTGGCGAGATGATAGGTGGGGAGGTCGTCAGCACTCTTGTAGAGTACCTTGTCGTCAAGAATCGACGAATTAATCACGACCTTTCCGCGCAACAGGTCATTGACCTCGACATCACGTCCCGGCTCAACCTTGAAACGGACAACGTAAGGGACACCTTCATCAATCATACGCCTGACCTCCTCGGCAGGAATCGTCAGCGAGTTGCGCATGCGTTCCCTTGTCGATGCATCATATTGGAAGTTGGGTGTCGCCTCACGGGCGGCCTGCAATTCGGCGGGTGTGTCAAAGGCGATATACGCCGCACCTCGGTCAAGCAACATCTTCACGTGCTCGCGATAAATGTCGCGCCGCTCGCTCTGCTTGTAAGGGCCGTAAGCCCCCCCTTCACGTACACCTTCGTCGATTCCGATACCGAGCCACGCAAGGGCCTCGTTGATATAATCCTCGGCTCCGGGCACAAAACGCTGGGAATCGGTATCCTCTATACGCAATATCATGTCACCGCCATTCTGACGGGCGAAAAGATAATTGAAAAGAGCCGTGCGCACGCCTCCGATATGAAGCGGGCCTGTCGGAGACGGGGCAAATCTTACTCGAACTTTACGATTCATTGATTATGAGTAGTAGTCAGGTTTCAGGTTTGGAGTTACAAATGTATGGAAAATAATCAACATAATACCCATCAAGCCATAACTATTTGGGAAACTATAATAATATTTTACCTTTCACTACAGACTGAAACGGATTTTTTACATACCTTTGCCACATCAAAAAAGTCATCTTGACATCAAATACAACACTGCAACCCTCATCATGAAATTCGCAAATAAAAAAAACTTATGGCTCTCCTCCCGGGACTATGTCATGATTATCTTCGGCACGTTATTATACGCGTTTGGCTTCTGCGCGTTCATCCTGCCCGAGAACGTGGTCATCGGTGGCGTGACCGGTGTCAGCACGCTCATCTTTTTTCTCACGGGAATCCCTGTGGGCGTAAGCATCTACGGGCTTAACATTCTTTTGTTGGCATTGTCCTACCGCATTGTCGGCAAGACATTCGTCCTGCGCACGATTTTCGGTTCGACAATGCTGTCGCTTTTCATCAGCATACTGCAGCCATTGTTCCACGGGCCGTTTGTCCAGCAGCAGCCTTTCATGAACATTATAATCGGAGGGGCACTATGCGGCATCGCCCTCGGTATAGTGTTTGTCCACAATGGCAGCACGGGGGGGACTGACATCGTCGCGGCGATGGTGTCAAAGCACAGCACCGTCAGCATCGGGCGCACGATGATATATGTCGATTTCTGCATAATATCATCCTCCTATCTCATCTTCCACAACCTCAACACGGTGATGTTCGGCCTCGTCATCCTGTTCCTTGTATCCTACATGACCGATTTCATGATAAACTCCAACCGTCAGTCGGTTCAGTTCACCATCTTCTCGCCCCACTGGGAGCATATCGCCACGGCAATCAACAATGAGGCTCACCGCGGGTGCACCGTTCTCACCGGCATGGGATGGTACACACGCCACGAGGTCAAGGTGCTGTTGGTCATCTGCCGTAAAATCGAATCGGGGACAATATTCCGCATAATCAAGAGCATCGACCCCAACGCATTCATCACACAGGCCAATGTAAACGGTGTATATGGCACCGGCTTCGACCAAATCAAGTTCAAGATTCACGAGAAAAACAAGTCTCACCATCCGGCATCACCTCTTGTCAAATCAGGGACTCCCCCTGAATGATAGCGACATTTTTCACTTATTACACAGAACCCTTTTGTCTCCCCGTATGTTTTACTAATGAACGTCAACTATTGTTTATGAAAGGGAAAATAAAATTGTTAATGGTGTTAGCAGCAATTAATCCCTTGAGCGTGAACGCTCAAGGGATTGCTGACATTATAGCCACACTCGACTCCATGAAATGCTACCATGCCGAGGCCAGGTTCACGGTCACAATGCCACAATTGCCACGGGACGTGGTGTATAACACCATCCTGACGGCACAGAACACCGCCGGGGATGACCCGCTCGCCCCTTGCGACTACCTGATTGACTGGACACTCGACACACCGTCAGGCCCGACCAAAGGCTTCTCAGCCTATTTCGACGGACATCACTACCGCTACCGTTCACAACGGTTACAGGAATATCACTTGGAATGGGATTCCATCCCGTTCCAACCACGGGGACGCGTCACAGAGGGTGTGCAGCAGACGGCGCAATTCACCTCTCTCCTGCCGGGGTTTATCGCACAGAGCCTTAAACAGATGACGACCGACAGCGCATGCACTGTGGAATTTATTCCGTCACGTAAGGTCAACGGGCGCAATTGCACCTACATCAAGGCCACGACAAGCGTTAACGGCACGGTCACATCCGAGACCGAGTACACATTTGACCCGAAGACATTCATTCCGCTAAGCGCTGAAATAGAGAACAACATAGGGAGCCTTAGCGAACAGACCGTAAATGTCGTGTACAGCTACCCCGACTCCCTGACATCGAGACCATGTCCCCAGTTAAACGAAGAACAACTCATGGCTCTCGCACCCGAGGCTTTCGAGCGATTCCGAGAAAGCAACTTCAAGGTGGAGAACCTTCCGGGGACACGGCTGCCGCAATTCTCATTGCCCACAACCACGGGGGAACGTTACACCCACCACACCGATGAACAATTCCGCGCCCCCACGCTCATTGTAATCCTCGACCCGGCGACAGGCTTCAACACCGAAGTTGTCTCGCAGGTTCGCGGAGCGGTCGACGCCCTCCCCGCCGAGGCCGATGTTCTGTGGGTGTTCCTTTCCAACAATATCGATGAAATCGAGTCCATAGTACCCTCGATAAGGCCCGGGGAACATCTGCTCATGTCAGGAAAAGGACTGGCCCGCGACCTCGGTGTCTCGTCACCCCCGGTCATAATAATATCGGACACATCGGCCAAGGTATGCAACGTTATCATCGGCCTCAACAAAGAGCTGCAATCCGATGTTATTCAGAAAGTAGCATTAATTAAATAACGATATTATATGGAAACCGTATATTTCAAGGAACAACCGTGCCACACCTGTGGCACATTGCCCGCCGTCGGCTCAATCGCGCCCGGTTTTAACCTCGCAGGGGCAGCATTAAACGAAGTCAAAGACACCGATTTCAAAGGCAAACGCGTGGTATTGAATATATTCCCGAGCCTTGACACCGATGTGTGTGCCCGTTCGGTCAGACGCTTCAACGAGGAGGCCGCCGGACTCAAGGACACCGCCGTGGTGTGCGTGTCCATGGATTTACCGTTCGCCATGGGGCGGTTCTGTACCATCGAGGGAATCAAGGACGTGACCCCGGCATCGGCGTTCCGTTCGCCGGAGTTCGTCAAGGATTACGGCGTGATGCTGTGTGACGGCCCGTTGAAAGGTCTGCTCGCCCGCGCGGTCATCGTCCTCGACACCGACCGCCGCGTGATTTACCGCCAGCTCGTCGAGGAAATCACCGACGAACCCGACTACGAGGCCGCAATCTCCGTCCTGCGACAAGACCGCTGACCCTCCCGGCATTGCATACAGGGAGTCCATTGATTGGAGGGTATTGCAAAACTAATATTTTATGAGAAATCGTAGGGACGCGTCAACGGATGCGTCCGATGGAATTGCTGATTGTCAGCTATTTACAATGGAGGACGCGCCCGTTGGCGCGTCCCTACGATGTCAATATGCGAGTTTTGCAACACCCTCAAACTGACACATTTTTTTCAATTTACAGGTGATATGCAACCGAGAATTCGATATTATTCTTGTAATCGTCATAATCATCGACATATACGTTTGTCAAGCCAAGGGCGTATGCACCTTTGATTGTGAACCTGCCCACATTTACACCCAAGCCGAAACGCCAACGCAATACCGCCGTATTGATTACAGGCTCTACGGAGTATCCTCCAACGTAGGCATTCCCTTTCGGACGCATAAATGCAATATCAAAATCGGGACCTGTGAATAACTCAAAACCTATTGCCGACGGTGAAATATACCCTACGTCAACACGGGCGTTCAATCCAATTGAATTTGGCTTTATTTCGTTATATCTGTTATAGAATAATGACATCTGCGGGTTTACATGCACCCGTTTCAATAAAAAATGACGATAACCCGCACCGGCCTCGACACCCCATGAATCGGAGGGCGCAGACTCCCACATCCTTGTCCCTATGACAATTGACGGCCCTGATTCCAACACTTGCCCGTGACAAACAACCATCGACACGAGCATAACGGCCAAAACAATGAACTTTTTCATGATAATTGTATTTTGGGGTTAATTTTTATAAGACAAACAATCGGCGGTGCGCCATGGTCGCACCCTACCACTGCTGTTTGCATGACCCGTTTGTCAGCGGAACTCGACCGCGACGGGACGGTGAACCGATGCAGCCGGGACTTCGACCGTATAGAGCCGTGTCTCGCTGTCATAGACCGCCTTGGATTTGCGCCCGTTGACCTTTACCGACACCGGGGCATCGACACCGGCCAATTGTATTGTGTAGGAACGTCGCCCGGGTTGGCCATTATAGCGACCCGACACTGGAAGGACAGTCACTGTGTGGGTATCACCGTCATGTTGATAGCGTAACCCGGTCTTTGCCGACTCCCCCTTGGTGTAACCCATGCTGACACCATCGTCCTCATAGAGCGTATAGGTGTTGTCGGCATCACCCTGCGAAGGGTACACCCTAAGCACTAGACGTTCGGGGATATTCATCGCCGGACGGCGCGTGAATGGCTGCATGGGCAGCACCCATCCGCCCTTTACAAACAGCGGGAACTCACCGAGTGGCTTGGCGATGTCAACGGTCTTGCCTCCGGCATGCTTTTCATGCGTAAAGAAATCATACCAGTCGTCACCGGCGGGAAACCATACCCGCTGTGAGGCGGTTCTATCCGTCCCCGCACCGGGTTTATCGATGGGGGCGGTGAGCAACAAGTCACCGAACATATATTGCCTACCACTCGCGAGCGACTCATCCTGCGACAGATAATCGATATACATGGGACGCGTGAGAGGCACCATGGTCGCGTGGGTCTGATATACACTCGTATAGACGTAGGGCATCAGCTCGGCCCTTAGCTTGTAGGTCGCGAACATGGAACGCTCGGCGAGCGAGTCGCCACACATCCACGGACGGCGGTCATACTCGGCATCGGGCGAGGAATGGATGCGCAACGCAGCCGACATCGCCCCGAACTGCATCCACCGCGCCAACAGCTCGGAACTACCCCGACTCTTATGTCCTCCAAGGTCATGTGCCCAAAAGAAACATCCCGCATTACCGCTCGCCAAAGTCAGCTTGACCTCAAACGCCAACACATCCCAGTTGGTGATTGCATCACCCGAGAAATGGAACGGGTGGCGATGGTCACCCCAGCCTCCCCAACGGCTGTAGGTACACCCGCGCAGACCGCTGCCGAGACTATGACGGTAATAGATTTCATTCAGCCATTGAAGCGAACGCGTGTTTGTCCCGAACACGTAGGGGTACAGATAATTCTGCTGCCAGTCAATCCACCATAGGTCAACACCCATCGCATCAGTCGGTCCAAGGGCATGACGGAAGAAAGCCTCCATATAACGACGCGAACCCATGTCGAATTGCGGCCCGTGTTTCCCCGCCGGGTCAACGCCGAGTTCTCGCGCAAACGCCGGGTAATGTTCATCCCCCGGACGCAGACCGTCATGGGGATGGTCGTTCAGCGTTAGTGTCAACCCTCGTCCGTGCAGACGGTCAATGAGAGATTTAGGGTCAGGTATCAATTCACGATTCCAGGTATAGCCGGTCCAGAACCTCTTGGCGTTATGCCCTGCTCCGTTGTCGGTTATATTGGTGTGCCATCCCATGTCAAGGACGACGTTGTCAAGCGGATAATCGTGGGAATCATACTCATCCACCACATCCAGTATACCGTCGGACGTATAACTCCAGTACTTACTGTACCACACACCATGCAACCATTTACGTGTCATAGGCACGCGCCCCGAAATCTCTCCAAGGCTCTGCAATGCGGCACGGAAATCCGAACCGTAGACAAAACAATAGTAATCATGGATGTGGTTGGGCATATAAGGCCGTGGCTTGAGCCACCCCTCGCCATCAAGAAAATCGGCACGGTTGTCATCTATCACATACCAGCCTTCGGTACTCAACAATCCTTCGGTCAGCGGGACTTCACAGTCAACGCGGTCAAGGGTCTCGATAGGGCCACCGAGATTTCCGCGTTGCCGGTGCTGACGTATGGTAAATTTGCGTTCCTCCCCTTTATATTTAAAATATGCGGTCAGATTGGATGTCGAGAACGGATGCCCGTCAGGCAGATACTCGATGCGAAGCGCGGGGGTAGTAATAAGGTATCTCCCGTTTTCAAAACGAACAACCGTGTATAGGCTGTCGGCGAGTAACGATGTACGGTCGTAGGCGAACATCGTGCGGTCATCGACAAACACACTGTCGGTAGTGCTTTCAAGGCGGAACAACGTCGGCGTAATCAACGTGATACGGTTGTTTCCGAACACCAACGGATTCTCTATCCGCAGTTCCCCAGCTGAAACGCCGTTCCACATCGCTGCAATCGCCAAAAACAGATAAATTCTAAACAGTCTCATGGTAGATAGATTTTCACGGTTAATGCCCTATAGACAGGCAACTACGCGAAAATATCCAACGCAACGACCGTTTTTAATATTTTTTAATAGTTGTTACAAATCAATTTTCCGGGAACGGTTGCGATGGGTGAAACGCTTGCGCATGGCGACACCACGGCGATACAGATGCAATAATTTAAGCAATAACGGAGACGGGGTCGCGACAATATCGGTGGACATCGCCTCGGCCATCGTCGAGATATTGTCCTCCTTACCGAACTGTTCGGGATAAAGGACCACGAGATTGTTTCGGGAGAAATATTTCTGCAAAAAGTCGGGCAGACGGTCAAGGTCACTGTTGAACGACACCGATGCTCGACGCGCACTGACAACGACAAACAGGTCATCGTCAAGAATCCTGTTGGCAAGAAGCACAAAGTCATCCCATCCTTCTACATCCCGGAACTCATACCGCAATTCAAGGCCGGCATGCCGGTAGACACTACGTATGTATGGCTTGACCGTAGACTCACAACATAGTATCAGACGGCATCCAAGCTGCGATGCGAGATTACCGAGGGCCATCACCCAACGGCGAAAACCGGTCTCAAACTGCGCCTTGGGTGGAATCGACACCACTATGCGCGTAAATGTGTTGACAGGTATAAAACACCGCGAAATAACAATCATGCGGTTGGACGCCTTCAACAACTGCTCGATTTTGTTTCCCAGGAATGAATCAATGACCGTCTGGCGACGATGCAAACCGATGAACACATCGGTTATATCCCTCTCGACAACAGTATTCAACAGACCCGTCACGACATTGAGGTCATACCGCTCAATTGTTGTCAACCTCGTGTCAGCGGCCGCAGCGGCCTGTTCCGCGACATCAAGCGAGTTACGTCCTATCGCCCGCGACGACACACTGTTGTCGTTGCGCACATGGACAGCATAGAGACGGTTGTTCTCATTTCTCTCGGCACCGCGCATCAACAATGCAAGTTCCACAAGCTGCGGTGCGGTCAATGGATTGGCAACCGAAATCAGTGTGTTGGTCACCATACGGCCCCTACGGCGTGGCAGACGCTCCTCCTCCGAGTCAAACTGTCTCAGCTTCAGGCGCGCCGCCGCACGTTCAGTCCCGAACGATGAGACGGTGCAAGTGACGAGTATCATGACGATTGTCCCGTTGAGAATATCCTCGCTGAACAACCCCATGTTATAACCTATCATGACGGCTGCAAGGGCCACGGCTGTGTGGGCGTTGCTCAACTGGTACATGACGGAGCGGTCAATCGCCCCGAGTCCGAACGATTTCTGTGTCGCGTAAGCCGCGAGCCACTTCGATGCCATTGCGACAGCCGACATCACGGCGGCGACATAGACCGTTCCCCACCCTGTCGCCACAACCTTGATATTGATGAGCATGCCGACACCTATCAGGAAGTAGGGGATAAAGATGGCGTTGCCGACAAACTCGATGCGTGACATCAACGGCGAACGCGCCGGGATATAACGGTTGAGCACCAACCCCGAGAAAAACGCGCCGAAAATACCCTCGATTCCGATTAACGACGCCACTGTCGCCGCAAGGAAGACCATCGCGAGGATATAGACAAACTGGGCGATTGCATCGTTATACTTTTTGAAAAACCATCGCGTCACCCTCGGATAAAGATAAATCACTACAACGCAATACACCACCAGTCCGCCGAGAAGCCTCAACAGATTCAGACCGTTGAACTCGCCCTCACGATACACACCCGACACCGATGCCACGACAATAAGAGAGCCTACGACCGCGACAATAGTCCCCGCGATTGCAACCACCACTGCAGGCGATTTAGTCAGGCCGAAACGTGACACAATGGGATAGGCGATGAGTGTGTGGGCGGCGAACATCGAGGCCAACAATACCCCCGACAATATGTCCTGCCGCAGGAAAACGCATGCAGTGATGACTCCGAGCACCAACGGGATAAAGAACGTGTAGAGACCGAACACCAGTCCACGTTTCATGTTCTTCTTGAGATTGTACATGTCAATCTCGATACCCGCCAGGAACATCAGGTAAAGAATCCCCACCTGTCCGAACACCTCGAAACTCATGTCCCGTGCAAGAAGGTTGACCCCATAAGGCCCAACGAGCACACCCGCGAGAATCAAACCGATGACATTGGGAATTTTCAATGGTTTGAGCACCATCGGTGTCACGACTATAATCCCCAGCACGGTCAGGAATATCGCGACCGGGTCGGTGATTACAGGCGCGTTGGCCGATATTGCAATCGCGGCGGTTATCATGGGGTGGGCACAGTAAAGTGTTTTGCAAAAATAACCCAAATAACCTGAATTTGCAAATCGACCGTTTCAGAGTCTATCACAAAAAATCATCAATTTGTTATTGATGGATTGCGAAGCAATCATTTTGAATAGGAGTGTGTTGCAAAATTCGCAATAAACATCGTAGGGACGCGCCAACGTGCGCGTCCTTTATTGCAAATAATTGATAACCATAACTTTGAGGACGCGCACGTTGGCGCGTCCCTACGATTTCGCATTAAGTCTCAATTTTGACACAACCCCAAAGTCAGAACAGGTCGCCGTAGCTTGGCCCGTCGCCCCAGTGGTGGTCCTTGGGGAACGGTTGGCCGTCCCAGGCTTTCTTGCTCGTCCAGTCCTGGGGAGCGTCGGTCCAGAAAGGATGGGTCGGTGGCAATCCAAGCGGAAGGAACGCGAGCGATGTCATGTAAAGGCTGCCGTTGTTGGTGTACCAGTCGGCGACATTAGGCTGACGCCCGGCAAAGCCGATTGTCAGATACCCGCCCTCGTTGAAATTTTCCTTACCGTCAAACATGCGGTGCATCACGGCGGTCAAGGCCGAGCGCACCTGCCCGTTGGTAAGTCCCGCCGGAAGTTTCTGATGCCAGGCAACAAAAGCGAGAGGCTGCATGGCCGCCATACGGTAAGGAATTGAACGTCCGAACACCGGGAATGTCCCTTCGGGCGAAATCAGACGTTCAAGCACGATACTGAACTTCTGGGCACGCTTGAAAGCACGGTCATGATAATTCTTGTAGTGGATGCGTGTATAAATCCCGGCATCGGCCATGGTTTTCAATGTCTCTATGTACATGGGATGGAATACGTAAGAACTGTAGTAGTCAAACGCGAACGAAGGGCCGTCGGCATACCATCCGTCACCCGTATACCATTCCTCGACCTTACGCACAGCCGAGTTCACACGGTAGGTGTCACACTTGGCTCCGGCCTTGGCGAGGAAACTCTCGACAGTCGACGAGAACAGCACCCAGTTGGTATAAGGCGGGTCTATTGCACGCACCCCTGTGAACGCCTTGATATATCGGTCCTTGGTCGTCTGGTCAAGCGGCATCCAAAGTGCGTCATACGCCCTCAGGAACGACTCAGCCACGTAGGCAGCATCGACGAGCACTTGACCCTCGCCGCCCCACAGCAGGCAGTCGGGTGAATCGGGGTCAACAGCGTTGGCGTAACTTTTCAATGCCATCTGCCTCAACTCACTGCGTTTCGCACCCTCGGGCGTACCGTCATCAGGCAACGCGAGCCACGGCGCAATACCCGCCATCAGACGACCGAACGCCTCCATATAGGTCACTTTCTTATTGCGTCCATCCCATGTGGGGCTGACCTCTACAAGCATGTTTTTCTGCAATTCGCCTTTAGCCATGTTTGATAGAATGGGACGTGCCATCTGTTCGGCCAGGCTGACCCAATACTCGCGGTCACCTCCACCCTGACCGCTCTCAAGGTAACGGACATACTCACACGCTGCCAACAGGAACGCGCCGACACCGAAATTGGCCGTCGATGACGCGTCAACCACCTGACCGGGGATGGCCTTCTCGCCAATCGGCTGCACATAACCCACACGGCCATCTTTCTGCAAGGCAGTTCCACGGAGATATTTCCATCCTTTCATGGCGGCATCACGATATTTCACGTCTTTGAGATAACCATTGTTGACACCCCACAACAGGCCGTAGGTAAAGAACGCCGTCCCGCTCGTCTCACAACCGGGGGCATGCTCGGGGTCCATCATCGAGCGCGTCCAATAACCGCCCGGCTGTTGCGTGGCGACCACCGCATCGGCAAGTTTCACGTATTTATCGACAAAGAACTGACGGTGCTTCCAGTCGGCAGGGACATCCTTTAGCACCTTGGCAAGCCCTGCGAGAACCCAACCGTCGCCACGTGCCCAGAAATCCTTGACCCCGTTGGCACTCTTGTGTTTGGGATAGACATACTTGGCATCACGGTAGTACAGTCCCGTCTCGGGGTCAAGCATAATGCTGTCGGCATACAGGACATATTCATACAGCTTATCAAGGTATTTACCGTTACCCGTCACTTTATGCAGCTTGGTCATGACCGGCATCACCATATAAAGGCCGTCGGCCCACCACCAGTAGTCGTTAGCCGGTGTTGACATCTCATATTCCATCACCTGGCGTGCACGCCTGATGCGGTTGTCCTCGGGCAGAATGTTATACAGGTCGACGTAGGTCTGGAAACAGATTTGCCAGTCGCCGAAAAGCACATGCTCGTCGGTCTCACCGTAATTGTATTTCCACTTGGAGCGGTCATCGCTCTTTGCCCCTTTCCACTGGTTATGCTCGGCCCAATCCTGTGAATATTTCAACCATTCACGGTTGCCTGTGAGGGCATACGCCTCCATGTTTCCGGTGTGGTAAGCTGCGTTATCCCAGAATGAGCGCACCTGCGGCGCATTGTTCTTCTGCCAATGGTCGTTAACCTTGGCTATGATTTGACGCACCTCTTTGGCCTCCTTAGCCGGAGTGGGCGCGGCGGTGGCCATGGCAAACGGCATAACAGCCACGGCCAGTGATGTCAATATTGTCTTTATTGTCATGGTTATTGCTATTTTTCAGGTTTTTCAATGTAGGGAACGCCGTCATCGCCAAATTTAACCGGCAGCCACAGATGGCGCGAGTCACTTTTCTGCTTGGGATTCCATATATCGGCCATGAACGTGAACCCTCGGTCATCCTTGAAGATATAGGTGCTCTGTCCGCCGAATGTGATTTCAGCCCCCTCGCCACGGCACGGGTTGGGGAGTTGCTCCCACGGCCCCATGATTGAGGTCGCACGCATGAGACGGGCCGCGTTGGGGTCCCAGCCTGTGCAACCCGATGTTATCATCCAATATACACCGTCCTTCTTGAAAATGGCGGGCGCCTCGTTGTGTCCGCCGGGAAAAAGACGCACATAACGTCCCGTGTGGCGTGTATAGGTGGGGTCGAGTTCGGCAATCTGGATGGTGAGGTTGCTCTCCGATGAATAGATGTGATAGGCCTTGCCGTCATCATCGACATAGACGGTCATGTCGCGTGACATCTGTCCGCCGTCAAGGTCCCGGAGGTTGAACATCCCCTCCTCGATGGCCTTGCGCCATTGCGGAGTCCACCATTCCATCTTCTCGTCCCATTTAAGGTTCTTGGCGTCCTCGGCAGTCCCTAAAGGGTAGACACCGGGATTGACACGCCCCGTATGCAATAGTCGGAACGGCCCAAGCGGATTGTCGGCGACAGCGACACCGGCGTAGGCCGAACCGTAACCGACACCTTTCATCTCGTGGTGAAACCACAGGACAAATTTCCCGGTGGCGGGATTATACACCACCTTGGGACGTTCTATGATACAGCCTTTCTCAATAGGGTCGCCAGGGGTCTCGCTCACCTCCATGACGATGCCGCGGTTGGTCCACGTTTTCAGGTCGGGGGATGTGTAACATGCGACCCCTCGCTGATAACTGCTCGGCTGCCCGTTGTCCCGGTGTTCACCATACCAGTAATAGACACCGTCATGTTTCATTATGCCACCGCCGTGGGCGTTTACATGCACCCCGTCGGTATCGGGAAACGGCTCGCCCGTTACCACAGGCATCTCGGCCGCCATCCCTACAAGGGACATTATCAACAATGTCCCGGTTGTAAATAATTTCATCTTCTATTGATTTTGTTTTGGATATGTGATATAATGGTTATATACTATTTTTCTTAACATAATCGGTCGGCGACATGCCATATTCCTTCTTGAACGCCTTGCCGAATGACGAATGGGAGCCGAAACCTGTACTATAGGCAATCTCGGTGATTGAATAACTACCCGAACGAAGCATCTCGACCGCACGCGCCAACCTGATGGAACGTATATATTCATTGGTCGATACACCGGCGATTGCCATGATTTTGCGATACAATGTCGACTGGCTCATGCACATTTTCTCAGCGATGAACACCACGCCAAGTTCCTCCAACGAAAGATTCTCGGTGACAATCGACATGATTTTATCCATAAATTCGCGGTCAGGCCCGTTAAGTTCCTTGGTTATTTCACTGGCATTCACCCCGTTCTCGGTATCGTCATGTTTCTTTTCCGAAATCAAGTCCTTTGTCTTGGACATCAACCGTGACGCAACTTTCCGTCTCATTTCAAGGATATTGTGAATTCGGCTTCTCAACAGATTGGCACTGAATGGCTTTGTCAGGTAAGAATCAGCTCCCGATTCATACCCCGCCTCCCTGTCGGGAAGCGAATCCTTGGCGGTCAGCAGTATCACAGGTATATGGCTCGTGAGCATATCCTCCTTGATTTTACGGCACATCGTGATACCGTCCATCTCGGGCATCATTATGTCGCTTATGACGAGTTCGCAGCCTTTGTCCTGGAGGACATGCAACCCTTCCCAGCCGTTGCGTGCGGTCTCGACATCAAATTCCTCGGAGAGTGTCTGCGCGATATATTCACGTATATCGTCGTTATCCTCGACGACAAGGACGCGTAGGCGTTTCTCCGCGCTGACGGCATCGTCAGCGCACGGCTCGGTACGGGCCGTGGCCTTTTCCTCCGAATGCAACGCCTCGGGATAGGTGTTGTCGGTGAGAAGACGCAACGTAAACACCGACCCCTTCCCCTCGACCGAGTCTACGGTCAGAGTCGCCTGATGCAGTTCCACAAGATTCTTGACGAGAGCCAGACCGATGCCTGTACCCGATGCCTGGTGCTCGCCACGGCTCTGGTAGTAGCGTTCAAATATATGCGGCAGGCTCTTGGAGGGGATTCCGAAGCCGGTATCGGCGACCTTTATTTCAGTGTAGGCCGTGCCGTTCTCTACAACGGGGTGCATCGACAGGGTCACGCTCCCCTTGGTTGTATATTTTAACGCGTTGCTGAGCAGATTATCAAGAATCGTGGTCAGCATCTCGGCATCATACCAAAGATGTTGTTCGGCCGGGTATATGTCGATGACAACCTCCACCTCGCCGTTACGGTTCAGTTCCTTGTAACGTAACCCGGTCTCACGCAATAGATTACCGAGATTACCCTGTGCCACAGTCAACCGCCGGTTCTGTGTCTCGGTCTTGCGGAACTCAAGGATGCCGTTGACCAGTTGCAGCAACCGTGTCGAACTGTTGCGGATTACCTGCAATTTATTGGAATAACGCGGGGGCAATGCCGGGTCGCTCACCATGTCCTCAAGCGGGCCGAGAATAAGAGTTAGCGGTGTGCGTAGTTCATGGGTTATATTGGTATAGAAACGTAGACGCTCCTCGTTGAGGTTCTCACGGTTGCGGTTACGCTCCATCTCCTGTTCGAGACGCTCTTTCAGCAAAAGTCGCCGTATATACAGGTACACCAACGCGGCAATCATTGCCAACGCCACGACCACATACAGCACCTTGGCCCACCATGTCAGCCACAGGGGCGGTTTCACGACAATCGTCAGTATCGTCAGGGGGTCACCCCACTCCTGACCTTGCTGACGGACGCGTACCTGGAACTCATATTTCCCCGGTGAAAGATTACGGTACATCGCCGTGTTGTCACCCTTGCTTTCAATCCACACGTCATCGACGCCTATCATGTTATAAGCCATGTCAATGCGCTGCGACTGGTCATAGTCGGCGATATTGAAAGCTATTTTGAATGTATTGCGGTTATGTTCCAACGTCACCTTCCCGTCATTTAGCGGGATTTTGATTTCATTGTCACGGCTGTTACCACCCTCCTTGTAGACAGTGAATGCCGTCACCCTCACCTTGTCATGCTGTAGCGGACGGTTAAGGTTGACCGGGTTGAAATAGAACACGCCGTGCTTCGATGCGAAATATATATTACCCTCATCGTCAATCGCCGATGCATTTTCATTAAACGAATTAAGAGGCATCCCTTTAGGTCCCCTGAATATCGAGACTTTACCTGACCGGTTGTCATATCGGGCGATGCCTCGGTTAGTGCTGAACCACAGGTTTTTCATCGAGTCCTCCTCGATACCCTTGACATTGGTGCTGACATCGTCAATCCCCTCCAGCACCTTGAATTCACGTGGACGCGTGACATCGGGAATAACGACAACGCCGTTGCGTGTCCCCACCCATACACGGCCTGACGAATCACTAAGCAAAGTGTTGACTGCATTAGACGGGAAACCGGCATCGACATGGAGCCACGCCACGATTTTACAATCGCGTCCCATCACATACACACCCTTGCCGAACGTCCCCACCCACAGGTTGCCTAAACGGTCACGCACTATCGACTGGACGATGCGGTCTCTAAGCTGGAGGTTTATCGCATCCTGCGCCACAACCTTCATGTCCATATCGGCCACATAGACACCATCGGCCGAGGCAATACCCACACTGCCGTCATTGTCGACAAAGAATGACCTGATATCGGATGGTGCGGCCGCCACCGTCTCAAATTTCGCAGCCTTAGGGTCATAGACAATCAACCCCGACTCATCGGGCGCGACCCACACCCGGCCACGGGCGTCAACCACAAGCGACCTGACATATATGCTCTGCCCGGCCGAACGCCGGGGCAACGGGAAACGCTCGATATTCCCGGCCTTCAGGCGGACTATCTCGTTCTCGCCTCCGAACCACAGTTCACCGTCAAGACCGCGTGCACAACTCCACACCGAGCGACACCGACCGCTTGAATCCCCCTCTCCGAAATATCCCACACGCGAGAACATAGGTTCAAGATGCCCCTTGAAATCGAGTCCGCCACGATAATTCCCGAGCCATATATTTCCGTAGGCATCCTGGAACACCTGACGCACGTTACCACCCGATATCTCCCCGGAATACATGCCATCACACAGTGTGGAAAAACGCGCCGAACGAATATCGGCGTAAGCGTATGATTTCGTGTCAAGAATACTGACTCCTCCCTGGGAAGAAGCGAACCATATCTCACCATTGTCCATCTGTTCTATATCCCTGATGCGCCCGGCCGATATGGAACCGGGGTCAGACAGGTCATGGACAAATGGCACAATCGTCTCTGTCTTCGGATTGTAAAGCGCCGCGCCGCCGTTAGTCCCGAGCCATACGTTCCCGCTTGAATCGATACATATACTATACACGGCATTCCCGGGCATAGATGAATCCGCCAGGGATTGCCGGGAATAGTTACGCAACAACTTTTTACTTGCGACATCTATTATGCTGAACCCGCCGTTGACATGCCCGACATACAGATGTCCGTCGCCATCCTCCACCGAGACCCAGCATTGACGCGGCATCCCCGGGATGTTCTCATAGTTATATTTCTCGGTGCGCCCATCCGAAAGATTGATATACTGTGCACCGTAATGATAATGTGTCAACCATACCCCACCGTCACGTGCCGACGTTATGGCGGTGACATCGGGTGACAGCAGCCTGTTCTGTTCCATGCGCTGTATCTCCCCTGTGCGCGAATCAAGAATGCACACACCGTCGCGCTGGGTGGCAATCCACAGTTTTTCAGGCTGAGACGGGTCAGGCAGGACCGCGTTAAGTTCATTAGCTGTCAGTCCGGAATTGGACTTGGTGTATATAACAAATTCATTGCCATCGAAACGGTTCAGTCCATCCTCGGTGGCGACCCATATATAGCCGTTCGCATCCTGGGTGATTGATGTCACATAATCGTTGGACAGTCCCGTCGATATATCAAAGTTGACAATATGCCCCTTTGACGCCCACGCATCCGCGACCGTGACAAAAGACACTATTAATGCCAGCAATTTTTTTATCGCTTCGTGACTCATGATTTCAGACTCCGTTCGGTTACAATGCAAATTTAATCATTCCAAGCCGACCGACAATAGACCCAATCAACTACTCTTGCGTCCGAATCATTCATTTCGCCGCCAGACGACCCTGTTTGACAAATTTTGACGTTATTTTGAAAGATTTTGACACCAATCGGGATAAAACAATACATACTTTTGCATCGAATCCCAAAAGAACGGCGACATACACCCGTCGTTATCCATGAAGAATTTCAAAAAAGTACAACAAAACAAGGTATAAAAGTAATTGTGTTTAGGTTTCTTCTGTTTTTTATTATTTTCATTCATATTCATTAACCAACTTCATGAAAAAACATCGTTTGTTGACATGGCTGCTTTCTATTATAATAGGTACAGTCAGTCTTAGCGCACAACAGTACACCATGAATGGCACAGTTGTGGACGAGAACGGGGACGGCCTGATAGGCGCCTCGGTCAGAGTCAAAGGTTCGAGCGACGGAGTCATGACCGACATTGACGGCAACTTCGCGCTTAAAGTGCAAACAGGCGGGACAATAACCGTCACCTACATAGGTTATGTCCCCCAGGAAATCCCGGTTACAGGACAGAACAACATCAAGGTGACCCTACAGCCTGACCAACAGGTGCTCGAAGAAGTGGTCGTTGTCGGTTACGGCACGATGCGCAAGAAAGACCTCACCGGCTCGGTCGTGCAAATCAACCCTGACAAAATCGCCGACCAGAACCCGGCCACAGTCCAGGACCTCCTGCGTGGCACCCCGGGTCTGCAAATCGGCTACGACCCCTCGGCCAAAGGCAATGGAGCGTCAATCCGTCTGCGCGGTACCAACTCCCTTTACGGCACAAAAGACGGGGAGGATGCATCCCACAACTCCCCGCTGATTGTCGTTGACGGCATGCAGTTCTACGGTGAGCTTTCAGAGCTTAACCCCGATGACATCGCTCAGATTGACGTTCTCAAGGACGCATCCTCGGCAGCCATCTACGGTGCAAAAGCCGCTTCGGGCGTAATCATCATCACCACCAAGAAAGGTAAGGAAGGCAAGCCGGTCATCAATGTATCGGCTAACATCGGTCTCGCACAGAAAAGTTCGTTCATGGATTACATGAGTGCCGACCAATACATGAAATATCGCGAGGACTGGTACAAGGCCACGACCTACGGCTACGATGAGAACGGCAACTGGGGTTACTACAGCAAGGACAGTGGCGTTCCCGCCGGTTACTATGACCACTACTCCAAGGCAGGACAGTTCGGCCTGACCCAGGAACAGTGGGCATCGATGGGTTCACTCACCCTCATGCAGGGCGAGTCGATGGAATCACTCTACGCCCGCCGTCTGTTGCTGAACAACGCCTCCAACGTGTTCAACAACTATCTCGCAGGCAAGACTGTCGACTGGAACGACGAGGTGTGGCGCACAGGCGTCCGTCAGGACTATAACGCGAGTGTATCGGGTGCGACCCAGAATGTCAACTACTATTTCTCGTTCGGCTACCTCAATAACGAGGGTGTCGTGCGTGGCGATAAATACCACTCCTACCGTTCCAATATCAAATTGAACGCCAAGGTGACCGACTGGCTTGAGGTCGGCGCCAACGTCAACTTCCAGGACCGTACCGACGATGCACAGGCCGCCGAGACCCGTCATGAATACTGGCATCACTCGATGCTGCTGAACTCTCCCTACGCATCACTCTACAACGAGGACGGCACCTTGTGCCAGTACCCGATGAACGGCAACAACACCAACGGTGGATACAACAAGCGATTCGAAGACCAGTATATCGAACTTGAAAAGGGTTACACTGTCCTCAACTCGATATTCAACGCCAAGGTGACACTGCCTTTCGGCTTCACCTACCAGTTCAACATCGCACCCCGCTACCAGTGGTTCCATGACCGCTACTTCGAGTCGGCCGAACTTCCCGGCTCCGACCCCAAGAACCGTGGCGTCAACCGTGAACAGAACAAACGTTTTGACTGGAACCTCAACAACACCCTGACCTGGGACCGCACCTTCAACAAGGCACACCACTTCACCGTGACACTCGCACAGGAAGCTGAGGAGAACCGTTTTTGGAAAGACCGTATCGAGGCAAGGGAAATCCTCCCCTCCGATGCGCTCGGTTTCCACTTCATTGACAACGCCAACAAGGAATTGAGCAAATTCTCGAGCGATGACAACCACTCGACGGCAGCAGCCTACCTGGGACGTGTGTTCTACGGCTACGATGACCGTTACATGTTCACCGGCACACTGCGTCGCGACGGATACTCGGCGTTCGGTTCCAACAACCCGTGGGCGACATTCTGGTCGGCTGGTGCAAGCTGGCGTTTCTCCAACGAGAAATTCGTCAACCTACCCTGGCTCGACGACGGCAAACTCCGTGTGTCCTACGGAACAAACGGTAACCGCCAGCTCGCCAACACCTATCTCTCGCTCGCCAACCTCAAGAGCGAGTCAATCATGGTGTACCTCAACAACGGCACCGCAGTGCCCATCAATACACTGAAGATGGACCGTCTCGGGAACCCCAACCTTGAATGGGAAAAGACCGACGCATTCAACATCGGCCTTGACTTCGCCGTCCTCAACTATCGCCTGACAGGTAGCATCGAGTACTACGACAAGCGCACAAAGAACATGATTATGGGTCAGCGTCTACCCTCTTTCACCGGGTTCGGCTCAATCACCACCAACCTCGGCGAGGTGACCAACAAGGGTTTTGAAATCACCTTGAACTCGACCAACATCACAATGAAGGACTTCGAGTGGCGTACATCGCTCGGCTTCTCCTACAACCAGAACCGCATCAAGCACCTCTACTATGACTACGACGAGAACGGTGTTGAACGCAATGACACCGATTCCAAGTGGTACATCGGTCATCCGATTGGTGAGATTTGGGATTATGAGGTAGACGGCATCTGGGGCACTTCACCCGAGGACATCGCCGCAGCCGCACTCGTCGGCCAGAAACCCGGCGACCCCAAGGTTGTAAACCACTTTACCGAGGATGACAAGACACTCGCCGACGGCACCAAAGTACCCGTCTATAACGACAAGGACAAGGTTTATCTCGGCACCACCAACCCACCCATCTACTGGAACATGCGCAACGACTTCACATTCTGGAAAGACCTGACGTTCTCGTTCTCGCTTTATTCCTACATGGGCCACAAGAGCCTCTCGGGCTGGTATCTCAACGGTGACAACGGCGGCAGCGAAGTGTCCAACGCGTTCAACAAACCAATCAAGAGCTATTGGACTCCGGGCAGTTCCTCCGACAAATATGGCCGTCTCAACGCAACCGGCCCTAACGGCGCGACCGGCGTACAGAAACTCTACAACCGTAACTTCGTCCGTCTCGACAACATTTCAATCGGTTACACGCTGCCCCGCGTATGGACTCGCAAGGCAAGCATCGACAAACTGCGCCTTACATTCTCAATCAACAACGTCTGCACGTTCGACAGCTGGGAATACGGCGACCCCGAGACCGGCAACTACGGTACACGCAACTACAACTTCGGTGTCAACTTAACTATTTAATCAACCCTGACTAATGAAAACTTACATAAAAAACATCATAAAAGGGACCGCGCTCCTTTCTATCGCGTCGGTCTTCACAGGGTGTAGCGACTCATTCCTTGAGCAAGACCCTCTGTCATTCTATGAGCCGAAGGCCACTTATTCGACAGAGTCGGGCCTACGCGCTGCGCTCGCTATCTGCGACCGTCACCTGCAGTACCTGGTCATCATGGACCAAAACACCAACAACATCGCGATGAGTTCGGTCTATCTCATGACAGACCTTGGCACATACGGGAAAAGTGATGCCGGCACAGGATTCCTCGACGATTGGGATTCGCGCCTCACCCCTACATCGGGCATGAACGGCGGGGGCGACGGCAACTACATGATGAAAATCTATGACGAGGAGTGGAACGGCATCAAGTATGCCAACACCGTCCTCAACTATATCGATGCCGTTGAAGGTCTCGATGACAAGACCCGCGACGCCTACAAGGGACGTGCCTATTTCCACCGCGCCATCCGTTACTATCACATGTCACTGCTTTTCGGCAATCTCCCGTTGATTACCAAAATCATCTCCGTGCCCAAGCAGAACTACCGCTCGTCATCGATGGACGCGATTTTCAAAATGCTCGTCCATGACCTTGAGTTCGCAGTCCAGCATGTACCCGCCAAGAAAGACCTCGAGATGGTGGGCATGGTGAACCAGGAGGCATGTATGCAACTGCTCATCAAGTGTTACCTCGCAATCGGCGAATACAAGAAAGCCGAGGATATGGCCACCGACCTTATAAACAACCACGGACTCGCACTGATGCAAGCCCCGTTCGGCCAGGACATAAAGGCCGGCGAACCCAAGACCTGGAATGTACAGCGCAATGTGATGTGGGACCTTTTCCGCGGTGAGAATGTCGTCAACTCGGCCAACACCGAGATGATTATGCCGATTCTTAACTTCAATGACCAGAACTTCGGCGGATGGAAAGTGATGCGTGCCACAGGCCCGTTCTGGAACAGCGGTTCCATCAAGGACCCGTCCAACTCGGCGGGGACTCCCGTGCAAAACTACGCCCGTAACAACGGGAATTACAACGCGCAGCTCGACTGGGTGCGTACAATCGGCCGTGGCATCGGCACATTCCGAACATCATGGTGGTTCAACAAGGGAATGTGGTCATACGATGGGACTGTCGATTATCAGGACCTGCGTCACAACCGTTCGATGGGCAACTGGATTGAAATGGAGGATTTGAAATACAACAACCCCGCATCCAAGCACTACGGCGAGAACCTCACGCTGTATGCCCCCAAAGATGTCCCCAACCCCGACAAACCCGGTGAATACTTAGTTAAGAAAGGCGACCTTCTCTGTTCCGACACTATCCGCTCATGGTATCCGTTCATGCTCTATAAGAATTATTTCCTTGATGCAGAGGCCGAACAAAACCCCGGTGCGACACAATTCAACGGTGTATCCAAAGGCACTAACGGCAACCTCTATCTGTTCCGTCTCGCCGAGACCTACCTGCTCCGCGCCGAGGCCAAATTCTACCAAGGTCGCGCCGGAGAGGCCGCACAGGACCTCAACATAGTGCGCCGCCGCGCCAATGCCGCCAAGATGCTCTCGACAGCGACTATCGGCGACATCTGCGACGAACGTGCCCGCGAGTTGTTCTTCGAAGAATGGCGTCAACCCGAACTGACCCGTATCTCCTGGTGTCTCGCCCGCAGCGGCCGTCCCGATGAATGGGGCAACACCTATGACCTCAACACCTGGAACAAACAGGAAGGCACCGACCGCACAGGCGGCAGCTACTGGTATCAGCGTTGTATCCACTACAATATCTATAACCGTACAGATGTCGAGCACACTTATTCCAACAACCGTGCGTTCAATTTCAAGCTCAACAAGCGCAACCTGTTCTGGCCCGTGCCCAACGGTACAATCACCGCCAACAACAAGGAGAAGTTGATGCAGAACTACGGCTATGACGGCTACGACGCATCGGTACAGATGTGGGACAACTGGGAGGACGCTGTAGCCGACGAACTTCGCGGAAGCTAACAACCCATCACTTCCGTACTCCCTCTCTCCTCACTTTCATTGACCCCGGGCCGTGGCACTGGAAAACACATTTTTAGAGTTTAGTTATAGTTTAAAGTTTATCGTTTACCGTTTAGGAATCATCTTTAAACTTTAAACCATTAACTCTAAACTCAAGAAACAGCATCCAATAGGCAATCTATAAATATCCATTAATAAAATCCCGAATGACCGTGGCGCAGAATTGATTCCGCGCCACGGTTTCATTTAATGCGCCGTTCCAAAGTGTATTCAGGTCGCCAAGTTGGGCGTTGCAAAACTTGCATAATCAACATCGTAGGGACGCGCCAACGTGCGCGTCCTCAAAGCAATAAATTATCAATCATCTACAATAACAGACGCGCACGTTGGCGCGTCCCTACGATTTCTCATTAAGTCTTAATTTTACAACAGCCTCCTACCTGAATTCAATCCAATAGTAGTTTTGCAACCCCTTCGCCACCATCATGCACCAAAGACCGCACCGTCAAACGCCGATAGCGTTGACAGTGCGGTCGTATATGTTCTATCGCTTAAAATCTACCCTTATTTAGATTCAGGGGCAGCAGGGGCAACAGGGGCGGCCGGCTGAGCAGCGGGCGCGGGTGTCGCGGCCGGGGCCTTGGTGTCAAAGTTGCCACCCTGGGTCTGTTCAACAGGGGCGGGAGATGCGACACGGGCCTTGTTCACAATGGCGCGGGGCATGAAGAATGTCGACAGGATTGCAAGGACACATATCGCTCCGGCCAACGACCAAGTCAGCTTCTCGATGAAGCTGTTGGTGCGACGCACGCCGAGCACCTGATTAGACCCTGCAAACGATGAGGAGAGACCTCCGCCCTTTGATTTCTGGATAAGGACCACACCTATGAGCAACACAGCTGCAAGAATCGTCAATACGATTAATAATGGATACATCTTTTACTGTTTATATTGTTGGTTTAATAACAGTTTCCTTAGGAAACGCAATTGGTCTGCAAAGTAAATACTTTTTTCGGGAAAATTCAAACTTAGCGAGTGAATTATTTCGTATGCCTTGTCATAACGACGCTGTTTTATATAGATTTTGGCAAGACTTTCGCTCAACAAAGAACTCTTGGGAATATCCCCTCGTGATTGCGTTGCCACGCGTGGCTGCGCGACAACGGTTTTCTTCGCCTTGGGGATATAGGGCGGCGGGAGCGGGGTTCCGGTGACATTCCTTACATCGTCATCCGTTACAACAGGCATTGATGATTCCGGCACGTCTACCTCGCCGGTTGCGTCCAGTCCCTTGGCGATAAACGCGTTAATCAGTGCATCCTGCGAACCGGGGGCATCAGTATCAGCGGACGGAACAGGCGTATTCTCGACCTCCTGTGCGAGCAACGTGGCATAATCGGGTGTCGGATTAAAAATCAACCGTTCAAGCAACGCATCCTCCTCGGGGGTGGAATGGCCGTAGTTTTCAAGGAAGGTGGTTATCGCGTCATCAGTCGTGAGTTTACGCGGTTCCTCATCCGATGGATAGAATGACGCCCACCGCTCGCTCTCGCAATCGACAAGACGGAAAAGCGTGTCAGGGTCGGGGGCGTTCAGTGCAAGCATCGCGTTAAGCCGCTGCCGCAACTGCGGGTCAAGACGGCCACCCTCACGCTTCAACAGAAGCATCGCCGGCAACGTGAAAAACGGATATTCATCGGCAAGTTCCTCGACAACCGATGGTGCTACGGGCGTGTCACTGTCCCGAAGCGCACTCACAAACCAGTCTAATGATGACGCGTTGTCCATGGCGAAATGATTTCTTGGCGGGATTTAGAGTTTGTTTGGATTTAACATACTCTTACTACCAATCCCCTAAGGTTGCGTTAAATATCAGTTCGACAAGTTCCTTTGAAATCTGCATACAGAGTTCATCCTGCACGTCGGTGAGCATCTCGGAACTGTCAAAGTCACGGTAGGCACTGAAAGTCTGGTCTATATCCTTTCCTTCGGCGCGGTTGTCAATATACTTCACCCTGACCTGAATCGTCAGACGCGTCTTGGATGCGTAAGCGTTCTCGGTGACAGCCTGCGGCGAGAGCGAGTAACCCGTGATTTCCCCTTCAAGCTGGAGGTCGGATGCCCCGTCGGTAGTGCGCAGACGCGTATTGCGGGTTATATAGTCGAGCAATTCATTCTCAAATGTCTGCTGCAATGGGGGATACACCAATGCGGCACGAATCGGGAAATTGCTTACATGTATCGTCTTATAGACGTTATAGTCAATCGCCGCCCCATTCAGCTTGTAGCTTATGCGACAACCCGCAAGCGGTATCATCGCAAGGATGCACACTGCCATGAGGAGGCTTTTTATATACATATTGTGTCTCATTGATTGCAAAGTTACAATTTTTCTCGCAATCAACGGGACACAACATTGTTTTTTAGAGAGGGTGTTGCAAAATTCCCTAAAATCGGTCGAAATCAGGTAGGGTACGGCCATGGCCGCACCGCAATACGTTGAGAGTCAACGATAATTCCCGACATGCGGTGCTACCCGGTTTTGCAACACCCTCCGCCTATCACAAATCGCTTTAAATCAATCGCTCCTATCGGACGGGGACACGCCCCGTCCCTACGATTTTAGTGGATTTTGTAACACCACGTCACGGACGCATGAAATAGGTGTCGGGGGAGTCGTAGTGAGTCGTGTCAAAGTCAAAGACGAGCGCGCCGGCGTTGATTTCCTCCCACAGGATGCGGTTCACACGCATAACATCCCGACGGTCAAGCTCCAGCCACTGGTAGGACGCATCGGCCGGTGCATCAAGCTGTCCCTCATCCTTGGCTTTCTCTATGATTTTATAACACAAGTCCTTGAAACCTATGGTCTCCGGGACGCCGTCAATCATCTCGTCAATGATGAACCGCAGTTCCTCGTCCCGATATTTCACCCGCAACGGGGTCGTTCCTATCTTCAAATGCATGGTGTTGTAATTTTAAAGTTTAAAATTACAACACCACGGTAAATCGATAAGTTTAAAAAATCTCGTGAATGTCGGCTTTGCCCGACAGGCGCACACGCTTGGCACGTGCATCAAGGTCGATGACAGTGTAAGGCTCGGTCGTCAATGATTTGGCGACCACGTTTCCGGTGGCATCAAGCTGCTCGATTGTAACTACAGGCGAGTCCCCTAACAGCAACGTCAACTTTTCAACGCCGGAACGCCGTCCAAAATCGACAGATTTTCCTGCAAGAGAGAACCACGTCACGGGATTGCCGTCAAAAACGCTAATCAACCCGGCGTAATCAGAGTCATCAACCACGACAGGTATATCATCAGGCGTAGCCGAACTGACCTGGAACTCCCTTATCCGCAGCCAGTTCTTATATTTGCCGTCGAGACGGCGCAGACGCACCATACGGGCATCGAACGGTGTCCCGTGCCATGCGATGTACCGTTCGTTGACAAACGGTGTCTCCACGACGGGACTCCACGTCTTTCCGTCAAGCGATGCCTCCAGGACTGCATTCGCGAAGATATCCTTGTCACTATCGTCCCGACCCTGCACAATGGATATCGCTCCGACCCGCCGCACCTCGCCGAGGTCGAGGCCGAGCCAGTCTCCGTTGCGCTGATGTTTGACCGATGCATAATGTGTCGTCATGTCTCCGTCAGACAGACGGCCACCCGTGGGATTACCGACATTCTCAAACGAGCCGATTGTTACCGGGCAGGATGCAGGACGCGTGCCACGGCAACGGGCATAGAACCCGGACGCGAGAGACCTCATCGCCCTGTCATAGAATGGCTGCAACTTCATTGTGCCGGACGCATGAGCCTGATAATCGGCCTTTTCCTGCGGTGTCATAATGTTGGCCACGTAGGCTTTCCAGAAATCGGCAGCCGTGGCCGAGGGGTACATTTTAATAAGGTCGAGCGTCCGAAGCCCGCGCCGCCCCAATTTTTCAAACTCGACAAGCCAGGGACGAAGCTCCTTCACCAAACGGCCGTCACCGGCATTGGCCTCCATGACGGCAGGGGTTTGCGCTACTTTGGCAAATTCAGCACGGAGCGAGTCAAACTGCCCGGGAGTATAATCATCGACAGGGAATATTTCCGTCTCCCATGACTCGTCACGACGGTATCCGGCACGTGCGCCGTCGGCGGTGTCGCCCGAATGTATCGCGAACGTGCGGTAGGCGTCAGACGCCCCGGGCATCATCTCGACGAGAGCACGCTCCCAGTTGTCAACGGCATTATAGGCCGACGGATTCCATGCGTAATCGGCGACACCGTACAAAGCGAGCCGGGATGCCTCGCCATGCTCCATCGGGTTGCTCGCGAACGCCACGGCATCATCGGCCGTCACGGATGAGTCCATACCGTAGACGGGGCCTTGCAGGATGATATTGGGACAATAATCCGTCACAGGATAGTTCCACCAGAAGAACGCCGGACGACGTGTCTTGCCTTTAAAGAAATCAAGTGTCCCTTTAGTGAAATCGGCGCACACCTCATCGCCGGTGAACATCACCTGAATATCGGGGTCGAGTGACTGACCGTAGACCCCAAGGCCATCCACCTTGCTTTTGCGCGAACGTTCCCGGGTGTATTCGGTGGGACAAAGGACAAGTCCCGAGACATCACCCTTGGCATGGATGAAATCCCGGTTCAGATTGTTAAGGAATTCCACCTGACGGGCAGGGTTGGTCCCCTCGCCGCTTATATCGTCAAAAAAGACCGCAAACGCCCTCACACCGAGGCCATACATCATATCGAACTTGGCGACAAGGCTGTCATAATCAGCCTTGTCCCAGCGTATATCACCCCCGGGATGCACCGCCCATACAAAATCGACACGGTTGCGACGGGCAGCTTCGACAAGTTCCTTGATTTCACGGGCCTTATCATCGGGATAGGGATGACGCCAGTGAGGCGTGCGATGATAAGGGTCATCCTTAGGACCGTAGACATACAGGTTCATCTTATTAGCCCCAAGGAAATCCATCAACGACAGCCTGACATCGTGGCTCCACGGCTCCCCGTAGAACCCCTCAATCAAACCACGGCGCGGAAGCGATGGATAGTCAGCCACATTCACACATCGGATTTTTCCATTATCGGCATCCTTTAAAATCTGCCGAAGCGTCTGCAATCCATAGAACGCACCGACCTCATCATAACCGTAAATATCTATTCCCTTGGACGTAATGCGAAGGGAATAAGCACCTTTGACAGCCGGAATGCCATATCGTGAATATTTTTCTCCACAATCGATTGAGACCCTAACCCCACGGGGTGACGGCGTCAGGAACGTGACTGCGTCATACAGTCTCCCGGTGCGGTCATCGACCTTGAATCCGCGCGACACATCAAGCGACCGCGCCGGTGAAGACTCCTCAAGACGTTGCGGTGTAGGATTCAAAAATGGTTTTTCATGAGCAAGCCTACCTCCTGTGACAGGGAGCACACTGTCCACGGCAAGAGCCTGACCCGTGGCGACAAACTGGCCTGTGGCGGCAAATGCAGCCAATAGGGTTGCAAAGATAACGTGTTTCATGTTGGTATATTAGTATGTAAGTAATTGTTCAAAACAGATAGTACATCGGCGAGGCGACATAACGTGGCAACGCCACAAGCTGCACATCGGCCGACAACGATTCAGGAGTCCCCGACGCATCACCCGTCGAGCCTACCTTACCCGAAGCCAGCAATGCACCCTCGACAGAATGCAACGCCAGTTCAGGGGTATTGTTGTCAAGGCTTAGATGGCACAGGAAAACATGGGTGAGCGCAGGAGTGAACATGTCGGCCAAAAAACGTCCGGCCTCCACATTGTCAAGATGCCCGCGCCCGGCACGTATACGGGCCTTAAGATACTCGGGGTAACGCCCCCTCTCGAGCATCCCCGCGTCATAGTTGCTCTCAATCATGACAAAACGCGCCTGACGCATGTAATGGTCAACCCTCTCGGTTATGCAACCGAGGTCGGTCGCCACAGCAAAACGCAATGTGTCGCCGTTGGTGACGTAAAACCCGGCATTGTCAGTCCCGTCGTGGCTGACATCGAACGCAGTCAACTCGAAATTGTCAATCCTGAAAGGGAATTCCTTATATATGGGATGATGGTAATCCTTGATACGCCGCGAGATGCTATGTCTCCGCAAAATACCGTTGAGGGTCTTGGGGGTACAATATATGACAAGATGCCTGAACCGACGGCACAGGGCGTAAACATAACGGATGTGGTCACTGTGGTCATGGGTGAGACAGATTCCCTTGACCGAATCCATGTCCACCCCGTTCCTCAACAATGTCTCCTCTACAAGGCGGACATCGACCCCGGCATCTATCAGAAAGCCGGAATGTTCGTCGCCGACGTAGGCGCAGTTCCCGCTGCTGCCGCTCCCGAAACTTATAAACCGCAGATGTCTCTGACGGGATGACGGTTTCAACGGTTCAAATGTGACAGCCGCGTCATCCTCCTTCATTTCCCGGCGTGAAAGGTATCGCTCGGCGGCACGCTTGACCGACGGATGGACGGGCAATTGCGGCTCGACTCCTGACGGAAGGTCAAAAAGACTTCCCATCGCTGTATTTCCTGCACCTGGTTTAACCGAACGTCGCATCTTCTTACTTATAAAGCAAAAATATCATCGGAATTTTCCCGTAATCATAATCACGCGAACGCCACTGCTCCAACGTCAGGGTCACTATCGACTCCTCCGGCCCGGTGATGTCACGTGCCACACACAGTTTCAACTCACCGGGCAACGCCCGGACAATATCAGCAATCAGACGGTTGTTACGATAGGGTGTCTCTATAAAAATCTGGGTCTGACCCTCATTTGCAATCCGGCGCGCCATCTGTCGCAGACACGCGGCGCGTCGGTGTGCGTCAACTGGGAGATAACCCACAAACGCAAAACTCTGCCCGTTGAATCCCGATGCCATGAGCGACATCAGTATGCTCGAGGGGCCCACCAACGGAACAACCTTCACGCCACGTTGTTGCGCAACAGCGACAACGTCGGCCCCGGGGTCAGCCACCGCCGGACATCCGGCCTCGGAGATGACGGCCATATCGTGGCCGGCAGCCAACGGCTCAAGCATCTCGTGCAGTTCCCCGGGACGCGTATGCTCGTCAAGCGTGTAAAACGTGAGCGAGTCTATATCTATATCCCGTCCGCACCACCTGCGCAGGAAACGTCGCGCCGTCCTGACATTCTCGACAATATAATGCCGCACCGACAACGCAACCTGTCGATTACGTTCAGGGAGCACGTCATCGGGACGCGACGCGTCACTCATGGTCGACGGCATCAGGTAAAGCGTGGGAGAATGCTGATTATCTTGTTCCATTTCAGAGATTGTCTAAAGCGCAAATTTAGTCATATTATCCCATAAAAGAATCGAAACCCCACTAAAATTCACCGTTAAGAATGAATTTGAGCCACAAATGGCCATGGGTTGGAGATTTTTTTGTAATTTAGCGGGTTGTTAAAGACCCTTAACAGGGCATCGTTCCAAAAGATGCCTGAAACCAACCATTATTACAATGAGCGAACCTCAAAAAATAAAAGTGGGAATCACCCACGGCGACATTAACGGCATAGGCTACGAGGTCATCCTCAAGGCCCTTGAGGACAGTCGTATAACAGAATTGTTCACCCCCGTGGTCTATGGGTCGGCCAAAGTGGCCGGATTTTACCGCAAGGCCATGAATCTCCCCGGGGTCAACCTCGTCCAGATTCCCGATGCAGCATCCGCCCGCCATGGAGAAGTCAACATCATCAACGTCATAGACGAGGACACCCGTGTCGAGCCGGGACAACCGACCGAGACAGCGGGGAAAGCGGCGTTCGCCGCACTTGAACGCGCCACAGCCGACCTCAAGGACGGCAAAATAGACGTTCTCGTAACCGCGCCTATCAACAAACACAGCATCCACTCCGACACATTTTCATTTCCCGGGCACACCGAATACCTTGAATCCTCATTGGGACAAGACGGGGAAAAAGCATTGATGATACTCTGCAACGATGATACAAGAGTTGCGTTAGCCACAGTCCATATCCCCGTTTCACAGGTATCGGAGTCACTGACAACCGATGGGATTGTGTTGAAACTCGAAGCATTCGACCGCTCACTGAAACGCGATTTCAACATCAGCTCCCCGCGCATCGCAGTGCTGGCCCTCAACCCTCACGCCGGAGACAACGGACTCATCGGGAACGAGGAGAACGAAATTATCATCCCTGCCATCAAGGCGACCCAAGAGAAAAAAATACTGTGCTTCGGACCTTACAGTGCCGACGGCTTCTTCGGCAACGGTTCTCACCGTCGGTTTGACGGAGTGTTAGCCATGTATCACGACCAAGGACTCGCTCCGTTCAAACTCATGTCGATGGATTCAGGCGTAAACTTCACCGCCGGCCTTCAGTATGTCCGCACATCACCCGACCATGGCACGGCATTCGACATCGCCGCAAAGGGAGAGGCCGACGCATCCTCCATGCGCGAGGCCATATACAAGGCAATTGACATTTTCCGAAATCGCCGCACATACGACCGGGCGCGCCGCAATCCGCTGCGCAAACAGTTCTACGACAAGAAACACGAGGATGTAACCATCGACCTCTCCAAGGAGGAGACCGAATAACCATTAAACAGCTTCCAAGAGTATGGCCGAGATAAAAATCGCCGGAATAATGAGAGCGGGTGTCTACTCCCCCAACCACGTCGGGAATGACGCCGCGATACTCAACCTCGTCGCCGAACAACTGAGGAAACGCGGTTATGAGGTAAGAATTTACAGCGAGGAACAACTAAAGGCAGGGAAAGTCACCGAGAGCATTGTGCTGAACATGTGCCGTGAACGCGAGTCAATCGAGATTCTTCAAGCGATGGAGGACAACGGTGCACTCGTCATCAATTCAGGATACGGCATAGAGAACTGTATACGCGAACGCATGACCCGCATACTGATAGGCAGCAACATCCCCTATCCCGAAAGCCTGATAGTCAACACCAACGAGGTCGTTAGGAACGCCCTTGTCCAAAAACACTTTGACCGATGCTGGATAAAACGCGGAGACACCCATCCGCTCCACCAGGAGGATGTATCCTATTGCCGTAACCCACAGGAGACACAAGAGGTGCTTCAGGAATATTTCCTACGCGGCATAAAACGCGCTGTTATATGCCGTCATCTCCCAGGAGACCTCATAAAATTCTACGGGGTCACCGGGACCGATTTCTTCTATTGGTTCTATCCTTTCGAGACTCATTCCTCAAAAGATGGCGACACCACGACACGCCCCGACCTTGATGAGACTCATCTAAAGAAAATATGCCAGGGGGCGGCCGACACCCTTGACGTCAGAGTGTACGGTGGAGAATGCATCGTATCTCCCGACAACACTATCAATATCATCGACTTCAACGACTGGCCCAGCTTCGCGCCATGCCGCAATGAAGCCGCGCCCCACATCGCACGTGCGGTCATGGGGGAAATAAAAAAATTCAATTCAACGAAACTAAGATAAGGCGACACCGTGAACATTAGAAAGAAAGTAGAGCATCTCTCCCCCGATTTCCCCCTTTTGCCACAACTCATCGCCTCCTCATTAGGCGTCGGCTTCCTTCCCGTATGCCCTGGTACATGGGGGGCGATACTTGCAATAATCCTCTGGCTGCCGCTTTACCTGTGGACATCAACCCCGGTCATGCTCGCCGTTACAATCGTGGCAACAGTGATACTCACCGTCGCCGGGACATGGGCGAGCACCGAGGCCGAGAAGCATTGGGGACCCGACCCTGTGTCGGCATGCGTCGACGAGACCGTGGGGCAATGGATTTCGCTCCTGCCCGTAACCGCTGTCTGCCCATGGTGGGAAATTCCGCTGTCACTCGCCCTGTTCCGATACTTTGACATTTTCAAACCACTCGGCATCAGACTGTGGGAACGGCTTCCAAGAGGATACGGAATGATGGCCGACGACATTGTCGCCGGAATATATTCGGCAGTTATACTTCTCGTTATCAACTACTTTATATTATAAGTGACATGGGAACTATCAAAAAAGTAGGAGATAAACTGCTCAACAGCAATTCGCTCGTATATACATTCCTTCGCTCAATCGCGTCTTCCCAGACAGCGTCATGGGTCGATATGCTGACCGGTTTCGTCCTGTTTGCCTGGTGCAACCTCACCCCGTGGCTTTCGACGGCAATCGGGGCGATAGGCGGTGGTGTCATCAACTGCATCATAAACTACAAGTTCACATTCCATGCCCAGGACTGCCCTTGGAAAGCGGTGGTGGTGAAATACACCATGGTGTGGATAGGGAGTGTGCTGCTGAACTCGTTCGGGACACAGGCCCTGTACTATCTCATCTCCCACTGGGACTGGCTCGACTCTCTCGGCTTCAAGCCCGACGGATATTATGCCGCCGCCCGATTGACCGTGTCACTGCTCGTATCCTGGTTCTGGAACTTTGTGCTACAACGGTACTTTGTTTACCGTCCGACATCGTTCGACCCGGCCGCAATCGCATTTATGGAGCGAATAACCCCGTCTCGGAAAGAAAAACAAAATGACTAATCTGTATCAAAATACCTCTCAAATAATGGAAATAAAGCAATCAGCCGTCAAGGCCCGCAATTCTTTACAATTTGGCATATACAAGGTCATTAACCCCTTTGTCAGACTACTGATTAAGCTAAAGATAACGCCCAACATCGTGACGACCATCGGATTTCTCGGAAATGTCGCCGCCGCTGTGGTGTTCGTCCTCGCCGGTGTCAGGGTCGCATCAGGTGCGATAGACTACTCCCTCGTCACGACAGCAGGAGGACTTATAATCGGCTTCTCTCTGTTTGACATGCTCGACGGACAGGTGGCACGCCTTGGCGGAATGACATCGACATTCGGAGCGATGTATGACTCGGTCCTTGACCGTTATTGCGAGCTTTTCACCCTCGGTGGAATTGCATATTATCTTATGCAATTAGGTGACATTATCGGCGCGCTTATCACGTTCCTCGCCCTTGTGGGCAGTATCATGGTGAGCTATGTCCGCGCCCGTGCCGAGGGTCTCGGCATAGAGTGCAAAATCGGGTTCATGCAACGCCCTGAACGCGTCGTGGTGACAAGTCTCGCCGCACTCGCGACAGGCATAACAGGGATGAACATCGACCCGGCGAACGGGTTCGACCCCAACTTGATTCTCATCATCGCGATGGGAGTGATTGCCGTGTTTGCCAACATGACGGCGTTCGCCCGTATAAACCATTGCCGTCGCGCCCTCCTGAACCGGCAGAAATGAACATCAAACTACCGACAGCCAAGGAATCGGCCTGGTGCTGCGTGGCACTTGCGCTATGGCTCGCCGTGACCGTCCTGTTCATCGGGTTCCGTCCCGAACATGTCGTGATGGCACTCCTGATAGCCGTATTGTTTTATATCAATCCCGCGTCACGACGGCTTGTCGTCGCCCTTATCCCGTTTTGTCTTTTCGGCATCTCCTACGACTGGATGAACCTGTTGCCCAATTACAAGGTGAACCCAATAGACGTCCAGGACCTCTATCTTGTCGAGAAGTCATTGTTCGGAATCAGTACAACAGAATGGGGCATATTGACGCCCAACGAGTTTTTCGCTCGTCACACCACAGCGTTTATGGATTTCATGTCGGGTATATTTTACCTGTGTTGGGTGCCCGTGCCTATATTTTTCGGTCTGTGGTTATATTTTAAAGGCGAGCAACGCAGTTATCTGCATTTTGCCCTGGTATTCCTCCTTGTCAACCTGATTGGATTTACATTCTATTATATCCATCCCGCCGCGCCGCCATGGTATGTCGCCTACCACGGGTTTGAACCGATTTTAAACACCCCCGGAGAGGTCGCAGGACTCGGCGCATTCGACTCCATGACCGGCCTGAACATCTTCCACGGGTTATATGCCCGCAACTCCAATGTGTTCGCGGCACTACCGTCCCTACATTCGTCCTACACGCTCGTAGCATTCATCTACTCACTGCGTTCCCGTGTCGGGATTGCGTGGAAAATAACCTTAGCGGTAATCACTCTCGGGATATGGTTCACAGCCGTGTACACATCCCATCATTATATAATAGACGTGTGCGGGGGTATCCTCTGCGCCGTGGCGGGATTCCTGCTGTTTGAATACGTACTGATGAAAATCCCGGCATTCAGCCGTTTCATCAACCGATACACCAACTATATAACAATCTCTGACAAATGACCACTGAAGAAAACGAAATACGCCCCGATGTCCTTAACTACGATGATTTGAGACAAATGGCGCCTAAACTCGACGGGCACGAAAAGCTCGTCAACTGGCTGCTTCATTTCCTGTCGGTCGACAAGGTAAACGCCGTCCACGCCAAATGCTGCGACACCCCTGGCCCTGAATTTTGCCGACGCCTTTTATTAGAGGAATTCCACATCAAACTGCGCATCGACAACGAGGAGATACTTGACAATCTCCCCAAAGGGGCATTCATAACTGTCAGCAACCACCCGTTCGGCGCACTTGACGGCATAACACTCATTCACCTCATTGGCTCGCGACGGCCCAAATTCCGCGTCATGGTCAATATGATTCTCAATAAAATCACAGCCATGCGCCCCAACTTCATCGCCGTGGATGCCTGGGCCTCCAACGACCCCAAGAAACGGCAAGTGTCGGTCAACGGAATCAGGCAGGCGATGCGCCTGTTGCGTGACGGCGAACCAATCGGCTTCTTCCCGGCGGGAGCGATGAGCAAAACCAACTGGCGAGGCCGACTACAGGACCGCCCCTGGCAGAAAACCATCCTGCAACTTATCCAGAAAGCCAAAGTCCCTGTGATACCCATCTACTTCCACGGCAGCAACAGCTGGTGGTTCAACTTCCTTGGACATGCATGCTGGCCCGCACGCTCCCTGCGGTTACCCGCCGAGGTGTGGCGCAAAGTGGGCAAAGAAATCCACGTAAGCATCGGCGAGCCAATCTCGGTCGAAGAACAGGCGAAATACAGCGAGTCACCCGAAGCCCTCGGCCAATACCTTCGCGAAAAGACCTACCAACTCCGCGAGAGATTCCATTGAGGCCAAGAGTATGTTTGAATTTAACATGCTCTAAGAGTCTGTCTTGATTTAAGGTAACGCCATCTTCCCCATGTCAATCCTTGACATCCCAGATTTCCTTGATTAAGCTATACAGGAGACTGTTGCGTTCCTCAAGAGCCTGCGCATCAAATCGGTCGTAACTCTTGATTCTCATGCCACAAACACCCTCAAGGCGGTCATTGAAAGCGTCCCAGTCCTTATTGGTGTGATAAAATTCCTTGCAGAGCGAATGTCCCCACACAAGGCCGGCACTGTAGGTTTTCAATTTGTCGGGGTACTCCTCGTTGCCTGAAGATATATTGTCAAGACCCTTCAACAGGAGCAGACCGCCGAGTTGATTACGCCGCGTCTCAAATTCTTCTTCACTCCCGAAATAGGCGCGGTTAGTATCGTTATTGCTCAATACGTGCTCTATATGGTAGCCGGTCTTGTAACCCGTGCGTGTCGAGATTTCCTTGACCGATGACTGCATATCACGTCCCGATTGCTGACATACATATTTCTCCACACGGGCAAGAAGATAACGCATGAAACGGGTGTCAAGATTGGTATAGTTGGCTTTAAGGAACTCGCCGTACTCAAGAAGCGACCTTGCTTCCCGGTTTTTCTTTTGGCGAAGGGTCGAGAGCAGCATTCCATCAAAAATACCACGATATTCATCCACTCCACGGCCTTTGACCGCTTCGTTCAGACAATAGGAAATCTCCTGAAACGAATTGCTGTCGTATGCCCCATTGAGCCTTAGCAGCACATACAGACGGTCATATTCCATGGCTATCGCGACTATTTTGTCATTCTCCTGCGGGTCATCAATGTCGCATGCGGCCATTATTATCTGATACTGCCCCTGGAACGTATTGATTGTGTTGAGATATTCAAGATACTCATTGTCATTACGCCTGATGCGGGAGTACAATGAACTGTAATACTCAAGCCTTGATTTTATAAAATCCTTGACATTGTCAATCTGTTTCTTGTCATGCTTGCGGAAACCAAGGGATTCGGCGATTTCATTGCTTTCGAAAAGGTATCGGTGGTAGGCCTGGTTTATAGCCATCTCGACCTTGGTGTTGCGCTTGAAAATGAACTGAGACTTGATATAGTCGATGAAAAAATCATCCTGAATATCAAACAGACGCTCCATAGACCCATCCCACAGCGACGAGAAGTCGTAAGTGTCATCCTTGGACAACGCTCCAATCAGCTTACCCTTTAAAATCTCAAACGGCTTCAAGGCCTCCCCGCGGTCGTTTATGACCTCAAAAATCATCGGGGTGTCATCCTTTTCAATCGTAAGTTCGACGAGCACCAGTCTCTCAAGGAAATAATGGACGAATGTCCTTAGTTTAACGGCATCCATTCCTTTAGTATCAAAATAACGAGAGATGTCGGCATATCGGTTTATGAGAGTTTCCTCGGTCTTGTTCTTAAATGTCTCGCCATAGTCAGCATCCTTTAATATGGCGTTCATCACACCGACCCTTTTTCCATGGTCGATATTGAACACGCTGCCTTTCCACTTATCCTTGCTGTAAATGCACGCTTTCAAAGCATCCTTCAAGTCCTCGTCATCAACGAGATGGTATAACTTGGTAGCAATCAGTGTCAGTGTTGAAAGCCGCTGCTGTCCATCGACTATATAAGACTTTCCATTGACGTTATTGGTAATGAAGATATTTAGATAATACCAATTGTATTTCTCCAGCACCTCGGGCGTAAGCTCCGAATCCTTATACAATTCGTATGAAAGTTCGAAAGAATAGAATATATCACGGAGAAGTACATCAACGGTCTCTTTACTCCACACATATTCCCGCTGGTAGAAATCTACAAAATATGTGCGGTTTTTTAACGCTTCCTCTACGGTCTGTTTATCAGGCACTATTGTCTGTTTCATGGCAAGGTGTTTTACTATGGTTCTTCAGAGGTTGTTTAGCGGTTGTTTAAAAATCACTGTTAATTGGCAACCGTGACGGCGGTACCGGCATCGGGGTCGGCAATCGCCGACGCACAGGTGATGACCACCTTTTTCACTCCGCCGGCAAGGGCGGCGAACGCGTTATCGAGCTTGGGAATCATGCCGCCCGAGACTGTCCCGTCAGCCTTAAGCCGGACATAAAGTTCAGGTGTCAGATGCGACACCACCGAGGCATCGTCGGCCTCATCGGTGAGAACGCCCGGACGTTCGAAACAATAGACCAACGTCACGTCATATCGCGACGCGAGTGCCTTGGCTGTCTCTCCGGCCATTGTGTCGGCGTTGGTGTTGAGAAGCGAACCGCGACCATCGTGAGTCAACGGGGCGACAACAGGCACCACGCCCATCCCAAGCAACCGCTCGAATCCATCGGTGTCAACCGCCTTTACGTCCCCAACGAATCCATAGTCAACATCCTTGACAGGACGCCTGTCGCTAAGCAACAGATTCATGTCGGCACCGGTCACGCCGAGCGCGTTGACCCCATGGGCCTGCAACCCGGCGACTATGTTTTTGTTCACAAGTCCCCCGTAGACCATCGTCACGACCCGCAACATCTCGGCATCGGTCACACGACGTCCGTCAACCATGCGGGTCTCCACACCAAGACGTGCGGCAACCGCAGTGGCCGACCGACCTCCACCGTGCACAAGTATCTTAAGTCCCGGCAAAGCCGAAAAGTCTTCAAGCAACCTTGACAAGGTCGCGGGTTCCTCTACAATTTTGCCCCCGACCTTTATTATTGTAAGGGACTGTTTCATTCTTCCTCTGAAGCAAATTCCATCAGATAAGCCTTAATGAAACCATCTATATCGCCGTCCATGACCCCATTGACATCAGAGGTCTGGAAACCGGTGCGATGGTCCTTGACACGGCGGTCATCGAACACGTAGCTGCGAATCTGCGAACCCCATTCGATTTTCTTCTTGCCGGCCTCGACCTTAGCCTGTTCCTGGAGACGGTGTTGAAGTTCCTTGTCATATAGTATCGAACGCAACTGGCGCAAGGCGTTCTCCTTGTTCTTAGGCTGGTCGCGAGTCTCGGTATTCTCTATGAGGATTTCCTCCTGCTCGCCTGTATAGGGGTCGGTGAACTGATAACGAAGACGCACACCCGACTCCACCTTGTTGACGTTCTGACCTCCCGCGCCACCGCTTCGGAACGTGTCCCAGGACAGCAATGCCGGCTCAACCTTGACATCGATTGTGTCATCGACCAACGGGGTCACAAACACCGATGCAAACGAAGTCATGCGTTTACCCTGCGCGTTGTAGGGGGACACGCGTACAAGACGATGCACCCCGTTCTCGCTCTTGAGGTATCCGTAGGCAAAATCGCCCTCGACATTGATGGTGCATGACTTGATACCGGCCTCGTCACCGTCAAGGATATTGGCGATTGAAGTCTTGTAGCCGGCCTTCTCACAATAACGCAGGTACATGCGCATCAACATCGAGGCCCAGTCCTGGCTCTCGGTGCCACCCGCGCCCGAATTGATTTTCAGCACGACGCCGAGCTTGTCCTCCTCGCGACGAAGCATGTTCCGGAGTTCAAGGGTCTCGATTTTAGCCAAAGCATCGGCATACATCGCATCGACCTCGGCCTCCTCGACCAGACCCTCCTTATGGAAGTCCCAGCCGATTGACAGCTCATCGACCGCTTTCTCGACATCCTTGTAACCGTCAATCCATGCCTGCAAATCCTTGATTTTCTTCATCTGGGCCTGCGCTTCTTTGGGGTGCTCCCAAAAATCGGGCACATGAGTGCGGAGTTCCTCCTCCTCCACTTGTATTTTCTTGGAGTCAATGTCAAGATAACGTTTCAATGCGTCCTTGCGCTCCACTGTCTGCTTGAGTTGTTCCTGCGTTATCATAATGGATTACATCATTTTCAGAATGCAAATTTACAAAATAATGTGTAATTTTGCATTAGAAACAAATAATGCCCCACAATGGAAATCATCAATTTTGCCGAGACCCCGTCACTTGTGAGCCAATACATGGCAGAACTCCGCAATGTAAACATCCAGAAGGATATGCTCCGTTTTCGCCGCAACCTTGAACGCATCGGTGAAATCATGGCATTTGAAATCTCCCGCCGACTCCATTACAAAACCGTGGACGTGGAGACCCCTCTTGCCGTCGCCCCGTGCCAGGTTCTTGACGAAGACATCGTTCTCGGTACGATTTTCCGCGCCGGTGTCCCCTTTCACCAAGGATTTCTCAACTACTTCGACCACGCCGGCAACGCATTTGTATCGGCCTACCGAAAATACAAGGAGAAAGAGAATTTCGATATCTTCATCGAATACATCGCCTCGCCCCGCCTCGACGGCAAGACTCTGATTCTCGCCGACCCGATGCTCGCCACAGGCGCATCGATGGAACTCAGCTACCGTGCGTTGCTCACCAAGGGCGAACCCGCCCATGTACATGTTGCCTCCGTCATTGCATCCCGACAGGCCATTGATTACGTGAAACGCACGTTTCCCGCCGACAAGACCACAGTGTGGGTCGGGGCGATTGACAACGAAATCAACGCCCACTCCTATATCGTCCCGGGTCTCGGCGACGCCGGCGACCTCGCCTACGGCGTCAAAGAATAACACCCACACCCCATTTTTTCATTTATTTAACATTGTGATGCAAAATTTCCCCGCACAATTGCACTCACATACACACAAGGAGCACTATCTTTGTTAGCACCTTGTCAACACCACATCTGTTAAGCAATGAATCGGATTACATTAAAGATAAATGAATTAGGGCCTATACGCAATTCAGAAATAACTGTAACCCCTTTAGTAATTTTGTCAGGAGAATCAGGACTTGGCAAAAGCTACACTGCGTTCTTGATATTTTATGTGTATAATCTGTTGCTTGACTCAAGAATAGACTCATTTGTAGAGAAACATATATTACCCCTTTCAAAACAAGCGAAAGAAGCCAACCAGCGTAGTTTCTCGATACCGACAAAGGAACTTTTCGATTGGATAAACAAGGATGCAGTCGAATACCTCGGCTATCTTATAGGCCAGGACAGCCTAAAAGGGGACATCAAAATAGAATTCCCTTATTCCAAAGACTTTCTTACATTTACAATCACTGATGAATTAAGCGGTCTGGAAGGACATGAAGAATTATATCGCCGTATAACATTAGACCGATATCTGTACAACGTCATTACCCACGATGACGCCCCCATTTTCGCAAGACCATTTTCTGCCTTATTGAAAGCCACGTTACGTAATTCGGTATTTGACAGCCATTCCGAACTCAAAAGAGCTTACCTCATGCCCACATCACGTGGTTCTTTGATGGAACTTTCAGAACGTCCGGTATTCCGTTCTGGAATGTATCATGAATTTTTCAACCTAAAGGCTGATTTAGCCAAACCCCTGACGAGTGCGGAGCCCATTTCATCAGAGGTCGAAACTTGTCTCAACGATGTCAATCTCGGAAGACTTAAGCAGGAGGAAGACCGTATCATCTACCAAATGATGGACGGTACATCCATCCCGCTGACGGCTGCGGCATCATCCATAAAAGAACTATCGCCATTCACATTATTCTTAAACAAATTTCCCATAACAGGCTCATCCATTCTACTTGAGGAGCCCGAAGCGCATCTACACCCCGCCCGTCAGGAGAAACTGGCTGACCTCGTAAGTTATTTCATCGGTCATGGCGGTTACATGCAAATCACCACCCATAGCGATTACTTCATCAAAAGATTGAATACCCTGATAAAACTATATACCGCATCGGCAAATATCCCCGAAAACCAAACGATGGCATTCAATGAACTTCTGAAAAAATTTGGCATATCTAAAGAATGCCTTTTAAATGCAAGGAACATAGGAGCTTACATATTAGAACGCGCCGACAATGGCCATTCACGAATCAGACCCCTTAACGTCATAGAGAATGATGAAATTCCATTTGAATCGTTCTATAAGGTCATAAACGATGAATTCCTATTATATGATGAGTTATCAAAAATGATGGGATATGGCAATTCATGATTCATTAGGTGAATTACTACCAAAATATCGGCAAAACACATGCCTGAAAAATAACAACGCCACAATAGTAGAGTCCGATAGAGGGGCAAAAGTAAAATCAGTCACGTGGTATAATTCCGATTTCCAAGTCATAGACCCTGTCATCGCCAAAGACATGACATCGTTCTTTCAGCAATCAGACTCCCCGAAGATATTCCATGAGGATTGTGACGGAATAATGATTTTTGAAAAAGACGGAAAGAAATATCTTTTTCTTACAGAATTGAAATCTACGTTTGATTCCAGCGACATCTTTCACGCTTCAACACAATTAGTCTCGTCCTATCTAAAAATAAACATGCTCCTGCATCTGTTGCCTTGCTACCGATGCGAGGATTTCATTGTCAAAGGATTCATCGTATCCCATGAACCCAACCCGTCATATATACGGGATTTACAGAAAGCAATGTTCCTGCCTAAGCGTTCAAAGTACAAAACCGATGCAGAATTTGTAACTGATTTATTAATACGAGGCCGAAAATTCTCAACCACAGTCCAACCGACCGATTACCATGAATTAAAAGGATTGCCTTTAGGAGAGCGTGGCATCTTTTCATCCATGGAAATCCATTATATCCCAATCAGCGACAAACAACCGTCAATATCGATTGATGCATTAGAATATATCTGACCATAATTGGAGGTTGTGGTGGGTTAATTTTAGTTAATTGCGCTTATTTTGATTCCCTATTCTGTAACATAGATGCCAATTGATGCGTCTTTAGAGTATGTTGAGATTTAACAGTTAGAAATTTTTATGCGGAGTCTTGGAATGACTTTGGCCATGCAGTCGAGGGAGCGATGCGGGCATCGCGACCGAGGCAAAGGGGCAAAAGCGTCCAAGAGACCGCATCGAGGACTCCTTGACGGCATCTTCCGGCCATTTCCGAGTCCCTCGCTCGTCATGTATCTCGATACACTCCTCACCCGCGACTCGCAACTGTCTCGAAATCTGCCTATAAAAATTCAACTGTTAAAACTCAACATACTCTTAATACAAAACAGAAATCATATAACGCAAATGAAACATCTCAAGACAATCATCGCCCTTGTCCTCGTGGCATCAACGCTGCCAGCGTGCTCGACCGGCAGCGACCGTTCGTCAAGCTCGGTATCAATATCGGGATACAGCAATGACGGGGATTCGCACCGCACCGCCGCCCGCACTCTCAATCTGTCGGGATACACCGCCATCTCGACATCAAGCGCAATTGACATCTACTACACCCAGACGTCATCCTATTCCCCTGTTACAGTCCATGCCCCGGCGCGATACATTGACAACGTAAAAGTGACAGTATCCAACGGCACGCTCAAGGCTTACATGCAGGGGGTAAACAATATCAGGCTGCGTGACAAGGAACGCATAATAGTGTCGTTGTCAGCCCCCGCCCTTTCGGCATTCTCGGCATCATCCTCGGGCGACATATATATAAATGACGGGCTCATCGCTCCTGACGGAAGCGAAATCAAGTTCTCCACCTCAAGTTCAGGCGACATAAAGGTGTCAACCATCAAGGCTTCGGCCGTGAACCTATCGGCGTCTTCTTCGGGCGACATCAAGATTGACGAGCTGTCATGCCGTGTACTCAATGCGTCAGCCACCAGCAGCGGGGACATCAAAATCAAAGGAGGAGCGGCCCAGAAGGCATTCTTGAAAGCGTCATCTTCAGGCGACATAAAGGCATCACAGTTCCAAGTCAAGGAAATAGACGCACGTGCATCAAGCGCAGGAGACATAGAGTGCTCCCCCACTGAATCTATATCTTACAAAGAGTCATCGAGCGGCGATGTTAAATTCAACACATCGGTCGCGGTACGTGTCAGAAAATTATAGTACATTTGCGTGAACCAACACGCAAATGTATGACATATGACAAGCATAATACTTTTTGACCCGCAGGAAGCCTGTGAAAATCTTCTTCCCCTGACGTTGACCCGCCCCGTCGCTTTGTTACGGTGTGGCATCATGACAATCAGTGAGAAATGGCGGCGCGCCATCCCCAGCGACCATTCATTGCTCACACGCGAATACCTATCGACAAAATACCCATCGGCAGACACACCCGACGGCGATAACATCTTCATCGCCGGTAATCTGCTTCCCTCGCCGTCCCTTTCCGAGGCAATAGTCTCGTTGAAAGCCGGCGAGGCTCTTTATCATAACGACACCCTCATCGCATTACGGGGAAACCGCGATGACCTCGATGACACATCATCGCTCACCCACCGCCGATTCCAGGGTGATGTCACCGCGATAAACCATCTGTATGACATATTCATGCTAAACGGAGTGGCACTCGCCGATGACTTCACGACACTTACAGCCGGGCGAACATCGGCTCCGCTACCGTCCAACTGTACCTTAATCGGCTCTCCCGAGAACCTTTTCATTGAGAACGACGCCACGCTCAACTGCGCGACAATTAACGTGACGCACGGCCCGGTCTACATAGGCCACGGATGCGAAGTGATGGAGGGAAGCCACATACGCGGAGGCTTCGCCATGCTTGACGGCTCAGTGGTGAACATGGGGAGCAAAATCTACGGCGCGACCACCCTCGGACCGCATTGCAAGGTCGGCGGCGAACTCAACAACGTTGTCATGACAGGATTCTCCAACAAGGCGCACGACGGTTTCCTCGGCAACGCCGTGATTGGCGAATGGTGCAACCTCGGCGCAGGATGCACGGCGTCCAATCTAAAGAACGATTATACCCCGATAAAACTGTGGAACTACCCGACCCACCGTTTCCTGCCTACAGGACTACAGTTCTGCGGTCTTATCATGGGCGACCATTCCAAGGCAGGCATAAACACGATGTTCAACACCGCGACAGTCGTGGGCGTGGGATGTAACATCCACGGCACCGGCTTTCCGCGCAACTTCGTGGCATCATTCCAGGACGGCTCGGCTTCAGGGTTCAGCGATGTCTCTTTCCATCGGTTCATAGACACGGCACGCCGAGTGATGGCACGCCGCGACATCGAGTTGACCGACACCGACATAGAAATACTACAGCATGTGAACGAGTTTGCCGAAAATTTCAAATAGACCCGACACAAGCATAACAGCAAACACACCCCGCATGCGTGATAAATGAATCGCATGCGGGGTGTGTTATTATTGTTTATTATCGTTATCAGCGACGGTGCAACAGATGAACCGGGGCCACATATTTTCCATTCGGCGCATGGAACGTACCCTTGCGTGCACGCAGCAACGCAGGGCCTGATGCCGGCTGGGTTGCATCGTTGATTACCGGCAAAGCAGTGGTGACCGACCCGTGGATGCGGTGAGCATTGCCGTCAACACTGTCCTTGAAGTCATATACAAAGGTGTACATCTCCCCTTCGCGGGTGATTGTTATAGACCCGGCCTTGAACACGGCATAGTCAGTCATTGTGTTATTGCCATCATATCTGACATAGGCTGACGGCGTTATGCTCTCCTCTGTGGCAGAACCCACAAGGGCGCTACCCGCTTTTTTATCATCGCCGATAGTGTAAGTCCCGACGGGAAGCGCGGTTGTACCACCCGTGGCTGCAAGCATGTCTACGGCGACAATATTGTTTTCATCGGCAAGGAAAAATACATAATTGAAAGTACCATTCTCGTAATAATCCCCGAAATATTGTATATCGGTACAAGCCTTGGCGTTGAACGCCACATCGGCATTAAGATTTGTCGTGGGATATTCACGTTTCTCATGGTTTTTCACCGGACCGGTGTAATCCATTTTCACAGGACGCCCCTCGGGAGTCTTGCAGTCGGCCACGATATGGTAGTTGTCCCCGTCGGCCTTGGTTATTGTCAACGTTCCCTCGGTGACAAGAGCATAACGCACATTAAGGTTATCCATCACACGCTCGCAATAAGAGCCGAGAGCACCCGCGCCGAAACGTTCCCCTTTGGTGAACGAACCGACAACGTTATAACTACCGGCTTTGTGAGTCCCGACAATGTCGCCACCGAACGGCACACAAAGTTCAAACTGAAGTTTGTTTCCCGGAGCACTGACATGCAAACCATCGTAGGTTATATCGGCATCAAAACACCGCAGCATTATATTGGTATATCCTTTGTCGGAGTAATCAAACACCGCTTTAGTAACCAACTTGGGAGCGACATTTATGTCAGCCACAAATCCCCATTCGTTATCATCGATTGCGCTTTGGTCCTCGATATCGACCGCACCTTCAAATGTGAAATGCCAGTCGGTGTCATCTGACTGTCCCTTGAAGTGACAGTCAAAGCTGTAACCGGCAGCGGTGTGTTTCACATCTATTGTACCGCTCTTGAATTTTATATATTTGATGCGGGTCGCACCATCGTCGGTAAGACCGAGATTGTACAACGCCATCGTGTTCACAAGCGAAAACGTCTTGTCGGTATTGACATCGGTATCAAATGCCGACACACCCCGGTATGAACCTTCAGGGAGAACCGGGTTGTGATGGTCGGCCGAATGAGCCGCAGCGAAATCCAGGCAGAGTATGTAATCACCCTCGTTAAGCGGGTAGGAATGCATCCCCTCCATACCGGCCTTCCCTTTTAAAAGCTCAATATAATAGTTCCCGTAATCAGGCTTAGCGGGGTCGTCATTGTAATTGGGTTTGAAATAATAGGCCTCCCAAGTTGTTTCCATAGCGACATCAGTGGCTATCGGGGTGTCGGGCGGTTCAGGGTTATCAGGGTTCTCGGGTTTCTCCGGCTCGACGGGTTCATCTTTGTCATCACCACATGATGACAACATGATAGCGGGCATAAAGGCCACGAGCCCCAGCATAAAGAGGTTCAATACTTTTTTCTTCATTGATTCTGATATATTAGATGTTATGTAACTGTTCAAGATTAAACGATATTATTATCTCTAAGCAACTCTCATGTTTATCTTTCATACTCTCTGCAGCTTTATTTCGGTCAAAATCAATGTTTTCATCGGTCGTTTATATCTATAAACTCCCTTTTCAATCATCGATTTTCCCTCGAAATAAATCTTGCATATAGTATAAATTAATCATGAACAGTTACTAAAAATGTGATAATTCAGTGTATAATGTCCGATTTTAAAACAATTCAGTTTCAATATGCGACACAAAGATACAAAATTTGTGTATCTTTGTCGAGAATACATCACATTATAACATAAATTAAAGCTATTGCTTATGCAGAAAATCTCTACCCTTGTATTAATAATCGTCGCTGCGTTTCAAGCCATGAACGCCTCGGACAACGTGTCGCCGACCACAGTGACGCTCGCGCCATCATCCGCACCCTGCGAAATCACGGCCACCAACACTGAAATCATCACGGCCACCCCCACAGGGACACTCACCGACCCGTTGTATTGCGCATCGTCCAAGACCTGGCTCGTGCACAGTTCGGCGGTAGCCTCGATGTCGGACAACAACGGCTATGCCGGCGCAATGGTCCGCACCGACGACGCAGTATATATCCGCAACATGATGAGCGAATATGACTCGTCCATCACCTATTGGGTGAAAGGTGACGTACAGACCGACGGCTCCGTTACATTCAAGTTTCCCCAACACGTCTACCACAGCAGTACCACCGACATATACATCGCCCAGTTGACCCCATCGTTAAACGGCTCGACTGTAACGTTCAGTGTCGATGAATCCAACTGCGACCTACGTATGAAATGGGAGGACAACCGCCTTGTACAGATAATACCTGACGCCACTAATGCCGCCCTGAAACAATTCACGGGTGTCGTGGGAATGGTTAACGGCAACGGCGCATTCGTAGGCTATGCCGAACAAGGAATCTCCTACAAAACCGTTGATAACAAACCGCTAACGCCACCCGCCGGGTTGCAATCGCGCCGATATGTGATGAATTACAAGACTGGCGACAATGAATCACGCAACAGCGTGATAGCCATCGGGACTGACGGGGACGATGTATGGTTCAACGGCCTGAACCCGTTCCTACCCGATGCATGGGTCAAAGGGACGATGAAGGACGGCACAGTGTCAATACCTGCGACATACACCGGTGTGGTACAGGGTTACCTCACATACGTGACCGGCCTGTCATCCGACAACAAACAACTTGTATCGCCTTTCTCCATCACCAAGACCGCTGAAGGGTACGCCGCCGACGGTACAATCTTCACAAGCCTCGGCAACGAAACCGTGTCATACCATGACAACCGCGTGCTCATCGACGCCGTTATGACACCCTATATCGAAAAGACACGCACGCCGGCGACTCCTGTAATAGACACATCATCCGCAGGGACTGAAGCCTGGACGCCCGAGGAAGGCATGGGTGCGCTCGGTTTCACACTTGAGGCTGTTGACACCGAGGGCAATCCGCTCGACCAGTCTAAACTATATTACCAGATATTCAAGAACGGCAATCTCTATACATTCAAGGCCGAAGATTACGGGCATGACGCTGACATGACTGACATACCTTACAATTTCGGCAGCGAACTGATATATAACTTCGGCGACGGGTATATATTTGTTTTCTTCCTTGATGACATGGATTCCATCGGTGTAAGGGCCGTGTACAAGGACGGTGACAACACCACCTATTCCGAAATCGCAACCCATGTGTTCCGCCAGAGCGGCATAGAGGCGATAGGAGGCGACAGCCCGGTCATATCGACCGAATACCTGAACCTGAACGGCCAGAAAGTGAGCGAACCCGATAATGGCGTTTACATCAAACTCACCCGCCATGCCGACGGCTCTGTCAAGGCCACTAAAACGATTATACGAAAATAAGAGGTTGTTTAAAAATCACTGTTAATTGGCAACCGGGTATTTTGAGATGGATTTCGCCGGGAGTTGAGGGAGCATAGCGGGCTATGTGACTGAAACGACGGGCGAAAGACGCTCAAAAGACACGGAAACCGAGTCAGCGGTAATCAATCTGCAATCTCATTTTAATTATAATTTTTTACATTTCTCAATGATGCCTCTTTTGTTAAATCGCAGTTGCCACTCGGTCACGATGCCCGCATCGCTCCCTCATGTCAATCTGCAATTTTCCTAAAAGATTCATCATTGCCAATTTAACATTGATTATTAAACATCCTCTAACAAATGCTTTACCTTTACCGCATATACCAGGCACTTATAATGGCCCCGTTGCTTCTTGTCGCCACAATCATCACCGCCTCCGTGACAATCATCGGCTCGATGGCGGGTGGCGGACGCTGGTGGGGTTACTGGCCCGCAGTTATATGGGCACGCGTGTTCTGCGTCCTGACATTTGTAAAGGTTACGGTCAAAGGGCGCGAGAACATCGACCCTAAGACATCCTACGTTTTCGTGGCCAATCACCAAGGGGCATACGACATTTTCTCAATCTACGGTTATCTCGGTCACAACTTCCGCTGGCTGATGAAAAAGGAACTCCGCAGCATCCCCATGGTCGGATATTCATGCCAGGTGTCAGGGCAGATATATGTGGATAACTCCTCACCGGCATCGGTAAAACGCACGATGCAACGCGCCGAGAAACAACTTAGCGGCGGCATGTCGCTGGTCGTGTTCCCGGAGGGCGCACGCACGTGGGACGGCAAGATGCGACGTTTCAAAAAAGGGGCATTCAAACTCGCGGTCGAGTTCAACCTCCCGGTAGTCCCAATAACAATTGACGGCGCATTCGCCGTCATGCCGCGGTTCAAGAAACTGCCACGGCCGGGGCACATCACTCTGACAATCCATCCGGCATTGCACCCGTCTGGCGACGGACATGACATCGACACCCTGATGGCCGAGTCACGACAGGCAATCGGGTCGTCGCTCCCCGCCGAACATTAACCGCCGATTTAGCTCTTAAAAATTCTTATGAGAAAACTTTAAACAATCTCTTATTGTTACATAGCCGGACATGCCATTGTCCGGCTATGTCATTTTATCTGTCAAAATGTCATTCCGGGACGTTTGGCACGGAATATGCTATTTCAATTAACAGAAAAATCATTAACATTAGAAGCTGTTTAAAAATCTATGTTAAATAGAGGTCGCGGATTTAAGATGGTTTTGTCCATGCGGGCAAAGGAGCGTAGCGAGCTACGTGACTGCGCCAAAGGGGCAAAGACGCTTAAAGACGCGAGACTTCGGGTAACTTGATTCATGCAGTTTTGTTAATTTAATGTTTAACCGCTGTTTGCAATGCATTTTAAATATTGTCCGGCTGCTTTTTGTTAATTTTGATTCGCGTCTTGGTCTCATAGTTCGCTATGCTCCCGCGACTTAAATCAAAATTACCTAAAAACCACCCGCCTCTATTTAACAGATATTTTTAAACAGCTTCTTAATCAATTTAACAATATCAATGGTTATGAACATCCAACCGTTAGCTGACCGAGTTTTAATCAAGCCGTGTGCCGCCGAGGAGGTGACAATGGCCGGTATAATCATCCCCGATTCAGCCAAAGAGAAACCTTTGAAAGGCGAGGTTCTCGCCGCAGGCAATGGCACCAAAGATGAAGAAATGGTTGTCAAGAACGGCGATACCGTGCTCTACGGCAAGTATGCCGGCACTGAAATCGAGTATGACGGAGAGAAATACCTCATCATGCGTCAAAGCGACATTCTCGCGATTATAACCAAATAATCAATCTTTAAAATTAAAAAAACATGGCAAAAGAAATAAAATTTGATATCAAGGCTCGCGAGGAGCTGAAAAAAGGCGTTGACGCACTCGCCGACGCAGTCAAGGTCACCCTTGGCCCGAAAGGTCGTAATGTGATTATCGAGAAAAAATTCGGCGCACCCCACATCACCAAGGACGGTGTGTCGGTAGCCCGTGAAGTCGAGCTGGAAGACCCGTTCCAGAACGTAGGCGCACAGCTCGTCAAGGAGGTGGCCTCCAAGACAGGCGACGACGCCGGTGACGGAACAACAACCGCAACCGTCCTCGCACAGTCGATTATCAACGTAGGTCTCAAGAACGTCGCAGCCGGAGCCAACCCCATGGACATCAAGCGCGGTATCGACAAGGCTGTCGCAATCGTTGTCAACGGCATCAAAGGCATGGCCGAGGAAGTTGGCGACGATTTCAAGAAAATCGAGGATGTGGCACGTGTATCGGCCAACAACGACGAGGCCATCGGCCACCTCATCGCCGAGGCCATGAAGAAAGTCAAGAAAGAGGGTGTAATCACTGTCGATGAAGCAAAGGGCACTGAAACCACCGTCGATATCGTCGAGGGTATGCAGTTTGACCGTGGCTATATCTCGCCCTACTTCGTGACCAACACCGAGAAAATGGAGTGCGAGATGGATTCTCCCTATATCCTCATCTATGACAAGAAGATTTCCAACCTCAAGGACATGCTCCCAATCCTGGAGGCAACCGCACAGAGCGGACGCCCCTTGTTGATTATCGCCGAGGATGTCGACCAGGAGGCCCTCGCCACTTTGGTTGTCAACCGTCTGCGCGGTTCATTGAAAATATGCGCCGTCAAAGCCCCCGGCTTCGGTGACCGCCGCAAGGAGATGCTCGAAGATATCGCAGTGCTGACAGGTGGCGTTGTCGTTTCTGAAGAAAAGGGCATGAAACTTGAGGGCGCGACACTCGACATGCTCGGCCGTGCCGAGAAAGTGACCGTCAACAAGGAGAACACAACCATTGTCAACGGTTCGGGCGCGAAAGACGCGATTGCTGCACGTGTCGGTCAAATCAAGACTCAAATCGAGCAGACAACCAGCGACTATGACCGCGAGAAACTTCAGGAACGTCTCGCCAAACTCGCCGGCGGCGTGGCAGTCCTCCACATCGGTGCTCCATCAGAGGTCGAGATGAAAGAAAAGAAAGACCGTGTTGACGATGCGTTGAGCGCAACCCGCGCGGCAATCGCCGAAGGTATCGTCCCCGGCGGCGGTGTCGCCTACATCCGTTGCGTGGAACTTCTTGAGAACGCCAAGGGAGACAATGACGACGAGACAACCGGCATGCACATCATCAAACGTGCGATTGAGGAACCTCTCCGTCAGATAGTCGCCAACGCAGGTATCGAAGGTGCCGTGGTTGTCCAGAAAGTCAAGGAGGGCAAAGCCGACTTCGGCTACAACGCCCGCACAGGCGAATATGAGAACCTGATGGCCGCAGGTGTCATCGACCCTGCCAAGGTTACCCGCGTTGCCCTTGAAAACGCCGCTTCAATCGCCGGCATGTTCCTCACCACCGAATGCGTCATCACCGAGAAGAAAGAGGAGAACCCTGCCCCCGCAATGCCGGGTGCCGGCATGGGCGGAATGGGTGGCATGATGTAATTCCCATTCAAAACAAGATAACACTTTACGCGGAATCGGCCAACGGCCGATTCCGCGTTTTTTAAATGTCGAAGCCAGGTAGGGTGTGGCCATGGCCACACCGCAATACATTGAGAATCAACAATAAATTCACATCGGCGGTGCTGCAGTAGCAGCACCCTACCCGGTTTTGCAATACCCCGCACAAATCATCCAAAAACAGCATCCAACAAAGACAAGTACGGTTGCCCCGATGACATCATGTGTCAGAACGGGGTGTCGTGGTCGAAATCGATTGTAAGCTGACGCCAGGCAGGGCCGGCGGGGGTGTCATCCCCGTGGGGATTGGAGACGGATAGGCCGATGAGACGGACGGCCTTGGTCTTATCGACAGCCTCCATCAGTTCGCGGGCGACGATGATGACGGTCTCGAAATCGGTCAACTCGTCGCGGACAGTCACGCTGCGTGTGATTTGGGTGAAATCATGAAATTTGAGTTTCAGCGTCAGTGTATTGCCACGGAATCCTTTGCGGGATAGACGTCCGATTAGTTCCCATGCGGCCAGCTGTAACTCGCGGTCTATGCGGGCAGGGTCTGAAAGGTCTTCGTCAAGGGTGTGTTCACATCCAACAGATTTCCTGATTCTCACGGCCTCCACGGGACGGTCATCGACGCCACGTGCAAAATTGTAATATATCTGCCCAGCTTTGCCGAACCGTCGTGTCAGCATCTCAAGGGTGCATTCCCGCAGTTCACGCCCGGTATGTATCCCCATGGAGTGCATTTTCTTAGCCGTGACCGGTCCAACGCCCCAGAAACATTCGATGTCGAGTCCCGAGATGAACTCTTCGGCGCGCGAGGGATGGATGGTGCAGAGGCCATCGGGTTTGCGGAAATCCGATGCCACCTTGGCGAGAAATTTATTATAGGATACGCCGGCCGACGCTACAAGGTGAAGCCGTTCGCGGATTTTGGCCTTGATTTGGCGGGCGATGTCAACGGCGAGCGTGATTCCCGGCTTGTTTTCGGTCACATCAAGGAATGCCTCGTCAAGTGAAATCGGTTCGATTATGTCGGTGTATTCATGGAAAATATCATGTATTTGACGTGACACGTTTTTATACACATCCATGCGACCGGGAACAAAGATGAGTGACGGACACAGCCGCTTGGCGCGGGTGGAGGGCATCGCCGAACGCACGCCGAACCGCCGGGCCTCGTAGCTCGCCGCGGCCACGACACCGCGACGTTCGGCATGACCAACGGCCACGGGACGGCCACGCAGCGAAGGGTTATCCCGCTGCTCGACCGAGGCGTAGAACGCATCCATATCGATGTGTATAACCTTGCGCAATCCCATGATACAAAAATACAATAAAAAAGATGATAACCCGCGATGAACTGACCCCTAAAAGTTAGACAAATAACTTTTAGGGGTCTTTTATGAGACGTAGTTTTGAAGAACGCCTGAAC
>CANQZG010000017.1 GCA_947628305.1 uncultured Muribaculaceae bacterium | reverse complement strand
GAGTCCGGTTCAATACCGAACTCTTTCTATAACTGGATAGTGTTTAACATGTCCAACTTTTGGGGGGCACTTCACAACGGGCGCGTCCTTTATTGCTAATTTTGCAACACCCTCCTACCTAATTTCGACCTTTGTTGTCGGTTGGTCAGCAGTCCTTGCTGTACTGCAGGGCGTCGGCCAATGTCTTGGCGGCTTGTTCGCCCTGATTGTGGGCGACAATCGCGAGTGCGAGTTCCATGGCGGCACCGGGGCCGTTGCCGGTTATGATATTACGGTCGGTAACCACCGGGATGTCGATTTTCTTTGCCCCGCCGGCTTTGAGTGCGTCCTCGAAGCCTGGATAACATGTGGCCTCATAGCCTTTGAGCACCCCGAGTGGTGCGAGGACTACCGCAGGGGCGGCGCAGATGGCTGCGATTTTCCTCCCTTCGGCCGCATGTTGTTTGATTAACTTTGATAGCTTGGAACAGGCCGCGAGGTTGTCAGAACCGGGTTGCCCGCCGGGAACGATATACCATCCCGCGTTGTCAAATTGTTCATCGTTGATTGTCATGTCGGCCTTTACAGGTACGTCATGTGTACTCATGACATCCGCTGACTCATTGATTGATACTGTGCTGACATCGAGACCTGCGCGGCGCATGATGTCAAGGATGGTCAACGCCTCGATTTCCTCGAATCCGTCGGCCAGAAACAGATAACTTCTATCCATGGTGTTATTGTATTGTTGATTATAGTTCTAACAAAAATCCAATGCCAGTGGTTCTCTCGCGGTTAAAGTCTCAAACGTCTCTAACGACTTTATTAAAAGTAAACATACTCTAAAAATTATTTCACAAAGATAATTAAAATTGTCAATTGTTTTCATTTGCAAGGGAATGCATTCTTTTTGCGGATATGGGAAATGTTGATTAAATTTGTGAAAACTAAAAATGACTGACACATGAAAAGGACTATCTTATCATCCGTTATGTTTGCGACGGTGATGGCTGTTTTCGGATGGGGACAGAAAGGACATGACGTTACGGCCTATATCGCTGAACAGCATCTCACCCCTGTCACTAAACATGCCGTCGACTCAATACTTGATGGGAAATCGATGGTGTACTGGGCCAACTGGCTCGACAATGCAAGCCACACCAAGCCGTATGCCTATACCAAGACATGGCATTACAAGAATGTGGACGAGGGTGTGCGTTACGAGGAGGCCCCCGCCAATCCCTCGGGCGATGCTGTCACGGCTTTGAAAGCGCAGAATGAAATCCTTAGCAGCGGAAAGGCATCGTTTGAGGACTCGCAACTCGCCATGAAGATACTGATACACGTGATGGGTGACCTTCATCAGCCCTTGCACATGGGACATGCCACCGACCTTGGTGGAAACCGTGTGAAAGTGAAGTTCTTTGGGCGAGACACTAATCTCCATTCGGTGTGGGACTCGTCAATCGCTGAGTCGGGGCACAAATGGAGTTACACCGAGTGGCAACAGCAACTCGACCGCTTGGATGAGAAACAGATTGCCGAGGTGCTGGCCGGCGGAGTGGACGACTGGGCGAAGCAGACAATCGCGATATGCGATGAGGTCTACAAATATTTCCCCGAGGGAAAGAATATCTCCTATAACGAGGTAGCCTACTGGACGCCTGTAATCGAGCAACAGTTGCTGAAAGGTGGCTTACGCCTGGCATACGTGCTCAATATGATTTATGACCTCGACTACCGTATGCGCAATATGAAGATTCGTTGAGCAGCGTATATGATAAAATAATGGGGGCTCCGCATCAGCGGAGCCCCCATTATTTTTCAGGTTGTGGTTGTTATCAGTCGATTTTCTCGTCGGCAGGGTAACCGCCCATTTCGCGGATTGCGTTCTTGAGCATGGTGTACTGCTGATAGAGGTTGTTGACGGGAACTTCGTCCTTGGTGTAGTCGTGCATCGGGCTCTTGAGGTAGAAGCTGAGCCAACGCTGGATGCCGTAACGTCCTGCGCGTGCGGCAAGGTCGCTCAACAGCACGAGGTCGAGACAGAGGGGGGCGGCGAGAATCGAGTCGCGGCAGAGGAAGTTGATTTTAATCTGCATGGGGTATCCCATCCATCCGAAGATGTCGATGTTGTCCCATCCCTCCTTGTTGTCATTGCGCGGGGGATAATAGTTGATGCGAACCTTGTGATAGTAACCTGTGTGGGTGCCATGGTCGGCTCCGTAGAGGTCGGGTTGTTCTTCGGGGACAAGGATGGACTCGAGTGTCGAGAGCTTGCTGACCTCCTTGGTGCGGAAGTTGGCGGGCTCGTCAAGCACGAGACCGTCGCGGTTGCCGAGGATATTGGTTGAGAACCATCCCGACAGACCGAGGCAACGGGTGCCGATGATGGGAGCGAAACCTGATTTCACAAGTGTCTGGCCGGTCTTGAAGTCCTTGCCGGCGATAGGCATCTTGGTCTTCTCGGCGAGTTCCCACATCGCGGGGATGTCAACGGTGGTGTTGGGTGCGCCCATGATGAAAGGTGCGCCCTCGGTCAATGCTGCGTAAGCATAACACATCGATGGTGCGATGTGCTCCTTGTCGTCGGCTTTCATCGCTGCTTCAAGAGCGTCGAGTGTGTAGTGGCATTTCTCGTCAACGGGAACGTATACCTCGGTCGATGCTGCCCACAGGACAACGACACGTTCAACGCCGTTTTCTTTCTTGAAGTTGCGGATATCCTCGCGGAGTTGTTCAACCATTTCCCAACGGGTCTTACCGGTCATGATATTGTCACCGTCAAGACGTTTGGCATAGTTGTGGTCGAACGCTGCCTTCATCGGGACGATTTTCACGAGTTCATCCTTTACAGGCTCAATGTCCTTTTCCTTGAGGACTTCGGCGTTGATTGCGCTCTCGTAGGCGTTGGCGGGATAGACATCCCATGCGCCGAAAACGATGTCCTTGAGGTCGGTGATAGGAACGATTTCGTTGTATTTGAGATATTTGTCTACACCGTTGTCATTGACACGCATCTTGTCATACTGTGTCATTGAGCCGACAGGCTTTGCAAGGCCTTTGCGGGTCATCAGGACGCCGGTCATAAAGGTTGTTGTCACGGCGCCGAGGCCCACAACGAGCACGCCGAGCTTGCCGCTGGCGGGTTTTACGTTTGCTTTGTTCATGATTAGGGTTAAAAGTTTTATTTATTCAATCAATCAATCTTTTCGAAGGTAGATTATAGTGCTCTGTATGGTCGATTTGACATGGCTCGTCCAAAAGAGCGTGTAAAAGTACTGGTATTTCCTGAATTGTGAAATTTTTTATAGTATAATCTTGGTAAAAATTCCTTATTAAATATTTAAAATACGCCACTATTATTAAATAAGAATAATTTTAACGAGATAATGGGCATTATATGTTAAAATAGTAAAATGGTGGATGGCTCGAATTTGAGCGTTTTGTCAGATGTAAATGTGGTGAAACGGTGAAATTGTACGGGAAAGTTGTTTCAATATCAATTGTGTTGACATTTTTTGCCCAAATATCATTAAGGTGGAACAATCCATTGTTATCATTTTTTAACAAAATGTATGGATTGTATCTGTTGGAGGTGTGTTGCAAAGGAAGTCTTAGGGAGATTAGATGTTTTATGAGAAATCGTAGGGACGCGCCAACGGGCGCGTCTGGAAAAAAGTAATAGATTTAGCAATATAGGACGCGCACGTTAGCGCGTCCCTACAATGTTGATTTGTGGGTTTTGCAATATCCTCAATTTTTTAAGGATTTGGCGGCTTCTCTACAGGCCGGAGAGGAGTCGGGTGTAGATTTCGATGGCTTCGCGCAGTTCGGCGAGGGTGATGTATTCGTCGGCGGTGTGGCTTCGGGCGGAGTCCCCCGGGCCGATTTTGACGCTCGGCCACGGCATCAGGGCCTGGTCGCTTAGGGTCGGGGAGCCGTAAGGTTTGTACCCCAGCATTACGGCGCGTCTGACAACGGGATTGTCAGTCGGTATCCCTGACGGATTGAGACGTGTCGAACGCGGATTTAGTTCTACCTCGGGAACGTATGTCCTGATTAATTCAAGGGTCTCGGCGTTGGTATAGGCATCGGTAGTGCGTACGTCCACAACAAACCGGCATTCATCAGGCACGACGTTGTGTTGTGTCCCGGCTTCAATCTGTGTCACTGATATTTTGACAGGGCCGAGCATTTCCGACTCCTTGTCAAACGACATGGTGCGTAGTCGTTCTATCGCGCTGATGGCACGATAGATGGCGTTGTCGCCCTCGTCACGGGCGGCATGTCCGGCTTTGCCACGAGCGACCCCATCGAGCACCATCAACCCCTTCTCGGCCACGGCAGGGTTCATCCCGGTGGGTTCGCCAACGATTGCATAATCGATTGGCGGGAGGGTATGGAGGATTGCTTCGAGACCGTTTCTTCCGCTGACCTCTTCCTCGGCCGATGCCACGAAGACGAGGTTGCTTTGTCGCGGGAGGGTGGTCAACGCACGGTAGGCCGCCAACAGGGAAACGAGCGATGCGCCGGCATCGTTGCTGCCTAAGCCGTAAAGGCGGTCGTCCTCGATGACAGGGGTGTATGGATTATGCGTCCAGCCTGTGGCTGGACGCACTGTGTCGATGTGGGAGTTGAGCAATATGGTCGGACGTGAGGGGTCATATTCCGGGTCGACTGCCCACACATTGTTGGCATGACGGAGAGGAGGCAACCCCCAATGTGTCAACATTCCCTCGATTAAATCGGCCGCTTTCGATTCCTCGCGACTGTGGCGAGGGATTGAAATCAGTGATTTCAACAGGTCGAGGGAGTCGTAATACAGGCTGTCAAGCATTCTGTCGGTCGTATTCCGCGCTGATGCGTGCGGCGATTTCCTCCATTTCCTTTGGGTCGAGCGACAACTTGTTGGCGAAGTTCATGTCCCCTTCGTTGGTGATGGGGATTAGGTGTATGTGGGTGTGCGGTACCTCAAGGCCGATGACCGCAACGCCGATGCGCTCGCATGGCATGACCGCTTTCATCGCCTTTGCGACACGTTTCGCCATCATCTGCAAGCCGATATAGTCCTCATTGTCGAGGTCGAAGATGTAACTCACCTCCTTGCGGGGGATTACAAGGACATGGCCCGGTGCGACCGGGTTGATGTCGAGGAACGCATAATATCGGTCGTCCGATGCCACCCGGTAGGACGGGATTTCCCCGGCTGCGATTTTACTGAATATTGAGGCCATCAGAATGCGATTTCAACGATTTCAAATTTCATCAGACCGGCGGGCACCTTGATTTCAACGGTCTCGCCGAGCTTGTGGCCGAGCAGCCCCTGCGCAATCGGGGTGCTTGAACCGATTTTTTTCTCTTTGAGGTTGGCCTCGCTGTCGGCGACGATGGTGTATTCCATTGTCATACCGTTGGCGATGTTCTTGATTTTGACGCGGTTGAGAATCTGTACCTCCTCGGTGTTAAGCTCGCTTGTGTCGATGATGCGGGCGTTGGCGACAAGGTCTTTCAGCTGCGCGATTTTCATCTCGAGCATGCCCTGGGCCTCCTTGGCCGCGTCATATTCCGAGTTCTCCGACAGGTCGCCCTTGTCACGGGCCTCGCCTATCGCGTGTGATATACGGGGTCGCTCAACTGATTCCAGGTAAGCGATTTCTTCCATTTTTTTCTTGTAACCTTCCTTGGTCATGTAAGTGATTGCCATGGCAAAATGTGTTCGTTTAATAGTTGGGAGAAAATGTAAAAAAATTAAGAATCCCGCCGTCTGAAACTACGGGACTCCCTTATTTTAATTCTGTTGTTTTCAGTGACAAAGGTAGTTCTTTAAATTGGGATTGCCAACTTTTTTATGGTTTTTAGGAGATGTGTTAAATTTTTAGAACTCAACGCGCGAGGAGAGGCTGAACAGGAGCGAGCCGGTTGTCCCTGACGAGTGGTCGCTGACGGTCAGGTGGTAATCCTCCGATTGTTTTATGGTGAAGTCATACCGGCTGATTTGATATCCGACCGAAGCCTTGCAGCTGAAATGGTCGGAGAGGCGCAGGATTGTACCAACGTTTACACGTCCTACGGGTGTGCCGTTCCCGGCCTTGACTGCCTCGTCAATTGAATTCAGCCTGAAATTGTGATAATATCCTGCGCCGATGTCGGCTGAAAAGCTGACGCGCCGGCTAAGGGCGAGGCGGTAGTATGGCGAGATGACGGCTCCGAGTGATGTCAGCGGGGCGACAAGGGTGCGGTCATATCTTTCCTCTACCTGGATGGGGGTGGAAATCAGGCCGACCTCCGCGCCGATTCCCCAGTTGTCCCCGATGGCGAAGCCGCCGTGAAATCCGGCTGATAACGCCGGGAGTCGTATGATTTTCCCGTTCCCTATTGCGATTCGCCCTAAAGGCAGGTTGAGTCCTATGTTCAGTGAGAGGAATGAGAGGTTGAGGTTGTCATGTAATGGACACACCGAACGCGGGTCGAGCTGACGGTTGCCGAATATCAGGTCTCCGACGAAATATCCCAACTGTGCGCTTAATATGCCTATCCCTGCCCCGGCGATGACATCGGTGGGGTAGTGGCGTGAATTGATGACTCTCTCTGCAGCGACGGCTGTCGCGAGGGTATATGCGCCGAAAGGATACCACGGGGATTTCCATGCGAGTTCATTGGCCGTCATGGTCGCTCCCATGAACGCCCATGCCGAATGTCCTGACGGGAATGAATGTGAGTCGCTGTCATCGGGCCGTCGGGAGTCGATTCCACGCTTGAGCGGGTAGACGCTCCCCGCCATTATGGCGATTGCCGTGGCCTGGGATGTCGCCATGCGTCCCCACCCGCTGCGTGTAGGCTGGCCGAGGGCTTTCATGGCCCATGGCAGTGCTACGGGAATATATTGGGCGACTTCGATGAACCCGTTCTTGTGGCTTGAAGCCTTGGCAAAACTCCATCTATCGGATGAATGTTGTGTGGCTGCGCCGAGTGTGACGAGTCCCGCTCCCGCTCCGGCGGGGATAAGCCACGTGTCATCTGATGGCTTTGGTGTGGGCATAACCGAGTCAACCGTGCATGTCGTTGAGTCGGTATGCGCGGTCGTGGCTTTTCCTTGTGTGATTACAAGGATGACGAAGGCCAATGCTGACACGATATGTCTTGTCGCGATTGTCACGTTATAATAACATCCCTTGTCGGTAAAGTGTTGACATTGAAGTCATCTTGACTTTTGAATCGTTGACATTTCCAGGCAGTCTTGAGGCTGTTTTCGGGCCGTTTCAAGGGAGCGATGCGGGCATCGAGACCGCGGGACTTCATTCTCTACGACAAGTCAGCAACCACCCTGCGGATGGTTGCTGACTCAACATTTAACGCTGTAGCCCATAGGAGAATCGAACTCCTCTTTCAAGAATGAAAATCTTGCGTCCTAGCCGATAGACGAATGGGCCGAAATAGGCAAAATTATGGATATTCGCTCCGTCCTTTAAGCTGCGAGCTTATTGATGTGGCGGGCGAGTTTGCTCTTGAGGTTGGAAGCCTTGTTCTTGGAGATTGTGTTCTTGGAAGCAAGACGGTCGAGCATTGCTGTGATTTTCACGAATGCTGCCTCGGCCTCGGCCTTGTTGGTCATTTTGCGGAGGTTGCGTACGGCGTTACGCGCGGTCTTGTTGTAATAACGGTTGCGCAGACGACGTGTTTCGGTTTGGCGGATTCTTTTAAGCGATGATTTATGGTTTGCCATTGCTGTTGTAAATCTAAAATGCGTTTGTTTTATTTGATTGGTAGCCCATAGGAGAATCGAACTCCTCTTTCAAGAATGAAAATCTTGCGTCCTAGCCGATAGACGAATGGGCCTTGCCACTTAAAAAGCGATTGCAAAGATAGATACATTTTTCTAAACCCGCAAATTTTTCACAAATTTTTGTTACTTTTGCGTTCATGAAGTTCTTTGTCTCGGCCGGGGAGGCATCCGGCGACATACATGCGGCGCAGCTCATCCGTCGTCTCAAGGGGCATGACCCCAAGGCCGAATTCCGTTTCCTCGGCGGGGATTTAATGTGTGGTGAGACCGGATGTGAGCCGTTAGTTCATTACCGTGAGATGGCCTATATGGGTTTCTCGGAGGTGTTGAGACATCTCCCCTCGCTGTTGTCGATATTGAAAAGGGCGAAGGGCGAATTGGCTTCATGGTGTCCCGATGCGCTGATTCTTGTAGATTACCCGAGTTTCAACTTGAAACTCGCCAAGGAGGCGCACAGGCTTGGAATCCCGGTCTATTATTATATATCCCCCAAGGTGTGGGCGTGGAAAGAGTACCGGGTCAGGCAGATGAGACGGTATGTTGACAAAGTTCTGTCCATACTCCCGTTCGAGGTCGATTTTTTCCGTCGTCACGGACTTGAGGTGGCATACGTCGGTAATCCTTCGCGGGAGGAGGTGGACGAAAGGCTCGCCTCTCTTGAAAACCGTGATGATTTCTTCCTGCGTCATGGCTTGGATAGTTCAAGACCTTTGCTTGCGCTTGTGCCGGGCAGCCGTCTCGGCGAGATACGCAACAATCTGCCGGTGATGGACGTCGTTGCCTCGCGCCATCCTGAGATGCAGCCGGTCATCGCGGGTGCGCCCGGTATCGATGCGGAGGTTTACCGACAGTATTCGTCTATACCTGTAATAAAAGGGGAGACATTTTCATTGATGGCTCATGCATCCGCGGCTCTTGTCACATCGGGGACGGCTACACTTGAGGCCGCGCTTATCGGAGTGCCCCAGGTGGCGTTATACCGTGCGAACGGCTCGCGATTTAGTTATGAACTGTTCAAGCGCATATTGAAAGTGCCGTATGTGACCCTGCCCAACCTTATCGCCGGACGTGAAATCATCAGGGAGATGTTGTTGCATCGGTGTACCCCCGACCTCGTCGATGCCGAATTGACGCGCATCCTGCCGGGAGGGCAAGGGCGTGACGCAATGCTCGCCGGTTACGCCGACATGCGCCGTCGTCTCGGCGACTCTCCTGCCGCTGACGAGGCTGCCAAGGTTATTGTCGAGGATATTGCGGGCCGCCTGGCCGTCTGACGAAAGGGGACAGAACGGTGTCGCAGAACTCGCAAAATTGGAATCGTAGGGACACGACGTGTCGTATCCGCCGTCATAAATTGCTATAAATCAGTGTACCTATCGGACGGGGCAACGCCCCGTCCCTACGATTTAGTACAGAAAATCGGTTTTGCAACACCCACGCATGTCGGAGATTGTCGTTGGTTTTCAATGCGTTTTGGTGCGGCCATGGCCGCACCCTACCTTATTCCCGCTTCGGTTAGCGTGAATGGTGTTAATGAGATTTTTGTAGGCTGTTGCGCCGGGGAATCCCGTTCCGCTGTTGACGAGGTTGTGGTCGCGGTTGAAGAATAGGTAGGAGGGGAAGCCGGTGAATCGGTATTTCTCGCCGAGAGCGGTTGACGCGCCTTCGCTGATGCGTATGTGTTCGCCGTCTATACCGGCGGCGTGTGACTTCCATTCGTCTGTTGGTGATGACTCGTCGGCGATGTACAGGAACACGATGTCGGAGCCCGTCATTTCCTTTTTCAGGATTTCGGTCTTGGCGATTGCGTCAAGGCACGGGCCGCACCATGTTCCCCAGACGTCAACCACCACGGGGCGGCCGGGATAGTTACTGTCGATGTATTCCTGTAGCGAGAATTTCGCTCCTGACAGGTCTTTGAGCCGTCTTTGGCTATCTAAATTTTTCAGCAGTTTGTCGTTGGATGCGAGAATGATTTTGTCGAGGTCGTTGTCGGGGTATCCGCTGTTGATGTTGGCAATCTGAACGGCGGTGAGCGGCTGGCCGTGTTCCTCGATTTGGGCGATATAGGCCATTCCTGACAGTAGGTCGAGCAAGAGTGGTGTTGGGTCGGGGAGCGCGGGTTTCAGTTTCGTGCGTGCTGTTTCCTGCCACTCCTTGACAGGGGTATCGCCGATTTTGTCGAATCCCCCTCCGGGAAATCGAAGCAGAGCATACAGCATCGAGCGTGGCCCTGACGCTGGGTGATATGTCAGCAGTATTGGGGAGAAATCGATTGTACGGAGGAATGTGTATGCCTCCATAGGTGGTTCCTCGACATCGATGTGATTGATTTTTTTCGCTTCGGCGACGTAGGGTAGCGCATAATGGGCGGCGAACCGGCATCGCAGTTGGTTGACGAGCCATCCTTTTGTGTTTTTTGGTATTTCTTTTCCGTCCAATGCGTTCTTTAAACGTGCTGGCCATAAGGTGTTGTTCTCATAGTCAATGACCTTTCTCCAGTCGGAGTACAGTGAATCAGGGGTTTGCTTTGGCACGGAATCGTCACTCATGTCGCTGAACCTTCCGACGGTGTGTCCAATTATAGTCCACGCTTCGCGAGGTATATAATATTCGGGGTCGGATGTCGAGATAGAGAGTGGGCGGAACTTTTCGTTGACAGTTACCGTCGCTTTAACGGTTGAGCCCCGGTGAATGAAAATCGGTTGCCCGAAATAATAATCACTGGACTCTATTCTAAATCCGGCTATTTCATGCAGACGTTCCACCGGGATGTCACAGCTGAATGTATCGTTGTCAAATGTGCATTTGTATGTGGCGGTCTCTAAAAAGGGTGAATATATCGGGGCGGTATCGACCCACACGGTCGCGTCCTTGAGCTGTTGCTCGGTCGCTCCCTTGATGCACACTTCGAGGCGTGCCGTCCCCACCTTGATTTCATTGTCGGCGAGGTTGGCTGTGTTGCCATATATAAATAATGTGGTAGTGAAAAAGAGAAACAAAATCAAACGCCTTGTGCCCATGGTGGTTCAATGTGTTAAGGTTAATAACTAATTTAGTTTACAAAAATAGCAAAATGTCATGTAGGGTCGGGGTGTATTAACCTGAATTAACAGATGATTGGGAGGGGGGAGGTCGGAGACCTCCCGTCTGTCCGAAACCCCATATAAGGCGAGCGTAAGCGATGCCGCGATATGGGGTTCGAGACAGAAACAGAAGAAAAACATCGGAGATGTTTTGCCGTATGATGTCACATAGCTTTGTCGGTGATGAGCAAAGTTGTCCCTCACTGCTGAACCTCTCCGAGGTTCTTAACCCTGGTTATACCCCACTACCCCATATAGCGGCTTCGCTGATGCTCGCCTTATATGGGGTTTCAGATGGCTTCGAGGCCTCCGACCTCTAAGGGGTCGGGATTTTATGAAATTTTTAGGAATTGAATTTTTTTGAAAAATTTTTTGTGAAATTTGTGCGGATTTATAAAAATTTGTCATACCTTAGCACCGAATTTCAATATCACTTACATGCTTTTTAAGCAAAGTGACACAAAATCTGCAATCACCACCTTGATTTAACTAAATTTTACCATATTTTTAACCCAATTTTAACCTAACAAATCTAAATCGATGAGGAAGCTGTGGCAACGCTTAATCCCGGTTATACTGATGATGGCGTGTAACTCGCTGATAATCAGTGCAATTACCCCCCCCTAAAAGATGACGCCGGAAAGACTGACGGCGTAGTGTATAAAGACAGGCATGTGAGATTCACCGTCGTTGCCGACGGCTTGGTGCGTATGGAATATTCCCCCAAGGGGAAATTTGTCGATGACAAATCGCTCGTGGCCGTCAACCGTCAGTATCCCAAAGTCGATGCAAAGGTTGCCGATGACGGCAAGACAGTGACAGTCACCACGCCCAAGATGGTGCTTCGCTACAAGAAAAATTCAGGGCCGTTCACAGCCGATAACCTTAGCATAGAGTCAGCCGGAAACATCAAACCGTTCAGCTGGAAACCCGGAACTCCGCAGAAACAGAACCTCCTCGGGACTACACGTACACTTGACCGCTGGGACGGCCCCGACATCATGGTCAAGGACAAGGACGGTAACCGTGTCCCCAAACCCGGTAAACTCGAGGACGGTCTTCTCGCCCGCGACGGATGGACGCTCATCGATGATTCACGCAGTTATCTATTTGACAACGACCCTGAACTTGAATGGGTCAAGGCCCGTAAATCCCCCAAGGGAGCGCAGGACTGGTACTTCCTCGCCTACGGTAACGATTACAAGGGCGCGTTGAAAGATTTCACGACGCTTGCAGGACAGGTGTCGCTTCCCCCGCGTTATGCCTTCGGTTACTGGTGGTCGCGTTGGTGGGCCTATTCCGAGCATGAGTTCCGTGACCTCATCAAGAGTTTCAACGATTATCAGATACCCCTTGAGGTGCTTGTCATCGACATGGACTGGCACTATACCGATGCCGAGCACGGTGGTTGGACCGGTTGGACATGGAACCGTCGTCTGTTCCCCGAACCCGAACGTTTCCTCAACTACCTGCGAGACAACAATCTCAAGGTCACCCTTAACCTGCACCCTGCATCGGGTGTGAAGAAATTTGAGGCAGCCTATCCCGAAATCGCCCGGGAGAACGGCATCGACCCCAAGACCGAGAAGGATGTCCCCTGGGTGACCTCCGACAAACGTTTCATCAAGAGCGTGTTCGACCACATCCTCAACCCCATGACTAAGGAGGGTGTGACATTCTGGTGGCTCGACTGGCAACAGGACCTCTATGATTCCAAGATGGACAGTCTCAGCAACACCTGGTGGCTCAACTATACGTTCTTCACCAAGATGGCTAAGGACCGTCCCGAGATACGTCCGTTACTCTACCACCGTTGGGGCGGTCTTGGCAACCACCGTTACCAAATCGGTTTCTCCGGTGACAACTATGTGACCTGGAAATCGCTCGACTTCCTTCCTTACTTCACATCAACCGCGGCCAATGTTTGCTACGGATTCTGGAGCCATGACCTTGGCGGTCACTACCTCGCACCCGGCGACACGGTGACCAATCCCGAGTTGTATGTCCGCTCGATGCAGTATGGCGCATACAGTCCCATCATGCGTACCCACTCTAACAAGAACCGTTATCTCGTCAAGGAGCCGTGGAACTTTGACCGCAAGACCCTCAACGGCGTGCGCTCGGCTATCCAGCGTCGCTACGAGATGGCACCTTATATATATACAATGGCCCGCAAGAGCCACGACACTTCAATCGCGATGTGCCGTCCGATGTACTATGATAACCCCGAGGCCGATGAGGCTTACGCACAGAAGAACCAGTACATGTTCGGGGACAACATGATTGTCATGCCGGTCACGGCACCTGTCGCCGAAGACGGTTATGCCACAGTGAAAGTATGGCTTCCCGATGGGAAATGGTATGAGGAGGCCACAGGCACGATGCTCGAGGGTGGAAAGACCTACGAGCGCAACTTCAATCTCGATGAAGTCCCCGTATATGTAAAGGCAGGTTCGGTCCTGCCGTTCCATGCCGATAAGGAAAAGACCCTGCGTCATAACACAGCTGCCATTTCGTTCAATGTCTTCCCCGGCGGTGACGGAGAGTTCACTCTTTATGAGGACAACGGCGATGACCAGAAATATGATACCGAATATGCCACTACACGTGTGACTTCCAAGCGCAACGGTAATACACTGAAAGTAAACATCGAACCACGCAATGGTTCATACGCCGAGATGCCCGCTTCGCGTCGTTTCAACGTGAAGGCTGTCGCCACGGCACGCCCGACATCGGTCAAGGTCGATGGTGTCACCGCTGAATACACCTATCTCCCCGAGGAACTTGCAGTTGTTGTCTCCCTGCCGGAGAAATCATGCGACACTTCCCGCGAGGTCGTGATGGAATTCCCGGCTAACAGCGAGATTACCGACGGAACTATCGGAAACATGCGTCGCTTCGTCAATACATTCGGCGATGTCAAAGGCCTTTACGCCGGTCTTCAGGTCACCGAGGATTTCGGTCCGATGAGCGTCATATATGAGGCTCTTGACTATTCGCCCGAAAAGAACGCCGAGCTTCTTGACCGCTTCCGCGCCAACTTTAACCGTCTGCCCGAAATCATAAAGGCGCAACCGTTGAACGACAAGACCCGCGTGTGGTTCCTCAAGGGCGTGGGCATGAAGGATGCCGCCAATGAAATCGCCGTGGCCGCCGCTGCCAAAGCCAAGGCCAAGAAAGAGGCCGAGAAGAAAACCGAGGAGGCCGCTCCCCCTCATGAACTGCAGAACAATGCCCCCAAGGCTTCTAAAAAGTAGCTTCTAAAACACTAAATAACATCTTTAACCTAAAACCAAACCGAACATGTCAACCAAGAAAAACGACGTGCTCCGGCTGTTCGGAATCCTATTGCTATGGATTGCAGCCGCCGGATTCACAACCACGGCACAGACCGTGAGCGGTACAATCACAGGCGACGACGGAACACCGGTCGTAGGCGCCACAGTAATTGTCGAAGGCTCAGGTACAGGGACATCGGCCGACATTGACGGAAAATTCACAATTGCCGCAAGAAAAGGGCAAGTGCTGAAGGTTTCGTGCATTGGCTATGTGCCCCAGAAAGTTAAAATCGAACAGACCTCAGGACTGAACATTGTCCTGAAAGAAGACTCCAATACGCTTGATGACGTTGTTGTCATCGGTTACGGTACAACCGAACGCAAGCGTGTGACATCGGCTATCACTACTATCAAGGGCGATGACCTCACCCGTGGTATCGGTGGCTCCACCATAGCGACAGCCATGCAGGGTAAAATTCCCGGATTGACCATTAATACCACCAACAACCCAAATGCGTCCTCGCCGGGATTCCAGCTGCGTGGCGTCGCTTCGGTGAACTCGTCACAAGGGCCTCTCGTGGTGATTGACGGTATCCCCGGAGGTGATATCCGCATGCTCAATCAGGACGACATCGAGTCAATCGACGTGCTGAAGGACGCATCGGCAGGCGCAATCTACGGTACGCGTGCAGCCGGCGGTGTGATTCTTATCACAACAAAGAACGGTCAGGCAGGCAAGACCAAGGTCACCTATTCGACCGAACTTTCAATCGACCATCTCCGCAAACGTCCCGAGATGCTCTCGGCCGAGGAGTTTGTCGCCGAGGGTCTCGGTTATGACTGGGGGTCAAATACCGACTGGTATGGAGAGATGATTAATAATAACGCGTTCTCCAACAAGCACACTATGACCCTTTCGGGCGGAACTGAAAACGCCAATGTCTATGCCTCGTTGATGTATAACAACGACAACGGTCTCATCAAGAAGAACAGCCGTACCGACTACTCGGGCCGCATTAACGCCAACTTCAAGATTTTTGACGGCAAACTCGAGCTTTCGACCCGTCTGCAGGTGCGTCAGTCCAACCGTAACACCCTCGGTTCAGTGGGTCGTCTTTACAGCGCGATGAAACTCAACCCGACAATCCCTTTGATGTCTAAAACCAATCCCAACAAGTACAACGTCAACGAGGACGGTCTCGGTGGCACGACCACATCGCCTGTCGCTGACCTGATGTACCGCGACTTCGAGGGACGCGACCAGTGGATGACCGCTGCGGGTACAATCAAGTACCACATCATCCCCGGTCTCGATATCCAGGCAAGTGCCAATATAGACTATCGTCAATACCGTTCTTACTCATGGCGTAGTGCCGACCACCTCACCTCTATCGAGAATAACAAGAAAGGCTGGGCTTCCCATTCCTATTCAATGGACCGCTTTAACTCATACGAAGCGTATGCTTCCTACCGTAAATCATTCGGTGCGCACAATATCGACGCTGTCGGCGGTTGGAGTTTCTGGGAAAATGCAGGTGATGGCTTCAGTGCCGAGAACTCTGACTTCACTATCGAGGGTGTAGGGCCGTGGAATCTCGGTGAAGGTTCTGACCTCAAGGAAGGACAGGCTGGGATGTCATCTTCGAAGGACTCACGTCAGCGACTCATCGCGATGTTTGTCCGTGCCAACTACTCGTATGACGACAAGTATCTTCTCACTGCATCCTACCGTCGTGAGGGTTCATCCAAGTTCGGTGCCAACAACCGTTGGGGTAACTTTTGGGCCGTTTCAGGTGGCTGGCGCATCAACCGTGAGGAGTTCATGAAGGATATAGACTGGGTCAACGACCTAAAGGTGCGTGTCGGCTACGGTGTGACCGGTAACAACGGTCTTCCCGCAGGTCTCACCACCACTACCTACACCAACTACGGTGAATATCCTTTCCAGGGCGTATGGCAGACATGCTGGGGTCCGCAGCGCAACGTCAACCCCGATATCAAGTGGGAGGAAAAGCATGAAATCAATGTCGGTTTCGACTTCTCGTTGTTCAACAACCGCCTGTGGGGTCGCTTCGACTGGTACAAGCGTAAGGTCAACGATATGATTTACCTGCTCAACGTTCCCGTTCCGCCTAACGTATTAAAGACGTGCTACTATAATGTCGGTGACCTTTCCAATAACGGCTGGGAAGTCGAGGTCGGCGGTAATATCCTCAATGCCGGTGGCGTGAAATGGGATGCCACGGTTCGCGCCTTCGGCAACAAGTCCAAAATCGGTAACCTCGGTTACGAGGGTGCATACGTCAACTCCGAGAATCTTCCTGACCCGGGCAGCCCGGGTGCTGTGACACGCATCAGCGCACAGAGCAATATCGGCGAGTTCTGGCTCTATCGCAACGCCGGTATTGACGAAAACGGCAAGTTCTTGATTTACAACAAGGACGGTGAAGTCGTTCCGGCATCAAGCAATCTTAATATCGACAACCGTGTCTACATGGGCAACGCTCTTCCCAAAGTGATTCTTTCGATGGACCACAATGTAAGTTGGAGAAACTTCGACCTCGGCATTCAGCTCCGCGCATGGGTTGACCATGATGTATTCAACGGTTATGTCATGTACAACGGTATCGGCGACGGCAGCCAGGTCAACCTCATCCGTGACTACTATTACAAGCACAAGGATATCAAAGACAACACCAAGGTGATTTCCGACTACTTCCTTGAGGATGCTTCGTTCCTGAAAATCGATGCCATCACGCTCGGTTATACATTCAATGCAGCCAAGTATAACAAGTATGTCAAGAATGTACGCGTCTATGTGACCGCGAGGGATGTCGCCACATTCACTCATTACAGCGGTTATGACCCCGAGGTCAATATCAACGGCCTGTTCCCGGGTATCGAGTGGCCTCACGCCTCCAACAACACCACGACTCTCTATCCGCAGTCAACCCGTTATACATTTGGTCTTCAATTAACTTTCTAATTATTGAAATATCATGAAACTAAATAAAATATTACTGGCTCTCGGCGTTTCGGCCCTCCTCCCGGCCACATCTTCATGTGACCTTGACGAGGTGTTCTACTCCGAGACGACGCCTGACACGTTCATCACGTCCGAAGCTAACGTTTATTCGCTCATGAGCCGTGTCCTTGCCCACTGGAAAGTGTACCTCGGAAGTACCCGCTGGGAAGGGCAGGAAATGTCGACCGACGAGTTTATCTGTCCTACCCGTTCATCGGGCGACTGGGCCAACTCCGGCTATTTTGTGCGTCTGCACAGCCATACATGGCGTCCCACCGACTCCTTCTCCAACAATAACTACTACGAATCGATGCAGGGTGTCGCACGTTGCAACGAGGTCATCACGCAGCTTCGCAAGACCGATTACGGTAAGCTCGGTCTGACCTCCGAAGACCAGGCCGACAATATCGCCCAGATGGAGACACTGAAAGGTTATTTCTACATGAGATGTCTCGATTATTATGGAGGAGTGCCTTTGTATGAGCCGGGTGAGATGCAGAATAAATCTCGTGCGACCGCCCGTCAGACATTCGAGTACTGCGAAAATATTTTCAAGAACGCATGTGAAAACCTGAAACCCAAGGCCGGTCTCGGGACTGCTGAGGAGGGTTATCTGTCCAGGGCGGCTGCGGCCACTATGCTTGCCGAGCTTTATTTCAATGCCGAGGCTTATATAGGCGAGGCCCGTTACACAGAGGCTGCGAAAATAAGCCAGGATATAATCAACGGTGTCTACGGCCCGTATGACCTCGACCCTGACTGGTTCGGAATATTCTCGTTTGACAACGACAAATCGCCCGAGATGATTTGGTGCTGCCCGTCGGAATATAACCGTATGGAGTTCAACTGGTATTACCGCAACTTTATGCCCTACAATATCAAGAACTACATGAACAACTCTTATACCAATAGCGGTTTTAACGGTTATTGTCTCGCTCCGTCGCTTGACCCCGAAGGCAATGCATACGTCGATACCAAGCCTGAAATCAAGCTGGGAAGTCCGTTCGGCAAGATGCACAAGAAGGACCTCCGCAAGAAAGTCTACCGTTACAACGGCAATGGTAAGTACACGGGTATGTTCCTGTTCGGTGAACTTACCAACAGCACCACAGGTAAGACGGTGACCGGCAATAAAGAGGACCGTGGCAAGGCCATCAATCTTCGTGACCAGGTTTACCGTTACACCAAGGTTTCCAATCCCACAGCATCGACCCCTTCGACGATGACCGATGCCGATGAAAGCTGTGGCGTGCGTCTCGTCAAGTTCCCTATTCCTGATGAGAATGACCTTGAGATGACCTGGAAGCCTGACTTCCCCGCAATCCGTCTCGCCGAGGTATATTACATGCTCGCCGAGTGCAAATTCCGTGCCGGTGACAAGAAGGGAGCCTGCGACCTCTTTAACAAGGTGCGTGCACGCAACTTCAAGAACGGAGATGACCCCGACCCCTGCACTGTCGAGAACATTGACCTCTACCGCATCGCCGACGAGTGGATGATTGAATTCCTTGGCGAGGGTCGTCGTCGTACCGACCTTATACGTCTCGGATTCTTTATCTCGGAAGACTGGTGGGACCATAAGGCAACAAATGACAAACATCTTCTTCGTTTCCCGATTGGCGAAACGCAGTTGTCGGCCAACCCGTTGCTGAAACAGAACCCCGGTTATGGCGGTGAGGAACTGACCCCTGAAGAAATTTAATAGCTTTTGATAAAGTCGTTAAGGACTTTAACGTCCTTAAAGTCCTTAACGACTTTTAATCCTTATTGCTGAAATTCATGAAAAAACGATTACTTACAATTGCGGCTGTCTCGGCTGTCACGCTGACATCGGTCGCCGCTTCCCCATCCAAACTTAGCCTTGACGCCCGTCAGGCTATAGATGAACTTAACTATCGTGCTCTCAAAGGTGAGATGACGGCCTATAGCGAAGCCGATGCATCCCCTGTGGGTGTGACCTTTAAACTTAAACCCGGAGTCTTGGCCGATGACCTTAATGTGCGTGGCTTGAATGTAGTGACGACAATCGGCCGGATTGTTGTCGCTGATATACCCTTGACACGTCTTGACGAACTCGCGTCACTTGACGAGGTGGTGTCGGTGGAACTTTCCCAAGAGTCACAGCCTGACCTTCTTTTCGCCCGTATGGGTGGTACAACGGCTGTCAGCAAGGTCCACACCGACCCGTTGGGTGAACTCGGACGTGTATATCTCGGTGCCGGCACTGTTGTCGGGTTGATGGACTCGGGTCTTGACCCTAACCACATCAATTTCCGTACCGGGCCTAATTACAGCGAGACGCGCGTGAAAAAAATTCTTCGGTTTGCCGATTCATCTACCACTCCTGCCGAGGAACTTACAACCCCGGAGGATATCATGGCGTTTACCACCGAGGCTGAAGGCAAGAACCACGGCACCCATGTGCTCGGCATCATGGCCGGCGGATACAGCGGCCCCGGTAAGTGGCACGACTATGATTTCGGGACTCCTGACTCGTTGCAGACTGAGGAGATGGGAAGCAGCACCAAAACCAATTATCCCGACCTTAACGCGTCAGGGAATAAGCCTATACCTTATTACGGCATGGCACCGAGGGCTGAAATCGTTGTCGGTTGTGGCCCGCTCTATGCCAACGCGCAGCTCGTGACTGCCCAAAAGACAATCGAATATGCCAAATCAGTCGGTAAACCTTGCGTTGTCAACTACTCCTTAGGCTCACAGATGGGGCCCAAGGATGGTTCGGGCACGTTTGCCGAGGCCATGGCGGAATTGGGACAGAAGGCCATCATCTGTTGGTCGGCAAGTAATGATGGTGAAAAAAATGCCTATCTTAGTCAGATTCTAAAGGCAAAACCTTCATTTAAGACTACTGTCATGCCGTTGAAGGACGGCGGGGCCGATGGTAAGTTTGAATTCTGGGCCATTGATGAAAAACCGCTCAAGGTGCGTTTCTTTGTCTATGACTTCGACGAGTATGATGAATATGACCTCAAGACAATCGATGGAGCTACCAATGGTACTGTTGTGCTGACATCCGACATGATTGCCGATGCCGACATGAAGAGTATATTCTCGGGGAGTGTAAAAGTCACTTCGGCGGTGATGAGCCAAAACAACCGATTCCAGGTGTATGTTACGCTCAGCAAGGATTTCAAAATGAAGGCTATGTCGAGCGGTATAACACCACGTCTCGCGGTCGAGGTGACAGGTTATGCGGGGCAGCGTGTCGATGCCAATGCCACAAGCGACATCCTGGCGTTCTCCAATGCAGGTGATACCGACTTTGTGAACGGCAGTAACATAATGTGTATCAACAACTCTGCGACAATCCATAATAATTTCGCGGTCGGTAGCTATGTGCCCCGTGACCGTCAGATTCGTGTGAAGGCCGACGGTACGGCAGGTTCACGATTCTATGCAGGCTGGGAAATGCCTCTCGATATCGCCGAGAGTTCAGGCTTCGCCACATTGATTGACGGACGTAAACTACCCCATACAGCCGCCCCGGGTACCGATATAGTTTCATCTAACAGCCGTTATATCCCTGACCCGACCGACCAGATGAACGCATTTGTAGATTTTGGAGGACAACGTTATTATTGGCGAATGATGTCAGGTACATCAATGTCATGTCCCGCGTTCTCGGGAATCTGTGCACTGTGGCTTGAGGCAGACCCGACCCTGTCGTTCAGCGATATCAACAAAGTGTTGAAAAAGACTTGCTACAAGGACAAATGGGTTGATGCCCGTCCCGAGCGTTTCGGCGCAGGCAAGGTCAACGCCTACGAAGGAATGAAATATGTGCTTGCAAACAAGACCGACGGTATCTCGGTCGCTGAAATCGACAATGATAAAATCTTGGTTTCACGCATCGCCGACAATACATTTGAGGTGACTGTCGGGATGGGTGAGACATTCACCGTTAGCCTTGTATCCCTTTCCGGCACGACCGTGGCATCGGCTACAGGAACCGACAGTGTCGCCCTTGACGCATCGGATGTCAACAAGGGCATCTACGTGCTGACAGTGAACAGCGGTAAGGTTCATCATGCCGTCAAGGTTGTCGTGCGTTAAAGTAAAGATAGCTTTCTAAATTTCAATAGGTTCAATTCTATGGTAAGCGATGGCACGCCTTGTCCCTTTCAGGGATGGAGCGTGTCATCCATTTTTTAATAATTCCAAACCTTACACACCACCATGAGACATGTGATGATATTGGCGTTATGCGCTTTCGCCACTCTTGGCGCGACAGCCGCCCAAAAGCTGACAGGGACACCTATCGGCACCGAAAACGGATGGAACTACTCGACTAACTCTGTCGAGAAAGACATCGCGTCACGGCTTTTTGACGGCGATTACAACACCTATTTTGCAACGGAAGAACGCTCTTATACCTGGGCCGGACTTGACCTCGGTCAACCATACGTTATAAAACGCGTCGGATGGTCGCCACGCAACACTTCCGTAGGTCCTGACCGGGTTGTGTTGGGCGTTTTCCAGGGCGCTAATTCCCCTGATTTCCTCGATGCCATACCGCTTTATATTATAACTGAAAAGGGAATAAGGGGGGCGATGAGCTATGCCGATGTCGATTGTTCACGTGGATTCCGATATGTTCGTTATGTCGGGCCGTCCGATGCTCGTTGCAACCTTTCAGAACTGGAATTTTACGGTGACGAAGGGGCGGGTGATGACACCCGTCTTTACCAACTGACCAATCTTCCGACGGTGATTGTAAACACTGTCGGTTCGCAGGAGCCTTTTGACAAGGAGACGGAGATTCCCGGTAATATCATAATTCTCGATGATAATAAAATCGACACGGAGCATGCCGGAGGTATCCGAGAGCGTGGTAATTCAAGCCGTCGATTTCCAAAGAAACCGTGGCGCATAAAATTCGAGAAAAAGCAGAGTCCGCTTGATGCCCCGGCCAAAGCCAAGAAATGGACTCTCATAAACAACTACGGCGACAAGTCGTTGATGCGTAACATTGTGGGTTTCGAAATTGCGCGTCGTCTGAAAATGAAGTATGTACCATATTGTCGCCCGGTTGATGTTATTCTAAACGGTGAATACAAAGGGTGTTATCAATTGTGTGACCAGGTTGAGGTTAATCCGGGACGCGTGGAAATCACTGAAATGGAGGTGACCGATGTTAGAATGCCTGAACTGGGAGGGGGATATTTAATCGAGGTCGATGCATACGCCGAGAAAGAGCCGCCGATGACTTGGTTTAAGTCCGACAAGGGGGTTCCAGTCACAATCAAGTCTCCTAAGGACGATGTGATGCGCCCGGTGCACTATGGTTATGCACAGACCCTTTTCAACAACATAGAGAAGGCTCTTTGGAACAAATCGTTCACGGCAGCTGACGGGTATCGCTCGTTGCTTGACATCGAGTCGTTCCTCGCCCATTTCATTGTAAACGAGACTGTAGGTAACCCCGACACTTACTGGAGTGTGTACATGTACAAGGAACGTGGCGATGACCTTTTCTATACCGGCCCGATATGGGACCTCGACCTTGCGTTTGACAACGACAAGCGTCTTTTCCCGGTGGGTTCTGACCCGCGATTGCTGTTGGAACGCGGTGATGCATTGTGTGCAAGCGGGATGGATAAATTCGCGAAGCGTGTAATCTTCACCGACCCGTCCACTAAAAAAGATTTACAACGTATATGGTCTACCGCGCGTAACTGCGATGGCATCTCGGTTGAATCTCTTATCCGCTACATCGATGACACCGAGGCGTTGCTTCAGGAGTCACAGCATCTTAACTTTATGAGATGGAAGATTCTTGACAAGGAGGTACATGAAAATCCCCGGGCGGCAGGAAGTTTCGAAGGTGAGGTTGAGTACCTGCGCGAGTATATCAGAGAACGTATACCCAACCTTGACAAGCCGGAGCAGTTTGACTACGACCCGACAATAGGGAACGTTGGCATAGATGATGTGAATGCCGACAGGGACGCTCCTGTGGAGTATTATAATCTTCAGGGGATGCGTGTCGACAATCCCGCCGATGGCCTGTATATCCGCCGTCAGGGCAACACGGCCACCAAAGTATTGGTGAAATAGATTGCGTTGTAACGGAGGGTGTTGCAAAATTCGCAATAAACATCGTAGGGACGTGCCAACGGGCGCGTCCTTTATTGCATTGATAATCTACCACTTTGAGGACGCGCACGTTGGCGCGTCCCTACGATTTCTCATTAAATCTCAATTCTGCAACATTCTTAAAATGGTAATTATTGCTAAAAGAATGAGGGGAGGTGCTAACTTTTGTCTTTGTCGGGAAGTTTAGAATATAGAGTTTAGAGATTAAAGAATAAAGATTAAAGTTTATGAGGACAAGAGGTTTGATTAAGGTATTGGGAACGGCAATCGTTCTGACGGCGGTGTCGTGCGGGCCGTTGACCGATGTGTCGATGGGTGTCGGTGTCGATTCGGGATATGATGTCGCGCCGGGTTATGTCAACGTCAACGGGACATGGCCTTTTTCAGTCGTTGACCCGGTCTATTCGCCGGGATACTGGGGCGGTTGGAATTCTGCGCCATGGGCCCCGCGCCCAGTGACCGGGCCGGCGATACGCCCCCGTCCGCCCTATCGTCCCGGTCCTATTGTATCGCCAGGTAACAGACCTACACCCGCTCCTCCCACATCGTCCCCGGCTCCGTCAAGGCCATCGACAGGCGGTTGGCGTCCTGCTCCGGGTGTTACGGCCGATTGACAGTAGTCTCGCCGATGAATGCGATTGATGCAGGGGTGTCACCCGTCCGTACCCGCCACTGCATCTTGCCGTCACGGTTGTAGCAATACAGGAAGCCCGGGTTGACAAAATTCCCTGCGTCGGTGATGTATATATCCTTGGTTATGGGGTTCACAGCGATGCTGTAGGGGCGTTGCATGCCGCTCTCGGTGCCGTCGGTTATAAGCTGTCCCTTGGCCTGTGAGCGTGTGGATGTGTCCACAATCGCGGTGGTGACGGCAGTTGATTGGGTGATGTTGCTCCACTGTGACGAGATGATATATAACGAATCCCCATCGAGCCATAAGTTTCCGACAGGCACATCTATTTCCTTGACGACACGGCTTTCAGCGGGACTGTAACAGAACAACCGTCCCGGCAGGGCGTAATAGTCGCCCCGTGATGATACCCAGATGTTCCCGTGGCGGTCGCCTACGACATATTGCAGATTTTCGGCGATTTCAATTGTGTCCATCACGGTAAATGAATTGATGTCTATGACGCTCAGCGTCTTCTCGTAGTTGGGTACGCGGTATCCCCCCGAATTGGCGACATAGATGCGGTCACCCGTGATTTCGAGTCCGTCAGGTTGGTAGCCCACAATACATATATCGACAACTTTCAACGAGGCGGTATCGACCTTGGCGACATATCCGAGCTGGCTGTAGTCGGGGTTGATTTCGACCGGGCCGGCGTAAGAGGTTACGTAGGCAAACCCACGGTGGAACTTGATGTGACGGCAGTTAGGTATATCCACCTGACCGATGCGGACGGCATCAGCGGCACGCATCACCTCCACTTTGTTGGAGCAGTTGATGACTGCCCATAGCTTTGAGCCGTAGGTTTTTAGGTCGTTGCCCACATCGCCCAGTTCCATGGGTACATCGGGGTTGGCCGCGCCGTAGATGTTGCGGATATATTCCCCGGTGGTATAGTCCATGTAGTCGAGGGTCGATTTGTTAGTCCCCATATTCCCCTCGTTGAGGAGGTAAAATCCCTTTACTGATGTATATTGCGGTTGTGTCACGGGCACGACCTGAGGGCGCACTATGACATCGTCCTCCCGGCACGAGACAAGGATGAGCATGCAAAGGATTATGAAGGAGAAAGTCGGTTTCATCAGATGTCGAATTTCAGGATTATACGGTAATTGCGCCCCGGCATCGGGTAGTTTCGTATCACCTCATACTGTTGGTTGAAAATGTTGTTGACCTCGGCCGTGACACGCAGCGTGCAACGGTCAAGCGTGAACGGATAGGAGAGCGATAGGTCGTGGGTGTACCACGGTTGTTCGTAGTTGGCCGGGATGTTGGACGAGTTGTGGTATCGCTCGCCCACATAGATGAAACTGTAGTCGCCCTGTAGCCGTCGCCAACGGGCGTTGAGCGTCGCTGCGCCGCTGTGGCGCGGGATATAGGCGATTTGCCCCTTGTAGCTACCGGCCTCGTCAAAGCTGTCAGACGGGTCGGTGTAGTCCTGTGCACGCTGGAACGTGTAGTTCAGCCGTCCGCCTATAAAAAGGTCGGGCGCGAGGGAGGTTTCAAGGGACGCGGTGATATCCACGCCCTTGATGTGGACGCGGCCTATGTTCATCATCATCCATCGGTACTGCCCCGACCCTTTGGGTACGGCGATGATTTTGTCAGTCACTTCGTTATAGTAACCGTCGACCGTGAAATCGATGCTGTTCCAGATTGTCGAGTTAAAATCGCGGTGCCATGTCAGCCCGACATTGAACTGGTCGGCGTTCTCGGGGTTCAGTGTCGCGTTGCCTATGTCGGTGTAGTACAGTTCATTGAATGTGGGCATCCTGAAGATGCGTTTATAGAATGCCCGCAGTGTCAGGTCGTGTTCTTTCCACGGCTGCCACGACAGGAACACGGCGGGTGTCAGGCGTGACAGCCGTCGTGTCGCGCGTCCCTTGTCATTCCCGGCACGGTCGTTGACCGCGGTGCCGAGTACGCTCGCCTGTGCTTTCAGCGGCCCGATGGAGACCGCTGTCGCCAGGGCGGCGAGCAACGTGTGACGGCGGGGACGGGCGAAATCGGCGAGCGATGCGTCAAGGCTGTTCCACTGGTAATCGACCGACAGGGCGGCGTCCCACCCGTCGATGATTGTCAACCGTTGTGCCACCGAGGCATATATCTCGTGTTGGGTGAAGCGGTTATTGACATACATCAGCGTCGTGTCGGGATTGAGGTATCGCATGTAGTCACGGGCATATTTCACATTGCCCTGGATTGTGTAACGGCTTGAAAACGATTTGCGTACGCGTCCTTGTGCAAAGAAGTTCCTGTCCCATTGCCGCTGGGCGTTTTTCCACACATTGTTGACAATCGCGCCGGGAATACCGCGCTCCGAGTCATAGTAATATAGCTTGGCCTGATAGGAGCCCCGGTGCATTGTACCGTAGAGTCCCCCTTCGACGCGCAGGGCGTGGATGTCGCCGTTGTGTCGCGTCGCGGTGGTGTCCCATGCCACTGTCCCGTCCTCGAATACCTTGCGATAACGGAAATGGTATTTGCCGGTGGCGTAGGTATATTCGGCCGAGATTGTCGCGTTCAGGTTATCGTTGAGCCTGAGGTCAAGGCGTGCCGACGGGTTCACCAATCCGAAACTGCCCGTGCGGAATGTGGCGTTGACATGGTAATGTTCATTGTCGTTGAATCGCGGACGGCGAGACTCGATGTAGACAGTCCCCGCCCACCCGAAGTCCTTGGCCGACTGTAGGATTTCGCTGCGCTGCCCGTTGTAGAGGGATATTTTCTCTATATTGTCGAGCGAAAACTTGCCAAGGTCGATTTGGCCGTTCTGCGCGTTGCCGAGTTGGATGCCGTCGTAGAACACGCCCGCATGGTTGGACCCCATCGAGCGCATATCGATGGTCTTGATACCGCCCACCCCTCCGTAATCCTTGATTTGGATTCCTGAGAAGTAGCGCATGGCATCGGCCACTGACAGGGAGTTGAGCCCTTCAAGCCGGCGCCCTTCAAGTTCCTGTGCGGGAATAACCTTGGCAAAAGGCCGTTGCGCCACGACCTCCACGGTTGATAGGCTGACAGAGTCATTTGCGACCTCGGCTCTTGACGTTATCCACGTAAATGTCAGAGATAACAGGAGTGAGATGATGGCGGTGGCTCTTTTCATGCTTGGAGAGGGCAGGACGGGGCGTTCAGACGTACATCGCCTCGATTTCACGGGCGTAGTGACGGTTGATTACCGGGCGACGGATTTTCAGGGTGTTGGTCAGTTCACCCGATTCCATGGTGAACTCCTTGGGTAACAGGGTGAATTTCTTGATTTTCTCGAACCCTGCGAGACCGCGCTGCAGACGGTTGATGCGTTCCTCAATCATCGCCCTGATTTCAGAATTCTTCACCAGTTCCTCAAGCGAGCGGTACTGGATGTGCATCTTACGGGCGTATTCTTTCAGGGCCTCGAATGCCGGGACGATTATTGCGGTGACATATTTGCGCTGGTCACCGATGACGGCGACCTGTTCGATGTATTTGTCCTCGCCGAGTCGGCTCTCTATGGCCTGCGGGGCGATGTATTTGCCGTTGGATGTCTTGAAAAGGTCCTTTAGGCGTTCGGTCAGGATGAGTGCGCCTGACGGGTCGATGCATCCCGCGTCGCCTGTGCGGAACCAGCCGTCGGGGGTGAATGCTTCGGCTGTGGCCTCAGGTTTGTTGTAATATCCCCGCATGACAGTCGGTGCTTTCACAAGGATTTCGTTGTCGTCACCGATTTTGACACGCACGCGTGGAATCACAGTGCCCACAGTGCCGATTTCCCATCCCGTCTCGGGGTAACATGTGACTGTCGCGGTGGTTTCCGACAGTCCGTAACCGATGACGATGTTTATTCCGCAGGTGTGGAAGAACCGCACGATGTTGTCAGACAACGGTGCGCCCGCGGTCGGGAAGATGTTACCGTGCTCGATACCTATCGCGCGTTTAAGGGTGTTGAATACACGCCGTTCATAAAAACGGTATCGCATTTCGAGTGCCCATGGAACTTTCTTGCCAAGTCTTGCGTATTCGAGGTTGCGCTTCGCCCCGACCTTCAGGGCGCGTCCCACTATCAGGCGTTGCACCGCTCCCATGCCGTCTATTTTTTCTCGAACCGCAGTATATACTTTTTCCCAGAACCGAGGTACGCTGCACATGCATGTCGGACGCACCTTTGCGACTGTCTCCTGAATGTCGTGCGGGTCTTTGTTGACCCATACCTTTATATCCATCCACAGACAGAAATAGGTCCACGCTTTTTCAAATATATGACTCAATGGGAGGAAGCACACCGAGGTGTCGTCAGAGGAGAGCATTGTCAGCCGTTCGCGGTGGATTTCAAGTGCGGCGTTGAAGCAGCTGTGGGGGAGCACCGCCCCTTTGGGTTCGCCGGTGGTCCCCGATGTGTAGATTAGAGTCGCGATGTCGTCGGGTGTCGCCGATGACCGACGGCGTTCCACTTCTTGCCGGCAGTCGTCTGACGCGGCGTGACCCATTGACAGAAGTCGGTCAAACGGCATCGTGGTCGTGTCGCCCTCCTGTCGCTCGATTTCATAATAGGTGATGATTTGCTGCAGGTTGGGACATTGTTTCATCGCTTCCCTCGCGATGTCATACTGGGTCTTGTTCCCGGTGAATATTATCCTTGCCTTGGTGTCGTTTAGGATGTATACAACCTGTTCAAGTGACGAGGTGGCGTAAATCGACACCGGTATCGCACGTAGGGCGAACGCGGCGAAATCGGTTACGAGCATCCCGGCGCGGTTGGCCGAGAAAATCACCATAGGTTCCTGTTCCTTGACATCCAGTGTCTCAAGCCCACAGGCGGCGTCTTCTACGTCTGACGCAAGGCTTTCCCAAATGGTAGGTAGCCAGTTCCCGTTTTTGGCAGGTGAGAAGAATGCTTCCCGGTTGCCATGTTTAAATGCTTGATTGTTAACTAAATCGGTGAGTATATTGGGCATGGGGTTGTTCTTTATGTTGGCTGAAAGCGGGACAAAGGTAGCCACATTCCCCCTCATTTTGATATGAGGTCTCGTTAAAACTGACCTCGTGTTAACATTCGTTGGTTAATGCGGGAGGTTTATTAACGTTTGTTATGCAAAACACGCCATCTATTCTAAGAGAATGTTTGGATTTAACAGTCGAATTTTTATAGGCAGATTTCGAGACAGTTCCGGGTCTCCGAGCGAGGAGTGTATCGAGATACATGACGAGCGAGAGACACGGAAATGGCCGGAAGATGCCGTCAAGGAACCCCCGATGCGGTCTCTTAGACGCTTTTGTCCCTTTGTCTCGGTCACGATGCCCGCATCGCTCCCTCGGCTGCATGGCCAAAATCATCCCAAGACTCCGCATAAAAATTTCGGACTGTTAAATTCAAACATTCTCTTATTTTAGAATGGAATGGCCTTTAACTGCGATATTTTGCTTAATTTTGTCCCTTAATTATATTTATGAAAGAAATCAAAGTTAAGATAGTGAATCGTTCGGGCAACGAGTTGCCATCCTACGCCACGTTTTCATCGGCGGGGATGGATGTTCGTGCGAGTCTTGATGCGCCGGTGACGCTTGCGCCTATGCAGCGTGCCTTAATTCCCACCGGGTTGCGTATCGAGTTGCCCGAGGGGTATGAGTGTCAGATACGCCCGCGTAGCGGACTGGCGTTGAAACATGGAATCTCATTGGTGAACACCCCCGGGACTATTGACGCCGACTATCGCGGTGAAATCGGGGTGATTGTAATCAATCTGTCGGATGAGCCGTTTGTAATAAATGACGGTGAACGTATTTGCCAAATGGTTGTTAAAGAATATGTAAGGGTTGATTGGATGCCTGTCGATACCCTCGACGAGACCGAGCGTGGAACGGGAGGGTTCGGTCACACAGGTGTCAGATGACCCCGTGATAATCCGTTTCAACAATCTCTTATGAAAAGACAGCGACCGACAACAATTGTAACGCTCGTGGCCATAGTGCTGACGGCTCTTTCGGCTTTCGCCGCCGGAAGAAAAGGTTTCGACCCTGTGTCCCCGGGCGACAAGGCGAAGTCTGACTATACCTATCTCGAGGCTGTCAACCAGAAACTTAAAGGCAATAATGACGCGTATATCGACTTATTGTCGAGGGCATACGAATTGAATCCGACCGACACATCGATGATGTTTGAGTACGGCTACTTCTGTGGCTATCTCATGAATGAGGATTCGGTGAACTATGCGCGTTTTCGGGATTATATGAAAAAAGGGGTTGATGCCGACCCCGGTGATTACATGTACGGCTTTGCCTACGCATCGCTTCTCGCACGTGACAATCCTGCCGAGGCACTGCGTGTAATGCGGCGTATCCATGAGCTTTATCCCCAGCGTCCCGATTTTACTTATAGGTACGCCAATCTACTTTCGGCCGGGGGTGATTCTCTTGGACTAAGGAAGGCGGTCGCGGTTCTCGACACTCTTGAGAAAACCCAGGGTATCGATGCCGGAATCACATCCAATAAACTTCAGGTGTTGTTCAACCTTCGTGACACAACGGCCATGGTCAGCGAAATCAACCGCTTGCTCCAAGCCGCCCCGGCATCGGTCGAGAACAATATACTTGCGGGCGAACTGTACAGCGAGATTCATCGTCCCGATACGGCGATATACTATTATAACCGTGCGTGCGAACTTGACTCGACGAGTGGCGAGGCATTCTACAGCCGAGCCAATTATTACCGCCATGCCGGCGACAGTGTCGCTTACGACCGCGAGGTGTTCAACGCCCTCGGCAAGACGAGTCTTGACCTCAATGTCAAGATGGTGCTCATGCGTGATTACGTGAGCGCGTTGTTTTCCGACTCGTTACAACAGCCACGCATCGAGACCCTGTTTCAACGGCTCATTGTCGAGCACCCCCACGAGGCTGACATCCATGACCTGTATGCCTCCTATCTTATCGCACGCAAGGACTATGCCGGCGCGGCCGAACAGACGTCCTACCAGCTCGACCTCGCCCCCGACAACGAGAAAGGTTGGTTGCGGCTATGTGCCCTGTATGAGGTCACTGACCGCTACCGGCAGTCAATCGACGCCGCCCGGCGCGGTTTGAAATATTTCCCTGAAAGTTCTGACCTGATGCTGACAATCGGCAATGACTATACGCATCTGAAGGAATATCCCGAGGCGTTGGAATATATGCGCAAGGCTCTTTCGTTGGCCGACAGTACAAAGGCCGAGCCTCGGGCGCAAATCATCACCGCAATCGGCGACACCTATTATAACATGGAGTTGCCCGACAGTGCGTTCGCCTGTTATGAGCAGGCCCTGAAGCTCGCTCCGGACAATGCAATGACACTTAATAATTACGCCTATTTTCTCGCTGTCAAGGGGCAGGACCTGTCGCATGCCCGTCAGATGATAGAACGTGCGTTGCTGTCATCTCCCGACGAACCTACCTGGCTTGATACCTACGCCTGGGTGCTGTTCAGGCAGAAGGATTTCACACGGGCCAAGGAAATTATCGACCGCACGCTCGAGAAGACAGTGGAACAGCCGTCGGCCGAGATATACGAGCACGCAGGGGATATATATTTCATGAACGGTGAGCCTGACGGTGCCGTGGATTTTTGGAAAGAGGCCCTGAAACTTGACCCGGGCAATGAACTGCTCGCCCGCAAGGTTAAACATAAAACCTATTTTTACAAATGATAAAGAACCTTTCATCACGTTTTCTTGCAATAACGCTTACATTATTGTCACTGTATACCTTTTCATCGTGTGGTTCGGCCCGGAATGCTGCGACTACGCCGTCACTTCCGGGGGCGACAACAGGGGGTAGTGGTACAGGCGGTTCGTTGCGGGAACTTTATAAGACGGCGACTTCGACATTCGGGCAGTGGCAGGATGTCAAGTCACCGGTGAACATGTCGCTTGTATCACCAAAGAGGATGTCATTTTCGGGAAATCTGACGATGGTGCGCAACCGTGGGCTTCATCTGTCGGTACGCGTTCTCGGAATGGAGATGGCTTCGCTTGTCGTAGTGGGCGACTCGGTGTATGCCATGTCCAAGATTCACCGATGTTATGTAGCCGAGAGTGTCAGCGGTCTTTTGGCGGGTTTCCCCGCTACGGTCGGTAATTTGCAGGATTTATTGTTGGGGCGTCCTTTCATCCTCGGTGAGGGTACGTTGACCCCTTCGCGTTCTGACGGATTTGAACTTGAGGGCGGGGTTTCGACATGGCGCGTTCTCCCCACGTCAACCCCGGCCGGTGTAGGTTACGGTTTCACCTACGGGGACAACGGCATGTTACGCTCACTGGATGCCACATACGGTTCGACCGGTTCGCTCGCCGTGGGTTATTCTGACTTTGTCACCACCGTTTCGGGAATGGCCGCATCGGATGTCACGTTGGCAACTACCTTGCGCAACCGTCGCATCGAGGCTTCGGTGGAATGGAATTTCAATCGTGCCAAATGGAACACCGGCGCGGATGTCGAATGGCGTGTCCCCTCGGGATATACCCGTGTGTCGGCCTCTGACCTGATGAAAATCCTGAAAAATCTATAAGGTAGCCGCATGTCTCGACTATCGGTCATATTGTTGCTGTTGCTTTCGGTCTTGCTTCCTGTTGAGGCGGCGCGTCCCGCGCGTACGGTCAAGAATGTTAAAAAGGAGCAGCAAGGTAACCGTTCCAAGATTAATGACACCCGGCGTCAGCTCAAGGATAACACTCGTCGCACGGCTCAGGAACTGAACCGTCTAAACTCGTTGCGAGCCGATATTGACGAAAGTGACCGCTCGATTGAAGCCATGCGGCTCGGCATTGATTCGCTCGATGCCGGAATCAGTGGTTTTTCTGATTCGATTGTGTCATTGGAGACGCGTCTTGATGACATGCGTCGCCGTTACGTGGCTTCGCTAAGGAAAATGCAGGGGACATCATCGTCAACCGGGACACTTGCGTTTTTGTTCTCGTCAGGCGGTTTTCGTCAGGCATGGCAGCGTGTGCGTTATCTCCGTGAGGTCAACCGTTGGCGTGCGCGTCAGGCCGGGAATCTCTTGGCGGCATCGGAACAATTGAAAGATTCACGGGAAAAACTCGCGGCGATGCAGCGCGAACGCTCTGACGCATTGTCAAGGATGAGTCTCGCACGTCGGCAATTGCAGTTCAAGAGCGATGAAAGCAGCCGTCTTGTCGCCGACATGAAAAAACGGGACGGAGACCTCCGCGCCCTGTTGCAGAAACAGCAGCGACAGCAGAAATCGCTTGACGCTGAACTCAACAGGCTTATAAGGCAGCAACAGTCAAAACCGAAACCCAAGCCGAAATCCAAGGACACTTCACCCAAGTCTTCTCCGGGAACGGAAATGGCATCGGTTGACACCCGCACAGGGTCTAAATCGCCCGGGTTGAGACAGTCGGCGCGTGACCGCGAGCTCTCAGGCTCGTTCGAGGGAAACAAGGGGAGACTGTTGTTCCCTGTGGCCGGCTCTTACCGTGTAGTGAAAGACTTCGGACGTCATCATCATCCCGATTTACCTCATGTCATGGTCGATAACCCCGGCATCGATGTCGAGGTGGCGGCCGGGACGGCGGCCCGGGCTGTGTTCGAGGGCATAGTGTCGGCGATTTTCCGTCAGGACGGTTTCGGGAATATCGTCATGGTACGTCATGGCAACTATATAACCATATACGCCAATCTTGGCTCGATTTCGGTACGTACGGGCGACAAAGTCAGCACTGGGCAACGTATCGGCGGTGTCGCGACGGTTGACGGTCATACGATTCTGCATTTCGAGGTGCGTAACGAACGTTCCAAACTCAACCCCATGTCCTGGGTGCGTTAAACTTACCAAAACCCGATTAGTCATATTAGACCAATTAGACCAATTAGATTTATTACAACTTGAAATGAATATTGCGATTGTTGGCGCGAGTGGCGCCGTTGGACAGGAATTGTTAAATGTATTGTGTAACAGTGATTTCCCCGTTGAACGAATCGAATTGTTTGGCTCGGAGCGAAGTGAGGGTCGCACCTATCGTTTCCGTGACCGTCAGTTGACTGTGAAACGACTTGTCGATAATCCTGCTGATTTTGATGGCATTGATATTGCGTTCACATCGGCAGGTGCGGGTACTTCACGTGAATTTGCCGGGGTCATCACCGCGCGTGGCGCGGTGATGATTGACAATTCAAGCGCGTTCCGCATGGATGATGATGTCCCCCTGGTCGTCCCCGAGGTAAATCCCGGGGATGTGGAAAACGCTCCGCGACGCATAATCGCCAACCCCAACTGCACCACTATCCAGATGGTTGTGACACTTAAGCCACTCCATGACCTTAGCCCTGTGAAACGGGTGCATGTCGCCACCTATCAGGCGGCGAGCGGGGCAGGGGCGGCGGCCATGGACGAACTTATAGGACAATATGCCGAACTTTGCCGTGGGGATAAACCTACCGTCAGCCGTTTCGCCCATCAGTTGGCCTATAATGTAATCCCACACATCGATGTATTCACCGACAACGGTTATACCAAGGAGGAGATGAAGATGCATCAGGAGACAAAGAAAATCATGCACGCGCCCGCGTTGGAGGTCAGTGCGACATGTGTCCGTGTCCCCGTCATGCGTGCCCACAGCGAGGCTATATGGGCCGAGACCGAGCGTCCGTTGTCGCTTGACGAGGTGCGTGCCGCTTTTGATGCCGCACCGGGTGTTGTCCTTGCCGATGACCCCTCTCGCAACCTATATCCTATGCCCCTTGACCTAACCGGCTGTGACCCGGTCTATGTCGGACGTTTACGTCGTGATATCTCGGGTAACGGAGTCGCCTATTGGTGCGTGTCTGACCAGATACGCAAGGGTGCTGCCCTCAATGCGGTTCAAATCGCCCGGCTCCTTGTCTAAAAATGTGTATAAAAACATTAAAAAGATAAATAACGCTTGTGTAGGTCACGGAATGTGCCTACATTTGCATGTGTGTTTTTCATAGTATTAGATTAAGATAAAGGTTTAAAAGGAAAGAGTTGTTGTGAAACAACTCTTTTCGTATTTTTAAGAGTGTGTCTGGAATTAACAGCTTCTATATTTGTTTTTATTTATGAATATTGGTTTTGAAGATATAATAACGGAAAAGTGTCTGTCGTTGAGTGTGATGCTTGTTGAGGCCGATGTTGTCAATACACCGACTTCGGAGGAACTCGAGGCGGTACTTGATGATGTGTGCATGGAAATCGCCGGGCGTTATCAGCTTGGCGAAATCAACAAACGTCCCGGCATAGCGGCCACCCGTGCCGCCTATAAGGCTCTCGGCAAAGAACCCAATCGTTACCGTCCTGCCAACGAACAGCTGTGCCGACGTGTTGTCAGGGGGCTGGGTCTGTACCGGGTCAATGCCCTTGTCGATGTAATCAATGTGATGTCATTGCGGTCAGGATATGCCATCGGCGGGTTTGATGCTGACAAAATCAAAGGTGACACGTTGACCCTCGGTGTCGGGCGACATGAAGAACCATACGAGGGCATCGGTCGAGGCCCGCTCAATATAGAGAATATGCCCGTGTTCCGTGACGAGGTCGGTGGCGTAGGCACGCCCACCAGTGACAACGAGCGCACAAAACTCTCACTTGATACCCGTCGACTGGTCATGACTGTCAATATGTACGGCGAGGAAATGTCCCCCGCCGAGTTTGCCGAGATGGCGACCGGATTGCTCGAACGTTTCGCATCAGCCACCAATATCAGAATAACCCTCCATAAATCATAACCTCTAAACTATAAACTTTTATCCATGAAAACACTTCGCATATATCCATCAAGCATCAACGACCGTTTCCTTGACGAGGCGGTCGAGACCCTCCGTGACGGAGGTGTCATCGTCTATCCCACCGACACGCTTTATGCCGTGGGGTGTAACGCCCTTGACAACCGTGCAATCGAGCGGGTATGTCGGTTGAAAGGCATAAACCCTTTGAAACAGGAGCTTTCGGTCGTATGTGCCGACATGTCCCAGGCGAGTGAGTACGCCCGCATAGACAATGTCGCGTTCCGCATCCTCAAGGACTGTCTGCCCGGCCCTTATACATTCCTTTTGCCCGCATCTACACGGCTTCCCAAGGTGTTCAAGGGACGTAAAGTTGTTGGTATACGTATCCCCGACAATGAAATACCCCGCGAAATCGCCCGCCGTCTCGGCAATCCCGTCCTCTCCACCTCAATCACATTCGACCCCGATGTCCCCGAAGAAGGGTCGGAACCAGTCGCGATAGCCTCCCGTTATGAAGATGTCGCCGACATGATGATTGACGGTGGCGAAGGCTCTGTCATCCCCTCGACCGTCGTAGACCTAACCGACAGCCGTTCCCCCGAAATCATCCGCCCCGGTGCCGGCGATTTTTAGATACTCTAAGTTTGGATTGGGTAGGGTGCGGCCATGGCCACACCCTACCCAATCCATGCAATTCACAAATCACCTTAAGTAAACAGCACTGGGACGCGAAGTTTTGCGTCCGCCATCACAATCAGCAACCAGCGGACGTGGCGCGCCACGTCCCTACGATTCGCAGTCCGATGATTCCGTGTTAATGGCGGCGTTGGTAGGTGGCGAAGCGGTAACGGAGGCCGGTTGCCGGGTCGGTGACGGTTTCGGTGGTGTCGGTCAGCGTCCAGTCGGCGCGGTATTCGGGGAAGAGGGTGTCGGCATCGGGGCATGGGTCATCGACCTCGGTGAGGATGAGGCGGTCGGCGCGGGCGATAGCCTCGGCGTAGACGGCTCCGCCTCCTATAATCATGATTTCATCGGCTGTGGATGAAGCGAGTGTGATTGCTTCGTCGAGTGACGCGGCGGTCTCTATGCCGGGCGCGGTGTAGTCGCGGTTGCGGGTGATGACTATGTTGCGCCGCCCGGGCAACGCGCCCTTGGGGAACGACTCAAATGTCTTGCGACCCATGATGATGGGGTGTCCCATGGTCGTGTCCTTGAAATGCCGCATGTCGGCTTTGATATTGTAGACAAGACCGCCGTCGCGACCGAGTTCAAGGTTAGGGCCTACGGCCGCTATCAGGGTGATTCTGCTCATACCGATACAGTGGCTTTGATGTGGGGTAACGGGTCGTAGTTCTCGAGGGTGAAATCCTCGTACTTGAAATCAAAAATCGATTTCACATCGGGGTTCAGCTTCATCACAGGCAACTTCCGGGGTGTGCGGGACAGTTGTTCCCGCGCCTGGTCGAAATGGTTGCGGTAGATGTGTGCATCGCCGAGGGTGTGGATGAATTCGCCCGGTTTCAATCCTGTTACCTGCGCCATCATCAGCAACAACAGGGCGTAGGAGGCGATGTTGAACGGTACGCCGAGGAAACAGTCGGCACTGCGTTGGTAGAGTTGCAGACTCAGTCGTCCGTCGGCGACATAGAATTGCATGAACGCGTGGCACGGTGGAAGGTTCATGTTAGGGAGGTCGGCCACGTTCCACGCGCTGACGATGATGCGCCGTGAATCGGGGTTGTTCTTTATGTCATTGACGGCCTGTGTAATCTGGTCAACCGAACCGCCGTTATAGTCGGGCCATGAACGCCACTGGTAGCCGTAGATGTGGCCTAACTCGCCGTCGGCATTGGCCCATTCGTTCCAGATTCTCACGCCGTTGTCCTGGAGATATTTTACGTTGGTATCACCCTTGAGGAACCACAGCAGTTCGTGGATTATCGACTTCAGGTGAAGTTTCTTGGTCGTGAGCAACGGAAAGCCTTCGGCGAGGTCAAACCGCATCTGATAGCCGAACACGCTGCGCGTGCCTGTGCCTGTGCGGTCGCCTTTGTCGGTGCCCTGGGTCATTATGTGGTCAAGCAGTTCGAGATATTGTTTCATCTTTAATCATTCTATACCTTCAATGTATATTGCCTTATAGGGTGATGCCGGGCACACATTCTGGCATGTCCCGCATCCGATGCACACGTCAGCGTCAACCGCGGGCAGTCTACCGCGCGAGGCATCGAGCATCTCAATCGCGTGGACGGGGCATGAGCGGGCGCATCGTCCGCAATGCACGCAGTTTTCAGGGACTACGGTGGCCAGTCCTATTGCCGTGCGGTGTTTGGTTTCGGAGGTCAGAGGGAGCAGCGCGGTCGTGGGGCACACTTGTGAACATGCGGTGCACTCCCAGTCGCATCGTGCCCGGTCATAGTCCATCACCGGGTGCAGGATGTGGATGATTCCGTATTCTCTGACCGAAGCCTTTAATACCCCGGTAGGACAGTGGGACATGCAGAGTCCGCATCCCGTGCATCGGGTCAGGAACTGTTGGCGCGACGGTGCGCCGGGGGGGGTCACGGCCAGATGTGGGTGGGGGGATTTGCCTCCTGTGGCGCGGGCAACCGCCTTGTCGGCACGCAGGAGTGTAGGGGTCGCTGCCGCCACGATGCCTAACGCGAGGAACTTGCGTCGGTCTATGCGCCGTGGGGCGGATGCGTTGTCAGCCGATGCATCGAGGCTTGTCGCAGGACGTGATACCCCGTTGGAGATGCGTTGCATCATCGGTATTGACAGTTTGTGTCGGTTGGGGGTGTAGTGTATCGCGTCGTTGGGGCACACGGTCAGGCAGTCGAAGCACGCCACGCAGCGTGAGCCGTCAACGACATGGTCGGTGAGGTCGATACAGGAAGCCTTGCACACGTGTTCGCATTTGTGGCACTGGATACATCGGTCGGTGTTGATGTCGATGCGCATGTAGGAATGTCGGCTGATTAGTCCCAACATGGAGCCGACGGGACATAGCGAGTTGCAGAATGTTCGCCCGTTCCTGGCGGCGAGCCAGCCGATGACGGCCATTGTCACGCCTGAAATCACTATTCCCGCGGTCGCGCCTGTTATGACGCTGCCAGCGGTCGATGTCGCGAGCGCATAGAGCGGACGGACGTAATTGAAAATAAACCGCGAGTATATGCTGTAGGGGTCGAGCAGCACCGGAATAATTGATATGCCGGTGGCGAGGGCGACGGCCACGAGTGCGAGCGTCAGATTGCGGGTATAGGTGAGTGGCCTGGAATAACGGTAGGGACGGCGGTCACGGTTGCGCCCGAGACGTCGGGAGCGGGAACAGATATCCTGAAAGATTCCCATGGGGCAAACTGCCGAGCAATATACGCGCCCCAGTATCAGCGTGACAATCAGCCATGATACAAACACGGTCATCGACAATGACATGGCGGCGGGAAGTATCTGGATGTGGGCCACGCGCGAAATGACGTGTTGTGTGTCGGTGTCAGCGGTCGATATAATGACAATCGCGGTCATCAGTGCGAGACTGACGGCTGCGACCACGATGCGTGTCATTTTTAGAATCTTCCCGTTCATCGTCTCCAAAGTTACAACTTTTTTTGGAGAAAGATTGTGTTAATGCCACAATAAAGGACTTCGGGAGATAAGAGGTTGTTTAAAAATCACGGTTAATTGGCAGCGATGGATTGTGAAACAATCCTTTTGAATAGCCGAGGGTTGAGCAAAGCGAAACCCTCGGAAAGAAGTATAAGGGATAAATGTTTCTGAAAGAATCATTTATGATAATGAATCTTCCAGATTCAAACTGGCATTTTGTCTCCCCACCGTGGGTCTCGCCTGACGGCTCGGCCCACGGCTATTCAAAATGATTGCTTCGCAATCCCATTCGGACTACGTTATGCAACACCCTCGCCGGTTGTGTCATCGCTGATTTTCAATTTATTGCGGTGCGGCCATGGCCGCACCCTACCAATTCCATGCAATTCATCAAATGCTCTTAAGTGAACATCGTAGGGACGCGCCAACGTGCGCGTCCTCAAAGAGGTAGGTTATCAATCATTTGCAATAACGGACGCGAACGTAGTCGCGTCCCTACTATGTTGATTTGATAATTGTATTGAATTGGTAGGGTGTGTCCTATAGTGTCTCTACTGTGGAAAATACCAGGGCGGTGGCGCATGCGGCGATTCCCTCGCCGCGGCCTGTGAAGCCGAGGTGTTCGGTTGTGGTGGCCTTTACTGACACGCGGTCGGTGGCGAGCGACAGGTCAGATGCCACATTGGCTATCATCTGCGGAATATGGGGGAGCATCTTTGGCGCCTGGGCGATGATTGTGACATCGACATTGGAGATTGTGTAACCCGATTCGGCGACCAATCGCGCCACCTCGCGGAGCAATACACGCGAGTCCGCACCCTTGTAGCGCGGGTCGGTGTCGGGGAAATGGTAACCGATGTCACGCAGGGCCACCGCGCCGAGAAGTGCGTCACACAGCGCGTGCAATGCGACATCTGCATCACTGTGCCCCAACAGGCCTTTCTCGTAGGGGATTTTCACGCCGCACAGCCACAACTCGCGGTCGGCGACGAGACGGTGCACGTCATATCCCATGCCGGTGCGTATATCCGTAATCATTTTTTTCAGCGTCTTTTACCGAGGATGTCACGTAACCCGTCCATGTCGAATGTCAGGGTGAAACGCAGTGTCTGGTCGAGCGGGGAGGTCTGTGCCGTAGCGAGCATATAGGAGGCGTCGAGTTTGACTACATTCAGGGAGAACCCGGCACCGAATCCGAAATACTGGCGGTTGCCCTTCATCTCGTTTTCATAGAAATAACCGCCACGCACAAAGAACTGGTCGTTATAGCTGTACTCCGCACCGAGTGACCATGTGATTTCCTTCAGTTCCTCTTTGAAACCTCCCGGAGCGTCGGTGAACGACTTGAAAATGCCGGAGATTGGCGACATGTTCTCCCAGTCCTCGAGTTTGGTGAGGTATTCCGACTCACCCTCGATGCCGTCGGCGAAATCCTTGCGCCGCGGACGGGTTGGCACTAACAGTTTGTTGGCATCGAGGCTCACTGACAGATTGTGATAGTCGGCGAGCGGGAATGTGAACGATGTGCCGAGCCTTAGGTTGGTGGGCAGGAAGGCCGGGTCTTCGCCGTTGTTATAGGAGATTTTGGTGCCGATATTGGAGATGTTCCATCCCCATGACCACTGGCATTCGTTGCGGCCGATAATGGGGTAGGTTGTGTAGTAACCCGAGATGTCGGCCGAGAATGCCGATGCTCCCGATGTCTGGTCTCCGGCGTATGATTCAGAGAAACCGAGGTCGGAATAGATATAACGGAACACAACCCCCATCGAGTACTTATCCGACAGTTTGCGCGAGTAACCGGCATCAAACGACATCTCGTAGGGGTTCAGACTTTGTCCGCCTGTTTCCCCCGGATTGTTGAAGCTGACCTCTCCGAGTGAGAAATAACGGAGTGTCGCGCTGATGGCTTGGTTGTCGTCAGAACCGATTTTGTAATATCCCGACAGGTTGGCGAGGAAGATGTCGTTGACGAGTTTGCGCAACCAGGGTGTATAACTCAATGACACTGCGCCCTGACTGTAGGCGAATGCATATTTTGACGGGTTCCAGTACTGCGAATTGGCATCGGGGTCAGTGGCCGCACCAAGGTCGCCCATCGCGGCGGCACGGGCGTCAGGCGCGATGTTCAGCGAGTTGACACCTGTCTGGATGGGGTTGAAGTCATCCTTGATGTGCTCGGCCATTAATGCCGGGATTGTCATTGCAAGGATGACCAGTGATAGTATTGTTCGTTTCAGGAATATATTCATAGATTCTTGGATGACTTCATGTCTCAACTATATAAACTTGTAAATTCGCGTTTTATTGCGGATAGTATCATAAAAAGCGACATCGGGCATCCCCGGTAAAGGGATGCCCGATGCGATTTATGGATTAGGGTGTGGGCTATTCCCAACCTTCGTCCTCGTTGGCTTCAAACCATGTACAGCTCTTGTAACGGAGCTTGCCGGGGCCTACGACGGTATATGTCACAGTCTCGACCGTGGTTGCGGGAGCGTAGGAGGTGAATGTCACGGAGTAGGTTACCTCCATGCCGGGGACGGTGTTCATTTCGGGGTACAGGTTTTCGAGTGTGCCGCGCATTGTCTGGAGGCAGAAACGCTCTTTGATGAGGGCGGTAATCTGGTCGGCGGTCAAGCCGTCATAGCCGGTGTATCCCTCGGGAGCATTGTTCTCGGCTGTGGATGCACGCACATCGGTGTTGCCGTAGTAGGATGAGGTTCCTGACCAGTACTCGGCATTGGCCTTGCCCTTATAGATGAACGGAGCGGCGGTTATGTCACATCCGGGTTCCATCTTCAAAGATACATTGTTATATACCCACTTTACGCAAGCCATGTAAACGGTTGTTGCATCGGGTGCGCCCTTGGTGATGTTCAGTTCAACCGACGGGTTGTATTTCCAGTAGCCGTCCTTGCGTGTGAACTTGTCGGTGGCCGCTCCGTAATTGGGCGTCCATACCCCGTTGGTGAGTATGAGCTGACGAGCCATGACCGATGTCACCTTTGATGACGAGTCGTAGTATTTGAACACGACGGTCTGTGCGTCTTCCTCGGCTGCATACGGTAATTTTGAAGCCAGGAACTTTGGCAGGAGCACGTCGGGGCCTGTACCTGAAAGATTACCGTGAGTCTCACCCATGGCCGTGTAGTCCTCGGGTTGTATCACAATGGTGTTGGCCGGTGTGCTCCATGCGCTCCCGTTGAAGGTGTAGATGGCATATTGAGCCACGGGTTTCACACTTTCGACAGGTGCACGGCGGGGAGCTTTCTTGGATGCGTCTTTCTTGTAGAGCACCGGGAGTGTGCCACGGAGGTCGGGATAGCTGCCCCATGAACTGTACTGGCTGTCATACTGGATGCTCTTGTTCACTGTCGCGTTGGTAATTGTGGCCAATCCGTCGTTGTCGATTGTGATTGTCCAAGTCGAACCTTCCACGGCATCGGTTGAAACGTTGAATGAATTGTATGTCCCTGATTGATAGAGATAACGCCCTGAAGCGTCCTGGATGGTGTATCCACCCTGTACAGCGGTGAATGTGAACGCGTTGGCTGCATCGGTGTTGACGACTCCTCCGCTGACGGTTACATCGCCTTTGGGCAGATAGCCGTAGGATTTGTCGGCGGCGAGTGGCATCGCTATCACGTTACCTCCCGCCACGATGTAGTATTCGCCCGGTTCGAGGGGTAATTCAGGCTCGTCTCCACCACCGACTTCTCCGAAAATGGGGTTGACCGACGAGTAGTTGTAACTTGCTAAAACATAGTCTCCTGCAACAGCATCGGGGTAGGCGGCTTTCAATATGCTGGGGAGTGATGTGGCAGGTGCACACATCGGGGCGAAACCGTTGATGAAATCCTTGTCGCTGCCCCATGCGCCCTGGTAGTCGGCTTCCGATACCTTGTACTCTTTCGCGCCTTTGTTGATTCCGGCTACGGTTTCGGGCAGGTTGGTGGTGAGATTATAGGTCACGCGGATGTTTGCCCCGTCGCTGAGTGCGAAATATTCAAATGTCGAGTCACGCAGGAATGCGGGGATGAATTTACGTGCCTGTTCGTCGGATGTGAATGTCCCCGATGTGCCGATGGCTGCAAGCTCGGCGGCTTCGGCCTCGTTGCCCTCAACCATGGCCGTGTTGGCTTTTTCCTTGGCGATTTTGGCGTAGTCGGCGGTGGTCAGGGTGTATTCGATGGTGCTGACGGTCTGATTGATGTCGGGTTGCTCAAATCCGTCCAGCTTGTCGTTCCAGGAGTTTTCGTCGCAGGCTGTCAGCAATGCGACCGCACCCAGGGCCGGGATTATATGTTTGAATGATATTTTCATATCTATATATTATTATGCGTTTTGAAATTTTTAGAAAGCGACTTTCAGACGGAGTGAGTAGGTGCGTCCGAACGAATAGAACACGCGGTAGGCGTTCTCCCATGTACCGTTGACACCTGATGCGGTGTATGCGTCCATCACGTAGTTGTAGTTGAACAGGTTGTAGACGTTACCGAAAAGAGTTGCATCGAGACCGCCGACGTTGAACTTGTAGCTTGCCGAGAGGTCAAACTGGTTGCCCCAGGGTATTTCCCACGGGTCGCCCACCTTGATGTCGGCCCCCGGTGCGTAATCGCTCGCCGAGATGGTGAAGTCGCTGTAGTTGCGTGCATTGAAAGTCCAGTCGAGACCTACGCGCCATCCCTTGAGGGGACGCACGTTGACACCGAGGAAGCCTGTCGTCTGTGCCGAGCCACCGACTTTGCGGCCTTTCTGGTTGAGGGTCGCCTTGGCGTGGTCGGGGGCGAGGATGCCCGATGCGATTGCACCGTCCTTGATATTCTGGATAGGTTGGCCGTAGTTGTTGTAGAAATAGCCGGTGGCGTTGCTGTCCCACTGCCAGTCTCCTATCGAGAGCATACCGTTGACATCGAGCCAGTGGGTGGGACGGTAGGCGAAGTTCAACTCGACGCCCATGTGGCGTGCGTCAACGCCCTGCATGTTGAAATAGTAACGGTCGCCGTTGGTCATCTCGCTTGAGCGTGTGGCGGTCTTGTCCATCCACTTGGTGAAATATCCGTTGACGGTTGCGGAGAAAACAGGAGAGTGGAACTCGTAACCGATTTCGGCTGAACCCACTTTCTCGTTCACGGCGTTGGGGTTGGTGGCGTTGGAGGTCGCTGCCTGGAGGAACGCGCCGCCCGAGAAGAACGGGGCACGGGTGATGTAACCGCCGTTGAAATAGACGTTGTTGTGACGGTCGATGTTGTAGTTGAGACCACCCTTGATTGTCCCGGCGAGGAAGTTGACAGTCTCCGACTTCTCATGTTCCTTGTCGTAATAGAAGTGGTCGACGCGCCAGTAGGTCGTGTTGGAGAACGACCCGGCGAGGATGGCTGTCAGCTTATTGTCAAGAGCGGTGTACTCGGCCTGTGCATATACGCCTTCCTGTGCGGTGTGGCCGTCATAGTCACGGTAGACGACATCGCCCACGCCGAGGTGCTGGTATTTCCAGTTGGGGTCGGCTGCGGCTGCGTTGTTGGCGGGTTTCACGTTTTTACGGCTTGAGTCGTCCATGAAGTATGCACCGTCATAGAGGTCGACAATCTCGTTGTTGTGGAAGCCGATGTAGTAACGCATGTCGATACCGGCGGTGATGTTCAGCTTGGAGGGAATCACCTCGTTCTTGTAGGTTGACACGAGGCCATACCAGTTGTGGCTGTTGTTGGACTTTGACATCACCATGTTGGAGCCGGTGGTCGAGGCCATGTTCATCTCCTGTATCGCGGCGTAGTCAAATGTTCCGTCGGCACGGCGGAACAGGGTGTTGAGCACGCCGTTGGTCGCGCCGTACCAGCTTGTGTTGCTAAGCGATGTCCCGTTATATGTGCCGCGTCCCTGACCGCTGTAGCCGTAGCCGTTGGCGAGGCTGACATAGACGGCCGATGACAATGACGAGCGTTCGTTGATTTGCCATATATGGTTGAGTGAAATCTGCGGTTTGTGGTAAACGTTCTTATTGGATGAACGCACCTGGCCGTCGAGGTCGTAACCGAAGGTGGGGTTGTAGCGGTACATGCTCTCGCCGTCCATGTAGTTGGCGACACCTTGCCAACCCATGATTGAGAGACCGTCCTGTGACGAGCGTTTGTAGTGGGTCTGCGGTGAGCCGAACGCGGTCAGTGACAGTTGGTGGGCGTCGTTGATGCGCTTGGAGATGTTGAGGAAGTAGGTGTAGGCATCGAAATTGGTGCCCTGTATGTATCCGTCACCCCATTTGCGTGCGCCGAGCAGTGTAACAGCCCAGCCGTTCTTCATCAGGCCTGTTGATACCGAGAAACCGATGTGGTTCAGTCCGTCATTGCCCATTCCGTAGAACACGTTGCCGCCTCGTTTGACGTCAAGTGACTTGGTCGTGATGTTGATTGTACCGCCGACCGAAGGCACTGACACGATGGCCGCACCGAGACCGCGTTGGGTCTGCATGCTTGCGGTGACATCAGAGAGACCGGCCCAGTTGGACCAGTAGATACCGCCCCATTCCATGTCGTTGACGGGGATACCGTTGATGAGGGCGGCGACATTCTCGGTCTTGAACCCGCGCATGTTGATTTTGGCGTCTCCGTAACCGCCGCCGTCCTTTGTCGCCCAGACACCCGGCGTTGTTTTCAACACTTCGGGGAACTCTTGGTTGCCGAGTTTCACCTCGATGGTGGCGGCATCGATTGATGAGACGGCCACGGGGGTCTTACGCGTGCGTGCGACACTCTGTGTCACCACGACGTCCTTGAGCATCTGCGCCTCGACATCGAGGGCGACCGTGCCGATGTTGGCCGCGGCCTTTACATCGGTGCCTTTGTATCCGATGTATTCGATGCGGATGTCTTTGGTTTTGTCGGGAATTGAGAGCGCGAAGTTTCCTTCAAGGTCTGTCGCTGTTGCAATCGTGGTTCCGGGAACACTGATTGTCGCGCCGATGAGCGGGTCACCCTGTTCATCGACCACCGTGCCGCGGCACGTGTAATTGGCAAGTGCTACCGCGCTTGCCAACAACAGTGTAGAGGCAAAGAGAGTGAGTCTCTTAATCATAATGTTGGTTGATTTGGTTAATGATATAGTTGTTGCGTGAATACGTCTCTACGGTATTATAATCGTTATCTAAATTTTTACAAAGATACACATTATTTTTGATTTATAAATATGAAAATGTGCTGTCGGTCGATTTGGCGATGTCAATTAAAAATACTTAATTTGTAGGTGATAAGATAAATATGTATTGTTATGAAAAGATTGTTACTTGTTTTGGGAGTGCTTGTCATGGCGGCCGGAAATGTCTTTGGCGCGACAGCGGTTGATGTATTCTGTAATCTATGGGAAAATGTATCGGATAAGGCACAGAAGGCTCCGACTCTTCAGGCGTGCACGGCTATCGTGGAGAATGCTGGTGACGGGATTTCAGAGTCAGATGCCGCCATATTGATGTCAGGGTACTCCACTCCGTTGACATCCGTCGAGAAAACCAGGGTTAAAAAGGTCATTTCAAGGGCGATTTTAGTGGTGTCGTACAAGGCTCTTGATGATGACGCATCTATTTCAGAATCCGAAAAGAAGGCAGCGAAGGACTTGATACCTGCAATGGTCTCATCGGAGGTGGATAAAGTGCTGGACAAATGCAACACCCTCGAGGATGTGTTCAACAACATGGGGCAACTCTTTGAGTGATGCCAATGATGTTGATTTATGTCAAAAGAGGGGTGTCGCAAAACATGTTAGGGTGCGGCCATGGTCGCACCCTAACATGTTGCGAATCAACGACAAATTTCGACCTGCGGTGCTGCAGTAGCAGCACCCTACCAAGTTTTGCAACACCCTCATTCCATAGTATAAAGGGTAAACGGCTATTTTACAATAATTTTTGAGACGCAGTTTCCTTGACGTTGGATGTAAATGCCGTTTTCAGGGGTGTGGACACGTATTCCTCTTGTGTCATAGTATTCGGCGTTGCCCTCGCCGGGTGTCACCGGTAGGGAGTCGATTGCCGATGAGCCGTTGAGTGTGACGCTGATTTTGTTGACTTTCAGTGCGCCGTGTCCTTTCGGAGTCGTGGCGTGTATTCCTACGTAATAGATACCGTCTTGAGGGACTGATAATGTCCCCGAGAATGTCTTTTTGGCCCATCCGGTATATTCCTGTGCCTGAATAACGTCGATTGTCATTGTCTCGGATGTGGGTGCTGAACCGGCCTTGACCTCGAAACATTCCGGTTTACTGTTGCCGTACACATCCATCTGGAACAGATAGCTTGTGCTGGCCTGTAGTTTAATCGCCGGGAGCAGCAGCCAGTCATCCTTGTCGAGTTTAGAGTTGTCGTCAATCCTGACCTGGCCACCTATCGCGCCCCATTTTGTGCCGTCGTTGTTTCCGTCAATAACGGTGAATCCCGGTAGAGTTTTGTCCGACAGGTCGGCGGTGTAGGGCGGGACAATAGTGCCGATGGCGATGTTGTTGGATTTGGCGGCCTCTGATTCAACTCCGGCTAGTGATGCGCTCACGGTGTAGTAGACCTGGGTCAGTTTCTCGGGCATCTCTATATCTTCTTCAAACAGTGTGTCGGTGAATTTGTCGGCGACAACTGTTTCGTCGGGGTAGCGGGTGATGACATAATATATCTTTGAAGGGTCGATGTATCCTGAATGTACACCTGAGGAAACGGGATTCCATGTCAGTTGGATGGATGTGCCGTCATTGGCGAGGTTGACCCCCGTGGGTTTAACGGGAATGTCGTTACCCACCCATAGGGTGGATTTCACGGCCGATGACTTGCCCGCGTCATTTGACAGTCTGACGGCGAATTCATATTCCCCTGCGGCATCCACTGTCACGTCGCATGTCTTGTCAGCACCGAATGAGGTGACCCCCATCGCGACCTCTTTCCCGTTGGCAGTGACGGTGAATGAGACATCGCCTTTCCCTTCGTTACCGCCTTTGGTGACTCCGGGGACTTTGAACGAGACGTTGCCTTGCAGCGAGCCGTTGGAAAATGTCGGCTTGACATCCTGCGGATTGGCGGGGGCATCGTCTCCAGCGACCTCTGCGGGGATGTAAAGGCCGGCCAGACGCTCGTTGTAACTGTATTCGTACAACAGTTGGGCCGTCCCGTTTGTCAGGTCGATTTGATATAAGGCCGGGACTGCGGCATCGGTAAGGATGAACCAGATGCAACGTCCGCTGGCAGGGTCGATGCACGCTGACCCTGTGCTGCCGGGTCTTACGCCTGTCGGACCAACTGTGGTGACGATTTTTCCGTTGGTCTTGTCAATGGTGACGAGGTCGCCCATGGCTGTTATCCCGTAAAGGGAGCCGTCGTTCCCCGCCATGATACCTCTGTAGCCTGATGCCGATACCTCGCCGCCCAAAGGGGTGCTGCGTCCCGTGGTCAGGTCGAGTGTGCCGATGGTATACCCTTTGTCACCGATAGTGTAGAATGAACCGTATATTTTCCCTGTGGTAGGGTCGTAGGTCAAGTCTTGGCTCATCGATGTCTTGACTGACGCGGTTTCAGATATTTTCTCCCATGAGTTCACGTCATATTCTATTAGCTTGACGACATAGGTGTCCTCATAGTAACCGCCTACCAGTGTCGATGATATGGCATAATATGAGTCGTCGATGCACACACCCCCGCTGTTGGCCTTTATGTCGGCCTTGAGCAGTTTCTTGGCGTTGGCATCGCTTTGAAAAGTGTACATACCGGTTGGAGTGTCGGTCTGGGTTGTATAGGTCAGGCATCCGAACAGTGTACTTGTGTCATTTGCGTGGGATTGTAGCGTCATGCTCGCGACGATACATGTCAAGAGGGTAGAAAGTTTTTTCATAAGCAAAATGTGTAAAATGTGTGATTTTGCAAAAATATGTAATAAAACGGCATCAAAACTTGATATAGTTCAAGTTTTGATGCCGTTTTGCGTTCGGATTGTAATTTACTATCGTTTTCCCCGCAGTCGGCTCATGTATTCAGGTGATATGCCGAGGTAGGATGCAATCACTTTCTGTGGGACAAGGCGCATCATTTCGGGGCGGCACTTGACTAGTGCGTCAAACCGTTCCTTGGCGTCGCCGTTATTCACTGTCGAATTTTTGTATTCCTGGAAGAAAAGCTCGGTATAGGCAATCTGTAACATCCAGTACGCAAATTCGTGGTCGCTTTTGACCAGTTGCCGGAACGAATCCTGCGGGACGCGCAGGACGGTGGTCCTGCAGCACGCCTCCACCTGGTAATAGGAGGGCAGATGTCGGACAAAGGAGTGCTTGTTCATGAACACAGTCCCGGGGAATGCGAATGCAAAGGTGCGCTCTTTCTCACCGTTCATGTCTACAAACCTGACAATTCCATCTTTGACGATGTAGACATCGGGGTCTATCTTGCCCGCATCGGTCAGAATCCCGCCCGATTTGAGCGATACCGGTGATGACAGGGCAAGGAAACGACCCAATGTCTCCATGCTCGGCTTAAAGTCGCATTCCTCCAACAGTAATCCCTTGAGATGCTCCATATCAGATGGTCTATGTCTGGTTGATGAGATGTCAATGTCTCTCTGCGGGTCGGTCATAAATTCGTTTATTTGCCGCCCTTGTTGTCGAGATTGATTGTTGTTGCGGGTTTCTTGGCGGCGACGGGTGTGAGGCCACGGTGACGCAGGAGTGCATCGACGTTAGGCTCGTGACCGCGGAACTTGACGTAGAGTTTCATGGGGTCTTCGCTGCCACCGGCCTCGAGCACGTTTTTCATGAACGAGCGTGCGGTCGCGGGGTCAAAGACGCCTTTCTCCTTGAACAGTTCGAAGCCGTCGCAGTCGAGCACCTGCGCCCACAGGTAGGTGTAGTACCCCGAGGCGTAACCGTCGCTGCCGAAGATGTGTTTGAAGTAAGGGCTGCGGTAACGGAACTGTACCTCGGCGGGCATGCCGAGGTCGGCCGCCACTTTTTTCTCGAACGCCTCGACATCGACATCGCCGTCGGGGTTGAGTTTGCCCCACTGCAGGTCGAGGAGTGCGGCTCCGGCCAGTTCTGTCGTCATGAATCCCATGTTATGGGTCGATGCGGCGTGCAGTTTAGCGATGAGGGAGTCGGGAATCACCTCGCCGGTCTTGTAGTGGCGGGCGTAGGTTTTAAGCAGTTCAGGCTCCATGGCCCAGTGTTCGGTAATCTGCGAGGGGAGTTCGACAAAGTCGCGGTCAACGTTGGTTCCGCTCTGGCTGCGGAGTGCGGCGCGTGACAGCATGCCGTGGAGACCGTGGCCAAACTCATGGAACATTGTCTCCACCTCGTCGAGGGTCAGCAGAGCGGGGGCGTCGGCTGTCGGGCGGCTGAAGTTGCCCACATTATATATAATGGGACGTCCTACTGTGCCGTCAGGGTCGACGAAAGAGCCTTTGAACTCGCTCATCCATGCACCCTGACGCTTGGACGCGCGGGGGAAATAGTCGGTCATGAACACGGCGACATGCTCGCCTTTCGCGTCCTTGACATCATATACTTTCACTTCGGGATGATACCTGGGCGCATCGGGCATCTCGGTGAAAGTGACACCATAGAGACGCTGGGCCATGTTGAAAATTCCCTTGCGCACGCTGTCAACGGCAAAGTAGCCGCGTACCTCGGCCTCATCGAGGTTGTATTTTTTCTGGCGTACTTTCTCGGCATAATAATAGTAATCCCAGGGAGCGATTTTGAAATTCCCGTTTTCGGAGTCCACGACGCTCTGCATCTCGGCGACCTCCTCCTTGACGCGGTTGACAGCGGGTGTCCAGATGTTGTGTAGGAGGTTCTCGGCGGCCTGCGGGGTCTTCGCCATGACATTGGCGGTCATGTAGGACGCGTAGTCGGGGTAGCCGAGAAGCGCGGCTTTCTTTGCGCGTGTCTTGAGGATATCGTTGATGATGGGGTAGTTGTTGTATTCACCCGATGACGCGAGGGTGGTGTAGGCCTGGTACATGTCCTTGCGCAGTTCGCGGTTGTCGGCATACTGCAACAGGGGCAGACGGCTCGGCGCATGCAGGGTGAACACCCATTTTCCATCCTTGCCACGGGATTTTGCCTCGTCAGCGGCCTGGTCGATGCTCGACGCGGGGAGTCCGGCGAGCTTGGCCGCCTCGTCAACGACGAGTTCGTATGCGTTGGTGGCGTTGAGAAGATTCTTGTTGAATTTCAGGTACAGGTCGGTCAACTGTGTGTTCAGTGCCGACAACTCTTTTTTCTTTGCTTCGGGCAGGAGTGCGCCGTTGCGGGTGAATGATTTGTAGGTCTCCTCGATAGCCCTGACATGGGTCGCGGGCAGATTGAGTTTGTCGCGACGGTCATACAGCTGTTTCACTCTCTTGAACAGCCGGTCGTTCATCATGATGGCGTCGGCGTTCTGGGAGTAGAGCGGATAGGCCTCTTCGGCGACTTTAACCAGTTCGGGCGACGACATGCACTCATCGAGTGAACTTAACACGAGCATGACTCGGTTGAGGAGTTCGCCTGACTTTTCAAGAGCGAGGATTGTGTTGTCAAATGTCGGTTTCTGCTTGTTGTTCACAATCGCCTCGACAGCTTTCTGTTGCTGGTCGATACCTACACGCAGTGCGGGCAGGTAGTCGGCGGGGGTGATTTTGTCGAACGGAGGGATGTCGTATGGCGTGTCATACGCCGCAAGGAACGGGTTCTGATGTTCAGGCATGGCTGCTGATACTTGGTTGGTGCAGAACAACAGTGAGACTGTCGCTGCGATGGTAAGGATTGGTTTAATCATACTTTATATTTGTTTTGTGTTGTTCCATACAAATCGGGTTATTAACGGGTAATGGTCGCTGTAGCCACATGTCCCGCGCCATGTTTTCAACGGTTTTATGTCGCCCCGGTACATTATATGGTCTATGCGGAAATAGAACTGGCTGGCGTGATAGGTGATTGCCGGGCCGCACGCCCCGTCGGCGTATGCGTCGTGCAACCCGGCTTTGAGCAGTTGCCTGACGGCGTAACAGCCTGGGATGTCATTGAAGTCCCCCGCGAGGATGATGTTCTCGTCTTCAGGTATCCGGCGAATCATTGCGGCGAGGGTGTCGGCCTGTCCGGCGCGTTCGCGGAATGCGTTGAACAGTTTGGGTATCAATTTGTGACGTGCCTCTGACACATCATGTCGCTGAAGCCTCGTCGATGTCAGTGTCCTGTAGGTCTCCTTATCACCGGGGGTCAGTCGCAGCGATTGAAGGTGCACGCTGAAAAGGTGCAGGGGGTGTCCGTTGATGTCGAGTTTAAGGTGTACCATCGATGCCGAGGTGTCTCTGAAGGTGTGGGTCGATAATAACTCGGCGGGATATTTTGACAGGATGACCTGGTTTGCCTTGGGGAGTGACACGATGAAAGGATAACGTGCGTTCAATGAGTCGATTTGTCCTTGGGTGACGTGACGTGTCCCGGCGGGGATGACAAATGTCTCCTGTAGGCATGCGATGTCGGGGGCGGTCATCAGGATGTAGTCGAGCGACGGGTTGGGCGCGTTGTCAGGGATATTGGAGTCATATCCTTCAAGATAATAGGTGTTGAATGACATGACAGTGAAATCGTCGTCGGAATTGTCAGGGGTTGAAGTGAAATTGACGGGCGAAAATGTCAGTAGCGGACTCAATGTGGCGAGTATAGCTATACCTGAGATTATCGACAACCGACGTGGGGCAATGAATAGGTTGACCACGCCGGCAAGCAGGTTTAATGTCCACCACGCCGGGAATGTCATGGCGATGGCTGCGGGTAGCACCGACCATCGTGGGTCGATTACCCCTCCCCATCCCGACAATACTGTCATGAACGCCACAAGAGATGTTGCCACGGCGTTTATGCCGAGGAAAATCCGTGTAATCTTGGAGCGTCGCGCCGTTTTCATAGTGTTTATTGGTCCTTGATGCCGTCGCTGACATCAAAGAGACGTCGGCGTTCATCGGGGGTAAGGGAGGTATAGCCTGATTTCTTGATTTTATCGAGTATGATGTCAAGGTCGGCCTGGTCACGTGGCGTGGCCGTGCGTGCCCGTCCTGTCGCCGACGTGGTGAATCCGCGGGATGGGCCGGGCTGTGGCCCGGAGGTGCGCCGTCGTGGCCTGAACCTTATTTTGCGGAACAAGTCGACTGTCTTGTCGGCAATGGCGTTGAAGGGTGCGGTGATGTCCACGCCCCTTGAGAGCGCGAGGGCATAGGCCGCCCCGATGACCGCCCCGCCGATATGGGCAAGGTGGCCGCCGGCGTTCGCGCTCGTGATGCCTATCAAGTCAATGCCGATTGTGATTAGTGCAATCCATTTGAGCGAGACTGTGCCGAGAAAGAGCAGCCCCACCTTATAGTCGGGCGCGATGATTGCCGTGGCGGCGACTATGGCGATGACCGATGCCGATGACCCGATTAGCGAGCCGTCAACCCCGGTAAAGACGGGAAGCAGGTTGTAGGCGCCCATGAAGAAAGCCGCACCTGCGAGTCCGCCGTAGAGATACAGGGCAAACAACCGCCGCCGGGTCGAGAAGCTGACAAATATCGAGCCGAACCAATAGAGCCACAGCATGTTGAACAGGATGTGGAATACATCATACTGGGCGAACATGTAGGTCACGACAGTCCATGGCCGTTCCATCAACAGTGACGGGCGCGAGGGCATCTCGACCATGTCGAGCACCTTGGCGACAAACGAGTTGTCAAGGGTGAACACGCTTATAATGCCGGCGACGCGCAACAGGATAAAGACAGCGATGTTGACGATTATCAGTTTCATCAACATACCTGTACTGCGGTAACGTCCCCAAAGTTGTCTAATAGTAGCCGTTGCCATGGTTGAACAGTCCTTTCTTTTTCCAGTAAAAAATCATCAGGAAACCGAATATCATGCCGCCGAGATGGGCGAAGTGGGCCACGCCGTCGGTCGCTCCGCGTGCCTCGCTAAGGCCGATGAGGAGTTCCAGCACGCCATACCCGATTACCATCCATTTGGCTTTGATGGGGATGGGTATGAACATGAGGTATATCGGGCGGTTGGGAAAAATCATGCCGAATGCCAGCAGGATGCCGTAAATCGCCCCTGACGCGCCTATAGTCACGAAACTGTTGTTGAGGAACCGGGCGATGACCTCGTGTCCCGGGCCTCCGGCGGCCGCGGTGGCGATTTCGGCGCGGAGCTGTTCGAGTGTCCCCGGGGTCACAGGGGCGAGTGCGTCGATTAGGGTGCGTTCCCATGTGAGTGCCCACACGGCTTCCTGTACCAGTGCGGCGCCTATGCCACAGGAGATGTAGTAGAACAAGAATCGTTTGCCGCCGAGTGCATTCTCAATCGACATGCCGAACATGAACAGGGCGAACATGTTGAAAAAGATATGGGCCAATCCTCCCGTCGAGTGCATGAACATGTAGGTGAACAGCTGCGCCGGGTTGAAATAGGGTGCGCTGAAATAATGGAGACCGCAATAGTGCATCATTGTCGCGTCGAAACTCGACGGGGCGACAAACATGAACAGCCACACAATCAGGTTGATTGTAATCAACGCTTTGGTGACCGGGGGCATTATGCGAAAAGGGTTTGCTATCGGTGACATAGTGTTTGAGTAGCGTTTAATATGCAAAATTAACGAAAATATCTATTATAACAGATAAATGGGTGGGTCGGGCAGTCCAAATTAAAGTTAAAACGAGTATCTTTGCCACGAATTTTCAAAATTATAGTTTATGTTGACAGAAAAAAGAAGCAGTATGCTTCACGGGATATTGTTGATAACGCTGTTCTCCTGTGCGGCGTTCTATATAGGTGATGTAAAGTTTTTCAAGGAACTGTCGTTCAGTCCGATGATTATAGGTATAGTGCTCGGTATGCTCTATGCCAACAGTCTTCGCAACCATCTTCCCGCGACCTGGGTGCCGGGGATTCAGTTCTGTTCCAAGAAAATCTTGCGTCTCGGTATCATATTGTACGGTTTCAGGCTGACGTTCCAGGATGTCGTCAATGTGGGTGTAGCCGGAATCATGATTGACGCGATTGTGGTCGCTGTCACGGTCATCGGGGGTGTGTACCTCGGCAAGCTGTTGAAGATGGACCGGGATATCGCCTTGCTGACATCAATCGGCAGCGGAATATGTGGCGCGGCCGCCGTGCTCGGCGCCGAGTCGACCATTCAGACAAAACCCTATAAGACGGCGGTTGCGGTAGCCACGGTGGTAATATTCGGCACTGTCTCCATGTTCATCTACCCGATAGCCTACCGCATGGGGTGGCTTGGGCTTACTCCTGATGAAATGGGTATATACGCAGGCTCGACCCTGCATGAAGTGGCGCATGCTGTCGGGGCCGGTAACGCGATGGGGACTGAGATTTCCAATGTGGCGATTATCGTCAAGATGATTAGGGTGATGCTGCTTGTGCCTGTTTTGTTGATTCTCGGGCTGTGGGTTGCGGCACGTGCACGTAAGGGTGACGCCGCGTCGTCAGGCGGTAAAATCGCAATCCCGTGGTTTGCCCTCGGTTTTCTTGCGGTAATCGGTTTTAACTCGTTCGATTTACTGCCCTTGGCCGTTGTCGATGCAATCAATTACATCGATACGTTCCTGCTCACCATGGCCATGGTCGCCCTTGGAGCCGAGACGAGTATCGACAAGTTCAAGAAAGCAGGGGCGAAGCCTTTTGTGCTTGCGTTTCTCCTGTATATATGGCTGCTCGGCGGAGGCTGGGCATTGGCGAGATATGTCGCCCCGTTGTGGCTCTGAACAGGCTCTAAATTCGTAGTTAGAGGCGGGGAAAGGCTTATAATTGGATGATTTATAACTTTTTTCTCATTTTTTTGACAGATGTTTGCAGGTATTCAACTTTTTTATTTTATATTTGCGTGATTGAATACCCAAAAATCTAATTAATACATTACCCAATTATGAACAAGACAGAGTTAATCAATGCTATCGCTGAAAAGGCCGGCTTGACTAAAGTGGACGCTAAAAACGCGCTTGACGCGACTATCGAAGCAATCAGCGAGGCTCTTGCCGCTGACGACAAGGTAGCCCTTATCGGTTTCGGAACTTTCAGTGTCGCTGAAAAGACAGCACGCACAGGTATCAACCCACGCACAAAGGAAAAAATTGAAATTCCCGCCCGCAAGGCCGTTAAATTCAAGGCAGGTGCAGAATTGGCTGATAAGGTGAAATAACAATCAGTCTGAAAAAATTAGGATTCCCCACATGGCAGTGTTATGCCATGCGGGGATTTCTTTCCTAAAAAGCATGCACAATCAACGCGGACGCGACACGTCGCGTCCCTACAATGTTGATTTGTAGGGTGGAAGCTGTCGAGTTGTTTATAGTTGGATATTTTTTAAACAGCTTATTATAACCAAGAAACCAAGTACATAAAACATGAAGAAGATATTGTATAAGGCTGTTGTCGCCGGGATGTTAGCGGTCTCGACATTGCAGCTGAACGCAGTCCCGGCATGGAAAGGACTGCACTCTGAAATTCTGCCCGATGGCTCGGTGCTGAAATACCGTCAGGCGGGGGACGAGAACTTCCATTATTACGTGTCGGAGGACGGTTATCCGCTCGTACGAGACAACGGTATCCTTTATTACGGCAAGATTTCGGCGGACGGAAGGCTTGAGAAAAGCATCTATAAAGCAACGGCCGTCGGGAAACGCGATGCCGCGACAGTCGCGTTCCTTGAACAAATCGACCCTGCAGCCATGATGCGGGAGGTCAAGATGCGCAAAAATGTGTCATCCCGAAAAGTCAGACGGAATTCAGCGGTCGCCAAAGCGGTCAGCCAGGGCCCGGGGCTTTTTCCGGGAACGGTTTTCCCGTCAATGGGCGACCAGAAGGCCATTGTCGTGCTTGTACAATATAAAGATGTCAAGTTCAAGTTGGGCGACCCCAAGGATTATTTCACACGCATGCTCAATGAGCGCGGTTTCAGCGATTATGGTGGGACGGGAAGCGCGGTCGACTATTTTGAGGAATGCTCGGGTAGGCAGTTCCGTCCGCAGTTTGATGTCTACGGTCCGGTGACGTTGAAAAACAATATGAGCTACTATGGTGGCAATGACGCTGTGTATGACGAGGATGAGCATCCCGAGGAAATGGCTATCGAGGCGTGTCAGCAGCTCGACGCGACGGTCGATTTCTCACAGTATGACCGTGACGGCGACGGATATATCGATAACGTGTTCATATTTTACGCAGGGCGCGGCGAGGCCGACGGCGGTGGCGACAACACCGTGTGGCCTCACGCATGGAACGTGACCTCGGCCACAAACACGCCATACGTCTTTGACGGTGTGCGCCTTGACAGTTACGGTTGCACCAATGAATGGACGCGTGACAACCGGCCTGACGGTGTAGGCACGTTCATCCACGAATTTTCCCACGTGATGGGGTTGCCCGACCTCTACAGCACCGATTACTCCGATGCGTTCACCCCCGGCGAATGGTCGGCCCTTGATTACGGGCCTTATAACAACGACGGCTGTACGCCGCCGTTGTATGGCGCGTTTGAGCGTTATGCGCTCGGATGGATGTCGCCACGTGTGTTGGATGCCGCCACCGATGTCACGCTGAATCCTATAGGGGAGAACGAGGCATGTATGATACCCACTTCTGATTCAAATGAGTTTTTCCTGTTGGAGAACCGTCAGCAGACGGGTTGGGACACCTATATCCCCGGACACGGGATGTTGGTGTGGCATGTCCTTTATGACAGCGGCGTGTGGAATAAAAACGAGGTGAACAATGATGAGAACAAACAATATGTCGACATAGAGGAGGCCGACGGGAAACAGACCGAGTCCACACGTGCAGGGGATGCTTTCCCGGGGACTTCGGGTAAGACGTCTTTTACCGACACCACCAAGCCCTCGATGAAAACGTGGAAGGGCAAGTCGTTGAACATGCCCTTGACCGAAATAGCTGAAAACGATGGTGTCATAACGTTCAAGGTCAAGGGTGGCACAGGGGGCGGTTCATCCAATACGGATGTGATTTATGAGTGTGACTTCCAGGATAACGACGGAGGTTTCACCTTTGAGAACGTCACATTGCCGTCAGGATTGAGTTATGTGTGGACACGGGGGAATACCAAGAACACCGAAGACTGGTATCTCAAGGCGTCGGCTTATAAGAACCAGGTGTATGCCGCCAAGTCATGGGCCGTTACGCCTGTCATAGACCTGACGGCAGCGAAGCAACCCGTGCTGTCGTTCACCCATGCAATCAATCAGTTCAAGCTCAATAACAAGTTGATAGAGGTGAGCGAGGCTCTGACATATCTCTCTGTCGCAGTAAGGGAGGAGGGGGATAGCCGTTGGACAGTGCTGACGGTGCCTTCGTGGCCTGAATCAATGGCGTGGAATTTCGTCCCGTCGGATGAAATCAGTCTCGCCGCGTTTGTCGGTAAAAAGATTCAGGTCGGTTTCTGTTACACCTCGTCCTCATCGGTGGCCGGGACATGGGAGGTCGATGATGTGCTCGTGGTGGACAATGCTCCATCGGCTATCGGCGATATAACTGTCGATAAAGGAGGAGACGGTAATACCGTGGAGGAATATTACAATCTTCAGGGTATACGTGTCGACCCGGCGACTGCCGTACCGGGCATTTATGTCCGTCGTCAGGGCGTCAAGGTGTCAAAAATAGTCATTAGATAACAATTTGTAGCATAAAATATTTAAAAATAGTCAAATCGGCTATTATTGTTGGCTGATACGATGAATTGTAGTATTTTTGCATGCTTTTGTGGCATAAAGTGTGAAAGAATACAGAATATTATAGTTGCATGAAAAAGAATTTTATTAGATTACTGCTTGCCGGCGCGCTCTCCTTTGCGGCCGTGAACGCTGACGCAGTGCCCGCATGGCCCGGTTTACAGACCGTGACTCTTGCTGACGGCACCCAGTTCAAGGTGCGTCAACTCGGCGACGAGTGGCTGCATTACTATGTCTCGGAGGACGGTTATCTCCTCACCAAGGAAAATGGTACGTTCTATTACGGAAAGGTCAATGACGAGGGGAAACTTGTCAAGACCGCATACAAGGCTACAGCAATAAATAAACGTGACGCCGCCACGGTTAATTTTCTTAGAGAAACCAATCCAAAACTGATGGTCAACAAGATGGCCGAGCGTTTGGAGAAAGTGGCTCCACGTTTCACCCATAACGGGAATAACGCTAACAGTCGCATGCACTCCCCGGCATTGGCCTCCAACAATGGTACAGGCGTAGGGCGTTTTCCGGGGACATCGTTCCCGAATATGGGCAAACAGAAAGCACTCGTGATTCTTGTGGAATTTTCCGATAAGAGTTTTGATTCCTCCTACAACGCCCATGATTATTTTGACCGGATGCTCAATGAGGAAGGGTTCAGCGATTTCGGTGGCACAGGTTGTGCTGCCGAGTATTTCAGGACATGTTCGGGAGGCAGGTTTGAACTTGACCTTGACCTTTTCGGGCCTGTGAAACTTGATTATTCCTACGCTTATTATGGCGCACCAAATGGGAATAGCCATGATATACGTCCTCATGAGATGGTGATTGACGCGTGTCAAAAACTTGACTCTCAAATTGATTTCTCACAATATGACCGCGACAATGATGGCATGATAGATAACGTATTTGTTATATATGCCGGTCTGGGACAGGCTTCAGGTGGAGACGAGAACACTATATGGCCTCACTCCTGGGAGATTTACTCGGCCTCGGGCGGTTCACTCAACATCGTGTTGGACGGGAAGCGTCTAAATCATTATGCATGTACCAACGAATGGAAGACATCGGGTCGTCCCGATGGCGTGGGGACTTTTATCCATGAGTTCTCCCATGTGATGGGTCTGCCCGACCTGTATGCGACATCCTACACTGACGCTGTGACACCCGGAAGCTGGTCGGTGCTCGATAATGGCCCGTATAACAACAATGGTTGTACGCCACCGTTGTATTCAGTCTTTGAGCGTAACGCGATGGGTTGGATGGAGCCTTACGTCATTGACGGGCCTGATGACATCACCCTCAATAACATCTCTACAAATGAGGGATGTATAATTCCAGCCGGCTCACCAAATGAATTTTTCCTACTGGAGAACCGTCAGCGTGAAGGTTGGGACAAGTATATCCCCGGACACGGGATGCTTGTATGGCATGTGCTTTATGATGCCAATGTATGGCGTAGTAATTCAGTTAACAATGATGCCAACAAGCAATATGTCGATATAGAGGAAGCCGATGGAATAATCTCTACGTCTACTCGTTCGGCCGATGCATTTCCCAGTATAGGTGGCAAGAAGACATCGTTCACCGACAACACCAATCCTTCGATGAAAACTTGGGGAAATAAAGGTGTCGGACTTCCCCTGACTGAAATCACTGAAAACCAGAGTACAGGAATAATCACATTCAAGGTTGCCGGTGGTAAACTTGATGCGGTCAAGGCGAATGCCGCCACCGACCTGACTCCGGTTTCTTTCAAGGTGTCATGGGAGAAATCATCGAGGGTCAATGATTACTCGCTGTCGGTGTTCACCCTTGAGGGGGGCAATCGTGTCTATGCCGAGGGATATGAAGACTTCCGCACCGGCGATGTCGACAATGCCGAGGTTTCGGGTCTGAAAGCCGAGACTACATATTATTGTGTGGTGCGTCCCGTTTACAACTCGACGTTCAACAGCAAGGCAGGCCCTGAATCAAATGTGGTTGAGGCGACGTTGCCCGCCTTGACATTTGAATACAAGCCGGCCGTTGCGCTTCCTGCGACATCGGTCAGCGGTAACGGGTTCGTTGCAACCTGGGAGCCGATGGACGAGGCTGTTGACTACATTCTCAACGTGTCGAAACTCACTGTCGGTGGTGGCCTGTTCAACGAGACCCAGGACTTTGAGAACGGTATGGGAGAGTGGAGCGGTACTGCCGATGTAGTCTCCACCAATGTAAAAGGCAAGAACGGAGTCTCAGTCAAGACCGAAGGCGCATATATCCAGTCACCGGTCTATGACCGTGACCTGACCGATATATCGTTCTGGTATCGCGTCGCAACGTGTGCTTTCGCCAATAAATTGAAAATCGAGGCATATATCGGTGCAGAATGGACGCTGGTCGAGGAATATGAAGTATCCAAGACGGCAGGGGAATATTCCTATAGTAAGGAGTTGCCTGTGGGTACACGAGCCGTGCGCATTACCTCGGTCAAGAATCGTCTGATGCCAACCCTGTTCAACCTCGATGACATCGCGCTCAAGGGTGGTCAAGGTTCGGTCGAAGTGCCTGTCGACGGACTCACCGGCATCCGCACCGGCAACACTACATCCTATGCTGTCAATGGCGTTGAGCCGGGTACGACCTATTTCTATACAGTCAAGGCCGTGAATGCCGACAGCAAGACATCGCTTGAGTCCAATAAGATTTCTGTAGACCTTTCGCAGGGCAGTGGTATAAGCCGTCCCGGCGTTGACGGCGAAGCTGTCGTGGTCACTGTGTCGGGCAATGTGGTTAATGTCGGTAATATCGTCCCCGGGACACATGTGGCGGTGGCCGATATTTCAGGCCGTGTCATTTATAGCGCGGTTGCCTCCGATAATGTCGAGGTGACGATTCCTGCCACCGGCGTGTATATCGTCAAGGCCGGTACGACCGTCCGTAAGGTAGTTATCCGCTAAGGATAAGTAATATACTGAACAACAATGAGGACAACCGATTACGGTCGTCCTCATTGTTGTTTTGACACCGGGCCGTGGCATGCCACGACCGTACAGATTCGCTGAAAACAGCCACGCCCCCGAGTATATTCGCCAGCACTCATCGCCGACAAGTACAGTCGCGGCACGCCGCGTTAATAGTCTCTAATAAGTCAAGATGACTTGTCGAGGATGGTGAAGGCATCGGCGCGGGAGACGTCGATGAGGTTGGGATAGTGGGTGTCGGAATTGACGAGCAATGGTATGTGGGCGTCAATCAGTCGTCGGAACAGGGAGGATGAGGGGTAAAAACGACCTTCACGGGTGTAGGCCTTGGTGTTGATTTCGGCTATGACACCTTTTTCAGCGATGAGGTCGATGAGGTCGTTGACGCGGCGATGATACCATGGTTGTTCCTCGAGGGCGGGGAAATGGATTGATGCGTTGTGGGTGATTTTGTCAAAATGACCGATGATTTCAAACCCACCGGCCTGTAACATCGCCTCTGAACGGTCAAAGAAAAGTTCCACGACATGGCGTATGTCATTATGAAAATGCTCCGTCATGTAATTTTGAAACCGTTCGTAGCCGCCGTCGATGTCGACATAGCCGCCTTGGTCTGACGGCAGGAAATGAACTGAACCGATGATGTAGTCAAGGGGGAGCCCTTTGAAATAATCAACGGCGGGCCCCCACTCGTTGTCGAGGAAATCCACCTCCATTGCGGTGTAAAACTTTATTTTCCCGTCATACCGTCTCTGCATTTCCTTGACATCCTCGATAAAGCGGGGCACGTCTTCGAACGACATGTTGCACGAGGATTCAAACGGGATGGGGGAATGTGGCGAGAAGCCGTAGTGTTCCATGCCGATGGCTACAGCAGCTTCGGCAAACTCCTCGATTGTCGCGTGGCCGTCACAATATTGTGTATGGGAGTGGAAGTTGTATCGCCGTGAATCACCGACGGCTGTAATCAGGTCTGTAACGGTCACGGCATGTCTGTATTTACGGTTTTAACACCTCTCAATGAACGCAGAAACCGGCTGAACAATATGAGCAGGATGAGACTTGTGATAAGTCCGCACCCGATAGAGATGTCAAGGGATAATCCGGCCCCCACTTTGGCGAACAGGATGTAGCTCACAGAAACGACCGTCATGAACATCGCCGGTATAAGGGTGACGATATAAGCCTTGCGTCGACGGGCAAGGTAGACGGTAACCGCCCAAAGAGTGAATACGGCGAGTGTCTGGTTACACCATCCGAAGTAACGCCACAAAACATTGAAGTCGACAAGCATCACGACAAAGGTGACTATGAAAATCGGGACTGACACGGCGAGACGGTTCAGTATCTTCTTTTGGCTGAAATTCAGGAAGTCGGCGGCTATGAGGCGTGCGCTGCGCAACGCCGTGTCGCCCGTGGTGATGGGGGCGGCGATTACACCGAGCAATGCGAGGATTCCACCGACACCGCCGAGCCAACTGATTGATATGTCATTGACAAGGATTGCGGGCGAACTGTTGTGTGCGGCCATGAACGAGTCGAGACCGGCATAACCGTGGGTGAATGCGATAGTTGCGGCGGCCCATATAAGGGCGACAATCCCCTCTGCCACCATCGCGCCGTAGAAAATGGGACGCCCCAACTTCTCGTTTTTAAGGCATCGCGCCATCATGGGCGATTGTGTCGCATGGAATCCGGAAATCGCCCCGCAGGCGATTGAGACGAACATCATTGGGAAAATCGGAGTTGCATCGGGGTCGGACGAACGGTTGTACAATCCTTCGGAAATCCCGTCAGGAATCGTTACTCCACCAAAGAGCAACACTGCGAGCAACCCGACGGCCATGAACAGCAACGCCGCGCCGAACAGGGGATATATGTTGCCTATCAGTTTGTCAATGGGCAATAATGTCGCGAGGATATAGTAGACAAATATCGCTCCAATCCAGAATGTGCGGTCAAGGGCACCGGGTGTCATGCCCGCGAGCAGTTCGGCGGGATTGACCACAAAAACCGCACCCACGAGCACCATGAGCAGCAGCGAGAAAACTCGCATCACCTGTTTTATCTTAAGGCCGAGTTCATCACCGACAATCTCGGGGAGAGATATGCCGCCCTTGCGCAAGGAAATCATTCCCGAGAAATAGTCATGTACCGCACCTCCGAAGATGGTGCCGATTACAATCCACAGGAAAGCCGCCGGGCCGAACGCGATGCCCATGATGGCTCCGAAAATCGGGCCGAGTCCGGCGATGTTGAGAAACTGTATCAGGAACACACGCCATGCGGGCATAGGCATGTAGTCCACACCGTCGTTCATTGTGTAGGCCGGGGTCGTGCGTGAAGTGTCCGCGCCGAAGATACGCTCGGCGAGTAATCCGTAGACAAAATATCCGCCAATGAGTATGATAAGAGATATGATAAAGAGTGTCATCGTGAATGCAATTCGGTGGTTATTACTAAATTGAGTCGCTTTGTCAAGTCTTCATACGATGTTTCCACGCGTTTTTCAATCTCCTTGATGCGTGATTCACCCGAACGGTCGCCGTTGCGGTAGGCTTCGCGGAGTTCCCGCAGGTCTTGCATGTCAGCCTCGCGGGCGTCAACAGCCTGCATGTATTGTTCCATGTAACGTCTTGCTTCGTTGGAACGGAAATCGTCAAACGATGTATAGATTACATTGCCTGGTAAAGCCAACTCAAAATCGGAGACCTTTTCATCGGTCGGCGAGTCAAGGGCCTTTAGTGCTTTCAGTCGCGCGGGGATAGGGGCGTCTGATGTGTGAGTGGCGTTGACCGATGCCAGTTTGGCATAGTCGATAAGGCCTTCCATATCGGGTGGATAGTTGACGCGTAGTTCCGAAGGTATGAAACGGTATATCGTTACCTTGCCGGGGATGCGGTTGCGGTCGGTCGCCCACCATCCTACGCCTGTCACCTCATCGATTGCAAGCATGTAGTCGTCGTAGGGTGAATTATAAGGCATGCCGATGTTGGTCGGTTGAAGGAATCCGTCGCCATCGCGGCGGGAGATGAATATGTCAAGACCTCCCAAGGATTGTTCGCCTCCGGCGGCATAATATAGCGTGACACCGTCGCTCATGAGGAACGGAGAGGCAATCCCGCTGAATGTCTCGTCAAGGTTGAGTGAGGGATATTGTTCAAACAGACGCTGTGGCGTGCTCCATTTGCCGTCACTAAGCAAGTCTGACTCGAACATCACCATCGGTCTGCCGTATTCATTGGCTTTGCCGGCCCACATCATGTAGTCCTGCTCCTCCGAGATGTATACCGGTCCAACGGGTGTGTAGCCGTCAAGGGCATCGGCGGAAATGACATCGGTGACGGCCGATGCATCTTGAAGCGAGCCTGACTGCGGGGAGAGTCTGTAGGCCTTGAAGAAGTCGTCGGCATCGACAATAAGGCTGTCTATCACGACAAGTTTCTCCACACGGTCGAGCATGGCACGTCCCACGACGATTTGTTTGGCGAGGACCTCGGCATTGTCTTCGGCGTTCTCGCCGTCACCTATGTTAACCTCCTCTCCGAGAGGTGTACCGCGGCGGTCAACGTATGCGTCAAGTTTTTCCTGCGCCTCGTCAAAGCGATAGGTGTCAAAGAGACTTTTCACCTGCTCGAATGTGACCGCGGGCGTGGCCGGTTTGCGTGGTTTGGCCTTAGGTTTTGCGGCATCGGAAACGAACGGTATTGTTACCATCGATAAGGCCAATGTGAGATATATTGATGAGAATTTCCTCATGGAATGAAATAATATGTTTTCCCACAAAGTTACAACTTTTTTATGAATGGATAGATACGGCTATTTGGGAGTTTATACGTTTTTTTATTATATTTGCCCTCAAATAACAATAAAATTACTCATTATCATAGAAAAAGACAATGAACAAGTACTATCTGTCAGGATTGCTGCTTATCGGTGCGGCAATGGTATCGTGCTCCGACAACGATGAACCGGAAGGGCCGGAAGGGCCTCAACCTAATATTCAGACCATAACATTCGAGGAATGCGAGTTTGCCAAGGACAAGACCAATAATCTTGTCGGGCGCGGAGACCACCTATACCGAACTCGGCGCGTCATTCGTGAACAAGGAATATTACACCATGGTTGCCGGGGCCATTGTCTCTGATGCCGCTAAGATACAGGATTCGGGCACTGCGCCTGTGACATCTGTGGCCCTTGATAAAACGGTTGAGCATGCAGGGGCTGACGATACCGATAAATTCTGTGTTTTAGCCCAAAGTGCCGATAGCAGACTCGTTGACATAAAACCACGGTTCTCATTCAAGGCCGGGGTGGAACATAAGATTGTGTCGATTAAGGTCATGAACACTACCCAAATGTATGAGTTCCTGAAATATGGATTTTATTCCTATAAGCCATTGCAGCAAGGAGACATTTGCGAACTGATTATCACAGGCTATAACAAGGGGCATAACGAGACCGGCAGTGTCAAGGTGACCCTCGGCGAAAACAAGAACGGCGAACCTGATGTCATGAGTGAATGGACCGAGGTTGACCTGTCATCGCTTGGCGAGGTGAACAGTGTCGATTTCAAGGTCGTATGGTCAGAGAGTTGGAGCAAGCCTTCTCCCGGTGATTTCTCGGTCGCTGTGGATGAAATCAAGTTTGAGTTTCCGGCTGAATGATACGTTGACCTCAATTGATGAAACAAAGGGCGTGCATTTTAATTTTGAATGAAGTGCCCCCAAAAGTTGGACATGTTAAACACTATCCAGTTATAGAAAGAGTTCGGTATTGAACCGGACTCTTTCCTTTTAA
>CANQZG010000016.1 GCA_947628305.1 uncultured Muribaculaceae bacterium | reverse complement strand
TCAGGCGTTCTTCAAAACTACGTCTCATAAAAGACCCCTAAAAGTTATTTGTCTAACTTTTAGGGGTCAGTTCATTGCGCCCCTTTTTAACACCTATATATCATCTATAATCATTCAAGGGTGACTAGACGGTAGGCCTTAGAGCCGACACCGATTTTCTCGGCATGGTCAAGGATGTGTGTGCCATGACGCGAATTTATACGTTCAATTAGGTCGGCCTTCCCCGGGTCATCGGAGTTAAACACCATGTCAACACATGCCTTGTCAAGGGCAACAGGGTCAAGTGATGCAAAAATGCCGAGGTCGCCCATCTTGGGGGCGGCGGGGTTACCGTCACAGTCACAGTCGACCGACAGGCGGTTTGCGACATTTATATACAACATCTTGTCCTTGCCGACATGGTCAATCACCCCTTTACATGCCTCAGCCATCGATTCGATGAAGGCATCCTGTTCGGGAAGGTTGTCCCACAGTTCGGCCGGCTTGCGTGTCTTGCCCGCGCTATGAATCCAAGCCTTGCCATCGGCCGAAGCGATTCCGATTGAGATGTTTTTCAATGCGCCTCCGAAACCACCCATGGCGTGACCTTTGAAATGGGACAGAATCACGACAAAATCATAATTGAGAAAATTCTTACCTACAAGGTCATACGCGATATGCTTCCCGCCCTTGATTGCCAAGGCGGTATCACCCTCGGCATCCATGATGTCCACCCTGGCGATATCGGCGAAACCATGCTCCTTGGCCGCCTTGATGTGTGCTTCGGTATTGGAACGATTTCCATTATAGGCCGTGTTGCATTCAATAAACGTTCCGTTTACAAGACGTACGAAATCCTTGATTAGAGCGGTATCGAGATGATTGGACTTGTTGGACTCGCCCGTAGAAATTTTCACAGCCACGTTATTCCCATCGGCCTTGCGCCCGAGAGCCTCATAGACCTTGATAAGGTTTTCGGGCGTAATATCCTTGATGTAATAAACCACCGGAGTGGAATCGACGACCGACAAAGAATCGGAGACCGCACCGTCACTTGATGCATTGGCCTTACTTGAGCATGACATGACGCCTGAAAGCACGCATAATGCCACAACAGAGAAAATCAGTTTTTTCATTGCAATTATATAATTAATGTTAGATATTCAATTTGAAACCGCCCATAGCAGTGAACCCGGGCATCGGGTAACCCCGGTTAATAGTATAACGGGCATCGGTTATATTTTCAAGACGCGTAAACAATGACAGATACCGACATACATCGTAACCTACACGCATATTCAACACTGCATAATTCTGTCGGTGCAGGTCGTCTGACACATACAGGCCACCTATCCCCTTGAGGTCGGCCGATACATTGAGACGTTTCAATGCCTGCCAGTCCACGCCGAGAAAATATTGGTTGCATGGCGCACCCGTGAGATTCCTCAACGAGGTATCAAGATAACTATAGGTGACACGCAGCATCAGGTTATCGCGGAGATGGCTGCGCACCGTGACCTCGATACCTTTATTAATGAACCGACCTGTGTTGACATTCTTGTTGTCCAGAACCTGAATCATATTGTCACCCTTGCTGTAATAGCCCGTCACATCCACGCCAAGATAACGCGACAGGCTGAAACCGACAGAAACCTCATAGTTCATCATGCGTTCCGGCTCAAGGCCGGAGTTCGCCATCCTATAGAGATACATCTCACGGAACGACGGGTTGCGATAACCCTTGGCGAGCGAAGCCTTCAGGGTCAGCCGTTCTACAGGATTTACAACAATACCAGCCTGCGGCACCAACTGCGTGTCAAACTTATCGCTGTTGGCGACACGCAATCCGCCATTAATGATAATTTTGTGACCTACGAATCCTTGAGATACAGTTATATAAGGTGAATATTCGGTAACACTTTTACGGGAAATAGTCGACATCGAGCCGGGTTTATGGCTATTACCTCCCGAGACAGGAATCTCGCCGGTGTAGGTATTGAAATCAAACCCGAGTGTCATGGCTGCATCGCGCCACGGAGTCAGGTTCTGATATGCAAGGACACCGAACCTGTCATCAAGGCTGTGGAAATGTCGCGGGTCATCGATATAGTGATTCCCGTAGCTATAATACACCCTAACATCGCCGCCTGTCGTGTCATATCGGTTGGAAAGTGTCAACGAGGCTTCCCCGCGAGTCACATTCTGATGATAGACATCGGTCGACTCCGAGTCCGACAGTTTAGGGAACAGCGGGTCATCACCCACAAAATTCATCAGTGTGTAATCAGCCGACATCTTCCATCGCCCGCTGAAATCATAACTGATTTTACCGTATCCTCCCGCTTGTTTGAAATCAAAGTTTTCGACATTACCGTCAGTACGGTCGTATGACAAGGACAACAACGAAGAGAACCGCCCGTAACGCGCGGTGCCGGTGAAAGCCGTCTGCCACGTATTATAAGAACCATACTGGGATGACACCGAGGCATGCACGCCGTCACGGGTCGGTTTTCGGGTTATGACATTTATAACCCCTGCCATGGCGTTCGAACCGTACAATACCGAACCGGGGCCACGCAACACCTCAACTCGCTCCACTTGTTCCTTCCCGTAGAAATCTCCCACATGGTGGGAATAAATCCCGGCAAACTGTGGCTGACCGTCCACCATCATAAGGACACCGCTTGCACGGTCGCCACCGACGCCCCTCATCTTGATGTGACCCGCACCACCGTTGCTGCTGACCCCAAAACCGAGTATACCCCTCTGCGTGACGAATAAACTCGGCACTTCGCCCGAAATTGCCGTCAGGACATTGGAGGAACCCGCCATGTCGAGTTCCCTACGACCAATGACCGAGACCGTATATGGCATCAGGTCACGCCCGACCGCCACATTACTTCCTGTAACAACGACTTCGCTTAAAGAGCGTCCCGATATTGTATCGGATTCAACCGGTGTCGCCGCCACATCCACGACAAAAACCGCAATACAACATGAAATGGCAATCAACTTAGTCATAAGTAACTGTTCAAAATTAAACGATATATTTACCTAAGCAACCGTCAGAATTTATCTGTTATACTCCCTATGGCCTTATTTCGGTTAAAATCAATGCTTTCATCGGTCGTTTATATCTATAAACTCCCTTTTCATTCATTGATTTTCTCTCGAAATAAATCTCACATGTAATATAATTTAATTATGAACAGTTACATAATAGTCTGATTTTGATGCAAAAATAGTACTTCGGCATCAATGTGACAATACCTTTTTAACGGCTAAAAGTATCAATTTTACCTATATATTTCATGATGCCGTATCCTACGCAACACCTCAAACGCGTAACTGAACCTCACCGTAAACTCAAACCAACGAGGATGCCATGCCAGTTTCCACACTCTCAGGGCCTTCTTGCGTTTTCCAAAGATATCGCCAACAGGCATGAGACCTCTTATCTCACGCGAAATCAAATCAATATATTTACGCCGCTCCTTCTTGTCGGGAGCATAACGCGCTACTTTTTTCGCGCTTCCCACAGCCGCATCAAGCAATTTGCGCCTGAACACCTCATCATTATACCCCTCTATACCTTTGGTCCTCATGAATTCAACACGCGCCTTCACCGCCATGAAAAAACAATATTCGATAAAGGCATCCTTTTCATGGACAGTACTCCCGTGCCTCATTCGATAATGATACAGCGGCTCGGAACTAAGTACAATTTTATCGGCGTTCCCAAACCACTGAATCAACACCGAAAAATCCTCATAAAACACACCGGCCGGGAACTCCGGGTCAATCATTTCACGTCTGAAAAGCTTGGACCATGTATAACTATGTATAATCCTATCCTCAAAAATCTCCCTGATACCACGTTCATGCCCTATCACCATCAAGTGAGGCCTGTCATAGATGGGAACCGAACGTTTGGGGTATTCCCTGAAAAAACCGACCTGAGATATGTCAGCATCATTCTCAGTTATAAGCCTGTACAATGTACTATAAAAAGTCGGGGCAATCCAGTCGTCACTGTCGACAAAACCGATGAAACGTCCACGAGCCATTTTTAAAGCCTCATTACGGGCAACAGACACCCCGGCGTTCCTTTGATAAAACACACGTATCCGGGAATCTATTTTAGCATATCGGTCACATATCTCTCCCGAACCATCGGTCGAACCATCATCCACAACAATGGCCTCCCAATCGGTAAAATCCTGACCAATAATAGAGTCAAGGCATACCGGTAGATAAGTCATAACGTTATACACCGGAACAATTATCGATATTTCAGGATGTCCTGTCATGATAATCTCCAATTTTTAGAGAGTGAAGCCATCTTGACTTCAGTTTTTGATTCAGCTTCTACGGTTAATGTTAACAGCCTGTCTGAAAACGGCCACAAATTTAACGCTTCTTAAACAATTAGACAAACCTGCGATATTTTTATTCATTTCAGCCTATTTTAACGACCACTATAGTAACAGGGCTCAAGTAATAATCATTTATAATCCAATTTGAATATTTAATGTTAAACTCAAATTTTAAGCATCAATTTGATTGTATTTTTTAATTAATTTGTAATTTTGCGCTCATTAGCAACTAACGTCATCACATAATGAAAAAATTTTTACTTGCTACGGTATGCCTAACCCCTATATTTACTGCATCAGGCGCGACTCCAAAATTCACAACCGAGACAATACTCGAGATACAAAGGTTGTCTGACTCATCCAACGCCCTACACCTTCCCGCCGAGAAACAATCGGTCATTCCTGTATATATCCGTTTTTCAAACGCTTCCTGCATCGATGACCTGACCCAACTTGGAATCACGGTTGATGCCGTAGGAAAGACCGTTCTGACGGCACGTGTCCCTGTCAATATGCTGGAACAGGTGGCCGCAATGGAAAGTGTGGAATGCATCCAGGCCGCACAAACCGCCAAACCGTTGTTGGATGTAGCCCGCCAGGACACAAAAGTCAGCAAGATACACGCCGGAACTGAAATCCCGGGATTCAAAACCCCGTTTACCGGCAAAGGCGTAATAGTTGCCGCAATTGACGGAGGGCTCGATTTCACCCATGTTGCGTTCTATGACGCCAACCGTTCATCGCTTCGCCTTGAAAGGGCATGGGTACATGACGATGATTCGGGTAACGCCCCGGCAAAGTTCGGATATGGCACCGAATACAAGACACAGGACGCATTGCTTGAAAAGAAAAGTGACCTTGTCTATTATTCCCATGGCAGCCATGTGATGAATATCGCCGCAGGAAACAACATCTCCTGCCCCTATCATGGCATAGCCTACGATGCCACCCTCGCGTTCTCGACATTCTCCGAAATCGATAAGGGGATTTCGGACGCGATACAATATCTGTTTGACTACGCCGATGAAAAACAGATGCCCGCTGTCATCAATATGAGCCTCGGCACAGAGATGGGACCCCATGACGGCAGTTCATTGCGTGACGTTCTCGGCGACGAGCTCACGGGACCGGGACGCATCCTCGTGGGGGCATCGGGTAATAACGGTCTTATCGACATGCACATCAGCAAACGATTCACCGAGGAGAACACCCAACTTCTCACCGGAGTGGCATTCAGGGAAGGTATGTCAGGCATAGGTGAACTTCAGGTATGGGGAGAACCTGGCAAAACACTGAAAGTGAATGTATGTACAATCGATAAGGAGACAATGGCACCTGTGTATAAAAGCCGTACATACGACTGCAGCCGTTCAAACACCGCGTCTGTCACACTACAAAAACCATTTGACGGTTCAGGTGGCTATTTTAAAATAATAACACAGACATCACCGCTCAACGGGAAACCGATGGCCCATATAACACTCGGCATCACCGATTATCAACCCGACAAAGTCATCGCAATCATGGTGACAGGCGAAGCGGGAAGCACAGTGCATGCATGGGCCAATGAAAACATGTGCTGCTTCAAGAAGTTCCTTGACAACATGGACATCCCCGACCACGACTATGGAATCTGCGAAATAGGCGGCACAGGCAAAAGCATCATAACCGTCGCATCCTACAATACCAAGAACAACATCCCGGTGGTAAAGGGAGACCCGCAGGTCACAGAATTCACCATCAGCGACATATCCCCATTCTCCAATGTCGGTCCGTCGGCCGACGGACGTCTGAAACCTGATGTCGCCGCACCGGGAAGCCTCATCGTCTCGGCATTCAACAGCGGGATGAACAATGACCCTGCAATCGCCTATCGTGAAAGCTGGAACGGAACGGAATACCCTTACGGGGTATACCAAGGCACATCCATGGCTTCACCCCACGTAGCCGGAGTCATCGCCCTATGGCTACAGGCGTGCCCTACACTGACTCCGGCACAGGTGCGTCAGACTTTTGATAACACATGCCGCCACGATGAGTTCACAGGTTCAGGCGACAACTATACTTGGGGACGTGGTAAAATCGATGCATACGAAGGCCTGAAATATGTCCTACAGAATTTTGCCCAAAGCGACATCGTCTCCGCCACAGTCAAGGACAGTCCGTGGAGTGTCAACATCATGGGAGATAAACTACATGTGCTGTATTACAAGGATGGCAACCCGACAAATATCAACGTGTACAACACCTCGGGAATGACTGTAAAAGGATTTTCAGGAGGTTCACGCTCCATGGGAAACGAGGATGTAATCAGCCTGTCAGAATTACCGTCAGGCCTGTATGTCATAAATGTCACAGACGGAGATGCCACCGAAACCCTGAAATTTGCAAAACATTAACGCTTAATTAATCATAATGAAAAAATCTTTACTGACATTATCGGTCTTGCTCGCCACTGCTTCAGTGCAGGCACAGACTTTCGGAGGAGGAGACGGCTCATCGCAATCCCCCTACCTCATCAGCACCAAAGCCCATCTGACAGAACTGGCCACTGCAGTAGGTGACGGCAACACATTCGAGAACAAGTGTTTCAGACTTGAGAACAATCTCACATACACTTCATCGGAATCATTCCCTATGATTGGTTATACCGGCAAAGTCACCCCCAAGAAATTTAATGGGACATTTGACGGCAACGGCAAGACCATAAGCGGAGGGACCCTCAACGGAACATACTACGTATCCCTTTTCGCATTCATCGACACAAAAGGGAGTGTCAAGAACCTGACACTCGACAATCTCAAAATCACGAGCACCAACTCCTACGGTGGTGCACTTGCCGGCCAAAGCCAAGGCGATATCGACAACTGCCATGCGTCAAACATCGACCTGACGACAACCGTCGGGAGCTACAAGGGCGGTCTCGTCGGATTCCTGAAAGGTGCGACCCTATCCAATTGCCACGTATCAGGCTCATTCACCACGGCAGTGTCTTTCGGCGGAATCGTAGGCCAGAACTACGGGCATATATCCAAATCATATTGTGACGCCACGATAGTGGCACAATCAGAGAGCGGCAGCTCCGTACACATCGGCGGTATCGCCTCGGTATCCCTCACGCTCAGCGATGCCTCCAAGATATCCGACTGTTATTTCATCGGGTCAATCCAAGGCTCAAGCCTGAACAACTGCGGCGGCATATCATCAACACTTAATGTCGGTGAAATCGAACGATGCTGGAACGGCGGTTACATCTCGGGCAGCGGCAACCTCGGCGGCATAGTGGCCACACTCAACGCCGGGACAATCTCCGATTGTTACAACGCCGGGACTGTGTACAACATCGCGTCAACCGCCGGAGGCATAGCCGGATTTGTCAAGAATACCAATAACAAGGAACTTAAAATCAAGAACTGCTACAATTCAGGCAGCATGTTCGTTCCTGTCATAAAACGCAATGCAGGTTGCGAACTTATCGGAGATGCCGATATCGCCTATAACGAATATCTTGAAAACTGCTTTTATGACCGACAAACATCAGGTTTTTTTGATTCAGACCTGGGGCTTTCAACTTCATCCATGACATCGGGCAACGCCCTGACAGGGTATGACGCAGCAACATGGACATTCACCGCCGGCCTGTACCCACGTTTAAAAACATCGGCCGACACCGAGGCGGCATTGTTATTCTCGACTCCGTTTACCCTCGCCGACGGGGAGAACCATGACCGTGTCAAGACCAGTTTCACAGTCTCCACCGCCAATGACGTGGAATGGGAGGTGCGTGGAGGCACAGCCAGCATCAACGGGAACAACGTCACTGTACAGCGTTCAGCCACGATACAGAACCTCGTACTGACATCCTACCTCGGCAACCTTGAACGCCGTAGCCTTGTCAGCGTATACCCGCAGATATTCACCGGTGCAGGCACCGAGTCCGACCCCTATATACTGGCGACAAAGGAAGACATCCTCAAATTCTGCGATGCCATGAACAACCAGCAGATGGACTTCACTGGAGAATACCTGCGCATGACATCCGATATCGATATCGAGCATGACGGCAGTTTCCTTCCTTTCGGGTTCAGCACGACCGCCCTGTTGGCGTTCAACGGGACATTCGACGGCAACGGACATTCGCTCAAGAACATCTCGATTGACTCACGCACCAACAAGGTAATGAATGTCGGCCTGTTCCCCACCATCGGCGCACTCGGCATTGTCAAGAACCTGACTCTCGACAACAGTTGCCAATTCCTTGTATTCCGAAATTTCGCCCCGTTTACCGCCAATCTGTACGGTACACTTGAAAACTGTCGCAATTATGCCGACGTGCCAACCACCGAAGGTTATTCTGCCGGATGCGCCGGGTTCATATATGAATCAGGCAAGGTTAAAGGTTGTTTCAATGCAGGCTCTATATCGGCCACAACACGCAATGGCGCATTAGGCGGTATATTTATATCCAACAACGGTGGTCTCGTGGAGAACTGCCTTAACACCGGCACTATCACGGCCGACAGCTTCGACAAGGCGCAAAACCTCGGTGGTATAGGCTACAGCAATCACGGGACATTACGTAATGTCATGAACACCGGCCTTGTAAAGGGCGGTGCCAACAGTTCTATCATTGGCGGAATCGTAGCGACCGACAATGCCCAGTCATTAATCGAGAACGCCCTCTCGGTTGCGCCGGTAATCGCTGGTGGAATCGACAATGTAGGCAGCATCGTAGGCTCACCGAAAGGAACATACAAGAACTCATACGCCGACATCCAAATTACACTTCACGCCGACGGTCTCGACGGTGTCTCGCTTGTCAACACCAACGTCCTCACTGCATACGACTGGAAAGGGCTCGGCACTGAAGCATGGAGTTACACCCCCGGGAGATACCCTGTGTTAGCATACATGGCCGATGAGCCCAATGCTCAGTTAGGTTCCATGCCTGTAATCCTTGGCGACGGAATGTCACGCAACCAGATTTCGGGTGACGGCATCCTATACCAAGCCAATGGCCTGACATGGTCGCTCAAAGAAGGGGGTGCCCTAAGCATCAACGGCAACAAACTTGTCTATTCAGCACCGCAGGCATACACAAAAGACGTGCTCACCGCAACATTCAACGGACGCACCAAAGAGATTCCCCTCGGTGCGATGGCAGTCCTTTTCTCCGGTAAAGGAAGCGAGGATGACCCTTACATTATCTCTACAGCCGATGACCTTGTTAAACTGAGCGATGACATCGCCGCCTCGGGAGTAGGATATGCCGGCAAGTTCTTCCGCGTGTCCAAAGACATAGACATGAGTTCGGTCGCCAACTTCACGCCCATCGCACAGAATGCGAAATTTGGCGCGACGTTTGATGGAGACGGCCACACAATCGACAACCTGACAATCTCGAGCACGACAACACCGGCCGGTCTTTTCTATAATGTAGGAGCGACTGCCAAGATTTGCAACCTCACCATCGGTGCAAAATCCAAAATCACGGGCAAAGGCTCGACCGGGGCGTTTGCAAGCAATCTTGAAGGCACCCTGCACAACTGCACAAACAAGGCCACCGTATCAACGACAGCGACAATCGCGGGAGGTCTCGTAGGGACAGCCAAAGGACAAGCCGTGCTTTCTGACCTTGTCAACGAAGCGTCAATGACCTCATCACAGACCAAAACCGCAGGTATCGTCGGAGCAATCACATCTTTAGGCGTGAAAGGGTCTAATCTGGTTAACCGGGGCGACATCACAAGCACGGCCAACAACGCAGCAGGCATTGTCAGCCACGCAACAGGCTTCGAGCTTAACGGAGCCGAAAATTACGGTGTCATCACAGGTAGGAACGATGTCGCCGGACTTGTCGGGCAAAGTTCCGACATCCTTATAATAGAAAACGGTTATAACTATGGTAAGATAAGTGGAGCGACCGAAGTGGGCGGTATCGCGGGATACACCTCCAAAGCCGGTTCAAAAATAATCGGTTGCATGAACGCGGCAAATGTAGAAGCCAACACACAGGCCGCGGCCGGCATACTTGCAAGGGGTGTCGCAGTCACCATCAGCCAATGCGCCAATTTCGGTGACATCACCAATACCAAGACCAGCCTCTCGACAAGCAACGCGGGAGCGGCGGCCATTGTCGCCAAGGCTGACCCGACCATAGAGGACTGTTACAACTTCGGGACAATCTCGGCATGGGATAATGTGGGCAGCGCACTGGGAATATATAATAGCACGACTGCACAGACCAGCGTCAAGAATTTCTACAATGCGGGCAATGTCACTGCAACAGGCACTACTCCCGCGGGGGCTGCAATATTTATCGGCAAAGGCAGCACATCAAAGAAACCCATACTCACCAACTGTGTCTATGACAAACAGGTACTGCATGACGCCACCGATGACGGCGGTCTCTCGACCTCTGCATTGCTTGCCACTTCCTTCGGCGAAAATTTCTCTGACGGTACCAACGGATATCCCATCCTGAACTGCCTCGCAGAAATCCCTGTCGCACGTCTGCACAGGACGGCTGTATCGCTTGGCGAAGGTGAGCATTTCGGTATGGTAAAGAACGGTTTCTCAATCTTAACCGACCCCGAAGTATCCCTTTCAGGAGATGACGTTTTCACTGTATCGGGCAATCAGGTCAGCGTAAAACCGAACACGACCGGAGATTTCGCTCTGACTGCAAAACTCGGCGAACTATCACGCACGATAAAACTCCACGTTGAGACAGGGGCATCGTCAATCGTTGGCATAGACAGCGAACAGACTGTCAAGTCACGCACTTATTACACGACCGACGGCATTGAGATTGCCATGCCTTCAACAGGGACGGGAATTGTGATTGAACGCACGATATTGAATGACGGCACCGTCACGGTCAAGAAACTGGCATTCTGAAAGACAGCCTGACATTCCAATAAGAACGACCCGCGCCAATTGATTGGCGCGGGTCGTTCCATATTTAGAGGACGTTTGATGAATTGCATGACATCGGCAGGGTGCGGCCATGGCCGTACCGCCGATTGTGTCATTACTGATTTTCAATGTGTTTCGGTTCTGCCATGGCAGAACCCTACCTTAGAGATTTCAATCAATAGTCGTCGAGATTGAGATGATGGAGAATATCCATGTGAAGGTAGTTGTTGCGTTTTGACGGTTTGACACCACGAATGACACTCTCGGCCAGTGCATGCAGTGCATGTTGTGCCTGCATAGGGATATGACGTGTCACGAGATACTCCACCTGTCCCGAACGTAGGCTGGCGAGATTGGCCTCAAGGTCATCGAACCCCACGACCACCCTGTCACAATCGGGATTGGCACGCAAATATTCATCGATAAGATATATGCGGGAATTGGTCATTGCGACATGTTTCACATCGGGATGCTTCGTGAAAAAATCTTTCATCGTCATGTAGACCTGATGTGAATCGGCCGGGTCGATGAAAAGTGTGTGCACCGTGCAACCGGGATGCTTTTTCTCTATGTAGTCAAGGAATCCTTTACGGCGCGGGGCGTTAGGGTCGGCCTTGTGACCGCTGTCTCGAATCAGACGTACCAATGCGATTTCCTTAGGGTTGCAATGATTGGTCAGTAGAAACGCCCCCAGTGTCCCGCTCTTGTATGGGTCCACGCCGTAATACAGTGTATAATTGAGGTCGTCGAACTTATTGTCAACGAACGCGTATGGAATCCCGGCCGCCTCCAGTCTTCCCGCAAAATCCTTTGTCTCGGCCTTGAACACGGCGTTCATTATGACACCCGCCGGAATTGATTCAAGAATATCGTCACAACACTTCAGGTAGGAGGCGGGACTGGTCTGGTCATAAAGATGGAACTCAACCTCGATATTATAATTGAACATCAGTTGCGCCCCCGTGATAAATCCTTCATGTATCTTTTCCCAGTATTCCCCGGGGACAAATCGCGGAATCAGACACGCAAACCTGAATGTCTTTCTCGAGGCGAGGATTGACGCATTGGGATTGGGCCTGTAACCGAGCATGTCGATAGCACGTTTGACCTTGTCAACGGTGTCCTGCGACACACGTCCACGACGATGTATCACACGGTCAACAGTACCCCTTGACACACCACACAACTTCGCCACGTCAAAAATCGTGGCCTGCCCTCTCTGAACATCCTCGATTATTTCCTGAGTCATAGATTTAAGAGCCCGAAGTCATATTGACTTCCATATAACCAATGCAAATTTCGTAAAAAATATCAAATTTAACAAATGAGACATCAAAATCGCAACAGGAAGTCAAAAATTATGCTTATTTTTGACTTCGTCTTAATAACAAAACCATGCCTACCGTTTTTGATATATTAGGGTTAAGAGGATATTTCTTTTCAGGAGACCATCTCCCGGTTCATCTCCATGTCGTCAAGGGTAATGCATCGGCAAAGATTCAAGTCTCACCCGAAATAAAGGTGATGTCAAACAATGGTTTGAAGCCTAAAGAACTTTCAATCGCCATGGAACTGGTCACCAAGTTCCATGATGAGATAATGGATTTGTGGAACGAATATTGTGGATAGTATTATGGAAAAAATTGTTAACGTGTGGTTTACATCCGACCGAATTTATATACGTACTGACGAGGACAATATTTATGGATGCCCGTTAGGGATGTTCCCGTTACTTAAAGAGGCTTCGAATGCACAGCGTCAGGAATACACCATCGAACTTGGGGGCGAAGCATTGCGTTGGCCATCGATTGACGAGGATATACATATCTCAAGTTTTCTTGAGGCCAAAGGGACAGAAACAGACAATGAAGTATCAGATATATTCGCCAGGTTTCCTTGGATAAATATTTCGGAGGTCGCCCGTGTCATGGGAATAAACAGGAGTCTGTTGACCCGCTATATCTATGGGATTAAGAAACCAAGCGCGGAGAAGGTGATGCAAATAAAAGACACCCTCCGCCAAATGGGACAGGCAATGACAACTCTTTGATTAAAGAGGCATTTAAAACATCAGTCGTCTGTGAGTTATTCCATAACTCACAGACGACTTTTCTCTTTAAAACATACTCTAAAATATTTCCTGGAAATCCTTTAATAAATAATTTTAGTGAAAAATTTGGAAAATTAAAAAATGAGGCATATATTTGCATCGTCAATGTGCACGTGCACGCAACCAAGAAGAATCTTTAACCTACATAAAACATGAAAAAAATAACAATTATCGGAGCGGGAATGATGGGGTCGGCCCTCGCATTCCCGGCAGCGGAAAACGGTAACGAAGTACACATTGTCGGCACTTGTCTTGACGATGAAATCATAGACGGATATATCAAGACCGGGAAACACGAGAAATTCTGCCGTGCATTTCCCGCCAACGTACATTTTCACTATTTCAAGGAATGGAAAGAGGTGGTCAAAGGCTCGGCATTCGTCATCGGGGGCGTATCATCGTTCGGCGTCGAGTGGTTCCTTGACGAAATCCTGACACAACTCGACCCGTCGATGCCGGTGCTGTCAGTCACCAAAGGTCTGCACGCAACCGAGGACGGCTCCCTCCTGTCCTACCCCGGATACTGGATTAGCGAATTAGAGAAACGAGGCATCACACGTGACATCTGTGCAATCGGAGGCCCTTGCACATCCTACGAACTCGTGTTCATGGACCCGACCGAGGTTGGGTTCTGCGGAAAGGACAACAAGGCATTGCGCATGATGAAAGAGGCGATGCAACGGCCCTACTATCACATATCCCTCACCAACGATGTCATCGGTCTCGAGAGCGCGGTCGCACTGAAAAACGCCTACGCGATGGCCGTCACACTCGCCGTCGGACTCAACACGCGGTGGCATGGCGAGCAGGAGCCCCAACATTACAACTCTCAGGCGGGCACGTTCACGCAAGCCGTGCGCGAGACCCATGCACTCATGCAATTGCAGGGTGGCACATTCGAGAGCGAATGCATCGGCCTCGGCGACCTGTATGTGACAATATTCAGCGGTCGCACACGCCGTTGTGGCGTGCTGATGGGCCAAGGGCTCGATTATGACCAGGTGACAGAGGCATTGGCCGGCATCACTCTCGAGAGCCTTGTCATCACCCGCATAATGGGCAACGCAATCCGCCGTAAGGCCGAACTGGGACTTGTAGACCTCAAGGAGTTCCCCTTGCTGATGCACATCGTCGAGATTCTTGACAGAGGCAAGGCTGAGGCCGACATGCCGTGGGAGGCGTTCACCTACGAGCACCTACTTCCATTCAACGACTGATTTCCATGGTTACAATAAAAAGAATTGCACTGTTTTTAGGTATTAATGTGGCCACAGCCGCGTGTGTCCTGGGAGAGATTCCCGGGGCACACACGGTCAAGGTCAACTCGATTGACGAGCTGCAGGCCTATTTCCGTTATTCTCCCGACCGCGACATCATCGTCAGCGGCCACCGGGGCGGGATGATGCCCGGCTATCCTGAAAACTGTATCGAATCATGTGAAAAGACCCTCTCGCTGATGCCGACATTCTTTGAAATCGACTTCAGTTTCACCGCCGACAGCGTGCCGGTGCTCATGCATGACCTCACAATCGACCGCACCACCAACGGCAAGGGCCGCGTAGCCGATTATACCTTTGACCAGCTTCAGGGATTCAACCTCGTTGACCGCGCCGGCAACCTGACGCCCTATAAAATCCCGTCGTTGAAACAGATGCTCGAATGGGGAAAGGACAAGGTCGTCTTCAATTTTGACAACAAGTATATCAACACCAAGAATGTCCCCGACAGTGTCAAACGCGCCTCGCTTGAATACTATGCACGCCAGCTGTCATCCGGAGGCGACTGGTCGATGTACCACAATATCATGCTTAGCGTGCGCTCGCTCGACGAAGCGATGTTCTACTGGAACAAAGGATTGCGGAACGTCATGTTCTGTGTTGAAATCAGCAAGCCTGAACATTTCGAGGCCTACGATAAATCCCCTATCCCGTGGAACTACATAATGGCGTACATACGCACGGCCGTCAACCCTGAAATGCAGCATGTCTACGACCGTCTGCATCAACTCGGCGTCATGACGATGACCTCCATAACGGCGACATCCGACAAGATAAAGAACCCCGTGGACAGGAAAGTCGCCTACCATCGCGACCTGCTGTCACTGCCCGACATCATCGAGACCGACTATCCGTCGGAGTTCATAGGTTTGCCTTGGGGACGCGATGCGCTTCACCGTGCCCAGGACACCGCTGTAAAGTCACGTAAAACAAAAGCGAACAAGAGATGAACGCGCCCTCTGCAAGCACCAACAAGGCATACGCCAACATGACCGGGGAACAGGTGAAAAGTTTCCGGCATTGGGAGACGCGCACCATCGTGACGTGTATAATCGGGTATGCTCTTTTCTACTTCGTGCGAAAGAACCTCAGCATCGCCATGCCCTATTTAAACTCCGAAATGGGGATTTCAAAGACCGACTTAGGATTGTTCCTGACCCTTAACGGCCTTGTCTACGGTCTGTCAAAATTTGTCAACGGGATTATCGGCGACCGCACGAGTGCACGCCTTTTCCTGCCGGCGGGGTTGATTCTCTGCGGCGTCACCAATCTGTGCTTCGGTCTTTCATCGGCCGTTATCGTCCTCGGCGTGTTCTGGGTACTCAACGGCTGGTTCCAAGGGATGGGCGTACCCCCTTGTACACGCCTTATGACCCATTGGGTCGTTCCCGAACGACTGGCGACCAAAATGTCACTGTGGAACACATCCCATTCCATCGGGGCGGGACTTGCCATAATTTTCTGCGGATATGCGGTCAGCATCCATTGGGGAAATATCTTCACCTCCGGCACGATGCTGTCGCAGCACTGGCGTTGGTGCTTCCTCCTGCCATCGGCTGTCGCAATCATCGGCGGTATCGTCCTCGCGTTCACCATGAGGGACACCCCCTCATCGGTGGGGCTTCCCGAACTGAACACCGGTAAACCGGGGAAAGCCGCATCGGGTGACAACAAGGCCGAGATGAAAGCGTTCCTGCGCCGCAAGGTGTTCATGAACCCGGTTATATGGACAATCGCGGTAGGTAATTTCTTTGTCTACATCGTCCGTTTCGCAGTGCTCGACTGGGGTCCCACGATGCTCAAGGAGCACATCGGCATGGACATAAGTAACGCCGGATGGAGTGTCGCGGCATTCGAGGTCGCCGGAATCGCCGGAATGCTTGTCGCCGGATGGGCGACCGACAAGGTGTTCGGGGGACGCGCCCCGCGCACATGCGTGATATGCATGGCGATGACCGCAGTGTGCATGGTCGCCCTCTACTATCTCACACCCGGCACACCGTTGATTGTCGCCATTCTCATCCTGATGGGCGCAGGGTTCTTCATCTACGGGCCACAGGCGCTGGTGGGAATCGCGGCGGCCAACATCGCGACCAAGAAAGCGGCGGCCACCGCCGGTGGCTTCTGCGGACTGTTCGGCTACGGAAGCACCATCGTCTCGGGATGGGGTCTCGGATTACTCGTGCAGCACACCGGCTGGGGTGTCACACTCGCCACACTCATCGCAATGGCGATTATAGGCACAGCCATCTTCGCCCTGGCGTGGAAAGCGAAAGCCAACGGCTATGACGACTGAGCGTCAACACATTCTTTTTTGAAAATTCTTTAACCTTAAACCATAACTTATGAACCCTAAAACCAAACGCAGCCGTCACCATGGCAATTCACGCCGTGAGTTGGCCTGCGCCATTTTAGCGTTAGCGTCGCTGTCGCCGCTGGGGATGACACAGACCGCCATGGCCACGCCGGCGACGCAGAGTGAAAGCAAAGCAAACGCAATTATCAACGGAACTGTACTCGACACTGAAGGTGAACCTGTCATCGGGGCATCGGTGATAGTCAAAGGCACCGGTATCGGTGCTTCGACCGACATCGACGGGCACTTTTCACTAAAAGCCCCGGCGACATGCCGGCTCACGGTCAGTTATATCGGCTGTGAGTCACAGACAGTGGAGGTCACCCCTGACAACCGCAACCTGAAAATCACACTACGCCAAGCCACCACCGACCTCGACGAGGTGGTCGTAGTGGGATACGGCACCATGAAAAAGCGCAATCTCATAGGCTCGGTCGACCAGGTAGGTTCCGAAGTGCTGTCGGAACGTTCCAACACCTCTGTGACGCGTGCGCTGCAAGGGGCGATTCCCAACCTTAACATCACCATGGTTGACGGCAAGCCGACACACAACGGCTCGGTCAACGTCCGTGGCACCGGCTCTATCGGTTCAGGCGGGAAAGCGTTGATACTAATCGACGGTGTCGAGGGCGACATGAACATGATTAACCCCCAGGATGTCGCCAACGTATCAGTGCTCAAGGATGCCTCATCGACAGCCATATACGGGGCACGCGGGGCGTTCGGCGTGATTCTCATCACGACCAAGGACGCCCACAAAGGGGATGCCAAGGTCAACTACAGCGGAAGCGTCTCTCTGCGCCAGCGTACAGTCAAACCCGACCTCGTCACCAACGGCTATCAATGGACTAAAGGCTACATGGATGCATGGGACAACTATTATAATGGACAGAACCCCTATAACACCACAATCAACAACACCATTCCGTTTTCAATGGACTGGGTCAATGAACTGGCCCGAAGGGACAAAGACCCTTCCCTGGAAAAGATAAGGGTGAACGACAATGGCCTGTATGAATACTTCGGTAACACCGACTGGCACGACGAGTGGTTCAAAGACCACAACTATTCCACCGAGCATAACCTAAGCATCTCGGGCGGCACAGCCAAGTCCAATTACTATGTGTCAGGCCGATATTACAGTCAGGATGGCATCTATAAGGTCGGTAATGAGAATTTCAAGCAATATAACATACGCGCCAAGGGCAATCTCCAGGTCAAACCGTGGCTGAGAATCGGCAACAACATGGACCTGCATGTCTCCGATTACCATCAACCGATGCTTTATTACTCGCTTCAGTTGCCACAACGCATGATGGAACATAAATGTCAACCGTTGAGTACTATATATACCCCCAACGGACAATGGAGTAGTGCGGCCGTCGAGAGCGGGTTCGCGGGTTTTGCCGAGGGTACAAGCTATCAACAGGAGAAGAAGACCGCATTCACCGAAAAATTCAATGTCGAAATCGACATCATCAAGGACGTACTGCAATTATCGGGCGACGCCTCCTATCGATTCATCCGCACTAACCGCGACCGCGTGACCAACATGTACACCGGTTACCGGGGTCCCACCACCCCTATAAGGGTGAACGAGAGCCAAGGCAGCACACTCGAGAATTACCGAGGCGACACTGATTATTGGTCAACCAACATATACGCCCGTTTCTCACCGAAATTGCGTGGCGGAAACTCACTGACGCTTCTCGGTGGCTGGAATGTCGAATCACGTAAATACCGCAATCAGACAATCAAGCGCGAGGGGTTGACAATTCCCGAAAAACCGTCGTTCGGACTGATGGACGGCGTGACGACCGACCCAAAGGCGGGAGGCAATGACTGGAGTTACGCCGGAGCGTTCTTCCGTGTCAACTATAGTTTCCGCGACCGTTACCTTGCCGAGGTGTCGGGACGCTATGACGGTTCGTCCAAATTCCCCGAAAATTCAAAATGGGGGTTCTTCCCATCGGCCTCGTTAGGCTGGCGCGTCAATGAGGAAAAATTCATGGATGGCACCCGTGGATGGCTCGACAACCTGAAACTGCGTGTCTCGGCCGGCTCGATGGGCAACGGTAACATCGACCCCTACAAGTATATCGATTATATGAAGATTTCCACGACTTCAGTCCTTATAGGCGACGCGTTAGGCTCCTACACTACCGCACCCGGGGCGATTCCCCTGTCACTGACATGGGAGAAAGCCACCACCTACGACATCGGACTCGACATGGACGTATTGAACAGCCGTCTCGGACTCGGCTTCGACTGGTATCGCCGTAACACCACCGACATGTACACCGTCGGCGTGAGTCTGCCTGACGTATACGGCACCTCCGCCCCCAAAGGGAACAACGCATCGATGCGCACCGACGGCTGGGAACTGTCCCTGTCGTGGAAAGACAGCTTCCGTCTTTTAGGCAAGCCGTTCAGCTACAACGTCAAGGCAATGGTGTGGGACGCCAGGACTGTAGTGACCAAATACATCAACCCCAACGGCAACCTGTCGGACCATTACGTCGGCAAGGAGATTGGCGAGATATGGGGATTCCGCGTGGAGGGACTTTTCCGTGACCAGGAAGACATCGACTCACATGCAGTGCAGACGTTCCTGTCATCATCCGACAAAATATCACGCCCGGGTGCATTGAAGTTCGCTGACCTAAACCAAGACGGAGTGATTGATTTCGGGGAAGGCACCCTTGACAACCCGGGCGACCGCACTATCATAGGCAACGAATCGCCACGTTACATGTACGGTTTCAACCTCGGAGCAAACTGGAACGGCATCGGAATCTCAGCATTTTTTCAGGGCGTGGGCAAGCGTGACTGGTATCCCCGTTATGATTCAGGCTATTTCTGGGGGCAATACAACCGCCCGCAAGGATATATGCTCAACATCCACACCGGCGATGATGTTTACCGAAAGGAACTTGACAACTGGGACACCGCCTACTGGCCTAAATACACTGCCTATCAAGCTAATGCCGACAGTGACACACGCACCCTACGCAACGCCAACGACCGATTCCTACAAAACGCGTCTTATCTGCGACTCAAGACCCTCACAGTGGAATATGCCTTCCCCGAGAAAATATGCAAGGCAATGCGCATCCGAGACCTGAAGCTGTGGTTCACAGGCGAAAATCTGTTAACATGGACCCCGCTTCACACCCACGCCCCCAACTACGACCCCGAGGTCATTACATCGGGTGACAGCGATTTCCGAGACGAGGGTGACGGATATTCCTACCCGATGCAACGCGTGTTTACCCTCGGCCTGAACTTCTCATTCTAACCCAAAAGATAAAAACGATGAAAAGATATATAATTTTAGCAACAATCGGCGCGATGTGCCTGACCTCATGCGAGGACTTCCTGACCAAGGAAGACCCCAACAAGGTTGACGCGCCAAGCTATTTCCGCAACGAGACCGACCTTGAGACCTACGCCAACGGCTTCCTGCAGCGAATGCTCCCCGACGCCGAGGCCATCGCGACAGGAGACCAGCACACCGACTATCTCAGTTGGCGCGGCCCATGGAACTATCTTCAGGACAATTTCAATGCCGACGACCAAGGGGGCTGGACATGGACTAACCTGCGTAACATCAACTATTACCTCGACAACATGGAACGTGCCGACTGCTCCGAAGCCATCAAAAATCACTATGTGGGCGTAGGCCGTTTCTGGCGGGCCTGGTTCTACTTCAATATGGTGAAACAGTTCGGAGCGGTGCCCTGGTATGAGCACGTGATTGACAGCGAGGATAACGGCAATCTTTTCAAGAGCCGTGACAACCGCGAGGATGTAATGCGCAAAATCTTGGAGGATATTGATTTCGCCTCCAAAAATTGCATCACCTCAAAGGAGATGGAAGTCAACTCTGTCCGTGTCACCAAGTATGTGGCACTGGCTCTCAAGGCCCGGATATGTCTATTTGAAGGGACATTTAGAAAATATCATGCCAACGACCCCTCGACCGGCACGCCATGGACTGCCGATGAATCAGCGATGTATCTGCGCGAATGTGCCGACGCATGCGAGAAACTGATTCAGAGCGGCCGATATTCAATCGTCAACAACGCGGCACAGGTCAAGACACAATACCGCGAACTGTTCACCACTGAAGCAATCAACACCAATGAATGTATCTGGGCTCGCGCCTACAACGCGTCCCTCAATGTGACACACCATCTTAATTCACAGTTCATCGTACAACAGAACGGCAGCTTTGCCGCGGTAAAGGAATTTGTGAATACCTATCTGAACACCGATGGGACCCGTTTCACCGACAAACCGGGATATGAAAAGATTCCGTTCAATGAAGAATTCACCGACAGGGACGCACGCATGGCACAGTCATTACGCCATCCCGGGTACACACGCAAAAGCAACGGAAGCGACCTCCCACAGCCACCCAACTTCAACTATTCATCAACCGGCTATCAGCCTATCAAGTGGGTAATCGATGACATGAGCCTCGACCAAAGTGTATCTCCGTGTAACAATTCAATCCCCATCATACGATACGCTGAAGTGTTGTTATCCTACGCCGAAGCCAAGGCTGAATTGGGAGAGTTCACCGAAGGGATATGGAATCAGACAATCAAACCGCTCCGCGAACGCGCTGGGGTCGTTGGCACTATGCCCGCGACAACCGACCCCTATATGGCCGGATATTTCCTCAACACCGTCTCTGACAAGGTAATCCTTGAGATACGCCGAGAACGCGGCATCGAACTGTTCATGGAGAACCTGCGCTGGGCCGACTGCATGCGTTGGCGCATGGGCCGTCTCCTCGAACGTGAATGGCACGGGATATATGTCCCGGCGATGAATGTCAACTATGACCTCGACGGCGACGGCACGCCCGATGTATGCTTTGTTGAGAAACAACCGTCGAGCACCACCAAGGGAGTGCAATACCGCATAATCGGCTCTGATTTTCAATTGACCGATGGCACGAGCGGCAATCTCGTCTCCTACAGAAGCATCGAGCGTAAATGGGATGATAAAAAATATGTCCGTCCCATACCCACCAAAGCAATAACCGACAATCCCAACCTCGGACAAAATCCCGGATGGGGCAAATAATACAACGTAAATCAACAGATATGAAAACTATATCAAGATACCTGACAGGATTCCTGGCCTTGACCGCCGTACTGTCTACGACATTACAGGGATGCAGTTCCGATGACGGGATGGAATCCCCCCTCGTGCGCGAGACCGATGAGGTCGACTTCTCGGGCAACCTTGAGTCGAGCAAGAGCATAACCCTTAGATGCAACGGAGCGTGGCACTCCGTGATTCCTGAAGGCGCGGAATGGGTCTCGGTGTCCCCCTCTGAAGGCGTAGGCGACGGCTCTTTCTCGTGGATTGACATCATCGCCGCCAATAACCGTGGAGACCAACGCGAAGCCACCATATTCCTGGAATGTGACGGGAAACGTTTCCCAATCACCGTCAGCCAGGGGGAAGGATTCATACGATACTCCGATTTCACTGTATACGGCGTAATCAAGGAAGGTGTGGAATCTGACGCACAGATTTCGGTGAAATACTCCCGCAGTTTCGGAGACGAGACGATAGATGTCAGAGGTGAAATAAGAGGCGATGTAACCGGCATCGATGTAGTCCCCGCCAAAGTCGACCTTGACAAAGGAGAGGGACGGTTTACCGTAAACGTCATCGGTACACCTTCAGGCGCAGGGGAGATAGCCATTACGCTATATATCAATAATATTGAAGTGGGCACTATAACCCACACTGTCCTCAAGGCTGATGAAATCCCGGTCGAAGACTTCCCTGTACAATGGAATTTCATGCCGACCAAAGGCACTGCCGCTGACCGTGACGCATTACGTGCGCTACATCCCGAATGGGTCGGTGACGAACACTATTGCACCTCCGACATAGGCAACGGGACAATCTCGGTTATCGAGGCCGAAGGCAAGACCGCGGCATCGTTAAGCCTTTGGAATTTCAATGACGGGCATCTATATCTGAAAGGACTGTACCTCGATGATTATTTCTTGTTCACCGTGCCTGTCTCCCGATTAGCCGCAGGGCAACAGATTAATTTCAAAGGCAGTATAGGAGGGTCCGGCTCGGCAGCGGCATTCTACATGATTGAATATTCTGTTGACGGAGTATCATGGCATCAGGCCGATGGTGCACAATCAGGCACATTCAACAACAAGACATTCGATTACCATCTACGTGCTGTAGACGGCACTACCACCATAGGCGACAAGACCGGCAATTTCAGCAACACGTTCACCGTGAACCACCCGATTAACAACGGGACACTTTTCATCAGGTTCAGGGTATGTGCCAACGTCAGGGTGACTCTCGACAATACAATCACCAATAAAGGTGGTGGCTCGTCCCGACTGAAAGGCACCATAACAATCTCGTTAGTAGAATAAGAGGATGTTTAATAATCAATGTTAAATTGGCAATGATGAATCTTTTAGGTAAATTGCAGATTGACAGGAGGGAGCGATGCGGGCATCGTGACCGACTGGCAACTGTGATTTAACAAAAGAGACATCATGATGATATGTAATATTAAAATGAGGATGTCTATTGATAACCGTTGATATAATTCCAGGGTCTTTTGAGCGTCTTTCGCCCGTAGTTTCAGTCACATAGCCCGCTATGCTCCTTCAACTCCAAGCGAAATCCATCTCAAAACACCCGGTTGCCAATTAACCGTGATTTTTAAACAACCTCTAAACTTTCACCATCAACACAATGAACGACATGAAAAAACAGATTTTTCTATATCTATCGCTTCTCATTGCGACATTGGCTTTCGGTTCTTGCTCCGACGACAGCAAGCCGGAACCGATGAGCGGACTGAAAATGAACAAGGTCGCCCTCATGCTCGCACAAGGAGAGACATTCCAACTACAGGCCATCCCCCGTCCCGCCGATGCGGCAATCGACATTAAATGGACATCAAGCGACGCATCAATCGTGAGTGTCGATGACAGGGGTGTAATCACGGCAAACGACAACCGCGGAAGCGCGGTTGTCACCGCCCGTGCCGGCAGCTATTTCTGCACATGCACCGTCACGCTGATTTCCTCACAGCCCATGGACGTGTCATCGTCACTGATGAACACCGACCTGGAAAACCTGATATACAGCCGCGATGTGCTCCTACCGGCCAACAAACGCATCATGCAGGGATTTGACATTTCAAAATCGGGCGTAATGTATTATTCCCAAATCAGCGCAGGCGCGGGAACCTCGACCTACGTCTCACGCGCCGGCTCACCGGGACAATCGGCCGAGACCTACTACATGGACTGCCGCTATTTCGGTCACGGCACCCAGATTGTAGCCGAGGAGGCCGAAGACGGCAAAACCTATATCTGGATGAACAGCAACGGGAACATGGCCACGAGCGGGGAATACGGTGAAAACATGTCAATCAGCCGCGTGGAGTTCCAGCCCGGGGCTGTGCATGAAAACTGTGCCGGCAAAACATTCTTCCTGAACAAGAACGGTGAATATGACCAACAGGTGTCAATTGACTTTGAGAACCGTCGGTTATTCATTGGCTCTCGCAAAGGAGTGAGATGTTTCTGGGTGTTTGACCTTGATGAAGTGCTCGCATTGCCTGAGAAAGATATGACCGTATCGACCAACGTCGAGGGAGTCGTGACCGAAAGGGTCGTAAAAGGTTATGACCTGAACGATTGCAAGGTTCTCGGACATTTCACCATTGCCGGGGGTGGCGACCAGGCGACGGATATATACACCTACAATCACCAGGGTACAGCCATTCACGGGGACTATATCTATTTCTACGAAGGAAATGCCATCACCCTCCCGGGCACTGACAACTTCACATGCAAGGCCTATGTCACTGTATTGGACTATTCAGGTAACATCTGTGTGCCTCGTACCGAGGTGAAAGCTGTGGCTGAAACCGACAAATGGAAAGAGTTGGGATTGACAACCACCGGATGGTGCGAGCCTGAAGGCATCAAAGTCAGCGACCAAGGAATCTACCTCGGCATAGCCTCACGTGACGGGTCCTCGAGCACGCGTCGCGCCAACATTCTTTTCTATCAATGTACCGCGCCCCAAAAGTAACCTGCAATGAATCTGAAATATCTACTGACCGCATGCACCGTCGTCATGGCAAGCCTGACGGCGGGAGCATGGGGACGTCTCGGCCATGACGCCATCGCCTATATCGCCGAGCGACATCTTACACCGCGGGCCAAGGCCAACATAGAGCGTTATCTCGACAATCATTCTATCGTGTATTATGCATCATGGACGGACATGGTGCGCTGGACTCCCGAATATAGACATTCAAGCCGATGGCATGCGTCTGACGTGGACTCGCTCGGCAACTACACCCCGAGCAAGAAACGCGATTCGGTCGAAGGGGTCAATACAACGATGGCCTATCTTCGCAACCACAGGAACCTGACGGACTCGGCCGTTGCCACAAATATAAAACTCATCGTACATCTTGTCGGCGATATGCACTGCCCCGGACATGCGTTCTACAAAGGATATGACCAGAAAGGGACCAAGTTTATACTTGACGGACAGCCATCGGAGGTTCACCACTTCTGGGACCAGGACTGTCTGTCACATCACCCGTGGCATTACACCGAGTTCGCCCATCAGCTCGACCGATACAGTGATACCGAACGTGAGCGCATGGCCTCCGGTAATCCTGCCGACTGGGTGACAGAGTCAGGTAAAGCCATAACAGCGACCTACGACTGGTTTGAGAACGGTCGCATATATGACCGCCCGCAGACATTCGCATTCCAGTTGGAGGCCGAGAAAATCGCACATAAGCGCATAGTCCTGGCAGGTTACCGCCTGGCACGTCTGTTGAATGAAGTCTTTAATTATTGAAATAATGAACAGAAAACTATTGAATATCGCACTGATGTCACTCGCGCTGTTTACGACAGCGATACAGGCCGAGGGCAAAGGCGTAAAGGCATCCGTCACAGGGAGAGTGACCGCCGAGGGGAAAGGAATCGCGGGAGTGGTCGTCTCCGACGGATATGAACTTGCAGTGACCGACAGCAAAGGGTGTTATAAACTCCCGTCAAAAAAAGAGAACGGATATGTATTCGTCTCGACTCCGGGAGGTTACTCGCCACCAATGGATGGCAACACACCTGTATTCTGGAAACCGTTGACCGAATCCACCGACAAGACCGAGACAGTGGACTTCGAATTAAAAAAGGTGACCGACCGCAAACATGCGTTCATCGCCACTTCCGATAAACACCTGACACGTCGCAACGGAGACCTGGAACAATATGCCGTGTTTGTCAAGGACATCAACGCCACAGCCGACTCACTCCGTGCAGCCGGATATCATGTGGAAGGAATCGACCTTGGCGACCTGACATGGGACCAGCACTGGCGTTCACGCGACATGAGTCCGGCCAAGGTCAAGATAATAGAACAAGCCATCGATATGCCCCTGTATCACCTGATGGGAAACCATGACAATAATCCCTATTTCAACACCGACCGTGAGGCGGAGAAAACGTTTGAACGCGAGTTCGGCCCGATTTACTACTCGTTCAACATCGGCGAGGCACATTATGTCGTGCTCGACAACATCATCTACGACAGCCACGGGGCGACACCCGACACAATGGGAAGCCGGACGTTCCGTGTCGATTTCACCAAGCATGTCATGGATTGGTTCAAGAAAGACCTCGCGACCGTGAAAGACAAGTCAGCACCGCTGATAGTGTCGATGCATGCCCCGCTGTTCCACGTAGACCGCTCGCTAATGCCCGCGCGATACCGTCTACCCGACGGCGAGGGGTTTGAGGAATGTCTCAAGGGGTTCTCAAACGTCAGGGTGCTTTCGGGGCATTCCCACGTCATAAACAACATACCCCTGAAAGGTGGAAACGGCATCGAGCACAATATCCCGTCAATATGCGGTACATTCTGGTATACCGATGCCCTTTCAGGCAATCATATATGCCGTGACGGTTCTCCGGCGGGTTACCTTGTAATCCTCATGGACGGCGACCAAATCGAGCGAGCCTACTATAAGTGTTATGATTTCCCGGCAGATTATCAGTTCCGGGCCTACGATATGAACACAACATACGTTGACTCGACCAAAATCGCCGACCCCGTGGCGTTGAAAAAATACAGTATGGGATATATGACCCCGCGCACCGACAACGAGGTTCTAATCAATGTGTTCAACTATGACCCGTCATGGAGGATTGAAGTGACTGAAAATGGCAAACCACTATCGGTGATACGTCTTGCATCATACGACCCGCTACACGCCCTCTCCTATAACTGCAATCAGATGGCGACAGGTAAAAAACCGTCAAAGGGTGGCCTGACAGCCATCACCACCCATCTGTTCAAGGTCAAGGCAAAATCGCCTACCTCGACCCTTGACATAAAAGTGACCGACGGTTATGGCCGCGTCTACCGTCAACTGATGGAGAGACCAAAGAAATTCCACGAAGCAATGTGGTAAAATCAGAGACGAGGATGTGTTCAACATCCTCGTTTTTTATTACCTTTGTCCCACCATGAACATTATAAAATCATTTCTATTCATTATCACCCTGTCGTTTTCATTCACGGCATCAGCCGTGTCAACGAGCAACCGATTTGTACCCGAACCTGAAATGCAGGACGGACTGTTACAGATGCTCGCCGACTTCTCCCTTTACATGAAGAACGATTTCATCGACTGCGACACGCCTAACTCCGAAGGTGACGAATGCGGTTGCTTCAAGGGGGAACACACCATGGCCAACGATGAACGCGGGGTCAGACCTAACGCCGACATGTCAATGCTCTGCGCATTCCTTGCCAGGCATGCCAAAGGCAAAGTGACCCTACCTGCCGACGTGTCATGGGACGACATAGAATCAATGGCCCGCAAATCGCTCGTATTCGCCTACTCGACCCACAAGGCCAACCGTCTTAAAAAATGTATCGGTGACAACCACTGGGGTTCCGTCTCGGTCAATGACCATGTGTGGGAATCCTCGCTGTGGGCGATGTCGGTGGCCTATTCGGCATTCTTCCAGTGGGACAGCCTCACCGAAAGGCAAAAAAGACACATCGAGACAATGTTAAAGGCCGAATGCAACTATGAACTTGAAAGGACAATCCCCACAGGGTTCGACGGAGACACCAAGGCCGAGGAGAACGGATGGGAAGCCGACGTGCTCGCCGTCACGCTCGGTCTGTTTCCCGATGACCCTCTTGCGCCCCGGTGGTTTGAACGACTACGGGAATTCGCCATTAACAGCTATTCCCATCCTGACGATGCCCGGGACCTTACAATCATCGACCCGTCACGTGACAGCGTGAGAGTCACCGACCTTTACCGGGGACAGAACCTATATGACGACTATACCCTCCAGAATCACAACTTGTTCCACACAAGTTATCAGAACGTAGTGATGCAGGAACTCGGCGAGGCCGCGCTTGCCCTGAAAATATTCCAGCTCGGTATACACGGCAAGGAGAGATGGGCGACCAATGCGCTCATGCACAATAACCAACGCGTCATGACCGATGTACTGAACTGGCTCGCGCTCGCCGACGGTGAACTCGCGATGCCCAACGGCAATGACTGGAGTCTGTTCCTGTTCGACCAAATCACGTCCTACTCCACTATGGCTTGCTTCCTGCGCGACCCCGACGCGCTGATGCTTGAAAACCTTGCATACCGTGCCATAAAGACGCGTCAGAACACCACGGCCAACGGCTCATGGCTGCAGAACCCCGACGTGGGCGCACGACGAATGGGTGTCCAGGGACACCGCGTCATGATGACGTGGCTGATGCACCATTATCTGTCAACAGCCAAGCTATCCCCCACCGAATGGCACGACTTCAATCTCCGCCATTCCGATGCCCGGCTTCTGAAATCACAGAACATTGTGCGGGCATCCACCCCCGACCGCTTCAGCTGTTTCTCATGGAGCGACGGTCTTAAAAGCTACACCGGATATATCACCCCCAACAACGCCGACAACGCCAAAATAATAGTTCCCTACCGCGCCAACAACACGGGGAATATCCTCGGATGGTATGAAGCAGAGGGGACGAAAGTCAATGCCAAACCTGTAGTCAGCGGAATATACCATCTGGAGGGTAACGCCTACACAATGAACGGTGAAATCAACACCAATGACTCGACCCTCAACAACCGTTTCGCGATATATTCCACCCCGGGCAACGCATTCATCTACCTCGACTGCGTGACGACCAACCGCGAGGGGGTCATCACAGCCGAGAAAGGGGGACTCATGGCAATCAGCACCGACCCGTTTACAAGTGAGAACCGCACCCTATATTACGGTGACGGACTGCACGTCAAGTCTGATGACAAGGACAAAATAACACTCAACACCGATTATGTCAACATTGACAACGCGCTTGGCATCGTCTCCATCAGCGATAAGAGAATGGCATTCGGCGACCGCTCGCTAAACAACTCGATATGGACTGCTAAACTATACCCATCCCACTCAACCGAAAGACGCCCGTTCAACCCCGGAGAGACAATCGACCGACGTAACGTGACATACTACAGCGATATCGATGCAGCCACCACACGTAACCTCTCGCGTGACATGCGCCCGCTCGCCCAGTCCCTGCCTGACGGATGGAACGGCGTAGTCGCGCCCGACCCCGATGGCTCGTTCTACCTATTCCTCGCAAACTTCAGAGGTGACAGCGTCTGTCATCTTTCAGGAATTGAGTGCCCCTTAGGCGCACCGATATTCGCCGCCCCCACCGATATCTCCGACAATAAATCATCGGCGACATTTACCGTCGCCCAAAACAACTCGATAGGACATACCCTTAAAACATTTATCAAGGGCGACAACATCACCGTCACCCAAGCCCCCGGCAACCCCGCCGCCCTGACAATCAAAAACAACGGAAAAGCGACCGCCAAAGTAACTGTCACAACAATCACCCCTGACGGCAACATCCAAAAACGCGTCACAATCCCACCCCAAAGCCAAATCACATTGAACAACTGAAAACAGAAAATATCAAAAACTTTTATCCCTACTTGATGCAGTCTTTTGGGGTGCTGTCCATCTATATATTCAATGGACAAAGTACAGCTTGTCAAACAATGCCAATCAGGAGATAGAGAAGCCTTCGGGATTCTCTATCAGACTTATCTTGCGCCCATGCGTGAGGTTGTGGCGTATTATATTCATAATGTTGATACAGAACAAGATATACTGCATGACGGTTTTCTGATTGCCTTCACATCAATAGGCTCTCTCAAAAATGGAGTGAGAATAGAGGCCTGGCTAACATCCATAATGAAAAACCTGTCACTCCAATATCTTAAAGATGAAGCAAGCCACATTTCTGTACCCATGTCGGATACTGCAACCGCGGATAATTCCGTTGCCTCCGCTGAGAACGCACGTGAACTGACTTGGGAAGAACTGGACAAAATAATCGACAAATTGCCTGATGGTTACGGCAAAGTCTTTCGGCTTGCTGTTCTTGATGGACTTTCGCATAAAGAAATCGCCGCGTTGCTTGGCATCGCTCCTCATTCGTCATCTTCACAACTAACCCGCGCAAAAGCTATGCTGCGACGTTTGATTACGCAATATCGTGTGGAGATGGGTATTCTGTCTATCCTTGGAATTATACTGCTTATCTGGCATTGCCTGTTCAAACATCGTGAAGATACTCCGTCAATCCCGATAATAAGCAAAAATGCCGAAAAAGAGACACCGGCTGTTACCGATTCTATAAATAACGGCAATTCTCCTGCTGACAGCATCGTGCCAAATTCTAAAATGATTTACAAGACAATACGACATCATAACACGCAACGGAATATAGCCGAGAGACCAATCACAATCGACAGTATCCCTGCTGTTAAGAATGACAGTATTACCAATGACTCCATAAGGGTAATTCCGAATATCATTAACCGGGAAGAACTTATTGCACAGGAAAATTACCTCTCTACCCAACAATCCGAAAATCCTGATTGGTCATTGTCGCTGGCATACGCAGGCAGCCTTGAACAAAACGAAATAAATCATTATAGAATACCTAATCCTACCCTGCCCGATGTGGAAGGTCCCGCCGGCGAAATCGAAGTCACGGAGAAGACACGTCATTATATGCCGTTGGTGATTGGCCTATCTATCAATAGGTCACTTACCTCTCGTTGGAGCGTGGAAACGGGCATCCGTTATACATTCCTACGGTCAGACATCCTTTCTCAAAGCAAAGTGATAGACAAAGAAACCATTCAGCGAATACATTATATCGGTATTCCGTTTAAACTCAACTATCTAATATTCACCTATAATGAATTCTCATTGTACGGACAAGGTGGCGGCGCGCTGGATATTCCCGTCAACGGCAGTCAGTCGATAATGGAGCATTCTCCGCAATGGGGCAATCCCACCAACACCACAATCAATATCCATGCGTCGGTGCAATGGTCGGTAGAAGGAGGTTTGGGAATTCAGTACCATTTCACGCCATCGTTCAGCATATACGCCGAACCATCGTTCAAGTATTATTTCAATCCCGGTTCGGATATCAATACAATCCGACAGGACAAACCCGTTGAGTTTTCCATACCTATAGGGTTAAGGCTGACATGGTAATTTGACGAAATTCTGTTATCTTTATGCAGTCTTTGGGGTATTATTTCATCTATACGGTAAAATTAACAAAACCCAATAATGTATAACTATGCATCGCATAATCATCAAAATCAGCTACTTATTGCTTGCTCTAATGTTTGCCTCCTGCAAGGATGACATAGAAGCGACCGCACCGCCATCTCAATCCACCGTATCGGTATCCGGCACATTGCCTGTTCTGTATATCGAAACTGAAAACCGCCAACCGATTATTTCCAAAGAGGAATATCTCAACGCCTCATATTGGCTTGACCCTATGCGTGCAGAGGACATTGAACCACTCGGCACAGAAACCGCCCCGTTGCCTATGCAAATCAGAGGGAGAGGCCATTCATCATGGAAAGGCGTTAAGAAGCCATACAAAATCAAACTCGGTAAAAAGACAGCCTTGATGGGTATGCCTAAAAACAAGCATTGGGCATTGCTCAAACCAACCGAAAACACTGTTGCAGGATTACAGTTGGGCAAGCTGATGGATATGGCGTGGACTCCGAGTTTTCGCCCGGTCGAAGTCGTATTGAACGGAGATTATATAGGATTGTATTTCCTTACTGAAACAATCCGCATAGATGAAAACCGAGTGAATATCTATGAACAGCCGGACAAGGAAACCAATCCCGAATTTATAAAGGGAGGGTGGCTTGTGGAAGTTGACAACTACCACGATGTGTGCCAGATTACGATTCCCGAATGTGGTAGATGGAACCTGACTCTCCGTTACCATTCACCGGAAAATCTGTCCAATCCTCAGTTGCAATGGCTCACTAACGAATTCACGTCAATAAATGCAGCAATATATTCCAAAGACAAGGCTTCGACCGAATGGGAAGAATATATTGATGTTGAAAACATGGCCCGTTTTTTTATATTGCAGGAAGTTATGGACAACCCGGACGGTTTTCACGGCAGTTTCTATCTTCACAAGGATATGGGCGACAATGCCAAATGGATTGCCGGACCGATTTGGGATTTGGTGTGCTACAACCGCGAAAAGACTGACTACACATTCAGGATGAAAGTCCATTATGGCTTTACCCCCCATTGGATTGGAGAGATAATCCAATATGATAGTTTCTGCCAATCGGTAAAATCAATTTGGGGCGATGTTTACCCACATCAACTTTCCGAGATATACGACTACATTGATGCAACCGTCTTGCCCCTTGCCGAGGCTTGGGAAAATGATTGCGAAAGGTGGAATGAAGACCCGACGCAGACAGCACGAGTAAGAGCGGACAGAATAAAGAACGCTTTAAGACGCAATATCGAATGGTTCAACAACCACTTGCCCATAAACAAAAAGTAATAATCAGGCAATATGAAACATTCAATCTTTCAACTCATGGCTATAAGTTTCATTTTTATCGCATTGAACTCTTGCTCAAGCATGGAAGACATAGCCGTTCAATACCCCTACATTTCCAACCTTGTAAATACCGATTGCCTGTCGCACCGGGACATTGATAACACTGAAAATCGCAGTGAAAACAACAACGGCACTTTTGAGATGATATTTGAAGGTCAGATTGCCAAATGCAAATTCACATCGCTTGAATATCCTTGTGATTACGGACAGGTGAACGTCAAAATAACATATAACGAGGGGATTATGACAATAATTGAATACCCGTCCTACGATGGTGCAGACTGTCGTTGCGAGATAGACGCATCTTTTACCATTGAAAATATACCTCAAAATGACTTCATTTTGAAAATATATCATGGTGACACAGAGGGGAATTATGATAATGCCACTCCTAAATATGTCGGCAATGTTGAAGTATGCAACACTAAAATCAGTGTGAGATATTGAATATCATAAAGACATAAAAGAATCCTGAAAATCGTTGATTTTCAGGATTCTTCCGTGTTTTGCTTTCGCTTGTTGTGGTCCCACTTGGAAAATCCATATTTTGGTTCTACAAAATTTTGCTGTCTCAAAAACGCTCACTAAATTTGCAAATAACATCAACGAATTATTTCATGCTCACAAATAGTATAGAAATAGAAATTGAACGCATAAATAGGCTGAAAGTCGTTTTGGTTGAGCAGAACCGCACCGGCAAATGGCTCGCCGAACAGTTAGGGAAAAACGAAGCGACCATTTCCCGATGGTGTTCCAACACATCTCAGCCCAGTCTTGAAATGTTAGTAAAGATTGCTTCTATCCCTAAAGTTGACACTCGCTCATTAATCAATGGCGGCAAATTAGATTGATATGTCAAAAGAAACAAGATTTGCCGATTCAAGTCCCATCTCCGAATATGAGATAAAAAATTTCATGACCTTGCTCGTTAAACAAGCAAGCAACTATCCGATTATATATAAATATCTCACTTTTGAAAGTGGATGTAAGATGTTGCAATACAATAATCTTCAATTTACACGAGGGGATAGGTTAAATGATACAGAGGATTTAAATATAACTAAGTTTAACACCTCGGCCCCACTTAAAATCTTAGAAGGAATAGAAAGCGCACAAGAAATTGCAAATAACCATTTGCGAGAACAGGAAAAAGTGTTGTCATCATTTGGTGTTTGTAGTCTTGGCACATCGCCTACGAATACCACGCTTTGGAACCGATATGCCTGTGATGATAATGGTCAAGTAAACGGAATCTGTATTGGCTTGAATCAGAATAAAGTCACAAAAGCATTAATAGCGCAAGGCCTCAAAACAGCTTGCATTATGGTACGATACGAGGATTCTGTTGAGGATGCTATACCATGGCTGGCACTTAGCGCACCATCGTCAGTTAGGATTTTTTCTGCATATAAATTTTTTGCGCTAAAGAAATCTATTCCATGGAAACCAGAACAAGAGATACGTTTCATCTATCCCCAAACGATGGAAGATGAATACAAGCGCATAGTCTTGCCAAAAGATTGTTTTGTGTGTGCCTACTATGGCAAAGACATGTCTTTGGTTCAAAAGCAAATCGTAGGGCAAATTATTTCTCGAAATTTGCCTAAAATTAAGAGAGTCCCCTTAATGCCAAACTCATGGTTCCAATAATTAGCCATCAACTTATCTGTTGGCAAATTATATATTTCACTTATGGAAGAATCAGCGAAATCACATAAGAAATCCATTCGGTTCTTTAACGACCGGGAGGTGCGTGCCGTTTGGGATGACGAGAACAACTGCTGGTGGTTTTCGGCAACAGATATCGTCAGGGCTATAAACAATGAACCTGATTATGTCAAGGCCGGAAACTATTGGCGATGGCTTAAACGGAAATTGCTGAAAGAAGGCGTTGAAGTCGTGAGTGGCACTCACAAGTTCAAATTTGAGGCTCCTGATGGAAAACTACGTGTCGCGGATGTGCTTAACAGCGAAGGCGTTTCACTATTGGCCAAACATTATCCCAACAACCGGGCAAATGAATTTCTCGATTGGTTCACATATAGTGACACCACTTTAGACGGGCAAAGCCGCAAGAAAGCATATCAGTTGTATGAGAGCGGTCTGTTACAACGACTGGAGCCGGGTAGCATAAAATGTCTGCAACAGATACATGCTTATATATTCGGTGGTCTGTATGATTTTGCCGGGCAGATTCGCACAAAGAACATATCTAAGGGAGGCTTTACCTTTGCCAACTGTATGCACTTCCCCGAAACACTACTTACTATTGAAAGAATGCCGGAAACGACTTTCGATGAGATTATTGACAAATATGTCGAAATGAATGTCGCCCATCCATTCATGGAAGGTAATGGCAGAAGCACTCGTATTTGGCTCGATATAATGCTCAAGCGTTCATTGAAACGATGTGTCGATTGGAGCAAGATAGACAAAAATGAATACCTTTCGGCAATGCGTGAAAGTGTTGCCGAAAGTTCACATATTAAAAATCTAATCAAGACAGCTTTGACAACAAAAATCAATGACCGCGAAATGTTCATGAAAGGTATTGACTACTCGTACTATTATGAACAAAACGACTGAATGAAAACATTGGAGAAAACAGAGGGCGCGATTCTGTATATTTCTGCGGAGAATGGCAATAAAAAAGTAGTCAGCTACGTGCTAACTACTTGATTTTGAGTGGTCCCACTAGGGCTTGAACCTAGGACTCCCTGATTATGAGTAGGTGGACGGCATGATTTTGAACGAAACCGCATGAAACTTCGTTAATAAGTTGTAATTTGATTATCAGATATTTGCAGACATCAAAAGAAGTTTGTAATTTTGTATGAGACCTCTTGAAACTCGTGGGTTGTGTTCAAAATGTGTTCAAATCCCATTTGCTGAACACGCTCCCTGATTGTTTTATAGGGTCTGGCAGGTCTGATAAAAACTTGAACACAACTTTGAACACAGCTATATGAACAAGGCACTTTTTAGCGATGAATCACGACGGTTCGCAGGAGCGACGGTGTATATCATTCTCGCTCCTGATAATAGATATAAATTCGATAAAGGCAAATCTGTGCCGTTGACAGTCTGCGTCACCCATCAGCGGGCGAGAAGATATTTCTCGACCGGATATAAGGTGTCATCAATGAAAGAATACGAGGCTCTGTTCTCAAAATCTAATACCGCCATCGAAACCCGAAAAGAACTTCGCAAGATGTTTGATCGTGTATGCGCCAAAACTGATGAGCTTATCTTGCTCAATCGCTTCTCTGTAGCCGACTTGAAAAGTTATCTCGACAAGTCGGAAGGGAAAGTGACAGAAAAAACGATGAGAGCAGATGATACTTTTTCTTATTGGGCAGCTCTTGGAGCATCGAAAGAAAAAGTAAAGACCCGCGCGATGTATTCTTCCGCGCTTGATTGGTTCAAACTGTTCCGCAAGGATAAACCTATTTCTCTCGGTGCTGTCGATACCGCCATAATTACACGCTTCGCCAAATGGCTTGATGAACAGAAAGCGCGAAACGGCACAGATCTGCCGCTTTCTTTGGACACGCGAATGGTAATTCTTCGCGCCACTCGTGCTGTGTTCAATCAGGCATATAAAGACGGACACACCACTATGGCACCTAATTTCAAAGGTCTTATCCATGCCGGCAACCGTCGCCGTTTGAACGCCTTGACTGTGGAAGAAGTATTGAAGTTGTGGGAATATTGGCTTGCAGATCCTGATAAACAGTCAAAATATGCGCGTGCGGTAGGACGCTGGCTACTCCTTTATTGTCTTAACGGTATGAACACCATAGATATGGCTAAACTTATCTGGACCGAGAAGGCGGCAGTCTCGCAGAAATTTCCGCAATTTGTTTTCATACGCTCCAAGATTGACAGGGCAAACAAACCTGTCGGCAAGCAGCTTGATGAAACATCCGTGCCGATTATCCCTCAGCTACGGCAGTTGCTCGATGCGTATGCCTCTCCATATAATCCCGGTGAACCTGTTTTCCCTGACATATTCCTCAATGCGGTTACAGATGAACAGAAGTCTATACGTGTCCACGACTTCAATCGCCGCATATCAAAAAATATTAAGGACGTATGCGAATCTCTCGGAATCCAGCCCGTTACGCCACAGTATGCCCGCAACTCTTTTATTTCGGCATTGGCGCATCATGGAGTCATGACAGCGTACATAGACTATGCTGTAGGACACGCCACATCGGAAGTATCGGCGCTTCTCGCCGGTTACATTTCTAATGTGACTCCGGCGATGATGCAGGCATTTAACGAGAAAATATTTATAGTGCCTCCGATACAGTGATTATTTGCTCCCCAGACATGAAAAGTCCATTAGAAATGATTAATTTTGTATTATGGCAACGAACAACGCAGAAATAAACAATAAAGAATACATTGACCAACTTTTGGCTAATGGAGAACGGGTTACCCTTGAATGTAAGAGAGCAAGAAAGGATGTGCCACATTCATTATGGGAAACTTATTCTGCTTTTGCGAATACTGATGGCGGCACAATTCTTCTTGGTGTTGACGAGGATTTGAAGGAAAAGGACACATCCAAACGCTTCAATGTCATCGGCGTTGAAGATGCCGCAAAAATACGCACGGATATATGGAACACACTCAATAGCCGAGAAAAGGTAAGCACCAGCCTGCTTAGAGACGAAGACATCAATACCCTTTCATACGATGGTAAAGATGTTGTCGTTATTCATGTGCCTCGTGCCACTTATGAAGAGCGCCCGGTATATATCAACAACAACATTATGCGTGGCACATACCGACGCCGGCATGAGGGAGATTATCATTGCCCCGAAGCCATTATAAGAATGATGTTGCGAGATGCCTATGATGATGGTAATGACCGTATGTTTCTCGAACATTATACGATGGACGACATAGATATTCCGACACTTGAGGCATATCGCAACATGTTCCGTGTGGCAAATCTCGAACACGTATGGAACGGATTGGACCACAAAGAATTTCTAACACAACTCGGAGCTTATACCATTGACCGTACCTCCGGAAAGGAAGGGCTTACTATGGCAGGTTTGCTGATGTTTGGCAAAGGCTTGCCGGTGCGGGAGCGATTTGACAACCTGCGAATGGATTACATCGACAAGTCTAATCTTGTTGGAGACCAAAGGTATAGCGACCGCCTGACATACGATGGCACATGGGAGAACAACATATTCAACTTTCTGCGTATGGTAGTTCCCCGTCTTACGCGGGATTTACCCAGACCATTCAAGATGACAGGTATTATCCGAGAGGATGATACTCCGCAGAAGAAAGCAGTTCGTGAGGCTTTTACCAACATGATTATCCATGCCGACATGATGATAGGCAGCGGACTCCTTAGGGTTGAAAAGTATGATGACAGATTTGTGCTCACTAATCCCGGACTGCTGAAACTTCCGCTTGAGCAGATTTATGCCGGAGGAGAGTCCAAAGCGCGTAACCAGCGGATGCAGCACATGCTTCGTATGATAGGCTATGGCGAAAATCTTGGTTCAGGCTTCCCTCTCATACTCAATGCCTGGCATGAAAGGCACTGGCTGAAACCTCAGCTCATTGAGCAACCTGAACTGATGCAGGTTAAACTCGAACTGAAGATAGTCAATGCCGAGAACCCTTATGGTTCACCGAATGAGCACATAAATGAGCACATAAATGAGCACATAAAATTATCTGGAAGACAGTTGCGCATCATTGGATACATATCTGAGAATCCCACAATTAGATTGTCTGAGTTAGCTGCTAAGGAAGATGTTGCAAAAATTACCATACGTCGCGACTTAGACGTTTTGCAAAAGGAAGGCGTAATCTTGCGCCAAGGCAGTACCAGAGCGGGCAGATGGGATATCCTTAAACATTGAATCTTGCGGGCGAACACTTTTGGGTTGCTTGTTGTTTGAGATACTGAGTGCTAAAATTTCATAACATTCCAATAGGTATTGTTAAGATTTATTGGTACTCACATTCATCAACCCATTAAACACCACCCCGCAAATGCCAAACCCTACGACATTACGAGATGTTGTGCCAATATTGGACGACCTGAGGCAACTCACGAAAGTTCCGCTGGTAGCCAAACAGGATACAATTCTGTACAAGCGAATTGCCGAGGCCACCAGTAAACTTTGCTCTATCGACATCGAAAACGCTATCATCGAATCCCATGCTTCCGGAGAAATCGGAAAGGTGCAAGCTAACCAGACCAGAAATTACTGTGTTGAGATTGCGACAAGAATAGATACATTCCAAAATGTATTCTATAAATTGGACAAAGAACGTAAAAATAAATCCAAGGCAGACATGATAGACGGCTACGAAAGCAACCACTTCCTTAAAGAAGTGGAGATGTTCTATATGATTGCCGCTCATTATGAGTACGCGCTAAAGGCTTGCCGCAAAATCCCGGTGCCTGATGATTGGACGATAGATAAGTACAAACAGGAAATCGAGTTATTCCATATGGCCGAAACCCGTGAAGGATGGCTTGAAAAGAAACGGGAATTTCTTAAGAAATTGCAGGAAAGCGTTGAATATGATGAATTTCTGTTGAAACCTTCATTCGATGTGTACCATGACTTGCGAAATGTCTGTCGCAAAATTTTTATCACGGTGGAAAGATACTTTCCGCCTTGTGAAATTCAGTTACATCCGAAATGCAGGGAAACCTTTATACAAAAGATGCAGGTTCATAATGGCAGTTATCCCACGCCTGAACAACCTGTAAAACAGAATCAGACCAATACGAAATCATGCCGTCAATGGGAGGAAGAGCTGTTTCCGATGATACTCATCTCTGAACTATATGAGGTGTGTTCAGATGTGTTCGACAATCCGACAGAAACGCAGTTTCATTCATCGTTGAATCTGCATGGCAAGCATGAACCTCTTAAGATAAAGCCCAAGCAAAAAATTAAGGTGTGCTATCTCATCTCGAAGCTCTACGACATAGTGCCAGAAAAGCACAAGGTAGCATGGAGGGAGGACATTCTTACGCACTTCAACATTGATGCGTCCTATTACGAAAGCAAATATTCTCATCCACGTGGAAGCGACGCCAGCAGGTCAAGTATGGCTTTCGCCGATGATGTCGATGAAGTCATGAAAAACCATAAAAAGAGGGCTTGATAGTCCGTGCTACTTAAAGATACCACTCGCGCACCACTTTCACCACTCAAATTTCCACTTTTGAAACCTTATGATACTACCCGTTAGAGCCTGATACTCTGACGGGTAGTTTTAGTAAGTGGAGAATAGGAATCCACATACATACCACTCATTACCGGTTGTAATTTTGCAGTGTCCGGGAGATACTCGGATACGCTCTCTCAGAGGGCGGAAGTATAACTCAAACCCACACTGCGTATGACAAAAGACCAGTTACTCAAACTTCCTCTCTGGCAGTACACCGGAGAACAATTTTTAGAATTACTTGACTCTCATTTTGTCAAGACCAAGACCGCTACCGAAAGCGTTACCTCTGACGAAAATGTTGCCACCACTGCAAAGCGTTGGCTCGTTTACGGAATCAAGGGTCTATGCGAACTTCTCCAGTGCAGTAAGGCTACCGCACACCGTATCAAGAACAGTGGCGTAATCAAAGATGCCATAACCCAATCTGGCAGAAAAATCGTCATTGACGCCCAGAAAGCACTCGATCTCATACAAGAACATAAGAAAGGGGGTGAGGAATGGACGGAGTGAAGCAAGACATCCTCAAACTCTGGGAGGAAAAGCAGTTGCGAATCACCGATGAGATTCAGACTGCGCCGGAGGTACTGTATGCCAACGGCAGTGTCATCGGCACTCTCGGCAACTTCTCGGCATCGACCGGCAAGGCAAAGAGTAAAAAGACCTTCAATGTCGCTGCCATCGTCGGAGCATCGCTTGTCAATGGCAAGGTATTGGGCTACACAGCCGAGTTTCCCGACGACAAGCGCACAATCCTCTACTTCGATACAGAGCAAAGTCCGTATCATTGTCAGAAGGTAATGGAACGAGCCTTGCGACTGGCGAAACTGCCGACAGACACCCACCCTGAGCATCTGAAATTCGCGGCATTGCGCCAGCTTACACCCTCATTGCGCCTTGAAGTCATCGAGCAGGCTATAATCAATACTCCCGGCGTAGGATTGGTAGTAATAGACGGTGTGCGCGACCTGATGTATGACATCAACTGCGCCAAGGAGTCAACTGATCTTATCGGCAAGCTGATGGAATGGACGGACAAGTTCCAGATACATATCCACACCGTCCTGCATCTCAACAAGAGCGATGATAATGCCCGTGGTCATGTTGGTACTGAGCTGAACAACAAAGCAGAAACCGTACTTCAGGTGAGCCGCAGTAAAACCGATGATACCGTATCTGAGGTCTGCGCCGCCATGATACGCGCCGCCGAGTTCGATCCATTCGCTTTCCGTGTCAATGACTACGGACTGCCGGAGATAGCCAGCGGATATGTGTTCACCGAGCCGGGCAAGAAAACCAAAGACCCTTATCCCTACAAGGAACTGACCGAGGAACAGCACCGCGAGGCGTTGGGTGTGGTATTCGCCAACGGGCCGATAAAAGGTTGTCGCAACTTCGAGGCGGCATTGAAGGCAGGATATGCCGCCTGTGGACACTCGTATTCCAACAACAAGGTCAAGGGCTTAAAGACCTTTCTTGACAACAAAGGCATGATTCGCTACGAGAATCGCGAGTACATCTACAATCCGGATTTCTACTATTGAAAATCACAATTCTGGTCTGGTTTAGAAAAGGGCATATATAATAGGACCCAAACCAAAGACCAACCCACTCTAACATTTTAGAACCCATGATCAAAGAGATTAAATCAATCCCTTTAGCCTCCTTCTTGTCCCTGCTCGGACATGAGCCGGCGGCGAGAAAAGGAACGAGGCTTTGGTATAAGTCGCCATTGCGACAGGAACAGACACCATCGTTCAAGGTCGATACCGCGCTCAACTGCTGGTATGACTTCGGTATTGGCAAAGGCGGCAACATCATCGACCTGGCATTCGAGTTGTATCAGTCAACCGACCTGCACTATCTCATGCGTTGCATCGCTGACAGCTACCCGGTGCCATCGGTGCCGACAGTCGCTTCCTCTTTTGCTCCGCGACATTCTGCACCGAGTATGGAGCGGTTTGAAGTCGTGCCACTGGAACACCACGCACTTGTCGCATACCTCCAAGAGCGTGGTATCCCGGTACACATTGCCAAGGCGAACTGCAAGGAGGCTCACTACAGCGTCAACAGTAAACCATATTTTGCCGTGGCATTTGAGAATGTCAGCGGAGGCTGGGAACTGCGCAACCGATATTTCAAAGGTTGCCGTAGACGCAAGGACATCTCATATTTGCCGTGGGCGAGAGATGGCCCGTCAGCAGAGTGTGCCGTGTTCGAGGGATTTATAGATTATCTCTCGGCACTCACACTCGGCATCATCAGCGGAGCCGACGCAATCATACTCAACTCGGTTGTCAATGTCAACAAGGCTGTGCCTTTTCTCAAAGATTACAAAACAATCAACTGCTATCTTGACAACGACAATGCCGGACAAAACGCATTATCCGAATTAACAGCCATATATGGCTCAATTGTGATTGACCAATCAACACTCTACTCCGAGTTCAACGACTTGAATGAGTATCTCACAAATCAAAGCTCAACCATCAAACAAAACAAGTGATGAAAACAACAAAAGCATCATCAACAACCGCATCTAAGTCAACCGAGTTGACCAATGCAACCAAATCCAAAGTATCAAACTCTAACCCGCAAATTATTATGCAACCCGATAACTCACCTAATTCAATCAACCCCACTTCCACAGTTAACAGCGATAACGCTGTTGACATTACCACACCTGCCAACGCCGACAATCTGTTTGGCGACGAGCAGACGGCAACCGAGGCAACATCAGTAATCGAAACGACCGAGCCACCGAAGCAACAGCGCATCGGCAAGCAGCAGCGCAAATCGGACTTCGCCGACTTCAAGGCAACGTTCCTAACTCCGGCAAAGGTGGTGAACCGTCACCCGGTCAACATCGAGGACGACATCTGGGAGCAGCTTGAACGCATCGCCCGCATCCTCGGCAATCGTGGCACCACCGTCGCCAGCTACATCAACGCTGTCCTCGCCGACCACTTGCGGGCATACTCCCCGGACATCGAAGTCTGGCGCAAACTCTGAGATAGAAACGGCATCGGATTAGTGGCTAAATCGGTAGGCGGCAAGTCCCGAAGGGATGGCTTCGCCCGATATCCAATAGCGTCTTTTAGATTGGTAAGGCAAGATACCTTTTGAGTTCCTCAAAAGGGGCAAAACAGCCCGTCCGGGCGGTTGTTGCCTGCCTCCCGATGGTCGCTCGATCCGGTGCAATCATTACACCAACCACACCGATTTTCCAATGAAGAAATCAACCGGAAGACCGCCTCTCGGACAGGCTAAGAAGAGCAACACTGTGACGGTACGTTTCAGCGATTCTCAGTTCGACATCATAGACATCAAGGCATCCCGCGCCGGTTTGAGCCGGGCTGAATATGTGAGGGAGGGAGCGTTGAACGCCGAGGTCACCGGCGTACTCTCCGACGAGGAAAAGATGCTCCTTTACGAACTGAAAAAGCTCGGCCCGAATCTCAACCAGATAGCCCATCAAGCCAATACCGAGGGCTATCACGGCGCGGCGGACAAGGCTGAAAACCTTGTTGACCGTATCGCCGCCTTTGTTCTCAAACTCAAAAACCGTATGAAAACATGATAGGGAAAATACTCAAAGGAGGGTCATTCGGCTCAAAAGTCGATTATGTAACCCGCGAAAAACACGACAAGAAAATCTTTACATCCGATACTTGGAAGATACTCGGCAGCCGTGGTCTGATGGGCGAAAAACGCAATCAGATAGTGGCGAGCTTCGAGGCTCAGGCTATGCAGAACCGGAGAATCGGCAATCCTGCCGGACACATAACATTGTCTTTTGCCGCCGACGACAAGCCCAAGTTGAGCGATGAAAAGATGCTTAAAATCGCCCTTGACTACATCAAGATGATGGGCCTTGACAAGACGCAGTTCCTCATAGTCCGACATTACGAAACTGACAAACCGCACTGTCATATCGTGTTCAACATGGTCGGCGACAACGGCAAACGCATGGAATCGGGGCGCAACCGATACCGGAACAAGCGCGTCTGTGAGGCACTGACGAAGCGTTACCGCCTTGCTCTGCCAAAGCAGGAGACTCCCGATCCGGAGAAACTCCACGGTCTTGAAAGGGCGAAAGCCGAGATTAGAATTGCCGCTACCGAGGCTCTGCGCAACGCCCGCGACTGGAACACTTTTGCAGCTCTGTTGGCACGGAAGAATATCCACATCATACCGAAATATCGCCGTGGCACCACCGAAATGCAGGGCATATCTTTTCAGTCGGGCGACTATAAAGTCAAAGGCTCTGATGTCGGCGAGGCTTTCAAGTTCAGGAATCTCGACCGCTATTTCTCGCAGGGCAACCGTCAGCCAGCTTCTAAAAAGGCAACGGTGCAGGCCAAATCTCCGCAGTCCGGCGCATCGTCAATTTCCGACGAGGCAATGCGGGCAGTAAAGGCAACGGCAGCCACAGCAGCGGGAATGGTTGCGGACATAGGCGAGAGTGTCGGGCAATTCGTAGGCGGACTGTTTCAACCGGGCCCCGCATACGATCCGGAGGAAGAACGCCTGGCATGGGAACTCGCGCATCCCAGGAAAAAGAAACCTAATCGTGGAATCAAAAGATAATAGTCATGGCAAAGAAAGATGAAGTTCAAGGCGTACAGTGTGAGAACGCCGACATCGAGATACTGCGCCGCCAGTTGGCGCGTCTTGAAAATACTCTCACCGAAAAGTTTACCGAGGTCAAGAAGCAGATTGGCAGTATTCCGGCGCAACAGCCTGTGTTTCCCCCATCGGGGGAGCCACAGCCTCAGGAGCCGATTGAGGTCAGTCTTCCTGACAACCTCGCCAAGAGTGGCGACATAAAGGCATTGACAGGAATGATACAGACATTGAACGGCACCGTCGCGCTTGCAGTGAAAGGACTGGCAGACATCAATAACGCTTTTGAGGCAATGCCAAAGCCGGATGTTCAGTCCATAGCCGAGAAAGTGGCGAAGGAAACCGCAAGGGAGGTCGTTGACAATCTCACTCCGAAGATTGACGATTCGACGGCAAAGGCTATGCGCCACGGCGTTATGAACGCTCCGGGAATCAGTTTTAATGATGCAGCGAGCATACATCAGACGCTGAAAGAGACGAATAACAGATTTGACACACAAAAGAAATATGCCGGATTATTGAAAGTCAACCGCAATCTCGTCATCGTTATAATAGTCCTGTTCAACATTGTGTGCTTACTCGGCTGGTGGACTAAGGGACTCCGGAAGGAACACAACGAACTCATGCGTGTCGAATGGCTCTATCGTGGCTTGCGGTCGATGTTAAACCCGAAAGACACCGCTTCCATAAACAGCATGGAGCAGAAGATACTGTATGGCACTGACGAGCAGCGCGAGAGTTGGCAGACAACCATAATGGAACATGAGGCAAAGGGAATCCCGTTCCGTCATTTCCAGCCGCATGACGACTGGAAGCCGGAGCCGCCTAAACCGCGGCCGGAGGAAACAAAATCTGCCAAAGAAACGGAGATCGACAGATGGCCGCTCCCGCATCAGCGTAAATCAAGGTTGACACCCGGCGAAATCCAAGCAATCAAGGATATGAGAGCCAGTCCCAACATCCCTGAAGACGCCAAACCCGAACTGCCCGAAGGCTACGAATAATATCCCCTGAGCAACAGCTCACAATCCCTAAAGACAGACAACCTCGACATCACTGTCGAGGTTGTCTGTCTGTTTTTTTATGATTTCCATTTGCCATCCCTCCGTGTCGTGACTGAATTGGATAGCGATTTCATATTATTAAGCAGATTCTTTGCACTCGGCTTCTTTCTGCCATAGGTGTTACTTAAAAACTACGGTGTAAGGTTATAATTGTTTTACATCGTCACTATTCATTTTACAGTTTGCCGTCTCTGTTGAATTGTATTCTGAATGTCACTGAACCGCCGGTACGCTTGTGAGTCATACCTTTGTATTCGACTTCTTCAAGAGTGATGGAACCTCCAACTGTGGCTGGAGGTCGATTAGCGATGTATTTCAAAAAGCATTTCAGCGATGCTTTCTGTTTGCCGAACCTGACGGTCATATTTGATATGCCCGTAGCCTCGCTTCTGTCCTTCGCCCACTTCATATCGTCTTGATCGGGAAGGTCTGCTTCAAAACAAAGGCGATTGTTATTGACTGTAAACTTGATGTTGGTGTGGGAGTTTTCGCCCTCGATTTTGATTTTGTCGGTGAACGATTTGTCTGCGAGAAGATTCTCGCCGGAAGCTCCGACACATTCAACCTCGATGTTGCAGGATTTTGAGCTGACCGGTACCGGTACGTACTCTTCCTTGCTGCAAGAAGACAACAAGAGTGCTGAGATAAGCGCGATAACGCTTATCCCCAATAATGAATATTTCATTTGCTATTCTGTTATTTGATTGTCTTATCGAATGTTACTGAAACCTGCTCGGCTCTATTCGCCGGGTCTAACTGTATGGTAGTACAGGACGATACCGACAATAGTATGGCAACAACTGACATTATGACAATCAGTCGTGATTTAAGGGCTTTCATTTTTTAACTCTGCCGACCGACATATTGGTCATTCCGGTTTCCTTGCCGTTTCTACCGTCTGCCGAAACTGTTTCGTATATTCCGTTCTCACCGGCTGCCGCTATTGGCTCAAAGGTGATTTTAAGAGTGTTGTCATCTATCTTAATGACCGTGAACCCAGCCCCGGCACTTTTGAAAATACCGTCAGCAGTATTAGCATTGAGCGTCAGCTGTGAGTAGTTGGTGCATTTCAGAGTGATGTCACCGCTATACTCGGGTGGAGCAACGATTGCCACCTGATTGACGTAATCAGGAGAATATACAGCCGAGATAGCCTCTCGGTCGTAGTTGGAGAACTCCCATATCATGGGGTTGGGGTCGTCTTCCTTGCAGGAAGATAACGAGAGAACCGTGAACAATACGGTTGCGATAAAAAGTAACTTTTTCATCTTTATTGTTTCTGTATTTTTATTTTATTGAGATTTATTTTCAATGTCACCTCAATTGGTTGATAGGCTTTTAATTCCACATTTACCCTTCCAAGGATGATATTGTCGTTATCGGTGTCTGGATTAACATATTCGGCACTTACGGCATATTTGCCGGGTCTGCAATCAGCCACAAATATATTCCCATCGATTTTGTCGGCATGACGAATAATGAAATTACCGTTCTCATCCGTGACAAATACCACTATTCTGGATAATTCACCCTGAAAATCATCCTTCCCTTCATATTCAAGATGGATTGTAATCTCAGTGAAAGCCGGTGGTGCGTCTGGACCATCCTTCCCTTCGCAGGATGAGAAGGTTAGAACGGTGAACAGTATGGTCGCAATAAAAAGTAATTTTTTCATCTTATTTATTATTTAATGTTGTTTTCAAAAATTCTTTCAAATCAATGGTATATTTTACTGATGACTGAGCCGCCACGACGCCGGCTCCCGTGGAGACATTGCTGTATCCCCATTTTGATTCCGCAAGACCGATGTCAGACAGGTCTCCTGTAATCCCTTCATCGACATTCCATTTATATACCGCCCAATTGTAATAGCTTTTTGAGACTGTGGTGAGATAGAGATTCACGCCACATTCAAGTCGGGATTCATCATACTCCTGTGAGTTTACATGAAAGGAGTTGTTTGAGAAATTCAGATGCAGGGTATATGTTTTACCGGAAAACTGACGGTCAGAGAAAAATACAAATTGCGTATCCTCGTCGTTACCCATTACTGTCTCAAATACTCCGATGTGTTCTTTGAATATCGGTTCGGAATTATACTCGAATTGTCCGATAGACAGTGTCGGCGAACCGTCAGTGTCTGAACCGAACCAGTTGTATCCGAAATGATAATAATTGTCTGTTCCTGCCGGGTCATTGACATCCATCTCGATATTGAGGTTGAAAGTTATATCCGCAAGCATCTCATAATTAGGCATATCATCCCTTTTCCATATATTTGTGACCGATGGAGTAACCTTTACCTTACCGATCGGTGTGGCTAAAGGAACAATAACTTCGGCCATTGCTGTTCCGTAAGTCGGACTCTCCGCGACAATACGGATCTTGTCTCCCTCCTTCGGAAGATAGTCTGAGCCGACAATCCTCTCGTTGGCGAGAATGGTTACAACGGCATCTTTAACATCATGGTTCCTCTCAGATTTTTCATCATTGAACATCCATGTGTGCGTCACCTTCACCTCAATCGGTTCTCCGGCTGTGATCAGGGAGTTCAGACAAAGCACCGGCTTAGTGTCAATTTCCGGATTGAAGTCCTCGTAACATCCTGTCAGCAAAAAGACTGACAAAATCGGTATTATGTATCTTAGAATTGCCATGTGTAGGAAATTGAGGGAATTATGGGTAAGAGTTTCACTTTCTGGAACACGGGACGGTTAGCGTTGTTATGCGTCCGCCGGATTGCCACAGTATTCATGTGGCAATATGCGTTGAAAAGTCCGAAAGTCCAGTAACCACGTTTGTTGCGCACCGTGCAGGAAAGATCGAGACGGTGGTAAAACGGCAGCTGATAGTTGTTGAGCCGTGTCTTCAACGGTGATTCGTCGCCACTATAGATGGTGCCGAAATCGGGTGACTCCCACACCTGCGGCAGCAGCGTGAAGCGGTTGCCGGAGTGTCCTGTCCATGCGGCGTTAAGACTCACCTTATCACTGATGTTCCAGTTGAGCAGAATATTGATGGTATGCCTGTTATCAAAACGAGCCGGAAAAGTAAGACCACCGTTCTTGTCCGGGAAAGTACGGTCTGACCATGCGAGAGAATAGGAAATATGACCTGTCAGCTTTCCATATAGCTTTTCAATTTTGAAATCGATTCCTTTTGCTGTTCCCTTGCCAGAACACAGCTGGGCATTCCACATCTCTGTAGGCGGTTGCAGATAATATTCATCCCGGTAATCCACAAGATTACGCATGACTTTATAATACCCTTCGACTGATGCGGCGAACATTTTGTTGTCCGACTGCCAGTAGGCTCCCAGAGAAACCTTATCCGCGTTCTGAGGCTTGAATTTACCCGTGATCGGCACCCATTGGTCGGTCGGCAACGACAGATAGGTCTGGGAAAGCTGATGCACATATTGGTTTGTCCGTGCATAGGCGGCTTTTACAGCCCAATTTTCGGAAGGCCGATAACTGAAGGAAAGTCGTGGATCTACTCCATAATTCGTCTTGCCGTCGATATTGAACAGAGACAGATGCAGACCTGCATTCATTCTGAATTTTTCGCTGATACGCCAATCATCCTCTATATAGATGTTGGCTTCATTGGCGGTATATGCCCATGTCGAATCCCGTGTCAATGTCTGTGTTGTGCCGACGGTATAATTGCGGTCGGTTCTTGCTGGGAGAAATGAATGGAGGATATAGTTGCCTCCGAAGCGCACACGGTTCGCATCGTTCGGTCTCCAGTCGAAATCCGCACGGAAAATCCAGTCATTGATATTATTGTTTGTCTTGGATATGGAATGCGACTCCGTAGTTCCTGAACTTGAAATCTCCTTTGACAGCCAGTCATGTTTCATGCCGGAGAAATATCGGGTATATGCGGCGGTGAACTCGGCAGAAATCAAGGGATTTATTCTGTAATTAAGACCGGTCTGTGCCACAAGGTTTCCCCAATGTAAATCACACTTGTCATCATCATACCAACCGGATTCAGGCACATGTTTGTCACAAGAACCCGTCTTAAGAACGTCATTGCCGAAATAGACAGAAATAAATCCTGTAGCCTTGTTGGAAAAGCGGTGTGTGACCTTGGCGTTCAGATCCATGAAAGCATAACGGAACCGGATTTTCTCATCGTCGCTTGACGAATTGACCAACGCCAGCATAGGAATCGACAGCACATCGAACCATGAACGCCTCAATGCAACAGAGTAGGTGGTCTTCCTTCCTATCGGGCCGTCGATATTGAATGCCCCGGAAGTCAGTCCCAGCCTGAAAGAACCGTGATGACCTTCCGGTGAGCCGCTCTTGGTACGCACATCAAGGTAAGAGGATAAGCGTCCGTCGTATTTCGCCGGGATTGAGGATTTGAAAAAGTCAATGTATCTAATTGCTTCAGCGTTAAAGGCAGAGAACAATCCGGCAAAGTGATTCACCTGATATAGCGGCACATTATCGAGCATATACAGGTTCTCGTCAGCGTTGCCACCATGCACGTGCATTCCCGCCATGCCTTCCTGACCTTCCGATACGCCCGGCTGCATCTGCAATGCCTTGATGACATCGCTTTCACCAAACAAGACGGGAGTGTTTATGATTTCCTGTGCGGTCAGTTTCTTGGCACCTATTTCAGCAGTCTCCACAGCTGGGGCTTCAAGGCGCGACACTACGACAACTTCCTCAAGCATTTTGGGGACAACAGCGTTCTGTTTCGGTATAATCGGACGCTCTGTGGAGACAACCGATTTGTTGACTCTCTTTTCAGGCTTTGGCTTCCTTTTTAGTATAATGTTTCTTCCCTTTATCTCATATTCAATGTCTGAGTCCTTGAATATTATGGAAAGAGCTTGCTTCAAAGGCTTATTCTTTACATTTATGGATACGCGCATATCTTTCAGCAGTTCGGATGAATACACGAAGTTCTTTCCGGTCTGCTCAACGATACTACGGAACACAACCGACGCCGGCTGGTTTACTGCCCTGATTGTGACGTTCTGCGCCATGCAAACCGCGCTGAAACATAGCATTAAGGATAAGACAAACAGTTTCATTTCTCTGTAACGGTCATTTGAGTCCCGAGAATTTCATTGATTACAGATATGAGGTCGGTCGGCGTACCTTCATAGTGGAGAGACAACTCATATTCCTCAGGGTAAGCCGGGATGCCATTAACCTTGACATTGTAAACAGTCTCGATCTTCTTGATGACATCAGGCAACGGAGCATTTTCAAAGTCTATGGCTTTGACCTCTGCCAATGGGTTTATTGTCTGAGTCTTGACCGGCATAGTTTGCTGCGGCACATCTTCCATGCGATATTCTTTATAGAGTATTGTCGCTGTAGCGGATAGAATGACAGTGGCGGCAACTGCTGCGGCAACTCTATATCTTCTCCATATGGATATAGGTGCTATACCGAGACGACGCCATCCCGCATCTGGCGAGAATCTTCCTTTTTTATAGCGGCGGGCTATGAATTCAACTTCTTTGTTTTTCATAATTTTCAGAAATCTATGCCTAAGCGAAATGAGAAATACGGACGGATATGATTCTTGGTGCCTACATATTGAATTTCATATGAATCCGGACCGGTCATGGTGCCTTCATAATGATCTGCTCTATATCCGGCAAGAGACAGACCGATTCCGAGGTTTACACCCATTTTGCGTCCCCAGTTGAATCTGTAACCAATGGTCGGTGAGATGTATACGCCGACCCCTTCAGCGACATTGGCGCCAAGCCGCAAATCTCCAAACGGTGTGAATTTGCCAAACTTCAAGTCTATTCGTCCCTGAATAAATATGGGTGCCACCCAGTTGTCAAGTTTTCCGCACCGTTCCATTCCGAGACCGGCACCAATAAAAAACATCGGATTGATCTGATAACCGTGTGAGGTTGAAAAACCGGTATAGAAAGTGTTTTCACGACTCATCAGCAGGTTGCCGCCCATATCCGAATAGCCAAATTTTTCACTTCGGACGCTGTTGCTCCATTCCAGAAAACCACGGTAGCCGCGTCGCGGTTGTCGCGCTTCGGATGAAAGCGTTGTCAGCAGTATTGTCAGGATGATAAGTATCTTTTTCATGATGTGAATATCTTTTGTTCACACCTATGACTGGCATCCTGCGAAAAAGTCCTATCCGAAAAGAAAATTTTTTCAAAAAAAATTACAGGAACGGCAGGAAGAACGGTTTGTGTCCGTCACTCAGAGCCTCGCGCAGACGGCTTAAGGCTTTGGTTATCTGATTCTTGACGGTCTTTATGGATATACCGAGTTCTTCAGATATTTCCTCGTTTGAATATCCATCACGCTTGCTCATCAGGAATATCTCCCGACATTTCTCCGGCAGTTCATCGATGGCTTTCCAAATTCTTGCGTCTCGGAATGATGTGTCGATCACCTCTTCGCCCACATCAGGTATCAGTTCTTCCCCGACTTTATTTTCCTGCGTTGAAAGATATGTCAGGCATTCATTTCTTACACACCTATATATAAAGGCCTTGAAATTTGATATTTCCCGTCCGGTCTCCAGTTGCCTCCATGTCTTGATAAAAGCCTCCTGAACCATATCCTCGGCAACATCCGCGTCATCGACAATGCGCAGGGCGTACATGCCAAGCGGCAAGTACAGCCTACGGAAGAATATTTCAAATTCTTTGGATGTCATAATATGCAGTGCTATAGGAGAATCAGACTACAAAGTTACCCATATTTGTGCAGATGAGCAAGTCAGACTTGGTTTGGTTCGGGCTTTATATATGCCCGACTAAACCTAAACCAATATATAAGGAGGGCGTATGCTGGGCAAAAAGAAAGGTTCCACCTTATTATTTTCTTTTCACCAGCCATAGTTTGAACACAAGGGCATGAACACAAGGGCATGAACACAGAGGGGTGCCAGTGGCGGCGGAAACGAGTTGAAGCCGAGTTGTGTTCAGATTTGTGTTCAAGGCAAAAGAAAAAGCAGCTACGAGTGGATTCGTAACTGCTTGATTTTTAAGAGGTGGTCCCACTAGGGCTTGAACCTAGGACTCCCTGATTATGAGTCAGGTGCTCTAACCAACTGAGCTATGGGACCTGATGGACCGCCGTCAATGGAACTGTTTCCATTCTGAGCGTTGCCCTATCTTTTGGTGAGGACAAAGGTAGGGACTTTTGAGAGAGTATGCAAATATGACCGACCGTTTGTGTGTTAAAAATGGTTATATTCAATATACAATGGGACAATGCGAAAAACCTGACACGATAGTTTATCACCCGGATAAAAAGGGCGGATAGCGACAAATGCCCGGATTTACATGAAAAATGTTAATATCCGAGGAGTTTTAATATAAAACCCCTATGGATAAACACTTTTTAATCTCTTTTAGTGCAGGCATTTCGGTCAAAAGGATGAGCCGCTTGTTGTAATAATGTAACGTAAGTAGAAATGAGTAAATGATAGAGACAAGCATTTTTACATCCCTCGTCCTTTTTATCGAGTAGTGATACTGGGTACTAAGGCTCTCATAAATAAATAGTTGAAACGTGGAGTGGGGCACGGATAAAACCGTGCCCCACTTTTTTTGTTTTTGGCAGATGGATTCATTACATTTGCACAATGGCACAACATAACGAATTAGGCATAGCGGGCGAAAGGCTCGCCCGTGAGTATCTTCTCAAGCAAGGATATGCGATAGGGGGCGAAAACATCGTGATATGCGGGGTTGAGTTGGACTTCATAGCCATCAAGGACAACCGCATTGCATTCGTGGAGGTCAAGACCCGTTCGAGTGACTTCACCGACCCTTTGGACGCCGTTGACCACAAGAAACAGTGTCGTCTCGCCCGCGCAGCCGACAGGTATATACGCATCTACAATATCCCTCACGAACCGCAGTTTGACATCATCACCGTAATCGGCGACCCGGTGAACAATGTGGCGGGATGTCGTCTTACACACTATGCCGATGCCTTCCGTCCGCCACTGATGTCGCGTTGAGCCTCCACTATTTCAAACTGTCGTACTCCTCGTCAGTCACCGGCTCAAGCCATTCGTTTGATGTGTCCTCCCCGGGGATTTCAAACGCAAGGTGGGCAAACCAGCTGTTTTTAGCCGCCCCGTGCCAGTGTTTGACATTAGCGGGAATATGTATCACTGTCCCCGGAAGGATTTCCTGTGCCGGTTTCCCTTCTTCCTGATACCATCCTCGGCCTGCGACACCGACAAGCATCTGTCCCCCACCCTTGGAGGCATGATGGATGTGCCAGTTGTTACGGCAACGCGGCTCGAATGTGACATTGGCAAACGGAATCTGTGAGGTGGATACACGCGCCAGGTAGCTGTTGCCTGTGAAATACTTGGCGTATGCCGTGTTAGGTTCTCCAATCGGGAATATCATCTCACGTTGGAAACGCGACTTGGCATCGTCTCCTGATGCCGAACTGTCATTCCACACATCCTTGGCGAGGCGGAACGCCCCCCAGGCATTGGGCCATCCGGCATAGAAAGCGATGTGGGTGAGCATCTCTGAAATCTCCTCACGTGTCACCCCGTTATTCTTGGCGAATTGGAGATGATGACCGAGCGATGAGTCGATAATCCCTTTGCCTACAAGCGTTGCGACTGTAATCATACTACGGTCATGAGGTGAAAGGCCGGGACGATTCCACACCTCCCCGAAAAGGACGTCATCGTTCAGTTCTGCGAACTTGGGGGCAAATTCACCGAGTTGGGTACGTCCAGCTGTCTGGGTTATTTTTTCCTGTGCCATTGTTGTTGATAATGCCAATGATAAAACTATCGTTAAAAATAAGTACTTCATCAGAATTTGTTTATATTTATGACACAAAAATAAATAATCCCAACATCACACACGCTACCGAAAATACCGTTTATCAGACCAATATCAACGATATTGCCTGCGAAGCCGCTTCATTTCCTTGGCAGTGACGGGAATCACAGTCCCGTGGCGCGGATGGAAGTCCATCTCCACGCCATCGACGATTGTAAAATTCTTGAGGTCGGTGGTCTCGGTGAACTGATATTTCTTGTTCATATAGACGTCATACATCAGGATGTACTTATCCTGTCCGATAAGTTTGAAAGTGCCCGCGCCCTCGACAGCATCGGTTGTCTGCTGCTTGTATTCAGGGTCTTCGTCCCATTGTCCCGATGTAAGCGAGCGAGTGGTGGCGACCTTTATGCCGTTGCCGTGTCCCTCGGTCTTGTAAAACAGATGGAATTTACCGTCATGGAAAACAATATCTCCATCGATACAGGATTTCTTATCGGCAGGTATGAACAGTGGGCGTGGCTCGCCTTCAAGGTCGGAGAAATCCTTGTTGGCGTAGGCATAATATATTATGTCAGGCCCGTTGCCATGCTGCATCGACCAATAGACCATATACTTCTTGCATTCGGGGTCATAAATAGTCTGCGGGGCCCACACACGTTTCAGATTCTCCTGTCCTGCATAACGCGTGGGGATGTGTATTGCCGAATGTTTCCAATTCACGAGGTCGGTCGATTTCATCAGCACCATCCCGCGGTTGGAGTCCCAGCCGTTGGCCGACACCATGTCGGTCACCACCATATAGAATGTTTTTCCATCCTCACATCTTAAAATGTGTGGGTCGCGCACACCTCCTGTTAGACTTATCTTCTTAGAATCTATGATAGGTTTATTACCGTTAAGAGCCTTGAAATGGAGTCCGTCCTCGCTCAATGCGTAACAGATTGCCTCCTGCTCGATACGGTTTCCTGTGAAATAAGTGAAAAGATAGCCTTTGAAGTCCTTGTCTCCGGCATTGACACAGGGTGACACCGCTAATATCGCTAATGCCGAGACGAAAATACGTTTCAAGTAATTTTTAGTTTTCATGATTGGTTGATTGATTATGGATATAGAAGTCATCTTGACTTATTGAAAGATATTAAAATCATCCGTCATCTGTGAATTATTTCGAGACCTTTCCGTCATGCTTGGTCTGTTTTTGTGCTGCTCCGCGGTCACGATGCCCGCATCGCTCCCTTGAAACAACCCCAAAACGTCCTCAAGAATGCCTGGAAATGTCAACGATTCAAAAGTCAAGATGACTTCATAGACACAAAGATAGTCCTATATTTTCAATTTACAAAAAGTCTCCTAAAAACGACAGGCGTCACGAAAAATCGTGACGCCTGTCGTTGTATCTTGTCAATCCCCGGCTTAGTTGCGGTTAAAGAACTTGAGCATGTTGTTGGTGATTTTTTCATTGCCGATGAGTATCGGGGTGAGTTGACGCATCAAGACTCCAGCACCGCGCTGTTGCATATACATCATCGCAGACTCATCGAAGTTATATGGACGACCGGAATTATCGATATCGGCCACCTGGAATACAACCACACCTGTATTGCCTTTGACAGGACCTACGAGTTGACCTTTCTTGGCATTGGCCACGCGGGCGGTAATTTCGCTTTCATTGGCACCGAGTCCCGAAATGAAGAACTGTCCGAAAGTCACGGCGGCAGAGTCCACGCTTGACCCCATCAACTTGGCATAACCAGCCAAATCCTTGGCCTTACCTTTATATTGTCCCAGTAAATCGGCGGCTTTCTTATCATCGCGTATCTTGGCAAGCAACTGTGAACGAACATCGGGGTCGGTCGAGGGAACGTAACCTGAATCATAAATGTCATCTACGGTCAACGCCACCACACGTCCGGCCGACTCATCGCCAAACACGGGTGAAACCTCACCCTTCTTGGCGTTCATCGCCCAAGCCACCATGTCACGGGAATCCTCCAGGCGACCGAGCTGCGGAGTAGAGGGGGACACCTTGGCAGGGGTCGTGGTATAATGAGCCGCCGGAGCGTTCTTTTCAAAATCGGCAGCCGTCTTGTTATTGTCCACAAAGTCCTGCAAAGATGTTGTCAACTGTTCAACAGTGGCGTCGGACGGCTCGATTGTATACCGCACGACAGCGAGGTCATACACGGGAACAGCCGCACGACGGTTACGGACACGGAACACTCGTCCGCCATCGGCAATAGTGTCGGGGGTGAACGCCTGCCCTACCGTAGCGTTCTCGAGCGTCGACTTGAGCATCGCGAGATTGGGGTCAACCAACGACACCCAGGTGCTGTCCTGGCTGCCGGACACAAGAGATGACTTAGCGACCTCGGCCCATGCCGTGCCACCATTGAGGGCGTTGACGATTGAGTCAACCTGCGCACGTGTACCGTTGACCATCATCATATCCACATTGATAGAGTCCACGGCCTGTGTCTTGCCGAGGAGTTTCGCAAGGGTGTACTCATTACCGCGCACAGAGATGCGCTCGGCGGTTGCAACCGAAGCCGAGTCAACAAATTTTTTCAGTTGTTCGTCACGGATTGCCGATTTTGTCACCGTCTGACGGTCAACGATAAATTCGGGCATATCCTTCAATCCTTCGAGTTCATTGGAATAACGGAGACCCGAAAGCGCGTTTTCAACAGCTTTCTTTCCGGCCGCCAAGTCTCCTGCCGACGGAACAATGTCCACAGCGATATAGCTGACGGCGCGCATAGGTTCTGACAACTCATAGCGTTTCTTTGTCTTATTCCATTCCGCCTTGATTTCATCATCGCTCACCGCGAACTTGTCATCAGGCAGTGAGCTGTATTCCTTCTTGGCGTATGCGATATGGGCCGTTGCGGCATTCTCGTCATACAACGCCTTCGCATCAAGTTGATTGGCTACAATCGTACCCGCAAACAGGTTCTGGAACTTAGCCTGAAGGAGTTCCTGCTCGATTTGTTTCTCAAGACCAATCCAGTAATCACGTATCTGCTGCACCTGTTCCTGGCCAAGTTGATATTTGGCAGGGTTGTTTATCATGTCATTGACCATAGCGGCCGACTCGATACCAGTCTGTTGCTGCACGAGTTGATTGACATATTGTGAATTTGCCCCTAACATGGCATCGGTCAACTCGCTGTCTGTCACAACGAGACCGAGTTCATCTATTTCTTTGTTAAAAAGTTTCTCAGCAATCATCTGGCTTAACACCTGCTGCTGAAGCACGGCCTGGTCTATCTTCTGACCCGAATTCTGATATTGCAGATTGGTCTGCTCGACACGGTGCTGGAATTCTTGGACATCGATTTTCTGACCGCCTACCTTAGCGATGGTTGTACCTGTACCGAAGAAAGTACGGCCCGATGTGAAGAAGCCGCCGATGACAAAAGCCAGCAACGCAAGGCCGATGACTACGAGCAAGAATACCGACTTGCTCCTGATTTTTTCTAATGTTGCCATTTATTGTTTTAGAGTTACTTGATTAATCGGTTTAATATCGCCATTGCCTTTCGCGGCCAAGCCACGAAAGGCAATAAAGCGCACAAAGATACATTTTTTTCGGTATGATTCAAAATTTTTAAGTCGGTTGCAACCTATTTTACCACCGCATCATAATCCGAAAGCATTTTTCAACGTGTCAACCATGTCAAGTTTTTCCCACGTGAACAGTTCGACCTCGACCTCCTTGGTCCCTTCATAACGTGAATGAAAACGCTTTGTCACCTTGCGTGGCTCACGCCCCATGTGACCGAACGATGCCGTCTCGCGATATATCGGATTACGCAATTTAAGACGTTTTTCAATCGCATGCGGACGCATGTCGAACAATCCGGCCACGACATCCGATATATGGGCGTCATCCATGTCAACATGGGATGTGCCACGGGTGTTGACATAGAGACTGACAGGACGGTCCACACCGATTGCATAGGCCACCTGGACCAACGCCTCGTCGGCAACCCCGGCGGCGACAAGGTTCTTGGCGATGTGACGAGCGGCATACGCCGCCGAACGGTCAACCTTAGACGGGTCCTTGCCCGAGAACGCGCCACCGCCGTGCGCACCACGGCCACCGTAGGTGTCAACGATAATCTTGCGTCCCGTCAGGCCTGTATCCCCGTGAGGCCCCCCGATAACAAACTTCCCTGTCGGGTTCACAAGCAACCGGGGATTGTCAATCAAAGCGGCCACTTCGACAGGCAGTAACGCTTTCACACGCGGGATAAGCACCCGTTCGACATCCTCCTTGATTATGCGAGCCATCTCGGCATCGGCCTTGCGACACGCCTCCTCATCGTCAGGATTCTCAGGACGGATGAACTCATCATGCTGGGTCGAAATGACTATCGTGTCAACACGTACGGCCTTGTGACCGGGGGTGTATTCCACCGTCACCTGGCTCTTGGAGTCAGGACGCAGATATGTACGTGCCACACCATTGTCATCGGTATAAGTCATCTCTTCACCCTCGCGCCTGATAGCCGACAGTTCACGCAACAAAAGATGGCTAAGGTCAAGCGTCAAAGGCATATAGGACGATGTCTCGTTACAGGCATAACCGAACATCATGCCTTGGTCGCCCGCACCCTGACTCTCGGCGTCCTCACGCTCGACTCCGCGATTGATGTCATCGCTCTGCTCATGCAGAGCCGACAACACTCCGCATGACTCGGCATCAAACTTAAGTTCCGAACGGTTATAACCTATTTCGTTGATGACATCACGCGTCACAGCCATCAGGTCGATGTAGGCTCGGCTCTTGACTTCACCGGCCACGATGACCTGCCCTGTTGTAACCATTGTCTCACACGCGACCTTCGATTGCGGGTCGTATGCGAGAAACTCATCGAGTATCGCATCCGAAATCTGGTCGGCCACTTTGTCGGGATGTCCCTCCGAGACCGATTCGGAAGTGAATAAATAATTTCTGTTGTCCATATCGATTGGTTTTGTATTTTACATAAAAAAAGCCGGCATGGAATAATCCAGCCTGCTTGCTTAAACTGTGGTCGCGAAAATCGCTTGATGCATCGGCATCGAGGAAGCGTTGTGCGGTTTTAGCATTTTTTTGTGAAGTGGTTGCAAGCAGCCAAATTTTTCCACTTGGGACTGCAAAGATACCCCACGACAGCGACATAGACAAATAATTAACCATTTTTAATGGCCACTGAACTGCAAAGTGCATTGTCATAACCGAATAAATCACTATCTTTGCAGCACATATCACACAAAACGTAACGGGGATGACCGGTTTTGACAGCGTGTAGAGGTGGTGTGTAAGCATGCAGAGAAATGATGCCTACTCTCTTTAATCAGGGACATCGACTTTTTTAAATGGCGAAAACAACTACGCTCTTGCTGCTTAATCGAAGTACAGTAGATTAGCTTAATCCCCGCAACAGTTGCGGGGACAAGACATCGCCCGATTGTCCTTTTTCCGAGACTAATCGACAAGGCGGTGCTGGTAAATCGGAAATAGGAAGCCGAAAGCCTCGTGCGGTCTCCGAAACTTTAGAGGCTAAGGGCACGGTTGGCTGTCGATTGCCTGCCGTTCCACTAAAACCAATAACCGACTAAGCATGTAGAAAGCTCATTAGTTCCACGTTTGGACGAGGGTTCGAATCCCTCCATCTCCACAAGAACCAACGCCCAATTTACATCAATACGGCTGTAAAATGGGCGTTGTTTTAGTTTTCATCCTATGTTATTTATTATATGACTTCACCGAAACTGCTTGTCACGGCCATTGCGGTATCATTATCGTTACTGTCATGCTCGCCCCGTTCGGAAAACACCGATACATCGTCGAAGCAAAATTCCATCTTACAAGACGAGTTATCGAAAATCACAGAAGGCAAACCGGGACAATTCGGTATGGCCATAATAATTGACAATACCGACACCATAACATTCAACAATTCAGCGGACTATCCCCTTATGAGCATGTTCAAGCTGCACGAGGCAATCGCCGTGTGCCATACACTCGACACGCAAACCACCGAATTAGATTCGACCTTAACGATAAAACGCAGTGACCTCGACCCAGAGACCTGGAGCCCCATGTTTAAAGAGCATACTCAGGACCACATCACCATGTCAATTGGCGAATTGTTGGCCTACATCCTTATACACAGCGACAATAATACAAGCAACCTATTGTTTGACAGGATTGTTTCCGCCCCGGAGACCGACCGCTATATACGTAACATTTTGCCAGAAGATGATTTTCAGATTCGATATACCGAGTCAGAGATGAAAGCCGACCATTCCAAAGCCTACGAAAACCGTAGTTCTCCGCTTTCCTACGCCGCCCTTGTAAACCGTGTGTTCACTGACAGCCTGGTAAGCCATTCGAAACAGGAACACATCAAGCAGATGATGTATGACTGTCACACCGGCGCGACCCGAATAGCCGCAGGACTGCCCGAGGGCGTAAAGTTTGCCCACCGCACAGGCTCAGGGTATACCAATTCCAGTGGAGAAGTCACCGCTGTGAACGACGGCGGATATGTAACCCTCCCTTCAGGCCGACATTACTCCATCGCTGTATTCGTCAAAGACTTCGGCGGGACACAAGAGGACGCTGAAAAAATCATAGCACAGATATCAAAGGCCGTATATAATTTTGTAGCAAATTAAGGTATGAATCCATTCAACTCCAAACTTCTGACCGCCGGCGCAATCGTCTTTTTGGCAACCTCTTGTGGCGATAGAGCCACAACGTCATCTACCTCCTTACAGCTTAATGAATTGGGAATAACCATCCCGCAAGGGGAATCCCGCGAGTATTCCTACACCGACAAGAACGGAGGGTTTTATTACAGCATGACCTCAACCGACAATTGGGACGACTGGTATGCCGGATGGAACATTAACGCCAAACGTATATTTGCCGACTACAGTCTGTCCATAGACAACAAACCTCTTTCACGACGCGAAGCAGCCGTCACGGTATACCCTGACAAGCTGACACGCCGATATGACAACGCAGTGGAAACATTCTGCATGATGGATTCAGCACGTCTATTGTATATCGCGCTCGACAGCATAAAAGGAAAAGAGATTGCGATTAAACTGACTGGCGACAATGTCTCCTCGCCTCGCGCCGACGGCAATTCTGTCATATATACAACAACCGAATCCCCGGGCAACGTAGTCAGAATAACCCCGCTAAACAATTCTTCCGCAGAATTAAAGGACAGTACACTTTCCACGTCAGCATCTTCAGGTGGATTTATAATCGCATTCGGGACAGAACCGCAGACCCTGAAAGCAATAGACTCTTTCCGGGATAAAGGTGACAAATGGCTTGCCGATAGAGGACGGCGCATGCAGATGCTCCTCGACCAAAACCGGCTCAAAACCAATCTCGACTCACTCGACCGCGCCCTTGCGTGGATTATGCTCACAAATGACCAACTGATAACCCGCCAGCACGGTGGCTATGGCATATATGCCGGTCTACCCTGGTTCACCGATTTCTGGGGACGTGACATGTTCATCTCAATGCCGGGGGCGGTGCTCTGCACGGGGCAATTCGAAACCGCACGTAACATTTTGGCATCTTTTGCCCGCTATCAGGACACCGACTCCACCTCGGCGACATACGGTCGCATACCCAACCGTCTCAACCTCGACGGCATCCTGTACAACACCACCGACGGCACGCCACGGTTCGTCATGCAGGTTCACGACTACCTTAGATATACCGGCGACACCGCTTTTCTAAAGGAGATATATCCCGCAGTGAAAATCGCCACCGATGCATCCCTGAAACTATACACCGACAATGACGGCTATCTCACCCACGCCGATGCCGACACATGGATGGATGCCAAGCGCCAAGGGAAATTTCCATGCTCCCCGCGAGGAAACAGGGCCGTAGACGTGCAAGCGTTATGGTATTCACAGCTGACCGATGCCGCTGACCTCGCACGTCTCTTGGACAAAACCGATGATGCGCGACACTGGGACAAGGCTGCGGCAATTCTACGTTCCAACTTTGAACGGGATTTCATCGACAAAGAAAACAAGGTGATTTATGACCACCTCAACACCGATGGAAGCGGCGACCTTCAGTTCCGCCCCAACGCGATATATGCCCTTGACATGATTTCAGACCCCGGCCTAAGGATACACGAGACAAAAAAGATGTGGGAACGCCTCGTATTTCCATGGGGAGTGTCATCCCTCGACCAGGATGACGAACAGTTCCATCCCTACCATGAACAGTGGCATCGTTACCACAAGGACGATGCCTACCACAACGGGACAATCTGGCTATGGAACAACGGGATGGCGATGCAACGGATGATTGAACTGGGACAAGCCGACATCGCATTCAAGCTATTCCGCAACATGAACCGCCAGGCCCTTTCAGAGGGTGCGGTCGGCAGCCTTTCAGAGAACGCCGACGCTTGGCCACGCCCCGGCAGGACATGGGTCAGACGCAGCGGTACATTCCTACAGGCATGGAGCAACAGCGAACACATCAGGATATGGAATCAATATTTTCTCGGTGTCAGACCCGACTTGTTAAACCAAGCCATCAATATAACCCCATGTCTCCCGTCCGATATAACCGATGTGAACGGCCTGATGTCAATAGGAGACGGTTCATTAAGTATGGCCATTACACGTCAAAAAGATAAAACCACCTACAGATATGACTGGGATGGAGCAGCTAAAAATCTCAACATCAACATCGACACCTATCAGACCGTGAATTTCACCATGTCATCGGGCGATTATATCACGTTGACGGCAGAAGGGGAACGTATGTCGGTGAGCCTACATGAGACATCAGGCAAGCAAGCCGATTACACTTTTGAACAAGACCCGGTAAAGGTCCAACGGAAAAGAGATGCCGACGCCTATTTCAAAGATGTACATTTCGCCATCCCCACCTACCGCGAAAACCTGAAAAGCATGTCGCGGTATTTTGACCCTCCCCTCACCTATCAGAGCGTGGAATAAGAGGATGTCACAATCCACCTGAACCTATTTTTGGCAGTTTTTGTTAAAAATGGGGGCAAATTTGAGATTTCTTTCCTAATTTTGCACCTTAAATTAAAAGCAGTTCTCACAAAACAGCAATCAGATGCTTAAAAATCTTGTTATCGTGGAGTCTCCGGCCAAGGCCAAGACCATTGAAAAATTCCTCGGAAAGGATTATAAGGTAATGTCAAGTTACGGGCACATCCGTGACCTGCGCAAAAAAGACCTGAGCCTTGACAAGGAAAATTCGTTCTCACCAATATATGAGATACCCGACGACAAGAAAGAACTTGTAAAAACCCTGAAGAAAGCCGCCAAAGAAGCCGAAACGGTATGGCTCGCATCCGATGAGGACCGTGAAGGAGAGGCCATTGCATGGCATCTATATGAAGTACTGGGATTGAAGCCGGAAAACACACGGCGTATCGTATTCCACGAAATAACCAAGGACGCGATTCTCCACGCCATCGACAATCCCCGCTCGATTGACCTGAACCTCGTCGATGCACAACAGGCCCGGCGCGTTCTCGACCGTCTCGTGGGATTTGAACTCTCACCCGTCCTGTGGAAGAAAATCAAGCCTGCATTATCGGCCGGACGAGTACAGTCTGTAGCCGTAAGGTTGATTGTAGAACGCGAAAATGAAATCAAGAATTTCACCCCCGAGACCTATTTCCGTATCACAGCATCGTTCAAGACCTCCGATGGCCATAGCGTCAGAGCCGAACTGCCGTCACGTTTCCCGTCGGAGGAACAGGCACGGGACTTCCTGACAAAATGTCTCGACTCTGATTTTTCCGTTAAATCGGTTTCAGTAAAGCCTATCAAGAAATCACCCGCCCCCCCCTTCACGACCTCGACCTTGCAACAGGAGGCATCACGCAAGCTCGGGTTCTCGGTGTCGCAGACTATGATGGTGGCCCAAAGGTTATATGAGGCCGGACACATAACCTACATGCGTACCGACTCATTGAACCTGTCATCACTTGCCATCGCGACAATATCGGCCGAGATTTCAGACACCATAGGGGCGGAATATCTGCACATCCGCAAATATCACACCCATTCAAAAGGTGCACAGGAGGCACACGAGGCAATACGTCCGACATACGTAAACCGTCACACCATCGATGGCACCGCGCAGGAGAAAAAATTATACAACCTCATCTGGAAGCGGACAGTGGCCTCACAGATGTCTGACGCAATCATCGAAAAGACCACGGTTGAAATACAACCGTCAAAATCAGACAAACATTTCACTGCATCGGGTGAAGTCATCAAATTTGACGGATTCCTTAAGGTCTATATCGAAGGTAACGACGACACCACCGATGACAGTAGCGAGGGTGTACTTCTTCCGGTCATGTCCCCCGGTGATATATTGTCACGTGAAAACGTGACTGCGACAATGCGCCTGACCCAGCTACCGCCACGTTACACCGAGGCATCGCTGGTTAAAAAGATGGAAGAACTCGGCATAGGCCGTCCATCGACCTACGCGCCGACCATATCCACAATACAACAACGCGAATATATCGAAAAAGGCGAGCGTCCCGGCGAAGCACGCGATTTCACGGTTCTCACACTTAAAGGAGACACCATAACCGAAACGATACGCACCGAGAATGTCGGCAGCGAGAAAGGCAAGCTGATACCCACCGACACCGGGACTGTCGTCAATGATTTCCTGACCAAGTATTTTCCCGGAATCCTCGACTACAATTTCACTGCCAGAGTAGAGGAACAATTTGACCGCATCGCCGAAGGCGAGGAAAGATGGAACGATGAAATCAGCCATTTTTATGACGTTTTCCACCCCGATGTAGTCAAGGCCAACGAAATGAGGCTCGAACATAAGGTAGGCGAACGTGAACTCGGAATCGACCCCGCGTCGGGACAACCCGTATCGGTAAAAATCGGGCGGTTCGGGCCTGTCGTGCAGATAGGGACAGCCGATGGTGACGAGAAGCCGCGGTTCGCATCACTCCGCAAGGAGCAGTCGGTATTTGACATAACTCTTGAGGAAGCATTGAAACTGTTTGAGCTTCCACGGTCATTAGGAGAATTCGAGGGTAAGGATGTCACCGTCGCCATAGGGCGGTTCGGGCCTTACATACGTTACAACTCAACATTTGTTTCCATCCCCAAAGAATATTCCCCGCTCGAAATAACATTATCCGAAGCCGAGGAATTGATAACAGCCAAGAGGGAAGCCGACACAAAGAAAGTCGTAAAGGAATTTGAAAGCGACCCTGAACTCAGAATCCTTAACGGTCGTTACGGGGTCTATATCTCGTTCAAAAAATCCAACTACAAGATACCCAAGACCGTCACATCCCCCGAAACCCTCACTATCGAGGAGTGCATGGAAATTATCAATTCCCAGGAATCCAAACCAAAGAAAGCAACCCGACGAGCCACATCCAAGAAAAAATAACCACAATGCCACGTCCCATCAACCACAAACCCGGCTCGGAACGCAACAAGTTTCAACCCGACATAATCGAAACCTATCAGGTCGAGAGCGAGAGCACATTGCTGCCGTTCCTGATAGACGCAATGCCACAACGCAAACGCACATCGGTCAAAGAACTCCTGAAGCACAACCAAGTGGCCATCAACGGTACCCCGACAACACAGTTCAATGCCCCCCTCTCACCGGCGGACACCGTCAAAGTCAACCTCGTCAGGGAATTCAGGGTATTCTACCACCGGCGCATGAAACTCGTGTACGAGGACGATGACATAATTGTCATAAACAAAGGATACGGACTGCTCTCCATGGGTAATGACAAAACAAAAGAAGGTACGGCATACTCGATTCTGCGGGAGTATGTCAAATGGAGTGACCCACGCAACAAAATTTTCATTGTGCATCGTCTTGACCGAGACACATCCGGCCTGATGATGTTCGCCAAGACAATCGAAGCCAAGGAACGCATGCAGCACAACTGGAACAATATGGTGTTGAACCGCAAGTACTTGGCTGTCACCGAAGGCAAACTCGACCCGGCCGAAGGTATAGTGCGTTCCTATCTTGCCGAAAACTCGCAACACGAGGTATATTCCACCGACAATCCCGACGAGGGTCAACTCGCCGTCACACGTTATCAAACACTGAAATGCAAAAACGGATACACCCTCGCCGAGGTCGAACTTGACACCGGTCGCAAGAACCAGATACGTGTCCACATGAAAGACCTCGGACACCCCATCGCGGGAGACCGCCGATACGGAGCGCAGTCAAGCCCTATCCATCGTCTTGCGCTTCACGCCGCGACCCTGCGTTTCATCCATCCCACGACAGGTAAAGAGATGAATTTTTCAACACCCATTCCCACCTCTTTTGCCTCGATGGTAAAATAATTCATAAAAAAACGCCATACGATTGCTCTATTGCAAAAATATTTCTTAACTTTGCACACGCAATTGGACTACGGGGTGTAGCACAGTTGGCAGCGCGCCACGTTCGGGACGTGGAGGTCGGAAGTTCGAGTCTTCTCACCCCGACAATTCCCAAGCAAAAGAGTGTAATTCGTTGAATTACACTTTTTTTGCAAAAACAATCACGGGAACGACTGGTTGGGACACTGGATGCCATGCTCATAAAGATGCCGTTGATAGTTCTGAACCTATCTTCCTCAGAATTTCAACGATAGCATTGGCACGTTCGGCCGATGGTCGTTTAGAGCCTCCTATATATTGAGCCATCAAACTCTGGCTAATACCGAGACGGCGCGCAACCGCTGACACATTGATTTCAGGGTAAGCCAAGAACAGACGATACAAAGGGTTATCGCGCTTCTCCTGAAAGAAACTCTCAAAAGCGAGGTCTTCGTTGAGCAGATTCCAATGGATGCCGAAAGCATTGGCTGTGTAATCTTCCAGTGCTTCGCGCGGTGCATTTCTTAATCGAGCATAATTGGCAAACAGTTCCTTGCCCTCACGCCCGTCTGCAGTTCTGATGTGGACAGCATCATCTGTCAACCATATTTTAGTTATTTCCATGTCAATCACTCTTTATTGTTAAAGAATTCATTCCAACGCTCGGCAAAAATATCCTTGTTGTCTTCTATAATGGATTCCGCCATTTTCAGTTCGCTTATAGACAAACCTTGATTGTCAACCAGTTCCACTGGGTCAAGGGTAAAAAAGGAATATCAAACCGAATAATCTCAATAGTTCAGGCATCATCATTCGTTTTAGTTCTACATAATAAATATACGGATAAGCAAGAGCAAAGCAAAATATTTTAGCTTTGCCGAGCGAGAGTATTTTCAACGGAGTCAAATATAGGTAATGATTTCACAACCTACAAACTTTAGAGGCCATTCTGTAGAAAAAGGTCAGTTCAAAATGCCATTTCTCGGCAGGGTGGACATTTTGTAGGATGAAACCGTTACAATAGTTTGATTTTCATATCTTTGTGAAGATTATCATTGATA
>CANQZG010000015.1 GCA_947628305.1 uncultured Muribaculaceae bacterium | reverse complement strand
AGGCGCGTATGCTTCCAGCCGCCCTCTTTTCACCCCACACGCCCGGCGCCGCGAGAGGCCCGGCGCGATAAAGATAAAACCAAGGTGGCCATAGCGCGGGGGCCCCACCTCTTCCCATCCCGAACAGAGAAGTTAAGCCCCGACACGCCGATGATACTGCGGAAGCGGGAAAGTAGGTAACCGCCCCTTAACGAAGACCGGACGCCCCGGCGGGAACGACCCCGCCGGGGCGTCCCATTTCTACCCCGCCCCCGCCTAACGACCCTAAACTATCTAAGGCCCTTAAAGTCCTTAACGCTCCTCACCCCTAAACTCAAACATAACCTTTAAACTATCACCTATAAACTCTCCACTATCATTTGATGTGATTGAAAAATTTACTAATTTTGTGGCAAATTGGATTTCATGTATATACGCCGTCTATTCATCATGTTGCTTGTCGCTGTTGGTGTCGTATTGACATCGACGGCATCATCGCCATGGGAGGAGGTGAGGACGGTTGTGCCCGGTATGGAGCGTGTTGATTCAGAAGCTGCGGTGGATATCGCCGTGCGCGACAACTATGTGTACGTCTCTTGTTCGCGACCGGTGACGGTTAAAGTATTCACTATTTTGGGACAGTTGATTTCGCAGGAGACCCTACAACCGGGGATACGTCGTTTACGGATATCAGCTAAAGGTATCTATATATTGAAGATAGGAGGGATTACACGACGTATAACGATTTGACCTAACATAATTTATATATCACATTTAACCTATAAAACCATGATTAAGAGATTTTCAGCGTTTTTTATTTTAGCAATGTGCGTGTGTTCATCGGTCTTTGGCTGGACTAAAATCGGCCATGACGCGATTGCTTACATTGCAGAGTGTCATTTGACACCTAAGGCCAAGGCCAATATCGAGAAGTATCTTGACGGACATTCGATTGTGTATTATGCTTCGTGGATGGATAAGGTGCGCATGACACCTGAGTACAAGCATACAACTAAGTGGCACTCCACAGCTGTCAATGACGAGGGTAAGTACAGGCATGATAAGAAACACGGTGATGTTGTATCGGCGATAAATGATGCGATTGGCCGTCTGCAGAACCGTGGCGAGATGTCTGATTCGGCTGTTGCTGTGGATATAAAAATCTTGGTGCATGCCATTGGTGACATGCATTGCCCGGCGCACTCTAAATTCCCAAAACATCCGCAAGGGGAAATTAAATTCAATCTTAATGGAAATGAAGCACAGTTCCATTCGTTTTGGGATTCAGCGCCCGATAACTGTCACCGTTGGTATTATGTTGATTATCAGTATCAGCTTGACCGTAATGACGAAGCCACACGTGAAGAGTTGTCTAATGGCACTCCACGGCAATGGGCTGAGGAGTGCGCCGTCGAAAACAGGACTGTATATGATTGGTTGACACCTGGGGCTAAATTTGACAAGGCGCAGACACTTGACGTTTTTCTAAAGGCTGAGAAACTTGTCGATTCCCGTATACCCAAGGCCGGCTACCGCCTTGCCAGGGTGCTTAATGACCTGTTTGACAATTAAAAATAAAAGTAAACAAATTCTAAATTTGTGATGTAAAGGAAATTTTCATACCTTTGCAGCGCGATGGGTGCATTGTGCTCCCATCGGTCTTAATTAACCATATTTATTAACCCTTTTTTAAATGACTGAAGAAGTAAAAAACTCTCCAATCGTCGATTTCGATTGGGACGCCTATGAAAAAGGCGAAACCCAGGGCGAAAAGTCTCGTGAGGAACTCACCAAGACTTACGATGAATCGCTCAACACCGTCAAGGACAAAGAAGTAATCGAAGGTACCATTATCGCGCTCAACAAACGTGAGGCTGTGGTTAACATCGGATACAAGAGCGACGGTATCATCCCTGTTAATGAATTCCGCTATAACCCTGACATCAAAGTCGGTGATGTTGTGGAGGTATTCATCGAGAATCAGGAGGACAAGAAAGGTCAGCTGATTCTTTCCCATCGCAAGGCCCGTGCCGCCCGTTCCTGGGACCGCATCAACGAGGCTCTTGAAAACGATGAAATCATTAAAGGCTTTATCAAATGTCGCACCAAGGGTGGCATGATTGTCGATGTGTTCGGGATTGAGGCATTCCTCCCCGGCTCACAAATTGATGTCAAACCCATACGTGACTACGATATTTTCGTGGGCAAGACCATGGAATTCAAGGTCGTTAAAATCAACCAGGAATTCAAGAACGTTGTTGTATCGCACAAGGCTCTTATCGAGGCCGAGCTCGAGCAGCAAAAACGCGACATCATCGCCAAACTTGAAAAAGGTCAGGTGCTTGAGGGCACAGTCAAGAACATTACTTCCTACGGTGTGTTCATCGACCTCGGCGGTGTTGACGGTCTTATTCACATCACTGACCTTTCGTGGGGTCGCGTAAGCCATCCCGAGGAAGTTGTCAGTCTCGACCAGAAACTCAATGTCGTTATTCTCGACTTCGATGACGAGAAGAAACGCATCGCCCTTGGTCTCAAGCAACTCCAGCCCCATCCTTGGGATGCCCTTGACCCGAACCTCAAGGTCGGCGACAAGGTCAATGGCCGCGTAGTCGTTATGGCTGATTACGGTGCGTTCATTGAAATCGCCTCGGGTGTCGAAGGTCTTATCCACGTGAGCGAAATGTCTTGGTCGCAGCACCTCCGTTCGGCTCGGGATTTCATGAAAGTTGGCGATGAAATCGAGGCTGTGATTCTTACCCTCGACCGCGAAGACCGCAAGATGTCTCTCGGCATCAAGCAGCTCAAGAACGACCCGTGGGAAAATATCGAGACCAAGTATCCTATCGGAAGCCAGCATACAGCCAAGGTCCGTAACTTCACTAACTTTGGTGTGTTTGTTGAAATCGAGGAAGGTGTTGACGGACTTATCCATATCAGCGACCTCTCTTGGACCAAGAAAATCAAACACCCCAGCGAGTTCACTCAAATCGGTGCTGACATCCAGGTGCAGGTTCTTGAAATCGACAAGGACAACCGTCGTCTCTCGCTCGGTCACAAGCAGCTCGAGGAGAATCCTTGGGACGTATTCGAGACAGTGTTCACCGTTGGTTCAATCCACGAGGGCACTATCATCGAAATGGTCGAGAAGGGTGCAGTCATCGCTCTTCCCTACGGTGTCGAAGGTTTCGCAACACCCAAGCACCTTGTTAAGGAGGACGGCTCGCAGGCCAAGGTTGACGAGAAACTCAATTTCAAGGTAATCGAGTTCAACAAGGACAGCAAGCGCATCATCCTTAGCCACAGCCGTATATTTGAGGATGAGGCACGTGCAGAGCGCGGTGAGGCTCCTCGCAAGAACAAGCGTTCGGGCAACAAGCGAAATGAGGAGACCCCGATGCTTTCAACTCCTGTTGAAAAGGCTACCCTCGGCGACCTCGAGGCTCTCGCCGAACTTAAGGAGAAACTTGCCGGCAAGAAATAATAGTTCTTTGCTGAAGCAAATATAAAATCGTCCTGCCATAATTATGGCAGGACGATTTTATATTTAGGGAGTCATCAAAATCAAGGGCATCTATGTGCCGTTAGTCAAGTTCCTTCAGGCAATATCGAATTTTATCGATAAGCCATTGGTCGTAATTCATGGATTCGATTTTCCGATATTGTGCTTCCATGGCAGGGTCGGCAAATTCTTCGGGTTTTTCCTCGTGCATAACCTTGAGGACGTGCCATTTTTGCCAACGAAGAAAAATGTTGGATGAAAAAGAGTTAAGCCACAATGGCGTTTCTTCGTCTATACGGCCTCCCATGGTTTCGTAGAATTCTTTAACGATGGCCTGGAAATCAGTGTAAAAATCATCGAATGATATCTTACCCTTGCTGATAGATATAAACGATTTGACAGCACGTTTCTCAATATTGGAGAATTTAGTTTTCTTTCCTTTCCTGAATTTGCCGAAAAGGTCATTTAGATAAGCGAAGCTCATGGTTTCCGGGGATATGATAGAAATGACTATGGGGCAAAAATAAACATTTTTAGTCAATGAAGATATATAGAAGCGCATAATGTTACACATGTTGCGGTATTGTGTGCAGGAATGCCTACAGTTGTGAACTTTTTTCGTACTTTTGCGCGTTTAATGTCAGAATTAGTATCTGATTTGGTATGTTAGATAAGTTTTTAGATAAGACCACGTTTGAGAGTTACGAGGATTTCATGCAATCGTTCAGGGTGAATGTGCCTGAACGCTTTAATTTTGGTTATGATGTCGTGGATGCGTGGGCCGTGACACACCCTGATAAACGGGCCCTTCTTTGGACTGATGAAGGAGGGGATGTAAAGGAGTTTTCGTTCGGGGATATGAAACGGTTGAGCGATTTGACCGCGGGATTCTTCTCATCGCTCGGTATCGGTCGCGGTGACCGTGTCATGCTGATGCTGAAACGTCATTGGCAGTTTTGGCCGTCAATCATTGCGTTACACAAACTCGGTGCAGTGGTTGTTCCGGCGACCCACCTGCTCACGGCCAATGATATAGTCTACCGTTGTACACATGCCGGAATCAAGGCGATAGTGGCAGCCGGCGATAAAGTGATTATAGACCATATATCATCGGCGTTGTCCGACTGTCCGACTGTCGAGGCGGTTGTCAGCACCGGACCTGAAGTGCCTTCGGGATGGTATGATTTTGATTCATCGATAGAGGCGGCTTCCCCTTATCATAAACCGGCAGTGGTTAACGAAAACGATGATGTGATGTTGCTTTACTTCACATCCGGGACTACGGGTGAACCGAAGATGGTGGCACATGATTTTACCTATCCTTTAGGGCATATAATAACGGCATCATTTTGGCAGAACCTTAATGAAGACAGTCTTCACCTCACACTTGCCGACACCGGCTGGGGTAAGGCCGTCTGGGGGAAGTTGTACGGACAATGGATTGCCGGGGCGACTGTGTTTGTATATGATTTTGACAAATTCCAGCCTGTCGATGTTCTCGGCAAGATTGAACAGTTCGGCATCACGTCATTTTGTGCTCCTCCGACGGTGTTCCGTTTCCTGATACGTGAAGACTTGTCACGGTTTGACATTTCATCTCTGAAATACTGCACTATTGCGGGCGAGGCATTGAATCCCAAAGTGTTCGATGAATGGAAGCGTCTTACAGGAATAAGTCTGATGGAAGGATTCGGCCAGACTGAGACAACGCTTTCGGTCGGGACTTATCCATGGGTTGAGCCGCGTCCCGGTTCGATGGGGAAGAAAGGGCCGCAATATGACATAGACCTTGTCGACCATGACGGGAGTCCGGTCGAGGAGGGTCAACAGGGCGAAATTGTCATTCATATTGACAAAGGTCGCCCACTTGGCCTGTTCAAGGAATATCTTGACAACCCGGAGTTGACTGCCGGCGCATGTCATGACGGGTTGTATCACACAGGCGATGTCGCATGGCGTGATAGGGACGGGTATTACTGGTTTGTCGGTCGCACCGATGACGTAATCAAATCCTCGGGTTACCGAATCGGCCCGTTTGAAGTCGAGAGCGCGTTGATGACGCATCCAGCAGTGGTCGAGTGTGCAATAACCGGTGTCCCCGATGATATACGCGGTCAGGTTGTCAAGGCTACAATCGTTCTCGCCAAGGATTATAGGGATGTACCTCGTGAACCTCTTGTCAAGGAGATTCAGAATCATGTCAAGAGGGTTACAGCGCCTTATAAGTATCCCCGTGTCATCGAGTTTGTTGATGAACTGCCCAAGACCATTTCGGGTAAGATACGTCGAGTCGAGATTCGTAACAAGAAGTAATGATGAAGTTAGAGAGAATAGTCATAAAGGTCGGTAGCAACGTATTGACACGGCCTGACGGCACACTTGATGTCACCCGCATAAGCGCGATTGTCGACCAGATAGCCGTGTTGCATCACCGTGGCATTGAAATCACGCTTGTGTCATCGGGGGCGGTGGCCTCGGGTCGTAGCGAGATGCGTCATTCGGTGACCCGTGCGCTCGACCCTGTTTCACAACGACAACTCTATAGTGCGGTCGGACAGGCCAAGCTCATCAACCGTTACTATGAGTTTTTCAGGGAACATGGAATCGAGTGCGGTCAGATATTGACGACCAAGGAGAATTTCGCCACCCGGCGTCACTATCTGAATCAGAAACACTGCATCGAGGTTATGTTGCAGAACCGCGTCATCCCCATTGTTAATGAGAACGACACGGTATCGGTTACGGAGTTGATGTTCACTGACAATGATGAACTGTCAGGGTTGATTGCATCGATGATGAATGCCGATGCCTTGTTCTTGTTAAGCAATATCGACGGGATATATGACGGAAACCCGGCTGACCCCGGTTCCCGGGTAATCGCTGATATTTCGGCGGATACCGATGTGTCCCGGTTCATTCAGGACGGCAAGTCGACATTCGGCCGAGGCGGTATGCTGACAAAGAACCGTATCGCCCGTAAGGTCGCCGGCGAAGGTATTTCGGTTATTGTCGCCAACGGCAAGCGCGAGAACATTCTGATAGACCTTGCCGACAATTTAGACACTATTCCCCATACCCTATTCCATCCGGCGCAAGAAGTGACCTCGAGTGTGAAAAAGTGGATTGCCCACAGCGAGGGATTCGCCAAGGGGGAGATTCACATCTCACGCCCTGCCGCCGAGGCTCTGCTTTCAGGGCGGGGGGCGAGTCTATTGCCTATCGGTGTCACTGACGTGAAAGGAGAGTTTGAAAAAGGGGATATTGTCAAGGTCATAGGGGAGGACGGGACGCTGTTGGCTTTGGGCCGGACATCATCTGACTCTGCAGAGGTCATGGAGTCCAAGGGCTCACGCGGAGGACGTCATGTCATCCATGCCGATTACTTGTATATAGAATAATGGAATCAATTATACCGATATTGAAAGAGGCGAGGGAAGCCTCACGCCATCTGGCCCGTAAAGGCAGTGGCGAAGTAGATGGAATGCTTGTGGCTCTTGCCACCGAGATTGAGAGGAACGAAGCCGGGATTCTTGAGGCCAACTCTCGGGACCTGGCACGTATGGATGAGGCTAATCCCATGTATGACCGTCTGAAACTGACATCGGGGCGGCTGCATGACATTGCGGCTGACATGAGGTCGGTGGCTGCGTTGCCATCGCCTTTAGGGGTGACACTCGCGCAATGGGAACGTCCTAATGGGATGAAGATTAGAAAGGTGTCAGTGCCGTTCGGTGTCATAGGTGTCATTTATGAGGCACGGCCCAATGTAACGTTCGATGTCTTTTCACTGTGTGTCAAGGCCGGGAGTGCGTGTGTGCTCAAAGGAGGCAGCGATGCGCGGGAGACAAATGAATTTGTGGTGTCGATGCTTCGTAGTTTTCTCGCTGATAGAGGGTTTGACCCCGCTGTCGTGACGCTTCTCCCGGTGAATCATGAAGCGACCGCCGAGATGTTGCATGCTGTGGGGTATGTTGACCTTATTATACCTCGCGGAAGCCGTCGTCTGATAGATTTTGTTCGGGACAACGCGCGTGTCCCTGTAATAGAGACCGGTGCGGGTGTGTGTCACACCTACCTTCACTCATCGGGACGTGCCGAGGTGGCACGTGAGCTTGTGTTCAATGCCAAGACGCGTCGTCCCGGGGTGTGTAACACCCTTGATACATTCATCATCGATGCCTCGCGTTTAGGGGATTTGGTTGGGATTTGTGCCCCGCTTGCTGATAAGGGAGTCGAGATTTATGCCGATGAACGTGCCTACAAGATACTTGAGGGGCGTTATCCGTTCCTGTGCAAGGCCACAGCCGATGATTTCGGGCGCGAATGGCTTTCGTTGCGCATGTCTGTGGCCGTCACCGATTCCATTGATGAGACAGTGGCGTTTATAAACCGTTACGGGTCAGGTCACAGCGAATGTATAGTGGCCGAAGATGCCGATGCAATCGAAGTATTTGACCGGGATGTCGATGCTGCATGTGTGTATGACAATGTATCGACGGCATTCACCGACGGCGGCCAGTTCGGGTTTGGGGCGGAGATAGGTATTTCAACACAGAAACTGCATGCACGCGGGCCTATGGCATTGCCTGAAATCACTACGTATAAATACATTATAAGCGGTTCGGGACAGACACGTTGGTGAAATTGGTGATTTTGATAAAAAATCGGTAATTTTGTGGCTATGAACTACCGAATTATTCCGCCTGACGGCTACATAGAGGGTACAGTCAGAGTGCCCTTGTCAAAGAGCATGAGCAACCGGGCCCTTGTTATAAACGCGCTGACTCCGGGGGCATTGCCTCTCAAGGATGTGGCGATGTGTGATGACACCGCGGTGATGCTTGATGCGCTCGCCACCGAGGGTGATGTCACTGTGAACATCGGTGCGGCGGGAACAGCCATGCGTTTTCTGACGGCCTATTTCGCGACTTGCGAGGGACGGCAGGTCATTCTTGACGGATGCGAGCGTATGCGGCGGCGTCCCATTTCACCGTTGGTGGATGCGCTCATATCCTTGGGTGTCGGGATTGAATATCTCGGAGAGCGGGGATTTCCCCCGCTGCGTATAACCGGCAAAAAATTGTCGGGAGGGACGGTTAAACTTGATTCAACTGTCAGTTCCCAGTATGTATCGGCGTTGTTGATGATTGCCCCTGCGATGGATGACGGCCTGACCATTTTGCTTGAGGGTGACACAATATCGCGTCCTTACATCGACATGACATTGAAAATGATGGGTCGTGCCGGGATTGAATATGATTTTTCGGGAAATGTTATAACTGTATCGCCGGGTAGGTATCATCCTGTAGAACATGAAATCGAGGGGGACTGGTCGGCGGCATCCTATTGGTATGAACTGCAGTCGGTGGCAAGTGGCGAGATATGTATCGAGGGAATCGGTGGAGGCAGTTGTCAAGGTGATAGTGTTGTAGCGCGCATCTATGAGGAACTTGGGGTTGTCACCTCGTTTGACAAGGCGGGTGCGAGGCTTGAGGCTTCGCCCGAATTTTCCCCTCGGCTGCAACTTGACCTTGCCGATTGTCCCGACCTGACACCGGCCATTGTGGTGACATGTTGCATGGCCGGGATTCCGTTCCGGCTCACAGGACTTCAGTCTCTGCACATCAAGGAGACTGACCGTGTCGAGGCTTTGCGGGCCGAGATGCTTAAACTCGGTGTCATATTGACGGAGGAACAAGTCGGGACTCTTGTCTGGGAAGGAGCGCGTCGCCCCATGACTGAAATGCCCGTTTTTGACACTTACGGAGACCACCGCATGGCGATGTCGTTTGCCATGGTGTCGCTTTATATCCCCGGTATTGTCATAAAGGATGTCGAGGTGGTGACAAAGTCCTATCCCGATTTTTTCACGCAGTTGCAGTCGCTTGGATTCCGTTGCCTTGACGGTGACGCACCTTTACCTCGCGATGGAGAGGAGGACGCGGAATGATTGCGGTGGCTATTATCGCCGGGGCGGTCATTGTTGTCGGCCTGGTGTTATATCTGACACATCGGCCGGATAGTGTACCGGTCGCCCCATCGGTCGATGATAATGGATGTTGCGGGCGGCATGCCGTGTGTGAGAAGACATCATTGCTTAGGGGTATTGACGATGAAGTCATCTATTATGATGACGAGGAACTTGATATGTTCAAGGATGTCAACCCGGAGTATTATTCCCGCTCGGACGAGGAACAGTTCCGTGACATATTGCTGTCGTTATTGCCAGAGGATGTACCCGGATGGGCAAGAAGTCTTGAGATGCGGGGTATAAAATTGCCCGAACCTGTGCGTGAAGAACTGTTGATGATAGTGGGTGAGACCCGTTCCAAGGTAAGAGAAATCAATGGTTGAATTACTGGAATACGGCTTTTTCAGGAACGCATTGGTGGGAATACTTCTCATCAGCGTGTCGGCGGCGATAATAGGGACTTATATTGTCACCCGCCGTCTTGTGTCGCTTTCGGGTGGTGTCACCCATGCCTGTTTCGGAGGGCTCGGACTGGGATATTACCTTGGTGTCAGTCCCATTGCCATGGCGGCTGTGTTCGCCGTCGGCGCGTCAATGACGGTAGAATGGCTGTCGGCTCGTCGTCAGGTCAGGGAGGACTCCGCGATTGCCGCCGTCTGGGCTTTGGGTATGGCAATGGGGGTGCTCTTTGTGTTCATGACCCCGGGCAACGCCCCCGAACTTAACTCGTTCCTGTTCGGTAACATATTGACGATATGTGCGGCCGACCTATGGGCCTTTGCAATCTATACCGTAGTGCTGATTGCTGTCTTCGCGATATTTTACCGTACTATAATAATATGCGCCTTTGACAAGGATTTTGCCCGGGTCACGGGATTGCCTGTAAAGACAGTGTCATACGTGATGACGGTGCTTGTCGCTGTGTGTATTGTATTGACAATCAGACTTGTCGGAATCATGATGCTGATGTCGATGCTCGCGTTGCCACAGATGATTGCCGAGCGGTTCGCTCATCGTTTTATCCCTATGATGCTGTTGTCGGTCGTGATTTCGGTGGTCACATGTCTGGCGGGGTTATTGATGTCGGCCGGTACTGACGTGCCGTGCTCGGCCATAATCGTGATAATCCAGGTGGTGACATACGTTGTGTGTCATCTGGTACATACGTTGCGCCTGGGCGGGCATAAAGGGCAATAAAGACACTCCGACAAGCGTTTATATAGTGATGAAGTATGCCTGTAACGTAAAGTTGTCGATAATGGCTGCGTTGGGTGCGGTCATTATTGCATTGTCATCGTGCTCTCCCTCGAAGAACACGGCGGCCTCACGTAAATATCAGGCGTTTATCACCCGTTACAATGTGTACTTCAACGGCGATGAGCATTTCAATGAGACGCTCAAGGAGATGGAGCAGAACTATGATGACGATTATTCACAACAGGTTTTCATGCATCCCGCCGAGGCGTACTCCCATCCCAAGTCACCGCAGCCGGCCGGTTCCTTTGACCGTTCGATAGAGAAAGCGCAGAAGGCGATTCAGCTGCATTCAATCAAGAAACGACCCCGTCGCAAGCCGGGAAAGGCGGGTAGCGACCCTGCCTATAAGGCGTGGTTGAAACGTGGGGAGTATAACCCGTTTCTCCACAATGCATGGCTGATGATGGGGCGCAGCCAGTATTTTAAAGGCGATTTCGCCGGGGCTGCCTCGACGTTCTATTACATCGTCAAGCATTTCACATGGTTGCCAAACACAGTGACGGAGGCAAAGCTGTGGCAGGCGCGAAGCTACTGCGCCCTCGACTGGCTGTTCGAGGCCGAGAATATACTTGTCAGAATCAAACCTGACGAACTTGTCAACTCGCGTCTTAAAGGTCTATATTACTTTACATACGCTGACTGGCTTGTGCGTTCCAAGGATTATAAGAAGGCGATTCCGATGTTGGTGGAGGCTATAAAGTACAGTAAAGGTGCGCAAAAGACACGTCTTTGTTTCCTATTGGGGCAGCTGTATGCCCGGGAAGGCGATGGAGCGGCGGCATACGAGGCGTTCAAGAGGGCAGGGGGCAGTTCAGGGGCGAGTTACCGCACCAAGTTCAACGCCCGAATCAAGCAGAGCGAGGTGTACCAGGGCGAGGATATAGGCCGTGAGGTCAATTCGTTGAAACGGATGACGCGTTATGACCGTAATAAGGAATATCTTGACCAGATATATTACGCGATAGGCAACCTCTACATGTCACGCCGGGACACGACCAACGCTGTCGATAATTACCGTCTTGCCATCGCCAAGTCAACACGTGGCGGAATCGAGAAAGCCATCGCGCAGGTCACCCTCGGTGACATATATTTCAGGCAACGCCGTTATGACCTCGCCCAGCCATGTTATTCCGAGGCCGTCCCCCAGCTTCCCGATGATTACCCTGACTATGCGTTGCTGAAACGGCGCAGCGATGTCCTTGACGAGCTTGCGGTGTATTCCCAGAATGTCACCTTGCAGGACTCGCTTCTTGAACTCTCCCGTATGACACCTGAAGAACAGATGAAAGTCGCCGAACGTCTGATTGCTGAATTGAAGGAAAAGGAGAAACGCGAGGCAAGGGAGGCCGCCATGCAGGAATATATGGCGCAACAGGTGGCTAACGGCTCTAATCTGCAAAACACCGGGAGTAATGCCCCTACACAGTTCACCATCAATAACGATGATTCATGGTATTTCTATAACACGGCGACCCGTAACGCCGGTAAGACCGATTTCCAGAAACGTTGGGGCAGCCGTAAACTTGAGGATGACTGGCGTCGTCGTGACAAGTCATCGTTCAGCATGGATGACTTCTCCGAGAACTCGTCAAGTGAGGAGAATGAAAACACATCCAATGTCGACGGAGACAGTGGTGATGGCGATTCAAAGGGAGAAAAGGAGACTCCTCACGCCGATGACCCGCATTACCCTGAATATTATCTGAAACAAATACCGAAAACCGAGGCTGAAATCACGACCTCTAACGACATCATCCAGGAGGGCCTTTACAATATGGGCGTGATATTGAAGGATAAACTGGATGATTTCCCGGCTGCGCGTGCCGAGTTTGACCGTCTACTCAATGACTATCCCGATAATGTCTACCGTCTTGACGCATACTATAACCTGTATCTGCTGAACATGCGTGACAACAATGTCCCCGAGGCCGAGCGGTATCGGAGGTTGATTGTCAGCGAGTTTCCCGAATCAAAGTATGGTCAGGCGATGAAAGACCCTGATTATCTTGACAAATTGTTGCGCATGGAGTCGGAACAGGAGGCATTGTATGCCCGCACCTATCAGGATTATCTTGACAACCGCAACGGGAATGTACACAAGGCCTACGAGGATATGATGCGCGATTATCCGTTGAGCCCGCTGATGCCTAAGTTCATGTTCCTGCATGCGTTGAGTTATGTTACAGAGGAACGTCCCGACAAGTTTAACGAGACATTGAAGCAGATGCTTGAACGTTATCCCGAGACCGATATGACACCTCTCGCCTCGTCCTATCTGCGAGGTATGGCGCAAGGACGCAAGCTGCATAGCGGGCCTGTGAACACGCGTGGCATGTTGTGGAATATACGCCTCACCAATGACTCCACAGCCTTGGCGATGAATCCGCAGGGTGAAATCGAGTTTGAGAACAACCCTGACTCACCGCAGTTGCTCGTGTTGCTTTTCCCGGCTGACAGCATCTCGCCGAACCAGTTGCTGTATGACGTGGCGAGACACAACTTCATGACATTCACTGTCAGGGATTTCGACCTTGAGATGATGAATTTCGGACGTCTTGGCATGCTTCTTGTCAAAGGGTTCTCCAATATGAAAGAACTTGAGCATTACCGCCGGTTGCTCACCGCCGATAACGGCATGATAATCCCGTCAGGGGTGCGTCCTGTGATGATTAGTCAGAAAAATTTTGACGCTCTCCTGCAGGGTGGACGCTCGTTTGACGATTATTTCAAGTTTATCGGGGAGGATGCACTTGACAAGGTGCATGAGGAGGCCCTCCCGCCGGAGGAATACCCGGCACGTCAGGAAATGTACCCCGACAATGCCGAGGCTGAGGAATTGAGGAAAGAATATTCATCAGAGTCCCCCGACAGCACTATCGGGAATATTCCTCCCGGCGCACAGATTGAGCCGCCTCTCCCGCCCTCGGAGCAACTCGGCCCGAGACCCGATGAGGTTAAGAAACCTAATACTGGGGCTGTACCCAATCCTCCTGCTCCGGCAAAACCGACACCCGTCGCGCCTGTTCAGCCGTCACAGCCGACATTGCCTGAATATCCCGACGGCTCGGAGGGTGATGACCCACTCCTTGAATAGTATGCTCCCCCCCTCAGCCATAAACTTTAAACTCTCAACTTTCAACTATAAACCATTTAAACATGGACACTATACTTTGGGCCGATGATGAGATAGACCTGTTGAAACCTCATCTGTTGTTCCTTGAGAAAAAGGGATATGACGTTGTCACCGCCAACAACGGTCGTGATGCTCTTGAGCTTGTCGGCTCACGTCATTTTGACCTTATAATCCTTGACGAGAACATGCCGGGGTTGACTGGGCTTGAAACCCTGCAACGTATCAAGCAGGTCGAGCCGCACATCCCCGTCATAATGATTACAAAGAGCGAGGAGGAGAATATAATGGACCAGGCCGTGGGCAATAAAATCGCCGACTATCTGATAAAGCCTGTCAACCCCAACCAGATTCTGATTTCAATAAAGAAGAACCTCCATAGCGACCACCTCGTGTCGGCCAAGGCGACAGCCGGTTATCAGCAGGAATTCTCGCGCATAACAACCCAAATCAATGACTCCTACACGATGGCTGACTGGATGGAATTGTATTCCAAACTTGTCTACTGGGAACTTGAACTGGCGTCGGCTGATACAAATATGGACGAATTACTCAACATGCAGAAAATCGAAGCCAATTCGACTTTCTGCAAGTTCGTCAAGAAAAACTATGAGGACTGGATAACGTCGGCCTACGGCGAGGATTCCTCCCGTCCACTCATGAGCCCCGATATATTCAAGACGCGCATCTTCCCGATGCTTGACGCAGGGGAAAAGGTGTTCTTTATTATAATCGACAATTTCCGCCTCGACCAATGGAAGGTCGTCAAGCCGTTGCTTAGCGATTATTTCACATTTGAGGAGGATTTGTATTGCTCGATTCTGCCTACGGCGACACAATATGCCCGCAACGCGATATTTTCGGGCCTGATGCCCGTTGACATATCCCGTATGTTCCCTGATTTATGGGTGGATGAAGATGAGGATGAAGGGAAGAACCTCAACGAAGAGCCACTTATCGCGACACAGTTTGAGCGGTTCAGGCGTAAATGTCGCTTCTCCTATCACAAAATCAATGATTCATCGGCCGGTGAACGTCTTGTGCGCGATTTTGCCAATCTTGAAGCCAATGAACTGAATGTGATTGTGTTCAATTTCATCGACATGCTTTCACATGCCCGCACAGAGTCAAAGATGATAAGGGAGCTTGTGGCTAATAATGCGGCTTATCGTTCGCTTACGGAGTCATGGTTCCGTCATTCATCGGCTATCGAGCTGTTCAGGCGCATCGGTGCCAAGGGATATAAGATTGTACTTACAACAGACCACGGGACAGTGCGTGTCGATAACCCGGTCAAGGTTGTGGGGGACAAGAACACTAACACCAATCTCCGTTATAAAGTGGGTAAAAACTTGAGTTACAATCCCCGTCAAGTCTATGAAATCAAGACCCCCGGGCGTTATGGATTGCCCTCTCCCAATGTCTCATCGACCTATATTTTCGCGACAAACCGTGACTTTTTCGCCTATCCTAATAATTACAATCATTACGTCCAATATTACGATGGTACTTTCCAGCATGGAGGAATCTCGATGGAGGAAATGATAGTGCCGTTGATTACATTAACATCAAAATGAAGACAATAGAAATTAAATCGCTCGACTCCATTGATACAGCCGCCCGTGAGTTTGTTGAAATGATGGGAGACTCGACCGTCTTCGCTTTCTATGGCGAAATGGGTGCGGGCAAGACAACATTTATCAATGCGGTCGCAAAGGCTCTCGGTGTAGAGGATGACGCGACAGGGTCTCCCACTTTCGCCATAATAAATGAATATCGTTCGGACACTACCGCCGAATTGATATATCATTTTGACCTGTATCGGCTTGAAAACATCGAGGAGGCGTTTGATATAGGTGTGGAGGATTATTTTGACTCCGGCGCGTTGTGTCTGCTCGAGTGGCCTGAACGCATCGAGGATATATTGCCCGATGACACTGTCAGAGTCACGGTGCGTGTCAATGATGACGATTCACGAACAATTGAAATAGAGGGATGACATCGCTTGACATCGCTACGCGTTTCATGATTGGCGTCTTCGGTCTCGCTGGGGTGCTTGCAATCATGGCGTCGGTGTTTAATAAGGACTGGTTTTTTAATTCGGTTAATGCGCGGGCTGTGACAGGACGTATGTCACGGCGCACGGCCCGTGTGTTCTATTTCATCGCGGGCGTGGCGATTATTGTCATGGCCGTTTACATGGCTTATGAATCCTGAAATAATTTTTCTTGAGGAGACGGCATCGACCAATCTTGCGCTCGCCGGGATGGTCGCCAGAGACCGCGGTATTGAACACGGGACTGTGGTGGCGGCGCTTAAACAGACAGCGGGGCGTGGTCAGCGCGGGAATACGTGGGAGTCGGAACCCGGATGTAACGTTACGATGTCAATGCTGTTGCGCCCTGAGGGGATTCTTGCCCCGCAGCAGTTTTACCTGACCGAGATTGTAGCCTGTGCCATTGTCGATGTCCTTGACGGATATATCCCGACGGGCATGGGGCACAATGTGTCGATAAAATGGCCTAACGACATCTATATCGATGATTCAAAAGTGTGCGGGACATTGATAGAGAACAGTCTGCGCGGTAACGGCATTGAACATTCGATTGCCGGGATAGGGTTGAATGTCAATCAAGAGGTTTTTGTCTCGGATGCACCTAATCCTGTGTCGATACTGAATGTCACCGGTAGACGGCATTCGGTCGATGAGGTGGTCGGTAGGTTGACGACATCCATTCGCGATTGGTTCAATAAGTTTGATAATACGTATAATCACGCGGAGTTGCACGCCCTCTATCTGTCGCGTCTGTGGCGTTCCGATGGTTTTTACAAGTATCGGGATGCTTTTTCAGGAGAACTGTTTGATGCCGAAATCGCCGATGTCGAGCCTATGGGATTTCTCGTCTTGAGGACACGTAGCAGTGAATTGCGCCGTTATGCGTTCAAAGAGGTGTCGGCGGTATTAGATGATTTTTAAACATAATTGTTATATTTGCGGAATGAACGCAGCAGAAGTGGAACATAAGGGCGGAAAGTGGGTGACCTATCTGTTTAAGTATGGTATCCCGCTGATAATCACGGCGGGGTTGTGTTACCTTTTGTTCCGTGACATAGATTATCATGAGATGCTGGAGACTATACGCCGGGATTGTGATTTCCGATATATCGGTGTCGCCCTCGGTCTTAGTGTCTTCTCCCATGTGTTCAGAGGTATGCGCTGGGGGTTGCAGCTGCGGGCTCTCGGAATCAAGCCGCCGTTGTGGGTGCTTGTGTTGAGCATTTTCGGGACATACGCTGTCAACCTCGTGTTCCCTCGTCTTGGCGAGGTGTGGCGCACGGCATGGATTTCACAACGTCAACGTGCCCCGTTTTCCACGGTTTTCGGTTCGATGGTCGCCGACCGTCTTGCCGATACAATCACTGTCCTGTTGCTGACAGTAATGACATTTGTGCTTGCATCAGGTGAGATATCGCGTTATCTAAGTCAGAACACGGCTATGTACCATCATGTCATGGATGTCGCGTCCTCGCCGTGGCTATGGTGTGGTGTGGTTGCCGTGGTGTCGTTAATATGCTTCGGCATATATAGGTCCCGTCATTCCGCAATTGTCGGTAAACTGCACGGCTTTGTCAAGGGGTTGTGGGGCGGTTTTATCGTGATTCTGAAGATGCCGCACCGCCTGACATGGCTGTTGTTGACCGTGGCTCTGTGGGGGTGTTATTATCTGCAGCTGTATGTCGCATTCTTCGCATTCCCGCTGACTGCCGAGGTGGTGACACAATATGGTGCATTGGCGGTGCTCGTCTGCTTCGTGCTGTCGAGTATCTCGATGGGTGTGCCGTCCAATGGAGGAATCGGGCCGTGGCAGTGGTCGATTATCTTCGGGTTGAGCATGTATGCCTCGACAATTCCCGGCCTTGACAAGGAATATGCGACATCTTTCGCCAATCTCGTGATGGGATGTCAGACCCTGTTGCTTATATTACTCGGAATAATAACCTTTGCCACTGTCGCAATCGACAGGCGGCATCATGCTGATAAGAAATGAATAGTGAAGAAAGACCCGACAATTTCCTGAACGGCGATGATATAGAACGCGCTCAAAACGATAGATATAATAATGAAATAGCGTCAGATGTCACAGGACAGCAACATGAGCCGACATCGGTGGAAAACGAAGACCGTCACACCCGTCGTGGTCGTAAAGGATGGTTTATCTTTATTGCTGTAATAGTCGTGGCCTTGGGTGCGATAGGGTACTTCCGTTACCTCAATCCTTACGTTGTCGATGCCCAGGAGAGCGGTTTTGTCTATAATGTGGAACGGCGCGGTGTCATATTCAAGACCTTTGAGGGCGAGATGATTGCCGATAAGTCATTGCGCGACAGTTCCCATATCTATCCCCGTCATCTTCAGTTCTCAGTCCCAGATGACTCAATTGCACGTTTGTTGCAACAATATCAGAGCCGGGGACAGCGCGTCACCGTCACCTATAAAAAATATTCAGGGACATTGCCTTGGCGTGGTGCGTCACTCAATGTCGTTACCGGTGTCAACCCTGATTGATACAGAACCGTCAGTTTTGGGTGTCGGTTCTTTGGGTGGCAGCTTCGTGTGATTGGTGTCGAAATGAAGTCGGTTCATTTCGGCCGCGGTCAGTACATGCGCGTTGTCAAGGGGTATGTGTCTGATGCGTTTCATGTCATTCTTCTTGTTGCTCAAATGCCGGGATAATCCGATTTATGGCGAGTAATGCGGTTAAGTAGGACGCGCCCAGGACAAACGCCTCGATGCGTAACGGGAAAATACCGTGGAACCATCCTGCGGCCAGTTCAACGAAAAACAGCAGCCACAATGTCGCCTGGACTGTCAGGCAAAGTGTACACCATGACTTTGCCCTGAATTTCTGATACCACACGCTCCAGAACGAGAACGGTAGGCAGCATGCGTTGAACAGTGCGAGATAATTTTCCCATTGTGGAAAAATCAGCAGCGTGAGCAGGCTAACCCCGAAATAGGCGAACCCGACCTCGCTCCATCCGAACAGTCCGAAAAACTTGGCGGCGGGCGTTTTCAGCACGCGGCCGCATCCCCCTGCCTCGATGACATTGCACACGCTTTCGGCGGCATGGCTTTTGATGTTGAGTGTCTTCAAGAGCAGTAGATATGTCACATATAGTCCCGCAAGGTCAAGGAGAGTCACGAGCCACGCCGACCATGAACGGTACAATCCGTTGGAGATGAACAGATACAGGAACAGCGACACAACTGAGGCTATTAGGACGTAACGTTTCCCGGCATCCATCGCCATTGCCATGCGATGGCTGTGATAATCGGGTTCGGTGGCGTCTTCGCGGGGGTATACTGCGAGCACTATACCTGAAAACCCATCGTCAAAATCGGCGCGAGAAAGAGACTGCACCGCGCCATCGGTCACGTATGACACCTGATGTTCATTGATGGCTGTGATAATCACAAACTTTCGTCTTACTTGCGCGAGGAAAGGAGTGTCGAGTCTCGTGACCTCGTTTCTGTCATCGAGTCGCATCCCCTCCGAGTCAATCCCATAGTCACGCAGCAGCCGTGAGAAGCCGAACAATGACTTGAACGGTATCTCGCGGTAGCGGTCGTTGCTGTAGGGTACGGTGTGTGGTACGCCGAGCGATTCCAATAGTTCGGTGAAAATCGTAGTCTCTTTCATGCCGTGGACAGCTACAGGAATGATTCTACTTTTTCAAGCAGTGTGTTTCCGTTGGCCTCACCGCTGTATCGCCACACCTCGCGCCCGTCGCGGTAAATAATGAATGTGGGTGTGCTGGTGATTTCCTCCCGGTTGCAAATATCCTCATTACGGTCGATGTCGAGTTGATAAACATCGGCACGTCCATCGAGCAGTTCTTTCAGGTCTTTCACTATCGGTTCCATGCGTCGGCAGTGGGGGCACCAGGTTGCGTAAAACTCTACGAGCACTACCGGCTTGCTTTGGATTAAATCTTCGTATGTATTCATTTTCAAATCCAGTTTATTTGGTTACAGGATATAAACAATAATGCAATGGAAAAAGATTAATCGGAGTTGGTTGGTCTCCAATGGCGAAAAAATGTGTAAATTTGTGACTTGTTATTGTAACTATCAGCGACTTTGTGCGTCTTATTGATGAGAATCTGTAATCACTTATTTTAATTTAATCATAGAATCAATGATGAAAATGTCATTCAAAACGTTGACTTTTATGTTGTTGGCACTTGTGATGTGTCCTTTTGCCGTGTCGGCACAGGATTTCTCACAAGTTCCGCAACTCCCGGTCGACTCGGCTGTTCGTATCGGCAAATTGCCTAACGGCCTTACCTATTACATTCGTCACAATGAGTACCCCAAGGGACAGGCCGATTTTTATATCGCCCAGAAAGTGGGTTCGGCTTTGGAGGAGGATAACCAGCGTGGTCTGGCTCACTTCCTTGAGCACATGTGTTTCAACGGTACGACCCATTTCCCCGGAAACAATATCATTCACTGGCTTGAAACTGTGGGTGTCAAGTTCGGTCAGAACCTCAATGCCTATACAGGCGTTGACGAAACGGTGTATAATATCTCCAATGTGCCTATCGCACGTGAGAGTGTTCAGGATTCCTGTCTACTGATTTTGCATGACTGGGCCAACGACCTCACGCTCGACCCCAAGGAAATAGACAAGGAGCGCGGTGTGATTCATCAGGAATGGCGTCGCTCGATGGTAGGGCAGATGCGCATCCTTGAAAAGGTGCTTCCCAAGATGTATCCTGGCAGCCGTTACGGTTACCGTCTACCCATCGGGACAATGGATGTGGTCGACAACTTCCCGCCACAGGCATTGCGTGATTACTATGAGAAATGGTATCGTCCCGACCAGCAGGCAATCCTTGTTGTGGGAGACATCGATGTTGACCGAATCGAGGGTAAAATCAAGGAGATGTTCTCTGAAATCGAGATGCCAGAGAATGCCGCCGAGCGTACATACGAACCCATTGCCGACCACAAGGGTACTCTTTACGCTATTGGGCATGACCCTGAGCAGACCAACAATATCGTGCAACTGTTCTTCCTGACCGACCCTCTGCCCGCGCAGTTGAAGAACACCGAGATGAACTATGTCATGGACTATGTGATGCACATGATAACCTCGATGCTCAACAATCGTTTCAGTGACATATCATCTAAGCCTGATGCGCCGTTCGCGGCCGCATACGCCGGATATGACGACTATTTCCTCGCCAAGACAAAGGACGCGCTGACAATCACGGGTATCGCCAAGGATGACAACCTTGAGCCTGTCGTCGGGGCGATTTACCGAGAATTGCTGCGTGCTGTCCGCGGAGGGTTCACCCAAAGCGAGTATGACCGTGCACGCGACGAGTATATATCTTACCTTGACAAGACCTATAATAACCGTAATACCCGTGAGAACGGAAGTTATATCAAGGAGTATGTTCGCTCGTTTATCGACGGAGAGCCAATCCCCGGTGTTGAGAAGGACGTGGAGATTTCCAAGCGTTACGCTTCAATGTTGCCGGTTCAGGCAATCAACGAACAGCTTAAGGAACTTGTGACGGCCGACAACCGTGTGCTTCTCGCTCTCCTCACCGAGAAAGAAGGGCAGAAATACCCCACCGAGGAATCTTTTGCAGCAGTTATGGGCTCGGTTGATAACGAGAATATCGAGGCTTACGTTGACGAGGTAAAGAGCGAGCCGCTCATCCCGCAGCTACCCAAACCCGGCAAAATCACAAAGACAACCGAGAACAAGCAATGGGGTGCAACCGAGTGGACGCTGTCAAACGGCGCGAAAGTGATTGTTAAGAAAACCAAGTTCAAGGAAGACGAAATCCTGGTATATGCCGGCGCGCTCGGCGGTTATGCCGACATTCCCGACACCTACGCCAACTCGATGATATTCATGCCCGTTGCGCTCAATTCGTGTGGCCTTGGCTCCTACACCAACAGCGACCTTCAGAAATATCTCGCAGGGAAGCAGGTTAACTTCGAGCCGTCATTCTCCAACTACACCCGTGAATTCGAAGGCTCAACCACCCCCAAGGACCTCCCCACGTTCATGGAAATCCTCTACATGGGATTCAAGGACATCAATTTCTCGCCCGAGGAATTCCAGGCTCTCCAGAACACCTACAGCGGTATTCTGAAGAACCAGGAAAAGAATCCGCAGTATATTTTCTATACCAAATTGAACGAGACACTTTACAACTCGCCCCGTCGCCGCAGCCTTAGCGTTGACGCAGTCAACGGTGCGTCACGTGAGCAAATCGTTGAAATCGCTCACAAGATGACAGAAAATGCAGCCGACTATACGTTTGTGTTCGTCGGCAATGTCGATGAGAATGTGCTCCGTCCGTTGGTTGAGCAATATATCGCATCGCTGCCCGGCAACCCTAAGAAGGCTGTGAAGAAAATCGACAAGTACAACCCCGACCTGTTAATCAAGGAGGGTTCGGCTACCGATAAATACACAGCCAAGATGGAGACCCCGCAGACATGGGTATTCATCTCTGATATGGCTAAACTTCCCTATACCCCCAAGAACCGTGTACTTGCATCGATTGCCGGACAGATTCTGTCTAAACGACTCCTTGACACTGTCCGTGAGGACATGGGTGCCGTTTATTCAATAGGCGCGAGCGGCTCGTTGCAGCGTGTCGGGCAGAACAATGCCATCATCCAGTCGGCATTCCCGATGAAACCTGAAATGCAGGATACCGTCCTGACATTCATCGCCGATGAGTTTGAGAACATGACGAAAAACATCAAGCCCGAGGAACTTAACAAAGTCAAGGAATTCATGGTCAAGAGTTACACCGAGAACCATGAGAAGAACTCACCCTGGTTGTCGGCAATTGCCGGTTATCTCCAGAACGGTGTCGACACGTTCAACGGCGATGTCGAGGTCGTTAACTCCGTTACCGTCGATGATGTCCAGAAATTCATGCGTGACCTCAACGCACAGAACAACTACCGCGTCGTTCTTCTCGCCCCCGAGCAATAACCCCACAATATTATTCACAATACCGACAGGGTGTCACACCGACATTGGTGTGACACCCTGCCTGTTTTTATGTTGATTGCTTGTCGTGTTAAATTGAAAGCGGAATTAACCTATCGGCGTTAAATCCTGATGTTTCGGTGCTGTTTTGCAAAAAAATGGCATCAAATGCTTGGCGGGTATTAAAAAATGTTTATATTTGCGATTGGAGACATTAAACCGCCCTTTCGCCCATGAAAAAGCCGATAATAACCCTCGTCACTCTCATGTTTGCAGCCATTGGCCTCAACGCTGATAACGCACTGACCTACAGTTACGACGCTGCGGGTAACCGTGTTTTACGCGAAATACGTATCGAGACACCACGTCAGGGACAACAACGTTCACGGGGCGGAGAACGGTTGGACGACAGGGTCGCGGGAATCAACATATCATTTTCACCCAATCCGACCAAGGGGATGTTGCATGTCGAGATTCAGGCCGGTTCACCCTCGGTCGAATCGGTCTCGTTGTTTTCGATGTCAGGTACGCTTTTACAGACTGCCAAAGGTGAGACCTCGATGGACTTTGACCTCTCCGATACACCGTCGGGGATATATCTGCTCGTTGTACAAATCAACGGGGAGCGGACATCTTATAAAGTAATAAAGGAATGATACTATGAAAATCAGGATACATATATTTGCGATAATCTCACTGCTTTGTGGGTTCACTGCTTTGGCTCAGGATATAAAGGTGTGCCGTCTGAACCCTGATAGCCTGCCTGTGCATAACGCCTCGAACCGGGTAAAGGCAAGAAGTGTGGCAGATGGTGTTGTGAATTCCTACGTCCCTACTTCAGGGGCAATAGGCCAATCCAAGGCTGTCGGGCAGATACCAATAACCCCGGGTGTGTCACCTTCGGGGGCTAAGACATACGAAATCCCGCTTGAACTCTATCCGGGAATCAATGGATTTGCGCCTGAACTAAAACTGGTGTATAATAGCCAGCAAGGGAATGGTGAATATCTCGGGACAGGATGGTCTATAAGCGGTCTCTCCAAGATAACGAGAGAGGGAAAAAATATCTATTACGATGGTAAGACCGAGGGTATAAAGTTTGATTACAGCGATTCGTTTAGCCTTGACGGTAACCGGCTTGTGGTTATCGAAGAATGGGGTGACAGCGTTTTATATGAGACTGTAAGTGGAAACATAAAGGTGAAAGCCAGTCGACCCGGAGGTGTGTTAAGTAGATTTGAAGTGTTTTATCCTGACGGGAATTATGGGGTTTATGTCGGGTTTGGAGGCGGAAACAAATCATTGGAATACCATTTAATGTCATTGCAAGACCCACGTGGCAATGTGATTTCCTACCAATATCGAACTTTGCATCAGAATGATTACGTTATTTCGAAGATTGAATATCTTGGGTTTTCGGTGAATTTTCAATATGAGACCTCAATTTTTCAGAATGAGATTGCATATAATGCTGGAATTAAGTCAGTAAAGCAAGAACTTCTGATGTTTATAGCATGTAATCTTGGAGAGAAACAATTGAGGAGATATGAATTCACATACTCTAATCATCATAATTGTGTTTTACTTGGAGAAGTTTACATGAAAGCCGGGGATGAATCGTATAATCCAATCCAATTTTATTATGGTGACGGAAATACCGTTTCAGAGTATGCGACTGTGACAACACAACTGTTGGAATGGTATGAACCTGAATCACCCGATAAAATCAGGGTGGAACGAGGTAAGTTCGATTATGAAACAGGAAATGATGGCTTGATAGTTGTCCCTAATTACATGTCTTATTATGTCTCGACGGATAAAAACAATAAATTATGTCTAAAAAATCAATACTCCGAAGATGATAAAATCTTTTTATATACTCGACTGACCGATATATATGCTGCTCCGATGCCTAATCTTGTTGCTGGAGAAGGTTTTGTTGACATAATGTGTGCTGACGTTGAGGGTAAACAGGGGGAGTCAATAGTCAAAATAAATAATGTCGGTGGGATTGACGAGGAAGAAATAATCTTTACATTGTATAAGGCCAATCCTTATAACGGTCTTTCCAAGTATCATGAATGCAGTTTTAAATTGCCGGGATTACCGGGGGAGGAACTTCATTCGGCTGTTCCACATCCTAAATTTTTCTATACAGGGGATTTTGACGGAGATGGGAAACTTGAGGTTTTAGCGGCTCTTGTTCACGAACCGTTAGGGAATGTTTTTTATAGTTCCTCATTCTTTATTTTTGATATCATTAACGATAAGGTGACCCCATTATATCATATCTTTCCATATCGGTATGAATTTACGGGATTCAAGTATCAAACTGATGCAATAGCTAATGAGAATAAGTCAGACAAATTAATAACCATGGATTATGACGGAGACGGGAAAACTGACATCTGTCATATTGATAAAGATGGATTGAGTGTATATTCCTTTGAATCGCAATACGGAACACTAATTGCTAAACATGTTAGTACCTATGCTGATATAAATTTGGACATGCTGAAGGACCGGCGATATTTCCCGATAGAATTGAACGGTGACGAATGCATGGATTTGCTCATTTCCCCGGTCAGAGGTTCAGACTCTAATGTATGGACTGTCTATAACTCACGCGGGGATGGGACGTTTGAAAAATCGACGTTCTCCTGTGTCAGCTATCCCGATGATAATGAGATAGGGTTCATTGTGCAGGATATCAACGGGGACGGTTTGACCGACCTGATTAAATATGATGCAAATAAATTTGAGACATACCTGGCTAAACGCAATAAGTTGGAATATGCTGCAACGACCGCTTTTCCTGCTAAAAATTCGGCATTGGCTTCAACTGACATAAATTCGCGTAACACATTCTCCCAGTTAGTCAGCCTTGACAAGGGAAAGGCCACATGTTACTCGTTCTCCGACAACATCAAACAGTCAACATTGCTCACGGGCATGGTTACAAGCCTTGGCGCGGTTGAGAAAAACCAATATGAAATCATCGGCGAGAACAGCGAGGTCTATAGTATGGGCGCAAATGCCACTTTCCCATATATCAATGTAAATGAACAGCTACCGGTGTTGACGATTAGTGAGACCTGGGAGGGTGGGCGAAAGCAGGAATACAGTACCTATAAATATGAAAACGGCATAATGCATCGCCAGGGACTTGGATTTACGGGTTTCAGTAAGGTGATTTCAGATAATTCCAAAGGCGAGCATTCCGAGCAATATTATGACCCGTTCAATTTCTCGGTATTGACCCGTGACCTGACAAATATATCGGACAATTCATACAAGTATTCAATAGACCGTAAATCGGATAAAAGGGTAAGTGTAACTCTTACTGAAAAGGTTGAAAAAGACCTTTTGAAAGACATATCGTCAACGACCGCTATTGTCAGTGACGGTTACGGTAATCCTATAAATGAGGCCAAATCGTTGACTGGAGGTATACATGTAAGGACAGAGAGCGCCTACATCAATAACGATTGTGACGGACGCGGGTATATGCTCGGACTGTTGAAAGAAAAGAAAATGACTACGACCCGTGGTGGCTTTACCTACGTTGAAGAAACCAAGTTGTCAGGATTCGACCGTGGACTGCCCGGCGTTCAAAATCAGTATATTGACGGGAACTTGGTGAAACATGAGGAATTCACCTACGATTCATACGGGAATAAACTCACGGAGGGTGAGAGACGGTATGATTCCGCCGTTTTGTTGAAAACATTGCGAGAATATGATACAATGGGGCGTGTCACCAATGTGACAGACCCAAAGGGGCTTATAGAGACATATACCTACGATGCCAATGGCCGTATTGCGACCAAGACCGACTGCTTCGGTGGCGTGACATCATTTCAATATGACGCTTTCGGGCGAGAGAAATCATCGACCGCACCTGACGGAGTTGTGTCCTCTACTGGATATTCATGGATTTCAAACACGCCGTTGATGGTGTATTCCGAAACTAAATCACAGACAGGGCGTCCCTCGGAAATCAAATATTATGACCGTCTGAATCGGGTTACCGCCGATGGAGAGACGCGATTTGACGGGGCAATCCTAAAGACCGACCGGGCGTATGGCGCAAACGGTGAAATCAGTACAGTTTCCTTGCCGACAACTAAGGAAAACAATAATTACCCGACCTATTACACCTACGACAATCATAACCGACTGTCGAGAGTGGAGGAGGCTTCAGGTCGTTGGAAATCATATTCTTACAATAAAACATCGATAATCACAACCGCTGACAACGTCACCACAACAAAGACATACGATGCACAGAACCACCTCGTTTCGGTCGCAGACCCGGGCGGGACTGTTACATACACCCTACATGCCGACGGACAGCCGGTATCGGTGACCGCTCCCGGCCATATCGTGACAACGTTCGGTTATGACAAATATCGTCGCCGTACATCCATTTCCGACCCGAGTTGCGGGACAAAGACATACGGATATGACTCGTTCGGCAATGTGTCAAAGGAAGTAAACGCCAACGGAGAGAAGATTCAGTATACCTATGACAATTTTAACCGTCTGTCACAGAAAATCACGCCTGAATTTACAGTGACCTATACCTACGATGAACACTCGCTGCTGACAAAGGTCGCGAACTCCAATGGCACATCGCGGGAATTTACCTACGACGAATACGGTCGCATGACATCACGCAAGGACATCGCGGTTGACGGAGTGTGGTTCCGGCAGGCTTATTCTTACGAGAATGGCAATATAAGCCAGGTTGTACATACTTCAAGCAATATGCTGTTCTGTATAGAGGACAGAATCTATCAGAACGGACATCTTTCAGAAATCAAACTTGGGAACACCACTATATATAAATTGAAAAGTGAAAACCCGTTGGGTCTTCCGTCATCGGTCGTCACCGGCCCGGTGGAGCGCAGTTATTCATATAATAACTACGGTATTCCCACGGGGCGTAGAGTCCAGATACCGTATAAATTTATAGACCCGGGTGAGCCTGGTCCGATATTCCCGCCCGTCATTACCAACGGGACAAACGGTCTTGGTCTTGGAGGGACAATAAGCAGAGATTCCCTTGCAATTGAAGAAGTGATAGTCAAGCCGGGTATGAGACGTAAGGAACTTGATGAGAAAATCAGGTTAAACCATTCGTATGTATTTGACAACGAGACGCGTAATTTAATGTCACGTTCAAACAAACTACGAAAGACCAATGAGAGTTTCGGATATGACGAACTTAACCGGCTTATATCATTCGGTGACGTTACATCGGAATATAATGAAAAAGGCAATATCATCAGTCGCAGCGATGTCGGGGATTACGAATATAATGTCACGGGAAAACCTTACGCAATGTCAGGTGTGACGATGACGGGGAATGCCGTTCCTTTACGTAATCAGGCCATTACCTATGCCTCGTTCAGCCGTCCGGCATCAATCTCGGAGAACGGTAATGTCGCGACATTTGTCTATGATGCTGATTATGACCGGGTGAAAATGTCAGTCTCGTCAGGTGACAAAGAGACCTTGACCCGTTACTACCTTGGCGGTTGTTATGAACGTGAGTGTAATGAGGATGGAACGGTCGAGCGGTTATATCTCGGAGGTGACTACTACAAGGCGGTCGCCGTGGTGGTTAGCAAGAGCGGTTCAGGTTCGGGATTCTTGGTCAGGAACAGTTCGCAGCCTTACTATATTTTGCGGGACTATATGGGAAGCATAACCGCCGTGGTTGACTCGGCCGGTTATACCGTCGATGAATGTAGTTACGACCCTTGGGGACGCATGCGTTCGCCATCGACGTTGAAACCATACGCCCCGGATAAAGACCCGGGTACATTCCTTGGTCGCGGTTACACTGGTCACGAGCATTTGCCGATGTTCGGGTTAATCAATATGAACGCGCGGTTGTATGACCCGGCTTTGGGTCGATTCCTGTCGCCTGACCCATACGTCCAGTCGCCGGAGATGACGCAGAACTTCAACCGTTACTCTTACGCTCTCAACAACCCCTTGAAATACACCGACCCCAACGGCGAGTTTTTGTTTGTAATATTTGCAGCACTGACTGATTGGATAGGAAACATGATTGATTATGGGTTTAATACGAGTTGTTATAAATGGAAAAAGACTACTAATGCGTGGAAAATCGACATGGGTATGTTTAAAGGAAACTTTAAGCAAATATTAAATAAGTGGACTTGGGGTGCATTAAACTCATTTGCTGGGAATGTAACAGCACAATATTTGAATCTATTCGGTAAAATAGATGGTGTGACGGATATGGATGGGATGTTGGCTTTGTCAAATGTTACGTCAGGAGAAGAAGCATTTACTCTTGGACATTATTCGTTCGGGCCAAAAGATTATAAGGCAAGTTATCAAGATAATTTGTATGTCCATGAGTATGGACATTATATTCAAAGCCAAAGATTAGGATTGCTATATTTCCCGTTCGTTGCAGGACCAAGCGTTCTTAGTGCTGCTTTTACCTCTCGATGGAGCGGACTTGAGCATAAGCAAAGATGGTTTGAAGTGAATGCAAGTAAATTGGGTTCTGAATATATGGATAAACATCATGGTAGCCATAAAAAGGACTATAATAGTAGACGGTCAGAGTTATTTAGTATGGATGTATTCACGAAATCATATGAGACAAGTTATCATCCATATTTAAATCCAAGAACTAAATTATATAATGACTTAATATATCCGACTTCTGGAGGTAAAATTGTTGTGTGGGACATAATACTGTAATAAAGTAGCTATTGTTTTATGAAATTTAAATTGAGAATCGCGACAATAAGCATACTGCTGTTGTTTTTGTTGTCGACAACTTGTAATGATGAGGAATATGGTTTTAAAGGAGGAGATATTTTTATTGAAAACCAATCAGATGAACCTATATATGTGGTTTGGAGAGATAAAGAGATGACACTTGAATCTGTGTTATATGGAATCGAGGACAATTCTATATGCCGTTATATCGTTTACCCCGGACGACGTATTCCTAATGGGGAGTGGGGAATTGGTATGCCGAGTGGACAATTGTATATCATTGTTTTTAAATTGAGTACATTAAATAGATATACAAAAGAGCAAATCGTAAAAGAGGATATTAAGGATGGGTATTATAGTTTAACGATGTCCGATGTTGCAAAATTGGAGAATAATACACTAATATATACAGGAAAATGAAATTGAGAGAATCTGTCATAATGTCAGCTGTGCTGTTTTGGATGTCTTTGCTTACATCATCTTGTGGAGGCTATGATAAGATTTTTGTGTCGTTTGAAAATCAGTCAGACGAATCAGTCTTTATTGTTTGGACGTTTAGAGAATATGATAAATTAGAAGCGGTGCTCAATTATAGTTATGAGTTTAACGCATTGGTTCAAAAGGGAGAAGTATATAAAAACGTAACTTCGCCGGGAAGTATGGAATATTCCAATTATAAGAATCTGACATTGTATGTATTTAAACTTAGTACGATGTCTCAATATTCATTTGAAGATTTGGTGAAAAATGAAATATATGATATGAAATATAAACTTTCGATAAGCGAGTTGGAAGCAATGGACTTTAAAATTCGATATACGGGTGAAATTGTTCCAATGAATCAATAATTATAATTACACCGCTATGAAGTATTTGAGATTTATTCTTGTCGTTGTGTCATTTATGATGATTGCTGCGTGTGTTGTCCCTGAACCGGGGGATGGAGACGATATTGTGAACATTCGGTTTAAGAATGAATCGGATGAGTCGGTCATGGTTATTTCGGATTGGCGTGAAGATATATCAGTGGATAATATAGTTAAACATCGATATGAGCCGATACCTGTCTATCCTGATGAAACAGTAATAATTAATTATGGAGTCGCTATGCCAAAACTGTATGTCGCGGTGATAAAGCTAAGTGTCTGGGAACGGTTTGAATCAGGAGATGATATGGTTTTAGATGAGTTGATTGAACAAAAATATGAATATACCTATGAGGAATTGAAATCAATTCGTCTGAAAATTAAATATATAGGTAAAGCAGAATCAATGAAATAGAAAGAATTTTGAATGAATAGATTGTTAAGCCAAATAAAAAGGATATTGCCGTTATGCGCCCTGTCGTTGTTCCTGATGGCGGCATTGTGTGACGAACCCGGGGAGAGTCCGTCTTTCCGAGGACTCGTTACGATTGCAAACGAATCAAGCGAGCCGGTGTTGGTGGCATGGTGTAAGAACCCGATGTCTATTGAGGCTGCGCTGTACGGGACACAGGGACTCTCCATTGGCCGGGACATAATACATCCGGGAATGTCAGCCAAAGAGTATTGTGGTGGTTACGGGTCTACTGGAGTGCATATAATGGTTTTTAAATTCAGCACGTTGCAGAGACCGAAGGAGGAACTTGTCAAAGAGAGTTTTGTTGATGCGCGGTATATTGTCAAGAATGAAGATTTGAATGAGGAAAATGAGTATACTATTATATATACGGGCAAAGAAAGTGCGGAATAGTTTGTCGGTGGTGTTGTGCGGAATTATGTGTGTCATTTTGTCTGCATGCGGGGACAAATATCCCGATGAGGTTGTCGCGAGCCTTGAAAACCGTTCGGGAGAGCCGATATTTGTGTACTGGCGTTATCGTAATGCACCCTTTATTTTGGATGATGTGTTGGAGTTTTTTCAAGGTTCCAACGCGTTGATTCAGGATGGCGAGACTTATCGATACATCAATTCAGTGGGAAGCATGGAGGAAAACCAATATGAAAATCTTAACCTTATAATATTCAAGTTAAGTACACTCGAGCGATATTCCAAAAAGGAATTGATTGACAATGAGATTTATGACGCATGGTATACGATTCCGATTGAAGAATTGGATGCAATGGGTTACAAAATCGTCTATACCGGCGAAAAAGAGTTTAAACCATGAAAAGACTGTTCTTGGCTATATTATCTTTGATAGTGGCAATTTTAGCGCATTGCGAAATCACCCCTGTTGACTCGGTGTTTAAGCGAAGCCATTATGGCGCGGTTGTTAATGCGGGTTTCGTCGGCGGTAATTCTGATGTTTTTAAAGTTGGCCAAAATGTAATGCTCGGAGGGTTCTATAACTATGCGTTCAGCCGTAATCGCAAATGGTTTGTGGAATCGGGTGTGAGTTTAGGCTTTTCACACAGCAATTTCAACCACGATATTCTCATGGGGGCGGATATCGGGTCGTTCAGTCGATTGAAAGTCAGGATTCCCCTGTACATCGGATTAAGGGGTCGTGTAAGGAATATGGCAGTCAAGAATGTTAAGTTGTTTGCCGGTTACGTTGTCGAGACCGCGGTTGCAGGGTGGGGGGATGTGTCGACCCGATTATATGACAAATCATTTAATCCTTACGGAAAGGATGGCTATTTCAATCGTACTAATATTAAGGCTGATTTGGGATTGGCTTTGGAGACAAAATGTTATGTATTCGGATTTATAACAGAAATAGGGTGTTCCCCTAATCTGTTTAAAAAAGAGAAGAATCCATACGGGTATAGGTATGTGGAGGGTGGTTTTCTTTTCACTTTCGGTTACCAGTTCTGATGATTAATACTAACCAATAATATCACTAAAATTTGATGACGATGAAAAAACTTACAACGTTTGTACTTATGGTTGTGATGGGTGTCGGCGCGTATGCCCAAGAGGAAGAAGATACCGAGGTGAAACGCGGGCAATGGAGTGTCGGCTTTAGCTTGGATTTGTGTAGTCCGAGTGAGGTTTCTATGGACGATGGTTCAGAGACTGTCTTTAAAGAGGGTTGGGGACTTTCGGTCGGCGGATTCTACAATGTCTCGTTAGGAAAGACCCGCAAATGGTTCATAGAGCCGGGTGTGAAACTGTACTACACCACATATTCATCAAGGGATGGTGCGGTGTCGGGAGGCGACAAGCTGAAGTTGGATAAGTTTGGCGTGCGTGTCCCCATTCATGCCGGGTATCGTTTCAGGCTCGGAGAACAGTTGAACCTCGCGGTTTTCACAGGCCCTGTCTTTGACCTGGGTATTGCGGGACGTGAGAAAATCGAGGGGAGTCGTTACAATGCCTCGGTTTTACCGTTCGGCGACAAGGGGGACTTCAAGCGGTTCAATTTCCTGTGGAGCCTCGGAGCGGCGATTGAATACGGATGTCATTCATTCGGGATGGAGTTGAATATGGGATGTGTGAACATGTATGGCGGTTCGCAGGATTACTCGTTCACCGACAACGTGATGTCGTGGACCTACGCGTATAAGTTCTGACAACGCCGGGGAAATGACCCTATCCCGCGACCGGCGGTGCGGCCATGGCCGCACCCTACCCATTCTGTCTGTGAGGGATAAAAAGAGAGCGTGCGGGGTGTCTCGACGACAACCCGCACGGATGAGATTAATTTACTGGTCTAAATTACTATGCTTGCAACCTTTCGGTTATTTCAAATGGTAATGATGGTTGTATATCGTTATCAAAGCGTGATGCTTTGTTATATTCATGGTGCAAATATAATCGGATGCAGTGGCATTATGGTGACGATTGTGTTACAATGTTGTGTCAATAAGGTGCTGGGCTTATTTTTTAGTACTACCGGACTGGCGTTGGGTTCTTTGGACGGATGCGTTCCACTTGATTAGTGTGAATACGAACTCAAGTCCGCCTGTCGAACGGTTATGCACCGATATTGAACCGCCGAGCGATTGGATTGTGTTCTTGACGATGGGGAGGCCTAACCCTGTGCCGCCTACTTTGCGGGAACGACCGCTGTCGATACGGTAGAAACGTTCGAACAGATGTGACAGATGGGTGTCGGCTACGCCTGTGCCGTTGTCGTAGAAGGCGAATGTGTAATACTTGGCTGACTCGGAGACAAGTTTGAATCCCATCTCTGTTCCATGGGAGTGAATCGATGCATTCTTTATCAGGTTCATCAGCATGCCGTTTAGCAGACTTTCGTTGCCGACTACGCTGCAATCAAATGGCAGGTCGAATGAAAATGTCATGTTGGGCGCGATGTGTGATGCGATGACATCATTCTCGATGCTGTATAACAGGTCATGCATGTCCACCTTGCTGACCGGGATGTTTTTGCCGCTTTCGTCGAGACGGGTTATTGTCGATACGTCGTTCAGCAGGGAGCACAGGCGTTCGACATTTTGCTGGGTGCGACGAAGGAAGTGAGTGCGTGCATCGGAATCCATGTCGGGGTCGTCAAGTATTGTGTCGATATATCCTCTGATGACGCCTATGGGGGTTTTTAACTCATGGTTGATGTTGTTGGTGAGTTGGCGTTTGATTCGGGCTTTCTCTTCAATGGCATGTATCGCGATGGAGTGCTCGCGTTCGCTCGCGAGCATTGCCGATTGTTTCTCTCGGTAAAGTTTGATAATTTCACGCGAGATGTCGCCAAGCTCGTCATGTGAGAAACGGTCGATGTCCTTGAATGTCTCGCCACGTGATGCCCTGCGGGCAAATGCTTGTAACAGGGTTATATTACGGGTCAACAGCCGGGTGGAATAGTATGCGACGACTGTGACAACCAATACCAGGACCCCGATTACAATCCACATACGTGGGTCAAAGGCGATAGCGTCATATATGCTGATGGTATAGGGCATGGCGGTCAGCACGTTAATTTGCCCGTCATTGCTCTGTGTGGACGTGAGGTAGAACAGGGATTTGTCGTCGGCATGTTTTATCATGCCGCTGTCATTGTTGGATGGGATTGTGTTGACGGCGTCAAGCGGGATTGCCTCCCCGAGGTTATAGAGGAGGTCTCCGTTGCTGTCGTATACGCTGATTTTCAGTTCGTCAAATATTGAACCGTCATAGAATTGACCTATGAAATTAATGAATTGGTTGAGGTCAAGGTCCCGTTCATAATAATAGATTACCCGGTTTGTTATGGCCGAGAGCTGGTCTTGCATCAACCTCGTCTTGTAGCCGGACTCCCTGTGGTACTGAAAGACCACAAACACCCCGATGATAAGCCACAGAAGCAACACCATCGGGATGAATAGTCTCCATCGATAATTAATACGTTTCCTTGAAACCATAACCGAAACCGAGGCGGGTGACAATGTGATTGCCGTAGGGGCCTATCTTTTTGCGGAGTCGTGTGATGTTGGTGTCAATGGTGCGGTTGGTGACAACCACGTCGCCGGACCAGATGTTGTCGATAAGTTCCTCACGTGAATAGATTCGGTTGCGGTGTGTCAGGAAGAAAAGCAGTATTTCAAACTCTGTCTTGGTGAGATTGACCGGCGCGTTGTCGAGGTAACACACCTTTTCATTACGGTCGATGCGTAGGCCGTTGAATGTGATGTCCGACTCGTATATCGACCCGGATTGTTCGGCATTGTCATGGCGTGTGACCTGGCTGCGGCGCAATACGGCGCGAACTCGGGCGAGCACCTCGCTGATGACGAACGGCTTGGTGATGTAATCATCGGCACCTATGTTCAGTCCCATTACAGTGTCGTCTTCGCCGTTCAACGCCGAGCAGAATATGATAGGGGTTGTCTCGGTGATGAGGTTGTTGCGAAGCCTCTTGGCGAAATCAAAGCCGCTGAGTCGCTCCATCATGATGTCGACTATGAACAGCTGATAGACCGAAAGGTCCATTGTCAATGCCTCCTCGGCGCTGTAGGCTACATCGACCTCATATCCTTCTTTGTCAAGATTGTATTTTAAGATTTCGCAAAGTGATTCCTCGTCGTCTATTACAAGTATTCTGATGTTCATTTCAATGATTTTGGTTAGAAGTCATCTTGACTCATTACTCTAAATTGTGTATAAAATTACACAATTAATGCGGGATAGTGGTGTTAAATTGTGTTAATTACGATTTTGGCTTGAACCTAACCCTGTGTGGCGTGTTAGATAAGTATAATTACTATATTTGCACTGTGTTTTTTCATGGTATTAGATTTAAGGTTAAAGATTATAGGATGTCGTGATGACATCCTATTTTTTTTGTTTAAATTTGCAACCTTGCAGACGGGACGGTTGTTAGTTGAGTAGAGGGCACCGCACGTTTCACCATGTTTTGACATAGCTTATGATTGAACGCATCGTTATTATAGACAATGTAGACCCGGTAAGTTTCTATGGGGTCAATAATTCTAATATGCAGTTGATACGCAACCTTTTCCCAAAGCTAAGGATGGCGGCCCGCGGCTCGGTCATCAAGGTCATCGGGGATGATTGTGAGACGGCTGAATTTGAAAAAAAGATAAAGCAGCTTGAGGAGTATTGCACACGTTACAATAAATTGACCGAGGATGTGATACTCGATATTGTCAAGGGACACAACCCGCGTGAACTGAAGAATGACGATGTCATTATCTATGGCGTCAACGGCAAGCCTATATCGGGACGCACTCCCAATCAGCAGCTCCTTGTCGAGACATTCAACAGTAATGACCTGACATTTGCACTCGGCCCGGCGGGCACCGGAAAGACTTACGTGGCAATCGCACTCGCGGTCAGGGCGTTGAAGAACCGGGAGGCCCGTAAAATCATACTTTCACGTCCGGCTGTAGAGGCTGGAGAGAAACTTGGGTTCCTGCCCGGGGACATGAAAGACAAGATTGACCCTTATCTACAACCGCTGTATGATGCCCTTGAGGATATGATTCCGGCTGTCAAGTTGAAGGAATATATGGAAACCAAGGTCATACAGATTGCACCGCTCGCATTTATGCGAGGTCGCACGCTGAACGATGCGGTGATTGTGCTCGACGAGGCGCAGAACACCACTACCCATCAAATCAAGATGTTCCTGACACGACTCGGCATGAATGCCAAGATGATAATAACCGGCGATGCCACGCAGGTGGACCTTCCGCGCTCGACTCAGTCGGGATTGATACAGGCATTGAAAATCCTTAAGGGAGTCCCGGGCATAGGCCGTGTGGAGTTCGGGAAGAAGGATATTGTGCGCCACGCCCTCGTTCAGCGGATTGTGGAAGCCTACGAGCGATATGACAACGAGTTGTCTGCTGTGGAAAAACCGGGGAATAACGGAGATAGACCATGTCACGGTTCAGTGTGACCATACTTGGTTGTGGCTCGGCTTTCCCGACAACGCGCCATCAGCCGTCGTGTCAGGTCGTGGATTTCAGGGGCAATCTGTTCATGATTGATTGTGGCGAGAATGCCCAGACCGGAATGAGACGTGCGCGTCTGAAATATTCAAGGCTTGGTCATATATTTATAACGCATCTTCACGGTGACCATTGTTTCGGATTGCCGGGATTGTTGTCGACTATGGCGTTGCAGGGAAAGGGTGGGGTGGTTACCGTCTACATGCCCCGGGAAGGTATTGACGTGTTCAGGCCGTTTATCGACTACTTTTGCCGGGAGATGCCTTTTGAGGTCAAGTTTGTGCCGGTTGATAACAAGGAGCGTCAGACTGTATTTGAGAACGATTCGCTTGTTGTCGAGTCGTTCCCGTTGTATCATCGTGTGCCATGTGTCGGATATATATTCCGCGAGAAAGAGAAGCAGCGTCATCTCCTGGGTGACATGGTAAGGTTTTACGATATACCTGTCTCCCGGCTTTCAGCAATCAAGGCGGGAGAGGACTATGTCACTCCTGACGGGACGGTCATTCCTAATGTACGCCTGACCGTGGATGCCGACCCGTCGGCGAGTTATGCCTATTGTTCCGACACGGTCTATGACCCACGTGTCGCCGAGGCGGTCAAAGGGGTCGATGTGTTGTATCATGAGGCCACATACGGTGATGAATTTAAGATTCAGGCGCGCAAGAGGGGGCATTCCACTGCTCGTGAGGCTGCGGAAATCGCGGCCAAGGCCGGTGTGGGGCGTCTTGTCTTGGGGCATTTCTCCAAACGGTATATTGATGAGTCCCCGTTGTTGGCCGAGGCGCGTGAAGTATTTAATAACGTGTCCCTTGCTAATGAGGGGATGAGGATAGAACTATGATACAGGAAGAAAAGGATATAAAGTATATGATGGCCGCGCTTGATGAGGCTCGTAAGGCCGGCGGGATGGACGAGGTTCCAATCGGGGCGGTCGTTGTCAGTCAGAGGGGCATGATTATCGGTCGCGGACACAATCTGACCGAGGGTCTTAACGACATAACCGCACATGCCGAGATGCAGGCCATAACTGCGGCCGCTAATGCTCTCGGTGGTAAATACTTGAAAGATTGTACTCTATATGTCACGGTCGAACCGTGCACGATGTGTGCCGGGGCTATCGGTTGGTCGCAGCTGTCACGCATCGTCTATGGTGCGTCCGATGACAAACGCGGTTACACCACCGTTGTCAGCCGTTCGCCGTTCCATCCCCGCGCCACTGTGACCGCCGGCGTTCTCGCTGACGAATGTGCCGCCCTTGTCCGCGACTTCTTCGCCCGCAAACGCTGAACCGATTTCAATGTTTAACGATAAAGATGACATCGGCAAGACTTTTATAGCATTTTCCGTTGAATGTAAAATCAATCTGTTTTAGGCGATTTTCGTCAAAATCGTTTAAATATTCATTGACTTTAGGCTCGATTAGAGAGAACGCCCGTTTCATTTTCCACGATTGATTTATGTCAGTGGCATCAACAAGGATTAGAAATAGCCGATTTTCCGCACCAAACCGCATTTCTCCTTGGTTGGCATATAACCAAGACATTATTTCAATTGGATTTGTTTGTGCTTCAGAGATAATTTCGCGATGTTTCTCTCTTAACGTTTCGATTACATCATGGCGGTTTAATTCACTAAGTTTTTCTGTTAAGGTATATATTTGTTGCGATTCCGGCAAGGTTTTGTCAACTGTGATATTTCCGAGGTTTTTAGCCTGTCTCTTTAACCATGTGAGTTCTCTGCATCCAAGGCGTTCTTTTAATTTGTAAGCCATGAATTGATTAGGAAAGAATGTGACCTTTAAATCTATCGGGATGCCATCTAAAAAGAAATCGACGCTTTTGATTTCACCCACAGCGGATATGACTTTTTCGTGTCTTTTGAATATGGATTCAATTAAATATGATGTCCAGTTATTGTACCAGCTTGTTTGGACATAGTTCCATGAGTTATGTGCTATTTCGGGTTGTAACCCATATAGGTAATCATAGTCGGATATGGTCTTTACATATCGGCTGATTAAATATTTATCGAGAGAATTGTTTTGGTCTCCTCCCCATTCGTAATTTCTAATTTTGTATAAATCTTCCTTGAGTTTTGCTTCATTGACACCTATTGTCTCATACCATTCATTATTTTTGACGGTCAGGAATTTATCAAGCCGTTGCATGGCATCAGGGGTGTGTTCAAGAAGATTGAATAATTCAACGTTTTGGTCTGCGATTTTAGTCGAATGGAGTGTTATATGGTTCTGAATCAGAAATTGTCCGATTTGTTTTCCGCGTGAGATTGCACGCACTTTAAGCCATAACAACCCGTTTGGATTATGGTTGAATGCATATAAATTTTGGTTTCTGAACTCTTTAGCCCATTTTTCAAAGTTTGTCATAACCGATTATTTAGGATTGCATATTAATAGGATTTCATTACTTCCCGCCACACTTCCTTTACCTCCTCGTCCCGCATAATATGTCTTGTATTCAATGTTGACATCACGAAATGGTTTAATTAAATTGAGTATTGTGTCAATATCCGGATAACTGCGGTCGTTGTAACTTAAAATCCAGGTCGGTATGTGACGGGATTTTTCAAACATGTCTTGGAAGTTGAGTATTACCTCACTGTTTTTGTCAAATCCACTGTATCTTTTGGGGTTGTATCGCTTAGTGCCGTTAATGAAATCTTTGTCTTTCCAGTATTCAACGTATGTTTCCAAGAGATGATAAAAGGATTGGTAATCAGCATGACTGTTGCAATAAGGCGGGTCGAAATATACTAAATCAACACCGTCTACCTTAGGCAGTAAATCAAGTACATTTTCGTTGAAACTTATGTTCTCCTTGTTATTGTTGAAGACTGCGGCATTGTATTGAGGAAGTAATTCCGAAAATAAATCTTTTAGAGGTCTTGCAAGGCTTCGGTTGCGTTTGACTCGGTTTGGGTCGGATGCGTAGACTAATGCTTGCGTATGGGCAAAGTGTCCCATTGTAACCTTTCGTGTCATACTTCGGCACATTATAGTCAATGCTAATGCCTGTTTGTATGGATTCTTTAAACGATGAACGTTGCTACGGAAACTATCGGCAAAATCAGCATCTTCATCAATAAAAAATAATCCTGAAAATAACGATGATATTAGATTGAATTCTTCAGGTGAATTATTTGGAGAATATAGAGTCTCAATATCTTCGTTATCAAGGGTATATCCCGGATTTTCAATTAATGCTTTCCCGATAACATTATTGAAATTTAGAAAATCATTTGTTATTACTCTTTTCCCTAATTGCTTAAACATATAAGCAATTGATTGAGAACCGGAAAATGCATCTAATATCGTGTTGGCGTTCTCTGGGATAAATTGGGCAATCCATCCCCGGTGGATATATTTTGCCCCAAGGTATTGAGGTTGTGGAAATTTGAAATCTAAATATTTTGTTTCAGGAAATAGCATGTGCACCGATTATGGATGCAAAGATACTTAAATTTTGATTAACAGCAAGGTGGTATAGGCGATGTAACAGAGGAATAGGATTGCGCCTTCGGGGCGGGTTATGGTTCGTTGACCGAACAGCCATCCGAATGTACAGAACATAACCGTGGCCAGTAGCTGGACTGACAGGTCAAAAGTCCCGATTTCGCCGAAAGGCAGCGGGGTGATGACGGCTGCCGTGCCGAGGACGAAGAAGGTGTTGAAGATGTTGCTGCCGATTACGTTTCCAACGGCCATGTCGGAACGGCCTTTGATTGCGGCCACGACCGAGGTCGCGAGTTCTGGCAGAGATGTCCCTGCTGCCACGATTGTCAGGCCGATGACGGCATCGCTCATGCCGAGTACACGTGCGATTCCCGATGCCCCGTCGACGAATTTGTCACCCCCGCCGACGAGCATACCGAGTCCGGCGATGATATATAGCGATGAACGCCACGCCGGCATTAGCTGGATTGAAGCCGCGCCTTGTGCCGCAGGGTCATCCGATGGTTGTGGCGCTGTGCGTGCGGTGGCAAAGGTATATCTCATGAACAGCATGAAAAATATTAGCAGGAAAATTCCGTAGGAACGGGTTACAACGTTGGCCGATGCCCCGTCAAGCCATGTGGACATCCCCATAACGAGCATGACTGCGGCGGCGAGGATGACAATCGGTATTTCAACGGAAAGTACGCTGCGTTTTATCACGATGGGACGGACGATTGCTGTCACGCCGATTATGACGAATATATTGAAAATGTTGCTGCCGACTACATTGCCTACGGCCATCGGGGCGTTACCGTTGATTGCCGCGAGAACGCTGATTGCAAGTTCCGGTGCCGATGTGCCGAAAGCCACTACGGTCAACCCTACTGTAAGTTCGCTCATCCCGAGACGTTTGGCTATTGACGACGCTCCATCGGTCAATAGGTTTGCACCCCAAAGAATCAGTCCCAGGCTGGCGATGAGCCAAAACAGGTCAATCCACATTTTGATTAATCAGGAATTAGGAATTAGGAGTTAGGAATTAGGAATTATTTTATTAATATGCCGGAGAATCCCATGAATGCCATCGCGAGGAGTCCGGCACAGATTAGGGCGATGGGGACTCCGCGCATCGGGCGCGGGACATCGGTCAGCTCAAGTTGTTCGCGGATACCGGCAAATATCCATAACGCGAGTGTGAAACCTATGGCTGTCGCCACTGCATAGACAATCGACTGTGTGAGTCCCATGCCGTTGCGCACAACGATGATTGCGACACCGAGCACAGCGCAGTTGGTGGTGATTAAAGGCAGAAATACTCCTAAGGCCTGATATAAGGCCGGCGTGATTTTTTTCAATATGATTTCCAGCATTTGGACCAAAGTGGCAATCACGAGGATGAACACGATTGTCTGCATGAACTCAAGTCCTGCGGGAACGAGTACATAGTTCTGAAGAATCCAGGTGACACATGTCGCTATCGCCATGACGAAGGTGACGGCCATCCCCATCCCGGTTGCCGATGTAAGACGTCGTGAGACACCCATGAACGGGCATATCCCGAGGAATTGCGCAAATACGATATTGTTGACAAAAATCGCGGTTATTATAATCGAGAGGTATTCAAGCATGGTCGGTGTGCTTTTGTCTTATGCGGTTGAACAATGCTATCATGAGGCCGAGGGCTATGAATGCTCCCGGTGCAAGGATAAAGACGAGCGAGCCGTAAGTCTCGGGGTATATCCCGTAGTTGAATATACTGCCCGTGCCGAGGAATTCGCGTACAGTCCCGAGCATTGTGAGTGCGATGGTGAATCCGAACCCTATGCCTATCCCGTCAAACATGGAATCGATGACTGTGTGGCGTGAAGCGAATGCCTCGGCGCGGCCGAGCAAAATGCAGTTAACCACAATCAGTGGAATAAATATGCCGAGAGTCGCATACAATGACGGCAGGTAGGCCTGCATGAACATCTGGAGCACTGTCACAAACGTAGCGATGACCACTATATAACAAGGGATGCGTACCTTGGACGGAATCAGGCGTTTGATTGCCGATATCGCCATGTTGGAGCAGATGAGCACACCCATTGTGGCGAGGCCCATCCCCATGCCGTTGAATGCGCTTGAGGTCGTCCCTAAGGTGGGGCACATCCCCAGCAGGAGAACAAATGTCGGGTTCTCGGTTACAAGCCCGTTGTATATTATGCGTAGTTTATTCATCATTCTGTCATCGTTTCTCGCTGTCCCGGTATTGGATGAATGCGTTGTGGGCGCGGCGCAATGCGTCAAGGAAGGCTCTTGATGTGATTGTGGCGGCGGTTATGCCGTCGATGTCACCACCGTCTTTTGACACCTTCATGTCGGTTTTGGCAGGGTCTTTCCCGATTATATTGCGCTGTGTCGATAGGCTGTCCCGGAACCACTCGTCCATCTTGTCCCCGAGTCCGGGGGTCTCGGTGTGGTTTAGTACTTCATATCCTGTCACGTTGCCGTTTATGTCAAACCCGTACATCACGCTGATTTCGCCTGAAAATCCATCGGAACTGTAGCTTTCGACCGCCGCCCCGACAAGATTACCGTTCCTGCGTGCGGGGAACACCGCCAACGGTGCGGGTTCACCCACGGGCATTACGTCATCCTCCTCGGCGATAGGGTCGTTGTCATACACCGGGGTCACCGCTTTGATTGCCTCGGCCTGTTTTTCCCGCTCGGCTTGTTTTATCGGGTCGGCGGTGATGGAGTATACCCATGCGAGCAATGCGGCTGAGATACACGTTATGACCCCGAGCGAGATGACCATTTTCAACAGGGAATCGCCCTTTTTCATCGTTTAGCCCTCCTTTCCCCGAATTTGCGCGGTTTTATGTATCGGTTGATTAACGGCGTACATCCGTTCATCAGCAATATCGCGAATGACATTCCTTCAGGGTATGCCCCCCATTGGCGTATAATGATTGTAATCACGCCAATCATGATTCCGTAGACAATCATCCCCCGGTGACACATAGGGGATGTGACATAGTCTGTCGCCATGAATATCGCCCCTAACAACATTCCTCCCGAAAGTAATTCAACCCATGGATTGACACCTATACACACTGATAAAAGTGCCACTGTGGCAAGTATTGATACGGGTATGTGCCAGGAAATGATGCGTGTGGCGAGCAGGTAAATGCCACCGAGCAGCAACGCGATTGCACTCACTTCGCCGAGTGAACCTCCGATTGCCCCGAGCAGACAGTCGGTCAGGTTGATGTCATCGAAGGTCATTATCCCTTGTTTTAGGAGTCCGAGAGGCGTGGCCCCGGTGGCCGCATCGGGATACATCCATCGGTTCACCGATGGCAATGGCCATGTCGTCATCTGCGCCGGGAATGACAGAAGAAGGAACACGCGACCGACGAGGGCAGGGTTGAAAATGTTGCAGCCGAGACCGCCGAATGCCATTTTGCCTATCCCGATAGCCACAACCGACCCTATCAGGATTATCCATACGGGCAGATTGGATGGCAGGTTGAATGCAAGAAGGAGACCTGTCAGCACTGCCGAGCCATTGGCGATAGTGGTGGGGTGTCCCGACATGAACCGGGTTATCAGGTATTCGGTAATGACACATCCGATGATTGATGTCACTATAACCACAGCCGCGCCTATGCCGAAATAGAACAGTGCGCATAAAAGTGCCGGCATGAGTGCGGCCACGACATGCCACATACAGCTCCTGACGGTACGTTGCGTGTGTATGTGGGGGGGTGCTGATATGATTAATGGCCTTTCCATTTTATTAGCTTCTTTTTTTTGTCCTTGGAGACGGCTTTTATTCCAATTTTGCCAAGTCTGATATAATCGAGCAACGGCCGGGCCGCCGGGCAGGCATAGTTGCATGAGCCACACTCGATGCAGTTCATGATTTTTTCATGAGCGGCATCCTCCATGCGCCCTTTTCGTGCCAGTGTGCTGATTAGGAATGGCTCAAGTCCCATCGGACATGCGTTGACACATGCACCGCACCTTATACACGGTTCGGCTTCTCGCCGTCTTGCCTGTTTGTCGTCAAGAATCAGGATACATGATACCCCTTTTGTCGATGGCGCATCAAGGTTCTCCACGGTACGTCCCATCATCGGGCCACCGAGGATGACTTTGGCGGTGTCGTCGGGGAGTCCGCCGGCCTGTTCGATGATGCTTCGGAGGCTTCGGCCTATCGAACAATGGTAGTTCCCGGGAAATCTTACGCTATCACCCGTCACGGTTATAATGCGTTTCATCAGGGGTTCGTCGTATCTGACGGCACGGTGCACGGCGTATGCCGTGGCTACGTTCTGTACGATTGCGCCTGTTGCCACGGGCAGTGAACCTGACGGGACTTGACGGCCGGTGACCGCTTCGATGAGTTGTTTCTCGCACCCTTGGGGATACTTTGTTTTCAACGGCATCACAGTTATGTCATCGAGTCCCGCGGTCTTTCCCCAGAGCAACCTGATTGCATCGGGTTTGTTGCTTTCAATGGCGATTACCGCACGTGGCACGTGCGTGGCGCGCCGCAACAGTCTCGTTCCCTCGATGATTTCATCGGGATGGGCGAGCATCAGGGCGTGGTCGTTGGTCAGGTATGGCTCGCATTCGGCACCGTTTATAATCAGTATCTCTGGTTTGAATCCGGGAGGTGGTGACAGTTTGACATGAGTCGGGAAGGTTGCACCGCCAAGACCCACGATTCCGGCTTCTTTCACTATCGAGACAATCTCGTCGGGCGTCAGGGATGCGATGTCATCGTTGGTGCGTACGGCTTCACGTTCGTGAACCTCCTCGATGTCAATGTTATAGTCAATCGGGTCGCTCTTTATTGTAATCCCCTCGCAAGGTTTGCCGTAGGCGTCTTTCACCATTCCGACCGATGTGACCTCCCCCGAAATGGGGGAGTGTATGTATGCCGAGACAAGACCGTCGGCATTGGCGATTACATCGCCGCGTTTTACGTGGTCTCCTTTCTCTACGACAGGTCGCGCCGGGTTGCCTGCATGTTGGTTCATCAGCATCGTCACTTCGCGTGGGAGGTCGACGAATGTCACAAGCTGTAACCCTGACAGCTTGTTTTCGTCAAGATGAATCCCTCCTGTGCTGAATGTCCGTGGCTTATTCATCGGTCTTTTTCTTTATAGGGAAATTTACGGAATGAATCGCCGATGTCGGGCAGGAGTCGACACATTTAAGGCAAAGACGGCATGACGCCGGGTCGATATATGCAAGGTTGTGCTCGACTGATATTGCTCCGTGGGGGCATATCCTTGAGCATTTTCCACAACCTATACATGCCACCGGGCATTCCTTTCGAGCCTCTGCGCCACGGTCCTTGTTGGAACAGGCGACCCACACCCTCATCCCCCGCGGGCCTTTAGGGCGCAGTTCGATTAGATGTCGAGGGCATGCCTTGACACACGCTCCACATCCCGTGCATCTCACGTTATCGACTTCGGGTAACCCGGTAACGGGGTTCATTGACAATGCCCCCCATTTGCATGATGACACGCAGTCGCCGCATCCGAGACAACCGAATGGACATGCGTCGCCCGCAGCCCCGAGCGACGCTTTTATGGCGCATGATTGTTCGCCGTCATACTGTGCATTGGTTTTACGGATGTCGCATGAGCCGTTACATTTGACAACGGCGACACATTGCGTCGAGTCTCCTGCGTCTAAACCTGTTATAGAGGCGATTTGTCTCATGGCTTCCTCTCCGGCACCGGGGCAGTTGAGACCGTCGAGACTTGATGCGGTGGCACATTTCACGGCGAAATCATGACATCCGTTGCATCCGCATCCTCCGCAGTTGGCTCCCGGGAGCAACGATTCAATGGCTTCTATCGCGGGATTTTCATCGACATGGAACTTGGTTGATACAACATAGAGCACAATGGCGGCCATGATTCCTATCGCACCCACGATTATCACTGATGTCACTATGACACTCATGTCTCGTCTCCCTCCGTTTTAGTGATGACCCAGTTAAGACTGCCTTGCAGCCTGTCGCGGGAAATATATAATATACAATAATACACGGCTACGGAGACAAGTGCCACTGGTGACGAGATAAAGACGATTGCGAGGAACAATAGGAGTGGAACGGCGAATGCCCATAATATTGCACGGCGTTGGGTGCTGTCGGTTGCGGTGATTTTCACCCGTTCCCCTTCGGTGAATGAGTCAGCATTGCGACTTTCGATGGTGATTTCGGTTCTGTCGCTGACATCGCATATAGCGGAAATGGCGCATCCGTCGCAATCAGGCTGATTGTCAATCGACACGGTCAGACGCCCCTGTGAAATCCCGGTGATTATGCCTGTATGTCTCGCGTCTTGTCCCATAGTATAATTTTCATGCAAATTTAGCGAAAATTATACTACAGGGCAATTTACGGTGTCTAAACTTATGAAAAAATCCGAATTTTTTACAGTTTGTTTATTCGACCCATGAACAGCACCGCGCCGGTACTCAGCTCCTCGATAAGGAAGACGAACGGACGGTTAACGACGAATGCCTTTGGCTCGATGCCAGGCGACGTAGGGTCACCGTTCCCCGTGACAGCTGCGGCTTCTGTGCCGTTTTCAGTCACATTCAGATAGATTGCCTGTTGCATGCCTCCTAATGATAGCCGGTTGTCGGATAAATTGGTGAAGTCGGCCTTGTTATCGTCGAACGCATCGGTCAGTCCCATTGTCATCAAGGATGCCATTATGTCAAATTTCTGGTTGACGGTGAATTTGGGCATCGACACTATTGCACCCATTCCCGGCATGGCGGAACGTATGCCTTTATACGTGTCGTAATCGATATTGTCGATTGACAATCCCTTGGATTTCATGATTACCAACATGTTATAAGACCCGTTGCCGTATGGAATCGAAATGGCTTCGTAGTCGCCATATTTGCTATGACCGACATCTATCTCGTCAGTCATCATGTCGATGGTTGAGATAGTCCCGTCGGCATTAGTGAATTTGCCCGGTTTTACCTGTCGGAATGCCTTGGCCCATTTGCCGTTGAAGTAGAGGGTGTTTGCGACAAATAGATGACAGTCCTCTTTCAGCGGTTCATCGAGGAAAGGGTCAATTAGTCCTGACGTTTTGCGGGAGCACCATGAATTGATTGCGTTCAAGGTTTCTATAGAGGAAAGTCTGGCCTCTTTTACATCGGCATTGTAGGTTTGTCGCATGGTGTTGACATACACATCGGTCGCGGTGTAATTCTTGTCGAGCCATACCGAGTTGCCGATGGATAATGTCACGCGGTTGTCCATCAGTGGCAATCGGTCACTGAATTTGCGGTTTAATTGATTTAGCGATTCGATGTCGCTGCAACCGATGACCCTCTTGAATTGGGAGAGTGTTGTCCCGTCAGCACCGTTTGCCAGTATTGACAATGCCATTGACGCACTGAACGGGGATGTTATTACGTTTGGCTCGTCTGAATTGAGACAGACTTGATTGAAAAAGTTGAATGCAAACTCTTTTTGCGCGGTGTTGACGGATTGCTCAACCTCGCTTAACTCAATCGGTATGTGTTTTGCATTCCCGACGACATCATCGTCACCGGAGCACGACGCCAGCATGATGGCTGAAAGTGTCGCGATGTAAAAACGCTTTTTCATGAGTTATGTGTTAGTGAATGAATTTATATAGTGTTTTGAGTTTTGTCGTAGGGACGCGCCAACGAACGCGTCCTAATTGGCGGTGGTGTCGGAAGCGTTTTACGATTTAATGATGCCACTGTCTTTCGGAGGGTATTGCAAAATTGGTGTTTTGTGTCAAATCGTAGGGACGGGGCGCGCCCCGTCCGAAGAAATGAACTGATTTATAGTCGATTACAACGGCGGACACGACACGTCGTGTCCCTACGATACCGACACTGTTAGTTTTGCAATACCCTCCCTACATCTCTATGTGCCACCTCGATGGAATCGGGGAGTGTGGGGTTGTCGTGCGAGGGGGCGCGACGTTTGAGCGTGGTGCCGTCTTTGCGGGGCGTGACAGGGATGCCCCGCGGTCGGAATCCGGATTCGAAGGAATCGGGGTCGGGCAGTGGCTCGTCATCTACATCCCCGCAGGATGCCATGACGGTCATTGCGACAACAATAAGGATTAGTGTGAGTAGTTTTTCCAGATGTTTTTTCATGAGTAAGCGTTTTTATATTGCGTCTTATCACAAAATTAATGGATTGAATTGTAAATTGCAATTGTTTTGATGCAAATTTAAGTGCTTTTGTTATCAGTATGATAATTTCAGCGTTGAAAATTATTCTTCACTGTGATTTGTAATGCGTTGAGTGACAGATGAATAAGTGGTGAAGAAAAATTAATTTCTCTTCACGTTGTAATTGGCTGATTTTCAGGAGATTCCCTTGAATAGTGAAGATTGCTGTGTAATGTGTTGTAAATCAATGATTTAATGGCATTTGGGCGTTCGATGAGGTCTCCGACCTCGAACAACTTTGAGGACGCGCACGTTGGCGCGTCCCTACGATTTAAATCCCTTTTGCAACCTCTCGTGGTAGTGTGGTTTTATCGAATTAGGTCAAGGAATTCCTGTCGGTCGGGGTCGTCCGATTCCTTGATGCGGTTGACGAGCCGTTGGCGACGGGTGTAGAATGTTTTCATTTTCAGGTTCAAGATAAGGCAGATTGTCTTGGGGGCGAAGCCGGAGTATATCAATGTCAGCATGAGGAGGTTGTCTGCTGTCAAATCCGGGATTTGTGATTTCGCGCGTTCGAGGATATTGTCGCGTGAGCGATTCACTATATTCTGAAGTTCGGCGAGGTTTTCCGTGTTACATATATGACCCACCTCTTCCTTGACTTTTTTGTAGACTCGGCGTCTCGCCATGTCGTCATTCTCGACCTCGAAATATTCATCGCAAAGCCGGTTGATTAGTCCGAAACGTCTATCAATCAATTGCCCCATGAACTCTGACTGCTCGTTGTACAGGATGTCATGCCCTTTGATTTCGTCTCTGATTCGGCGGATTGTGTCGTTGAACTCCCTGTCCCGTAATTTCATTCTTAATTGGACTGATATGATGACACAGGTTATTATCAGAATGGCGATGATTACAACGAAAATGGTGGCCATACGGTTCTTTTCAGCCTTTTTCTCGGCCTTGATGCTTTCGATGTTATAGTAATCGCGTTGTGCAGCCATGGCTGACTCGCTGATTGTCTCTTTGACGATATCATTTTGACGCTCCATGACCTCCTCCTCGACAAGGAAAGCGTTTTTATAATCGCCGAGGGCACGGTAGATGTTCATGCGGGCGACCATTGCGGTCAATGAGTCCATGGGGGTGACGGCATACGCGCTGGTGCTGTCGCAGTAGGCCTTGGCCCACTTGATGTCGCCCAACGACAGTTTCAGCATGGTTAGCGTGTTGAAATAGACACTGCTCTTTGAATGAAACCCGTCGAACTGTTCCAATTCCAATCTTAGCCGCTCGGCGGTGTTATATTTGCCGAGGGCATAGAAAATCTTGATGACATAATCAAGGTAACACGCCTTTAATTCGGGTGGGCAACCGACAGTGTCGACCAGTTTGAAGTTTTCCAATGCTTCGGCATAATCCTTTTGGGCACTCTGTTCAAGGGCGATTTCCAAGCGGGTTAATCTCGCGTTGGTGTCCTCCCCGGCTTTGAGGTAATGCTTCAGGGCCGATTGCCGGTGTCTCAGGCTCTCGGTATAGTTGAGGGTGCTCTCAAATATATCGGCAATAAGGTCCTCGGTGCGGGCGCACCACAGTTCATCGTTCAGTGATGACGCGAGTTCATTGGCCCGGGTGGCGGTTGCAATGGCTTTGGGGAACAGACCGTTATTGTAGGTGATACAAGCCTGTTGGAACAATGACAGCATTTCATGAGCGTCCCCTTTGCCCGAGTAATAGTTGACGGCGACGTTGATGAGTGAATCATCGGTTTCGTTTATATAGTTCTTGTAGCGGGCCCGGGTCATCAACAGTGCATAGAGCGCACGTCCCTTGTCGGTCTTTAGAGATGCCGTGTCAATTCCGTCCATGAGCGCGAGAGCCGAATCGGGTGCGGCCTCCATGACACGTTCGGCATGGTCGAGGGCGGCTCGTACAGAGACGCTCTCGCGGGTGCATCCTGCAAGGATGATTACCAGTGTCAACGGGAGGATGGAGAGAAGATATTTCATAGCGTTTTAATACCATGTGACACCGTTACGCATGGACGAACGTTTGTCATACTTCAGGTCGGCCAGCAGCGAAGACTTGACCGAGATGTGGAAGTTGTAACTTTTGTAAGGGCCGACGGGGACAAAGCTGGCGCGCATTGTGAAACAGTGTAGGTCTCGTGATATGTTGCAGTTCATGTAGGCGAGTTTGTGGGTGTCGAAGTTATAGCTCGCCGAGAAACTGAAGTTCCAGTTCTTGGTCGGACTGATGTTGCCCGAGAAACTGAGATTCTGGGTTATGCGTCCGTCATACTCCATCTTTTTCTTGTTGAACGCGCCGTAACCGTAGTTGACCGAGTAATTGAACGTGAGACTCCACGGGACTGACCATTTCATGTATCCGTCGGGATTCATTTCGATGCCGGAGTCGTCTTTCTTGTTCCGTTCCGAGCCGTCATGAGACGGGTCGTCCGATATATCCTGGGCGAAATCTTCGGCCTGGGATTCCGGCGGTTTGTTGCCGTTGTCCTTGTTTTTGCGTTTGAATGTATTGTTGTTGAAAGTGTAGGAGAATGATGTGCCGGTGCTTGACAGGCGTCCGAGTCCCTTTCCGGCCTTGAAACGCGGGATGTTGACGCGTACGGGATTGCCTGCCGAGTTTAGCTGATAGGTGTAGACATCCCATGTCGCCGAGAGGTTGAGATTGAAATTCTTGACGAGGCGCAGCATGAGTGATGTATTGATATTGCTCCAGTTCATTGAATCGGCTGCGAAGTTGTAACTCTGGCTGACTGTGAAATTCTCGATTAACGAGATTTTCTTTTCGCCTATTGAGTCATTGTCGGTCTTGACTTTCATCTCAAGGTTGTTGGCAAGCGAGACACTGACCGAGCCGTTGCGGCCTACCTCCGGTACACCGAACAGGGAATTTGGGAAGTAGGAATATTGGTGGGTCTGCATCACACCGTTGACATCGGGACGCTGATATGAGCCATAGTAGCCGAAGAATGACGAACCGAAGTCGGGTGACGCCGAGAACGAGATTGTGGGGGTGAACACATGGCGTATCATCTTCACCTTGTCACCGAGGAACGGCAGCGGTTGGAAAAATCCGTAAACCTTGGTGTCGAGCGAAAGGGACGATGTGAAGTCCCACACATTGTAAAAACTATAACTTGTGTCGCAGACCTCGGCCGATGCGTTCGGGTCCCACTGACGGCGTACCTTTGAGGTATACATGCGGTCGGTGAAGTTGATTGACGGCGTGAGGTTAATATACTTGAACAGGTTGAATGTAGCGGAGATGGGAATGCTGTGGCGCATACCGTTGCGCCAGTCCTTTATCAGCGATTTCTTGAAGAATACATCCTGTTTGGCGGTCAACGAGTTGTTGAACACGCCCGAGTAGGAGAGTTTGATTTTCTCATACCATTTTTCATCGCCGACGGCGCGTTTGCGCTTGAACGGCGCAAGTTGCGACATAGTGACCGTGATATTCGGGAATGACACGGTTAAAGTCGAGTCCTGGGTGCGTTGCGCGACATTGGCGGTTGTCGACAGCGACCATTTGGAATTGGGGAAACGGTAGGTCATGTTGACCGTAGAGCTCTTGGTGTTCTCGGTGAACGACGATGAGTAATAGCTGTTGAGGTCGTTTCGCGAATATCCGCTCGTGGTGAAGTTGACGCTTGCCGACAGGGACATGTTGGGGTTGGCCTTGGAGTCTTGGGAATGGCTCCATAACACCTGGAAGTTGGTCTGCTTGGAGTAGTCAGGCGCGCCTTTGTCGCCGTATATCGACTTCAGGTAGGATATGTTGAACGAGCCGTTGTACTTGTAGCGCTTAACGTAGGCCGACCGGGCCTGTAGTCCCCAAGAGCCTTTGGTGTAGATTTCACCCGTAAGGGCCATGTCGATGTTGTCGTTTATGGCGAAGTAATATCCGCCGTTCGACAGGTAGAATCCGCGTTGGTAGTCATCGCCGAAAGTCGGAAAGATGATGCCTGACGAATATTTTTCGGAAAACGGGAAATAACCGAACGGCACCGCCAAAGGCAGAGGTAACCCTGCGAGCACCATATAGGCCGGCCCTGAAACGACATCTTTCTTGGGGCGTACCTTGGCCTTGGTGAGCTGTAGCCAGAAGTGGGGGTGCTCGTGGTTGTCACAGGTCGTGTAACGGCCATTTTCGGTATAGAATGTATTGTCATCGACCTTTTTAGTGCGTCCGCCTGTCAGGTAACCTTCGCCTTGTTGTGTGATGACATCGGTTATATATCCTTTCTGCGTCTTGAAGTTGTAATCCATGGTTTTGGACTCGTAGGTCGTGCCGTTGTCTTCGAAAACAGGGGAGCCTACAAGTTCGCCCGTTGAATCAGGGACTCCTACGGCATATACGGTGCTGTTGGCGAGGTTCATCCTGATTTCGGCTGCGTCGAGCTTGATGTTGCCGTAGGTCACATTGCTGGTGCCGTACATGTAGGCCTCGCTTTTCCCGATAAGTATCATCGAGTCGGCTGCCTGGAATGTGACAGTGTTATCAAGGTCAACCTTTGAGCGGACGATTTTTCCCACGGGTTTCTCCTGTTCCTTGCGTTCTCGGCTGAGATGTCGGCGTCGAGTCCTGTGCCGGGAGGACAGTGTGTCCGCCGACAGGGAGTCAGCGACTGTCACCAATGTATCGGATGTCGATGTTTTTGTTGCGGAGGAGTCAACCGGCGCGAGTGTGTCTCCGACAACATACATCGGTGACAGTGCCGGCTGCGAGTCGGCCTGACGTGCGGAGGCAAAGGTTGACAACACCGTCAGCAATAATGTGAGAATAATATATAGGTGGGATTTCCTCAAGTCCTTGTGCGTGAAAAAACGGTGCAAATATACGTCTTATAATTATAAAATTGGGCATCATGCCCTAAATTTAAACATTATTAGCGTGACAAAAAGACCGCCGGCAACCCGATGTCATGCAAAACAACCCCATTGCATGACGGCGGGACGGCGGCGGTTTTTTGTATTATCGCGTGGCACAATCGCATCAGGGAAGACACAATTATGGCTAACCTTGATTATCAATCTAACGGTCGTGGTCGCTTTTTGGTTCATTGTTCGGGTCTTCTCGGCGTGATTTGTGTGAAAATCTTGCAACCTGTCGGAATAATTAGTACTTTTGCAACTTAATTGAACTATATCAATATCAATCCACGTGGAAACCAAATACATATTTGTCACTGGCGGGGTGGTGTCCTCTCTCGGCAAGGGGATTATCTCGTCATCGTTAGCATGCTTGCTCAAGGCAAGGGGTTACAGGGTCACGATACAGAAGTTTGACCCTTATATCAATATCGACCCGGGGACGTTGAATCCGTATGAACACGGCGAGTGTTACGTGACGGTCGACGGGCATGAGGCCGACCTTGACCTGGGGCATTACGAGCGTTTCACCAACGTGCCTACCACCCGTGCCAACAATGTCACTACCGGGCGTATCTACCAGAGCGTCATCGACAAGGAGCGTCGTGGCGACTATCTGGGCAAGACCGTACAGATTATTCCTCATATCACAGATGAAATCAAGCGCAACGTCAAGTTGCTCGGCAATACAGGCAATTTTGACTTTGTAATCACTGAAATAGGCGGTACGGTGGGTGACATCGAGTCGCTTCCTTATCTCGAGAGCGTGCGTCAGCTTCGTTGGGAACTTGGACAGAACTGCGTGTGCATCCATCTGACTTACGTCCCTTACATACGTGCGGCAAAGGAATTGAAGACCAAGCCGACACAACACTCGGTGAAACAATTGCAAGAGGTGGGTATACAACCCGATATTCTTGTCCTGCGCACCGAGCATGATATCCCGGCAAATGTTCGCCGTAAAATCGCACAGTTCTGTAATGTCGCGCCTGATGCCGTAATACAGTCAATCGATGTGCCGTCAATATATGAGGTGCCCTTGAAGATGCACTCCCAGCATCTTGACGAAATCGTGATGAAAAAGACCGGCGTACCTGTCGAGGGTGAGCCGCACATGGCGCCTTGGCTTCATTTCCTTGACAAGATGCACAATGCCGAGAAATCGGTTAGGATTGGCCTTGTCGGCAAATATGTGGAATTTCAGGATGCATATAAGTCAATCAACGAGTCGTTGTTCCAGGCTGCCACCTATAATGACCGTCGTCTTGACCTTCGTTTCATCCACTCCGAGAAAGTGACCGATGCCAATGTCGATGAATTGCTCCGTGACCTTGACGGTGTCATCATCGCCCCGGGATTCGGGCAGCGTGGAATCGAGGGCAAGTTTGTGGCATTGAAATGGTGTCGGGAGCATGATGTCCCCACGTTCGGAATCTGTCTCGGTATGCAGTGCATGGTAATTGAGTTCGCCCGTGACGTGCTCGGCTTGACCGAGGCCAATTCGACCGAGATGAATCCGACGACCCCCGACAATGTCATTGACCTGATGGAGGAACAGAAATCCATATCCAACATGGGGGGCACGATGCGTCTCGGTGCATACGCCTGTCGTCTGCAACCCGATTCAGTGGCTGCACGAGCCTACGGTAAGACCGATGTCAAGGAGCGTCACCGTCACCGTTTCGAGTTCAATAATGAATACCGTCAGCGTTTTGAGGATGCCGGGATGAAGTGTGTCGGCGAGAACCCCGATGCTAATCTCGTCGAGGTTGTCGAACTGCCTGACCACCGTTGGTTTGTAGGCACGCAGTATCATCCCGAATATTCATCGACAGTGTTGAACCCCAATCCTCTGTTCGTTGACTTTGTCAAGGCGGCAATCGCCTACCGGGATGAACGTGAGGCCGGGGATGCGAAATAAATGGTAATTTGAAAATAGAAAATATTAAATACCCGTTAAATGGATAAGAACACCCTAACCGGCCTTTTGTTGATGGCGTTGGTCGTATTCGGCTTTATGTGGCTCAACAAGCCGTCGGAGGCCGAAATCGCCGCCCAGCGTGAAAAGGCCGAGCAACAGGCGCGTCAGGAGGCCCAGGCGACTGAACAGTCGCCGTCGCTCACCCTTGACTCGATTACGCCTGAAGAAATAAAGATGATTGTAGCCACAGTGCGTGAACTTGGCACTGCCGATACCGCATCATCGACCGCCCGTCTCGCGACAGGACGCGTAGACCTGCGTGTCGCCGCCGACGGGGCGGTGTCAGGCACAATCATGACCGCCGACTCGGCCGGTATCTCAGCCGCCGATATCATCTATAACCGTATCGGCTCGTTGTCGCCGGTGGCCGCGCGTGCCGCACTCTCGGCATTGCGCACTTCGCTTGAGGATGCCGCCCGTTACCGCGGGTTTGCCCGTTGCCTGCATGGCGACTCGACCACGGTTAAACTGGAGAATGAATATCTGTCGCTTGAACTGTCAACAAAGGGTGGTATCATCACCCGTGCGTCGTTAAAGGACTATGAACGTTATGACTCCGTGCCGGTTCAACCGTTCTCGCCCGGTGTTGATGCCTATAGTTTCACCTTGGCGTCGGATGACAATCATTTTGATACGTCGGAGTTTTATTTCACCCCCGTGCAGGGGAACGACTCGACCGTGTTGATGAAACTTGACCTCGGGGACGGCGCGACATGGGGAATACGTTACACCCTCCCCGCCGGCGGTTATACGGTCAACATGGATATCGTTCAGGCAAACATGGGACAGGTCATAGGTGCGAATGTGTCGGAGATGGAGTTCAATTGGCGCGACAGGATGCACCGCAACGAGGCAGGGCGCATGTTTGAGGAACGTAACAGCGCGTTGTATTACATGACATCCGACGGTGACGTGGACAATCTTAGCGAAAGTTCCACGAAATCGACCGACATGGACCACATCACCTGGATTGGTTACAAGAATCAGTTTTTCTCAACGGTGCTTATCGCGCCAGAGGGAATCGCATCGGCCAAACTGTCATCGACAGTCCTCGAGGATGACCCGCGTTATCTCAAGGAATTCTCGACCGAGGCCATTGTCGAATATTCAACGGCCAAGGCCAACCCGGCATCTTTCATCTTCTTTATCGGGCCTAATTCCTATCCGCTCCTGAGCGATATACAGAACGATATAGTGCCTGAAAAAGAGTTGCATCTGACCAATCTGATTCCGCTCGGATGGTCGTTGTTCCGTTGGATTAACACTCTAATTGTGATTCCGACGTTCAGTTTCCTCGGTCAGTATATCTCCAATTACGGCGTGATTATACTCCTGTTGACAATTTTTATCAAGCTCATACTTTTCCCGTTCACCTACAAGAGCTATATGTCACAGGCCAAGATGCGTGTGCTCGCCCCTGAAATCAAGGAAATCAACGACAAGTATCCCGGCAACGAGAACGCTATGAAACGTCAGCAGGAGACGATGGCACTGTATTCAAGGGCTGGGGCGTCGCCGTTCTCCGGTTGCCTGCCGTTGTTGTTGCAGATGCCTATCCTCATTGCGATGTTCAATTTCTTTCCGTCGGCAATCGAGCTTAGAGGGGAGGCGTTCTTGTGGGTGAAGGATTTGTCGGCACCCGACTCGATATTGACATGGAGCGCCAACATCCCTGTAATCAATTGGATATTCGGTAACCAAATCAGCCTGTTCTGTCTCTTGATGACCGTGACCAATATACTCTATACCTATCTCAACATGCAGACCCAGCCGTCCACCTCGTCCAACCCAATGATGAAGTGGATGATGTATCTGATGCCGTTGATGTTCCTGTATTTCTTCAACAACTATGCGGCCGGTCTTAGCTACTACTACTTCCTGTCATTGTTAATCACCATTGTGCAGACCTACATCTTCCGTCGCGTGGTCGATGAGGACAAGGTTCGCGAGACAATGAGAGCCAATGCCCGTAAACCCAAGAAAAAGTCAGGGTTCATGGCGCGGCTTGAGGAGGCGCAGCGTCGCCAGCAGCAGCTTCTCAAGGAACAGGAGCGGCAGCGTGGCAACCGCAGCGACCGCCGTCGCAATTGATAGATTCATATTGTAATGACATCGAATGCCTCCGTGTTTTCCCACGGGGGCATTTTCATTTAAATATTGTGGAATAATGTAGGGTGCGGCCATGGCCGCACCGCTTTTGTTATAGGGCGTAAACAATTGGTACCGTATAAGCGTAATATAATGAAAAGTAACGTTTAAACTATATTGAGACTATGAACGGTAGAAGTAATCTAATGACAGCGGTGATTGTAGGGGTCGTTGGTGCGTTGTTAATCGCGTTCAAGGGACGTGGCGACCTGTTGACCTGGATAGCCGTGTTAATCGGTATAATGTTTATAATCCCCAGCGTCTACACGCTGTGTGTGGAACTTTTCTCACGGGAGAAGGCACGTGTCACGCCGCTTGCGGTTATCACCTCGTTGGGCGGCCTTGGACTCGGCATCGCGATGTGTATTGTCCCGGAGGTCTTTGTCGGGATATTTATCTATCTTTTTGCAGCGTTGCTGATTCTCGGCGGGATATATCATGTAGTGTTTATTACATGGCTTGCGCGACCGTTTAGGCTTCCGCTGTGGTTCTATATTGTCCCGGCGGTATTGATAGTGACGGGAATCGTGATTCTGTGTAACACGGTCGATGCCAATGCCTCGGTGATTGTGCTCGTTACGGGAATCGGCTTCCTACTGTTCGCTATAAATTCCATTATGGAGTATGTTGCCACGCGTCCGGGCAGAGAGGCGGTTATAAAGCAATGATATCAATATCCATTAAATGATGCTTATATGATAATGGGGGTGTGCCGTTACGGCACACTTCCGTTGTATATGTGCCAATGGTTAAGGTTTTGTTAAAAGTTATGAAAAGTGCGTGGGAATATATATATTTGCATCAATATAATCATAACCACAATATCACGCTATGCCCAAAGTAAGAGGTGCGGTAGACATTAACAAGGAACGGTGCAAGGGTTGTGACCTTTGTGTGGTCGCGTGTCCTTGTGACGTATTGTCGCTCCAACCCAAGGAAGTGAACGACAGAGGCTATCATTTCGCATTCACCGTCGAGCCGGATAAGTGTATCGGCTGCGCCGCGTGTGCCACGGTGTGCCCCGACGGCTGTATAACGGTGTACCGTGCCGTCGAGAAGTAATTGACCGTTGATAATATCTAATCCATAATTCACAATGGAAGAAGAAATAAGATTGATGAAAGGCAATGAAGCCATCGCCCATGCTGCAATACGCTATGGTGCCGACGGCTACTTTGGCTATCCTATAACCCCGCAGAGTGAAATACTGGAGACACTGGAGGAACTGATGCCGTGGGAGACCACCGGCATGGTGGTGCTTCAGGCCGAGAGCGAAGTGGCCGCCATCAATATGGTGTATGGCGGTGCATCGACCGGAAAGGCAGTGTTTACATCCTCATCGAGTCCGGGCGTAAGCCTAAAGCAGGAGGGCATCTCCTATATCGCCGCCGGAGAGCTTCCCGCGTTGATAATAAATGTGATGCGCGGCGGCCCGGGGCTTGGAACCATCCATCCGTCGCAGTCCGACTATTTTCAGGCAACAAAGGGCGGCGGTCACGGTGACTATCATCTGATAGTGCTCGCGCCGGCTTCGGTGCAGGAGATGGCCGATTTCGTCGGTCTCGGTTTTGACCTCGCGTTCAAGTACCGTACTCCGGCTATGATTCTCGCTGACGGAATAGTGGGGCAGATGATGGAAAAGGTTGTACTGCCCCCTGCGCGTCCACGGCGCACCGATGAGGAAATCGCCCGGCAATGTCCGTGGGCGGTCACGGGACGCGCGGCCTCGCGCCGTCATCCCAATGTGGAGACCACCCTTGAACTTGACGATGAGCGCATGGAGCAGAACAATCTGCGTTTCCAACGCACCTACCGTGAAATCGAGGCTAATGAGGTGCGGTTTGAGGAATATTACACCGATGACGCCGAATATCTCATGGTCGCTTTCGGTTCAATCGCGCGTATATGCCTGAAGGCTATCGAGGATGCACGTGAGCGAGGAATGAAAATAGGGCTTATCAGGCCGATTACACTTTGGCCGTTCCCCAAGGGGCAAATCGAGAAATTGTCACGCAAGGTCAAAGGTGTCCTGACGGTTGAAATCAATGCCGGCCAGATGGTCGAGGATGTGCGTCTCGCGGTCGAGGGACGTGTCCCGGTCTACCACTATGGACGTATGGGGGGCATTGTCCCAAATCCGCAGGAAGTGCTTGACGCGTTTATCTCTCATTTCCCTGAAACTGCAAGACAATGACAATTGAAGAAATAAAGCAGAACGGAACTGTCGTGGCATGCAAGCCGCGTCTGCTCAATGACAATAACATGCACTATTGCCCCGGATGTTCCCATGGGGTGGTGCACCGCATCCTTGCCGAAATCATCGACGAGATGCACCTTGACGACAATATAATAGGCGTGGCCCCTGTCGGGTGCGCTGTGTTTGCCTATAATTACATTGACATAGACTGGATTGAGGCCGCCCATGGACGTGCCCCGGCTGTCGCCACGGCCGCCCACCGTCTCAATCCCGACCGTGTCGTGTTCACCTATCAGGGCGACGGCGACCTCGCTGCAATCGGCACCGCCGAGGCGATTCATGCCGCCAACCGGGGTGAGAATATAACAATTATCTTCATCAACAACGGTATCTACGGAATGACCGGCGGTCAGATGGCACCGACGACCCTTGAAGGGATGAAGACATCGACTACCCCTTACGGACGACGTGTCGACCTTAACGGTTATCCATTGAAGATATCCGACCTTTTCGCACAGCTTGACGGCACATGCTATGTCACACGCCAGAGCGTTCACACCCCGGCTGCCGTGCGCAAGGCCAAGAAAGCGATTGCCCAGGCGTTCCGTAACTCGATTGAAAAACGTGGCACATCAGTCATCGAGATTGTCAGCACATGTAATTCAGGTTGGAAAATGTCGGCGGCACAGTCCAACAAATGGATGGAAGAGAATATGTTCCCCCACTATCCCATGGGTGATTTAAAAAACACAGTCAAATGAAAGAGGAAATTGTAATAGCCGGATTCGGGGGACAGGGAGTCCTCTCCATGGGTAAGATATTGGCCTACGCGGCTTTGCTTGACGGCCTTGAAGTGACATGGATGCCGTCTTACGGTCCTGAACAGCGTGGCGGGACAGCCAATGTGACCGTCATCGTGTCTGACGCAGCTATCAGTTCGCCTGTGCTCGACACCTACGACACAGCCGTGATTTTGAACCAACAGAGCCTCGACCGTTTCGAGTCAAAGGTGAAACCGGGTGGAACATTGATATATGACCCTTACGGAATACACCGTCTCCCCGAACGCACCGATATCAACATTCATTCCGTCGAGGCCATGGAGGAGACATTCAAGATGAAATCGGCCAAGACCTACAACATGATACTACTTGGCGCATTGCTCGGCATCAACCCCATGCTCAATGTCGAGGCTGTCATGAAAGGCCTGAAAAAGACGCTTCCCGAACGCCACCACCACCTCCTCGGTGTCAACCGCGAGGCAATCCTCCGAGGCATCGCCCTCGTCACCAACGCCTGACAATAGTGGTTAATCCCCATAAAATAAACAGGGCCGTGGCATTACGCCACGGCCCTTGCCGTTATACTTGGGGTATGTTTAAAAGTAGGGACGCTTCAAAGCGTCCACAGGGTTATCCGAATATTTTAGTCAACCTGTGCCTCATTGCCAACGACATAAACCTTTGTTGGAGTCTTAGTTGTTCCAATTATGACCTCTTTGTTCTCTTCGTAGGGTCTTAGATTTACGCCCTCGGCACCTCCTGCATTTGTTCCGAACGACAATTTCACATATTCACCTGTCTGATTAGATACGGTAATGATAGTGAAACATCCCCTACTACTAGTTTGATATCGATAAGAATAGGTTACAGTGCCGACTGTTTTGTTTTCACGATTCTTTACTGGGACATTCTCTGCAACAAGAGCAATAGAACTCATGACAATCGCTAAAAATAGAATTAGATACTTTTTCATAAAATGAGTGATTAATGGGTTAAACCTTACACCCACAAAGTTCAGTAATTTTGCCCAATCTCATCTAAATGATACAAGAACAATATTTTCCCAAAATGGGACAGGATGTTTCATACATCATCGTGTTTCTCTTTCATTGTCATTTCCTGTGATATATCCCTGAAAAAATCATAGCCGAGAATAATGCTTATTCTTTTAAGCAACTCGATATCTATATTAGGACGATTGAAGATATGGTATATATTACGTCTGTCACAATTCAGCTGGCTTGCGAACCAATTGATGGTATGGGATTTGGGTTGACCGTCAAAAATTTCCTTTATTTTCTTTCCGATGTGCAACATGAGATTGGCGATAAATATTATTTCGTCCCCATGTTGCGTTTTGATAATAAAAAAGCGTGGAACGATGTTCAGTTTATTGTTACTAAGGCATCGCCAAACGCCTACTACAGAATAAACAGTCCACTCCCACGCCATGCCGATATATCGGTTTCCCGTGCCGGGAGTGGATATGCAGGGCACGCATAGGCGTCCATGACCGCTTTCTCCTCTGTAGTTGATTTTTGGCGATTTCAAGTAACAGGATAAAGCACGAAACGCTTATTAATATGTCTTTGAACTTTTTGGGTATAAGTTCGGTGCAAATATATGATTTTTAATTTTATTTCGCAAACATAACAAAAATTTCGGACGCGCTCGTTGGCGCGTCCCTACGATGTTGCATGAGTCGGGTTCGCGGGTGGATTGCGAAGCAATCGTTTGGGATAGCCGTGGGTTGAGCGTTGCGAAACCCATGGACAGTGTGTGCCCTGATAATGATTCTGAAAGAATCATTATTGCAAAGTCAGAGTCCGAAAAGGTGGTTGATTGAGTGGCGGAGGTCGGCGAGGAGTGAGTTGACGGGGGTGATGAGGGGACGGAATCTTTCGTGGTGCTCGGGGGTGAAGACGCGCAATGACTGGCGGTGGCACTCGATTTCCATGACGTTATCCATGTGGACTGGTTCACCATCGATGTGCGCGGGGCCATCGGCTGTGCGTGAGATTGTGGCGTTGGAGACGCGCAGGGTCGTGATAAGAGTGTTGCTGTTGATGTATCCGGTCATCATGTCAAGTCCCATCTTAGCGGTCAATAGGGGAGAGCCTGACTGAACGATTGTGATGTCAAGTAGTCCGTCGGTGATTGATGCTTCGGGGGCAATGTAGGCGTTGTTGCCGTACTGGGACGCGTTGCAAACGGCCACGAGGAACGCTTTGCGGGTGATTTCAACGCCGTTTGCCATGATTGAATATACTTCGGGATGGTACTTGACATACTCGTTGATTGCGCTGCGTATGTAACTTAGTTTGCCACGGCGTTTCTGCCGGGCGAATGTCTCGCTGACGGCGGCGTCAAACCCCACGCCGAATGTGCAGAAGAACGGCTGGCTGTTAACCATGCCGTAGTCGGCGGCGGTGATATGTTCCTGTGTGATGACCTCAAGAGCCTCGGGGATGTCGATGGGGATACCGAGATGACGGGCAAGTCCGTTGCCCGACCCGCAAGGAAGGATTCCTAAGGGAACGGGGGTGTCACGTAACGCCATCGCGGTCTCGTTGATTGTGCCGTCACCACCGGCGGCGAGCACGGCGTTGAATCCTCGCGAGACCGCTTCACCGGCAAGACGGGTCGCATCGCCGTGACAGGTGGTGTATCTGACCTCTATGTCCCAGCCGAGCATCGACAGACGTTTTTTCACCAATGGCTCAATCGAGTCCTTGGTGTGTGTGCCCGAAATGGGGTTTATAATCAACAGGGCCTTGAAACTTTTCATGACTCCACAAAATTAAGCAAAATTCACCATTCGACAAAAATCCCGGCTACAGTTGTCGTGCCTGTAGCCGGGGAATCGGGTGTTTATGGATTTTTGTTGTCAATCTACCTGGCAGATGTTCTCGTTGCGGTTGAGATGACGCATGCGGGTCAATGCTTCGATATAGTAGTAGTCGGCATAGATTATCGATGCGTCAATCTCGCTTCCGGCGGGATGGTGTCCCGTGGAGTGCAATAGGAACGATGGGTTTTTCTTGCCCGCACGGTAGGGGTCGTTGCAGAGCGATGTGAGCATTTTGCGTGAACAGTCGAGGTAACGTCGGCTTGTATCCTTGTCGACATAGTTGCTAAGTTCAAGCAGTGCTGAGGCAACCACGCAGGCCGCTGATGCGTCACGTGGTGCATCGGGGATGCGCGGGTCGTTGAAGTCCCAGTAGGGTATCATGTCCTCGGGGAGACGGGTGAGGTAGGCATCGGCGACTTTCTGCACGAAATCAAGGAACTTGGGGTCTTTGGTCTCGCGGTATACGACTGTGTATCCGTAGATGGCCCAGGCCTGTCCGCGTGCCCACATGCTGCTGTCGCTGTATCCCTGATGGGTGCAACCGCGTATGAAGTCCCCGCTCTCGGGGTTGTATACGGCCACGTGATAGGAGGTGTAGTCGGGGCGGAAGTGATTCTTCATCGTTGTCTCGGCGTGCTCGACAGCGATGTCATGGAGATAGGGGTTGCCTCCGTTCTTGGCCGCCCAGAAAAGCATTTCAAGATTTATCATGGTGTCCATGATTGTGTTGTGACCACCGAACATCTCGATGTTTCGCGGCCATGTGAGCAATGTGCCTACAGCCGGGTTGAAAAGCGTAGCCAGTGAATCGGCGGCGTTGATGATGACCTTCTTGTATTCGGGGTTGTGGGTGAGACGGTAGGCGTTGCCGTAGCTGCAGAATATCAGGAATCCGAGGTCATGGTCGAACACCGGTGCGTCGACTATCGTCTTGAGACTTTCGGTGAAACGTACAGCCTGTTCGCGTATGGTTGTGTCGCCGGTATATTCGTAGTCGTACCAAAGGACTCCCGGCCAGAACCCGCTGCACCATTCCTCGGGGCATGTCTTGCGACAATGCCAGCATGTCGAATCGGCGGCTATGTTGCGCGGTTGCATTGTATAGTCGATGTGTCCTCCCTTGTTTTCCGTCAATTGCTCAAGGGTGCGATGTACCTGTTCATCGCAATATGTCAGGTCTCGCTCCGGGTCAACAGTGCTGCCGTTCAGCGATGTGCAGGCCACCGCCGTGGCTATGAGTGTTGATAATGATAAAACGGGTAAGAGTATTTTCTTTTTCATCGGTATATCGTTATTTGTCAATTGTAAAGCTGTCGATGTCGACCCATCCGCGGTCGGTGTCGTGTGGCTGCACGCTGAAAATGCCGATGCGTGCGCCTATCCATTTGCCCTGACGTGCCTTGAACGCACTGGGGCACTCGTGCCATTTACGCCCGTCGGTGCTGTAGCTGAACCGGCATAGACCACCGTTCGACACTTTGACACGCAGGTAAATGTCGATTTCATAATTGGGGTTCAGTCCGGCCTCATATTTGCGTGTCGGCGGTAATGTTGCCACGGTGGTTGATTTCTCGGGGTTGGACTGCTCGGCATCATGACATTCAATCATTTTTATGATGAAATCATCACCTTGCTTTTCAACCGCGAGACGGGCGTAATCCCATCCCATGACAATCAGACCCGATTGCTGTCGGTCGCTTTTGGCCGACACTTTTAGCCGGGCGGTCGCGGTGAAACTGTCGTTGGGGAACTTCTGTGTCAGCAGGTTTGGCACTTCCCAGAAGTTCACGAAGTCCGTGGATAGTTTATGACCGTACACACGCATGAATCCAAGACGTGACGTGAACCCGAATTCAGGGCGGTAATTGGCATGCCAGTTCCATTGCAGGCCGAGAGTGTCGTTGTCAAAATTGTCGCTTTCGGCCGGGGTCATGACAACTGTCTTGACCGATGTCTTTGGTTTGCGATGACGTTTGACAGGCTCGCCGCATCCGTCACCGTCCTTGTCCACGCCGATGACAGGCCAGTCGTTGACCCATTTCACAGGGTTGAGGTGCAGTACGCGTCCCATGTAGCCTTTATCCTGGAAGTTTATGAACCAGTCCTCGCCTTGTGGGGTTGATACCCATCCACCCTGGTGAGGCCCGTTGATTCCACTCTTGCCCTCGGCCATCACAATCTTGGATTCGTAAGGGCCGAATGGCGAGCGTGAACGCATGGCGAGCTGCCAGCCGTTGACAACACCTCCGGCGGGCGCAAGTATGTAGTAATATCCATTGCGTTTATAAAATTTAGGGCCTTCCACGGTGTGGTTCACGCCATCGTTACCGTCAAATACGAGTACGGGATTGCCAATCAATTGTGTCCCGTCGGGGTTCATCTCGGCTACGGTGACTATGCTGTTCATTCCCGCACGGCTTGCCGCCCAGGCGAATACGAGATAGGCACGTCCGTCCTCATCCCATAGAGGTGTGGTGTCGATGATGCCTTTGGCCTCCTTTACAAGGACGGGTTCACTCCATTTACCGCGTGGATTATCGGTCTTGGTCATGAATATACCGAAATCGGGGTCTCCCCAGAAGATATAATAAGTTCCGTCATGGAATCTTATTGACGGTGCCCACACACCCTTGCCGTGGCGTGGAGTATCATAGAAATCGTAAGGTTTTAGCGCAGGGAGCGCGTAGTTTACAATCTCCCAGTTGACAAGGTCGCGTGAGTGCAGTATCGGGAGTCCCGGTGTGTTGCAGAAACTTGACGCTGTCATCCAGTAGTCGTCACCGACGGCGATGACATCGGGGTCGCTGTAGTCGGCGTTGATTATCGGGTTTTGATATGTCCCGTCTCCACGGTCGGAGACCCACACCTTGGAGATGTATGTCCCGGCATTCATGCACGGTGACATGGATAATAGCGAAAGCGTTATTGCGAAATATAGTCTCATAGTTTCTGTCCTTTGTATTTCTTGTATCGCGATGCCTCTTTTTTGTCTATAGGTAGAAGCTGTACGGCAGCCCCGCCTTTTGGCATCAAGCTGAAATCGAGTGTGCTCCCCCAGTTGACGGTGTAATAACTGCATCGCACGCCGGTTGCTGTCTTGACGGTCGGGTCATCGGTATAGATACGTGCGAGGTACTGTTTGCCTTTGTCAAGGAAATCAAGTTTCACGCTCTGTCGGCGAGGGTCGTTGTTGGTCATCGCGCCGAGCCACCAGTTGTCGCCGTTGCGCCGGGCCATGACAATGTTTTGGCCGGGATAACCCTCGATTACCTTTGTGTCGTCAAATGTCGTGACAAGGTTCTCGAACCATTCGATTTCAGGTTCGCCGTTGTATCGTGACGGGGTGTCGTACCACAGGATTGTCTGCAACGGGCTGTAGAACACGAGCGACGCCGCTAACTGATGGGCGTGGGTGTTGCGCAGACGTTTGTCAAAATAGCATATAGTGTAGTCGGCCGCGCCGTTAATCATGCGAGTGAACGGCAATGTGACATTGTGGGTGGCGTCGGGCCACTCCTCGTTGCCGTGGATTCCTTCCTGTGTCAACAGATTGGGGTAGGTGCGGGAGAATCCTGACGGACGGTATTCATCGTGGATGTTCATCATGAGATGATTCTCGGCGGCGTAACGTACCATATCATGCAGCCATGTCGCCCAACGGTGGGAGGCGTATTGTACGAATCCGCTTTTCACGCCTACTATACCCCACTTGTTCAGCAGCGGGAACAATTCGCGCTGTTGTTTCATCAGTGCGTGCTGGTTGACATATAACCATACCCCGATGCCTTTGTCGCGGGCGTACTCGACAACCCGTGGCATGTCAAGTTTGTCGACAACCTTGGTGGCGTCTCCGTCATGAGAGGTGCATGGCACGTACCACAGCCAGTCAAACAGCATGTAAGGTATATTATGCTCGGCACAGAAATCGATAGTCTTGATTGCTCCCTCGGTTGAGATAGTGGTCTCGCGCATTATTTTGCCCGGTTTCACCCATGATGCGGCATCGGCGACCTGGCATGCCGGGTTTAGGTTTTGGATGATGTCGTTGTTCTCAAGCAGTTGTCCCGGGGTGTCAGCCACCATGATTACTTTCCATGGCGTTGCGTAATAGGTCACGATGTCGACAGGACTGTACATGACCGATGACAGGGTGTTGCGTCGTGACGGGTTGGCGATGAACCGTGTGAGACACCAGTCATCGGTGTCGGCATCGGTCAGCGCGGCCCAGTATCCATCGGGATATTCGATTGTGAGCGCACGTTCCACGGGACGCGATATTTCATCGATTCCGACATGTTCAAACGGGGCTTGCGCCCATTGTTCGCTCCATGCCTTCACCCCGTTGGGAAACGTGTATTGCGTCAGGTCTTCCACGACTTTGTGAAAGACGGCAGCCGGGTGCTCGGGGAAGAAATATCGGAACGCGATGCCCTCGTTGTAGGCTCTCGCCTCGATGTCGAGACGATAGTTGGAACCGTCTTTTTTAGACAGATGCATTGTCGCTCCGTTATAATGGTCGCGAATGGTGCTTCGTTCGCCGTACAGCGGATGCCATGTGGTGTCACGTGAGCAGTATGTCACTGAATCGACGTTGAAATTGTCCATCCAGTTGTCATGTTGTTTCAGTTTGCGTTTGCCCAAAGCGAGTGCCATCTCCCATACACGGTTGTCAAGATTGAGACCGGCGCGGGAATCGGTCACGACAGGGAGGCCGCGGAATGTCACGGAATAACGCACCTCGGCCACGGAATCGTTGACACGGGCCTGTGACATCTCGAGCCGGTGGTTTCCGTCGGGCGATGCAATCGACAGCGTCGGCTCTGTTGCAAAAGCCGCCGAAGTGAACAATAAGGACGATATGATAATGAATGGTTTCATCACTGATATGATAAATTCTAATATAGATACGATTAAGCGTGGCTTAATACTCATGTGAGAAAACTAAAAATCTCTATTGGTTACCCAATAGAGATTTTTATGATACTGACTCCTAAGTCAGTTGCGGTATTTGACGCGCAAGAGGCCGTCTTTGTGTGTGATGGGGTGCTTTTTGCCGTTTACACGGAGGGTTGAGGCCGAGCTCTTTATGCCGAGGTTGACGCGAGGTTGTCCGTTGACGTGCAATGAGAGTGCCTTTCCCTCGTTTTTGGCTATGACGTTGAGTTTTGACAAGGATGAGAAATATACGTCTCCATTCCGTCGCAGCGAACTGCCGTGGCATATAAATATGTCGCCTTTTGTCGGGTCGCTGCCTTCATTGTATGTAACGGCGAGCATGTATGCGTCAGTTGTCCACCCGTCGGCGTCAATCCATGAATTGAGGTGCATCAGGCGCCCATCGGCGAGTTGGTTGATGTAGAGGTCGGTGATTTTGTTACCGTCCTTGATGCGCAGTCCTATCCAGTTTTTCCCTTCGCGTCGTTCGGTTGTCGGCAGTTCCTTTTGGTCGGGTGTGTCCTTGAGCAGGATGGCCGTCACGCCCTTGACACGGTCGGTTTGGGCGGGTAGATGGAATGAGTAATAGGTCTCGGTTGTGTCGAGTTTTTCAGTGGGGGCTTCTATTGTCTCCCAGTACATCATTTCGGGGTAGTCGTGGACATAGTCGCTGGGTGCGAGCGGTTGGGGATAGAGCGGACGTATCACAGCCGATGAATTCCCGTTGGTGATGACAAGGTCGCCACCCCGTTTCTTTACGTCTCCTCCCGGATGCCACAGCCATTCAAACTTGCCGGGTTTGTGGCTCTTGATGTCATCGATGACGAGTATGACGTTTCCGTTCCACAGGAAATGGCGGTAGTTTCGCTCGAGTTTGTCTGACATCGGGCCTGTCCCGTTTGCCATTACATATTTGATGTCACCGGCATCGAGAAGCGAGTGCATCGAGCCGGGAAGCATCGAGCCATGGTACTGTTGGCTGCGTGATTGCCCTTCGCCGTTGAACTTCACGACATTATGGGCATCACTTTGGAAGAAATAATCTCTGTAAGGTTTCTTGCCGTAGCTGCAATTGCCCGCGTCCTTGATGATGTCAACACCTTTGTGGAAAAGAATGAGCGAATTGGCGTCGGCGTGCGAGTGATTCCACGTCATGCCGCTCTTGACGGCGAGCATTGTCGCATCCTTGTCCCATGAATCACGCATCGTGGCCCATCCGAAGTCCTCCCATAGTTTTGAGAGCGACAGGTCGGGTGTGACAGGTGCCTTTGAAAGGTCGGGCGTGTACAGGAATCCCATGGGGAACACGCGTGGGAATCCTTCGCGGTGTTGTGCCGATTCGAGTTGGTTGACATACCACAGTGTCACCGGATTTTTCTCCCCCATGGCGTAGGCGAGAAGCATCGAGCTTTCGCCTGTCACATTCTTGTGGCTGTCGCCGAAGTTGATACTGTAAAGCATTCCCGTGCGCGGGTAGGACACATGGGCGAAGAAGTCAGCCAACTGTGACATCTGCGGGATTTCCTCGAGTTTCGCCTCTGGATGGGAGTTGAGCCAGGCAAGACGCAGCAGCAATGCCTCGGTTATGCCGAAACTTGCATAGTTGATGCTTTCGTACATGCCTCCGGCGCGGTCAAACGTGCGTGGCTTTTTCTGAATCTCGTCCCCCGCGAAGTCAAACCATTCGGGCAGCAGTTCCACGACTTGCGTGGCGGCCTCCCCGGCCTCGGGCAGCTCATTGGAAATCGCGAGCGCGAGTATCGCGCCCATTCCGGCGCATGATGTCCACCAGTTGTGTCCCATTGAGTTGAGCGAATGTATTCGTGTCGGTTCGAGAATCCAGTCACCGAGCAATGGCTCGACGGCAAGACGGTAGACTCCGTTGGCGATTTCTTTGCGTTCACCCGGGATGAGGTCATTATAGACGGCATCGTAGGCGAGGGCGATTTGAAACGAGCGGTGAGCCATCTGCAGTTCGCTGCGCCATGCCGGGTTGCGTGCCATCATCTCGGCGTTGGCCCATGATTTGATTTTGGATATGTCAAGAAGCATTTTACGCAGCTTGTCGCTATACTTCTTGTCGCCCGTCATCTGGTAGGCGAGGGCGAGATACTCCATTTTCATTATGTCATTTTTCTGCAACAGGGCATCGGCTTGTGCCTGTATATTCTGCCAGCATTCGTTGAGATAGGCATCGGTCTTGACGCGGTTCTTGGCCTCTGCCACCCGTTGGGGCGTGAACAGCAGCGACGGGTGTTTAATCCCCGCCCCGGCTGAAACGGCAATCGACAGGGCGACTGCCAGTATTATAAATATCTTGTTCATCATTCAAAAGTTACGTCCTCGACATGTTCACCGATAAAGATGCGTCCCATATCGCCGGTCTTGTACCATCCCGGCTTGCCCGGCATCTTGTCATAGATTTTGACACCGTTAATCATCAGGTTTTCGAAATGAACGCCCTTGACCTTGCGCGATTCGTCATATCCGATAATCAGCGACATCTCTGAACGGTCGCCGTTGTAGACTATGTCCTTGAAGCGGATATTCTCGATGTTGTTCCCCGGTGCCCCGCAATATTTCTTGTTATAGAAAATGCGTAGGTCAATCAAGCGTCCCTGTCGGAAATTCTCGACACGTATATTGTCGAATGTCACGTCACGTACAAGGTTGTTGTCACCTGTGTTGATTGTCATTGCGCCCTGATAGTCGAGCTGTTTCTCTTTCATGTCGAGGATATCGATGTTGCGGTACACGATATTCTCGATTGTGTCGGGATGCTCGACATTACCGTGTATCCCTATCATGATAGGGTGGGCGACATCGGCCCATAGAACCGAGTTCTCGGTGAGGATATTGCGGCATCCGCCGACATATCCCTTACGGGTGGCATAGACCGTGGTGCAGTCATCGCTGGTGCGTGCGAATACACCGTCATAGTGAACGTTGTTGCTGGCGAATACATTGAAGCCGTCCCCCCAGCCGTAGTAACTCATGACCTTGACATTGGAGACCTTCACACCGTCACTGCCGCCTACGGCGCATTGCGTGGTGAAAATCCCGTCAATCTCGACGTTGCGTGAGCGGCGCACCTGCATCCCCATCTTGCGTGACGGATATACCATGCCGCGCCCGTGGATTTTCACGTTCTCGGCATCGACGACCTCAATCACGCCGTCAACGAGTGCTCCTCCAGCGATATAGACGTTCATCCCGCTTTTGACCGTGAGGGTATCTATTTTATGATACCCCTCGCCGAAGTATATGTTGTTGCGGTTCTTGCGGAATTTCTTGATGTTGGCGGGGCGGTTGCCGTCGATGGGGTTGGCGAACAGTTGCAGGTTGTTGAAGATGTCGCCGTTGACCTCGACCGAAAGCAGCCGTGGGCGGTCGAGGCTGAACGTCAGGGTGTCACCGCTCACCGATGGGGTGATTCCATAGCTTGCCGGGCGTACACGCGCCTCGTCGACATGTTGCTTACGGGAGATGACCCTTACATCGACCGTACCTGAAAAGTCAAAGTAGGCCATCGATGTGTTCTTGACTGTGTGTTTGGTGTCAATCACCTCATCGACTTTTACATTATACACTGCCACAGGATGCCATTCCGAGCCTTGACGGGCCTCGACCGTGAACGCATCATTCATCACGGCCTCGGCCGGTGCGGGATATGTCACAAGCTCGGCTCTCGATGAGAAAGCCCCTAATGTAATTGCAAGTATAGGGAAAAATCGTTTCATAATGGAATTGGTTTTCCTATAGATACGATTTTCGGCGTGACGTTACCTAACGCAGGTGTCATCTGATGTCCTTGGAGAAGGCTTTGGGTCGTTTGACCGTCTGGGTGTATTTCTTGCCGAAATTGTCGGTGACGGTCACAACGACGGTCGATGACGGTGACGAGCAGGTCGTGGTGAACATGTGGTTTATATTTGCCGCGCCATTTGCCCCTGTATTGTTCTTTTTAGGAGTCTCGTTATTCTCAAGGCGTGAGCATGCGTAGGAAACAATGTAAAGTGGGTCGTGGGCGTTGACTCTCGTCATCTCAAGTGGCCGTCCTTCTTCCCATGTCTCGATTGTCCATCCTGGGCCGAAATTAAATACATTGATAAGCAGTCGATTGTCATTGCATGGTGTATAATAGTCACCGGCATAGTCTTTTACTTTGTGTTTTTTTGCCTCGTTGACAATCGAAGACTCGTCGATGCGGGTGGTGTTCAGGTCATATACTCTGAACTGGTAGTCCTCAGGGCAACCGACACTTTTGAAACGATAACGGGGAGTGGAGCCGTCCATGGTGAGAACCCCGTATCCGGCCAGTATGCCGTCAGGGCAGATGTTGTTGTGGGTGTGACCCTTGCGTACTGTGTCCCAGAGCGCACCGCACACCGATGCCACGTTGTACTCCCTCGTTCCCGGTAGATTGGGGGACACGACCTGGAAATTGCGGTGGTAGTGTCCGCTGAAAAATGTTACATTGTTGAACCCTTTGAGCATTTTCTCTATCTCGGGCATGCATGCGATGTTGTGGGCGGTGGCTTGTTCCTGTCCGACGAGCCATGGGGCTTTGTGGAACGGTACATGACCGGCGATGATTAACGGGCGTGTCTTGTCTTTGATAGTGGCGAGGTCGCGTTTCAGCCATTCGAGTTGAGTTTCGTTGACGGTGCGTACATAGTCGCGTTTGCCCATGCTGACCCCTGTTTTGCCACCGGTGTTGGTGTATATGACATTGTCGAGCATCACGACGTGGGTGTCTCCGAGATTGAAGGAGTAGTAGGATGGCCCGAGGTGACGGTGAAACGTTTCAGAGGCTTGCCAGTCATCGGTTTGGTAAGGGTCATTGTCGTGGTTTCCCATCGCGGGGAATATGGTGCAGTTTACCTTGTTCAGTTCATTGGCTGCATCGGCTATTGTGAAATTGCGCGAGTACCAGAAAAAGTCCCATGAGAGGTCGCCGAGGTCGAGGCTGTAGACCTGGTATCCCGATGTTTTTAGACTGTCTATGGTATTGTTGACATCGGGCAGGAAGTTGTTGCGGAAATGTTCCATGTCATATCCGCGGTTGGTAAGATGCTGGTCGGTCTGCAGGATGATTGCATACTTGGAATTGTCGACAGGGGTCAGCACGAAGTTATGTTTTTCAGGTTTGTCCGAACCTTTGTCGGTGTAGGCGTAGAACCGCGTGAATGAACCCTCCTTGGGCGCGATGTAATCACCTGGGGTGGAGATGAATACATATCCGCTCTCTTTATCGGATTGTAGGCTGTATAGCCCCTTGGAATCGGTAACTGTGACATTTGTGCCGTCGGAGACAGTCACCTCTTTTAGTGGCTTGCCGTCGGTCGAGGTTACACGCCCTGATATTGTGGCGGCGTAAAGGTAGTAGGGGGGCAACGCCGAAATAAACAGTGTCGCGAGTAGTGCCCTCCTAATGGTTGCTTCGTATTTTTTCATTGTGTATGTTTTTAGGTTAAGCAATTTCTAAAAAAATGTAGTCAAAGATAATAAAATCGCGGATAACCGTCAAATTATCCGCGACTTTACTTGTTGGAGGTTGTTTTTATCATTGGTTTGAATTTGAAAGATTCATTATCATAAATGATTCTTTCAGAAACAGTTGTCCCTTATACTCCTTTCCGAGGGTTGAGCCCTGCTCAACCCTCGGCTATTCAAAAGAGGATGTTGCAAAACTGGGTAGGGTGCTGCTACTGCAGCACCTTTGACGTAAGATTGTGGTTGATTCCCAACGTGTTGCGGTGATGCTGACTTAATGCGAAATCGTAGGGACGCGCCAATGAAGTGCCCCCCAAAAGTTGGACATGTTAAACACTATCCAGTTATAGAAAGAGTTCGGTATTGAACCGGACTCT